>JAQRGB010000001.1:0-194205 GCA_029237605.1 Candidatus Thiodubiliella sp.
ATTGTCTTCCTAAGACCGCTTGGCCTCCGACTTGAGGGAGTTTGTATAATTATGAAATTTGTTGACTCTGCATCAATTCGTGTTGAAGCTGGCAAAGGTGGTGCAGGATGCTTAGGTTTTCGTAGGGAAAAATATATTCCTGATGGTGGGCCTGATGGTGGTGATGGTGGTGATGGTGGTGATGTGTATTTTTGCGGACAAGAAGGGTTAAATACACTGAGTGAATTTCGTTTTAATCGCTTGTTTAGGGCGAGAAATGGACAACCTGGGCAAGGACAAAATAAACGCGGTAAGTCAGCCCAACATTTGATAGTTGAAATACCACTTGGTACTAAAATTTATGATTCAGAAACCGATGAATTAATTGCTGAGATGGTCAAGCACAACCAAAAGATACTGGTCGCTAAAGGCGGTTTTCATGGCTTGGGCAATACGCGTTTTAAATCTAGTACTAATCGTGCGCCACGTAAAACCACATCAGGATCATTGGGTGAGGTGCGTGAAATCAATTTAGAAATGAGCGTTATGGCAGATATAGGCTTATTAGGTATGCCGAATGCTGGCAAGTCTAGCCTTATTAGGCAGTTTTCCAGTGCACAACCAAAGGTGGCTGATTATCCGTTTACTACTCTTCATCCGTCATTGGGCGTGGTATCATATTATGATGAACATATTGTCATGGCAGATATTCCTGGATTACTAAAAGATGCCAGCAAAGGTGTGGGTTTAGGATTTGAGTTTTTAAAACATTTGTCTCGTACTAAGGCGTTATTACATATATTAGACGTAATGCCAGCTGATGGATCTAACCCAGTGAATAACTTCTTAACTATTGAGAGCGAACTAACAAAATACGATCAAGAAAGTCGGATCGTAGCCATGTCGTTCTGTGATTAATAAAATAGATTTGTTGCCAAAAGATGAGCGTATAACAGTTACTGCTAAAATTGTAAAGGCGATTAAGTATAAAGGTGAAGTGTTTTGTATTTCATCGTTAAACGGCTTAGGTTGTAAGAATTTAATAAAAGGAATTTTTAAATTAACAAAAGAATTTAGTAATGAATAAAAGATGGGTAATTAAAATAGGTTCGGCTCTATTAACTAATGACGGCAAAGGTTTGGATAAAATTGCCATTACTACGTGGGTGGAGCAAATTAGCGAACTTAAACGACAAAATGTAGATGTAGTTTTGGTATCTAGTGGTGCTATAGCTGAGGGTGTGAAACGCCTTAGTTGGAGTGAGCGCCCAGAGAGCATTCATCAGCTACAAGCTGCTGCGGCCGTTGGACAAATGGGATTAGTACAAACTTATGAATCTTTATTTTCTAAACAAAATATACACACTGCACAAGTTTTACTTACTCATGGTAATCTCGCTAATACAGAGCAAAGTAACAACATTAGCGCTACACTAGATGCTTTATTAACATTAGATACTGTACCAATTGTCAATGAGAATGACACTGTTGCCACGGATGAAATTAAGTTTGGCGATAACGATACTTTAGCGGCATTAGTGACAAATTTAATTGGTGCAAATCAATTGGTTATTTTAACTGACCAAGGTGGTGTATATGACGACGATCCACGACAAAATATCAACACTAAACTAATTAATAAAATTCATGTAAATGATAAAAAGCTAGAGCAAGTTGCTAGCAGAATTGGCGGATCATTAGGTTCTGGCGGCATGTATACTACAACTCCTTGGCTCACAGAACGACATGGCTACGATCCGACTTTACTATTATTGCATCAGGTAGAACTAATAGCGTGCTCACGCGCTTATATGCGGGTGAAGCTATTGGAACCTTAATACATTGTTAGCTTATATCGGATTGGGTTCAAATCTTAACAACCCAAAACAACAAATTAAAAATGCACTTATTGCGTTAAATGATACACAGGATGTAAAAGTGGTAGCGTTATCAAGCTTGTATCAATCACCACCTATTGATGGGTCAGAGCAACCAGATTATATTAATACTGTGTGTGAAGTAACTACACATTTAACGGCTTTGGAATTATTGCGTGTATGTCAGGCTATTGAAACTAAACAACATCGTGTGCGTGAAAAAGAATGGGGCGCCAGAACTATTGATTTGGATATTATTACTTATGGGGTGCAAGTGCTTGCTACCCATCAATTAATAATACCGCATCCTGAGATGATGAATCGTGCTTTTGTGCTAGTGCCGTTGGCAGAAATTGAGCAAGTCGGAGGCCAAGCGGTCTTAGGAAGACAAGGGTCTCTTACAACTCCTAGACACTTCAACGCTTATTAAATTATGAATTTACAAAATTTTAAAGATAGAAACGAAAAAATTACTTGTTTGACTGCCTATGATGCTTCATTCGCACAAGTATTTGATGAATGTGGCATAGATTCTATACTTGTTGGTGATTCACTTGGTAATGTTATTAAAGGTGATGAAAATACATTGAGTGTGAGTATAAAGGATATGATTTATCATATTCAAGCAGTCGCTAAGACTTGCAATAAGGCATTATTAATCGCTGATATGCCATATAAAAGTTACCAAACATCAGAGCAAACACTTAAAAATGCTAATCTTTTACTGGATGCAGGAGCACAAATGGTGAAATTTGAAGGCGGGTACGAACATAAAGCGTCTTTTAAGGCCTTACAAAATAATAGTATTCCAGTCTGCGGACACTTGGGCTTGCAACCACAGTCAGTTATAGAAATGGGCGGTTATAAAGTACAAGGCAGAAATAAAAATGATGCACAAAGAATTTTAGATGACGCCAAAGCGCTTGAGATATGGGGCGTAAAAGCTATCTTACTTGAATGCATTCCTGCGAGTTTAGCTAAACAAATCTCTGAACAACTTAGTATTCCTACTATTGGCATAGGTGCAGGTGTGGATTGTGATGGGCAAGTATTAGTGAGTTACGATATGCTTGGCATCACTAAGAATACAACGAAATTTGTCAAAAACTTTTTAAGTAATGGCAGCATAGAATCTGCTACTAAAGATTTTATCCAAGCAGTTAAAAATAGCACTTTCCCAACAAATAAGTATAGTTTTTAGAAATTATATAATAAATTTTAATTACAAAAGTATCATATACTCAAAAATTAGATAGCTAGCAGACTCATTAGTTGCTTTTATGCAAGTGTTAGGATTACTAGAATAAGATACTAGCAGTATAATGTAATAACTCACAAAATATTAAAATTAAAAACTAAGATAAAGCTGATTTATTGTGGCGTAAGTATATATTTTTACCAGGTACTGTTGATGTGTGATAGGCCATTAAAAGAATTAATTTGACATATTTTTTTAGGTGTATTCTGAGTAAAAAAACCGTTCAATAATTTTAAAATATTTTAATTTAATTAAAAAAGATATCTATAAATATGTATACAATCGTCAAAACAATAATTAATTATGCAATTATATGAACTTATAAAAACCACTAAAAGATATGATTTAACAATTTTTAACAGAAAAGATTGATAGAATGTAATAATTTTTTGTTAAGAAAAAAGACAAAACGTCAAATTCTTTAATTTTAATTCGTTAGTGATTGGAGATGTTTAAAAAGATAACCCTTAGTCGTCAACCAATAAAGTAAAGAATTATTAGAGTTGACTAAAATCAAAATAGAAGAAGAAATAGAACGTTATTAATTGTAGTATGAAAATTATTAGCTACAACTCCTTGGCTCACAGAACGACATGGCTACGATCCGACTTTGAGAAAATGGCGTGATGGGAGTGCAAAAATTGCCCTTGTGCCAACTATGGGCGGTCTGCATCAGGGGCATCTGTCGTTAGTGGAAATCGCTAAACAAAATGCTGATAGGGTGGTAGTGAGTATTTTTGTCAATCCAACACAGTTTGCTGAGAATGAGGATTTTGGCACTTATCCACGCAATTTGGATAAGGATTTAGCATTGCTAAAAGCACAACAAGTCGATTGTATATTCACCCCAAGTGTTAAGACGATCTATCCCAAGGGCATGGAGTCAAATGTTAGGGCTGGTGGTATGGGAAAAATCTTATGTGGTAAAACTAGGCCGTACTTCTTTGATGGTGTATTGCAAGTAGTGCAACGTTTGTTTGATATTGTGCGCCCTGATGTGGCGGTATTTGGGCAAAAAGATTATCAACAGTTGTGCATTATTAAACGCTTTACTTCAGGGGTTGAGATTATTGTAGCACCGATTGTGCGTGAGATAGATGGCTTAGCAATGAGTACGCGTAATAAATATTTAAGCGTATCTGAGTGCAAAATTGAAGTCGGAGGCCAAGCGGTCTTAGGAAGACAAGTAAAAATTAAGAAAGGTGAGTTAGATACACAATCTGCTATTGAATATCTTCAATACTATTTTCAGTTAGATTATTTAGAAGTGTTAGATGCAAACACTTTTAAGAAAATCAATAAAAACACAAGTAAAATAATAATATTGTCTGCAGTTTACTTAAATAAGGTAAGATTAATAGATAATATAATTTTTAACAAGGATAACTATGTTCAATATTACAGATGAAGCACAAACTTATGTAGCAAATTTATTTGCCCAACAAAGTGAAGAGGGATTAGGGCTTAAAGTTGATGTTGAAAAAGCTAATACACCTGTTGCTGCTGTTACTTTTAATTTTTGTTATGAGAAAGACTTAGGAAAAGTCTATTCTAAATTTGAATATAAAGGCTTTAATGCATTTATTGACGAGAATAATTTTGATTATTTAAAGGATTCTGAAGTATCTCTAAAAGAAGAGGGTTCAAATAAAAAACTCACAATCACCGCTCCAAATGCTAAAGGAGAGCCACCAAAAGAGGACGCGCCACTTGAAGAAAAAATTAAATACACTATTGTTGCTGAAATTAACCCACAACTTGCTTCACATGGTGGTTTTGTTGAGTTGGTGAAAATTACCAAAGAGTTTGATGTAGTGCTTAATTTTGGTGGAGGTTGCCAGGGCTGTTCATCGGTTAAAATAACACTTAAAAATGGTGTAGAAGCGCAACTTAAATCAATTTATCCTGAGATTAAAAATATATTAGATTATACTGACCACTCACAGAAAGAAAACGCCTATATGTAAAAAGATTTGTATGAATGAGTTTGATTTGATTAGCAGGTATTTTAACTGGGGTAAATCAGTTGAGTTGGGTGTAGGTGATGATTGCGCTTTAGTTTTTTTTAATAAAAATACTAAGCTTGCTACTACCGTTGATACTCTAATTAAAGGGGTACATTTCCCAGAAGATACATCGGCACAAGATATTGCATATAAGTCACTAGCGGTTAGTCTTAGTGATTTGGCGGCAATGGGTGCAACCCCACTTTATTTTACTTTGGCGCTTACCTTACCTAGTGTTGACAAAAGATGGCTTAAGAATTTTTCTGAGTCACTTAAAATACTCGCAAAGCAATACAATATCTCTTTGATCGGTGGTGATACTAGTAAAGGAAGTCTTAGCATTACTATTAACGCAACAGGTATTATAGAAAAACCTAGAGCGTTATTACGCTCAGGCGCACAAGTTGGAGATAGTGTGTTTGTCTCTAATACATTAGGTGACGCTGCCTTAGCGTGGCAACAAATACAAAACCATAAAACACCATCAACAGCACTATTAAAACAATTTAATCGACCAGATCCACAAATAAAACTAGCCCAACTATTATTGGGTGTTGCTAATAGTTGTATTGATATTTCTGATGGACTACAACAAGACTTGTCTCATATTTTATCGCGCTCAAAAATCGGAGCTAATATCAATTTAATGACGCTACCATTATCAACAGAAGTCGCACAATACATTACCGATACACAGGACTGGTGTGTGGTATTATCTGGTGGCGATGATTATGAACTTTGTTTTACTGTACCAGATACACGCATTAATAGCGTCAAAACTATTGAAAAAAATTTATGCATTAAACTCACTAAAGTTGGTGTTATTACCAAGGAAAAGGGTTTAAGAATTAAAGGACTAAATAAAACTTGTAAGTCCTATAAACATTTTTAGATTTCTTTACGTTCTGCGATGGTTTTACAGTCTATACACTCATCAGCTGTAGGACGTGCTTCCAATCTTTGTAGGGAAATTTCAGTGCCACAAGTTTTGCAATAGCCATAATCGCCCAACTCAATTAAATGCAGTGTTTTTTCAATTTTTCCGATTAATTTTCTTTCTCTATCACGTGTTCTTAGCTCAAGTGCAAATTCTTCTTCAAGTGTAGCCCTGTCATTATTATCTGCTACTTTAGATGAATCCTCTTGAATATGCGTTACGGTGGTTTTAGCATCTTTGATTAATTGATTCATCCAGGAATTGAGTTTATTTTTAAAGTGTTTAACTTGTTCTTCAGACATAAAATCTTCGTTTTTTTTAGATTTGTAATCGGGAATATTTTGAAAATTAGGCTTAGGCATAATGGTTTGTTAATTTAAAATAGAAATTTTCCTCGTATTATAATAAAAACATGACGTTAGAAGCACTTATTTTTGATGTAGATGGAACATTAGCAAATACTGAACATTATGGACACTTGGTCGCATTTAATGAGGCATTCAAGGAATTAGAGTTAGATTGGTTTTGGGATAATGAGCTTTATAGCAAATTGTTGAATGTAACTGGCGGTCAATTACGTATCAAATATTATTTGAAAACGTATCGCTCTGATTTTAAGTGTGATGACATAGATGCGTTCGCCAAAAAGATACACGGCTTAAAATCTAAAATCTATGTACACCTTGTTAATACTGGCTCTATCCCTTTAAGAACAGGGGTAGCTCGTTTGTTTAGTGAGGCGCGTGCAGCTGGCTTGAGGTTGGCGATTGCTACCACAACTACGCCTGCAAATGTCGATGCTCTCATTACTCATACCCTAGGTGCTGATGCGCTTGATTGGTTTGAAGTAATTGGCGCAGGTAATGTGGTGTCAAATCTTAAACCAGCAGGGGATATTTATCACTATGTGTTGAAAAAAATGAATATTAGACCTAATCAGGCGATTGTTTTTGAGGATTCATATAATGGCATTATCGCAGCAACAAATGCAGAATTAAAAACATTAGTTACTGTGAATGAATATACTAAGATGCATAAGTTTAATGGTACAATGGTAGTGCTCAATCACTTAGGCGAGCCTAACGATGCATTTACAGTATTAGATGGTAAACATTCCAAATATACTTATGTAGGGATTGATTATTTACAGGAGTTATATGCAAAATATTGTTGATTTAGTAAATTCTACGCGCGTTTATGATATTGCAAGTGATACGCCATTAAGTATGGCGTATCAACTCAGTATGCGTAGCGGAAATACCATTTATCTAAAGCGTGAAGATAAACAGATAGTGCATTCTTTTAAACTCAGAGGCGCTTATCAAAAAATATCTGGGTTATCAGTTGAACAGGCGGCTAAAGGCGTAGTGGCATCAAGTGCAGGTAATCACGCACAAGGTGTTGCATTGTCTGCGAGTAAACTAGGTATTGAATCAGTGATTGTAATGCCACTTTCCACACCTAAAATTAAGGTTAATGCTGTTGAACAACTTGGTGGTAAAGTAGTATTGCACGGCGATATGTATGATGATGCATTTGTTTACGCTAAACAATTAGAACAACAGCAAGATTTGGTTTTTATCCATCCATATGATGATATTGAAGTGATATCTGGTCAGGCTACTATTGCTAAAGAATTATTAAAACAAAACCCAAAAATGGATAAGATATTTATCCCTGTGGGTGGAGGCGGGTTAATTGCAGGTATTGCTACTTATATTAAACATTATGCATCAAATATTCAAATTATAGGTGTTGAGCCAGAAGATTCGCCAACTTTATATCAAGCACTTAAAAATGGTGAACGCGTTGCCTTGCCAGAAGTAGGGCGTTTTGCTGATGGTGTTGCAGTTAAACAAATCGGTGAAGTGACTTATCCGATTGCCAAAAAAGTGGTAGATGAGGTTGTACTTGTAAGTAATGATGAAATTTGTGCCGCAATTAAAGATATTTATGAAGATGTACGATCTATTGCAGAGCCTGCTGGCGCTCTTGCTACGGCAGGATTGAAAAAATATATTGAGCAAAATAATATTAAGGACGAGAATTTAGTCGCCATTATTTCAGGTGCAAATGTGAATTTTGACCGTTTACGTTATATCGCTGAGCGTGCTGATTTAGGTGAACAAAATGAAGCTATTATTGCCGCTACTATTGATGAAAAACCAGGTAGTTTTTTGCAGTTTTGTGAATTGTTAGACAGTCATGCAATCACCGAATTTAATTATCGTTACACACCGAATGACCAAGCGCGTATTTTTGTTGGCGTTGCGCTTAGCGAAGGGCTTAAAGAAAAAAGGTACTGATTAACAAACTATCACAATCATTTGATATTTTAGATATGAGTGATAATTCTATTGCCAAGACGCATATTCGTTATATGGTTGGTGGGCGTGCCGATGTTGGTAATGAAGTGTTATATCGTTTTGAATTCCCTGAGCGCCCTGGTGCTTTGTTAGACTTCTTGAAAAAAATTGGCAGTGATTGGAATATCACCTTATTCCATTATCGCAATTATGGTGCTAACTTTGGACGTGTATTAATCGGTTTACAAGTTGATGATGTGCAGAATATTGAGAGCAATTTTGATGAACTTGGTTACTTCTACCAAAACGAAACTAACAATAAAGCTTATCAATATTTTCTTTAGAATATTTGACAAACGAGACATTTGTGATGTTTTAACAATATAACAACTGACTTATAAGAAGCCTTAGGATAAGGCTAAATTCACTCATATACTAGACAATTTTAATACTTTGGCACGTCAATCAAGTGTTGGGCTATAGTCCTATTATACTACACGCGTATGATTCTGCTGATTTACTCAATATTTGCATTCACCCTGATTATCAGCATAAAGGAATTGGACACGAAGTTGTTTGTCTATTAACTACAAGGATCAGGTATCAAAGAGGTATTTATTGAAGTGCGCATTTATAATTATAAATGCTTTATTATTTTATAATAAGTTATGATTTGAAAAAATTAACATACGTGAAAAATATTATTCAGATGGGGAAGACGCTATAATATTACGTTTTGTAATAAAATAACCAATAAATGATTAGTAGTCATATTCATATGCCAATTGATGGCGAAAAAATTACTTTAAAAGATAGTGTTATCCAGGTACCAAACAAGCCGGTTATTGCTTATATTGAAGGCGATGGCATTGGTGTTGATATCTCACCAGTAATGAAAAAAGTCATTGATGCAATTGTGAAAAAAACTTATCACGGCGAAAGAGCTATTCAATGGATAGAGATCTATGCTGGCGAAAAAGCCAATAATTTGTATGGTGAATACCTCCCACAAGAAACCCTTGATGCCATTAAAGAGTTTTCAGTAGCAATAAAAGGTCCATTAACCACACCTGTTGGTAGGGGCGTGCGCTCATTAAATGTCACAATTCGTCAAGAGCTTGATTTATTTATATGTCAACGCCCAGTGCAATACTTTATTGGTACACCAACACCAGTTAAAGCGCCTGAAAAGGTTGATATGATAATTTTTAGAGAAAACTCTGAGGATATTTATGTAGGTATTGAATATCAAGCAGGTACAGATGAAGCAAAAAAGGTTATCGACTTCTTGCAAAATGAAATGGGTGCAACTAAAATTCGCTTTCCTGAAACTTCTAGTATTGGCATAAAACCAGTTTCACAAGAAGGTACTCAACGTTTAGTGCGTGCTGCTATTCAATATGCCATTGACAATGACAAAGACTCAGTTACTTTAGTGCACAAAGGTAATATTATGAAGTTTACTGAAGGTAGTTTTAGAGATTGGGGTTACCAGCTTGCACAAGATGAATTTGGCGCAAAAATTATAGGTGATGGGCCTTGGTGTGAGTTCAGTAATCCAAATACTGGCACAACTATCATTATTAAAGATGTGATTGCTGATGCTTTCTTGCAGCAAATACTATTGCGTCCAGAAGAATATTCAGTGATTGCCACACTTAATCTGAATGGCGATTATATATCAGACGCTTTGGCGGCTCAAGTTGGTGGTATCGGTATTGCACCAGGTGTTAATTTATCAGATACCACGGCAGTATTTGAGGCCACACACGGAACAGCACCAAAATACGCTGGAAAAAATAAAGTTAATCCAGGATCAATTATTCTCTCAGCAGAGATGATGCTTAGGCATATTGGTTGGACGAAAGCTGCAGATAGCGTATTAAAAGCTATGTCGAATGTAATTCAAAATAAGACTGTAACTTATGATTTAGAAAGACTAATGGACGATGCTACTTTATTATCTTGTTCTGAGTTTGGTGATGCGTTGATTGATTCTTTATAATTTTTTTCACACTAATAATTTTATTATAAAAACATTTTTATATAATATAATTTACTGAATAATATTAACTTATCAGGAAAATCTCGATACAAAGTATACCAATAAAAGTATGTTAAATTATATAAGAAAAATTACCGTAATTACTACTTTACTAGTAGCTATATCGAACTTTGGCCCTGATTAAATTAATATAGCAATAAAGCTATTATATTGGCTTTTAAAAGCTTAGATAATTTTATAAATATAATGTTATACTGGTTAAAAGATTAAAGTGGATGAACATTATTTTAGTATGCTCTATGTTCATGAAAAATATGACTATAGCAATAGCGTTAAAGGCAAAACTATGATTTTAAGTTTAATAATAAAAGATACTCTAAAATTATTTTAGTCCTATTTTTTTATTATAATACTTGGCCTCCGACTTATAAAAATAACCAACTAAAAAATTTAATTTCTATTATAATATTTTGCTTATTCCTCGATAGCTCAGTTGGTAGAGCAACGGACTGTTAATCCGTTTGTCGCTGGTTCGAGCCCAGCTCGAGGAGCCAAATTCATAAATTGTAATTAAAAAACGGTTTTAATTATAGTTTATACATTTGCTTAATTCATACAAATTTTTAAATTAATTTAAAAATTTTATGATGAAAATAAGCAAAAAACTAACACTTAAAGACCTCTGCAAGCATCTTGTATGTCTTTATTCGTCCGCTCAAAGTATTGCTATTAAAGAAAAGTTACCCCTATCCGTAATTAGTTACCCCCATCCGCAATTAGTTACCCTTTTAATTAAAAACAACAAATACAATCAACTTAAAAACTTTGTTTTAAAGGTATTAAAAAAGAAAAGTTACCCTTTATCCGTAATTAGTTACCCTTTATCCGTAATTAGTTACCCCTATCCATATTTAGTTACCTTTTATCCGCAATTAGTTACCTTTTTACCCGCATTTAGTTACCCTTTATCCGTAATTAGTTACCCCAACCGCTTGAAATGTGTTGCTACTAAGCCGAAAAAAAATTTTCCTTAAACTACTACAAATTATTTAAAAAATTAGTACTAAAGCAGAGGGTGTTGTCATGAGTAATACAAGAATATTAACGCCAATTGACAGAGAAAGAACAATTGATGCGTTAGCTCGAAATAATAATATTATTAAATCTTTGTTTCATTACTACAAACAAATCACATTCTTAATAATATCATTAGCAATTCAAAAAATAAAAGCTGGCGCTCATCAAGGCGGACTAGTAGTTATTACAAGACCAGAAATTCAATCTTTAATGCAAGGAAATGACGCCAAAATTGGAATTAATAAATTAATAAATTAATCAAATCAATCAGATCAGATTTAGAGATTCACAACTTTTTTAACCTTTACAGCCCAAACTCAGGATTAAAGGATATAAGACAAGGGTTAATTCAAAAAACAGCGCTTACGAAGGATTTGTTTGGAGGTATGATAATTCACTTTTACGAAAACATGTTTGATGTCTTTAAATCTCAAGAAAACTACACAATTCAATCTCTTGACGAATTAAGAAATTGCAAAGAAAATCAGACAACAATTATTTACACACTAACACAGCCTTACGCTAAACCACAGTCACCTAACTTAAGCCTTAATATTTTAGAGTTAAGGGTTTATTTACGAATTTCTGATGATGCTTATACAGCGCCAAAAACTTTAACAATGAGAATTAAGAAAATTTGCCAACAAGTGTCAAATAAAATAGATATTAATCTATCAGTATTACCAGTAAAAAGAAACGGAACAACTGGTGTAACTATCGGATATCAATTTCATTCTAAATTCAAAAATGCTAAAACAGTAAAGGTTGAGGGTACAAAGGTTATTAAATCAAAACCAATTGGCATCCGCCAACAATTATCTGATTGGGGTGTAAGTAAAAAACAAATTGATACATGGATTGCTAATTTAGACACTAAAACAATTAACGATGCAATCAAGCAAACACTTAGTCGGTCAGAGCACAAAGGCAATAGATCGAATTCTGGTGGATATATTTATTCAATATTAGGTGATGGAAAATCACTTGAATTAACAAAATAAATTAAAAGTAACAAAGAAGTTGCCGATTGTCATGCAGGGTCTTGGTGCACTTAATGCTGCACAAGATACAATGCCCAATATCAAAGCAGTTATGACAGCGATTATTTTAGGCATTATTCCATTTTTAACGCTATTTTTACTTACGCCACTTTGGGTTAAAGCTTTAAAATTTATGACAGGCTCACTGCTTTGGCTTGCTACTTGGGGCATTATGATGGCAGTAATGCACACTGCTACGATGGATCAAGCAATGACAGTGCTTAGTGATATTGCTATTAATAAAATTGGGCTTGATGCTTTTATGTTGGCACAAACAGACGGCGTAAAAGCGCTGATGTTTTTTGGCAAAATGCAATCGAACTCATTGATGATGGCAACTGCCATTGCTATTGCAGTTTATGGCTTTGGCTCCTACGCCATGACAGGTATCGCCCAAGGTCAAGCACAAAATATGCAACACATGGGTGAGGGTGCTGCACAACAAGCACTCACGCCTGAAGGTAGAGCAGGCGTTAGAAACTCAATAATAAGTGGTGTTGCAAGTGAGGCATCGGTATCTAATGTACCACCTGAAGGATTATCATCTGGCGGTTGGGCCAGAGATACAGGTTCAGAAGCAATAGTGCAAAAATCTATGGGTCAAACTGCCATGGATGTTGGCACTGGTCAACAAACCAGTCTTGATGCTAATCAAGCGATAGGTCAATTTAATGAATCTAGTAAAACTGGGCAAGGTCAATCTTATCAAGATTTTACCAACATGACAGGCACTCCAATGACAGATAACGCCACTTCTCAGGCTTATGCCAAAACCAACCAAGGGCAAGCAGACGCTAAATTATTAAATGAAATGCAAACACTACAAGGTGCAGGTGACTCTCAAGCAGGGGCATCACTCTTTGCTGCATCAAATGGCGAGCAATTTGCAAAGTTGGATAAACTCCACAATATAGCAGAACTCAAAGGCATGGATTCAAGTTCACCAGAAGACTTGATGAGTATTAATGAAGACATGGCCAACAACAACGGCAACATCAGCATGACAGGACAGCAAATATTTGCCAGCCCGCTTGCTGGTAAACTTGATGATCAACAGTTGCAAGATATTAACAACAATTGGAGCACGCCAATGGCAGTAAGACCAGGGTTTAATCCTGATGGCGGCATTAAAGATGCTCAAATTGGCACGCACACTGATACCAGCTTTACTCAAAATGCCACTCAAGAAAATAAACACACTGTGGACACCAGTGATGTTAACCGTGATGATAATATTAAGTCTGCAGTAACCAGTGTTCAATCTGGCACTAATGTTGACACCAGTAGCCACTTTGATGACGCAACTATTAAAGGCTTAATGCAAAATACTCACAATGATCCACATTATCAAACCTTTGAAGATCGATTTAATCAGGCGAAAGGCGTTTCCAGCAATCCAACGGATGATGACAAAGCGGCAAGGGATAATATTATCAATGATGTGGCGTATGGGTTTAAGGATGTTGACAATAAAGAGGTTGAAAGTGATCAAATTAGAATACAAAATGAAACTTCTGGCACTATTGGCACACCTGGAAAAGGTTTATTGGGCTCATCTGCCTCAAATGTAAGTTCAAGGACATTATCTAATAATCAAGAAGAGCATACTCAAGTTGACACCACTCGAGGCAAAATTGCTGATATTTATGAGCAGTCTGATAATGCCTCACAATTTTTATCTAAGGTAAATGATTTTCATACGAATCAATATAACAAAATGCAAGAAACGAGCCAAGCAGGAGATTTGTCTAAAGACAATCCAACTGTTAAAGATAAGAAAAATTCATAAAGTAATAAAGATGATGACGTTAGTAGGGCTTAAAATAAAATGTAGCGTTTATTTGTCAGATAAAGAGTCGTACAACCCTCTACTCGTCCTACTCGCGTGGTTGTCATTATAATAATCATAAGATGAGGCTTTTGGGCTTTCTTCAGGCTTATCAACACCAACCTTAAACTGAGCAGCCAAATTATGACATACAATACCCAAAAGAACCAAAACGCTGGTGGCTATATAAAACCCAGTAGACAAATGATTAATTGCAGCGAAAGCATCAACACCTATTCCAAGTGCAATCAGCACAAAACCACCTACCCGATAGTTAGCGTGTTTTTGTTGCTGGTTTTTCATACTCTCAGTTGGTTCAATTGCCTGAACTTGAGGATAAATAATTGCATTGTTCACTTTCATGGTTTTATTATAGCATATATGTTGTAATAACTATTTTAATAAAGTTGGTAACTTTGCTACTGCGTATTAACTCAACTGCTCTAAACTAATGCCAAAACCTTGGGCTATTTTTTCTAGTGTGCTTTGTTTTGGCAGGGTTTGGCTATTCTCTATTCTAGCATAAGCACTTTGTTTTATACTTACTCTATCAGCCACTTGTTGCTGAGTTAGTTTTAAGAATAAACGCCATTAGGCTTAATGAGTAGTTGCAAGGCTACCAGCAATAACACCGTCAAATTTACCTTTTAGTGCGTGAAAATCACGAATGTCTTGGCCATAGACAATATCCCCTGCAGACACAATACAAAATCCTTTTTCACGAAATGCCTGATCAAGTAAGCCAGCGCCAGTGAATAAACTTAGAAGTCGGATCGTAGCCATGTCGTTCTGTGAGCCAAGGAGTTGTAGCTAAGTCATTTTATCTTGAGTGATATTATCAAACCCTAATAAAAACATTTTCATTTCTTTTACCCTTTCTTGGCTGACTGCAAAAGAACGTTTTTTACCATCAGCACTAATGGCTTTAAACTGATAATTGTTGCCACTCATTATCTCTTTAAGTGCAGTATCAATTAAATTTTTAATGCTTATATTTTTAGTAAAAGCTTTAATTTTTAATTGCTTTATCTCCTCATCAGATAGACAAGAGGTACGTGCTGCATTCCCTGTCATTTTTTTTATCAATTCTTTTGAAAGTATTTTTGCTGTCTAGCGAGTTTCCAGACTCTATTTCTTTCCAAAGATTATCTACCTCTTGTCTGAGTTTGTTAATTTGTGTTGTAAGAATCTTACCCTCAGATGCGATATCTTTGTCCATATTTTGAATTTTTAGTTTAGTTTTTTGTAATTTCACTAATTGTTTTTTCATTGAATATATTTTTTGTTTGTATTAATATTTGTAGCTTAACGAATGGTATAATTGAAGCGCACCAAGTGCCAAATTTGAATGCATCTAAAATTACCACAGGACTCTTAGTGGCTTCAAGAATTGCAAGTCTGTCTACCAGTAAGATAACTTCAGGCACATTCTCAACAGCGAGAATACCTGCTAGCAAGATTACCTCTGGCACTTTAACTTGTGAGGGTAGGGTGCCGAGCATAAGCGCCAGCAAAATATCATCAGGCACACTTATTGATGCAAGAATCCCATCGAATATAGTCCGTAATGATGATTTAGTTGATTACGTCAAAACAAACAATACATCTTTCATCAACCTAGGCCTACCCATTGTTTATAACTGATGTTGAAGATAATGGAGACGCTACTTACATAGCAGAATTATTTGGTTTATATACCTGGGGCATAACCATCTGTGGTTATATTGATGGAATTTCATCGCTTTCTCTTGAAATATAGATAATTTTTGAAGGCTATTATTAATAATTATTTAAATCAGTTTAAAGTACAACTTTGATTACATATTTACAAAAGATAATTATTGATAGCGCAATAACTTTAATTATTACATTTTGTTCATTTACAATAATAAATAATTTTCTTATAAAGAATATATTCTAATAGAATTATATTTAAAATAACTATGTTGTGATTTATCTTTTAGTTGTTATAAGTTGCATAAGTTATTATAAATCTCTTATAATAATTTTATTATTATTTCTTATAAAAATTAAAGATGCAAATTAACTATGATATTGTTATTATTGGTGCTGGTCCAGCGGGGTTGAGCTTTGCATGTTCAATGATAGGTTTTAATACTAAAGTATTGGTGATAGAAAAAGCAAATATAGATGCAATTTCTAAACCTAATCCCGATGGTAGGGAGATTGCATTAACGCATTTATCTTTGGGTATTTTGCAAAAATTAGGTGTTTGGAGTTTGGTTGAGCAAAAAGAAGTATCTTTGCTAAAAGAGGCCAAGGTATTTGATGGCGGCTCGCCATCATTATTAAACTTTAAATCTAAAGCCTCGGGTGTTGAGGCGTTGGGTTATTTAGTGCCAAACTATCAACTACGACAAGCGCTTTATCGTCGTGTGGAACAAGCTAAAAATATTACCATAATGACTGATGTTTTAGTAGAAGATGTGACTAATCACGAGTCGTATTCAGATGTATTGCTTGCTAATGGCAAGACAATTGTTGCTAAATTAGTGGTAGCTGCAGATAGCCGTTTTTCTAATATTCGTCGTAAGGTTGGTATCCCGGCAATTATGAAAGATTTTTCTAAGGTAATGATCGTTACTACAATGAGACATGAAAAATCTCACAACAATATTGCCCTAGAGTATTTTGATTACGGACAAACTTTAGCATTATTACCGATGGTAGGCTATGAATCTTCTGTGGTATTGACGCTAGATACACAAAACTCTAAAGCGATGTTAAATATGAATGAAAAGAACTTTAATGCTAGAATGACTAAGGACTTTAAAGATGAATTAGGTAAAATGACACAAGTCGGTGAACGTCATGCTTACCCACTGATCGGTGTGCATGCAAAGACTCTTGTTGCTGAGCGTTTTGCATTGATTGGTGATGCGGCAGTCGGCATGCACCCAGTGACAGCACACGGCTTTAATTTAGGGCTAAGAGGACAAGATATTTTAGCGACTTTGGTAAAAGAGGCATTAATGCATAAGCAAGATATTGGCTCTCAATTTTTACTTAAACGTTTTGAAAAAAAGCAAATATATTTAAGTAAAATGATGTTTTTTGGCACCAACGGTATTGTGGCGTTATTTACCAACGATACGCCAGTGGTTAAGCAAATTAGAAGATTTGTATTGAATTTTGCCGAGCGCTTTCCGCCTATCAAACGTCTTATTACTAACCACTTAACCGAAGCCAGTGAATCTACGTTTCCAACATTAAAAAAAATACTAATGAATAAGTAACGTGCAATTAAAAACCTTTAAGAATAGGTATCAAATTTTACAAACATTATTAGAAAAAAATTTCCTAACAAATCCTGATCTAGTAGTTAACTTAGTGCAAAAACGTAGTAATGAGATAGACGTTTTATTGTGTGATATTTGGCAAAGTTTTGAGATCAAAAAATCTTTATGTTTGGTAGCTGTAGGTGGTTACGGTCGTCGCGAACTACATTTATATTCTGATATTGATTTGTTAATTTTAATCCCTAATGGCACTCACGAGATACATAAACAAAGTATATCTGAGTTTCTAACTTTTTTATGGGATGTGGGATTAGAAGTAGGGCATGCAACACGAGATATAGCAGATTGTATGGCAAATATAGGTGATTTAAGTATAGTGACCAACTTGTTAGAGTCTAGATTTCTTCTTGGTCAAGAATCCTTATTTTTAAAAATTAAATCAATTATTAAAATTAGTGGTTGGTCTTCTCAGTCATTTTTTGTTGGCAAGAAAAAAGAACAACACAATCGTCATCTAAATTATTCTAATACCACTTATAACTTAGAGCCAAACCTCAAGGAAAGCCCTGGTGGTTTACGTGATATTCAAACTGTGGCATGGGTAGCAAAATGGTATTTTGATGTTAGCCTTTTCTCTGATTTGATAAATAAAGGCTTTTTAACTCAAAGTGAATATGATTTATTAGTGCAATCTCAATCATTTTTATGGAAAATGCGCTTTGCTTTACATGTTATTGCCAAACGTAGAGAAGACAGGGTATCTTTCCAATATCAGCAAGAAGTAGCTAACATATTAGGGTACCAGAATGGTGAACGTATTGCGGTTGAGCAGCTTATGCGTGATTACTATCAAACGACGACTAAAGTGGCGAGATTAAACGATATCTTATTGCAGTTATTTGAACAGAGTGTATTACATGTGCAAAATTTAAATACGCGTTTTGCTATTAGCCATGGCTATATTTGTATGACTAATGATACTGTTTTTACTAGAAAACCATCAGCATTTATTGAGATATTCTTACTGGTTGCCAAGCATAATTATGTACGTGGGATTGGTGCAGAAACACTCAGACATATGCAAAAAAATCTTGATTTAATTCATGATAATTATTACAAAAAACGTCAAAATAATTATTTATTTATTGAGTTATTACAACAAAAAAAGGTGTTAATAAGGCGCTTAAATTAATGAACCGTTATGGTGTGCTAGAACGTTATATACCCGCTTTTGGCAAGATAACAGGGTTAATGCAATATGATTTACTTCATGCTTATACAGTGGATCAGCATACTTTATTTGTGATTCGTAATCTTAGGCGTTTCTTTGTAAATGATTTTTCTAAAGAGTTTGAGCTTTGTAGTGAAATTGCACAAAGTATTATCAAGCCTGAATTATTATTATTAGCAGGGTTGTTTCATGATATTGCAAAAGGAAGAGGGGGCAATCATGCGGTTTTAGGCGCACAAATAGTACGTAATTTTTTGAAATATCATAAATTTAAAACATATGACATTGACCTGGTATCAGGTTTAGTAGAGCATCATTTATTGATGTCACGGATCGCACAGAAACAAGATCTTGAAGACCTTAGCGTGATTAATCAATTTGCCGAAATGGTGCAATCTGTGCATTTTTTGGAACTTTTATACTTACTAACTATTGCCGATATTCGTGCTACAAAAGAGAATTTGTGGAATGAATGGAAAGATTCACTGTTGAAAAAATTGTTTTACAAGACTAAAGAGCAATTGCAAAACTATGTTAACCCTCTTAGTCTTGATAAGAAAGTTAAGGTAGCTAAAGAAATATTAGCAGTCGCTATAAATCAGCATGGGTTAGATGTTGTGCAAACTGATAAGATACTATTCACAATGCCAAAAGATTATTTTTTGCGCTATCAAGTTGAAGATATTTTGTGGCATTTACAACTATTTAGTAAAGAAAGTGATAAAACAATTAGAGTTGCGCAACGTTTATCAAGATGCGGTGTAGTGGATATTTTTGTGTATGGTAATGACTATAAAGGCCTATTTTTTAAGCTAGTTAATATTATTGAGAAATTGAATTTAGATATTGTTGATGCAAAAATATTAACTAGTAAAGATAATAAGGCTTATAATACAATTAGCGTTTTACAAGATGAAAAATTAGAGCAGATTAATATTAGCCAAACTATAGAATACGAGTTGTCACAAACTCCTGTTATAGTGAGAAAAATTAGTGATAAATATGTACACAAATATTTTAATCATACAATACACATTGCATTTTCGTATAATGACAAATGGAATCTCACTCAGCTTGAAGTAAATGTTATTGATAGACAAGGGGTGTTGTCGAATATTGCATATATCTTTTACCAGCTGAATATTTGTTTAGTGAATGCACGAATTTCAACTATGGGTGAACGCGTAGAAGATGTTTTTTTATTAGTGATACTAATAATCAACCATTAAATAAGGTAGAACAAAAGCAATTAAGACGGTGTTTACAAGAAAAATTATAAAAATAACGCTGCCAAACTCCAAATAGGCGATATAATGCCTTACAGATTTTAGCTTTTCTAGTAATAAAACACCCCTCAACTTAAGTAATAATATAAATTAATATATGAGCAATAAAATTAAATTAGTAACAGATGATTCCTTTGAATCAGATGTAGTTAATTCATCGCAACCAGTTTTAGTAGATTTCTGGGCACCTTGGTGTGGTCCTTGTAAGGCGTTAGCACCAGTGCTTGATGAAATTGCTAGTGAGTACGCTGGTAAGGTTACTATTGCTAAAGTAAATATTGACGAAAACGATCAGTCGCCACAAAAATATGGCGTTCGCGGCATTCCAACAATGTTGATATTTAAAGATGGTGAGGTTGTTGCTACTAAAATTGGTGCATTACAAAAAGTAGAATTAAGTGCATTTATTGAATTGAATACTTAGAGAATACTAACTTTTTATTAATTTATTTTCTTTAATCTAAATCAATAAAATTTATCAATTTTATTGATAAAAAATTATTAAGCTTTTTATAAGCTAATTTTTCAATTGTCACTAACACGAGTTGATCTGATTAGTGTTAATCTTTTTATAATATAACTTACCTTTAAAAATATGAAATTATCCGAATTAAAACGTTTATCAGCTACTGAATTATTAGAATTAGCGCAATCTCTTGGTATTGAGAATATTGTTCGTGCAAAAAAACAAACTCTTATTTTTTCAATTTTAAAACATAAAGCTGCTAATGAAGAAGAAGTGTTGGGAGACGGTATATTGGATATCTTGCAAGATGGTTATGGCTTTTTAAGGTCATCAGATGACTCCTATGTTTCAGGTCCAGATGATATTTATGTTTCGCCTAATCAAATTCGCCGTTTTAATTTATCAACAGGTGATTTAGTGACTGGTAAGATTCGTGCACCTAAAAAAGGTGAAAAATATTTTGCTTTGATAAAAGTTTTTGAAGTGAATGGCGAGAATCCAGATAATGTTAGAAATAGAGTTCCTTTTGCTTCATTAACGCCATTGCACCCAAATGAGCGTATTGGATTAGAGATTGGCAATGGTGGAACTGAAGATATTACTGCTAGAGTTATTGACCTTGTTGCGCCTTTTGGTAAAGGACAGAGGGGTTTATTAGTTGCACCACCTAAGGCAGGAAAAACTATGATTATGCAAAATATTGCATCTTCTATTTCTCGCAATCATACGGAGTGTGAGCTGATAGTATTATTAATAGATGAGCGCCCTGAGGAAGTAACAGAAATGGAGCGCACAGTACGTGGTGAAGTAGTTGCTTCAACTTTTGATGAATCAGCCAAGCGTCATGTTCAAGTGGCTGAAATCGTTATTGAAAAAGCTAAACGTCGTGCAGAGCAGGGCAAAGATGTGGTAATTTTATTAGACTCAATCACTAGATTAGCGCGTGCTTATAATACCATTGCACCATCTTCAGGTAAGGTATTAACAGGTGGTGTTGATGCTAATGCTTTACAACGACCTAAGCGTTTTTTTGGTGCAGCAAGAAATATTGAAAACGGCGGCAGCATAACTATTATTGCCACTGCTTTGATTGATACTGGCTCAAAAATGGATGAAGTTATTTATCAGGAATTCAAAGGCACAGGTAACATGGAATTGCACTTAGAACGTCGTTTGAGTGAAAAACGTATATTCCCAGCAATTAATATTAATGCCTCAGGTACGCGTCGTGAAGAATTGATTATTGATCAAAAAGAGTTGCAAAAAATGTGGATTTTACGCAAGATTTTGCATCCAATGGACACTGTAGAAGCAGCAGAATTCTTAATTGACCGTTTAAGATTAAGTAAAACTAATGATGAATTTTTCTCATCTATGTCACAAAAAAATAAAAAAATTATATTTAAAGGTATGAAGCTATCTAATGACTTTAAGCAAGCTTATTATTTAACTGATACCATTCTAGCGAAATACTTGATGCGTAGTATATGGACGTTGATGGGTGCTATTTTTCTAGTTATTAGCTTGGTGGTATTTGGTAATCAGGTGGTGCTAATGATTAAAAAAAGCATAAAGTATGGTATTTATACAACAGACTTACTGCCATTGATTAGCTTTAATATGATTAGAGATGTTCCTTTAATCTTATCTCTATCGTTATTTTTAGCTATCATTTTAACAGTCGGTAAGTTCTATAAAAATTCAGAAGCAATTGTAATGAACTCAATTGGCCTAGGTGATAAGCACTTTATGGTATTTATACAACCTATTGTTTTATCTGTGTCTGTTTTCATTTTACTTTTAACAACACTTGTAGTGCCTTGGGCTCAAATACAAAAAAATATTATTATGAAATACAGTGACAATGCTTTAGAATTTACACTTATTAAACAAAGAGAATTTCAAGAATTTAAAAACGGTGATATTGTTTTTTATGCATCTAAGGTAAGAGGTGTTGATGGCAATATACAGCAACAGATGGAAGGGGTATTTATTTATACATTGGTAAATGGTGAGCCTATTATTACCTTGTCTAAACAGGCGCAAAAATATACAGATCCTAAAACCCATAATGTTTATTTGCACTTACAAAATGGTATGCGTTATCACGGTTTTCTAGGTGAAGCTAATAAAAAAGTCTTGGATTTTGATTCGTATGATTTACAGATTGTTGATGGAGAGAATTACTCTAACGTAGGTTATATCAAAGAAGAATCTAAAGGGATGATTGATTTGTTTTATTCCTATAACCCCAAGGATGTCGCTGAGTTACAGTGGCGTTTATCACAACCACTTAGTATCCTTATCTTGTCATTTTTAGGTATTTTGCTAGGCAAAACCTCCCATAGAGGTGGGAAAAATTTAGGGGTGTTGTTTGGTGTAGCAATTTTTGCTATTTATAATAACACCTTACTTATTGCACGTTCGTCTGTAGAGAGCGGCGGGGCTTTTGCATTTATAGGGATGTGGTGGGTGCATTTACTGATTCTTGTTTTTACCTTATTACTGTATATTTATCGACATAAAAATTAACAATAACAATGAATTTATTATTAGAGAAGGTAAAATGACTTTACATTTCTTTTTTTTAAAAGAAATAAAAAATGCTTACAATAATTTGTACAACTTATGAAATATATAACAATGAATTTTCAGTGCTATACATCGGTTATTTAGAATGATTTATAAAAAACTTATAAAATATCTGACTGCTCTTTTTTATTTTATAATAGACAATGCATTATTTTCTACATTTTTTAAATTACACTTAGATCATTGGAGGTATTCTTAATGTCACTCCAACTAAGTAAAACTTTGGAAGTTTTTGACAATCCAAACACTGAGCGTGATTATATTATTCAAATAAATATGCCGGAGTTCACTTGCCTTTGTCCAAAAACAGGGCAACCTGATTTTGCAACATTGAGCTTGGAATATATTGCAGACAAGAGCTGTGTTGAATTAAAATCTTTAAAAATGTATATTTGGTCATTTCGCGATAAAGGTGCTTTTCATGAAGCAGTAACTAATCAAATTTTACAACATTTAGTGGCAGTAACTAATCCACGTTTTATGCGTATTAAGGCAATTTTTAATGTGCGTGGCGGTATTTATACAACCATTATTGCTGAGCATCAACAACCAGGTTGGAAGCCTAAACCTACCATTGATCTCAAACATATTTAAAAAGGTTTTGCAAATCACAAGAGACTGCAAGGTAGAGCCTATTCGTCAGTCGGTTCAATTTTCCAATAAACTCTTGGATAAAAATGCGCTTAGAGTTGTTGACATTATTTACAAAGCTGGTTTTGAAGTTTACTTAGTTGGTGGTTGTGTAAGGGATTTGCTGCTAGATTTGAAGCCTAAAGATTTTGATGTGGTAACCAATGCTAGTCCTGAGCAAGTACACAAATTATTTAAACGTTCGCGTATGATTGGGCGGCGTTTTCGTTTGGTGCATGTGATGTTTGGTGCACGTGATTTTATTGAAGTTGCTACTTTTCGTTCTGGTAAAGTGCAAACTGCTAAAAATGGCGTTATTATGCGTGATAATTGTTACGGAAAGTTAGAAGAAGATGCGGTGCGTAGAGATTTTAACATCAATGCCTTGTACTACGATGTGCATAAGCAAGAAGTAATTGATTATGTTGGCGGTTTAAAAGATATTGAAGTGAGTGAAATAAATATGATTGGTGAGGCTAAGGCACGTTTTAAAGAAGATCCTGTACGCATGATTCGCGCTATTCGATTTAGTGAGAAGCTAAACGCAGAACTTAGTTGTGAAATTCAAGGTTGTATTATTAAGCAAGCATCATTGCTTAAGAATATTTCGTCAGCACGTCTGTATGAAGAATGTATTAAATTATTTCAAAATGAATACTCACTCCAGGTATATGAACAATTAGAAAATTATGGGTTGTTAAAATATTTATTTAAACAAACACACAAGAATGCTTTTATTAAGAAGGCATGTATTAATACTTCTCAGCGTATTAAACAAAATAAGCCAGTCACGCCAGCTTTTTTGTTCGCTGTATTTTTATGGCAGGCACAAAATAATCGTTTTGTTCATATTAAGAAAAAGCAACATTCTTTCCATTTGGCAATGATGCAGGCCTGCGATGAGGTGATTATCCAACAGATTAAACAAGTATCACTACCAAAATATTTAACGACTAGAATTAAAGATATTTGGATGATGCAACCAAAACTGGAAAAGATGTATCCTAAAAAAATAGAGTTTTTATTGAATCATCCACGATTTAGGATGGGTTATGATTTTCTAGTGTTGCGTAGTAAAAGTATTAATCCAGAATTAAAAGAAGAAGTTGACTTTTGGACAAAGGCACAAGAAAATGCTTTATGTAATCATGAATAATTATTAAAGGCATTACATTGTATCAATTTATATTTTTTAAAAAACTGATACATTGTATAGCTTAACCCATAACAGCTCTTATGGATAGGTAATGGAGTGTTAGAAGATGTTTCTCGTCAAATATCAGAATATAGCAGTTCCAAACCAATGTTTTTAGCTGACATGAATTAACTAATTTGGTGTTACTAAAAATGAAGAAATATAATAAAGGACGTATTATTTATTTTGGGCTTTGTGTTTATATAATTTTGTGGGTCTTATAATGCATCTAAATTTGTCATTAAAGTTTTTAGTAAGTACTAATTGTCAAATATACAAGCGCAGTTGTACTTAATTCATCCTAGTCTGAATAAAATTGAATTTAGAGACTAATACTTATAAATCTTTTAATAATCATATAGATATACATAATAGTGATCATCAAGTAAATTACCATAAGATGATTGCAATAAAAAGAATTATCAAATTTCAATTTAGATGCGTAAGCGGTGTTAAAATATTGCCTAAATGTTTGGTGTAAACCAAGCAAAAAATCCATTATAGTGTAACGTTTTCAACAAAATTATTTGTGGTATTGATTAGACTATTAGCAACTTTGTTAATAGATAAAATGTTAAATAAAGCTGGTGGTGATGAGGAAAGATAATGACAATAAAATTTGATTTCAATAAAGGCTTAAGCGAACTTGAAGATATTGTCAAGGCTATGGAGTCAGGTGATTTAAGTTTAGAAGATTCTTTAAAGTATTTTGAGAAGGGTGTAACGTTAACACGTAGATGTAAAACAGCGCTAAGCAAAGCGGAACAAAAAATTGCACTACTGAGCGCTGATGATGGTTATAAATCTGAGCAGCCACTTGAATAATAGCTTCATGGATTATGCCAAGCGCGTTGATCAACACCTAGATAAAATTTTATCTAATAAAGACAGCCTAACTAAGATAATGCGTTATAGTGTTTTATCAGGTGGTAAACGCTTTAGGCCGACTTTAATTTATACTGTGGCGCAAACTTTTGACACTAATCTTGATTTGGCCGATGCTAGTGCTTGTGCTATAGAGCTAATTCATGCCTATTCTTTAATTCACGATGATTTGCCAGCTATGGATGACGATGATATTCGCCACAATCAACCTGCTTGTCATAAGCAATTTGGCGAAGCACAGGCTATTTTGGCAGGTGATGGCTTACAAGCCTTGGCTTTTGAGGTTTTATCAAGTGATATGCAGTTATCAGCTCAAATAAGGATTAAAGCTATACAAGTGCTTACTCATGCTTCTTTTGAGATGGCACAGGGGCAGTCAATTGATTTAGGTATAGCATCAAAAATAGTTGACGCTGATACTTTAAAAGATATGCATCAGAAGAAAACTGGTTCTTTACTGAGTTGCGCAGTCAAACTTGGTGCCTTAGTGTCTGATTCTTGCAGTGAACAAGATATACATATACTAGAAAATTTTGCTAAGAATATTGGTTTAGCATATCAAATTCAAGACGATGTACTAGATGTGTTAACACCTGAAGAGGTATTAGGTAAAAAACAAAACTCTGATGCTAATAAGAACAAGCCAACTTACCCAGTTTTGTTCGGTTTAGAGCGTTCAAAATATGAATTTAAACGTTTGTATCAGCAAGCACTGAGTGGTTTAGATGCATTGAGCGTGGATGTAGCACAATTAAAAGCGTTAACTTTAAAATTACAAGATAGAAAATTTTAAAATTGTAGAGAGTCAACTCCTTGGCTCACAGAACGACATGGCTACGATCCGACTTATTTTGCCCTTTTTGAATACGCCCATCACGTACTGCAGTATCAAGTGCCAATGGAATTGAAGCAGCAGAAGTATTGCCATGTTTTTCTAATGTAACCACAACCTTTTCCATTGGCACTTTAATACGCTTGGCGACTGCTGAAATGATACGAATATTAGCTTGATGTGGTACCATCCAATCAAGATCAACAGAATCTATATTACAGGCTTTTAGCGTATCTTCTGCTAAAGAAGACAGGTGGTTAACTGCAATCTTAAAGACTTCGTTGCCTGCCATTTCAATAAAACCTGTTTCGTTGATAGTGTTATTGCTAACTTGTAAAGAAGATAGGTGACTGCCATCACTAAATAGTTTTGAATGCAATATACCAGTTTCTTCACTACCAGTAAGAACTACAGCACCAGCACCATCACCAAATAAAACAGCGGTAGAGCGATCTTTCCAGTCAACAATACGAGATAAAGTTTCGCTACCAACGACCAATATTTTGTTTGCTGCCCCTGTTTTAATATATTGCTCAGCAGTTGTTAAAGCAAAAACAAAACCCGCACAAACTGATTGTAAATCAAAAGCAGGACAGTTAGCACCAATAGCTTTTTGCAATATAGTGGCTGTTGCTGGAAAAATTTTGTCAGGAGTTGTGGTCGCTAAAATAATTAAATCTAATTCTGTAGCGTTAATGTCTGCCATTTTTAATGCATTATTAGCCGCAATAACGCCTAAATCACAAGTTGATTCATTGGTAACAATATGCCTTTCTTTGATACCTGTTCGTGAGGTAATCCATTCATCAGAAGTATCAACAGTTTTAGACAAGTCATCGTTAGTGATAATTTTTGGCGGTAAATAAGACCCCGTGCCAATAATTCTTGCAAATTTATTCATTGGTCTTGTTTGAATTCTAAAGATACTTGTGTCGCTATTTTTTCAGTAATTTTAGCTTGCGCTTCAAAATAAGCCTCTTTTATTGCTTGAAGGAATGAGTCAGCATCAGCTCCACCATGACTTTTAATCACGATGCCACGTAACCCTAGTAGGCTAGCACCGTTATATTTATCAGGATTTAAGCTAGCTTTAAAATCTTTTAAAACAGGTTTAGCAATTAGTGCAATTATTTTAGTAAAAATGTTCTTGGCAAAGGCTTGTTTAAGGTAATGCCCCATCATTAACGCCACACCTTCACTAGCTTTAAGTGCAATATTACCTTCAAATCCATCAAGTCGGATCGTAGCCATGTCGTTCTGTGAGCCAAGGAGTTATCATCACCTTCGATAAATCCAACATAATTTAGATTTGAGTTTTTTAATAGTTCAGAAGTTTTTTTGGTATTATCACTGCCTTTCATTTCTTCTTCACCAATATTTAGCAACCCAACTGTTGGAGAATTAATATTTTCAGTGTATTTAACGGTAATAGATCCCATAGTAGCAAATTCAACTAAGGATTTTGGTTTGGAATCAACATTTGCACCTAAGTCAAGCATATGTGTATATCCATACATAGTCGGCATACGGCCCATAATAGCTGGACGGTCAATACCCTCAATGGTTTTAAGTACAAAGCGAGAAATTGCCATTAATGCACCTGTATTGCCAGCACTAACGCAGGCATTAACAGTATTGTCTTTAACTAAATTAATAGCAACACGCATAGAAGCATCTTTCTTTTTACGTAACGCACTTGATGGTGATTCGTCCATAGCAATAATTTCACTAGCATGTACAATACTAAAGCGTTTGCTAAATTTTTGACTAGAATGATGTTTATTTAGTTCTGTTTGAATACTAAACTTATCACCTACAAAAACCAATTCTAAATCTGAAAATATATCTAAAGCTTTGATACCTGCTACAATAGTTATAGATATCCCATAATCACCACCTGATGCATCAATCGATACCTTTATCGCCATAATGAATTAAGAACTCTAGTTATAGTCTTTAAGTTTCTACTTCTGGAATATCTTCTATTGTATTGACAACTTTCTTGCCACGATAGTAACCGTCAGCAGTTACATGGTGACGTAAGTGAACTTCGCCAGTTTCTTGGTCTTCAGATAAAGCTGGATTTGTCAATGCATTATGCGCACGACGCATACCTCTCTTTGATGGGGTTTTTCTACTTTTTTGAACGGCCATTTTATTACTCCTTAGTTATTTTTTAATTGCTCTAATATTGCAAAAGGGTTTTTATATTTTTGCTTGATTATTGGCTGCGTGTCTTGATATGATGCACATTCATAATCATGCATTGGCATCATTGGAATAGATATTAACACCTCATCCGTTATAAATTCAATTGTTGAAAATTCATCGTCAGCATTTATAATAACCTCAAAATTAGAGTCGATCTCCTCTCCTTGTTGTTCGTTCTTCACAAAAGCAAGTTGAAACTTAGGCTCTAAATAAAGCTTAACTTCGCCTAAGCATCGTTGACAGTTAAGCATCAAATCTAGTTTAATATCACCTTTTATACAAGGAATTTTACCATATTCAAGATTAAATCTAAGATTAACATCAACTGTTGAATCTTGGTTGTTGGCTAAATTTTTAATTCTGGGAAAATTTTTTACCTTGTAGGTTTGCGAGAATATTAATGATCTAGATGCAAACTTAAAAAGCTTAATTTGTTCTGGTATTCCTTGCTTCATTACAAAAATCTAAATAATTTTACCAAAAAAAGTACTTTTAGGAAATTAATTTAATCGTTGTCTACTCGCTTCGAATAATGTAATACCTGTAGCAACTGAAACGTTTAAACTTTCTACATTGCCTTGCATTGGAATCATAGCCAGTTGATCACAGTGTTTCTTAGTAAGAGAGCGCAATCCAGACCCTTCAGAACCCATAATAATAGCACTAGATGTGGTTAAATCTATTTGATAGAGTGATATATTGGTTGAACAATCTAAGCCAACCACCCATATGTTTTCTTTTTTTAATGCTTTAATTGTGCGCGCTAAATTAGTTACTGAGAATATTTTAAGCTGATTAAGTGCACCTGCTGAGGTTTTGTACGTTAAGGCATTAATTGGCGCTGATCCGTCTTTGTTGATTACCACACAATCCACACCTGCAGCATTCGCGCTACGCAGACAAGCACCTAAATTTCTTGGGTCTTGTATTGAGTCTAGGATAAGTATTAAGACTGTTTTTTCAAGTTTAGAAATATATTGTATTAAGCTATCTTGATTTGGCATGATAGGCAACAATATTTCAGCAGCAATTCCTTGGTGTGTTTGGTGTTTGGTGAATTTGTCTAACTGTTGCTTTGTTGATCGTTGTGTTTTGACGTTTAATTTATTAAGTTGTATAATGTTGAGACGCTTGTCGTTGCGATTGTCCAATGCATAGGCTTTAATCAAACATTCTGGGTTTGTATCTAGTTGTGCTTGAATTGCATGAAACCCAAATATAATGATGGATTTAGACATAATAATGCTATAGTTTATTCTCAAAAATATCTATATAAACCTCTTTTGTATGCAATGTTTTTACCCATGCCTGAAAAAAAGCATTGCGTTTAGCTTGAAACAATTGCTTCTTAATGTTTGATATATGTATATCAATTTCTCGCTCAGCGAAAACCTCAATAATTCGCCAATTTTGTTCTATTTTAAAAGGCATAGACACTTCATTTAACTTTAAACCTAACAGTTGTTGTTGAAATAAATCAGGTAGTTTATTTTTTTCTAGCCAAATAGATTTTATTATAGGATCTTTAGAATATTGTCTAGCAAGATCTGTAAATGAAGCACCATTTTTAATCTGCTTGCTTATTTTTGTGATATGCTCTTTAATTAATTGAGGTGAGGAATGTATTTCATTAATAGTATTTATTATAATTTGCGCTACTTTAATTTGTTTAACAACGTTATTTTTATCAACTGGATCTATAGCTAGAATTTCATCAATTTCTGCCTGTGTTATTGTAATATCAGCTTGTTGTAAGACAAGTTTTTGTAAGTCTTTAAAGGAAATATCTTGATATATACGCTCAACAATTTCATCAAAATCATTATTAGACTGTAATTGTTCTAAGGTTAAATTATTTTGCTTAGCAATATTAACTAATATCTCGTTAATAACCTCAGGTTTTGGCTCAATGTTCAGCTCTTGTATTTTTTCTTTTTGTAGGGCTATATCAATTTGCTGGTTAATAAGTGCCAGTTTTTGTTCTTTGGTGGTGTTTTTACTAACTTGGTCTTTAATGCTGTCATAAGTAATAACAGTATCGTTAACAATAGCAATGATACTGTTAGACTCAGATAGAGCATTAAGCGAACAAACAAAAACAAAAGTGAATAAATATTTCATTATAATCTTTATTATCCTAAGTTACCTAAGTAGTTTGGTATGTCTTTTTCTAGTTGCATCGACAGACTAGAGTTGCTTGAAGCTAATCCTTTAAGTATAAACTCAAATTTCATAATATTGTCAAATTTATTCTCATCCGTAATTTCTTTAAGTTGTGCGATGCGTATCGCCCAACAACAAGACTCATAAGCAGCACCAATGGTTTCTTTTCTGTTGATAGAATCGCTTAACGAACGGCTAATTCCAGAAAATACATGCACTTTTTGTGTTATTGGGTAGGCGGTATACAAACCTGCTGATTTTTGCTCACCATCGTCACTGTGTGTTAGTGTAATAAACTTTCTAGATCCATATACAAGTCGGATCGTAGCCATGTCGTTCTGTGAGCCAAGGACTTCATTAATCTGCGTGTCATATTCTAGCAGATTATTAAAGGTGAACTTACTTATTGTAAGATCAGCTCCAGTAATAATATTTGAATAATTTTTGTCATCTTTTTTGTCTATATAGTATGCTTGGGCAATTTTTAGTGTCAAATAAGTTTCACCTGTTTTTTGATCAATGAAGTCAGATTCAAGCCCAAAGGTGATATCATTAGTTTTGCTAATCCTATCAAGGCCTGTATATTTTTTACCTGAGAATAAATTTTCATAAGTGTTATTAATTTTTTCAGAATCAAAGATTGGCAATGTACTTTGATTTTTATATGGAGTATAGTTGTAAGACAATCTTGGGATTAATGTTTGTGTTAAATCTTTGTTAAATAAATTAGTATCTCTTTCAAAAAATAACTTAGAGTCAATTCCTAAACTATAAATAGAACGATCTAGCTCCATTTTATCATCCATTGTATATTTTGTTTTAGAGATTTCAAGTTTAGGCTGTAGTAAATAAGCATTAGTTTTAATGTTACGAGTAAATATTGCTTGAGCATGAGTACGAACACCTGTTTCATTTGAACCTTTGTCTTTATGTTTAAACCTGGTATTAGTGACAGAAAAATTAACCTCTCTACCATTTAAGCCTTCTACTTTTTTATTAATGTAAATCTCAGGCGTACGTGTGTATTCCTCATCATCATTATTACCAACTAATTGTTCACTTTCAGCAAACATTGAGATGTCAACGTTTCTTTCTTTGTTTTTATAAAATAAATTAATAGAAGATGTTAATGAAGTTTTGTCAGTATCGTTATGTGAAATTTCTTTAAAGTATTGCTTGTCTGATACGCGTTTATTGATAACATTTAATTTTGTTCTATTGTTCAAAGATAAGTCTAATTTTGAGTCAACATACCAGCGACTCTTTTTACTTATTTCATCTTGATCAAGATAATGGCCTTCTATTTTAATTCGTCCGTTATTAAGTAATTGACGATATTTACCTTCAATAACCTCACCTCGAGTAGAAACGTGGTTTAGCGTTAACAATAAATCACGATCAAGCCCTATGTTGAAGTAGTAAGGGATGCGAATTTGATACCCATTTTTATCATCACTAGAATTATTAAAAGTAGTAAGTGTTGGCACCAAAAAGCCTGAGCTCCTACCTTTTAATTTCCATTCGTAATATGGATAATAAAAAATTGGTATACCCATTAATTCAACTGTTACATTTTCAGCAACACCTTTATTGGCTTTGGAATTAAGCATCATTTTAGAGGCTTTAATTACCCAATCATTGTTACCAACTGGACATAAAGTATAGGAAACTGAATCAAAGGTTTGTTTGTTTCCATCGCTTACTATCTTTTGCGCATGACCATTAATTTTATTTCCTGAGTAATGGAATTTTACTTGTTCAAATAGAGTGTGTATTTCTGAGCCTTTCTTTTTTACAACTGCTTTATTACCCATTAACATTATATTGTTACTTTGGAACTTAATGTTGTTATTTGCCTTTGAAGTCCTAGTGGATTTTTGTAAGTTTATTTTATCCGCTGCTAAATAGTATTCTGCTGAATTAATAGAAGCATTGCCCGTTAACAAATAACCACCATCGGTAACTTCACTTTGGTCTGCAGTAATATCTAAGTTTTCAGTATCTTTAGAAAGAATTTGCTTGGGAAAAAGTAATGACGATTTATCGCAACCAATAATATAATCCAGCCCTTGCGCACTAACAATACCTGATAACAAAATAATAGTGAAAAGGGTGAGATTTCTTCTCATAGCCAACCCTATGTTTGATTTAATAATACAAAGTAGAATTTTAACATTAATCTGACTCAGATATTATAATTATGTTTTGATGATTTTTAATAAAACTATGAGTTTTATAACGTAAAATGACTTAAATTTTATAATAATTGAATACTAAGGAGTAATTTTAATGACTGATAACAAGCAAAACCCTTGGGGTGGCAATAACCAAATGCCGCCAGAGTTAGATGATGTAATTAAAGATTTTAAAAATAAATTTGATAATATTTTTGGTAGAACGTCGCCAAAGTCTGGTATGCCTATATCCTCCAAAACAAGTGGTCTAAAATACTTATTTATATTAGCTTTATTGGCCTGGTTTTTGTCAGGTATTTATATTATTGACCCTGCTGAAAAAGGTGTGGTGTTGCGTTTTGGTGCATTTCAGGAAGAAACTTCTCAAGGCCCACATTGGCATCTGCCATATCCAATTGAAAGTCTAAATCGTGTTAATGTTGAACAAATTAGAACGGTACAAATTGGTTATAGAGACGCTGCTAGGAATCGTCGTGGAGGCAATGTGTCGTCTGAATCAATAATGTTAACTAAAGACGAAAATATGATTGATGCTAAGTTTGCGGTGCAATATAAGATTAATGATGTGCAATCTTATTTATTTAATGTTGCCAATCCCGATACAACTTTGCGTAATGCAGTTGAAAGTGCGATTCGTCAAGTGGTAGGTAAAAATTCTATGGATTATATTTTGACAGAAGGTCGTGTGGCAATTTCTGACAACGTTAAAGATAAATCTCAAGAGTTGCTTGATGCATATAAAGTTGGTTTGTTAATTACTACCGTTAATATGCAAGATGCACAACCACCAGAGCAAGTACAATCGGCATTTTCTGATGCGGTAAAAGCACGTGAGGATAAACAGCGTTTGATTAACGAAGCACAAACTTACGCAAATGATATTTTGCCAAAATCTCGTGGTAAGTCAGTGCGTATGGTTGAAGAAGCAAGAGCTTATAAATCAAAAGTTGTATCTAAATCTGAAGGTGAGGCGGCGCGCTTTAATCAGATTTTATCTGAATACAAGAAAGCACCTAAAGTGACTAAAGAGCGTTTATATCGTGAAACTATGGAAGAAGTATTGGCGAATACCAGCAAGGTAGTAGTTGATTCAAAAGCCAATAGTATGATGTATTTACCTATGGATAAATTACTTGATAATAGTAGAATGAGTACTAAAGCAGTTGCTGAAGGTGTGCCGCCAATAGAAAAAGTTAAGCAAAGAGGTGGTGGTTTCAGAAATGTGTTTCGTAACAGAGAGGTAAGATAATGAAAAAAATTGCAATTATATTATTGGTAGTTATATTTTTTATTGGTGGGTCGGCGTTATACACGGTTAGTGAAACACAGACAGCACTTAAATTACGCTTAGGTAAAATCATTGCCGTTGATAACAAGCCTGGTCTTAAGTTTAAAACTCCATTTGTTAACAATATAGTGAAGTTTGACAATCGTATCCAAACCCTTGATGCTCCTGCAGAGAGATTTTTAACAGGTGAAAAAAAGAATGTTATTGTTGATTCTTATGTAAAATGGCGCATTGCTGATACAGAGCAGTTCTATAAATCAACAGGTGGCAATATGGCAAGAACTAACAATCGTCTTGCACAAATTATCAAAACAGGTCTTAAGAGTGAATTTTCTAAACGTACTATTGCTGATGTAGTCTCTGGAGAGCGTAGCGTGATTATGAGAAATATCACACGATTAGCAAAAAAGATATTAATGAGTTTGGCATTGAGATTATCGATGTACGCATTAAACGTATTGATTTGTCTCAAGAAGTATCAAACTCTGTTTATCGTCGTATGCAGGCAGAGCGTCAGCGTGTTGCAAAGGAATTCAGATCAAGAGGTGCAGAAGAAGCAGAGATCATCCGCGCTGCAGCTGATAAAAAACGTACTATTATTTTGGCTAATGCTTACCGAGACTCTGAAAAGATTCGAGGCGAAGGTGATGCAGTTTCTGCAAATAATTACGCTAAATCTTATAATAATGATGCAAAGTTTTATTCATTTTATCGCTCGTTAGAGTCTTATAAGAAGTCATTTTCAGGTCAAAACAATATTATGGTATTGAATCCGAATACTGAGTTTTTCCGTTATTTCAATCCGATAATTAAAAAAACTGATTAAATTATGAACACTTGGCAACTCCCAGAAGGTGTCGATGAATTGATCGGTGATAGGGCGTTAGTGTTTGAGTGCGTGCGTAGACAACTTATTGATTTGTATACTGAAAAAGGCTTTGGTTTAGTAATTCCACCAATGGTGGAAAATATTGAGACTTTATTATTGACCAGTGAATCAATTGATAAGAAGACTTTTAAATTTTTAGATCCAGATAGCGGCAAGATGTTAGGGGTGCATGCTGATATTACACCACAAATTGCGCGTATTGATGCCAAACAAGATAGTGATAAAGTGATAAAGTATTGTTATGTTAATGCGATTTTACAAACTAAGGCAGATGATTTTTATACATCTCGCTCACCTATTCAAGCTGGTGCAGAGTTATACGGTTCCAATAGTGTTGATTCTGATATTGAGATAATTGTATTAATGCTTGATAGCTTAAAGTTGCTTTCTATTGAGCCGATTGTGCTTAGTTTAGGCAATGTAGCTATATTTAATGCTTTAATTGCAGAAGAAACATTGAGTGACGATCAAGCATTATTGCTCAGAGAAATATTTATTAAACGATCCACACCAGACTTAGTGAAATTTTTGAGTAATAATGCACTTAATAATACGAATAAATTTAGTGCATTAATGAAATTAGAGGGTGATGTTAGTGTATTAGATGAAGCTCTAACCATATTTAACGATATACCTAAGGCAAAATTAGCAATTCAAGATTTGGTAAAAATTAACGCATATTTAAGCAGCACAACAGATGTTCAAATTGTGATTGACCTTGCTGAACTTAAGGTTTATGAATATCACACAGGCATTGTGTTCTCTGCTTATAATGAAAATTACTCTAAAGCTTTGTCACAAGGAGGTCGTTACAATGGTTTAAGTGCGTTGTTTGGGCGTAAACAAAGGGCAGCAACAGGTTTTTCATTCGATTTAAAATTTTTAACACATTAAGGATTAGGTATGTCAAAAAATGTAGTGATTATTGGCACCCAGTGGGGAGATGAGGGTAAGGGAAAAGTGGTTGATTTAATCACCGATAAAGTATCTAGTGTGGTGCGTTTTCAAGGCGGGCATAACGCAGGACATACCTTGGTTATTGACGGTAATAAAACTGTATTACACCTTATTCCATCAGGTATTTTGCGTAAAGAAGTTGAATGCTTGATCGGCCATGGCGTGGTGTTATCAATGTCTGCATTGATTAAAGAATTAAGAGAACTTAGCATCTCTGGGGTTGAAGCATATTCACGTTTAAAAATTTCACCAGGATGTCCGCTAATTATGCCTTATCATGTAGCACTTGATAAGGCGCGTGAACTCAAGCGTGGTAAAGTTGCTATTGGTACCACAGGTAATGGTATTGGCCCTGCATATGAAGACAAAGTAGCGCGTCGTGGATTGCGTGTCGGTGACTTATTAAATGCTGATATATTTGCTGAAAAGCTTAAAGAAGTAATGGAATACCATAACTTTGTATTAACTAACTATTATGGAATTGAAGAACTAAACTACAATAAGGTTTTAGAAGAAATATTAGAGCAAGCACAAACCGTAATTCCTATGATTATCGATGTTACACAACAAATTCATCAACATATTGCCAATAACAAGAATATTTTGTTTGAAGGCGCGCAGGGTGCGTTACTTGATATTGATCAAGGTACTTACCCGTTTGTAACTTCATCAAATACCACTTCAGGTGCTGCGGTAACAGGGTCAGGTGTTGGTGTGAGAAATATTGATTATGTGCTTGGTATTGTTAAGTCTTATACTACCCGTGTTGGCGGCGGTCCATTCCCAACAGAACTAGTTTACGATATTAAAACTGATAAGGGTGATGCTACTGGCAAGATGTTAGGCACAATAGGGCATGAATTTGGCGCCACTACAGGTCGTCAGCGTCGCTGTGGTTGGTTAGATATGGTGACTTTGAAACGCTCATTTAATTTGAATTCAGTAACAGGTATTTGCCTAACTAAATTAGATGTTTTAGATTCCTTAGATAGTATTAAAATATGTGTGGCTTACGAATTAAATGGTAAGGAAGTGATTACACCACCGTATAGTGCACAAGATTATGCCAAAGCTAAACCTGTTTATATTGAAATGACTGGTTGGAATACTTCTACTATTGGTATAGAATCATTTGACAGTTTGCCGCAACAAGCACAAGACTATATTCGCAAAATTGAAGAGCTTTCAAATTTGCCTATAGATATTTTATCCACTGGTCCAGATCGTAACGAAACATTGATTTTGAACCATCCATTTGATGAGTAATATATGAGAGATCCATACCATAAAAGAGAATTGAAAAAATACGATAACCCAATCCCTTCAAGGGAATATATTATTGAACATGTAGCCAAACAAGCAGTGACAATATATGATTTGTATGACCTACTTGAAGTTACTGGTAAACAGAAAAAACCTTTAACACACCGCATCAGAGCGATGGTACGTGACAAGCAGTTGAGTTGTAATCGTAATGGTGAATACAGTATTTTTGATGCTAAAAAAGATGTTATGATTGGTACAATTAGTGCACATCCAAGAGGCTTTGGTTTTGTAATGCTAGATGAAGGTGGTAGGGATTTACGTCTTTCCACATATCAGATGAAATTAGTTTTTCACGGCGACAGGGTTAAGGTAAGAATGCTTGATGCGCGTGGAGATTCTGAGATTGTTGAGATTCTTGAAAGCCTTAAAAGCATTGTAGGTCGTTTGCATTTTGGCTCTGAAGGTGCATATGTAGTTGTTGATGATAAGCGAATTTGTAATAATGTTAATATTCCTGAGACTAGTAGTGAAAATATTGATAAACAAATTGTTATTGTTGAAATTACGCAAGCGCCAACCTTTAAAACCCTTGCACAAGGTAAGATTACCAAAATTTTAGGTAATTATATGGACGAAGGCGTTGAAACTGAAGCTGCACTTTACCGCAATGGTATTCCAGTAGGTTTCTCAGAAGAAGCTTTAGCACAAACTGAAAGTTTATCAAGTGAAATTACCGAACAAGATAAAGTAGGACGCGTTGATATTACTGATATAAAGTTAGTCACAATTGATGGCGAAGATTCTCGTGATTTTGATGATGCAGTATTCGCTGAGTCTACAGAAAATGGTTGGAAGCTAGTGGTGGCGATTGCCGATGTATCGCACTACGTGAAAGAAGATACGGAACTTGATGCCGATGCTATTGAACGTGGTAATTCAGTTTATTTTCCGCATCGTGTAGTACCAATGCTACCTGAAACACTTTCAAATGGCTTATGTTCAATTAATCCTGATGTAGAGCGTTTATGTATGACTTGTGAGATGAATATAAATGCAGAGGGTTTGTTGGTTGATTATAAGTTTTATCCAGCAGTTATGTTTTCACACGCACGTTTGACTTATGCTAAAGTTAGCAAAATTCTAGAAGATAACGACACACATACGCAACAGAAATATTTAGGCGTTATGGATAATTTAAATACTTTATATGACCTGTATAAAGCTTTAAAAAATGCCAGAACCAGACGCGGTGTAATGGATTTTGACCGTATTGAAACGCAAGTTTTATTTGATGACAACGGTAAAATTGATAATATTGTAGCAACTTCTCGCAATGATGCGCACAAATTGATAGAAGAGTGTATGTTGATGGCAAATCAAGCTACAGCGAAGTTCTTAGCTGAAAATAATGAAGATTTTTTATATCGTATTCACCCAAAACCAACCGCAGAGAAGGTTGAGTTAACGCGCCAATTTTTAACCGCAGTTGGCTTGACTTTAGATGGAGGTGCGCAACCAAAATCTAAGCACTTTGCTAAGGTATTAGAAGACGCTAAAGGCAGAGATGATGAAAACATCATTAAAACAGTTGTCTTGCGCACCATGAAACAAGCAATTTACACACCTGCTAATGAAGGTCATTTTGGCTTGGCATTTGACGATTACACACATTTCACTTCACCAATTAGACGTTATCCCGACTTATTAGTGCATCGAGCAATACGCCGTGTACTTAACAAAAAAACCAGAAAACCTAGTAAGAGAATGGCAGAGTTAGGTGTTGAATTATCAGCTACAGAGCGCAGAGCAAACGAAGCCACTAGAGATGTTGAACAGTGGTTGAAATGTGAATATATGCGTGACAAAGTTGGCGAAACCTTTAACGGCATCATCTCTGGTGTTGCCGCTTTTGGCATCTTTATTGAACTCACTGATATTTATACCGAAGGTATGATTTCTATTCGTGATATGAAAGATGATTACTACAACTTCGATGAAATTTACCATCAGCTTAAAGGCGATCGTACTGGTAAGATTTTCCGTTTGGGTGACACCATTAAAATCCAAGTCGCTTCTGTTAATTTAGATGATAGACAAATGTCGTTTATTCCATGCGAATAGGCAATATTAACTTAACAATATAGTTATACTAAATATTTGTATGCATATTTTAGTGTCTGAAAGATAATCAAAAAGATTACAACAGTTGTTTTACTTGCTGCTGGCATTGGGTCTCGTTTGCGTCCATTAACTGCGAGCATGCCTAAATGTTTGACAATCATCAAAGGCAAGCCTATTCTACAACATTTATTGGATGCATTTTGTTTACAAGGTATTAAAAAAATCATTATAGCCACAGGCTACCTAGAGCATCATATCCGTGCATATATGAATCAATATGCGCAAGACATACAAGTAGAGTATGTTTTTAACCCTAATTATAAAACTACCAATAACATTTATTCTCTTTGGCTTACCAGGCAATTTATCAATGAAGCATTTGTATTAGTAGAAAGCGATTTGATATTTGATGTGAATTTTTTTGCGCCAATGGTGTATCCAGATTGCATCGCACTATCCATAATTCTGCCTTGGATGAATGGTACTAACGTGTCTTTAAACGATGATAATCAAGTGGAGGCTGTTCATATGTCTATTAGCGCTAATCAACATCAATGCTATAAAACTGTTAATATTTGTAGTTTATCTTTAAACAGTTGGTATAAAGTGTTAGACAGAATGGATAATTATATTTTCGAAAAAAACTCAATAATTATTATGAAGTGGTTTTTTCAGATTTGGTAGCAAATAAAACTTTATTATTAAAGGCGGTTATGTTTGATGAAAAAAATGGTATGAAATTGACACTATTAAAGATTTAAATGCTGCAGAAACACTTTTTAGTATAACTAATGAGTAATTTTTTATTTAAAAATATTGCTAATATAATCTCAATATTGGGCGTCCTTCCTTTGGCGCTATTGTATTTAAATAATGGTTATCAATATTTGTTGCCACTGATTCTTTTTAATAATATTATGGATGATCTTGACGGTATTTTAGCCGCTAAACTCAATATCAGAAGTCGCTTCGGTGCTAATTTAGACAATGTTTGTGATGCAGTTGCTCATGTGGCTATAACACTGGCATTAGGCGTACATTTTAGTGGTGGTGTTTTACTGGTAAGTATAATTACTTCAGGTGCTATTATTCTTAGGGCTACTTCCAGATTAAGTGTTGATGCATCTAGTATTGGCTCTCCTACGAATGAATTGATGCGCCATTTATTTTTTGTGTTAGTGCTGTCTAATATTTTTGACTTTAATCCTGAGTATGCTTTGATTTTAGTTGGCAACTCAACTCCTTGGCTCACAGAACGACATGGCTACGATCCGACTTGTTATGGTAAAAAAAATGATGACTATGATTCGCGCCCAAGCGACCACCCCATCTTTAGTATTTTTGGTTAATTTAGCATTATTAATATCGTTATTATCACCAATAATCGCACCTTATATTGCCAGTGTATTCTTCATTAGTTATTTGTATGCTTTTTTTAATGCGCTTAAAATACTAATCAGTAACCGCGCCTTCGGAAGCTGATTTAGTTAGTTTTGCAAATTTTGCTAATACACCTTTTGTATAGTTTGGTTTGGGTTGCGCCCAATTAGATAGACGCTGATCAATGACAAATTGCTCAACGATAAGTTCTATAATATTATTGTCAGCGTCAATAAGAATTTCATCATCATCTTCAACGATGGCTAATATACCGCCTTTAAAGGCTTCTGGTGTAATATGACCAACTACGAAGCCATGTGTGCCACCTGAGAAGCGACCATCAGTAATTAGTGCTACCTTGCCACCTAGGCCTTTTCCCATTACTGCAGAAGTTGGGGCAAGCATTTCACGCATGCCAGGGCCACCTGCAGGTCCTTCATAACGGATAACTATAACATTACCTGCTTGAATTTTGTCGTTCAAGATAGCATCTAATGCCTCCTCTTCACGGTTAAAACATTTAGCCCTGCCTTTGAAGCTTAATCCTTCTTTACCAGTAATTTTTGCTACTGCACCATCTTGCGCTAAATTACCATGCAAAATACGTATATGTGAGTCTTTTTTGATTGGATTGTCTAAAGCTTTGATGATTTTTTGTGAATTAGCGTAAGGTTTGATATCTTTTAGATTTTGTGCAATAGTTTGACCAGTCACCGTCATACAGTCGCCATGTAACAGCCCTGCGTCAAGTAGTATTTTCATTAATGGCAATGTGCCACCAATTTCAACTAACTCACTCATCATATACTTGCCTGATGGCTTAAGGTCGGCAACCACAGGAACATTAGCACCAATACGAGTAAAGTCGTCAATTTTTAAATTAACACCAGTGGCATTTGCCATAGCTATAAGATGTAAGACTGCATTAGTAGATCCACCAAGTGCAATAATCACTGTAATTGCATTCTCGAATGCCTTCATAGTCATGATGTCACTTGGTTTAATGTCTTTCTCTAAAAGATTAAGTATCGCTTCACCAGCATGCATGCAATCATTATTTTTATCTGTTGAAATTGCATCTTGTGAGCTAGAGTTTGGTAAACTCATACCCAAGGCTTCAATCGCTGATGCCATAGTATTAGCAGTATACATGCCACCACAAGAGCCAAGTCGGATCGTAGCCATGTCGTTCTGTGAGCCAAGGAGTTGTTATCAGGTCATTAATAGTATTATTTGCAAATTTTCCTACTGCTTCAAATACACTTACAATATCGGTATGCCCTTTACCTGGTTGAATGGTACCGCCATAGATAAATATACTCGGGCGATTAAGTCTAGCCAAACCAATAATACAGCCTGGCATATTCTTATCACATCCACCAATTGCTACTACACCATCAAAACCTTGGCACCCTACAACTGTTTCAATAGAATCGGCAATTACTTCACGAGATACTAAAGAATATTTCATACCTTCGGAACCCATAGAAATACCGTCTGAAATAGTTATAGTATTAAAGACAACGCCTTTACCGCCAGCAGAAGTAACTCCTTTTTCTACTTCTTCAGCTAATTTATTAATGTGCATATTACAAGGTGTAACCATTGACCAAGTAGAAGCAATGCCGACTTGCGACTTGCTAAAGTCTTCCTTTTAAAACCTACTGGGTACAGCATCGCACGTGAAGGTGCGCGCTCAAAACCATCAACAACCTTAGAAGAATATTTGCGTTTATTAGACATAAAAGTATTTCATTTGTTAGAAAAGGTAAATTTTAGACTAAAATGAAGTTTTTCTTTTTTTAAATGCATAAATTGAAGACTTCACAAAAAATCTTAGACATAATTACACCTTTTGTTAAAGATGGTAGTATTTTACCTAGGACATACACCCAGATCAACAACAACATTAATGATTTTGTCTTGTTAGAGCAATGTGGTAAGTTAGTGGCTTGCGCTGGTTTAAAAAAATATAAAGAAGGTAGTATAGGAGAGATATATGCCTTAGCAGTGTCCGAAAAAGTGCAAAATCAAGGAATTTCAACTAAACTATTAGACAAGATAATACAAAAGGCACATGCTAATAATTTTTCTAAAGTATTTGCATTATCTAAACATAATGCAGGGTGGTTCTTAAAACATGGTTTTATAAAAATGGAAATTAGTGAGTTACCTAAGAATCGTCAGTTATTATTTGACCATCTGCGTAACTCTTATATATTCTTTAAGGAAGTGATGTAATGCAAATCAAGGATCGTATTCGAGGGTACTTACCTGTGGTAATTGATATTGAAACAGCTGGTTTTAACGATAAAACCGATGCTATGCTTGAGATTTGTGCGATAATGATTGATATTGATAAAGAGGATATGTTTTATCCAAAAGATGTTTGTCACTTCCATGTAGAGCCTTTTAAGGGATCTAACCTTGAGGCAGCGGCACTTAAATTCAATGGCATTGATGTGCATAATCCATTGCGTATGGCGGTGAGTGAAAAACAAGCATTAAGTAAGATATTTCAAGCAGTTCATGCTGAGATAAAAACCCAAGAATGTACACGTGCAATTTTAGTAGGGCACAATGCATTTTTTGACTTAGGTTTTTTATATGCGGCGAGTAATAGAGCAAAACTAAAAAATCCATTCCATCAATTTTCAACTATTGACACAGTAAGCCTTTCAGCATTATATTACGGGGAAACAGTACTTGCTAAAGCAATGAATGTGGCTGGCATTGAGTGGAATGATACTAGTGCACATTCGGCATTATATGACACACAAAAAACAGCAGAGTTATTCTGCAAAATATTTAATACACAACAATATAGCTAATCTATTAACTCGGTAATTAAATATTGGCCTTAATGGCTGGGTATGAGAGTCCAACTTATGTCAACTAAATCTGTTTTTAAGGGGTAAGTTGTATTTAAATACTAGTAATTCTAGGTAGAAAAGTCACAACATACAAGTAGGCATTATTATTGATGTTTTAGATATTATTTGGTGTTTAGCTACTGAGTTAATAGATTAGATGCTTGATCTTCAGTCCAGTCTCTGATTTCTTTGATTAAAGTTGTTGAAGATTTGTCTTTAACAGTAATAGGTTTACCAATAATAACGGTAATAGTGTTAGGGTATTTAATAAAACTACCTTTAGGCCATGCCTTACCTGCGTTGTGATATACAGGTGAAATATCACAACCTATTTTTTTAGCAATAGAAATACCACCTTTTTGATATTTACCTAATTGCCCATAAGGATGTCGCGTACCTTCTGGAAATACTACGACAAAAATATTTTTTCTAATTCTATTAGCACCTTGTTTAATTATCTTTTTTAGGGATTTTAGTTTTTCGCTACGATTAATGACAATAGGTTTTAACATCGCTAATCCCCATCCAAATATTGGAATTAATAATAGTTCTTGTTTAATCACCCAAGTCTGACGTGGAAAAACTTGTTGCAGCCCAATTGTCTCCCAAGTAGATTGATGATTAGAGATAATTACGCATGGTGTTGCAGGAATGTTTTCTCTACCGATGACTTTTAACTTGATATTTAATGTTACACGTAGCCACCACATACAAAACTTTGACCAATTTACTAAAATAGCGTAGTGTATCCTACCTGGAATAAAGAACAACACCAATATGGTTGTCACCAGTATGATTAAAACTATTAATGAACCTAAAAAGTAAAGTAAAGATCTTAAAAAAAGCATATTTATTCAGGACGTAGTATACAAACGTTATAATTTAATAAATTTAAATTTTAATGATTTTTATGACAGTTAGCGCTATTTTTTTTGATTTAGATGGTACATTGATTGATACTGCACCTGATCTTGCTTATGCTCTAAATACTTTACTATTGGAAAATGGCATAGAAAAAAAGCCATATGAAGTAATTAAACCATTGGTAGCATATGGCGGAAAGGCTTTAATTTCTATGGGTTTTGACTGTGATAGGTCGCACCCTGAGTTTGTCAAAAGACATCAAAGACTATTACATATTTATATTGATAATATTGATAAATATACATTTTTTTTTGATGGTGCTGATGACTTATTAAGGATGATTAAAGAGCGTAAATTATTGTGGGGTATTGTCACTAATAAACCTCAAAACTTAAGTTATTTATTATTAGATAGATTAGGCGTTAGTCCAGATGTAATAGTATGTGGCGACACTTTGAAATATAACAAGCCACATCCAGCGCCATTACTTTATGCTTGCGCACAATTAGCAGTCTTGCCTAAGAATGTTTTATTTGTAGGCGATGATAAAAATGATATACTTGCAGGTAGAAATGCTGGTATTAAAACTGTGGCAGTAACTTATGGTTATGGTAATGTTGAACAAGATTGGGGTTATGATTATTCAATAGATACATTAAAGGAATTGGTAAAATGGATATAGTTTTTATTGTTTTATTGTTTATTTTAATTGCCTTAGTTGTGATTTTATTAATGAGAAAACAAGAATCATTTGATTTAGAGAGTAGTTTTAAAAAAAACCGGGAAGAGTCTAATAATATAGCTGGTGAAAATCGTGTAGAATTAACAAGAAACATACAGTCATTTGAAGAAAAACTTATAAAAATAATACATGATAAGTTTGCTGATTTCCGTTTGCAACAAACTCAGTTTAACAAGACAGCAACAGATAATATTAAGCACATTGAAACAACTGTTAAAGGGCAATTAGAAAGTATTAAGAATGACAACAATCAACAACTCAAAGAAATGCGTGAGACAGTTGATGAAAAACTGCAAACTACTTTAGAAAAGCGTTTAAGTGAGTCATTTAAGCAAGTAAGCGAACGTTTAGAGTTAGTACATAAAGGCTTAGGCGAGATGCAAAGTGTAGCAAATGATGTGGGTGATTTAAAAAAAGTTTTGTCTAATGTTAAGACCAGGGGGACTTTAGGCGAATACCAATTAGAGGGAATTTTAGAGACAATGCTATCTCCTCAACAATACGCAAAGAATGTTATCACTAAAAAAGACTCCCAAGCAAATGTGGAGTTTGCTGTTAAATTACCAGGAAAGAGTGATAATAAATCACTTTTGATGCCAATTGATGCTAAATACCCACGTGAGGATTATGAACGCTTAATTGATGCTTATGAGGTAGGCGATAAGCCAAAAGTAGAGCTATTTAGAAAGAAACTATTGAAGTCAATCGAATTATTTGCTAAAGATATTAGTACAAAATATATCAATCCACCAGATACAACTGACTTTGCAGTGATGTATTTACCTGACGAAGGGTTGTATGCTGAAGTTTTGCGTGATGCTGGTTTGTTTGAAACCCTGCAAAGAAAATTCAAAATTACCATTACTGGGCCAACTACATTAGCTGCATTTTTAAGTAGTTTGCAAATGGGGTTTAAAACTTTAGCTGTGCAAAAACGTAGTTCTGAAGTGTGGAATATTTTGACAGCAGTTAAAACTGAGTTTGACACATTTTCAACTACATTCGAACAAGTGCAAAAGCAATTAAATACTGCATCTGGTACACTGGAAAAATTAAGAACAACTAGAAGTAATGTATTAGGAAGAAAATTAAATGCTATTGATTCTATTGAAGACAAGCAAGCAACAACTAAATTAGAATAATGAATGTAGAAACAAAATATAATATCAAAGGCTATGAACTTAAAGATAAAATTATTTTAGTAACAGGTGCCAATCGTGGCTTTGGGCATGCAATGACACTAGATTTAGCGAAAGCAGGCGCAAACGTGATTATGCTAGGGCGTGACTTAGGGTCTTTAGAGGCAGCCTATGACGAGGTAGTATGTGCAGGATATCAAGAGCCAGTTCTTTTTCCATTTGACTTAGAGGGCGCAACACCAGAACATTACGAACAACTTCAAAAAGATATTTTAGATAATTTTGGACATCTTGATGGGCTGATTCATAACGCTGGAATTATTGGAACAATGATGCCCATTGAGCAATATGATATTAGATTGTGGTATTCTACTATGCAAATTAATGTCAATGCACCTTTTATGCTAACACAATTTTTAATTCCTGTACTTAATAAATCTAATGATGCACGTGTGTTATTTTTATCTTCATCAGTAGGGCGTAGTGCAAGGGCTTATTGGGGGGCTTATGGCGTTAGTAAATTTGCAATTGAAGGATTAAGTAAAACCTTATCTGAAGAACTTGAAAAAACTAATATTAAAGTTAATTCTCTTGACCCAGGTCGTATGCGTACTGAGATGAGGAGATCCGTTTATCCTGCTGAAAATGCCGATAACAACCCTCTGCCCGGGAGTAAAAGTCCAGCAATTGTATATTTAATGAGTAAAAAGAGTAAAGATTTAAATGGAGAGCAGCTTACTTTAAAAGTTTAGATTTAATCATAGATAAAATACCAATTGGCATAAAAAAAACTTTTTTATGAAATATTGTTTTTATCCACATATTAATAGAAAGTTTGTTTAAATTTTAGAGAGATTAAGTCGATAGCAATTAATAAAGTGATATTTTTCACTTTATTGTTGTAAATCCTTAGTTAAATGTGGATGAATAGTTTTTAAAATGGCTTTAAATACTTGTTCGTTTCCAGCCACAACATTACCGGTTTCTAAATATTTATCACGGCCTGAAAAATCACCAATAAAACCACCAGCTTCTTTAACTAAAAGAGCACCACCAGCAATGTCCCAAATATTGAGTTCAATTTCCCAAAAACCATCCATCCTACCAGCAGCTAAATATGCTAAATCAAGTGCTGCAGATCCTGCGCGACGAATTCCTGCGACTTTTGGATGAATAGCTTTAAACATTGCTAAGTAGGCATCTAAATGCTGTGGTACTTTAAAAGGAAAACCTGTGCCAATTAATGTATCTTTTAAGCCGTAAGTATTAGTAGTACGAATTCTTTGCTCGTTAAGATAGGCTCCTTGGCCTCTTGAGGCGGTAAACATTTCTTCTTTAAATGGGTCGTAAACCACAGCATGTGTTGCTTCATTGTTTTCGTATAAGGCGATAGAGACTGAGTATTGTGGAAAGCCATGTAAATAATTAGTTGTACCGTCTAATGGGTCAACAATCCACTGAAATTGACTATTGCCTAAAATTTCACCATTTTCTTCACCTAAAATAGAATGATTAGGGAAAGCGTATTTTAACTCGTCTATAATAGCATCTTCAGCAGCTTTATCAACTTCAGAAACGAAATCATTGGCTGCTTTATTTTCAATAGTTAAAAGCTCAATTTGATTGTGATATCTAAGAATTATATCACCAGCTTTTCTGGCAGCTTTAATGGCAATATTAAGCGTAGGATGCATAATAAAATAAAAATGAATAAGAAGTAAATTATACCCATACCTTTGACAGAGTTAGAGTGGTTATGGTTAATACAACTGAGCCTGGTAATATTGGTGCAGCAGCTAGAGCGATGAAAAATATGAACTTATCGCAGTTGACTTTGGTGAGCCCGCAAAACTACCCATCAGCCGTATCAACTGCTAGGGCAAGTGGCGCAGATGATGTGCTGTCTAATGCGATAGTCTGTGAATCTTTAATAGAGGCCTTACAAGGTGCACATTTAGTGATTGGCGCAAGTGCACGCCAACGCAATATTAAATGGAAGCAAATGGATGTCGTGCATGCTTGCTATGAGATTCAAAAAATTACTGCCATTGAAAGTCAAACTGTGGCAGTGGTATTTGGTACAGAAAAATATGGTTTGACCAATGAAGAACTGGATTTATGTCAAATACTTATGACTATTCCAGGAAATCCTAATTATTTTTCTTTGAATGTTGCTTCTGCTATTCAAGTCTTTGCCTATCAAAATTATGTCCATAACACTACAACAGAATTTGATCAAAGTAGTAACAAGACAGCTAGCTTTGATGAATTAGAAAATTTTTACACTCATCTTTCTCAAGTATTAGAGCATATAGATTATTTTGAAGATAAGCGCCCTAAGGCTTTATTAATGCGTAGATTGCGTCGTTTCTTTGTTAGGGCGAATCCTGAGAAAGAAGAAGTGGCAATTTTCCGCGGTATTTTAAATAATATTAAACCGTTCTATAAATAACATTTAAAAAATCAGATAGTCTATGACTTTTTTTGAATTAATTTATTAATTTATTCATACGTCTAATAAACTCAGATGGTTCTTTTAGCTGCCCACCTTCACTTAGTACCGCTTGATCAAACAATACTTTAGCTAAATCATCATCCATTTTAGTTTTAAGTTTTTTCACTAGTGGGTGTTTTGGATTAATTTCAAGAATTGGCTTAGTATCAGGAATATCTTGACCGAGTGATTTCATAATGCGCTCCATATTGCCACCCATTTCGTTTTCATCGGCTACCAAGCAAGAAGGAGACTCGCTAAGACGATTAGAGATTTTGACTTCTTTAACTTGTGATTCAAGAATTTTGTTGAGGTTTTTAATGACTTTTTCGTAGTCTTTGAAAACCTCTTCTTTTATTTTTTTGTCTTCTTTAGAATCTAAATCTTCTAAATCTCCTTTAGCAATTGATTTAAGTGGAATGCCATCAAACTCTCCAAAATTATTTACCATCCATTCATCAACACGATCAGACAATAATAGAACTTCAATATCAAGTCGGATCGTAGCCATGTCGTTCTGTGAACCTTTAGCGGCTTCATAAGTTTCAGCAGCAATGTAATAAATAGCTTTTTGATCTTTTTGCATACTTTTAACGTAGCATTCAAGAGTTCCTGTTTGCGTTGCGTCGTCGCTTTTATTAGTAGTAAAACGCAACAGTTTGGCAATTTTGTTTTTATTAGAAAAATCTTCAACCACACCTTCTTTCATTACCATACCAAATTCTTTCCAAAAAGTGGCGTATATTTCAGGCTTATTCTTTGCCATTTTTTCTAACTCTTTTAAAATACGACTAACTGAAGCTTTGCGAATTGTGTCAATTACTTTGTTACCTTGTAAAATTTCTCTAGAAATATTCAAAGATAAATCGGCAGTATCAATAACGCCTTTAACAAAGCGTAGGTAAAGAGGCATTAATTCTTCGTTGTCTTCCATAATAAATACACGTTTAGCATATAATTTAATACCACCTTTACGCTTAGGCTCCCACATATCAAAGGGTGCTTTTGATGGGATATAAAGTAATGATATGTAGTTCAAGTTACCTTCAACATGGTTGTGTAACTGTGTGAGTGGCGTTTCAAAATCAAAAGTCAGTGATTTATAAAACTCATCGTAATCTTTTTGTTTAAGGCTAGCCTTATCTTGCGTCCAAAAGGCATTTGCTTTATTAACCGCTTCATATTCAATATCTTTACTATCTTCTGAAGGTTTGATCATCATAATCGGCACAGTAATATGGTCAGAATACTTGCTGATAATGTCACGCAGACGGTTTTCATGTAAAAATTCAGCCTCATCTTTTCTAATATGTAAAGTGATTGAGGTACCGAACTCAGGACAGTCTACTTTTTCAGTAGAGTATTTGCCCTTACCATTTGACGTCCATTGTATACCTTTTTTTACTTTGCTACCAGCTTTTCTAGTGGTTAACACCACTTTGTCAGCAACTATAAACGCAGAATAAAACCCTACTCCAAATTGACCGATAAGATTGCTATTTTGCGCTTGCTTTTCATCTAAACCTTTGAGAAATTTTTTAGTTCCAGAATTGGCAATAGTGCCGATGTTTTTATTGACTTCAGCTTCTGTCATGCCAATACCGTTATCACTGATAGTAACGGTATTTTTGTTTTTATTAACATCAATATAGATGGCTAAATTTTCTTTGCCTTCAACTAAAGAATCATTTGAAAGAGACTCAAATTTAAGCTTGTCAATCGCATCAGAGGCATTTGAGATCAACTCTCTAAGAAAAATTTCTTTATTTGAATACAAAGAATGAATCATTAAATCTAGTAATTGCGAGACTTCTGTTTGAAAAGTATGTGTTTGTTTTTCTGCCATTTTTTTGTTCTATATTATGCGTTAAAATATATTAATATGGGCAGAATGGAAAAAATCAACTAAGAATGCAAAAAGAAATTAAAAAATTTATCTCATATTTAAAAGTTGAGCGTAATTACGCATTAAATACACAGCAGGCGTATGAAAAGGATTTACATCAATTATTGAGGTTCTTGCAAGAAAAAACATAACTAATTGGAATAATGTTACCACGGAGCATTTAACTTTATTAGTGATGAAAATGCGTCATCATGGCATTAGTGGACGTAGTATTCGCCGCCATTTATCTTCTGTGCGGGGATTTTTAGCCTATTTATTCACTCATAAAATCATATCAAGTAACTGTGCCTTGGATTTACAATCTCCTAAAATTAATCAAAATTTACCAAAAATACTAGATTATGAACAAATTGTAATATTAGCTACTCCAAGATCACAACTAGTTAAGGAGCTGCGAGATGTTGCAATTATCGAGGTTATTTATTCTTGTGGACTTAGAGTATCGGAGTTGGTTTCATTAGATATAAATTCAATCGATAACATTCAGGGATTCTTACAGGTGATGGGAAAAGGTTCAAAAATGCGAAACACACCATTTGGTAAGCCAGCACAAAGGGCAATTGCAAATTATCTGCAAAAAATAAATATTAATCAAGGTCAAGGTGCGTTATTTCTTAATAATAAACAACAAAGAATAAGCGTCAGATCTGTACAAGAAATGATTAAAAAACGTGCGCTAGAAATTGGTATTAAGGTTGGCGTATACCCACATATGTTACGTCATGCTGCGGCAACGCATTTTCTACAGTCTAGTCATGATTTACGTAGTGTACAAGACTTTTTAGGACATGAAAGTATTAAATCAACACAGGTATATACACATTTAGATTTCTTGGAATTATCAAAAGTATATGATAAATTTCACCCGAGAGCGAAAAAATGAGTTTTCAAATTCGATTAGCAGCAAAAATACTAAATTTAGGCGGAGTGGTTAGTAACCCAACAGATACTATTCAAGGTTTGACCTGTTTACCTTATGAACAATCTATACAAAAAATGCTGTATTTAAAGCGTAGAAACCCTGCAAAGGGTTTAATCTTACTTGCCAATGATGTATGTTTTTTTCATCCGTATGTGGAAGACGAGAGTTTATTAGCGCAAATAAACTCACAAAAACAGCCAACCACCTACCTATTAAAAGCAAATAAAAACGTACCAAGGTTGATTACCGGTGATTTTGACACGGTTGCTGTGCGTTTGACAGATGATACTTTGATTAGCTCCTTGTGTGAGAGATTAAGCAGTGCATTGCTTTCTAGCAGTGCTAATATTTCTGGAAAACCTGTTGCAACAAACATTCTTGAATTAAATGTAGTTTTTAAGCAAGAATTGGATTTTATTATCACGCCAAAAAACTATAATAGCCAACCATCACAAATTATTAATTTACAAACAGGAGAGAGGTTAAGATGATTGAACAAATTAAAACTTATTTACTGAGTTTACAGGCAAATATTTGTGCGCAATTAGAAGCTATTGATGGCGAGGCGATTTTTATTAAAGATAAGTGGAAAAAGCTTAACGATAAAGGCAGCGGGCTAACTAGAGTACTCGCTAATGGCAAAGTATTTGAGCAAGCAGGTGTGAATTACTCAATTGTACATGGTGATTATATGCCAGTTTCTGCTACAACACTTAGACCTGAATTAGTAGGGCGCCGCTTTACTGCTTTAGGAGTATCGTTAGTAATTCATCCACGCAACCCTTATGTGCCAACTTCACACGCTAATGTGCGTTTTTTCTTAGCAGAAAAAGATGGGGAAGTCCCAATTTGGTGGTTTGGTGGTGGCTTTGATTTAACACCTTATTACGGTTTTGATGAAGATTGTATTTTTTGGCACCAAAGTGCTAAAAATTCTTGCATACCATTTGGCGATAAAATATATCCAAAATATAAAAAGTGGTGCGATGATTACTTTTATATAAAGCACCGAGATGAACAACGCGGGATCGGTGGTTTATTCTTTGATGATTTAAATAAAGATGGCTTTGATAAATGTTTTGCCTTTATAAAAAGTGTTGGTGATACTTATATTATGGCTTACCGACCGATTGTTGAAAAACGTAAAGACACCGTGTATAGTGACAATGAAAGGCAATTCCAGTTGTATCGCCGTGGTCGCTACGTGGAGTTTAATTTGATTTATGATCGTGGCACACTGTTTGGCTTGCAAACAGGTGGGCGTGTAGAATCAATATTAATATCATTACCACCAAAAGTAGCATGGGAATATAAATATCAGCCAAAGGCAAATAGCCCAGAAGCCAAATTATACGAATATTATCTTAGACCAAAGGATTGGGTTGATGCAAATTAATCTAGACACTAAAAGATTACTATGTCCTATGCCAGTTATTCGACTAGGGGAAATTATTGAAAAAATTGATACTGGTGATACTATTCAGATAATCGCTACAGATCCTGGTGTATTACATGATATACCTGCCTGGTGTAAGGTTCACGGACACAAAATACTTGCTTGTGATAAAAAAAATGACGAGATTATTTTAATGGTAGAAAAAATAGGGTAGAATTACATAATTATTGTTTGTAAATAATGATAAAAACTTTGTTTGTAACGGCGCAGACTGTTTAACAACGATTGTTAATAACTAAAATTATTTTAAATAGGAGAATATATGTCTGCAAAAGATGTAATGAAGATAATAAAAGATAATAAAGTAAAATTTATTGATTTTCGTTTTACTGACACCAAAGGTAAAGAACAACACGTTAGTGTACCAGCTCATACTATTAATAGTGAAAAATTAGAAGAAGGTCAAATGTTTGATGGATCTTCAATCACTGGCTGGAAGCCAATTAATGAATCTGATATGATTATGAAGCCAGATGTAGAAACAGCAGTTTTAGACCCATTCACTGAAGAATCTACTTTGAATATTACTTGTGATATTATTGAATCAAATGATATGCAAGGTTATGAAAAAGATCCTCGCTCTATCGCTAAACGCGCTGAAGCTTATTTAAATAAAACAGGTATTGGAGATACTGCTTATTTTGGCAATGAGCCGGAATTCTTTATTTTTGATAGCGTTAAGTGGGATACAGGTTTTGGTCTAGGTAAAGCATTTTATGAAATTCATTCTGAAGAGGCTGACTGGGAGTCAGGTTCTGATTTAGAAGGTGGTAATAAAGGGCACCGTCCTAGAATTAAAGGTGGTTACTTTCCAGTGCCACCTATAGATTCATTACATGATTTGCGTGCTCAAATGTGTTTGGCAATTGAAGAGATGGGAGTTCCCACCGAAGTACATCACCATGAAGTAGGCACAGCAGGTCAATGTGAAATAGGTGCTTTATTTAATACTTTAGTAAAAAAGCAGATGAGACTCAAATCTTGAAATATTGTATCCATAATGTAGCACATATCTATGGTAAAACAGCAACTTTTATGCCTAAGCCAATTGCAGTTGATAATGGTAATGGTATGCACGTCCACCAGTCAATTATTAAAAATGGTAAAAACTTATTTGATGGTAATGAGTATGGTAATTTAAGTCAAATTGCACTTTACTATATTGGCGGGATTATCAAACATGCTAAAGCACTTAATGCCTTTACTAATTCTTCTACTAACTCTTATAAGCGTTTAGTGCCAGGTTTTGAAGCTCCAGAAATGTTAGTATATTCAGCTAAGAATCGTTCTGCTGCTATTCGTATTCCTTTTGTGTCCAGTCCAAAAGGTCGCCGTATTGAAGTACGTTTTCCAGATCCAACAGCAAATCCATATCTTGCATTTTCAGCTATGCTAATGGCTGGTCTTGATGGTATTAAAAATAAGATTGACCCAGGAAAGCCATGTGATGAAGATTTATATGAATTGACAGAAAATGAAAAAGCGTCTATTCCTAGGGTTTGTAGCTCATTAGGTCAAGCACTTAAGGCTTTAAGTAAAGATCGTGAGTTTTTAAAGCAAGGTGGTGTGTTTACTGACAATGTAATTAACTCATTTATTGAAATTAAAATGGAAGAGGTAACGGCGTTACAAGCCTCCCCTCATCCTGTTGAGTTTGATATGTATTACAGCTGTTAATAAAATTTAGTTTTAACCAATAAAAAAGCCGTACTTTATACGGCTTTTTTTATATCCAAAAATATGTAAAATGATAAAACTTATTTAATGAGACAACTTATGAAAGAATTAAAACATGATTGGGAATTAACAGAAGTTGAGGGTTTATTTGCACTATCTTTTAATGATTTGTTATTTCAAGCACATACGATTCATAGAGAGAATTTCAACCCAAATCAAGTGCAAGTAAGCTCTTTATTAAATATTAAAATAGGTGCTTGCCCTGAAGATTGCTCGTATTGCTCGCAAAGCTCTAAATACGACACAGGTTTAAAACGTGAAAAACTAATGGAGGTTGATGTGGTGCTTAGTCAAGCACAAGAAGCTAAATGCAATGGCGCAACACGTTTTTGTATGGGTGCTGCATGGCGCAATCCTACCGATAAAAGTTTAGACAAAATTATTCCAATGATTCAAGGAGTTAATGCAATGGGTATGGAGACTTGTGTAACCTTAGGTATGTTGACACAAGAACAGGCCTTTACTCTAAAAGAAGCAGGTTTGGATTACTATAACCATAATATAGATACATCAGAAGAGAACTACTCAAATGTAATTACTACGCGTAACTTTCAAGACCGTTTAAACACTTTAGAATTTGTACAAAATGCTGATATTAATATATGCAGTGGTGGTATTTTAGGCTTAGGTGAAGAGCAGGTTGATAGGGCTTCTATGTTATGTTCTTTGGCTAACTTAAAGCAACACCCTAGCAGTATACCATTAAATCTATTAGTGCCAATTCCTGGCACACCGTTCGAGAGGATTGAGCCACCAACAGAAAGCGAGTTTGTACGCACTATCGCTGTGGCGCGTATTATGATGCCAGAATCAGTAATACGTTTATCAGCAGGACGCGCAGAAATGGGTGAAGCTATGCATGCACTGTGCTTTTTTGCTGGTGCAAACTCTATCTTTTATGGAGATAAGTTGCTAACAACGGATAACTCAGATACTAACACTGATCAAATTTTATTTGAGAGATTAGGCATTAACCAACAATTATTAAACGTTCATTAAATAATTACTAATTAGATTTGCAGCATTAGGTTTTGCTAGTTTTTTAGCATTTTCTGACATTTTATGAATTTGTATTTTATCTAGCTTAAGTATGGTTTTTTCAAGCAACCCAAGGGTTAAATCTTTTTGTTCGATCAGTATACCAGCATTGTTATCGGCTAAGATTTTAGCATTATAGAATTGATGATTGTCAATAGCATGAGGTAAGGGGATTAAGATACTAGGTTTAGCTGATAGCATCAATTCTGAAATAGTCATCGCGCCAGAACGACACAAAACAACATCTGCCCATGCATAAGCCTGAGATATGTCATCAATAAACGCTGTTATTTTCGCGTTTTTATTACTATATTGAGTTTGAACATTACTTAGATGCTGTTTGCCAGTCTGGTGCCAAATATTAATGTCAATATTAAGTGTACTAACAATATCATTAATAGGTTTAGACCCTAGACTACCACCAATAATTAATAAATTAAGTTTTTCATTATTAATACTGTTTTTTTTAGGTTTAAACAATATAGGGTTTCCAGAGGTTATCGCATCATTAAACACACCATCAAAGGCTTGAAAGGTTTGTATGGCAAATCTAGATAAGACCTTGTTAGTTGTGCCAGGGATTGAATTTTGCTCATGAATCACCAAAGGGATACGCAATAACCAAGATATTACGCCACCAATACCTGAGACAAAACCGCCCATACCCAACACTACATCAGGCTTGATGTGAACAAATATTTTAAATGCTTGAAATAGGGCGATTGACAATAAAAAAGGCGACTTAATAAGTGCTAATAGATTCTTACCACGTAAACCAACAGCGTTTATATTATAAAGTTTGATATTATGTTTAGGTACTAAGGTATTTTCCATACCATATTTCGAACCCAGCCACTTTACATTGACAGAATTTGTGCTTAATTCTTTCGCAATCGCCAAGGCAGGAAATATATGACCACCAGTTCCACCAGCCATAATTAGAATGACTTTATTGTGTGTTTTAGACATATTTTTTTCGTTTGCTGTAATCAGCTCTGTTTTCCATATCTATTCTGAGTAATAATGCTAGTGCAATAATAATAAAAAACATACTGCTTCCGCCATAACTAATTAATGGCAAAGTAAAACCTTTAATAGGCATTAAACCAATATTCATTGCAATATTTACACTAATTTGCATAGATAGCCATGAACAGATAGCGTAAGCAATATAGTAGCTGTATTTTCTACCATCTTTAGATGCTCTAGCAGCAATCTTAAAGCCTTTGATTAAAATATAAGTAAAGCTGCCTAAAATAAACAACATACCAATAATACCAAGTTCTTCACCAGTTATGGAAAAAATCATGTCGGTATGCGGTTCTGGTAATTTTGTGTATTTTTGAATACCAGCTCCTAACCCTGTGCCGAACCAATCACCTCTAGCTATACCAAGTAAAGCTTGTTTGGTTTGATATACACCATGCTCCCCCCATAAATCATTGGTCCAAAATGATATTGCTCTATTCCATCTTACTGGGTTGAAATAAACAAAAACATAAAATACAAATAAAATTGTGCTACCAATATAAATTAATTCTTTAACATAAGATCCAGCTATAAATACCATAATAAGTGCCGTTACGGTAATAATAATAGTAGCACCAAGGTCGGTTTCCGCCATAGTGAGTGCACCAGACAAACTAACAATAAACAAGGTCTTTAAAAGTCCTTTTAACGATTTAGTTACATTTTCTTCTTGTTCAACTAAGAAATTAGCCATAAATAAAATCATAGCTACTTTCATCATCTCAGAAGGCTGAAAGTTAAATAATCCTAAATCAATCCAACGATAAGCTCCATTAATATTCCCAGCCCCAATGCCAGGAATAAATACTAGAAAAAGCAATAAAAGCGTAATATTAAAAGCAAGTAAAGAGTGTTTTTTAAAAAATGAAAGTGGCAATTTCAAGATAAAAAAACCAACAAAAGAACTTAAAGAGATGAAAATACCTTGCTTGATAGCGAAAGAAAAAGTACTAAAGTGCCCAACTGAAGCGGAAGATGATATTATCCAGCCAAATATAGTTAATGCTAAAATGGCAAATAATAGTTTTTTATCAGGTTTTTGTTCAATTCTATCAAACATAAGTATTATATTTTATCCTATTTAAAGATCTTTGCATAAAAATGAATGATTATCAAAAACTCACTTCTCACCGGTTTAATAATTTTTTAAAATTTAATTTTAGGTATTTGCTTATATTTATGCAAAAGTCTCTATTTATTTAAGTTAGGCGGATAGTTAGTATGGGATAATATTGCGTTTTATTTATTAAATGCACGTATATGATTTCTACTGCTAATATCACCATGCAATTTGGTGAAAAACCTTTATTTGAAAATATTTCTATCAAATTTTCTAATAATAACCGCTATGGTTTGATTGGCGCAAATGGTTGTGGTAAATCAACTTTTATGAAAATTTTGACTGGTGAGTTAACACCAACGTATGGCACAGTTAGTATTAGTGATGGCAATCGTTTAGGTGTTTTGGGTCAAGATCAATTTGCTTTTGAAGATTTTCGTGTGGTTGATGCTGTAATTATGGGGCACGATAAACTTTGGAAGGTTAAAGAGAAGAGAGACCGTATTTATGCCTTACCAGAGATGAGTGAAGAAGATGGCAATAAAGTTGCAGAATTAGAAATGGAATTTGCTGAAATGGATGGCTATATGGCGGAATCTTCAGCTAGTGAGTTGCTTTTAGGCTTGGATATTCCTGAAAAACAACACTATGAGTTAATGAGCGAAATCGCACCAGGTTGGAAGCTCCGTGTGCTATTGGCGCAGGCTTTATTCTCTGATCCTGAAATTTTATTGCTTGATGAGCCAACCAATAATTTAGACATTAATTCAATTCGTTGGTTAGAAGGAGTGTTAAAAGAACGTAAAGCCACAATGGTTATTATTTCACATGATAGGCACTTCTTAAACGGGGTGTGTACGCATATGTCAGACCTAGATTATGGTGCATTAAAGACTTTCCCGGGTAATTATGATGACTTCATGATTGCGGCTACTGCTATTCAAGAGAAGATGCAGAATGATAATGCTAAAAAAGAGGCAAAAATGAAGGAGCTCAAACACTTTGTTTCTAGATTTTCAGCCAATGCCTCTAAATCTAAGCAAGCTACTTCGCGTCTAAAACAGTTAGATAAGATTGTTTTAGATGATATGAGTCCGTCATCACGTGTTAGTCCTTATATTAACTTTAGACAAGATAAAGAATTGCACCGTAATATTGTTGAAGTAGAAGGTTTGTATAAGGGCTTTGATAGCTTGCAAGTACTAAAAGATATTAACTTTATTTTTGAAGTTGGTGATCGTGTTGCTATTATTGGACCAAATGGTATTGGCAAAACCACACTATTACGCACACTGGTTGGTGATATTGAGTATGACAAAGGGAAAATAAAGTGGAGTGAAAATGTTAATGTTGGTTATTATGCACAAAATAACAGCGCTGATTTTAAAGAAGATATGAGTGTGCTTGACTGGATGGTGCAATTTAAAAAGTCTAATCAAGAAATGCAAGATATACGTGCTGTCCTAGGTAAAATGTTATTTGGTAAAAATAATATCAACAAAAGTATTAAAACACTCTCTGGTGGTGAAAAGGGTAGAATGTTGTTTGGTAAGTTAATGCTGCAAAGTCCAAACGTACTGGTAATGGATGAGCCAACTAACCATTTGGATATGGAATCCATTGAAGCACTCAATCTTGCGTTGGAAAATTATGAAGGCACACTTATCTTTGTTAGTCATGATAGAGAGTTCGTTTCATCTTTATCTACTAAAATTGTAGAGTTATCAGAAGCCGGTGTTAACTACTATTCCGGCAATTACGAAGACTATTTAAAATCATAAGAATAATGAATATCTTAAAATCATCTCTAATTCATTTAAAAGCAAAAAACGGTTTTGATTCGGCAGCAGTTCTAGCATTTTCTACACTATTTGCGATTGTTCCAATGCTAACTTTGGTATTTGGTGTATTTTCCTTATCATCATATTTTTATGATTTACAACAGTATTTAGAAAAATTTTTGTTTGAACACTTATTACCAAAAAATTATGAAGTTGTCAGTCAATACATTCATCAGTTTATTATTAGTGCACAAAAACTTAAAGGTGTGAGTGCTATGTTTTTGCTATTTGCAACAATTTTTTTATTTCGTGAAGTAGATCACCGTATTAGCTCAGTATGGGGGTAAAAGAATTCGTCGTTTTGGACTAGAATTATTAATATATTTATTAGTATTGACCTTGGGTCCATTATTTCTAGCAGGGTCTTTATTTATAAGCTCATATTTGAGTGCTTCAAAATTATTTTTATTCGTCCCAATGGGAGGGATTTTTGTATCTGGGTTACCAATTATTCTTTCATCAATTGGACTTAGCTTGCTATATTATTTTATACCGATCGAAAAAATAATTTTCAAAGATGCAATCAAGTCAGGTTTTATTGTGGCATTCTTTTTAGAAGCCCTAAAGTCTATTTTACTCATTTATATTAACTATTTTCCGATGTATGAATTGATTTATGGCGCTCTATCAACATTACTTTTGTTTATGCTATGGGTTTATTTTTCTTGGGTATTAGTATTATTCGGTGCTAGCGTTAGTTTTTGTTTATATCAAAAAGAGGGTTAAAGAATGTTCACAGGTATTATTCAAGCCATAGGCCAAGTTAAAAACAAGGTCACACATGACAAAGGCGCAATCTTTACCTTTTCCTCAAGTATATTTGATTTTTCTACGATAGATATTGGTAACAGTATTGCGGTAAATGGTGTGTGTTTAACAGTCATTGAAGTTGAAAATGAAAATTTTACAGCGGATATATCTCAAGAAACACTAAATTTCTCTATTTTGGGAAATCTATTGATTGATGATGAAATAAATCTTGAAAAAGCCATAAAGTTTAATCAGGGCATCGATGGGCATTTGGTTAGTGGGCATGTGGATGGAAGAGGTCAAGTTATTGATAAAACTATAGAAGGTGAGTCAACACGTTTTAAAATAAATGCGCCACAGTCTTTGGTAAAATACATTGCCAGGAAAGGTTCAATTACTGTGAATGGCGTAAGTCTAACAGTAAATAGTATTAAAGCAAATGTATTTGACATTAATATTGTGCCACATACATTGACAGTGACTACATTGGGACAATTAAAAGTAAGTGACAGCGTTAATTTAGAAGTAGATATTATCGCTAAATACCTTGAGCAGTTAATAACAAAATAAAAATGAAAGCTAAATCTAATATTAAAGAGATATTAAAAGATTACAAACAAGGTAAGATGATTATCTTAATGGATAATGAAAATCGTGAAAATGAAGGAGATTTAATTATTCCTGCAGCAACTTGTACCAAAGAAAATATTAATTTTATGGCAACACATGGCAGAGGTTTAATTTGTTTAACCCTTACCCAAGAACGCTGTAAGCAATTAAATTTACCACTAATGGTTACTCAAAATAATGATATCAATGCTACTAATTTTACCGTTTCTATTGAGGCTTCTGAAGGTCTCTTACAACTCCTTGGCTCACAGAACGACATGGCTACGATCCGACTTGGGCAAAAACTGTGTTAAGTGCCGTAGCACCAAATGCTAAACCTACTGATATTGTACAACCAGGGCATATTTTTCCATTAATGGCACAACCTGGCGGTGTATTGATTCGCCCAGGCCACACCGAAGCAGGTTGTGACTTAGCGCGTCTTGCAGGCTTTGAAGCATCATCAGTGATTGTTGAGATTTTGAACGATGATGGCTCAATGGCGCGTCGTGATGATTTAGAATTTTTTGCTGAACAACATGATATTAAATGGGGCACAATTGAAGACTTGATTTCCTACCGTGTAGAAAATGAAAAAACTATTAAACGTATTGGTGAGCGACTATTTAGCAATAAATACGGTGAATGGACGATGGTGTTATTCTTAGATAGTATTCACCAGCAAACACACACAGCCTTAGTAAAAGGCAGCATTAGCAAAGATGTGCCAATTTGTATACGTGTGCATATGGAAAATACGTTTATCGATATCTTGCAAGAAAATACTAAATCTCTAAAGTCGGAGGCCAAGCGGTCTTAGGAAGAACGAAATGGTGTATTTTTGCTTATTCGTCCACATGAAGCCAGTAGTGATGTTAAAACTTATGGTGTAGGTGCTCAAATATTATCTGATTTAGGCGTTGGTAAAATGCGTATTTTAGGTAACCCGAGAAAGCTAAATGCTTTAAATGGCTTTGGCTTAGAAGTGGTTGAATATATTACAAACCATACAAAATAGGGTATTATGAATTTTAAATTTGATAAAAATAGCAATAATAATTTTTTAAAAGATAAGGTAATTGCCATTATCGTAGGTTATTTTTATCAAGAAATTGGCGATAAGTTGTTAGTTGCTACGCAGGAAATTCTTTCTAAATACGGTATTGAGAAGAATAATGTCGATGTTTTTTATGTACCAGGTGCTTTTGAAATTCCACTATTAGCTAAAAAATTAGCAAAAAGTGGAAAATATCACGGCATAATAACCCTAGGTGCTGTAATTAAAGGCAAAACCTCACATTTTGACTTTGTATGTAGCGAATGCGCTCGCGGCATTGCAAATGTATCTTATCAATATGAAGTGCCAACTACCTTTGGTATACTTACCACCAGTAACATGGAACAAACCATCGATAGGGCAGGTGGCTATAAAGGCAACAAAGGTGAGGAGGCGGCTATGGCAATGATTGAAATGCTATATTTACTTAACCAAGCTTAAAATTAGCCTTAAATAATGACGTTTATAACCCCTAAACATCGATCTAGAGAGCGTGTAGTACAAGCGCTATATCAGTATATGATGTCAGGTGGTGAAGTGTTACAAATTGAACAACAATTTTTAAATCAAAAGCCTGGAAGAATATCAAAAGCATTTTTTTCAAACCTATTTATCAATATTCTAAAAAATCGCACCGAGTTAGATGAACTCATTGCCCCAACTATTAATCGTGATACTGATGAGCTAGGCTCAGTAGAGCATGCTGTACTTTATTTAGCTACATATGAGCTGCAAAATTCAATTGAAGTGCCCTATAAAGTAGTTATTAATGAAGCACTTAAAGTTGCTAAGCTATATGGCGCTGAGGGAAGTTTTAAGTTTATCAATGCTTCACTGGATAAACTGTCTAAAAAATTAAGAATTATAGAAATAAATAATTTATGAAAAATAGACTTGTTAAATTATTGCCATTTCTGATATGGCTTAAAGCAATTAATAAAAATACCATAAAAGAAGATATTATTGCAGGCTTTACTGGTGCAGTGGTAGTATTACCTCAGGGCGTTGCTTTTGCAACCATTGCTGGGCTTCCGCCAGAATATGGATTATACACAGCAATGGTTACCCCGATTATTGCCGCACTATTTGGTTCATCATATCATTTAGTTTCAGGCCCAACAACAGCGATTTCAATTGTTATGTTTTCTACTATTAGCAAACATGTTGACCCAGGATCTACAGAATTCATCTCAATGGCACTTACTTTAACTTTTCTTGCTGGGGTTTATCAATTAGCATTTGGCTTAGCTAGATTTGGAACTTTGGTAAATTTTGTCTCGCATACAGTAGTTACTGGCTTTACTTTTGGTGCGGCAATTTTAATTGCAACTAGCCAATTAAAACACATTACTGGTATTTATGTGCCTAAAGGAGAATCATTTTTACAGACTTGGGTTGATTTATATCAGGGCTCTGCTAACTTTGATGTTTATTTTCTACTAATTGCATTAGTAACACTATTTAGTTCAACTTTGTTTAAAAGATTTTTGCCGAAATCTCCTAATCTTTTAATTGGCATGATACTAGGTAGTATTTTGGCATTTTATTTATCTAAATTTCAACTCTCAACAAATATTGAATTTGTTGGTAAAATTCCTGCACATTTGCCACCTTTATCGATGCCTTATTTTTCTCTTTCTATAATTTCTGAATTGGCGTCAGGGGCTTTTGCAATTGCACTATTAGGCTTGATTGAAGCAATTTCAATCAGTAAAGCTATTGCCACAAAGTCTAATCAAAGAATAAACTCCAATCAAGAATTTATCGGGCAAGGAATGTCTAATATATTTGCTAGTTTTTTTCTAGTTACGCAGGTTCCGGCTCTTTTACTAGATCTGGCATTAATTATGAATCTGGCGCAAAAACTCCACTTTCAGCTATTTTTGCTGCATTATTTTTAATGATTATTGTATTACTGATTGCACCATTAACTGCTTATCTACCAATCTCTGTTATGGGTGGAGTTATTTTGTTAGTTGCTTATAATTTGATTGATATTCAGCATATTATGAAGATTTTTAAATACAGTAAATCAGAATCTTCAATTTTAATTACAACTTTTTTAGCAACTATATTCCTTGAATTAGAATTTGCTATTTATTTAGGTGTGCTATTATCTTTGGTACTGTTTTTAGCAAAAACTTCAACACCAAGAATACCTACTTTGTCAATAGATAGTGTAGATAATAAAGGTCATAGAAATTTTACAAATATTCTAAAAAGCCACTGAGACAGTGCCTACAATTAAAAATAATTAGGGTTGATATGTCAATTTATTTTGGCTCAATCAATCATATCCAGAAAAAATTGAAAAAATATCTGATGGACAAAATATTTATAATATTCTAATTGTTGCTAGTGGCATTAATTTTATAGATTTATCAGGTATTGAAACTTTAGCCTCTGAGCAAAATAGGTTAAAAAGAAAAGGCGGAGGCTTGTATTTTGTTGGACTTAAAGCACCAGTTTATCAATTTTTAGCACAGACTCATTTTATAGAGAAAATTGGCAGAATAAACTTTTTCGATTCTAAAGAAATTGCTATTAGCGCTATCTATAAGCGACTTAATCGTGATATATGCAGTCAATGTGATGCAAAAATATTTAATGAATGTAATTCTTAAAGCTTGTTGTGTAAAAATTATTGTATTTCTTTTTTTTATTAACCAAATGATGTAATCTTTTTTTTACACAATTTTTTAGTTAAATTTTATAGATGATAATTTTTTTTCATGTTTTTATAGTTTTAATGATGCTCTAGTCATGGTTATTATTACTTGTTTTGCTATTTAATTTAAAAAATCACGTTCTAATATTTATTAATGCTAAGAAAATATGTTGTTGTATTTATATAAAGTAAATTCCTACAATTATCTTACGCTCTTGAACAAGTTAATAAGCGAAGTATTGCTTTGGGATTGTTTAGTTAAGTTATCCGATACATTAGGTACAGTCCCTATGTCTAACAACATTTTTTCTGGTGTTACCCCAAGAGTATCAATAATTTCTGTTTTTGATGCGAGCGTATAAAAAAACTTAATGTTAATTATTTCTTCTTTTCCTGCTATCATTTTAACCTTACTCTGCTTTTACTGGTCATATTGCAGTAGCCTGTTAGTTTTTTTACCTAGGTTATTAAATCTTAATTACCAATTGATATACCTTGATTAGTAGTTCTACGAATATTGTCAATCAATTTAATATCAAGCTCTTATTCAAAGAGTAATTGGTAGTTTTGTTGTCTTATTGAATTTGTTTCATCTAAAGATAAATAATATTCATGTGGAAAGCAAAGATTAGAGGTTATTCTTAATGCATTAATTTAATAACTAGAAAAAGAATAATCAGCAGTATTATTTGTCATGCCATCTCGAGTTTAATATAGCGATAAACACTGAGTAAATAATACTCAGATTGTATCAGTAATGTTCTTCCAAAATGTGCTACTACAGTATAAAATAAGTCTGTCTACATCTTGCACGTAGCCTTGCTTAGAATATTTTGTATAAGTTACATACAAAGCAAATGAATATGATTAGCTATTAAAACCCAAGTGGGGTTTTTAGCTGGTGTTTTTTTTTGAATATTTTTTTATAAAACTAATATAAAAAGCCATGCTGTCTAGCAAAATTGAGGATTATCACCACTTCAATTGACAATTTTTACTCTTTATTTGAAAAGCTTTAATATCTAAATTTAGCTGACGTGTAAGCACTCAGATGGAATGATTTATTATATTTTTTATTAATAGCAAGTGTCATCAGTAGGGTGGCATTTTGATTTAAACCAAGAAAGTACTGTTTTTGCATCTGTAACACACCACCAGCATGGGCAATTTTTCCATCAATAATAACGCCAGGGGATTGGCAGAACGCCATAGTCCATAATTTTTATAGTATCTTTTATTTTTTCTAAATTAATCGTTATATCATTATCGCTACAAACCTTTTTAATGAGTTTTTGCGTAACCTTACATTTATACAACCTAGCTAGCTTTCTTGGGTTAAAATTACTCAAACTCTAGTTGCATAAAGGTATTTTGAGCATTTGTTCTACTAATTACTTTAAAGTTTTTGCTACGATCCGACTTTATTTAAATTTTTCTTGATTAATGTTAGTTGCTGAGAGTATACCGCCATCATCTTCAATTATCTTACGAATTTTGTCACGCAAAAAGATTAAATAATCATAAGTATCTTGAGTGGCAATTTTTAAGTTTGTTACGCTTCCATGCCCTGGTACTATAACCTTTGGTTTAAATTGTGCCATTTTTTCAAATACCTTTATCCAGCTTTTAATATTTTTTGCAGGACCTGTGCCAAGCATTCTATCTACAAACACCACATCGCCACTAAACATTATTTTTTCATCAGGCATCCATATGATAATATCACCTACTGTGTGTGCTTCCCCAAAATGATAAAGCTCTAAATGAGTTCCTTCAAAATTAAAGATTTTTTTATTATTAAAAGTTTCATTGGCATAAAAAGGTTTGGTGCCATTTAGGCTTCTACCAATTAGAATACTTAATCTATTTAAATGATAATCAGTACGCGCAATTTGGTCATCATGGGTTTTTTGTGACGCAATAATGTTAGAACCTAATTGATAAAAATAATCATTTCCTAGCCAGCGATGATCTTGCCCCCCAGTATTTACAACATATTTAATGGGCTTTTCGGTTATGGTTTTAATGGCGTTATGAATTTGTTTCGCTCCCAAAAAACTAGCGCCGCTGTCAATTAACAACACTGATTTTTTGCCAATAATGACACCATGAGTTGAATTATTGCCAAAATTATCTTTTGATCGTTGCGAAGTCTCTCCCTTTAAAGCGTAAACATTATTACTAATCTTTACGATATTAAGAGGCACTTCTGCTACTACTACAAAAGATACTAATAAACCAACTAAAAATATTTTTTTCATTTTTTTCTATTATTAAATTAAATAACAATTATCTCAGTGTAATTGAAATTGCCACAATACTTGTAAATAAGACCAAAGCCTTCCAGTGCACTGCTTTTTTTTAAATTTGATAATTCGTGATTGACTGAATGTAAAACCCATTACCCACTTCGTATAAATTACCTAATATAATACATTAAAAAATACTTCCTAAGACCGCTTGGCCTCCGACTTTCAAATTCAGTTGCTATACTAGCATAAAAGAACTATTCTAAGTTAGGGGAGAGTAGTTTTTCTGCTTGCTCCAATGAAATGCCTTTGCGTTTGGCATAATTTTCTAGTTGTCCTTGGTTGATTTTTGCTACACCAAAATATCTGGCATCATTGTTGGCGAAATACCATCCACTGACACTAGCAGTAGGCAGCATGGCGAATGAACTAGTAAGAGTCATGCCTGTATGCTTTTCTACATCAAGTAAACCCCACAGTTTTTCTTTTTCACTATGTTCTGGACAGGACGGGTAACCTGGAGCAGGGCGGATGCCATCAAACTTTTCTCGCATGAGTTGGTTGTTATCAAATGCCTCAGTGCTATAACCCCAAAATTCGGTGCGTAGCTTAAAGTGCATAAGCTCGGTAAAGGCTTCAGCTAGACGGTCAGCCACGGCTTTAATCATAATTGAATTATAATCATCATGGTCGGCTTCAAATGTGGTAATTAGTGGTTCGATGTTAATGCCAGCGGTAACGGCAAAAGCACCAAGTCGGATCGTAGCCATGTCGTTCTGTGAGCCAAGGAGTTGGGTCTAGTAAAATCACTTAAACAAAAATTTGGGGTATTACCTTTCTTATCCAGTTGTTGACGTAGATGATTAAGAATTATTAAAACCTTATTATTTTCATCATACAATTCAATATCTTCATTGACACTATTGGCTGGGAATATGCCAATAACGGCATTGGCGGTGAGTAGTTTTTCGTCAATAACTTTTTTAAACATTTGCTTCGCATCAGTAAATAGTTGAGAAGCAGATTCTCCGACTACTTTATCCGTTAAGATGTCAGGGAATTTGCCAGCTAATTCCCAAGTGCGGAAAAATGGCATCCAATCAATAAATTTGAAAATTTCAGCCAAGTCGTAGTCTTTAAAAACATGAACGCCTAATTTTTTAGGTCTAACAATAGTATTGAAAGATAGTTTTGGCTTGTTAGCTCTAGCTTTTTCCAAAGATATTAGCTTGCTTTTACCTTTATTAGCGCGACGCTGTCGCACTATTTCATAGTCGACCTTGGTATCGGCTAAAAGCTGTGGTTTAAGGGTTGTGGATAGTATAGCACTTACTATACCAACAGATTTGGAGGCGTCTTGCACATAAAACACACCTTTGTCATATTCGGGCTCAATTTTCACCGCTGTATGCGCTTTGGAAGTAGTAGCACCACCAATCATTAAGGGTAATTCAAACCCTTGGCGGGTCATTTCCTTGGCAACAGATACCATTTCATCAAGTGATGGGGTGATGAGCCCAGAAAGCCCAATAATATCGACATTTTCTTTTTTAGCAGTTTCTAAAATAGTCTCAGCAGGTACCATCACACCTAAATCAATGATTTCATAGTTGTTACAAGACAGCACAACACCCACAATATTTTTACCAATATCATGTACATCGCCTTTAACGGTTGCCATGAGGATTTTGCCTTGTGAAGTAGGAGTACAATCTTGTTTTTCAGCTTCTAAGAATGGGTCTAGGTAAGCCACTGATTTTTTCATCACGCGGGCAGATTTAACCACTTGTGGTAAGAACATTTTACCTGCACCAAACAAATCACCGACGATGTTCATACCACTCATTAGCGGGCCTTCGATAACGAGAATAGGGCGACCCAATTTATCAAAGGCTTCTTGGGTGTCTTCGTCAATGTATTTGGTAATGCCTTTAACTAGCGCATGTTCTAGGCGTTTTTCCACTGCCCATGTGCGCCATTCTAAGTCTTTTTTATTGTCTTTTTGCTCACCTGTGCCAGAAAACTTTGCGGCAATATCCACCAAGCGTTCACCTGCTTGTTCATCAGCATTAAGTACCACATCTTCAACGCATTTTTTGAGTTCTGGGTCAATATCATCATAAACCACCAACTGACCTGCATTGACAATGCCCATGGTCATGCCAGCTTTTACTGCGTGATATAAAAATACGGAGTGAATTGCCTCGCGTACAAGGAGTTGTAAGAGACCCTTGTCTTCCTAAGACCGCTTGGCCTCCGACTTTGAGATTTTGGCGTGGGGCAGGGTGTTGATAATCTCAAGGGTGGCTTCAATAAAATCAACGCCATAGTTGTTATGCTCTTCAATGCCTGTAGCAACCGCAAAAATATTAGGGTCAAAAATAATATCTTCAGGCGGAAAATCAACTTCATTAACCAGGATGTTATAGGCATTGGTACAAATTTCTATTTTGCGTGCTTGTGTATCTGCCTGACCTGCTTCATCAAATGCCATAACGATAATCGCCGCACCGTAACGCTTGCATAGATGTGCGTATTTAACAAAGCTTTCCTTGCCTTCTTTGAGTGAGATAGAATTAACAATCGGCTTACCCTGTGTGCATTTAAGCCCAGCTTCGATAATATTCCACTTACTTGAATCTACCATAATAGGCACTTTGGAGATATCCGGCTCAGAAGCAATTAGGTTCATAAAGCGCATCATGGCAACTTTACCATCAAGCATACCTTCATCCATATTGATGTCAACCACTTGCGCGCCATCTTCGACCTGTGCACGACAAATATCAAGCGCTTCTTCGTATTCCTCATTTAGGATTAGGCGTTTAAATTTCGCAGAACCGGTAATATTAGCGCGTTCACCAATATTGACAAACAAAGAGTCACTACCAATATTAAAGGCCTCTAAACCTGATAATCGGCATTCTAATGGTATTTCTGGTATTTCCCTAGGTGCTAAACCATCAATAGCATCAGCAATGGCTTTAATGTGCTCAGGGGTGGAGCCACAGCAGCCCCCTAAGATGTTAACCAAACCTGAAGTTGCCCATTCACTGACTTGCTCGCTCATTGTACTAGCATCTAAATCATATTCGCCAAATTCATTAGGTAAGCCAGCATTTGGATGGGCTGAGACAAAGCAATCTGCCACACGCGACATTTCAGCCACATATTGGCGCAACAAATCAGGCCCAAGTGCACAGTTAAGTCGGATCGTAGCCATGTCGTTCTGTGAGCCAAGGAGTTGGGTCTAGTCAGTTACTTGACCAGATAGAGTTCGCCCTGAAGCGTCTGTGATAGTACCTGAAATCATAATTGGTAATTTAACGCCATCGTCTTCAAACACCTGTTGTACTGCGAAAATAGCTGCTTTAGCATTGAGTGTATCAAATATAGTTTCAATTAAGATAATATCTACACCGCCTTCAATCAATCCACGAGTTGACTGTGAATAAACACCAACCAACTCATCAAAGCTCACATTTCTAAAACCTGGGTCGTTAACATCAGGAGAAAGCGAACAAGTACGTGAAGTAGGGCCTATAACACCAGCAACAAAGCGTGGCTTGTCATTTGTTGAAAACTCATTACAAGCCTGTTTGGCTAGTTTGGCACTTTTTACATTAATTTCATATACTAAATTTTGCATCTTATAATCCGCCATAGAAGTACTAGAGGCGTTAAAAGTATTGGTTTCAATAATATCAGCACCAACTTCCAAATAAGAACGGTGTATATCTTGAATAATTTTTGGCTGAGTTATACTTAGTAGATCGTTATTACCCTGAACAAGGGTAGCGCAATCCTTAAAACGTTCACCACGATAATCTTTTTCCGTGAGTTTGTGCTTCTGAATCATCGTGCCCATAGCTCCGTCCAATACTAGGATTCGCTGTTGTAAAATGGATTGTAGTAACTGTTGTGTATTCATTCAAAATATTATACCTAAAGGCAATAATGCACTTGGTTTTTAAAACTGATTTTATAAAAAAACATTAGTTATGTTATAATGCAAAAACTATTTGATCATTAATCATGGAGAAACAAAATGAAAAGACTATTTATAATTACATTGCTTACAGTGTCATTAGGCGTGAATGCTTTTTGGGGTAACAACTATAACGGTTATGGATATCAACAAGATAATGGCATTTTTGGCTTTAACCCTTATAATTTTTGGGATCCTCGTTGGTACCCTGAAGAAATGAGTAATATGTTTGATGAATTCGATGACGATGACTGGAATAATAACAATGGTTATAGCTATAATCCATATAATAAAAATCGTTACAATCCATATAATAAAAATCGTTACAATCCATATAATAGAAATGGTTATAATTTATACAACAAAAATTACCGCAATATACCGTGGAATAACGCCACTAATTATGGTAATAATAATCCAATAATAAGCACTAAATAACTTACAAGAAAAATTAATAAAAATTCTATTTTTTCAATATTTGTTATTGAAACTTAGCATAAAATAATGCTCTTTTAGGTTTAAGGCAAATAAAATCATGAGTAATGATTGTATTTTTTGTACATTAAGAGATGAGCGTGTTATTGGTGAATGTAATTACACAAAAACCTTTATTGATAGCTATCCAGCATCCCCAGGGCATACACTAATTGTACCTAAAAGACATTTTGCAACTTATTTTGAAGCTACAAAAGAAGAATTATTAGCCATCGGTAAGGCTGTGCAAAATGCTAAGATAATCTTAGATAAGGAGTTTTCACCTGATGGTTATAATATTGGTATTAACAATGAACAAGCAGCAGGTCAAAGTGTAATGCATCTTCATGTGCATTTAATTCCAAGGTATAAAGGTGATGTTAAAGATCCAAAAGGAGGTGTGCGCTGGATATTAAGGAATAAAGCAAATTACTGGGATGGTAAAGAAAAACACTGTTAGAGTAAAATAAAAAAATATCTAAATAGTACGTCAGCCTGATAGAAGATAATCTTTTGTAAGTATTTATCTTAATAATATTTATAAAATTTTATAAATATTATTAAAGACACTCTTTAGAATATCTAGAATGGAATATCATCATCAAAATCACTGTTATCAACAGGTGCAATAGGATCAACAACAGCTTGTTGTGCAGGTGGTGATGTGACAGGGTCAGATTGTTGTGTGGCGCTACCTACGTTATCACGACGATCTAGCATTTGCAAAGTACCGTTAAACCCCGATACAACAACTTCAGTGGTATAGCGGTCAGCTCCTGATTGATCTTGCCATTTACGCGTTTGTAATTTGCCCTCTACATAAACTTTAGATCCTTTATCTAAATATTGACCAGCTATTTCAGCTAATTTGCCAAATAAACTTACACGGTGCCATTCAGTTTTTTCCTGTTTTTGACCTGTATTTTTATCTGTCCAAGATTCACTTGTTGCAACTGATAAATTAGTCATTGCATTGCCAGCTTGGCTGTATTTTATTTCTGGTTTTGCACCTAAATTACCAACTAAAATTACTTTATTAATGCCTGCCATATTACTTCTCCTATAAGATTTTTTATTGTTTCATTGTAAGCATAACACTTAGCCAAATTATTGCCATCAATATGGTAAATAAGAATACACTATTTAAATCATATATGTTGTAAATCCATCCACCAAATACACCACCAATAAATGCGCCTAAAAACTGTGAAGTGGAGTATAAACCCATTGCCAAGCCACGTTTATCATCTATTGCAATTTTTGATACAAGTGATGGTAGCATGGCTTCTATTGCATTAAAGGTAATAAAAAACAACGTTAATAAAATTAAAAATATAGTGTAAGTTAATGTGACCTGATAAAACAAGATTTGACTGATAAGCATTATTATAATTGCAGTAAGGATCATAGCCTTATATTTTTGAAATTTTTCAGCTAAGATGATGATTGGCAACATACCGACAAAAGATAACAACAGCACTGGTAAATAGACACTCCAATTATCCTTTAAATCAGTAGCAACAATATTATTTTTCACTAATAATATTGGTATCACGATAAAAGTACAAGTAAGAATTAAGTGTAGTACAAAGATACTAAAGTCTAATTTAAACAATTTAATAGTCAATACTTGTTTAATGTTTGATATTGATAATGAGTATTGTGCATGTGGCCTAACATATGGCAATGTTAGAACAATTATCAATGCAACGATAGATAAACCAGCAATTACCCAAAAAAGCCCTGAAATACCTAAATTTACTGTAATCAGTGGACCAATTAATATTGAAAGCATAAACGCCAGTCCAATTTGCATTCCCACAAAAGCATTTGCCTTAGGACGTTGCTCTTCAGAAACAAAATCTGCTAAAAAAGCCATTAATACTGCAGAAATGGCGCCACTACCTTGTAATGACCTACCAACCACCACATTAATAATATCAGTAGAGTTAGCGGCTACTACACTGCCAATAAAGAAAAAGATTAATCCGATAATAAGTAATGGCTTACGACCAAATTGATCAGATAGATAACCAAATGGAATTTGTAATAATGATTGTGTTAAACCGTAAACACCAATTGCCAGGCCAATTAAATAAGGCGTGGTATTTTCGTATTGCGTAGCATACACTGAAAATACTGGAAATATCATAAACAACCCGAACATACGACTTGCCATAATAGATGAGATTTTAAGCGCAAAAAAACGCTCTTGCTTGGTCATGATAATCTAACCTAAATATATAAATAAAATATTAAAATCATTACTTACGATACAAACAGTTGGCAGCGATAAGTGTAACGTGATAGACATGATTTTAATGCTTGAGAATTAGTTATCCAAGGTTATAGTGCGGCTCATATAAAGGATAACTTTTCTTTAATACACGACGCACATCTTTTGCTAGCTTATCCATATTTATAGTGCTGTAGTTGCGTGCCATTAAATGCAATGCCGCAGGGACTGATGGTGTATTTGGATATTTTTCAATAATAAATTTAGTACGGTTAATAGCGGCAATATTTGCCCCTTTTTTAGTGTAATAGATAGCAACAAACAATTCATGTCTAGCAAGAGTATTTCTTAAAATAATTAAACGCGTTCTTGCTTTTTTTGCATATTTTGTATCAGGAAATTTGTCAATTAAAGCCATGTAGTAGTTAAAGGCATTACGTACTGACCTTACATCACGTTGGGCGCTATCACTATCAGTGAAGTATTTATCTAAAATAGAGCGTGATTTATCTTCTGAGATAACGCCACGAAGATAATAGGCGTATGGCGTTGAAAAATGTTTAGGATAAATTTTAATATAGTCATTAAGATGTGAAGTTGCTACATCGTAATCTTTATTTTTATAAAGTCGATAAGCAATTTCTAATTTAGACTGCAATGCATACTTAGAGCCAGGGTAAGCGGCTTGTAGTTGCTCAAACAACTTAATAGAATTTTTTGATGAATCAGAATCTTTTGCTTTCTGGAAGAAAGTTTTAGGCGACCAACCCTTAGTAATAGATTCTCTTTTTCTTCATCCAAGGAACAAGCGTTAAGCAATATGATTGACAAAGATAGTGCTATAGTTAATTTAATTTTGTTTTTCATTGTTAAAATAATTATTTATGGAATATGTGTAAACATTATACTGAGACACTTGTATTATAATATAAATGATATTAACTTGAATAATATTCTTAAATGACTTTGCCAGAAAAAAGAATTCTAATTAGTGACTTATGCAAAGTACTAAATACTTATATGTCAAAAGATCAGATTAAAGGCGTTTATCAAGCTTATATATTAGCAGCAACATCTCATGATGGGCAGTATCGAAAATCAGGTGAGGCTTATGTGTTTCATCCAATTAATGTGGCGATGATTTTAGCAGAATTGAAATTAGATTACCATTGTATTGTTGCAGCGTTACTGCACGATTGCATTGAAGACACTACGCTTACGCGAGAAGATATTATTCGAGATTTTGATGAAGAAGTGGCGCATATCGTAGATGGAGTTTCAAAATTAACTGGTTTAGAATTTCGCTCAAATATTGAGCAACAAGCGCAAAACTTTAGAAAATTGTTCCTAGCAATGAGTACAGATATGCGAGTAATGATGATTAAACTAGCTGACCGTCTACACAATATGCGCACGCTACAATCAATAAAACATGAAAAACAACAAAGAATTGCCAAAGAAACTATTGAAATTCACGCACCAATTGCACGTCGTCTAGGTCTGAATAATATCAACAAAGAGTTAGAAGAGCTATGTTTTAAGTACATTTACCCTTATCGTTATCAGGTTTTAAAGCATAAAATTAACAAGCGTTATGGTAATTTAAAAGAGATTATTGAAAAAATTCAGGATGAAATTAGATCTCGCTTAGAGCAGGAAGGATTGAGTGATATTAAAACTAGTGGGCGCAGAAAAACAACATCTAGTATCTATAAAAAGATGAAAAATAATCATCTTAAATTTTCTGAAATACTTGATGTGTATGCATTTAGAGTTATTGTTGATAATATGCCTCAGTGTTATCAAACATTAGGTATTGTTCATAATTTATACAAGCCTGTACCTGGTAAATTTAAAGATTATATTGCGCTACCAAAGATTAATGGCTATCAGTCTCTACACACGGTGTTATTTGGCCCAAACAAAGTTTATATCGAGGTGCAAATTCGCACAAAAGAAATGCATTTTATCTCTGAATACGGTATTGCAGCACATTGGCACTATAAAAGCAAAAATGTTAATACTTCAAAATTAGCTGGTAATTGGATAGCTTCATTATTAGATATTCAGCAAAATTCAGATACTTCCATTGAATTTCTAGAGGGAACTAAAGATGACTTATCATCTTCAGAAGTATTTGTTTTTACACCTGAGGGCGAAATCATTCAGTTACCATATAAGTCCACAGTATTAGATTTTGCCTATGCTATCCATACTAATGTTGGTAATAGGGCGCTAGCGGCTAAAGTTAACCAAGTGAATATTAAATTTAATACTGAGTTGAAATCAGGACAAACGATTGAAATTATTACCAATAAAAATGCTAGACCACTTCCATCTTGGTTAAAAATTGTAACTACAACAAAAGCAAAGACCTCGATCAAAAACAGTTTACAGGAAGAATCGGCCTCTAAATTAATACGACTAGGTGAATACTTACTTACTAATGCCTTAGATTACCAAGGTTATGTAGAGCCTATTAGTGAAAAAAATGGCAAACTTGCTTGCAAAATTTAAAGTGCTCTTCTAAAGAAGATTTGTATATGAAAATCGCTCTATCAGATATATTGATATCTTTTGTGCTTAATATAATCCAAGGTAACAATGGAGATGAATTAAATAACCGTATTAGCATTAAAAGCATCAAAGAAAACTCTATCAGCTGTGCACGTTGTTGTTATCCTATTCCAGGCGATAAGGTGGCCGGCCTATTGACCAATAATGGCCTAGTACTACATAGGTTTGATTGTGGCAATTTGCTTCGTGCTAAGCAAAAACATGAGCAATGGTTAAATGTGGACTGGCATGCAGATAAAGATGAAGAATTTGAGGTATTGATTCGCATAGAAAACGATAATCGTCGCGGTATGTTAGCGTCTATCGCCAGTGCTATTGCTAAATCTAATGTTAATATCGAATTTTTAGAAATAGAAGAAAGCAATGGCTCGATGAAGGGATTAAAATTACTAATTAGTGTATTGGGCATTTCGCAATTAGATGAAGCAATATATGCTATTAAAAATTTAAAATTTGTACATTCTGTGAATAGAGTTAGTAATAAAAAAATAGTACTTATGGCTTTAATTTAGAGATTAAAATTAGACATTATTTAATTTGAAATAAAATTTTTATGATTTGGAGTGATTCCCTAGATATTGCCATCGCATTAGACGAGGCACACCCTGATTTTAATCCAAGTGTGGTTAATTTTGTTGATTTAAGGCAAATGGTGATTGACTTGGAAGGATTTGATGGCGACGAAAATAAGTCCGGCGAAAAAATTTTAGAAGCTATTCAAATGCACTGGATTGAAGAAAGAGAATGAAATTAAATAAGTGGCTAATGTTGATTGTAATATTTGCTGTTGGTAGTACACATGCAGTATTAGAGATAACTGTAGTTAAAAAAGATAAAAATGCTTTCCCAATTACTGTAAGTCCATTCAAACTACTTGGTGACAATGCACAAGACAAGGATATTTCAAAAATCATTCGTGATAATTTAGAACGCTCAGGACGTTTTAATGTATTTATTCCTACCTCTGTTATAGGGAAAATTGATGCAAAATATTGGAAAGAAAAAATATAGAAGCACTTGTTATTGGCAGCATTATTCAAGAAAGTAATGATATTTACAAACTTTCTGTAAGTTTATTTGATGTTTATAGTAACGTAAAGTTATTTAATCGTTCAACGCGTGTTCATACTAATGGCTTTAGAAAGGTAGCACACCAGCTCAGTGATGATATTTACGAGGCATTATTAGGTGAAAACGGTTCGTTTAACACGTTATTAACTTATATTACAGTAAAAAAAGACGAAGAAGGAGTGAGACAATATCGTCTTAATATTTCGGATTCTGATGCAATGAACGCCAAAAGTCGTATTAAATTAGATAGTCCAATACTTTCTCCAGTTTGGTCGCCAGAGCATAAATATGAAGATAAAAAAATTGCCTATGTTTCCTTCCAAAATGGGCGAGCAGAAGTATTTATATGGCATCCATTCTTACGTAAAAAAATTGAAAAACTACCAAGTTTTGATGGTATTGCATCATCGCCCAGTTGGCATCCAAATGGTAAAAGTCTTGTGTTAACTCTATCTAAAGAAGGTAATAAAGACATTTACTCTTATGATTTAATAAGTAAAAAACTATATCGATTAACGCAAGACAAGGGCATTGACACTGAGGCAAGTTATTCCTCTGACGGGAAAAATATTGTATTTACCTCTAACCGCTCTGGTCAAGCACAAATTTATATTAAAAACTTAAAAAGTGGGCGTGTTAATCGTGTCACATTCACTGGATCTTACAATGCAAAAGCTGTATTTTCCCCAAACAATAAGTATTTGGCGCTAGTACACCGTATTGATAATGATTACCGTATTGCAATGCTAAATATTAAAAGTAAAGAATTAAACATGATGAGTGACGGCACATTAGATGAATCACCATATTTTTCACCAAATGGTGGTATGATTATATTTTCTAGTCATCGTGATAAAAAAGCTTGTTATCCGTAGTATCTGTGGAAGGCAATCGATCATATGAGTTATCTGAGTATGATGCAGAAGTAAGATCACCAAATTGGTCAAGTAATTTAGAAAATTAATAAAGGGGAAGTAAAATGAAAAATAAAATTATAATAATGGCGTTACTTATAACTACACTAAGCGCATGTTCGGTAATAGATAATTTTAAAAAAGATTTATGCCAAGCAGTAATAAAGTTATTGTTGAAGATAGAAGAGAAGTTGATGCGATTGTACGTGAGCAATCGACTTTCAAGTGGAAGCCTTCTAGTGAACAAATTGCAAATACTGATACGATGCTAACAGCAGAAAAAAGATGCATTAGAGATGCTAATAGCTAATGGCGGTGAGCTTGTATTATATTTTGATTATGATACTGCCACCATGAGCCCGACAGTTAATCAAAAAATTATGAAGCATATTATCTTTATGCGAGATAATCCAAATGTTAGGTTGCGTCTAGAAGGGCATACAGATGAGCGTGGCACACGTGAATATAACTTAGCTTTAGGTGAAAACCGTGCTTTAAGTGTTAAGCAAGCATTAGGCTTTTACAATAGAATTGAAACGGTAAGTTATGGTGAAGAAAAAACACAAAGTAGTGAAGATGGCAAAAATCGTCGTGTTGAGTTTATCTACAAATAAATTATGCTTATAGCCTAGCGGTGAAGTTTTTAGAAATCCCAGGACTAGCTTTAGATACTTTATGCCATCTAAATACACAACGTTATCCTTTTTTATTAGAAAGCGTTAGTCATAATCAGAATAATTATTATTCGATTTTGTTCGCTCATCCTAGCGAACAAATTGTTTTAAATAATTTGGAAGACTTTGATTTTCTTTCTGAATTAGAGTCAAAGGTTGATATATCTGTTATAAATAGCAATTTACCCTTTACAGGAGGTTGGTTCGTATATTTATCATATGAGTTGATTGGACAAATTGAGCCAATATTAAAAAATGCTTTACCATCAAGCGATCAGTCAGTGGCGATTGCTGTTAAGATACCTACGGCAATTGTGATTGATCATTTACATGAAAAAACTTATCTATTAGACCAGTTTGATGACCAACGACGTATAGACCAAGTATTATCAGATATAACACAATTACAAAGTATTCCACCTGTATCTATTCAAGGGGAGTTATCTTGTGAAGATGAAATTAAGTTTGTCAATGGTGTTAAACGTAGTCGTGACTATATTATTGCAGGAGATGTATTTCAGGTAAACCTATCACGACAGTGGCAATATAAACTCACAAAAGATATTAACCCAACACAAGTGTACCGAGGATTAAAGCAGTCTAACCCAGCGCCTTTTTCTGCTTTAGCAAATTTTGAAAACTTTAGCATAATATCTTCTTCTCCTGAGCGTTTATTTAGCGTTGATGGTAATAATCAAATAGAAACTAGGCCAATTGCTGGCACACACCCACGCGGTAGTGGGAAAGAGGATGAACGCCTTAAGCAGCGATTAATAAATCATCCTAAAGAGCGATCAGAACATATTATGTTACTTGATTTAGAACGTAACGACTTAGGCAAGGTATGTGAATATGGCTCAGTATATGTGAATGAAGTAATGGGGCTGGAAACCTATCCTTTTGTACATCATATCGTTTCTAACATCAAAGGTAAACTCAAACAGGGCATTACTATTAAAGACATAATTAGTGCTTTATTTCCTGGCGGAACCATTACTGGTTGCCCTAAAGTTCGCTGTATGCAAATTATCGCTGAACTAGAACAAATGCCTCGTCAATCTTATACTGGTTCATTGGGTTATATTAGCAGTAATGGAAAAATGGATTTTAATATTCTAATTCGCACCATTAGTAAACGAAACAACACTTTGATCTTTAGAGCTGGCAGTGGTATAGTGTTTAATTCTATTATTGAGAGTGAATTAAAAGAAACAAAACACAAGGCCAAGGGCATGCTAAAGATATTTTTTTAAAAATTAATACGTCCAAATATCAAATTGATGCGTATAGTGCATTATTTTTTTTAGGTAAATAACTTGTTTTTTATTATTTATATTCAAGTCTCGTGATTGACTTGTTTTACCTAAGTATAAAATATTAGGAATAAAATAAAGTGATACTGACTTTTTTGATTTCTTTTGATTCTAGAGGCTATTTAAATAACTGATGTTTTATTTTAGCAATTATTAAAAAATAAGGGTATTATATTAACTGAGGTTTTTGAGGGTAAAAAATGAAAATATATATTTTAACTGTACTGCTTTTAATGTCTTTTCAAGCACAGGCAAAAATGAATTTTAAGCATGGAGTGTATCTAAGCAAATCTTTAGATAAAATAACTTCAGATATTTCTGGAAAACATCAAGATTTTGCTGCATTTATGGGGAGCAACCCAAATGCTATTACCGAGGAGAATGCAAACATTTATGACGGAAAAATATCAGATTACTCTTCTTTTGGTTATAATTTTAGATATATGCCAAAGATTGGTTTAGGTTATGAACTTGGTGTTTATTCTACTAAAATTAAAATACCAAAACAAATGGCTTTGCTTGTGCACGATAACGACAGCCCGTTTACAAAAAAAATATACAAACTGGTTCAGAAAATGTAGAAGTAGACTCGCCTTCTTCTTATATTAGGACTATTGATATTTATATCGGTGGCTTATATAATTTTTCTAAAATTAAAGAAGACTACACACCTTATATTGGCGTAGGTTACGCCAAAATTAATGGCGATTGGTTTAATTCTTATTATAGAGGAACACCTGGGGATGACCCAAGGTACGGAACCGAAGGCAAGACTGATGTTAGTGGGCACTATACTAGCTTTAAGGTAGGTGTGAATTTTTTGGAAAATTATAGTCTAGAATTAGAGCATGCTAAACATAAATTTCACGCAAATTCTTTTAGAAGTTTTAATATTAATGGTTCAAATTCTAGCTTTAACAGAACATCTTTAAATTTTATTCATAGTTTTTAATGATAATAAGTGTGTCTAATAAATAATTTTAACCAATTGCCAGTGCATCTACTGAATCCAGGAGCTATATGTATGCGATTTTGATATTTAGCAAGATAGTCAACCTGATCTAGAATAAACTATAAATAAATTATTAGGTTAGTTATAGTTACAAATATACCTCTATTTAACATTTTTTATATAAAGTGTGCATAGTATGTAAAAAACAGATATGCAGAATTACATAATTAATAATAATTATGAATAGTTTTTATAAAATTTTACCGGATACAGCAAGGTTAAGATGTCTTGTTTTGATTTTTAAAAATAACAAGATTTAACTTCAATCATTTGAAGCAATAGCTGTTTATTACCTTAAAATTATTGTATCAGGGTATAGATCCAAATACTTTGATAAAAGTGAAAGATCGAATTTATGAATACTTAAAGTTTATTAGAAGTGAGGTGTTAGTAATTATTAATTAAGTATAAATATATACATAATTTTGATTCATTATTTATAATTAAGGCTGAAATTTAGAAGTCATTGGATAACGATGATCTTTACCAAAAGAGTTTTGGCTAATTTTAGGGCCTGGCGCACTTTGTCTACGCTTATATTCATTGCTTAACACCATATTAGTAATATGCTTTACTGTGTCCACGTCATATCCCTGATGTGTAATGTACTCAACAGAGTGTTTTTTCTCAATGAATAATTCCAAAATAGCATCGAGTTCGTAGTATTCAGGCAATGAGTCCTGATCGACTTGATTAGGCGCTAATTCTGCTGATGGAGCACGATCTATTACGCGACCAGGTATGACATAATTAATTGTATTGCGATACTTAGCTAAGCGGTATACCATGGTTTTAGCAATATCTTTAAGTGGCGCAAAGCCACCTGACATATCGCCATATAGTGTAGTATACCCAACAGCCATCTCAGATTTGTTACCTGTAGCAAGTAAAATTTTGCCAAATTTATTAGATATTGCCATCAGTAAAGTACCCCGAATACGTGCTTGTAGATTTTCTTCGGTAGTATCGGCATTTAAGCCCTTGAACAATGGGGCAAGTTGCATATTAAAACTACAGAACGACATGGCTACGATCCGACTTCTATAATCAACACTCATACTACTGGTTTGTGCTTTAGCGTCTTCTATGCTAATAGTAGAGGTATATTCATATGGCATCATTATGGCTTGCACATTCTCACTACCTAGCGCGTCAACGGCAATTGCCAGTGTTAATGCAGAGTCAATACCACCTGATAAACCGATAACTGCGCCTTCAAATATACCGTTCTTTTGCACATAATCTTTAGTAGCCAAAACCAAAGCATCATAAATAGTCTTTTCTATTAACTCTATGCTACTTATTATGGCAGGTGTGCCTAAAATCTGTATTGTAGCTTTAAAGAATGGCAGTTGATTGGTTACTTCTCCTTTTCTGTTCATTGTAAACGATCCACCATCAAACACTAATTCGTCTTGCCCACCGACTGCATTTACATAAATAAAATCTATTTTATTTTCTAAAACACGCTGACGAATAGTTTGTAGACGCTGATTGTGCTTATTCACTTGAAAAGGAGAAGCATTAATACTGACAATAGTCTGTGCACCTTGATTGACTGCATTACTAACAGGTGTCTCATTCCAGGCATCCTCACAGATCACTACACCAATACGTTGCCCCTGGCATTCAAATACCATAGGTGCTTGCCCAGGAGTGAAGTAGCGTTTTTCATCAAATACACCATAATTTGGCAGATACTGTTTATGATAGCTACGAACTTTACCATATTGTATTAAATTAGCACTGTTGTACAAGCATTCACCAATGCGAGTAGGGGATCCAAATATAATACTCATGGCTTTGGGTAATTGTTTACGTATACGTTCAATCTCTATTTCTACTTTAGTAATAAACCCATCGCGTAATAGCAGATCTTCTGGTGGGTAACCACAGAGTACTAATTCTGGAAAAATTAGTAAATGAACACCTGATTTAAAAGCTTTGCATGACAAATCAATAATTTGTTCGGCATTGTTACTTAAATCACCGACAATAGGGTTAATTTGTGCGATCTCTATTTTTAGAGATACTAAGTCACTTCTAAGATTTTCTATCTGCTCTTGCCAAAATTTGGCCTTTATTTCATTATTATTAATTTTTGCCTGTTCAAGTTTGGTATTTGCCACTACTTCGGCAGGGTTAATGTTCAAAATTCCTGCAAATAACCAAGCATGAGTTTCTGATAGAGCTAATTTTCCAAGTCGGAGGCCAAAGCGGTCTTAGGAAGACAAGATTAATATCATATTTTTTTGCTATTTTATAATCAGTAAACCCAGTTTTATTACGGACTTTAGCTAAATAATCCTTGGTTTTTATTATCATAATATTTAGTTGTATTTTTTAACTATTGTAAGGCATAATAGTTAAATTTTACCACCTATTAAGAAAAATTTATTAGTTAAAAATTACCAATAGTGGTAAAAAATATATAATAACTTTATAAATTATTGATTTTTAATTATTTTTTTACTTTAAATTAATATATATAAATGTTAATTTAGCAATGATTACAACTAACAAATAGTTACTAATTACACTAACAAATAATAGATTCAAAAGAATGGCGTTTAACTATTGGGTCAATAATTTCATGTATACTATTGATTGATAATTAATCTAAATAATTTTTAATAAAATAAATGAAGACCGCTTGGCCTCCGACTTGTTATATATCTTGTTACTATTAGCGTTTAGTGGGTTCTGCGCTCAAGCAGATACATTAAGTAATGTAAAGGCTAAAAATGTACTGAACTGTGGCGTGTCTACTGGTCTGGTCGGCTTTTCATCTACTGACTCTGCAGGTAAGTGGAAAGGATTAGATGTTGACATATGTCGTGCAGTTGCAGCAGCAACCTTGGGTGATGCTAACAAAGTTAGGTTTGTGCCTTTAACAGCAAAAGAACGCTTTATAGCACTACAGTCTGGTGAAATAGATATTTTATCGAGAAATACAACTTGGACATTATCCCGTGATACTTCTTTAGGTATAAACTTTGTTGGTGTTAATTACTATGATGGACAAGGATTTATGGTAAAAAAATCATTAGGCGTTAATAATGTTAAGCAACTAGATGGCGCAACTTTTTGTTTGCAGCACGGTACAACGACTGAAATGTCTTTGGCTGATTATTTTACTAGCCACAATATGACATACAATTCTACACTTTCTGATACTTCACAACAAACCAAAGTAGAATTTGAAACAGGTCGTTGCGATGCTCTTACCTCAGATAGATCACAGTTGCACGCCATCAGAACCACTTTAAAGCAACCTTCTTCTGCAATTATCCTACCTGAAATTATCACTAAAGAACCATTAGGGCCTTCAGTTAGACAGGGTGACGATAAGTGGTTTAATATCGTAAAATGGTCGTTAAACACTATGATTGGTGCCGAAGAATTAGGCATTAATTCAAACAATGCCAGTACTCAGTTTAAAAATCCTAAGATTTTGCGTATGTTAGGACGCTCTGGAAGGCTGCATAAGCACTTAGGCTTAGATAAGAAATGGGCCTTTAATATTATTTCCCAAGTGGGTAATTATGCACAAAGTTTTGATAGGAATATTGGCAAAGATACGCATTTAAAAATCTCTAGAGGTCTTAATGCACTTTGGAATGATGGTGGTATTTTATACTCACCACCGTTTAGATAGGGCAATAAATTAAGCATAAAATAGTAAAGAGAAATAGCCCAGAGTTTTTATATGAAAAAAATCAAGTTGCTTCTTTCATTTATTTACAATAACAAAATAAGATCTTTTTTATTTCAAATTATCACCTTGGTGGTAATTGTGTATTTCTTTTATAGTGCGTCTGGCAATGTAGTTAACAATATTGAAAGTCGAGGTATGCAAACTGGGTTTGGCTTTTTGGGGGCTGAGTCAGGTTTTAATATTTCTGAATTTTTAATAGATTATTCTTCAACCTCTAGTAACCTTATGGTTTTCTATGTTGGACTTATAAACACTATTGTCGTGTCCGTGGTAGGTATTATCTTCGCAAGTATTATTGGATTTGTCGTTGGCATTGCACGATTATCTAATAACTGGTTAATTGCTAAACTGGCAGGTGGCTATATTGAATTGTTTAGGAATATTCCTATTCTATTACAAATTTTATTTTGGTATAACCTTGCTATAGTAAGTCTACCATCTACTAAGCAAAGTTTTGAATTGTTTAATTCTATATTTATTAATCTACGTGGTATTTATTTACCAAAACCAATTGCAACTGAAGGCTTTGTCTGGGTGTTTGTTGCTTTAATCGCGGGCATTGTGTTAAGAACACTGATTAAATGCCATTTTAAAAAAATGCATAATAAAACAGGCGTTAAAACCAATACTTTAACTTATTCACTGTTACTAATAATTGTTTTACCTATTGCGGTGTATTTTACGCTGGGTTCGCCGATGGTTTTTGACTATCCAGCGCTAAAAGGCTTTAATTTCAGGGGTGGTATGAGTTTGTCGCCAGAATTTCTGTCTTTGGCATTTGCCTTAAGTATTTATTCCGCTACTTATATTGCCGAAGCTATTCGTTCTGGCGTTGAATCGGTATCTAATGGGCAGAAAGAAGCAGCATTAGCTATAGGTTTAACACAAAGACAGTCATTAAAGCTAGTGGTTCTCCCACAAGCACTTAAAGTAGCTATTCCGCCAATTATCAATCAATATCTTAATTTGACTAAAAATTCATCATTAGCGAGCGCTATTGGTTATTCTGATCTTGTTAGTGTATTTACAGGTACAGTGCTTACCCAAGTAGGGCAAGCACTTGAGATTATTTTTATGACTATGATGGTTTATTTAACTATATCTCTGTTAATTTCTTTGGTTTTAAATATTGTGAACTACAAGATGAGCATTAAAGAACGCTAAATATGGCTGTATTTAAACAACAAACACCAAAAAAAGCACCAAATCCAGAAACAAAGATAGTTAGTTGGTTGAGAGAGAATCTATTCCCTAACGCTACTAACAGCGCCTTAACCTTGCTTGCATTGTATGTTATCTACTTAATTGTACCAGTGGTAGCTAATTGGATGTTGTTTGATGCGACTTTTGCGCCAGTTTCTAATGAACAATGCGGTATAAAAGGTGCTTGCTGGAGTTATATTTTTGAAAAACTTGATTTATTTATTTATGGCTTTTACCCGCCAGAAATCTATTGGCGTCCGCAATGGGTGCTGATATTAGCGTTAAGCTTTGTCTGGATTGCTAAGTTATTAAAGCAACATAAATACAAAACTAAAATTACCATAACTCTAATTATAATTTATCCAATAATCTCGTTCTTTTTATTATATGGTGGACCAGGTTTAGAAATTGTAGAAACGTATAAATGGGGTGGACTAATGTTAACGATAATAGTTGCAACAGTAGGTGTCATTGCATCATTCCCGATTGGCGTGCTATTAGCGTTAGGGCGTCAATCAAAAATGCCTATTATCAGGTTTTTATCGATAATATATATAGAATTTATACGTGGCGTGCCGCTGATTACCATTTTGTTTATGGCATCAGTTATTTTACCATTATTTTTTAAAGAAGGAATGGATATGGATAAGTTATTACGCGCCTTAATTGGCATCACCATGTTTCAATCGGCTTATATTGCTGAAGTTATCCGTGGTGGCTTACAAGCCATTCCTAGGGGGCAATATGAGGCAGCAGATGCTATGGGGTTGAACTTTATACAGAAAATTGTGTTGATTATCTTACCACAGGCACTAAAAATATCAATTCCAAACATTGTCGGCTCATTTATCGCGTTATTTAAGGACACAACATTGCTATTAATTATTGGCTTGTTCGATATTTTATCCATGGTGCATTTAACTACCAGTGATGAAAAATGGCTTGGTAGAAGTACAGAAGGTTATGTTTTTGTTATGGTCGTGATGTGGATTATTTTATATTCAATAAGTCACTATTCAAAGGTGTTAGAACTTAGATATAGCACAGAACACAAAAATTAAAAGATAGATAAAAAAATTATGAATACAAATATTATTGAAATTAATAGTTTAAATAAGTGGTATGGTGAGTTTCACGCACTTAAAAATATCAATCTCAAAGTTAAAGAAGGTGAAATTATTGTTATCTGTGGGCCATCAGGTAGCGGTAAATCAACATTAATACGCTGCATTAATTTTTTAGAAAAATTTCAAGAAGGCTCTATTATCGTTGATGGCATTACTCTTAACGATGATGTAAATAATATTAGACATATTAGAACGGAGGTTTCTATGGTATTTCAGCACTTTAACCTTTTTCCACATCTTAGTATTATTGATAATTTAACTTTAGCGCCAATTTGGGTGCATGGTAAAAGCAAACAAGAATCAAAGAACAAAGTTCTAAGACTACTGGATAGAGTTGGCATTAAAGACCAAGCTAAAAAATACCCAAATCAACTTTCTAGTGGACAGCAGCAACGTGTCGCAATTGCTAGAGCATTATGCACTTCACCAAAGGTCATACTGTTTGATGAGCCAACTTCTGCACTTGATCCTGAGATGATTTCAGAAGTACTTGATGTTATGATTGGATTAGCTAAAGAAGGCGTTACTATGTTATGTGTGACACACGAAATGGGGTTCGCTAAAAAAGTTGCAAACCGTGTTATTTTTATGGACAAAGGGCAGATTATTGAGGAAAATAAACCAAAAGACTTTTTTAATAATCCTGAATCTAGGCGATTACAGCTATTTTTAGACCAAATATTAAGTAGGTAGAGCATTATGAAATGGCTTAAAAGCAACAAAATACTTGTAGATAAAGACGATATTAATAGCGATTTGTTTAATTTTGACGATACTCAGGAAAGTGAAATACCAAAGTTTTTAAAAACTGTTAAAGAAAAAAAACAGTTAAAAACCACCAAAGAACAAGAGGGTAATTTAAAAGAACTTAGTGAATCTATCAAGGACTTTAAGCGCAATAATGTTAATAAAACTGGCAAGACACAAAAACATTTTAATTTTTCAGAAAACATTGATGTATCGGTAAATAATATAATAAATGGGACTAAGAAGGGACTAAGTAGAAATAACGGAAAAATAACTCAAGAACAGATTGAAATTTTAAAAAAATGTAAAGAAGAAAATACTGCTACAGAGTTGAGAGTAATTTCAAAAAGAACTAATAAATCAAAATTTAAAGTAAATGTTTTAGATCCATTAATTCATTTTGGTTTTTTCGAATTAACTATTCCAGAATCACCAACTAGCCCAAATCAAAAATATCGCCTTACAGGGAAATTTATTCGCAGAATTGAAAAAAATTAATAATCTTTACTATGTTTTTAAAAAAAAGCTATAAATTTACGATTTAAGTAACTTTTTTATAAAAGTTAAGCTAAAGGGTATTAATTAAAGTAATAATCGTTAAATAAGTAAATTTAAACTGTATAGTATTTTTTTAGCTTTTTTTTTGTATTATCTAGTATTTATATAAATTAAAAAATTACACAATCAACTGGTTATTTTAGATATATTTATATAATTATGGATTATGTGTAGCTTTACAAACTATTAACAATGTTTGCAGCAGAGTATAGTAACATTAAACTTTAGCTAAAAAAATGAAGAAAATGAAAATTACTGGACAATTTTCAGTACGTATTCCATACAATCAGGAGTTTTGATGAAAATCGGAATTTTAATTACTAATCTTGGAACGCCTGACGCACCAACAAAATCTGCTTTAAAGCGATATTTAAAGGAATTCTTATCAGATGAGTGTGTTATTCAGCCAAAAAATAAATTAATATGGTGGATGATATTGAACATGGTTATTTTGAATACTAGGCCAGTAAAATCTGCACAAAACTACACTAAAATTTGGGATAGCTTTGGCAAGGGATCGCCACTGTTAAACATTATTTTATTGCAGGCACAAGGTATTAAAAAAATTCTTGCAAATAAATTCGATAATTTAGCATTTGAAGTTGGTATGCGTTACGGCAATCCATCAATTGATTTAGCACTTGAAAAACTACAAAATAAGAATTGTGAGAAAATTGTAATTTTACCACTTTACCCGCAATACTCAGACACCACAACAGGTTCAACATTAGGTGTAATCAATAAGATACTTGATACTAGTTTTAGTAACAAACCAAAGCTAGACTTTATTAATAATTACTATACAGATAAAGGCTATATCCAATCTTTAGCTAATTCAGTTATTGAACATCAAAAGCAGCATGGTAAGCCAGATAAATTAATGATCTCATTCCATGGGATACCACAACGTTTTGTGAGTAATGGAGATGTTTATTATGACCATTGTGTTAATACTAGTGTATTGCTAGCTGAGGCACTTAACCTACAAGACAATGACTATCAATTATGCTTTCAATCAATATTCGGTCGCGAGCAATGGGTTAAGCCACAGATAAAAGCCAGTTTAAAATCTTTAGTACAAGATGATGGTGTTGTACATATTCAAATTATTTGCCCTGGTTTTTCTGCAGACTGTTTAGAAACCTTGGAAGAAATTAATCAGGAAAGTAGACAATATTTCATGCAAGTAGGTGGTAAGACTTTTAGTTATATACCAGCATTAAATGATCGTAAAGACCATATCGAAGCACTTTCTAACATTATTTTAAAACATTTACAATAAACTCCGTAATTAAAACAACATTAAAACAACAAGATGCTTAATATTAAATTCGTATAATTTATATTATGTTAAGTTATTAAAAAATAAGCAAGTTTAAAGATATCTTTTTCTAATTTTTATACTTTGTATTTTTTAAGGCAGTTGTGGCTTTGCTTGAGAAATACAAGGCCCATAATTTTTTGCTGCATCAAATACATGACTCAAGTGAAGTGCATTTTGCTTGTCAGGATTGTAATTGTGACAACTGAAACACCCTCTATTTTTTGTAGGATGCTCTATATCAAACCATTTTGTATTTTGTACGTAAGTTTCTATAGAAGTATTTGATAAAAGACTTGAGCCCCCTATCTCATTTCTCCATGTAGGTGGTATCTTGCCATTAGTAAAAAAAGGGTTAATAGATTGCGTCCAAGCACTGCCCACTAAAGAGTAATTGCTCCATACAAAACCTCTTGTTTTATATATATTCTTCATGTCGGCGTTTAACTCTTTAATATCACGTATAACTGTTAGACCAGCTTTTGCTAAAAAACCAGCTCCATAAGGTGTTTTTCTACATACTTGAGTTGGTTTACCAGCTAAATATTTATTGGTTGGCTGAGTTGAATTAGGGTTATATAAAGTCCAATTAGTATTATTGTCATATAATTCTATACTATCGCAATCAGGCGCATTGTTTTTATGTTCAAATGTTGTCCAAATCCATTCTGGATGCTCTGGAGTTTTTCTAACAATATGCATACCTAATAAGGCAAGTTGTATATTTTTGTAAAGTTTTCCATTAAGCATAACATTTCGGCTAATAGTGAAAAACTTTGAGATGTCATCATTATGCGTCAGCACCTTCCAAGATGTTTTGATTTCTATTGCACCTGATGAGATATTAAATTTACGTACTTTTGAATCAATTTTACTAATACATTGACTGTTGTTTAATTGATTAGAAACTATATCATTATAAAAAATTTTATTTATATTTTCCTGATAAAAAATTGGATTTTTATTCCAGTCGTTTAATGGAATGTTAGAGCCTGCTTGTTCTATATTAGAAAAAATAAGATTTTTATCACCATTAAGGTCCCAAGTTTCAGGTTTTTTCTTAAATATTCGTTCTTTTGGCATCATTTCTAAAAAATGAGGTTTTTTAGTAGTTCCTGGCGCTACTAAATAAGAAAATGATTGCCAAGCAAACCTATGAAATTTGCATATTATATCTAATCTAGCAGTTTTTACTGGTTCTACTGGTAATGACGGGTTATCAACCCAACTGCTATTTGCAGAACAATTAAATGTTATCTTTGCATGAACGATAGAGCTGAAATATAAAATCAAAAATAGATTTATTAAAATAATTTTCATAAAATTATGACTTTCTTTTATTAATTATTCAATGAATAATTTACCTTTTAAAATAACCAGAGGCAGGATGAATATCATAGCAATAAACTGGATATCTTGCTTATTATTATAAAAAATTCTTTTTAAAATTATCTGGCTATTTAAAAAATAATACTCTTAGCCTGCTCTCTAGTTAGGTAGTTTTATTAATTTATTGATTTGTTAATTCAAGTTTATAGTGTATTAAAAAAAAATATCTTAGTAATTGCATTATTATGGCCATAATATTTTTAAGTGAAAAACATTTAAAGGAATATTTTTTTTAAATTTGATTATCTCTTTTGTGGCAAAACAATCAAAGGTTTTATTACAAAAGTAAAAAAATATTACTTGCAAAAAAAAGCAAAACACACTATATTTAGTCATAAATTAATTTTAAAACACTACATGTAGTGTTTTTTAACAAAAATGAAAAAAGACATCCGAGTTACTAAACGAAACGGCAAAAAAGAAGCAATTGATATGGATAAAATTCATCGTGTTATTGATTGGGCTTCTTATGGATTGAACGGGGTTAGCGTTTCTCAAGTTGAAATTAATGCATTATTAACATTTTTTGACGGAATCAAGACAGAAGATATTCATGAAACTATAATCAAATCAGCCGCTGACTTGATTTCCACAGATGCTCCTGATTATCAATATTTAGCAGCGCGTTTAGCTATATTTCATTTGCGTAAAAAATCATTTAAATCTTTTATCCCACCGCCATTGTTTGAACATGTGAGTAAATTCACAGATTTAGGTATTTATGATAAAGATATTTTGAATAAGTATACTAAACAGGAGATTGTGGAACTAGATAAGTATACTAATCATGATCGAGATATGAAATTTTCTTATGCAGCAGTTAAGCAACTTGAGGGTAAATATTTAGTACAAAATCGTACTAATGGTGAAATATACGAATCACCACAACAGCTATATATGTTGGTTGGTATGTGTTTATTTCAAGAATACGAACCTAAGGCACGATTAGATATTGTCAAACGTTTTTATGATGCTGTTTCTAACTTTAAAATATCTTTGCCAACACCTATTATGGCAGGTGTTCGTACTCCAACTCGTCAATTTTCTTCTTGTGTTCTGATCGAAGCGGATGATGACTTGGATTCAATTAGCGCTGCAGCAGGTGCAATTGTTAAATATGTTTCTCAGCGTGCTGGTATTGGTATAAATGCAGGAAAGATTCGTTCATTGGGCAGCCCTATTCGTGGTGGCGAGGCAGTGCATACTGGTTGTATTCCTTTTTATAAACATTTTTATACAGCAGTTAAGTCTTGTTCTCAGGGTGGTGTGCGTGGTGGTGCTGCTACCCTATTTTATCCACTTTGGCATCTTGAGATAAGTGAGTTGTTGGTACTTAAAAACAATGCTGGCACCGAAGAGAATAGAATTCGCCACTTAGATTATGGTGTGCAATTCAATGGTTTAATGTATCAACGCTTTATAAAAGGTGGAAATATTACCTTATTCTCACCACATGAAACACCAGGGCTGTACGAGGCATTCTTTGCAGATCAAGATGAATTTAAACACCTGTACGAGTGTTACGAACAAGATGAATCTATTTGTAAGAAAACTATCAAAGCGCGCGAACTGTTTGCATCTTTTATGCAAGAGCGTGCGAACACAGGACGTATCTATGTACAAAATGTTGATCATTGTAATACCCACGGTGCTTTTGACTCAAATCTAGCCCCTATTCGCCAATCTAACCTCTGTATGGAGATTACTCTGCCCACTAAACCCCTTTATTCTGTTCAGGATCCTAAAGGTGAAGTAGCACTTTGCACACTCTCAGCAGTGAATTTAGGCACCTTAGAATCAATTGACGAGCTTGAAGAAATTACTGAGATTATTGTTAGAGCGCTAGATTCTTTATTAGATTATCAGCACTACCCAGTCAAAGCAGCAAAAATTGCCAGTATGAATCGTCGTACATTAGGTATTGGCGTTACTAATTTAGCTTATTATTTGGCCAAGAATGACGCTAAATATTCCGATGGTTCAGGCAATGAATTGGTTCACCATGCTTTTGAAGCCTTGCAATACTATTCACTTAAAGCGTCTAATAAACTTGCTAAAGAAAAAGGTATGTGTCCATCGTTTAATGAAACACAATATGCAAAAGGCATACTGCCAATTGATACCTTTAAAAAAGATATTAATAATTTTTGTCATACCGCATTGAATATGGACTGGAATGAGCTACGCAAAAATATTAAAAAATACGGCTTAAGAAACTCAACCTTAACTGCGTTAATGCCATGTGAAAGCTCGTCACAAATTTCAAACTCTACCAATGGTATTGAGCCGCCACGCGCATTTATCACCACTAAACAATCAAAAGATGGCTTATTAAAACAAGTAGTACCAGAGTATGTAAAACTAAAAAAACAATATGAACTGCTGTGGAATATTAAAGACAATGAGGGTTATTTACAGTTATGTGCCATTATGCAAAAATTTATTGACCAAGCTATTTCAGCTAACACACATTATGATCCTTCGCTGTTTGAAAGCAATAAGGTGCCAATGAAGTTGCTCTTAATGGACTTATTAAAAACTTATAAATATGGCATTAAGACGCTTTATTATCATACAACACGTGATGGCAGTGGTGAAAAAGGCATACCTGAAAAAGAAGACGAAAGCGGCTGTATGGATGGTGTTTGTAAATTATGAAATTTAATATGGTCAAAAAATACACGACTGTTACAATTGATTATAACCTTGATGACGCACTTACTAAGGAAAATATACAAGAAAATTCTTTAGTTAGATATGACAAATGAGTGATTTTGGCAAAAGGTTATAAAAATAAAAAAAGAATTGGAGGGCAAATATGTCATATAGTATTTTTACTAAAGAAATTAGCGACACCTTAGCAGAGCCAATGTTTTTTGGTAATTCTGTTAATGTAGCGCGTTTTGATAAACAAAAGTTTAAGATGTTTGAAAAACTAACAGAGAAACAGCTTTCATTCTTCTGGCGACCTGAAGAAATTGATGTGACTAAAGATAAGATAGATTTCAACAAATTATTACCCAATGAGAGGCATATTTTTATTTCTAATTTGCAATATCAAATCTTGTTGGATTCAGTGCAAGGCAGAAGCCCTAGTATTGCTTTTTTGCCGATTGTATCTCTGCCAGAAGTAGAAAACTGGATTGAGACTTGGTCATTCTCTGAAACTATTCATTCGCGCTCTTACACACATATTATTCGTGCAATTGTAAATGAGCCAGGTGTGGTGTTCGATGACATTATGAAAACCGATGAAATTATCAAGCGTGCTGAAAGTGTTTCTGAAAAATACGATGAGTTAATCAAATATACGCAAGCTTATCTGCTTCATGGAGAAGGAGAGTTAACTATAGATAGTAACAATCTAAAAATAGATTTATATAGTTTAAAAAAGAAGCTTTATTTAACTTTAGTATCAGTAAATATTCTTGAAGCCATTCGTTTTTATGTCTCATTTGCCTGCTCATTTGCCTTTGCTGAGCGTAAAATTATGGAAGGTAATGCCAAGATTATCAAGATGATTGCCCGTGATGAGGCGCTACATCTAGTTGGAACACAACATATGCTTAATCTGATGGGCAGTGGCAAGGATGATTCTGATATGCAGAAAATTGCTCAAGAAAGCAAGAATGAAGTGATTGATATGTTTAAAGAAGCTTGTGAACAAGAGAAAGAATGGGCAGAGTACTTATTTCGTGATGGATCTATGATTGGGCTTAATGCTGAAATTCTTAAGCAGTATTTAGAATATATTACTAACATACGTATGAATGCTGTAGGACTTAAGCCAATATTTAAAGACCGTGCTAACCCGCTACCTTGGATTAATCACTGGTTAGACTCTGATAGCGTTCAAGTTGCACCACAGGAAACAGAAATAACTGCTTATTTAGTGAGTGCAATTGATAATAATATGGATGTTAATGATGCTGATTTTAGTGATTTTAAGCTTTAAATGTTTAAAATTGATGTTGACAATATCAATGGAAAAACTGAATCACTATATGTATTTGGCAATAAATCCATTCTTACTGAGTTAGAAGACAATCAGATAATACTTAATCACTCTTGTCGACAAGGACATTGTGGCCTATGTATACTGCAACTCCTATCAGGTGATGTTATGCACCAAGATTGTTTGATTCCACTTTCACGAGGAGAAATTTTGGCTTGTCAAGCTAAGCCACTCAGTGATATTAAGATTGGCATACGAGTTTTTTTTAGTCACTGCTATATTTGAAGTAGATACTCTAAAACCTCATCTGAGTTACCTTTGAACACCACTCTGTTTATTTTCTTCTTGATTTGATAATCATACATCGGGTCATAATAATTCACCAATAAATCTTCTATTACTGGATAAAAACCCTTATGCTCGCCCTGCTTTTTGTATTTTGATAGTGCATCATTCACTAATTTTAATAAGGCTTTATAACGCTCTAAACCTAAGCGCTTTTGAATTTTTTTCAAACTTCTTAACCAATACTGAGTAAAGTTATTAAAACCATTGATGCTGTCTTGCGCGATAAAATCATTGTGCATATTAATAACGTAGGCATTCATATTGACTTTAAGGCGTTCCTCAACATTAGCTTCCAATAAGATGAGTTCGGCTTGTTTAGTTTTAGCTTGTACACAGTCTGGGATATGCGCCATACCTATATTTGAACCTTCGTCTTCAAATAATAAGGTTGTTTTATGTTGTTTTTTAATCAATTCAACTGCTAAAGCATTTTCAAAGTTAATTTGAGTGGGTTGTGGTGTAGTAGTGTTGCCAAAAGCAGAGCCACGGTGATTTGCTAAGCCTTCTAAATTAATCATATTGTTAATTTTGTTAAGCAACAAAGTTTTACCACAACCAGTTTTCCCGCCGATAACAATCGGTGTGATTTTCTGTATAATTCTATTAGTCTCATCAATAAGAAATTGACGTAATGCCTTGTAACCACCTTTGATACGCGGGTAATTAATACCAGAATCTTCGTAAATCCATTGTTGCGTAATTTGACTACGCAGACCTCCACGAAAACAATAAAGTGCACCATTTGGGTTATTTTTGATGAATTGTAACCACCCTTTTATACGCGTATTTTTTACATCGCCTTGCACCAATTTATGCCCAAGTTCAATAGCTTTTGTCTGACCTTTGTTTTTGTAACAAGTACCTACCTTCTTGCGTTCATCATCGCTCATCAATATAAGGTTTTGTGACTGTGGAAAAGCACCATGTTCAAATTCAATCGGCGCGCGCGTATCAATCAGTGGCGTATCAGTGATAAACAAACGTGTTAAGTCGGTTATTTGCGTTAATTCAGACATTAATTTGTACAATAGGCTTGTTATTATCATTCTCAACAATCTCACCAATGGATTCTAAGTCAAAGCCTGACTCATGCATCATTAGATGAAACTCAGATTCTACACTATCAGATACCATGATCAATAGGCCACCACTAGTTTGTGGGTCGCAAATAATAGATTGCACTTCATTACTCATTGTGCTTAGATGGTGGCCATAGCTATCAAAATTACGTTGTGCACCACCTGGAGAACAGCCATTGACTAGGTATTTTTTTATATTCGGCAAAATCGGCACTTTATTGTAATCAATAGTTGCTGAAACCTTAGAGCCCAAACAAACTTCTGACAAATGCCCACCCAATCCAAATCCAGTCACATCAGTAATTGCATTGATATCATCGATTTTAGCTATTTTGCCACCAATATTATTAAGTTGGCACATTATATTAATAGCGTGTTTTTCATCCTCTAGTGTAATTTTCTTTTGCTTCTGCGCTGTGGTTAAAATACCAATGCCTAATGGTTTAGTAAGATATATCTTATCTCCTACTTTGGCGGTAGAATTTTCTTTTAGGTGTTTAATTTTTACCCTGCCTGTTACTGCTAGACCAAAAATTGGTTCAGGTGTATCAATACTATGACCACCTGCTAAGGTAATTTTTGCATCAGCACAAGCCATGCGACCACCTTCAATCACTTGACGTCCAACTTCAGGTGGTAATTTATCTAATGGCCAACCAAAAATAGCAATTGCCATTAACGGCACTCCGCCCATGGCATACACATCGCTAATCGCATTTGTAGCTGCTATACGCCCAAAGGTAGTTGGATCATCAACAATTGGCATAAAAAAATCTGTAGTACTGATAATTGCCTCACCATTACCTAAATCATATACAGCAGCATCATCGCGAGAATGATTACCAACCAACAAGTTATTATCGCTAAATTCATCAATTGATGAATTTAAAATTGTGTTTAAAATCTTAGGTGATATCTTGCAACCACAACCTTGGCCGTGACTGTATTCCGTAAGTCTGATTGATTTCATAATTTGTTAGTGCTTAGGAGCTTATATATGTGTACTCTTTTTCTAATTTTTTATATAGTTGATCTGGGGTAAAAGTAGGATGCTCTTCCATAATGTTAAAAGCAATAACATTGTCTTCAACGGCATCCCATATTTTGATGTAAGTACCATCCTTGTAGCCATGGTTTTGTCTAAAAGTATTCAGTTGATTTTTAACCACATATCGCCTATAAAGTTCTGGTACATCCATACTCATCATTGCCAGTGCCTTAAAGAATAGTGCAGTAATTTCATACAATCTATTTTGTGATTTATCTATATTAGCAGTAGCTGAAAGAGCTACTATTTTCTCTAAAATTTCCACCACCATTTCTGGGTTAATCTTTCTTTTTGGTGTTATACATTCATAAATTTCAGAGAATTGTGTATCGCCAAAATGAATGGCTTCACTCATAATAAAGTGCCAAATATCCACTAATTCAACTTTGGCATTATCTAAATCATGCTCCCCTTCAATATTTTTCCAATGTTTCCAATTGAATGAGTCAATGGCTTCAGCGGCTTCCATATAAATACAACGAAGCCATGAAATTTGCCGCCCTTCTTTAGTAGCACCTTCAGTCCAGATTAAACCATTAGTGGTATCATTGAGTTTTTGTTGCAGCTCAAACATTTGCTTAATATATTTCATAAATAAGGCATTATAATGATATTAAATTTATTGGTTAATTATTATACAACTGAGTATGAGTAAAAATTTAATTAATTGTGATTTAGGCGAATGTTTAATTCCTAACCACGATATTAATATTATGCCATTAATTGATATGGCTAATATAGCCTGTGGTGGACATGCTGGTAACAATAGTAGCATGACTAAAGCCATTAAACTTGCTAAACACAACCAGGTAAAAATTGGCGCCCACCCAAGTTATGCAAACATACATAATTTTGGTCGCATCAGTTATAAACTCAGCGATAAAGCATTGTATGATTTGCTTTATCAACAAATATTAAACTTTAAAAAGCTTTGTAATAATAACGCTGTAGTACTTAAATATATCAAGCCACATGGTGCACTGTATCACGATATGATGCAAAATATAGTTGTATTTAACACAATTTGTGAAGTTATTAGAGCTATTGATACACATTTAAGTTTAGTGGTGCAAGCAGGCTTTAAAAAAAATACAAATATCAGTTTGTTATATGAAGTATTTGCCGATAGAGCTTACGATGGAATTAAATTGATTCCACGCAGTGAGAAAAATGCAGTTTTAGATGATACTGACGCTATTATTGAGCAATACAAGCGCTTTCTAACTAAGGATACTTTTCAAATTGATACTATCTGTTTTCATAGTGATAACCAAGCCTCTATAAAAGCCTTAAAACAACTTAAAAATGCATAATATCGTTGCAGCAGGAGAAAATACAATACTAATTTATTTTGGTACTGAGATTGATAATGTGCTACCTGAAAAAATTGGACAGTTTGTTGAGCAATTAAAAAGTACTTTGGGTAATATTATTATTAATATCATTCCTTCTTATACCTCGATACATATTAGTTATGACTTGAACAAGATTGCCCATCAGGCATTTGTTGATAAAATAAAAGTGATTTTGAATCAACAAGATAACAATATTTTTGTAATTAAATCTAAAACAATATACATCCCTGTTTATTACGACAACGAAGTAGGTTTAGATCTTAATAGACTTCTACTTGAAAAAAATATAGACATTCAGACTTTTGTTAAGCTTCACACAGCACAAGAATATTTAGTTTATGCTATTGGCTTTAGTCCTGCCTTTGCTTATTTGGCTGAAGTGGATGTACGAATACAAATCACGCGCCTATCTACACCAAGGATTAAAATCCCTGCTGGTAGTGTTGGTATTGCTCAAAATCAAACTGCCGTCTACCCTATTGATTCTTCAGGTGGTTGGAATATTATAGGACGTACACCACTAAATTTGTCACTTAACAAACCTGGTAATATTGATAAATTTCATGTTGGTGACAAGGTTAAATTTTACGCAATTATGCGCAATGAGTATTTGCGAAGTGGTGGTAAATTATGAGAAGCTACTATTTTACACTATATTTATACAAAGACCTCTTATGAGTTTTAAGGTAATTAAATCTAGTTTTTTGCACACTATACAAGATTATGGACGTATTAATCATGGTGAACACGGCATAAGTCAATCAGGGGCTATGGATGAACACGCTTATTGCTGGAGTAATTACTTGCTTGCTAATCATTCAAATGATGCAGTTATTGAGATAACTTTTGGCGGTTTGGTGCTTGAGTCACAAATAAATACTTTTGTTGCTTTAACAGGTGCTGAGCTTGATTTTAAAATTAATGATAAACCTGTGCAAATGTGGCTTGGTGTGCAAATCCATAAAGGAGATATACTTAGCTTAGACAATCTTAAAAGTGGCATACGTTCTTATTTAGCAGTTAAAGGTGGCTTTGATACACCAGTATTATTTGACTCAAGATCGGTAAATTTGCGTGAACATATTGGCACTGAACTCATTGCAGGAGACGTTATACCTTGTAAAAAATACAGTGAGATAGCTTACCGTATTATGCCAAAAAAGTATATACCAAATTACAAACAAGATATTGTTTTAAGACTATTGCCAACTTATCAATTTAATGATTTTGATATTAAACAGCGAGACTTATTTTTTAAACAAGATTACAGTATTACTAACATAAGTGACAGGATTGGCTGCCGTCTAAACGGCACACCTATTATGAGTAAAAAAAAGCAAATGATTTCTGAAGGCATTAGTTATGGTAGCGTAGAAATTTCTACCGATGGTTTGCCTATTATTTTGTTAAAAGATGCACCTAGTATTGGTGGCTATCCTAAGATTGGTACAGTATTTACACTAGATTTAGCCAAGCTAGCACAAAGACAAACAAACGCCAAACTTAGATTTGAGTTAATAGACATCCCTCAAGCACAAAAAAAGCGAAAGAAATTTAATATCTTTTTTAAAATAAATACTTAATAAAGTGCCATCGAGCTGTCTACCTGTTTAGCCCAGGCATTAATACCGCCACGCAAGTTAATAATACTTGTAAATCCAATCGAATCTAAATAGTGTGCTACTTGCATTGAACGAATACCGTGATGACATATTATTGCTGTTTCTTTAGATTTATCTAATTTATCAATATTGGCAATAATTTGTCCCATTGGCAATAATATTGAGTCTTTAAAATGACATTTATCCCATTCCCACTGCTCACGTATATCTAATATTAAAGGATTATTGTTCTTTAAATAATCGTCAAAATCGATGCTGGAAAAATTTTTCATAATTTAATTTAATTGAATACGAGAACCCCATGGCACAGATTCCTTACCTTTAACTATCCACATAACTGGATAAGAAGGCATAAATTCAGGGAATTTACCCTTAGCATCAGTAAAGTAAATTAGCACATCGCAAATATTATCTTGAGTGGTAATATAATCAAATACAGGGTTAAAGTTAGTGCCTTTTCCACCACCTAAAGAAGCAGGAAATTGTAATTCATCCCAAGCTTCAAAATACCAAGGTGATTGCTCATAAATCTTGTCGTCACAGGCAATTAAAATGATACTTGCACGCAAATTAGACTTAATAGCGCTTACCTCTGAGATAAACTCATTAACTTCTTCTTGCGAAATAGACCCAGAAGTGTCAATTGCTATGGTTATATTAATTTTATGAGATCTTAGCGATGGAAAAATAACATCCCCCTGTCTACGTGATGGGCGAGAGTAACTAAAATCATCTCGTGCAAATGCTGACATATATTGTGCCAACAGTGATTGCCACATAACCTGTGGTTGTAAAAAAAAATCAATCAGTTTGGTAAACTCTCCATTGAATTTCCTTGCTTGTCGTGCAAGTTGTGCGCTGGACGCAAGATTTTTCTGCCATTGAGTGGCAAGTTTTATCATCTCATCTGGTTGTAAGGCTAATGGCTTTTGCGCTAGTTTCAACGCCACGCCGTGGTTAATATCATTTGACTTTGAATCTGATGTTGCTTGTTCTTGTTCTTTTTTTAGTTGTTTTTCACACAGCCCAGCATCTGATTGTTTTGATTTATCATTAGTTTGCTCGTCATACAAATGTTGGTCCATTGGTTCTTGATTAAGATTATCATCAATCATCGAATAGATTTCTTCAGCAATCATGCCGCTATATTGCTGAAAAATAGGCACATTAATTGGTGGACGAAAACCCTCTTTGACTAATAATGGATTGATGGCAAAATCACATGCTAAATCCCACTTATGTTTTACTCGGTTACCCCGACGCGCAAAGTGCGTAAGTGCACAGTGTAATGCTTCATGAATTAAAACAAATTTGATTTGATTATTATCTAATGAATTAATAAATTTAGCATTGTAGTAAAAACTTTTAGCATCTGTGGCACTGGTTTTACACCAATAATCCGCAGCAACCAAAGGTAAATGTAATACCAAATTACCCAAGAAAGGATTGTCTAACATAAGTTGCGTGCGTGCTTTAGTAAGTCGTGCTTTAATCGTCTTTAATTCTTCTGCACTAAGTGCTCGTATTCCATATGTCTGAATAATATCTTTATTAATCACACTACCCCCAGTTTTAAAGATTTGTTTTTCCATTAATCAAACACTGTATCAGCTATTTTATTTGCCCAATCGCTAAATTCTGGAATGGTAAAAATATCATCACCAATCGCACGCTGCATATCAGATACCAACATTACACCCAATTCTTTTTGCGGAAAATCACGAGCAAAATTAAGAATATTACCCCAAATTTGTTTACTATTATTCTTGTCTTTAACACTAATAGCCCTACCTACTAGCGCCGAACAAATAGCATATTGGAGATCAATTGCATCTGGAATAGAAACTGATTCTCCATTCACAATTGCATCAAGATCAGGTAGATCTTCAAGATGTTCGATAAAAGTAGCGACTTCAACACCTGCAATTTCACCAACACAAGCACTAGCTGCTTGCCGGAATAAATCAAGATTATTGTTAAATTTTTGCAAGGCACGATGTGTAAATTCCCAAGTTCTTGGCGATGGAAAAGCTACAGGATTGTATGCAGAGTCAAACTTAAATAAATACTCAGGACGATAACGCAAGAACCCAATAATACGCTCATCAATGTTATTTTTATAAGCCCAATCTACCCAATCATCTAAATTGACATCAAGTTCGTAATGCGAAAAACGATTTGCCAATGGTGCTGGCATTGAATAAGTCACACCACGGTCACCTTGACGATTACCAGCGGCAAAAATTACCCAGCCTTGCGGCACAACATAATCACCTAAGCGCCTATCTAAAATAAGTTGATAAGCTGCAGCAGAAACGGTTGGTGGTGCTGAAGTAATCTCATCTAAAAACAAAATACCTTGCTTGCTATGGCGCTTAGTATCGGGCAATAATGATGGAATTGCCCAATCCACTTGTTTACCATTTTTAAAAGGGATACCGCGTAAATCACTTGGCTCCATTTGTGATAGACGAATATCAATCATATCAATATTATGTTGCTTAGCAACTTGTAAAATTATTTGTGATTTACCAATACCTGGTGCACCCCATAGCATAACAGGTGTATGATAACCACGGGTAACGAATTTAAATTCTTGATTTAAAATAGTGCTAACTTGTTCTGGGCGCATAATTACTTGAAATTATTAAAATCAACACTATTTTATATTAATAAAAATAAAATTACTAAATATGACTAAACTAACTACAGAAGAAATTTTTAACTTTCCTTGTGACTACCCTGTGAAAGTAATGGGCAAGGATTGCAAAGAATTACATAGTGAAATATGTGGCATTATTGAAAGTTATGCAGGTAAGATTCATCCAAATCAAATTAGTAGTAAAAAAAGCACTAAAGGTAATTACATTTCATATACTATTAGGATTGTAGCAACCAGTATGACACAATTGAATTCCATTAATAAAGAATTACAAAGCCACAATTTGGTTGCTTATATCCTTTGAATATTATTAATTTAGGTTTACAAGATTATTCCCAAATATGGGAAGAGATGAAAAAATTTACTGCTAACCGTCAAGCCTACAGTGAGGATGAATTATGGATTGTCGAACATCCAAGAGTTTTTACCCAAGGTATTTCTGGTAAAGCTAAGCATTTATTAAAAAATAGTGACATTCCTGTAGTACATAGCGATCGTGGCGGGCAAATTACTTATCACGCACCAGGTCAACTAATTGTATATTGCTTGCTTGATTTAAAGCGTTTAGGATTTGGCGTTAAAAAAATGGTGTCATTGATGGAAATGGCAATAATGGATTTATTAAAGTCTTACAATATTCAATCACAATTAAAAGACGACGCACCAGGTGTATATGTTCAAGGTGCAAAAATTGCGGCACTAGGGCTTAAAGTGAAAAATGGCAGAACTTACCATGGTCTTAGTTTAAATGTAGATATGGATCTTTCTCCATTCTTTCAAATAAACCCTTGTGGGTGTCAAAATTTAGCTGTTACACAGTTGTCAGATTTAACGGATAATATCAAACTTAAAACTGTTAGCAAGGAACTTACAAAAAAATTAATAGATAATTTTACTACAAACACCTTGTAATTTATTAAATACAAAGAATAAGGATAAATTTCTTATTTTTTAATTAACTTAGTTCTTAATAAGAATTTTTGTTTAATTTTTAGTATTTTTACCCCAACTTTTTTTTAACAAGATAATCTTTGTATTTTACAAAATTAAATTTTATTATTGGCCAATAAGTATAGTTCTAAAAATTATGCCTTGTAAAATATAAAAAATTACCATTATCAGATTTAAAAGTATTTATGAAAAGCCCTTCACCTCAAGAAGTTGAAATCAAAGCACTAAAAGGTGAATCAAAAACCAAACGCTTAAAAATTAGGCCAGATACAACGCGCACGCCACTAAGAAAACCAAGTTGGATTCGCATTAAACACTATACTGACTCAAAAGTTAATAAACTCAAGAGCATATTACATAAACAAAAATTATTTACCGTTTGTGAAGAAGCTGGGTGCCCTAATCTCAGCGAATGCTTCAATCACGGAACAGCAACCTTTATGATTATGGGGCAAATCTGTACCCGTCGTTGCCCATTCTGCGATGTGGCACATGGCAAACCCAAGCCATTAGATACAGATGAGCCGCATAATTTAGCGCAAATAATTAAAAAAATGAAACTTAAGTATATAGTTATTACTTCAGTGGATAGAGATGATTTACGTGATGGTGGTGCTAATCATTTTAAAGAGTGCATTGACCAAATTAGACTAATAACACCGCAGGTTAAAATTGAGATACTTACGCCAGACTTTAGAGGGAAAATAGAAAAAGCCTTAAAAGTGTTTAAAACTTGTCCGCCTAATGTGTTTAATCATAATCTTGAAACTGTGCCAAGTCTATATCCAAAAGTACGACCAGGTGCAAATTATGCATATTCGTTAAAGTTATTACAATCTTTCAAACAGCAGCATCCAGAAGTAACTACCAAATCTGGTCTAATGCTAGGCATAGGGGAAACTCAGCAACAAGTATTAGATGTGCTATCTGATTTACGGGCACATGATGTAGGCATGTTGACGCTTGGACAATATTTACAGCCTAGCAAATATCATTTATCAGTTGAAGAATATATTAACCCTAGACAATTCGAAAAATACAGGGTAATTGCATTAAAAATGGGTTTTTCTCAGGTTGCTAGTGGGCCTATGGTACGTTCATCGTACCATGCAGATTTACAAATGTCTGGAGAATTAATCACATAAAGATTTTAAACATCACTGCTATCTTCTTTTTTTAGTAAACTTTTGGTGTCAATTTTATTTTCATTCTGAATATTTTTCTTTGTAACAGCATTTTTTACAACTTTTTCACCCTTGGCTAATATATTTTTAATCCATTCTTTAGCGTAGTCTTTATTGTGACTTGATGCTACTTCTCTATCAATATTATATTTTGCATCAGAATTAGTATCACCTGGTAACAAGCCCATATTAACAGCAATATTACGACAAGATGCCTCACCTGCAGATAGTGTACCCAATGGAATGACAATCAAGCTAAGTACAGTTGAAATCAATACACCAAATAACAGTGAAATAGCCATACCTTGGAATATTGGATCAGATAGTATAACACTTGAGCCGCCAACTAATGCAAAAGCAGTGATCATAATAGGGCGTGTTCTTGACACGCAAGAGTTTACTACCGCATCTATGAACGGCACACCTTTAGCGTACTCTTGTACAGTAAAGTCTATTAATAAAATTGAATTACGCACAATAATACCTGCTAAAGCAATCCAGCCAATCATTGAAGTGGCAGTAAACTCTGCACCTAATAACCAATGTCCTGGAACAATACCCAATAATGTCAACGGAATTGGCGCCATAATTACCGCTGGTATGATGAAATTACCAAACTGCCAAACAACAAGCATATAAATTACCACTAATGCTACAGCAAACGCCGTACCCATATCTCGGAAAGTTTCATAAGTAATTGTCCATTCTCCACCCCACTCAAAACTTGGTACAGTTTGATCTTCTGGTGGCCCTAAATACTCTCCTTGTAATTGCTTACCATCCACTGTTTGATATTTTAGTAATAAATCATCAACACCAATCATTGCATAAATTGGCGCACTCAAACGCCCTATTGGCTCACCTAAAACATACTCAATATCAACTAAATCTTTATGGAAAATTAAATCGTCTTGTTTGCTATAAACAAATGACCCTAACTCAGAAACTGGGATCAGTTTGCCGCGTTGTGAAGGCACTGGTAATTGTGTCAAATAAGACAGTTGCGATCGTTTAGACAATGGTACTTTAATACAAACGCTTGAAGGTTCAAGCGCATTTTTAAGACGAATTGTAGTTACATTAAAGCAACTCATTGCCATTGCCAAGGTTTCTTTAATAGTCCGTACACTAACCCCTAAACGTGATGCCTTTGCGGTATCTATTTGAAAATTAATCACTGGGTATTCATCACGCATTAGATTATCAATATCTGTCATTGTTCCTGACTCTTTAAACATTTTAGTTAAATCATTTGCTAACTTACGGCGCGTTGCCTTGTCAGGTCCATACACTTCAGCAACCACTGGACGCAACACTGGTGGGCCAGGTGGCATTTCAATCACGACATAATTAGCACCAGCTTCAAGGGCCACTTGTTGAACTAATTGTCTAGCTTCAAGTGCAATTTCATGACTTGAGCGCTTGCGTTTATGTTTTTCTACTAACTCAATTTGCAACTCACCTTCTGAAGAATTTTGTCTTAAATAGGAATGTCTAACCAAACCATTAAAATCAAATGGTTTGGCAGTGCCTGCATAAGTTTGAATAGATACCACTTCTGGCATTTTACGTAGTATTTGAGCCATCTTATGTAGTATTGATGCTGTATCAGCTAATGCACTACCATCAGGCATATCAAGTGATACTCCAAACTCTGATTTATTATCTAACGGCAACATCTTTACTGGCACTGAAGTGGTGTAAAACATTGATATTGATAGAAAAAATAATAGCACTAAGCTAACCAAAAAGCTTATTCCATAAGCTTTAATATTGAATAATTTTAAAATTATAGAATGGAAAAATTTGTATAATACCTTGCCTTCTCTTACCTCTTTTTCGTGCATTTTATGCAATATATCAAGTGGCGGCACAATTTTCATCACAAAATATGGTGTAAATACGAACGCTGCAAATAATGAAAACATCATTGCTATTGATCCCAATATTGGAATTGGGGCCATATACGGCCCCATCATGCCACTTACTGCTGCCATTGGAACTAATGCTGCAATCACGGTAAATGTAGCTAAAATAGTTGGATTACCAACTTCACGTACTGCATCAATTGCAGTAGTAATAGTAATTTTGTCGTCAACAAGCCAACGTCGGTAAATATTTTCAGTTACAACAATTGCGTCATCTACCAAGATACCAATAGAAAAAACTAACGCAAATAAACTCACTCTATCAATAGTCATACCCAACATCCAAGCTGAGAAAATAGTCATTAATAACACAACTGGAATTACCAGTGTTACTACGATTGCAGGACGAATGCCAAGTGCAAACCAAACTAATAAAGTCACAGCTCCAGTAGCAATAAAGAGCTTTTTAATCAATGCATTGACTTTATCTTTAGCAGATTTTCCGTAGTTTCTACTAACACTAATCTCAACATTATCTGGAATAAGACGCCCTTTTAATTCTTCAACTTTAGCTAAAATATCATCAGCAACCTTAACACCATTAGAGCCAAACTTTTTTGCAATCGCAACTGTTACCGCTTGCTCACCCGTTGCTTTTATTTTTCCTTTACTAGCAACACCACTATAATGATTAACCATATGGCGCGCTTTTTCTGGTGCATAATATACGTCTGCAATATCACGTACATACACAGGCTTTCCATCATTTAATGCAACCACTAAATTCTCAATGTCTTCAACTTTTTTGAAGAAGTCACCTGAGTAGACCTCCATTTTATAACCATTTAATTCAATATTACCAGTATGTGAGCTAACATTTGCACTACTAATAGTATTTGAGATTTGCTGAATAGAAACACCATATCCAGCTAAACGACCGGGGGAAATATCAATATTAAAAACCTCTTTACGCCCACCAACAATAAAACTATTATTGGTATTCTCTACCTTTTCAAGTTGCTGTAATAATTCCAAGCCCAATGAACGTAATTGCCCATCATCAAGTGATTTTGACCATAGTGTAAGGTTGATAATTGGCACATCATCAATTTCTTTTGGCTTAACCAGTGGTTTGCTAGCACCTGGCGGCATAAAATCAAGATTTGATAATATTTTGTCGCGCACCTTAAGGATAGAAGATGTCATTTCTTGACCTACATCGAACTCAACAGTAACAATACCACGGCTCTTATCACTAGCTGAATAAACATGCTTAACACCTAATATATTAGAAATTAGGCGCTCTAATGGTTTGACTATAATATTAGATACTTCCTCTGAAGATGCTCCTGGGTACTCAACAAAGACATCAATTAATGGCACAGAAATTTGAGGATCCTCTTGTCGTGGCGTAGAAATAAGACCAAGAATACCAGCGCCAAACATAGCAAAGAACAAAATAATAGACAATGGAGAAGTGATAAAAGCTTGGGTTAATTTACCTGCAATCCCTAACTCATAATCTCTAAAGTCATCTAGAATTATATTTTTATCAATATTCTCATCTTTGGAAATATCAATATGATCGTGTTTTTTCATAGTGCCTACGTGTAATTACGAATAACTTAAAAATACTAAATTTTGTTTTTTAAATTCACTTATGAGAGGTGGTAGTTTGATAATTATGCATAATATTTACTAAATATCCATCCCTGAAACCATCATAATATTAGGATTAATAATGATTTTTTCACCAATTCTTAAACCAGACAAAACACTTTTTTGATAATCACTGACTTGCTCACCAAGACGCACAAACCTCAACTCAGTTTTGTTGGTTTGGGGGTTGACAATAAACACATTTGGCAAGCTAGAACGCCACATAATTGCAGTTTCTGGAATAATTGGCATTAACGAGCCTGAATCTGTTTCAAATATTTCTACCTCTGCGTAAGCTCCAGCTAAAACTGGTAAGTTTTCAGGTAAATCAAATTTTACTTTAACGCTATGTTTATTATTATCGGCAATTGGATAAATTTGTGATAATTTTGCATTAACCACAATATTTATCATATCTAGCTTAATGCGATATTCTTTATTAAGCCTTAAGCTAGTTACCAAGCGAGAAGGTACATTTAATTCAACCTGTAGTTTTTTAATATTGGCAAACTTCATTAATACCTGACCAGGTTGTACAATATCACCTTGATTGATATTCTTAACCACAATAACGCCGTCAAAAGGTGCAACAATATTTGCATCCTTTAAACGTTCTTCTACTTGCTTAAGCTTAAGTTGTGATTGTGTTAATTTGTTTTTTGCCTGCTGATAACTGGTATAGCGTGAAGTGCGGTTGGCAAATCTGTCAAAATCAGGGTCGCCTCTTCCACTTATTTTCACCATTGGGTCTGTGAATACTGAAAACATACTTGGAATACCACCAAACATATTGCTTGAATTTGGAGAAACAATAGATTGAGAGTATTGCACACCCGCATTTCTTAATGCTTCATTGGCAGAAGATATTTCTGCACGAACTGCATCTCTTTGCGCTTTAATAGATTCTTGCTCAAGTATTATCAAAACATCACCTTGGCTAAACATATCACCTTCTTTGCCATTAACAACCAACACATCACCTGAAGCTTGTGCTGATAAACTTGCTTCTGCAGAAGAGATAATTTTACCACCTAAAATCGCCCTTTTGTTTAGCGACATACCAAACACTTGCTGAGTCTTATAAATTGAATTCAAGTTTTCTGAATTTTGATTAAGGTCTTGATTGAGCGCCCTCACAAAACTAGATAGTGACAGTAACAAAATTAAAAAAATAATTGGTAAATTCATAGTTAATATTTATTTAAATAAAATATTCAGATTTCATTATATTACTATTTTACAATATTTATTCTGTTTTTTATTTGATAAATATTAATTTATTTGGATTTGTCTTCTATAATTAGATTTTTTTAATATACTTTCTAAGTATGATTGTACTTACTCTTGGCGAACCTGCTGGAATTGGTCCTGATTTAGCAGTAATCTATGCCCAAGAAAAATTTAAAAAAAAATTATTGATTTTTGCCGACCCAGATCTATTGCTACATCGTGCTAAAATTCTTAATTTAACACTTAGAATTAGTGAGTCAGAAACAACTTCTAATGCTCAAACATTATGTGTTTACCCTATTAAAACAGCTAATAAGGTTGTTATTGGTAAGCTGAATAAAAATAATTCTAAGTATGTATTAAAAACATTGGATTTAGCCATACAATATTGTCTTAATGGTAATGCACAAGCACTTGTAACTGGCCCTATACACAAAAGTATTATTAATCAGGCAAATATTTATCCAAATTTTAGTGGGCATACTGAATATTTGGCTCAGCGCTCAGGTGTAGACAAAACTGTAATGATGTTGGTGACCGATGGATTGCGTGTAGCATTAGCAACAACACACATACCGTTGAATCAAGTATCAAAACACATACAGACAGATTCTTTGGAGAAAATATTAAATATTATTCATCAATCCTTACAGGATTACGGCATACAAAACCCTAGGATTATTGTTTGTGGGCTTAACCCACATGCAGGTGAAGGTGGGTATTTAGGATCTGAAGAAATTGAAATTATCAATCCTTTAATTGAAAAACTCAATGCACAAGGATTTAATCTTGTTGGTAGCGTACCGGCTGACACTGCTTTTACTCCTGATGCATTAAAGGGCGTAGATTGTGTATTGACAATGTATCATGACCAGGGTTTGCCGGTATTAAAAACCTTGGGCTTTAAAAAAGCTGTTAATATTACCTTAGGATTGCCTTTTATTCGCACATCAGTTGATCATGGCACGGCGCTTAATCTTGCTGGCACAGGTAATATTAGTCTAGGTAGCTTTAATACTGCGTTAAAAACTGCACAAAATTTTATAAAATCTAGTTATGAGTAAGCATAAAGTTAGAAAACGTTTTGGACAAAACTTTTTGACTGATGATAAGGTTATTGAGCGTATTGTATATACTATTGCACCAAAATTTGATGATAATTTGCTTGAAATTGGTCCTGGTAAAGGTGCAATAACGCTGCCTTTATTAGAATACGTTAAACAGCTAAATGTAATTGAAATTGATAAAGATTTAATTGCTATGTTGAATGGTTTAAATAAAAATAACCTTATTGTCCATCAAGGTGATGCGCTTAAATTTGACCTAAATATCCTGCCAATGCCTCTTCGTGTAGTAGGCAATTTACCTTATAACATCTCATCACCATTGCTTTTTCATTTACTTGAAAACAGAGACAAGATAGTAGACATGACTTTTATGCTGCAAAAAGAAGTAGTAAAAAGAATAGTAGCTGAACATGGTTCGAAAACTTATGGGCGTCTAAGTGTTATGATGCAAGCATTTTTTGAAGTTGAGTTAATTTTTATCGTACCTCCTGAGTCTTTCAATCCTGCACCAAAAGTAGATTCTGCCATTGTTTACCTTAAGCCATTGGCTAAATCAAAAGTTAGTAACATTAAACTTTTTGAAAAAATAGTCAAAGTAGCTTTTTCCCAGCGCAGAAAAATCCTTAAAAATTGTTTAAAATCTTTGCTCTTGCAAAGACAAACAACAATTGATTTATCACAACGCGCTGAAATGCTTAAAATAGAAGATTTTATTGTCTTAGCTAACGAATATGAGGTGCTTACAGATACTAAATAACATCATGGAATATAATATTAAAATTACCGTCAAGGTTACCCCTATGGAAGCTCAAACTATTCCTATAAAAAATCAATATGCTTTTTCTTATAAAATTATTATTAGTAATCAAGGGAAAATTGGTTCACAATTAATTAGCAGACATTGGTTTATCCAGGATGAAACTGGACACATAGAAGAAGTTATTGGCAAAGGTGTAGTTGGCGAACAGCCATATTTATTACCAAGCGAATCTTTCAAATACACTTCTTGGGTAATTATCAAAACACCAACTGGCACTATGAAAGGAAGATACAATATGATTAGTGACACAGGAGAGCATTTTAGTGTTGAACTAGCAGAATTTGTACTAAGCAAACCCTATACATTACAATGAGTGATTATATGATTGGTGATATTCAAGGATGTTTTGACGCACTTCAAAAATTGCTTAAAAAGGTGCAATTTTCCAAAGATAAAGACCAATTGTTTTTTTTAGGAGATGTGGTTAATCGTGGCAACAAGTCACTTGAAACCTTGAGATTTATCAAAAATTTATCTGAAAATGCTAAAATGGTTTTAGGTAATCATGATTTTCATTTATTGGCGTGTGCACTTGGAAGCAAAGTACCAAGCAATAAAGATACTTTTGGTGATATATTGAATGCTAGAGATGTAGAAGAATTGATTAACTTTTTAGTACAGCAACCATTGGCTATCGAACACCAAGATGCGCTTTTAGTGCATGCAGGAATTTCACCACTATGGGATAAAGCAATGGTATTAAAGCAATCTAGTATTGTTGAAAGACATTTACAGAACACTAAAGCAGGTGATTTTATTAGTGCTATGTATGGCGATCAACCAGATTCCTGGACAAGTAATCTAGATGAAATTGATGCTTGTCGATATACCATTAATGCCTGTATGCGTATGCGATTTTGTAAGGCAAATGGCACTCTTGAGTTTAAAGAGAATATGAATTATGATACTGCGCCTAGTGGCTTTAAAGCGTGGTTTTTGCATGAAAATAGAGCATTGAAAAATACCGATATATTTTTTGGCCATTGGTCAACTTTATTAGGCGTCAATCAACCACACATCTATCCAATGGATCATGGTTGTGTCTGGGGTGGCGCACTAAGTATGATTCGATTTGAAGATAAACAAGTATTTTCATTAGATTGTTAAATCTCTACTTGCCCTTCAAATACAAACTCAGCAGGGCCCGATAAAAATACATGTTCACCTTCGTATGCAACAGATACACTGCCATACGTAAACTTAACGCTAACTTCGGAGTTTAACAAACCCATTCTAATGCCATGAATAACCGCTGCACAAGCGCCTGAACCACAAGACAACGTTTTGCCAACACCTCGTTCATACACATGCAATGTTATGGTGTTTTTATTAATTATTTGCATAAATCCGATATTAGCCTGTTTAGGTAATAATTTACTATTTTGAATATGTGATGCAATAGATTTAATGTCAACATTGTGATCATTAATTATTATTACACAATGTGGATTTCCCACTGAAAGCACTCCTACTTTATGTCCTTCTATCTCATAAGTGTCAGCCTGTACATCTACTAACAATGGAATATCTTTAGGCTTAAAACTCGGCTTACCCATATCAACTTGTACTGTTTGATCATTATTGATAAACAAACTCATTATTCCAGAGCGTGTTTCGACTTTTATTGGATTGTTACTCGTTAATTTTTTTTTAGTGACAAAACGCGCAAAACAGCGTGCACCATTGCCACACTGTGCTACCTCTGAACCATCAGCATTATAAATTACATAACAAAAATCTACGCCTATCGTGGAAGAGTGCTCAACCATTAATAATTGATCAAACCCTACGCCCAAGTTACGTTTTGCTAATGTAATAATTTTCTCAGTACTGAGTGTTATCAAACCATTGGTATTATCAACCACCATGAAATCGTTACCAAGGCCGTGCATTTTTGTAAAATTAATCAACATAGATAATATTTTATATATTTAATGACACATAAGGTTTAAAATATCATTTAAATTTAATTTAATTTATTAATATTTTTTTATGCAAACACCTAGTAATATAACTCTAAATAAGTCTAAAACCATTCTTATTCTTACTTTTAATAACACAAAATATCCACTGAGCGCTGAATATTTAAGAGTATATTCTCCTTCTGCCGAAGTGGTGGGCCATGGATCAGGCCAAGAAATACTACAAGTAGGTAAAGAAAATATTACTATTACCCGTATTGAACCTACAGGAAATTACGCCATTGTTTTATTTTTTAGTGACAGCCATGATAGTGGTATTTATTCTTGGGAGTATCTTTACAAGTTAGCTATAGAGCAAGACAAATTATGGTCTGATTATCTTGCAAAATTAAAAGACTCTGGGCATTCTCATAAACAACATTAAAATTTAATTGTATAATTTGATGCTAATATTTTTCTTGCTTTATTGTTAACTATTTTAAATATGAAAAAAATCATCATTAAATTTATTTTAGTGGGAAGCTTGTTAATACCTTTCTTTGTAAATTCAGATCCTATTAAAAAAATTGAAATATTAGGTCTTGATGTTATTTCTCGAGGAACGGCATTGAGTTATTTACCAGTTGAAGTGGGTGATAATTATACCACAAAAACATTAAAAAAAATTATTAATAGCCTTTACAAAACGCAATTTTTTAAAGATATTAAAGTAAACGAAGTTAACCAAAATTTAAAAATTACAGTAATAGAGAATCCACATATTAAATACATTAATTTACTTAATTATTCAAAAGAAGTGATTGATGAAAAAATTATTGAGAAAGTTTTATCTAGCATGAATTTAACCACAGGTAAGGTTTTCAGTAAAAAGAAATTGCATAAACTCGTTGAACAGCTTAAGGCAATTTATATTAATAAGGGTTATTATGATGTTAATATCACTGAGAAAGTTGAAATTGATAGCGGTAATAGAGTTAGCATTGACCTTGATATTTTTGAAGGAAAAGTTGCACGCATTAAATCAATGCATATTAGAGGAAACAAGGTGAAAAAAGAACAAGATTTACTTAATTTTTTTGAAATTGGTGAGCCAGATTCTTCTATAGTTAATTACTTTACTGAAAAAGACCACTACTCTAGAATTGAACTTGATGCAGGTATTGAAACATTAAGGTCGTACTACCTCAATCTTGGTTATCTAGATTTTAAAGTTACTGATCTTAAAATAGATCTATCTAATGATAAACAACATATTGATATTGTTATTCAAATAAATGAAGGAGACGAATATAAAACTGGCAAAATTAAATTTACAGGTAATATGCTAAACGAATCTAATGAAAGTTTGTCAAAATTTATAACTATTAGCACAGGCGATATATTTAAACGTAGAAAAATCGTCAATAGCGTAAAAAATATCACTGATATTTACAAAAATCAAGGTTATGCATTTGTCGAAATAGATGCAGCAGCTTCTGAAAGCAAAATTGCGAATATTATTAATTTGGAATTCAAAATATCGCCAAAGAAAAAAGCCTATATTAATCGTATTACTATTACTGGGAATACCAGAACACAAGATGACATTATACGTAGAGAAATAGGTATTTATGAAGGTGGAATATACTCAGAGGAAGAATTAGAAAGTTCTGTTAACAAACTTAGGCTTCTTGGTTATTTTTCTGATGTAAAAATGGAAATTTCTAAATTAAAAAATTATAATAATAAAATAAACCTAAATTTTTTGGTAAAGGAAACTAAAACAGGAAGTCTATCTGCTGGCTTATCTCATTCTAATAGCACTGGAGCCTCTTTTAATTTTGGTATAAAGGAAAGAAACTTTCTTGGTACTGGCAATACACTAAATGCAGAAATAGCAGGCTCAAAAGCTACAAAAGATATGAGTTTTTATTTCTCAGATCCTTACTTCACCAAAGACAAACATAGTATTAGTTATGGCATATTTAATAAAAAAACAGATGGTAAAAAGCTAAAAGTTGAATCATACAAAGTTAATGAAGTAGGTGGAAGTATTGGTTATGGTATTCCAATTACAAAAGATACACGCATAGGTCTAGATTTTAGATTTTCTTCTATAAAAATTACTTGTGGCGCGACTTTTGCCAGTCCAGAATACGAGGAAGAGCAGTGTGCTAGTAATGATAAAACTGAAGCTAGACTAAGTGCAAATTGGAGCAATAATACGCTAAATGATTATAATTTTCCAACCGAAGGTAGTAGTAGTGATTTCAAGATAAATGTAGCACTACCAATTGCTGATTTTAAATACTACAAAATTACCACCTCACACAAAAGTTATTATCCTTTTTCCAAAAAATTAACTTTCAAGACTAATGTTGAATTAGGATTAGCAAAAGGCTATGGCGGCAAAAAGTTGCCATTCTTTAAACGTTATTATGGCGGTGGTTTTTCTTCTGTACGTGGCTTTGACTTTAACTCTCTTGGTTCAAAATACCTCAATGACAAAGCTAAAGGCGGCGAGTTATCCATGCTAATGGGTGGTTCCGTTGTTTCGCCAGTCTCTTTTATAGGAGACAGCGAAAGCATACGTATGAGTGTATTTATTGATGCTGGTGGTATTAGCGAAAGTGCCACTAATTTTAGTAATGATGATTTTCGTGCTTCTGTTGGTGTAGGATTTGTTTGGTTAACACCAGTTGGTCCGTTGGGCATGTATGCAGCTAAACCTCTTATAAAGAAAATAGGTGATAAAACTAAAACTTTTCAATTTACCTTAGGCACAAGTTTTTAAACTATTTTAATAATGTACATACTAAAGGATATTGCTAGTTTTATTGATGCTAAATTGGTTGGCGATGTATCATTAAAGATAAATAGTTTGTCTGATAGCTCTAAGGCACAAAAAGATCAACTTACCTATATTGTAGATGGTAAACATAAGTCAGATTTAATCAATTCAAATGCTGGTGCGGTGATTTTAACCAAAGACTTGCTAGATGACTGCCCTACTAATGCACTTGTAGTTGATAATGTTTATTTAGCTTTCGCTAAAATTACGCATTATTTCAAACAACAATCCAGTCATCTTAACGGCATCCATGCAAGCGCTAAAATTAATAGTAAAAATATCGCAAATAATTGCACCATTGCCGAAAAAGTTATTATTGGTAGAAATTGTACCATAGGTGCAAATACTGCAATTGAGCAAGGTGTAACAATTGGTGATAATGTCATTATACAGCCTAATGTTACTATCTTACAAAATACCACGATTGGCGATAATATAATTATTTCTGCAGGTGTTGTAATTGGCTCAGAAGGATTTGGTAATGCGCTAGATAAACAAGGTAGCTGGCATACAATTGCTCATCTAGGTAGCGTGGTAATTGGCAATAATATTACTATTGGAGCAAATACAGTTATTGATAGAGGTACATTGGAAAACACGCAAATCCACAATGGAGCGCGCCTTGATAACTTAGTGCACATCGCTCATAATGTTATCTTAGGTGCAGATACAGCAATTGCTGCCGGAGTCACTATTGGTGGTAGTGCAATATTAGGTAAACGTTGTAAAATCGGTGGTGGTGCAGTAATTGCTAGTCATATAAATTTAGAAGACGATACTATTGTAACTGGATCAAGTACAGTAGACAGGCACCTCAGCAAGGGGCATTATACAGGCTTCACCTCTATTTCCCTACACTCAGACTGGAAAATAACCCAAATATGGTTATTTAAACTTGATAAAATTGTTCAATATTTAAATATTAAATTAAAGAACTTAAGGGGGAAGTAAGCATGGAAATGAATATTCAAGAAGTTAAGAATTACTTGCCACATCGCTATCCATTTTTACTAATTGATAGAGTTCTAGAAATAAAAGTTGGCGAGTCCATCATTGCATTGAAGAATGTTTCATTCAATGAACCACAATTTACTGGCCATTTCCCTGAACAACCAATTATGCCAGGTGTTTTAATTATTGAAGCCATGGCACAAGCCACAGGAATCTTAGCATTTAAATCTGAAGTTGGTAAGCCTATTGATGGTCAAATTTATATGTTAGTTGGCGTGGACAAAGTGCGCTTTAAACATATTGTTGAACCTGGTGATCAATTATACCTTGAAGTTAAAGTTATGACTGTTAAACGTGGTATTTGGAAGTTCCAATGCAAAGCTTATGTTGATAAGAACATAGTTACAACAGCTGAGCTAATGTGTACACAAAAAGCAGCTAATTAAAGGTAAATCTTATGGCAATACATAAAAGTGCAGTTGTTGATCCTAGCGCAAAAATTCATAAAAATGCTGAAATATGCGCATATGCTGTTATTGGTGCAAATGTAGAGATCGACGCTGGTACTATTGTACAATCTCATGCGATTGTACAAGGTCCGACAAAAATTGGTAAAAATAACCATATTTATTCATTCGCCTCAATTGGTAGCGACCCACAAGACATAACTTATGAAGCTTGGCAGGATTCTAACTTAATTATTGGTGATGAAAATCAAATTCGTGAATTTTGCACCATTAACCGTGGCACAGAAAAAGATGAATCTATAACGCGTATAGGCTCTAATAATTTATTGATGGCATATGTACATATTGCACATGACTGTCAGGTTGACAATCATGTCATTATGTCAAACAATGCCTCGCTAGCAGGACATGTGCACATACAAGATTGGGCAATTCTTGGTGGCTTTACCTTAGTTAAGCAATTTTGCATGATTGGCATGCATACTTATATCGGTATGGGTTGTCAAATTAACAAAGATATACCATCTTATATGGTAGCATCAGGAGTACAAACACGCATTCGTGGTATTAATGTCGAAGGCATGCGTAGGCGTGGATTTTCACAGAATTCTATTGCTGCTATAAGACGTGCCTTTAAAGTTGTTTATCGTGGTTCTGGATTACTTGATCAATCACTTAAAGAGCTGGAAAAAACAGAGTACGATCACAAAGAAGTCATGCAATTTGTGGAGTGCATCCGTAGTTCAAAAACTGGTATTATGCATTGCCCTAACGAGGAATAACTTCAGCTAAATTATGGACAAGTCTTTTTTGAAGTCTAGCAGTGTTGTCACTGCGATGACTTTTTTGTCACGTATATTAGGCTTGACGCGTGATTATTTTGTAGCACGATATTTTGGTGCAAATGGTTTAACAGACGCTTTTTTAGTTGCTTTTAGAATCCCTAATTTTCTAAGGCGCTTATTTGGCGAAGGTGCTTTTTCTCAAGCACTTGTGCCTATCTTGGTCAACGCTAAAATTAATCATAATGAAGCAGAAATACAAAATATTATCAATCATATTGGTACTAAATTTTTAACTATTTTAATTATCATTACTGTGATCGCTGTAGTGATTTCCCCTGTAATTATCTTTATGTTTGCTTGGGGTTTTTACTTTGATGCAAATCCGACTAAGTTCAATTTAGCATCTGATATGCTACGTATTACTTTTCCTTATCTGCTATTGATTTCATTAACAGCCTTTGCAGGTAGTATTTTGAATACCTACAACAAGTTTGCTGTGCCCGCTTTCACTCCAGTATTATTGAATATATCAATGATCCTCAGTGCAGTTTATTTATCAAAACATTTAGATACACCAATTATGGCGCTGGCTTGGGGTGTGTTAATTGGTGGTATCGCACAATTATTGTTCCAAATTCCATTTCTAATTAAAATCAAAAAGATGCCACAATTAGTACATGGTGACCATAAAGCAGTAAGGACTCTTAAAAAACGTATGCTGCCAGCCATATTTGGAGTCTCAGTATCTCAAATTAATTTATTAATTGACACAATGATTGCTACGGTATTGGTTAGTGGCAGTGTTTCTTGGTTGTATTATTCTGATAGATTATTAGAGTTACCTTTGGCACTCATTGGTATAGCACTGGCAACAGTAGCTTTGGCGAAACTTAGCATTCATTTTGCCAATAAAGATGAAGATAAATTTACCAAAACAGTTGGTTACGCACTAAAAATTGGTTTGATTCTTGGTACGCCAGCTTGTGCTGGACTTGTATTATTAGCAGAGCCTTTGATTATTGTTTTATTTCAATATGATGAATTTGATGCTTTTGCTGCACATCAGTCATCACTCAGTTTAATGGCTTACGGCGCAGGTCTAATAGCGTTCATTATGGTTAAAATACTAGCACCTGTTTTTCTCTCTAGGGGTGATATAAAAACACCTGTTAAAGTTGGAATTATAGCAATGGTAGCAAATATATTCTTAAACATTATATTTGCTTATTATTATGCGCATATAGGTTTAGCAATTGCTACTTCACTATCGGCTATTATAAATGCATCTTTACTTTATTATTACCTAAGGCAACGTAATATTTTTACATTTTCTCATAATTTTATTAAAATATTTTTTAAAATTCTGTTGGCAACTATTATAATGACAATTTTTATTTTAAATTTTAATCAAAATATTAACTACTACTTAAATGCCGATGCCTGGTATAGAACGCTAGCAATTACTAGTATTATTGGCGCTTCAACTGTAATTTATTTTACAAGTTTAAGGCTGTTAGGTATTACGATGGAACGCTTATGAATATTATTAAATGTATAAAACTAAACAAAGAACTTGAAGCATTAGAACGCGCGCCCTATCCAGGTGAGTTAGGTCAGCGAATTTTAACAAATGTTTCTAAACAAGGATGGCAAGAATGGCTAACTTACCAAACCATGCTGATCAATGAAAATAACCTTAATATGCTTGATGATAATGCACAAAGCTACCTAAAAGAACAACTAGAAAAATTCTTTTTTTCTGCTGAAGGCGCCGATAATATTACAGGATATACACCACAATGAATAATAATGGTTTGTTATTCATTATTGCCGCACCTTCTGGTTGTGGTAAAACATCTTTAATTAAGGCGCTGATTGAAAAAATAGACAATCTTTGTGTTTCAGTATCGCACACCACGCGCACACCACGCCATGGCGAAGTGCATGGAAAAGACTACTTTTTTATTTCTAAAGAAGAATTTGACCAAATTAATAATAATAATGGCTTTATTGAGTCAGCACAAGTATTTGATAATTACTATGGTAGCGCCAAACAAACAATTGAAAATTTATTGATTGACAATCAAGATGTTATCTTAGAAATTGATTGGCAAGGCGCTAGACAGATTAAAAAATCCTTCCAAAAAATTATCAGTATATTTATCATCCCACCTTCTATTGAAATACTAAAAGAGCGTTTAACCGATAGAGGGCAAGACGATCCAATAATTGTTAACCGTAGAATGCAAGATGCTGTTAGTGAAATGCAACATTATGATGAATTTGACTACTTAGTAATTAATGATGATTTTGATATAGCATTAGACGATTTATCTGCTATCATTTTATCGCAGCGTTTAAATATTAGCCAACAAACAAACAAACACCCGGATTTACTTAAAACTCTTTCTAAATAGAATTATTATATATAGTATAATATTGACCAATTTTATTATTTTTAAATATTATGAGTCGAGATTTTATGTTGCCAACTGTTCAAACCTTTAGTGCTACAGGCATTCAAAAATATGCACCGATTCTGTCAGCGCAAGAAGAACATGACTTAGCAGTTGAACTGTATGAAAATCACGACTTAAGTGCCGCCAGAAAATTAGTGTTATCGCATATACGCTTTGTGGCTTTTATTGCACATGGATACAAAGGTTATGGTTTAGAGCAAGCTGATTTAGTGCAAGAAGGAACTATTGGTTTAATGAAAGCGGTTAAAAAGTTCAATCCATATAAAAATGTGCGACTTGCTTCTTATGCAGTCTATTGGATTCGCGCTGAAATTCATGAGTTTGTCTTTAAAAACTGGAAGATTGTTAAAGTTGCTACAACTAAGGCACAGCGCAAATTATTTTTTAAGCTTAAAAAAGCAAAAGCAAATATTTACCAATCATTAAATGCAGAGCAAGCAAAAAAAATCGCTGATGAACTTGGTGTGCGCTCCAAAGATGTATTGGAAATGGAGTCTCGTTTACAGTTTAATGATATTGCATTTGAAGTTTCAAATGATGAAGATAATTCAGCGCCAGAACGTTACTTAACTAATAAGAATACACAAACTCCTGAGCAATTATTGCTTAGTACTGATACTAAGAAACACCAAAAACATCAACTTTACAAGGCGCTTTCTATGCTAGATAAAAGAAGTTTAGATATTTTGCAGTCTAGATACTTGAAAGAAGAAAAAACGACCCTATATACTTTAGCAGGCAAGTATGGGATTTCTACTGAAAGAGTTCGCCAACTTGAAAACAAAGCTATGCAACAAGTAAAAAGCTCTTTGAAGCAAACTTAAACGCTATGCTTTATTTTTTAAATAAATACATAGGAGTAAAAAAATGAATATTCGCCCCCTTCACGACCGTGTGATTATACGTAGAGTAGAAGAAGAAAAAACCACCGCAAGTGGACTTATCATTCCTGATGCAGCAACTGAGAAGCCTTTAGAAGGTGTTGTTGTCGCAACAGGCAATGGCAAAAAAAGTGACAATGGTGATAACATCGCTCTAGATGTTAAAATTGATGATAAAGTTTTGTTTGCTCAATTTGCTGGTACTGAAATTAAAGTAGATGGTGAAACTTTGTTAGTAATGACTGAAAGCGACATTGTTGCTATAATTGAATAAAGGAGATTAAGATGTCAGCAAAAGATATTAAATTCGGGTCAGAAGCCAGAAATGCAATGTTAGATGGTGTTAATATATTGGCTAATGCAGTAAAAATAACCTTAGGACCTAAAGGCAGAAATGTTGTTTTAGATAAATCTTATGGCGGTCCTCAGATCACTAAAGATGGTGTTTCAGTTGCACAAGAAATCACACTAGAAAATAAATTTGAAAATATGGGTGCACAAATTGTGAAAGAAGTTGCCTCTAAAACTAATGACATCGCAGGTGATGGTACAACTACTGCAACAGTATTAGCGCAATCCTTAGTTACTGAAGGCGTAAAATCTGTTGCCGCAGGGATGAATCCAATGGACCTTAAGCGTGGTATAGATAAAGCTGCAGAAGCTGCAGTAAAAGCATTACGTAAATTATCACAGCCTTGTGATGACGCTAAGGCAATTGCGCAAGTAGGTACCATTTCTGCCAATTCAGATGCTTCTGTTGGTGATATTATTGCTCAAGCAATGAATAAAGTGGGTAAAGCAGGTGTAATTACCGTAGAAGAAGGTTCTGGTTTTGATAATGAATTAGAAGTAGTTGAAGGTATGCAGTTTGACCGTGGATATTTATCACCTTACTTTGTTAACAACCAAGAAGCAATGACGGCTGATTTGGATAATCCATATATTCTACTACATGACGCAAAAATTTCAAATATTCGTGACTTATTGCCGACACTTGAATTAGCGCAAAAATCCAGCAGACCTCTATTAATTATCGCTGAAGATATTGAAGGAGAAGCATTAGCAACATTGGTGGTCAACAATATACGTGGTATCGTTAAAGTTGCTGCCGTTAAGGCACCTGGTTTTGGCGATCGCCGTAAAGCCATTTTGCAAGACATAGCTATTTTAACAGGTGGTGAGGTAATTTCTGAAGAAGTTGGTTTGTCGCTTGAAGGTATAACTGAAGAACATTTAGGCGGTGTTAAGCGTATTGAAGTTGGGAAAGATATAACTATTGTCGTCGATGGTGCTGGCTCTAAAAAAGCAATTAATGATCGTATTTCGCAAATTAAAGCACAAGTAGAGACAACTACTTCTGACTATGATAAAGAAAAACTTTTGGAGCGTTTAGCTAAACTTTCTGGCGGTGTTGCTGTGATTAAAGTTGGTGCTGCTACTGAAGTAGAGATGAAAGAAAAGAAAGACCGTGTCGATGATGCTTTACACGCAACACGAGCCGCAGTAGAAGAAGGTGTAGTGCCTGGTGGTGGCGTTGCTTTAGTTCGCGCAATTAGTGTACTAAAAAATATAAAAGGTGAAAATCATGACCAAAATATAGGCATTGATATTGTTAAGCGCGCTATGGAAGCTCCATTGCGTCAAATCGTAGCTAATGGTGGTGGCGAGCCTTCTGTTGTATTGAATAATGTTGCTAACGGCAAAGGTAGCTATGGTTACAATGCAAGCACAGATGAGTACGGTGATATGCTAAATATGGGCATCTTAGATCCAACTAAAGTAACACGTGCTGCCTTACAGCATGCGGCTAGTATCTCTGGTCTAATGATTACAACTGAGGCGATGGTGACTGAACTCCCTCAACCTGAGTCTGCTGCTGCGCCTACTCCAGATATGGGTGGTATGGGTGGTATGGGTGGCATGATGTAGGCTTAAGCTACACATTTTGCTTCAATACCAAAAACCCCATTCTTTATGGGGTTTTTTTTATGACAGATAAAATTTTTTAATAAAAAAATAACATATCCTACATATGAAATAATGCTTTATGATTGCTCTTTTTTTTTAAAATAAATAAAAATAACTTAAAATGAGAATAACAAAGTATTTGTTAATTATTTTAACGATGTCACCGCAATAGTTACAGTTACAGGTACAAACAAATATATAGTCTTTCATGAACTCAACAGAGTTGAGTAGCTGACACTGTGATGGATTTCATTATAAACAGCAATGATTCACATTCAAATATTAGCAATATATCTTCAAAAAAATGTAGTAAATGTCATAGTGAAATTTACAAACAATGGGAAAAATCAATGCACGCCAAAAGTACTGAGTTAAAAGACCCTATTCATGGTATTTTTTATAGTGCAGTCGCAGGGATTCCTGCGACTGAAGGCGTTAGAATAGAAAAAAATAAAAATAAATGCCCAGTTTGCTTGTAATGCCACTCCCCTACTGATGCAAAAGAAGGAAAAGCACAACTTAATGCTAAAAATCATTCTATGAAGGTGTTAATTGCATCGCTTGTCATTTTTTAACTAAATTTATATGAACCAAGAAAAAGGTGGTGCGCTAAACCTAGGTATAAAAGCTTATAAATATTCAAACAATCAAATACAAGGACCTAAAGGCACTATTATCTTGCACCAAGCATTCGGAAAAGATGGTCTTGCAAATAACCAAAAATTATTTAAAAACCTATGAAGCATGTTTAGAATGTCACGATCGACGCAATAATTCTAAAAAGTCCATCTTTGTCAAACAGATATGGAAATTATATCTACAGAAGGTTCTACAACTTGTCAGTCTTGTTATATACCGGTAATTAACGATATTAGCAATCATTCAATGGTAGGTTGCTAAAATGGTAGACAAAGGTCTAGCTATGACAATTAAAGCAACAAAAGTTTTTGATACGTTGCAAGTTAAAATAAATATAGCTAACTTATTGCCGCATAAATTCCCAACATGCGCACTATTTAGAAATTTTATATTACTGTCTCTGCACAAGATTTAAATGGCAATGTTTTATGGGAAAACTCTAAAAACCACCCTATAAAAGATGATAAACAAGCAATGTTTATGTATATTATTGATGATAACAACAATATACCAACGCCGCCACCTAAAGCAACTAAAGTTTTAGGAGATACTCGCTTAAAGCCAAATGAGATTCGTATCTTAAATTACAAGATACCATCAAAAAATATTGTTATAGTAGTAGCAAGAGCTTATTATAATTTATTACTACTATCGATGAAAGAAAAATTCTTCTTCAAAACTACCTATAAATTTATTAAAATATAAAGAAATAGCAAAGGCTATCATAGTTATTGAATAACCTTTGTTAAAAACAAAAAAAAGCCTCGTTTTCACGGGGTTTTTTTTGGTATGATACTTCGCAAAATATTCTTAAATATTAAATAAATTTATGAACAATTATGATTCATCATCCATTGAAGTTTTATCAGGTTTAGATCCGGTACGTAAACGCCCAGGAATGTACACTGAAACTGAGACGCCAAATCATTTAGCACAAGAAATTATTGATAACAGCGTCGATGAGGCAGTCACTGGTTACGCTACTACAATCGATGTAGTACTTTATAAAGATGGTTCTTTGTCAGTTGAAGATAATGGTCGCGGTATGCCAGTTGATACTCACATTGAAGAAGGATGTTCTGGCGTTGAAGTCATTCTAACCAAACTTCACTCTGGCGGTAAATTTTCAAACGATTCTTATCAATTCTCTGGTGGTTTGCATGGTGTAGGAATTTCAGTGGTTAATGCGCTATCAATTTTAGTGGAAATTTGGATTAAACGCGATGCTAAGGAGCATTATATTAGCTTTGCAAAGGGGGTAAAGAAAACTGACCTTGAGATAATTGGCACAGTTGGCAAACACAATACTGGCACTAAAGTTAAATTTATGCCAGATAGGCAGTTTTTTGATTCAAACAAATTCTCTATCAAAAAACTCAGGCATAACTTACGTTCAAAAGCAATATTGTGCCCAGGTTTAAAAATTACTCTCAACAATGAAATAGATGGAACCAATGACCAATGGTCTTACAAAGAAGGTTTAAAAGACTATCTATCGATTTCACTTGATGGCTTGGACTGTTTACCAGATAAGCCATTTGTGATTGATTATGAATCCAATGAGAGGCAATTAAACTGCTCACTGGCATGGACTGAGTTTAACACTAATGTTGTTGGAGAGAGTTATGTAAATCTTATTCCCACTTCCCAAGGTGGCACACATGTCAATGGGTTGCGTTCTGGATTAATAGACGCCTTAAAAGAATTTTGTGATTTTAGGAATTTACTGCCAAAAAATATTAAACTTACGCCAGATGATGTTTGGCAAAGAATTGCCTATGTTTTATCTATTAAAATTTTAGACCCACAATTCTCAGGACAAACCAAAGAACGGCTGACATCTAGAGAATGTGCTATTTTTGTTGCCAATATAGTTAAAGATGCTTTTAGTCTTTGGTTGAATCAACACACCTCTGTGGCTGAGAAGATTGCAGAATTGGCCATTATGAACGCACAGTTACGCCTAAAAATAGGTAAAAAAGTGGTACGTAAGAAAGTCATTAGTGGCCCTGCTCTGCCTGGTAAACTCTCAGATTGTATTAGTCATGATTTAAACCAAAGTGAGGTATTCTTGGTTGAGGGTGATTCTGCTGGTGGGTCTGCTAAGCAAGCACGAGATAAGGAATATCAAGCAATTTTACCACTACGAGGCAAGATTCTTAATACTTGGGAAGTAGATTCAGATCAAGTATTAAACAATAACGAAGTACATGATATCAGTGTAGCAATTGGCTTGGAACCAAATAACGAAGATATGTCAGGGTTACGCTATGGGAAAATTTGTATTCTGGCAGATGCAGACTCTGACGGTGCACATATTGCTACATTGATTTGTACTCTATTTGTTAAACATTTTCCAAAGTTGATTAAAGAAGGTCATGTGTATGTTGCTATGCCACCACTATATCGTATTGATGCAGGCAAACAAATATATTATGCATTAGATGATAATGAAATGAATAGCATTATTAACAAAATTAAAGGTGAAAATAAGCGTGTTAAAATTCAAGTACAACGCTTTAAAGGTTTAGGCGAGATGAATCCTTCACAACTTAGAGAAACCACAATGTTGCCAGATACTCGCCGCCTAATTCAACTCACACTTAATGACCCGCTTCAAGTTTTCCAAACTATGGATATGTTACTTAGCAAAAAACGCGCATCAGACCGTAAAAAATGGTTAGAAGACAAAGGCAATCTAGCGAATGTCTAAAGCTGTCATTCTTTTGTCAGGTGGATTAGATTCTACTACCATACTTGCTATCGCTAAATCCCAATATTTTGATTGTTATGCGTTAAGTTTTGATTATGGGCAAAAACAAAAATCAGAACTCAACTCAGCTAAGCACGCTGTTAAACTATTTAATGCTATAGAGCACAAGACTATAAACATCTCTTTAAATGATATTGGCGGTTCTGCATTGACCGATAATGCCATTAAAATTCCTAAATTTAAGATTAGCAATGATATACCTGTAACCTATGTACCTGCACGTAATACTATTTTTCTATCATACGCCATAGCTTGGGCAGAAGTACTAGGCTGTCAAGATATTTTTATTGGTGTAAACGCACTAGATTATTCAGGATATCCAGATTGTCGCAAAGAATACATTAAATCCTTTGAAATTATGGCAAATTTAGCTACAAAACAGAGTGTTGAAGGAAAAAAGCTTACTATCCATACACCACTTATCGATTTACACAAAGCGCAAATCATTCAAAAAGGGTTGTCGTTAGGCGTTGATTATTCATTAACTACTACTTGTTATCAAGCGAATAACAATGGCGACGCCTGTGGCATTTGTGATGCTTGCGAGTATAGAAAACAGGGTTTTAAAGAAGCAGAAACGCCAGACCCAACTAAATATCAGAAATAAATGTAAAAATAGTACTACATAAATATTTTTTACGATAAAATATAATTTTTATAATGATGCAGGGAATAACAAATGAGTAGTATTGAAGAAAGGGTAAAAACAGTTGTAGCTGAACAATTAGATACAAATGGTGATATTGACAATAATGCTTCTTTTATTGATGATTTGGGTGCGGATTCTTTAGACACTGTTGAATTGGTTATGTCTCTTGAAGAAGAGTTTGAATGCGATATTCCAGATGATGAAGCAGAAAATATTACAACTGTCCAACAAGCTATCGACTACGTAAATAAAGTTTTGTAATTTCTGTCTAGCAGACACAGACATAATAAAAAGACGTTTAATCCCAAGGGGTAACGTCTTTTTTTTGTTATTTAAAATTTTTAAGGGAAATGGCATGAGCAAAAGAAGAGTTGTCATCACTGGCTTAGGTATCGTATCTCCAGTTGGTTCAACTGTATCAGTAGCATGGGATAATATTCTTAACGGTAAATCAGGTATTGATACCCTCACAAACATTGAAACTAAAGGACAATCAGTTACCTTTGGCGGTTCAGTTAAAGATTTTGATATTGCTGATTATTTAAAACCTAAGGATGCTAAAAAAATGGATGCTTTTATTCATTATGGTATGGCTGCAGGCATTCAAGCGATTGAAGATAGCGGCATTAATATTACTGAAGAAAATGCTGAGCGTATTGGTGTTGCTATTGGTGCAGGAATTGGTGGTTTAAGCACAATTGAAAAAACTGCTGACCTTTTTAGAGAAAAAGGCGCAAAACGTATTTCGCCTTTCTTTGTACCATCTTCAATTATCAATATGATTTCTGGCAACTTGTCTATTAAATACGGCCTTAAAGGTCCAAATTTTGCCATTGTTACCGCTTGCACAACTGGCACACATAATATCGGCAATGCTTCACGTTTAATTGAATATGGTGATGCTGATGTGATGATTACTGGTGGTGCTGAAATGTCAACTACCAATTGTGGATTAGGTGGTTTTGCAGCAGCACGAGCCCTATCCACTCGCAATAACGACCCATCAAGTGCCTCTCGCCCTTGGGATAAAGACCGTGATGGCTTTGTGCTTAGCGATGGCGCTGGTGTGGTAGTGTTAGAAGAATATAAGCACGCTAAAGCGCGTGATGCTAATATCTATGCTGAAGTATCTGGATACGGTATGAGTAGTGACGCCTATCATATGACATTGCCACCTAAAGATGGCGAGGGTGCGGCTAGGTGTATAAAAAATGCTATACATAATGCAGGCATTAATGCACAGCAAATTGATTATATCAATGCACATGGCACCTCGACCCCTGCTGGAGACCAAGCGGAAACTAACGCAACTAAATTAGCACTTGGCGATCATGCATATAACGTTGTAATGAGTTCTACTAAATCAGTAACTGGTCACTTATTGGGTGCTGCTGGAGGCATTGAAGCAATTTTTACTGCCTTAGCCATTAGAGATCAAGTAGCGCCACCAACCATCAACATCATTAACCAAGACCCTGATTGTGATTTAGATTATTGCGCTAATGAGGCAAGAAAAATGAATATTGTTCATGCAATTTCCAATTCATTTGGATTTGGCGGCACAAACGGAACAATTTTACTTTCCAAGATCTAGTATTTTTATTTGTACGTTAATGACATATATACTATTTTACCTTGTCGCTAACTTCACTTGCAGCACTGCTAACAATATCTTTGACAAAATCATAAACTTTAATGGCACCATTATATACGCTGACCTTTGCTATCTCTTTATTTACCACCAAAGAGTAATCTTTGTCTGTTACTTTAAGCTGAACTACGCCACCAACAAGTGCTAAAATTACAATACTAACTACTATAAACTTAATCATATTAAAAACTTTTTATTTTAAGAAAAAGTAATTTTACCTATTTTTTTAAAATTTCTAATTTATTTTATATTTTAATTATTAAATTTAAACATTACTACAATATAGAAAAATACTTAAGATTATTCTAAAAATAAAATATAATAAGATTTAATTAAAAAAAATACAAAAAAAACATCGTTAATAAACACAAAAGTTTAATTATATAGCAATTAATTTACTATAAACCGATAGCTAATCATTTATATAAATTCTACTAACAAAGACTAATATTAATACCAATAATTTAACAAAATATACTAAAATTTGCTATTTATAATGGTAATTTTGTTGTCATTAAGCCTTTGTCAATCCAGCCATTGTTAATACCGCCATCAAGCTCAAAAATATTTTTGTATATGGCATTTTTGTTTAAAAAATTGCCGATAATTTTAGTGCGATTAGCATGTGCGCAAACTAACACAAATGGGGTGTTTTTACTTAGTACAATTTTCAATAAATTATTCAGCCATTGTTGCACGTTATATCTACCATTTTTATCAAAGAAAGTAAGTCTATGTGAGTTAGGAATAATACCGTATTTATCATATTCATCTTGTCTGCGAACGTCAATAATTACAATCCCCTCTTTGATTTTTTCTTGCATTTGTTCAGTTGAAATAGCTTTAAAGTACGCATTAGAAAATAAAGGAAATAATGTAAATAATATTAATGTAATTTTCTTTATAATCATAATAATATAGTCACAATCAAAGTGGCAATAGTTTAATTCTAATTATTAATAAATTATATATTACCAAAAAAATCACCATAACTTTTTCAAAATTCTTATATCTAACATATTTTGCTTATTTTTTTACATTTAATTTTACACATATTTATTATTTCTAGGTATTCTAGCACTCACGTAATACTCGCTTAATGCAAACAATTTTAAATGTAGATATCATTATTCGGTAAAAATGTATTTTTAGCTTTATCAAAAAAAATATTTTTGTCTAGTAAAGACCGATTTAAAATACTTAATTTAGTGCATAGTTTGTTGATGCAAATACACCAGTAATGATTGATATATAAATCATTGATGTAATAGAAGTGCCACTTACAATACCAATAAGTATGTTTTTTAATTTAACATCTGTAATAGATAAAAAATAAATCAATACATTGATCGAAATACCCGGTATAAAACATAAAGTAAAAATAATAGGAATTTCTTTAGCCTTGATTTTATGCTCATAATCTAATATTTTTTGTGGCACTTTAAAATTTAACTTATGCGAAAAATTATAAATAATAAAACAATAGCTCACAATAGCGATTTGAATAGCAAAAAATACCTGAATAAAAGAAAAAACATAAATACCTGCAATTAAAAAAGCAGTTCCAGGCAATAATGTTAATCCTCTAATAATTAAAATTAAAATATAAATAACATAGGATGTTAAAAAATATTCAGTGGTAAAAAGTATTTTTAGTGTTTTTGGGTCAATTTTATAATCATTAAAATACAAGTAAATTACAACAATAATATTGAGCACTATAAAACAATAAAATAAATATTTTTTACTAGTATCTTTCATTATCAGTAATTTCTAATTGATTTAATTTATTATAAAAATCATCTAAATCTTCAGGCTTGACGCCATACCTAGGATTGTCATGCATTTTTAAAAATGGACGTGAATTAAGTTCTAAAAAAATACACTCTTGTGCATTGAAATCAATTTCAATTCCCTTTTTACAAATCACATCAATACCTAGGATATTAGCATTAAAAAAATTCAATATTTTAATTAAGTCTTGTTTATTGTTATCACTTAACTCGGCCTTATCAATCACTTCAGTGCTTGCGCCTAATTTCAATGAAATTTTATTATGTAAATAAACTTTTTTCTTAGCTGCGAGAATTGTAGAAAAGCTTAACCCTTGTAGTTTTAAATATTTCTTAATAACTTTATTTTTAGGTATTAACTGGGTAACAGGTGCGATTTGCATTTGTAATCTTAGTTTATTTTCAACATCAATCAAAACTTCAATTGTTCTCAGTCCATCACCAACTATAAAAGGCGGGTAACGCCTAAGCACTGACATAATTCCAAATCTTGTCATTACCACACGGTAGTTTTTGCCAAGTAAGTATTTTTCTATAATACTATTTGGCCACCATTTTTTAACACCAATGCTTGCTTTTAATAATTGAACTTTGTTTTTAATAGGGAAATATGCACCTCGAGAGAATCCTCCAACATTAGGCTTAATAACTAACGGGAAGCCATGTTTCTTACAAAATTTAAATGCTGAATACGGATTAATAAAAGTTCTGCCTTTTGCGTAAGACAATGCATTTTTTTTAAAAGACAACCTAGCCTGTGCTTTTGAACGACAAGCACGACGAACTTTAAGCGGATTATAATTACTACAATCTGATAAAAAAAAATACGATAAAAATCGATGTAATAACCGCACTACCGCTTAGTTTTTTGATTGATAGTGTCTAATAATTTTCTTAAAAAAAACAAAATTATTAAAGTATTTTTTTGGGGTAGTGTTGCTGACCTTAACTAAATTTTTCATATTGTCTTTAATAAATTTATATTTGGTTTTTTTTGAAACACTATTATCTAATAAGTGAATAGGAAATGGAGCGAATAAATTAATTTCAATAATATGAAAAAAACCAGAAAGTAAATCAGTCTTAGAATTCACCATAAGCCCTATCCTAGCAATACGAAAAGGCGGTAATTCTTGTATATATGCTTGCAAAATATCTAACTCTTTTTCACAAAAATCTTGTGTAATATCTTGATAAACTGTGTCTTTATTGTGAATTCCATTAATAGGATAATATTCATCTGCATGATTGATGGAACGGGTAATATTTAATGTACTTAGGCGGCTATTATTACATGCATCGCGAATGTAGAAAATTTCATATTCTTTTTTTTCATGCGCTGCATACTGCAGAATATAAGGAATTTTCCCATTTGTTTGATCAAAATTTATAAAATCTTGCTTGTTGTTAATTTTAATAATGCCATTAGAATTTTGTCCCCATTCAGGTTTTAAAAATACAGGGAAGGTTTTTGGTAAATTAGTTTTATCTAAATAATACTGCTCCAAGCGCCACTTTTTTGGAATATGGGCGTCCATATCAATCTTAGAATAAAAGCCTTTTTTCTTGTTATACCATTCGGCATTAATTTGAAAATAATACCAAGGAGGGATACCTAGGCGAATTGACCAAATAATATAGTAAAAAATTAATCTAAATCTCAAATATCCTTCCTTTGCCTGGGTCATCTGAGTAATAATGCAAGCTTATACTTTTTTGCTTTGTATTAATTTGATGAATGTTATTATCCATTCTACCTTTTATACCTTTATTATAACAATATTCTCCATTATTCAACTCTATATACTCAAGCTCAGTTAATTGATTTTTATCAAAATTTTTACAACTCAAAGATCCTTCTACCACATAGACAAAAGACTGATATGGATGGCCGTGAATATTCGTTATTATGCCTTTGTCCCAATATATCAGGCCCAACCAATGATCGTTATTATTAACAATAATATTTCTTGTATAACTACCATTATAAAAAGATAAATTCTCTATCTTTATTTCTCTTACTAAAACTTTCACTCGCTCAATAGCTAAATCGTAGCACTCATTAGCAAGTAATTCACACAATATTTTAAAATCAAAATCAGTTGTGTGTATGTAATCGTAGTTCTTATTTTTTTTAAACATTATTTTGTAATGCTTTACCAGTTTTAATTAAACGATTTAATAGTGCTATTATATTCACTTGATTGATGTTAATATTACTAATCAATAGTCGAAATACAAATTTTTCTCTTATATAAGCAAAAGCAAGTAAAGACTGTTCATCTTTTAGTAGTTTATTGCGTAAATTTTTGTTAAAAATATTGGACTCTTGTGCTTTAAAACGAAAACACACATTAAACGAGTTACGCTTAGCCATCATTTCCAGCTCGCTACTAGAATTAATGAAGCCCTCTGCGAATTTTGCTAATTGATAATAATTTTCAACTTTGTCAGAAAAACCTTGCTTACTATAAAACTTCCAATCTAAAAACCATTTTAAGCTGTCCACGCGACGACCACATTGCAATGAAGTTACGCCTAAATCAACTTTATTGTCTCGAAAAATATAACTATTATCACCATCTGCACAAGTGTAGGATAATAAATTTTTATGATTTAATAGCAAAAAGTTGCACATTAGACTGCTGCCAAGCATTTTATGAAAATCCATAGTAAAAGAATCTAGTTTTTCAATGCCACTTAAAAATTTAGCTTTTAATATTGGGCTCATTACCGCTGCCCCACCCCAGGCACCATCGCCATGTAACCAAAAATGGTGTTTATTTTTTAGCATTATTAATTTTTCAATATTGTCATAAGCGCCGCGCACTGTTGTACCCAAAGTTGCACAAACAAAAAATACCATCCCTCCATTTTTTTGAATTTTATGAATGGATTTATCAAGTGCTGAAATATCCATTTCTCCATTTTTAGTCGTTGGAACTTTAATTAAATGTTCAACACCAATACCTAAAATATTAGCAGCTTTATCTAGTGAATAATGTGCATCTTGACTAATAAAAGCAAACAAAGGAATTTGATTAAACAGCCCTTGTTTTTTAACATCTTTTAATGCTTGATTGCGTGCCACCATCATAGCAATCATATTAGCATTACTTGAGCCCGTCGTCATCTGTCCTTCACCTTGTTTAAAGCCAACACAATTAAGCATTTGCTCAAGCATATAAGTCTCCATTAAAGTGGCAACTGGAGCAGATTCAAAGGTACAGGCTGAAGTGTTAGTAAGTGCAGCAACAACCTCTCCTAAAATTGAAGGGGCATTGGCGCCAGACCACATACGGTTAGCAAAGCTAATATGACTAGTATTAGGGGAATAATCTATATATTTCTGTATCCAAATAAACAATTGCTCCCAGTCTTGAGTTGATTGTTTGTTTAAATCTAATATTTCAGTTAATTCAGTGGTTGATTGATAGTCAATCAACTGATTGTCATCTTTTGATCTTTTGCATTGTAATAATACTTGCGTTATTTTTTCAAGCAACTCATTATCTTGCATCAAGATAAAATACCTCTAATTATGTTTTTTATTCATCAATGCTATAACAATACCTAGAATTAGGATAGACAAAGCAATATTTGCTAGGCTTGTGTTTATAAATATCTCTGCATTCTGACAGGCTAGTTCTTTAGTGTATTTAACACCGTTGTTACACCAAGTTAATACCCATCCCAGCGGGGTAAAAATATGGAAAAATACTGCTCCCATCATTAACATTGACGCCATTATGCCACCAATATAATGAAGTTTTTTTTGTTTTTTCCACAGTATTATAGGCGCTAATAATACTAGCGCTGTTACTAGCTCAGCAGCACCAATAAAGATTGCTCCATATTCAGTAAATAACTCACCTAATGTAGAATTAATAACGTCTTTAATCCAATCTCCAATAGTGCTAAAAATATGCCGCGGCTCTAACGCGGCATTATCAAATTTATAAAAAAGCGAATTAAGAAACTCACTTGATATCCATAAGGCGATTACCCAACTAACTACAATTCTAATTATATTACTCATATGCTCCTCTACTACTCTACTACTCTACTTTTTACATTTTACATTTTATTATTATTTTTTTAAATTATAAACGATTTAATGCCTTACCAGAATCTAAAACTGCCCTTGTCATTTCAGCTGATTCAGCTAACGAGTTAGCCTTTTTAGTATGCCAAAGAATTAAACTAGCAGCTAAAACTAAGCCATCATAAAATAGCCCTTTGTATCCTGATAAAGCAGATTTTCCCAGTTTAACTGTATAATCTGCCAAAGCTTTAATATCATTATGCACATTCAACTTATCAGGAAATGAAATAGCACGTAACTCTTGATTAATACCCATTGACTTAGGGTTGATATCTATTCTACCTTGCTCAATTAATCCCCTATAAGAAATCATTAAACCTTTTTGACGAAGTGAAGGAATCACTCCGCCTTCAACTCCACGCACTAATAATGCACTATCCATACCACTAGCATCAACTAAATGTGCGTAAATTGGTGGATATGGTTTATGGACATAGCCCAAAATTGAATGCGTATTTTTTCCTCTTAATGGACCAATAAGCGTTTCTACGGTATTTATCACGGTACGCTTAACAAGCCGCTCTCGTAATGGCACCAAGTCATGTAAGTCACTACAATAACTAGCTTGGTCAACATAACTCCAACCAATAGAAGAATCTTCTAAGCTATTTTTTGCTTGTTCAGTAGAACAATCAACATTCAAACCCAATGCTTGGTTAATATGCCTATGCGTCAGTCCAAATTTTGGCGATACACTGTCAAGTCCATGAATAATTGTTGGTAAGCCTAACTCTGCCAATACTGGTGGTAAAAACGATGAAATAGGAATTGAACGATTATAACCACTATATGGGTCTCCCAAATCTACTAAATCAACTACATCAATCTGTTGTTTATCGCTCAGAGAAAGAATAGCGGCCAAAATACCCTTGTTTTCATCCATAGTTTCGCGCTTCATACGCAAAGCAATTAAGAATATAGCAGACTGTACGTCATCAACTTCGCCATGTAAAATGGCTTGCATACCATCTCTAGCCTCTTTAAATGTAATATCTTTACTTAAATCTGGACCTGTTGCCACGCGTTGAATAATAGATTTTATTAAGTGTTGTGTATTCATATTAAGGTACCTTAATATATATTTCATTATTTTTTTGTTTAACTATATAGGTTTTCATATTATCCACATATTCTTCTGAACTATCTCCCGTAGCTAAATCAAAACTATAGCCATGCAATGAACATTTTACTCTATTACCTTTAATACAGCCTAAAGTTAACTCAATGTCTTCATGTGGACAACGGTTTTCTGCTGCATATAAAAAACCATTATTCATTGTTACAAATACCTTAATGCCATCTAGAGTCGTCGCTACCATCGTACCTTCTTTTGGCGAAATGTCTAATACTTTAATCCACATTAAAAAAAACTCCAGACACTATTTTTATCTAACCTTGAAGCGCATCGATTAAGTTGCTGCTGATAATTCTTAGCATTAACAGCAACTTTTTTTGCAACTTTTTTAAGCCAAGGTTTATTATGATAAGTTTTACGATTAAAACCTCTATGCCCTTCATGATAAGCTAGATATTGGTTATAAGCATCATTTTTATTAATATTTGATAATTTTTTAGATCTATTGCCATACCAACCAATAAAATCAACAGAATCTTTAAAATCTTCACGACTTCCATCTATATTTCCTGTCTTTAGTTGGTATAACTCCCATGTTCCATCTGTTGCTTGTGCAAAGCCATGAGCAGTGGTTGGCCTAAACCAAGGTATTATACTAAATAATTTTGTTCTTGGTGGTTTTGCATCAGATTCAAAATGCGACTCTTGATAAATGATTGCCAATTGTACATACATTGGTATGCCATATTTTTTTTCTGATGCTTTCACTGATTTGTACCAACTAACTTCTTCATCCATCAAAGTACAAATATTATTAACTGTTATCGCATCATATGAAAATAATGATAAGCAACTACTTAAAAATAAAGGCAATAATAATAGTGTAAGATTTTTCATTAATTTGTAGAACAAATAAATTCCTTTACAAGAATTATAACTTGAATAATAAATAAAAATACAAACAATATTATAATTGTTTTATCGGATAAATTCTTGCCTGATTTTCTTGATGTAGTTTTTGATTTACTATCCAAGCTAATGTTGCTAGCAACTAATCCTTTATCAGAAGTTTCTACATAGAATGCCACGCGAGCATTAACTTTTAAGCAATAATTATTAATAATATTTTTATGATGCATAAAATACTGCTCACCGTCATCACCTAAAATAAAGCCATAACCCTTATTGCCAAACTTGATAACCTTGCCTTTTGTTTTTTTTTGCCATTTTTATTCTTTTGTTTTTCGTATACAATAGGATGCTTTTTCAATAAAATCAATATTTGCTTGTTGGTACTTGAGTTCGTTTTGAATATCGTCAAAACATTGTAATTGCTCACACTCAAATCCTGTCTTAAAAAGCAATGCCACTTCAGCTTCATTCACCGCATAAGGCGGCCCACTTATTTGCGACTGTGGATAATTCAGAGTTAACAACAACATCCGACAATTATTTGGCATTATAACGTATAAATGTTGCGTATATTTCGCCCTTAAATCTGCAGGTAGTGCAATCAGAGAAGCTCTGTCATATACTGCACTAATCATATTTAAATGAGTTACGTCAAGGTTAAAATAATTACCACAAAAAATACAAATATTCTGTGCATTGTAAACATTGAATTTATCCATCTTTTGTACAAAATATTCAATATTATTCTCAACAAAAAAAGCCTCAATAGCAAGTGCACTTAGCTCAACACCAACTACCTTATACCCATGCTCTAGGAAATACATCATATCACGACTCTTGCCACACAACGGCACAAATACTGTATCGCCTTTTTGCAAGGCTAGGCAATTAATGAATTCTAACAACCTAGTATTTATCGTATTTTTATGCCAACCAGTTTTATTACTATTCCAGCGTTGTATCCAATTTGTCATTACTATCCCTTATAATGTACATAACATGAAAATCAAAGAACCAATTAGTACTGCAAAAAAATATTCTGGAAAAACTCGCAAAACTATCATGCAATTTACAATGGTTATTTTAGCCATTTTTGCTATCCGTGCGTGGCAACAACAAGATTTAACTACAGGAGTAGCTCCGAGTTTTACCTCTAAGGCCATAAGTGGTGAATTTATTAACAGCAATCCCTTGCCCAATCAAGCTGTGTTGATACATTTTTGGGCAACTTGGTGTACAATTTGTCATTTAGAAAATGACAATATTCAAGCAATTAGTAAAAATTATCGTGTGCTGAATATTGCCATGCAATCTGGTACAGATATTGAGTTGAAAAAGTATGCTAAAGAGCACAACATGCGCCTTGATAATATGATTAATGACAACTCGAATTTACTGGCAAAATTATTTGGGGTGCGTGCCACGCCAAGTAGTTTTTTTATTAACCCTGAAGGCATAATTCAATTTAGTGAAGTAGGTTATGTCACCACACTTGGATATCGATTAAGACTGTGGTGGGCTGAACTATAATATGAATTGGCACCCACAAGTAAATAGTTTATTACAGAATGAATCTGGGCAAAATCTAAAAGCATTTTTGCAGCAAGAAAAACAAGCTAAAAAAATAATTTACCCACGTTTTAGTCTACGATTTAGAGCTTTTGAATTAACACCATTTAATAACGTTAAGGTGGTAATTTTAGGGCAAGACCCTTATCCTGGTGACGCCCTAACAAAACACAATAAACCTATAATAGGGCAAGCACATGGCTTAAGTTTTTCTGTACCTGATGAAGTAGCAATACCACCTTCTCTTAAAAATATTTATACAGAATTACAATCTGATATTGGCGTTATACCTAGCAATAGCGGCAATCTTGAGCACTGGGCAAAACAAGGGGTATTATTACTTAATAGCATATTGACTGTTGAAAGAGGATTGCCTAAATCACATGCTAAATCTGGTTGGGTGAGTTTTACTAATGGAGTAGTTAATATTATTAGCACAGAAAAACAAAATGTAGTATTTTTACTATGGGGTATTTACGCTCAACATAAAATGCAGTTGATTGATAAAAATAAACACTTGATTTTAACCACAACCCATCCTTCTCCATTATCAGTACATAAGGGGTTTTTTGGCTGCAAACATTTTTCTCAAACTAATAAGTATCTTAAAATGCATAAACTAAAGAAAATTAATTGGTAATACTAAATGATAATATTTAATCTTGTAATCTTTTAAAAAAAATATGAAACTAGTAATTGACGATGCATGCTATGCATATGAAAAAATATTTAGTAGTTTCGGCAAAATTGTAGCGTTGCCAGGTAAAAGTATTGACGCGTCATCAATTAAAGACGCTAGCGTGCTTATTATACGTTCTCGTACTAAAGTTAATAAAAACTTATTAGCAGATAGTCAGGTCAAATTTATTGGCTCAACGGTAGCTGGACTGGATCATGTTGACCAAGATTATTTAAAGGCAAATAATATCGCTTTTTTTTCAGCACAAGGTTGTAACTCTATAGCGGTAACTGAGTTTATAATAAGTAGCATTGTTAATCTTGCTAGTGAGCTAGATTTTGATTATACTAAAAAAACTTTAGGCATTATTGGCGTAGGTAACGTTGGATCGCATCTTGCGGCTAAGGCTAAATTAATGGGTATCAACACTTTACTCAACGACCCACCGCGTCAAGCGCGTGAAAACTTACCTGAATTTGTTGATTTGAAATCAGCACTAAATAGCGATATTGTAACTTTTCATACTCCACTTACTTTCGATGGTGAATATCCATCATATCAATTATTAAATAAAAAAAATTTTCATAATATTACAAATAAAACTATTGTGCTTAATGCGGCACGTGGCGGTATTATTGCTGAGGATATTTGGCAAAAAACTCAAACTAAGGCAAATATTATTGACTGCTGGGAAAACGAACCAAATATCAATCAAACTTTGCAAAAAAATGCCTATTGGGCAACGCCACATATAGCTGGACATTCGGTTGATGCTAAATTTATGGGTAGTTTTATGGTATATAAAGCCCTGTGTAAATTTACAGGTGTTAAACAAGATAAGCGTATTGTTAATTTAATAAACTCAAGGAGTTTATTAATCAGCGAAGATAATTTAAAAAATACACTGAATACTATTTATGATTTTAAGCAAGACACAATGGCAATTGAGAATATTGAGAATTTTGAATATTATCGTCGTAATTACCCTATTCGTTATGAATGGCATCATTACAATAGTAAAGTAAAACTACCAATTGTTAAATAGATTTTTTGCCTAATAAATAGGCGTCCATTAAGGCTGCGGTAATATCATTATTAGATTTGAACTGTTCAGCAATTACTTTAATTTTTGACAAGCATTCTGATTTCCGTTGATTTTCTTTAAGTTTCACTAAATCTAGTTTTCCATTAGCAATACAACCTTCTACGTAACCATTTGCATCAGAAAAAATAATATTTTGATCCATTATAATTTCAAGTTCATAGGTGTGTAAACCAATATTATTATTTTGTACAATATCTATATAAATAAATTTATAAAAATCTTCATGACTGATTATTCTATCAACTTCAATCTCACTTGATAAGGCATAGCTTTCACCTTTGAAATCAAATTCTATTGTTGCTGTTAAAGTATTCATTATTTCGTTAGAGACAAAAATAGTTGTGGTAACTCCTTTGGCAGTGACTCAATGCGATCAATCACCGAGTAGTGTGAGCCAAAGATATCTGAGATATATTCATCTGCCTTTTTATCCAAACTAATGCAATATGGATACATACCTTTTTGCTCAACTTCTTGCACAGCTTTATGTGTGTCTTGAATAAGTGCTTGTGTATCATATATATCGATATCTGCAGGTTCGCCATCAGTCAAAATTAACATGAGTTTTTTATCACTCTGTTGTAAATCTAGATAATGCGCGCCGTGACGAATTGCCGCACCCATGCGCGTTGAAAACTCTCCTTTAATGTTGGCCAAACGTGACTTCACCGTGTCATTCCAATGCTCACCATAGCCTTTAATATGATAATACATTACTTGTTGACGTGTATTTGAATTAAATCCAGCGATGGAAAAATTATCACCTAACTGTTCTACCGCCCAAGCTAAAAGAGATACTGCTTCTTGTGATAATTCTAAAATTGTTTGCTTAGATTGGCCTACAATCTCATTTAATGACTCTGATAGATCTAACAATAATAATACCGACACACTGCGGGAATCATGTTCAAAATCAACATTGATTCTGGTATCTGGTTGATGGCCATTTTTAATGTCAATCACACTACATAATGCAATATCAAGGTCTAACTCAGCACCCTCTTCTTGGTAACGCAAACGTTTTTTATTTTGTGGCTTAAGTAAGTCTAGTACTTTTTTAAGTTGTTTAACCAAAGATGAATGTTTATCAAGAATTCTATCAATTTTTGATGCATCGCTATGTGAATGTAATCGTTCATATACAGCTGCCCAATCAGGCTTATAAGATTCATAAACATAATCCCATTCATCATAATAATGTGGTGGTATTATTTCAACATCTTCTTTATCTTTATCTTCAGATTTTTTTTGATGTTCAAAAATATTATCTTCTTCATCAAATGCTTCAATAAACAGCCACATTGAACGATTATCATCTCGATAAGTTACCTCAGTATTTTCAAAATAAATGCTAGCCAATGCATCCGAAGTACTTCTTGTTTTAATTAAATACCCCAAGCCAAGTCTCAAGCTATCTGATGTGGTTGTTTCACCTGTACTCATTAGCTCCTTAAATTTTTCAACATAATCTAGGATAATTTTATTTTTATAAGAATGGTTGTCATCAAGTAGTGCGCGCGTTAGCATAATAGCACGATGTCGCAAGCAGGATTGGTGTTTATCATCACAATCAAATTCATCAACAATTGGAATTAGACTTAGCCATAAGTTTTTTAAACCAGGATAAGTTTGAATAGCTAAATATTCAATCCGAGCATCTTCAAAAATCTCAGTAAAAAATCGTTGTTGTGGCGACACATTATCAGCTACGATTTCAGTGGTAAAGTGATGATGTGCAATTAAATGCGCTACTAAAGCCATGTAACGCTTATAAGGATTAACACCATTCAACGACTCATAAATATCTGGCAAACGAATAATATTATCTTCTAAATATGGGTGAAAATGCTCTAACTTTTCAAAATCTGGAGAATATGGCGCATACATAAAATCAGTTTCCCAAAGTGCACGCTGAAATAAATTAATTTCTCGCTCAATATTATTAAACAACAAGCCTTTTCTTTGACGTTGAAATACAGCTTTTGAATCAGCACTTGATAATGAAAAATACTCTTCTTGCCGTTCAGGGTGGTCTTGAAAATATCTTAAACCATAATTAATCCATTCATAAATTCCTTCAAATTCTAATTGCTCCAACAACAAATGCATATTGGCAAGCATGGCTATTAATGATGGAGAAGCATGTGTGTCATGAATACCATGAACTGAAAATGTTGTCTTGTTTAAATGATATTCAATTAGATCTAAGTACTCATCAAGCTGATCATTGTTCGTATGTTCAATAACATCAATAAAACTACTTAAGAATGGCTTAACTGCAGCTTTATTAGGTGTTTTTGATATTTTTTGATAGGAAAAATCAACAATTTTTTGAATACTGTCATCGCCATAAAATTCACCAACCCAAGGCATTATTTTTAAAAAAGCAATAGACAAAGCATCGCCCTGTCCAATTTTTGCTAAGAATTCAGCGCCATTGTAGTATTCAATTAAACTTTGTCTTGAGAGTTTTTGAGTAGCTTGCTCAATATTTGCAATAAATATCTTTTGAACCGTATTAAAATCACAATTTAATGGCTGATGTTGGCTTACTTCAGGCATATTTATTAAGTAATTTTTAATCAAAAATTACATCAATTGCACCGCCAATGGTGGTACGAATTTCTGCGTCATCGGTGATTGGGCATACCAATGCCATATTACAAGCATCTTTTACATCAACACCTGAGACAATAAGAATGCCTGCATAATTAAGTAATCGTGTTGATGCCCCTTCATCGAGACCGTGACCAACTAAGTTACGAGTAGCTTGTGCGAGTTTAATCAACTTTTGTGCTATTTCAGCATCCACACCTGATTCTTTAACGACAATACTAGCTTCTAATTCAGCATTAGCATAATCAAAATTCATGCCAGTAAAGCGTTGCTTAGTCGATTGCTTAAGGTCTTTCATTAAAGATTGATAACCAGGGTTGTATGAAATTACCAATTGGAAATCTGGATGAGCTTTAACCAACTCTCCTTTTTTATCTAGCATTAACTCGCGCCTATGGTCGGTAAGAGAATGAATAACCACCATTGTATCTTGTCGCGCTTCTACAATTTCATCAAGGTAACAAATTGCACCGTAGCGTGCTGCTAATGTTAATGGGCCATCTACCCAGTGAGTACCATTAGTATCTAGTAAAAAACGACCAATCAAGTCAGAAGCAGTAATATCTTCGTTACAAGATACAGTAATAATAGGCTTATTTAGCTTATAAGCCATATGCTCAATAAAACGAGATTTACCACAACCTGTTGGGCCTTTAACCATCACTGGTAATCTTGCGTTATAAGCAGCTGTGTATAGTTGTATTTCATTTGATTGAGCTTCGTAAAACGGCTTTAATTTAATTTTAAATTGATTAATATCGAAATCTGACATAATTTTATCCTTCATTATATTCTTAGTTTTATAAAATTTTTTGCATATACTGAAAAACACTCAGTATGTATAAATATTTTATAATAAAAAAAAGCCCCTGCATGTAGCAGAGGTTTTTTATTAGCTACTTGTTGTTACAAAGTTTACTTGTGAACACCGAGCTTATCTCTCCAACCAGGGTATATAGAATCGGCATCACTTGGGAATGATTCAAATGCACGGGCAAATTCATTATGATCTTTAGCAAACTCAATTGGGTCAGCTTTAGCCATCCAACAATCATATGCTTGACGTAGAGATTTAGCACCTGCTGCAGGAGAATCAATATGGCCATAAGAGCCGCCACCAGAAGTATTAATTACATTACCATGACCAAGATTCTCAAAGAATCCTGGAAGGCGTAATGCGTTCATACCACCAGAGATAATTGGTGTAGTAGGCTTCATTCCAAACCATTCTTGGTGAAAGAAAGGGCCGTCAGCGCTATCACGCTCAATCATGTATGCTATGTTTCTATCATCAGCACCGCCTTCCATCTTGCCATAACCCATTGTACCCACATGGATACCGGACGCTCCCATAAGACGAGAAAGCTTAGCAAGAACAAATGCAGTGTAACCACGAACCGATGATGGGGACGTAACAGCACCATGTCCAGCCCTATGATAATGCAAGTATTGATCGGCAAAATTACGACGAGCAGTAGTAACCATGCCACAACCACCAACATAACCATCAACTAAGAAAGCAACATGATGTGCATTTTCGCCAAAAGCCTCTAAAATATATTCACCACGAGCAATCATCTCATGATGATCATCAGCGGTGATATTAGCAGAAAAAATCTTAGCCTCACCTGTCTCATCTTGAGCGCGCTTCATAGCGTCAGAAACTAAAGGAGTTACGTCCTTCATGCGAGCATATACTTGGTTACCCTGAGGCTCATCATTCTTAATGAAATCACCACCTAACCAGAATTGGTACGCTGCCTCAGCAAAAGGTTTAGGACGCAAACCTAACTTAGGCTTAATAATAGTGCCAGCAATATAGCCACCATTTTTACGATCACGGCCTAATAAGTTCCATAAATCTGTAATATCAACAGAAGGACCGTCAAAAATATCTAACATTTGCTTTGGAATATGAAAATCAACCATTTGCGCACACTGCACATCACCCATACCTTGGTTGTTACCAATGGCAAGTGTTAGGAAAGATACAATCATTGCACGACCGTCAATTAAATTACGGTCAAACAAACCACATGGATATGCAATTTTCATAATGCCTTTCGCCTCATCAATTTCATAAACCATTGCGTCTAAATCTTTAGTAAAATCATCTGTAGTTGACACCTCTACATTTGTACCTGTAGATGATTCTGCTGCAAAGTGAGCGGCAGTTTCTAGGTACCCACTAAAACCAGGCATTGGTGTCATAGTATAGGCAACAAGAATATGTCCACCCTTTGCTAACAGTGTATCTTCGTCTAATGACAAATCAGCATATCTATTTGATTGATCCATAATGAGCTCCTTGTATATTTAAAAATATAGCTAATGATACAATATATTATAAATAATGTAAAATAATATTTATTTATAAAATAATAAATTTTTATTATGATTAATTACACACTTAAACAACTATATAGCTTTGAGGCGGTTATACGCTTAGAGAGTTTCACTAAAGCAAGTAAAGAGCTTCATATTACCCAACCTGCGGTGTACATGCAAATACAGAAATTAACACAAAATATCAATATAAAATTGCTTAATATTAAAGGTAAAAAAGTTTTACCCACGTATATTGGTAAAAAATTTTACCAAACCTGTTTAACAGTGATTACTAAGTTAGAACAATCAAAAATAGACATTGAGCAAACTTTAAATCCTGACTCTGGGCATTTACAAATTGTGGCAGCAACTACCACTAACTCGCTTGTAAGTCGTATATTAGCAAAGTTTAAAAAGAAATACCCAAAAATGACTTTTCATTTAGAGGTTACTAATAGAAAATTGTTGTTAGAAAAATTATATAATAACGAAACTGATCTAGTTATTATGGGCGAGCCACCTGCAAATATGGCACTTATTGCACAGCCATTTATGGAAAATCCACTGATTGCTATTTCTCATCCAGATCATCCACTACTTAAAAATAAAACGAATTCTATTAAAGCACTAAACAAAGAAACCTTGATTACACGCGAGCAAGGATCAGGAACACGTATTACCATTGAACGTGTTTTAGGTATGAAATTTAATTCTGAGATTGAGATTAACTCAAATGAAGCAATCATTGAAGTGGTTCAAGCTGGACTTGGAATTGGTTTTGTGTCTAAACACACAGTTAAGTTAGAGCTTGAAAATAATATTATTAAACAATTGAATGTTGATAAGTTCCCAGTTACGCGTTATTGGTATATTGTACATAGCAATAAAACAGAACTTTCGCCTATCGCTCAACGCTTTAAAGATTTTATGATTAATAGCAGATAAAGGCTTTTCAGTCAAATACAACTGTTTTATTATTGCAAGTTAATACACGATCTTCAAGATGGTATTGTAAGCCTTTAGCAAGTGTAACCTTTTCAATATCTTGTCCCATCTTTTGCATCTTTTGTGCACTATCACTATGGTTGACTCTGAGCACATCTTGTTCAATAATCGGACCTTCATCTAATCTGCTTGTTACATAATGGCAAGTTGCACCAATCAATTTAACACCTCTATTAGCTGCACGTACATAAGGATTAGCCCCTATAAAAGATGGTAAAAAAGAATGATGAATATTAATAATCTTACCGCTATATTTATCACACATTGCCTTTGGGATAATTTGCATATAACGCGCAAGCACAATTACATCAGGCTTAAAAGTGTTAGCTGCATTCATCATCTTTATCATGTCAGCTTCTTTAGTATTTTTATGAATAGCAACTTTCTTGAAATTTACATTATACCAACTAGCGATTTTTTTTAGTTTATCATGATTAGATAAAATACCAACAATCTTAGCTTCCATTTCTGACTCGTGCCCACGATGCAATAAATCTGCCACACAATGTGATGATTTTGATCCCATAATCAACACACGCTTAAGTTTACTGGCATCATTTATCTGCCAATTCATCTGATATTGTTCAGCCAATTGTGTAAATTCTTGCTTAAATTCAGCAAATGAACAAATTTGTGTATTACTGACAAAACTTAATCCAATCTCAATACGCATAAAAAAGCGTTTATTTTGCTCATCAAGATAATGGTGCGCTTCTTTAATATTACCACTATGCTCAAAAATAAATTGACTCACTTTAGCTACTAAACCATGTGCATCAGGGCAAGAAATTAATAATCGATAAATATTCATATTCGATACCTATGTACGATACTCTGTATTAATTTTAACATAGTCATAAGATAAGTCTGTAGTCCATACTCTCTCATATGTGCTGTATTTGCCGATTTCAATAGTAATAACAATATTGTCTTTTATCATTTCAGCAGAACCAGCTACTTCTGTGTAATGCTCATTTAACTCACCATGGCTAACAATACAAACTTTACCGAGATAAATATTCACATCACCAGCTTTTAAATTAGCAATATTTGAGCGCCCTACAGCTGCCAAAATTCTGCCCCAATTTGCATCAGAGGCAAACAATGCTGTTTTAACTAATAACGAATGTGCTACAGTGTAAGCTACTTCCAGGCAATCTTCATCGCTGATACCGCCTTTTACACAAATCTCAACAAATTTAGTCGCACCTTCACCATCTTGAATGATTTTGTGCGCCAAAGTTTGAGTTAGTTCGTTTAACGCTCGTTGAAACTCATCCATGCAATCACCAATATCAAGCCCTGATATGCCTGTAGCACTTAGTGAGCAAGCATCGTTAGTTGAAGTGTCGCCATCAACAGTAATGCGATTAAATGATTGATTAATCGCTGTTGTGAGGCAACTTTGCAACTCAGATTGACTGGCTTTAACATCGGTAAAAATAAAACTTAGCATAGTTGCCATGTCGGGACGAATCATGCCTGCACCCTTAGCAATACCACTAATTGTTACTGTCTTTCCATTGACTATAAATTGTTTTGAAGCGGTTTTTTCCACTAAGTCAGTGGTGAGGATTGCTTGTGCCACTTGAGATAAATTATCATTTGCCAATTGCATAGAAAGTTTAGCAATATTATCTTTAAAACACTGCATTGGCAAGGGTTGTCCAATTACCCCAGTGGAAAATGGCAACACTTGTTCAGCATCAATGTCTAATGATTGCGCTACCATCTCACACACTTGATAAGCATTATCAAGCCCTTTATTGCCACTGGCAACACCTGTACCTGCATTGGCATTGCCACTATTAATCACCAAGGCACGTACATTATTATTAAGATGGTTTTTTGCCACTACCACAGGCGCAGCACAAAAAACATTTTGGGTAAATACTGCCGCTGTTTTGGTTTCAGGTGCGAAAGACACAATAGATAAATCTAGCTTTTCAGTATCTTTAATATTTGAATTTGCACTTGAATTTTGTGCGTGCTTAATACCAGCATTAATAGCTGCGCAACTTACACCTACAATATTTAATAATGAATTTTTCATTGTAATATCCTTAATAATTAAAGATATTTTACTTACTTAAGGCTTTTGTAAAACAATTTATTATTTACAGTGTCGGCAACTAGATTCTGTAATTATTGGAATAACATTGCTGCTAGCTCTTCTACCAGTGATCACTAACATCATTACTGAGACTGTCAAAATACCAAATGATATGCCAATCCATAACAATGAATACAATGGATGTTGGATAAAAGTACCTATTTGATAAAAAACTGTAGCAGAGAAATATGCTAAGCTAGTCGCCCATAGAGCGCCTACCAACGCCCAAATTTTCCCAATTTCACGAATCATGGCACCAAATGCAGCAACACATGGAAAATATAACAAAATAAATAGTAAGTAAGCAAAAGCACCAATTTTGCCATCAAAACGCGATACCATGGCACCAAATGTTGTTATAGAAACTTCTTGCGATTGTGCAGCAGATGTTTGTGAATCCGTATCATCAAGTACGTCCAATCCTAATGGATCTAATAAATTTTGCATAGCATCATTAAGATTAATGGGAATGGTTGCAAATGCTTCCGCTAAACCATCTTTTAAACTATATTTAAACTCATTTTTTTTATTATCCCTCTCTTCTATATCAATGTTAGAATACAATGAATCCAATGTGCCGACGACGACTTCTTTCGCTAAAATACCTGTTACAATCCCAACCGTTGCTGGCCAGTTATTATCTTCAATGCCCATTGGTTTAAATGCAGGTGTTATTGTTTGTGCTGCTTTACTTAGTAATGAATTTTTAGAATCTTGATTGCCAAAACTGCCATCGATGCCAATACTATTCACTATATTGATAACCATCACCACAAATACAATAATCTTACCAGCTCCTAGTACAAAAGCTTTTAACTTATTCCAAGTATTAATTATTAGGTTTCTAAAAGATGGTAATTGATAATTGGGTAATTCCATTAATAAATCACTAGTATCATCACTTCTAAACACGTACCTTAAGATTAATCCAGTCAAAATAGCAAATAAAACACCTACTACATATAGAACAAATACAATATTTTGCCCTCCGATTGGGAAAAATGCAGCCGCAAATAAAGCATACACAGCAAGCCTAGCACCACATGACATAAAAGGTGCCATCAATACAGTGGTGATACGCTCTCTATTTGTATCAAGTGTTCGTGCTGCCATAATTCCAGGAACATTGCAGCCAAAGCCAATAATAAGCGGAATAAAGGCTTTACCAGACAAGCCAATTTTTCGCATAAACTTATCCATCACAAAAGCAGCTCTTGCCATATAACCTACTTCTTCTAGAAACGTTAAAAATAAGTAAAGTGCCGCAATAATAGGAATAAAGGTTGCTACTACTTGAATGCCACCACCAATACCATTGGCGATGGTAACTGTCAAAAACTCAGGAGCCCCAACACCATTTAATAAATTAGCCACACCATCAACAAAGATAGTGCCAGTAGCAATATCAAAAAAGTCAATTAAAGCACCACCAAAATTAATACTTACTAAAAATAACAAATATATAATTACCAAGAATACTAGTACACCTGTTACAGGGCCTAATATTAATTTATCAATCTTATCTGAGATTGTTTTTTTTAAGTTGAGCTTATGCTTGACAACTTGATTTATAATTTTATTAGTGTGCTTAAATCGACTTTCTGCTTTTATGAACTCAACTTGATCTTCGTAATTATTATCTTGTACTGCTTTAATATTGTCGTTTATATAATCAATAACTATTTTCTTAGTAGCACTGAATCTGTCTATCACTATAGGTAATTGTGAAAGATCAAATGTTTCTTTCAATGAAATAGGGATAACTTCGCAGCCAATAGATTGTTTTAATCTATCAATGTCAATTTTCATACCACGCTTACGTACAACATCCATCATATTAAGAAACACGATAACATTAATGCCCAATTCCCTAAGTTGCATTGTCAAATAAAGCCCACGTTCTAATGTTGAGGCATCTATAATATTAAAACATAAATAATCAGTGTTATTGAGTACAAAATCCTTAGTAATTTGGGCATCAATTGATGGCTTTTTGTCGCCAATTGAATAAATACCTGGCAAATCAACAATTTCATAAAACTTATTTACTATATTGAATTCACCTTCTTTACGCTCAACCGTAACACCTGGCCAATTACCGGTACGCTGCTTCGCACCTGTTAATAAATTAAAAAGTGTTGTTTTCCCGGAATTTGGATTACCTATTAATGCAATTTTTTTGAATTTCATACTATTGTTACCTTAATTAAATTAGCCATATTCCTTCCTACGCCAACTCGTGCATTGCCAAAAATCAAAACCATATCGCCTCCACGATTTCTTAAAACAGATACTATTAATCCAGTATTTATACCCAAGCCTAAAAGTTTAATTCTCTTTGAGTATGGCAAGTCAATGCTATTTATTTCACACAGACATCCGATTTTTTGATTTGATAATATTTTCATAATTTTATTTTTAATTAAAATTTATAAGCTAATTTAGCTAAAGTTGTGCGTTTCTGTTTCTCGTCCTTTTTTTTGTTACTTTCTATTGTCAAAGTTGCATCTTTAACAATAGTGTAAGAAACAGCATAAGCATTTGTTTTAATATCATTTTTAGTGCCGTTTGTTGTAGTCCCCTTATTTTGACTAACTGCAAAAATCCAATCACCCATTGTATGGCTTAATTCTACCTGAGTTAATTTACCGTCTTCTTGAGAAGCAGTGTCAGCATCAACTTTGATTTGCTCAACAATAACCATTATATTGCCAAATGTAGCTTGTCCGTTAATTGCCAAGCCTTTATTGTTAATTGTATCAGTTGCATTTCCAGATATGTCTGCAGCAGCATCACGAATGGTGTCAACACCAAATGCAAGATTATCGTCTTTATACCTAACAGATAAACCGTTATTTTCAGAATTTCCAGACCATACAGAAAACGTTATATCGTTAATTTCTCTCAAAAGTAGCACACCATTGATACTAGTATCACCAATACCTTCTCCTGCAATGTCGGACACTAAAGCAGTCTCATACACGCCAAATGGCACACCAAATTTACCCACAGTAAAGCCAATGCCTGTAATATTACCATTTAAAGTTGCTTCGTCAATAAGTTTATTAGTTGATAAATCACCATTGTCATCAGGACTTGACTTTATAACAAGGTTCGCACTTAGGTCTTTAGTAAGATTAGCAGCAACGTCTAATTCTACCTCATCAACCAATGTCTCGCCTATAACTCTATTATTTTTATAACTTATTTCAATAGCACCATTAATTTGAATTTTTGTTTTACTATTTTCAAGTGCAGTTAAACGTTCTTTTAGCACATTAACTTTTATATCTGCAACTACAGATGTGGTTGCAATTAACACACTTAATGCTATGATGTTATTTTTTTTCATTATTCTATCTTATGTTATAAAATTATTCATTTACTAAATTTAATGAGAATGATAACCATTATCATTCTCATTGTCAAATATAATAATATGTTTATATATTTACTATTTATAAATAAATAACATAAAATAACTAATATTATGGATTCGCTAAATCGAAAAAAAGCCATTCAAAAAATTACAATCATTGGCGCTATTGTTAATTTATTGCTTGCTATTTTTAAAATTATTGCTGGTATTTTTGGTAATTCTAGTGCGCTCATAGCTGATGGTGTTCATTCATTCTCAGACTTGTTATCTGACGGTGTGGTGCTATACGCCACTAAATACTCTACTGAAGAAGCCGACAAAGAACATCCTTATGGTCACGAACGATTTGAGGCTGTTGCTACGTTAATTCTAGCAATTATTTTAGCAATTGTTGCTGTTGGAATTATTATTGATGCCTTTGAGCGCCTAAATAATCCAAATATACTTTTACACAATACCCTACTTCTGAGTATCGTTGCTCTATCTATTTTTTCTAAAGAAATGCTGTATTGGTATACCTTAAAAGTAGCCAAAATCTATAAATCAGATATGCTTAAAGCCAACGCTTGGCACCATAGATCAGACGCCTTGTCGTCCATCGTGGTACTTATAGGTATCTTAGGTAGTTTAAATGGTTATCTATATTTAGATGGTGTTAGTGCTATTATAGTTGGGTTAATGATTCTTTATATTGCTTGGAAATTAGGAACAAGTGCAACCAAAGAATTGGTTGATACTTCAATCGATGCTAAGCAAGTCGAAAAAGTAAAAAATGCAATTAATATGATTAGTGGTGTGAATAACTTACATTCACTACGTACACGCAAAATTGGAAACACTATTTCAGCTGATATGCATGTACAAGTTGACCCATTTTTAAGTGTTAGTGAAGGGCATATTATCAGTATTAGCGTTGAACGCATCGCCAAAAAGTGTTTAAAAGATTTATCCGACGTTACTGTACATATCGACCCAGAAGATGATGAAATTACAACACCTTGTGAACATCTACCTGAGCGTGCAGAAGCACTTGCTATTCTCAGTAAAGCTTTATTTAGCAATAGATATGATGATGAGATAGAACGTATACAACTACACTACCTTGGTGGCAAAATTCATGTAGATTTCTTTTTACCAATTAGTTGCTTTTATACTGATAGAAGCCATAATGATATTTTAACCAAACTCACCAAGATGGTTGATAAATTACCTATGTTTGGTAAAATTAAAGTTTACTTTGGCTAATTATAAACAATGATAAGCATGACATATAGCCCCTGCTAATGCATCTGATGCATCTTCTTGTGGTGTTTTATTAAGCTTTAAAGACTCACGCACCATATAGCCCACTTGCTCTTTTAAGGCATGTCCCTTACCAACAACTGATTTTTTAATTTGATTAGGGCTGTATTCCACTATAGTAATACCGCGAGACCCGACCGCTGAGATAATTGCACCGCGCGCATGACCTAACTTGATAGCGGCATCCGGGTTAGGACGATCGGGACGCATAAAAGCACGTTCAATTACTACAATATCAGGTTGATACTTGACAACAATTTTGCTAATACCTTCAAAAATAGTAGTAATACGCTCTATCAATTCACCCTTAGTGCGAATGCAGCCGCTGGCAATATAACTGAATTTAAGTTTTTCAGCATCAATCAAACCAAAGCCTGTTATTCTTGAACCTGGGTCAACGCCTAAAATTTTCATAGAAATTATTATATAATATAAATTTTTATATAAGGAACAATCATGGCGGTATCAGAACTCAACAAAGACAATTTTGATGAAACAATCCAAAAAAACAGCATTGTTATTTTGGATTTTTGGGCGCCATGGTGTGGCCCATGTAAACAATTTTTACCTACTTATAATGAAATATCTGAGAAGTTTGACAAAATTATTTTTGCAAAAATTAATACTGAAGATGAACAAGAATTAGCAAGTAAATTTCAAATTCGCTCAATACCAACTTTAATGATTTTTAGAGAGCAGGTTAAGATATTCTCTCAACCAGGAGCAATGACAGGAACTGATTTAGAAGCAATTATAGAAAAAGCACAAAAACTAGATATGAAAAAGGTTCACGAAGAAATCACCAAACAAAAAGAAGAAAAATAATCAGCATAAACTCTTGTAAATGGCTTTATCAAATCCAATAACAACCCTCTCTTTTGTTACTATAACAGGACGTTTAATAAGTGTTTGGTTTTTTAATATCAGCTCTAAAGTGATATTTTTACTTTCACTACTACTCAGGTTGTGATAAGTGGTAGAGCGTTTATTAATCAATTTATCCAAACCCACGCTATCAACAAAACTTTGCAAAGTCTGCGCATCAATAGGAGTTTGTCGAAAATCAATAAATTCAAAGTCACTACCTTGGGATTCTAAAAACCTCTGTGCCCTTTTAATGGTATCACAATTTTTTATACCATACATTTTTATCATTTACTTTTTCAGAGGAGGTTTTTTTGCCTTGCTTCTTAACCAATTAATAGCTTGAAAAGTTGCATTGTTACTAATCAACCTTAATTCCAACTTTCGCTTACCAGGAAATTCCATCAAGAACAAACCTAATAAAATAGAAATAATACCTTGACCTGGTGTAACTAACATAATAACACCAACAATCAGCAGCATTAGACCAATAAGGTTTTTAATTGTGACTACAAAAAAATTACAATCATCTTGATGGTGGCTACTCTGTACAAAATAATCCACAGGAATTCTACCTAGCAACCACGGCATAGCCAAAAGACTCACAATAAAAACAAATCCAGAAATAATACCTGCTATTATCAGTATATCTTCATATTCAGCAACAATGCTGTTAATAAAATCTAACATTTAACGCTCAACATTCTAATAAAAAAGTAATAGGCCCATCGTTGGTGAGTGATACTTGCATATCGGCACCAAAAATACCACTGGCAACTGTCGAATGGGCGATTTTAATTTGGTTTAAAAAGTAAACATAAAGATCTTCTGCTAATGCTAGTGGTTTTGCTGTAGAAAAACCAGCGCGAGTGCCTGATTTAGTATCTGCCACTAAAGTGAATTGAGAAACCATAAGTATCCCGCCATTAATATCAGTAAGCGATAAGTTCATCTTCCCTTGTTTATCAGCAAATATTCGATAAGTTAATAATCTCTTAATCATTTTATCAACTTGTGGCTTTTCATCTGTTTTTTCAAAACCTAAAAATACCAAAATCCCTTGCTTTATTTCACCTTTAATATCACCGCCTACTTCAACTTTAGCATTAGAAACACGCTGAATTAAAACTTTCATTATTTTGATAGATATGAGAAATCAGCAATAGAGCTAAATAAGGTATTCGTTACCATAAGCAAATGAACTCTCTTATCTCTAAGCTCTAAATCATCATCAAGTACCATAACATTATCAAAAAAATCATCAATAGCGGGTTTTAATTCTAAAAGAGCGCCTACGATAAATAAATACTTTTGTTCATTTCCCTTTATTTTTTCACGGAATTTTGTGAGTGCGTTTGAAAGTTTTTTATCAAATTTATTGCTATATTCTATATCTTTGCAATCTATAGTCCTATTATGTGGTTTAAGCATATACCCACCAACAGCTATATCATCTTCAGTAATATTTTTAAATATATTGTTACTGCGTTTGTAGGCCTCAATCAAGCTTTTTGAATCTTCATCTTGCACAAAATTGTGTAAAGCCTGAATGCGTAAGTCTAAATCATATATATAATTTGTGCCACTTACAGATGTATGCTGAGCTGCATTTACAACTGATTTATCAATGCCCTTATCTTGATAATAAGCACCTAAACGATCAGATATAAAATTATTAATTTCATTACTAATATTTTCCTTAAATTTATATAAATCAACTGACTCTTTAATTAAATTAAATAAATTTAGATTTAATTTTGACTCAATAATAATCCGCAACAACCCTAATGCCGCACGCTTTAGTGCATAAGGGTCTTTTGAGCCAGTTGGCTTATGCCCAATACCGTAAATACCCACAATATTATCAACTTTATCGGCAATAGCAACGCATAGACCTTCAGATGTTGAGGGTATACTATCGCCTGAGAATCTTGGATGATAATGTTCACTAATAGCATTTGCAACTATTTGGTCTTCTCCATCATTAAGTGCATAATATCCACCCATTACCCCTTGTAAATCGGCAAATTCATCAACCATGTCCGTTATTAAGTCCGTTTTTGATAGTAGTCCTGCACGCCCACTGTGAATTTTGTCTGCGCCTATAATGCTGGCAATATAGGTTGATAATTCTTCAATGCGTCTGGCTTTCTCGCCCATTGAACCAAGTCCCTCCATGAACAACACACTATCTAATTTTGAAATTCTAGATTCTAAAGTAGTTGATTTATCTTGTTCCCAGAAAAATTCTGAATCAGTTAGCCGTGAACGAATTACGCGTTCATTGCCATCAACAATCACTGATAAATCACTTGATTTAATGTTCGCTATCGAAATAAATGCAGGTAATAATTTACCATTGTTGTCTACCATATGAAAATATTTTTGATGTGATTTCATAGCAGAAATTAACGCTTCTTTTGGTACCTCTAAAAATCTTTCATTAAAGTTTCCTGAAAATGCACAAGGATATTCAACTAAAGCACATACCTCATCCAGCAAACATTCATCAATAACAGCAGTTGCGCCATTTTCACTTGCTATTTGCATCACTTGTCTACGAATAATTTCTTTACGTACATCGAAATCTACTTCAATTTGTGCCTTGTCAAATAAAGTCTTTTGATAGTCTTTAGCATTATTAATACTAAATTCCTGTTCACCGGTAAAACGCATACCGCGAGTTATATTGCCACTATCAAGACCCATGATATTCGCCTTAATTATGTCGTTATCAAATATCATTACCAACCAATGCACAGGACGTACAAAATTAAAATCCGAATCCCCCCAACGCATTGCACGAGTAATTGGTATTTTTTTAATCGCCCTATCAGCTACTTCTGGTAACAAATCTTGTGCCTTTAAACCTTTTTTATTTTGCGTAAAAAAGTAATAATTTACACCATTAAGTTCTTTTTTTTCTAATTTATCTTGACTCACATAGCAAGATTTGGCAAAACCTTCAACAGCCTGTATAGGCGCACTAACAGTAGGCCCTTTGCGCTTAATAATCTGGTCTTCTTGCTGGCATTGCAAATTACTAACTAAAACCGCCAAACGCCTCGGTGTAGCAAAAGACACAGCCTTATCAAAGGATAAATTTAATTCATCAAGTTGCTTAGTTAAATTACTACTTAGTGAATCTGATAGTTGTTTTAATAATTTAGGCGGTAACTCTTCGCTGCCAAGTTCTAATAAAAAATCTTGTGTATTCATATTTATTTAACTATTTTAAATCTTAATTTATCGTCTTTTAAATTAATCATCACCGAATGCCCTTTTAACTTACTTGGCACTATTTTGAACTGTTTATAAATACCTGCGATAGCAATCAACTCTACATTAAATGAGTGAATAAAAATAGTAGCTTTATTATCGCCATTTATACCTGCAAACACCTTGCCACACACCTCTTTATAAGCATAAATACAGCCATGTGATATTACTTCAGCATTGGCTTTAACACCACCTAATAATACCAAATCACTATCCTTGGAAACGACCTGCTCTGATGTCGCAATTTCGTTAATCATAATTTTAGGCAGGTTATATTTTTTATCCTGATCTACTATAAACTTAGGTGCAAATGTGAACTTTGCCTCCTCGCTTAATTGCTTGGGTTTCTTTTCTTTTTTTAATGTTGTAATTGGTTTATCGAATATCGCCAAACCTGAAAATCTAGCAAAATCAATCAACTCCTGCACTTTTGAGCGAATACCAATTACTACCATATTGTTTTGTGTTAACACTTCTATTAACACTGCTAATTCGTTTGCTTGAAAATGCTTACTTTTAATCTCTAAAATAACTGGCGTATGCTGAAATTTATTCTTGTTTATTTCTACTAAATTGGTAATTTGATCAAATAGTTCTTCAGTATTTTTACTCAGTATTGTAAGTGTATAAATTGCTTCATTCTGTATTTGTATTTCAACTAAATTATTTTTTTCTTTTTTCATTAGACTAATTTTTCCAACCTTGTGTGCAATCTAGAAAATGCCAAACTCGTTTCATACCTATTTCGCCACTCAACATCATCTCTAATGGCACTTTGTGTTTAAATTTTTTAACCTGTCGTTTTAGCCAAATTGCTGCATAATCGCGATTGACTGGATAAGTCGTACCTAGGGATTCGTGAATACCTAAAATTATCTCAGCACGCTTAACTACAGAATCATCAAAATCAAAAGATTTGTCTCCTCTTCCATATAAATATAAATTCCTTGATTTAAGTGACTTCAAGTCTAATAAAGTGATTTTTTCTTGATTCGACAATTGCCACAATTCCATTATCTTCATTAAGCGAAATGTTAATTTATTCTTTTGCTCTTCAGTCATTTTTTTAAATCTTGATTTATACGGAATTCAAATTTTATATCAGGGTCAAATATACTTTTGTCTGGTGCACTTGGTAATGGTGAAGCCTTGTTTACCGCTCGCACAATAGAGTCTTTAAAAGACTTTTCTTTATTCTTATTATCTACATTACAAGATTTTAATTTAACATTTTTTACAACACCATTGTTGTCCTGTGCAATATGCACCACACAGCTCCAATCATCCTTTGCACCGCCATAACGCCATTTACTACGAACTCTTGAGGCAATTTGAGCAATATAGTTTACCTTAAGTTCGTTTAAAATACTCTCTTGAGCGTCTTTTATCTTTTGCTCTTTTTCTAACTGAATTGCCTTAGCTAACTCGTGCTTTCTTTGTTGTTCTTTAAATTTTAATGCCTCAGCTTTACGCTTTTTTTTATTTTCTTGTTTTTCTTTTTTTGCTCTAGACTTGAGCTTATTAATCTGTCTTTGTTTTTGATAACGTTTATATTCTAACTCTTTTAAAAGCTTTTTTCGATACTTAAGTTTTTCTTGTTTCTTTTTTTTACCATCAGCCAACCGTTGTTTTTCTTTTTTTATTTCACTTAAATCAATAGTTACTGCTTTAGGTATAGCTCTAGACGCAACTTTTTTAAACTTATTTTCTGGTTTTTTATCTAAGCGTTGTACACCAGAAAAAAGCAGGCCAATAAACAACACAAGATGCAGTAACATAGCTACAGAAAAAGCAACTGGATTGCGTTTAAAAAGCCCAGGTATTTTAATTTTTTTAATAAAGTTATTCATCTGATTCCGTCACAATACCAACTTTTTCAACACCATTTTTTTGCAAAAAAACCATAAGTGCAATTACTGCACCATAAGCTACCTCTTGATCACCTCTAACAAAAACCCCCATATTTGGAAAAACTTGTAATCTAGCCTGCGTACGTGCGGCAATTTTGCTAACTGATAAACGCTCAGGTACACTAGGACTATCATCTGCCATAGAATTAATAAAATACTCACCATCACGATTAATAGTAATAATAGTTGGTTGTTGCTGAGAAAAACTTACCGCTTTTGCACTAGCATTAGGTAAATCAACTTCAATGCCTTGTTCAAGAATAGGAGTAGTCATCATAAATATCACTAATAGCACTAACATTACATCAATATATGGGACAATATTGATGCTTGCATCTGCATTTGCTCTATTGCGTCTTGGTAGTGCTATCATTCGCTAGAAACAGACTGTATTATCTTTGAAAAATGACAAACATTTTTTCAATAAAAGCTGTGTATTGATTACTAATGTCACCAATTTTGGATGACAGACGATTATAAGCAATAGTTGCTGGAATAGCGGCAAACAAACCAAAAGCAGTTGCAATAAGCGCCTCAGCAATACCTGGTGCAACCACCGCAATACTTGCTTGTTTAACGGATGCTAAGCCAATAAAAGAATGCATAATACCCCACACTGTGCCAAATAAACCAATATATGGACTTGAAGATGCAATCATCGCTAAAATGCTCAAATCTCTATCTAGCTGATCAATCTCATTATTTACTGTAGCATTCATCAGGCGGTAAGCACGCTCAGCGTTTGATTGATTGCTAGTCAATTCTGAATGAGTAAATTCCTTATAACCTGAATAAAAAATATCTACCATTGTGCCATCACTTGGTATCTTAGATTGTAATTCATTTAATGTCTTATCGGTTGAAAAATACTTATAGAAGTTTTTAATATCATTCTTAGAATTTAATAAAATTTTTTTCTTAGATAAGATAATAGTCCAAGAATAAATACTCATTACTACTAAAATAAACATCACTAATTGCACGACAAAACCAGCCTCTGCAATCAAACTAAAAATACTAATGCTATTATCAACAACTTCTTTAGCGCTAATACTATTTACAATAGTAATATTATCCATTTATCTTCTCCTTTGCTATGGGTAAAATACCGCAAAATACAAAACTATTGACGTGCAAATATTTCTCAAATATTTATATTTTAAATAATACCTGATTTTACTAACATATAATACTATTTATAATGATAAGGCTGGTATTTTATCAAAAGGATGAAAAAAAACCCCAGCCTTAAAAATAAGACTGGGGTTTGTTGGCAAGCTTAAAACTTGTCATATTGATTTAGCCTCCAAAGAGACAGCTAAATCAGATCTTACAACTAAGATTAGAACCTAACATCAATTCTAAAACCTGTGTTAGCTGTATTCATTGCTTCATTATTTGAACCGCTAATTTTACCCAAGTTAACTGTTAATTTTGCACCAGCAAGAGGACGAGTTAGAATTAATTCTGCACCTGTCAACTTATCATCATCACCTAAAGTATTTCTAGTATAAATAGCTTTAATTGTGTTACCTGCCATTTTAGTACTCACCGCAATACCTTTAATTTTAGTGAAATCACCAACATTAGCAACGGCTGTGTCTGTTCCACCACGAGCAACTTTACCAATTAACATACTGCCTAATGGAGCAAACCTCTTATTACCGTCGATAGCTTCTTCATAAGTATTGTCGTTTTTAAGTTGTGCTACATCCCACTTGAAGTTATTCACTTTACCGCCAACATGAATTAAAGTTGTGTCATTATTTACGTCTGTTTTATCAGAATATTGTTCAAGAGCAAATAAAATATTATTAACTGTAGTTTTAACATTCACATTCGCAAAATTCTGATTATCGTATTCTGCACTAACTTTAACAGGACCTAACTTACCAGAAGTAAACACACTAGTGCTGTTATCTCTTTGGGTAATACCGTCAGTTTTAGAGCCATCATTAGTAAATACACCAAGTGTCCAGTCATTTACTTTAGTAGAAGCGATGAATGCATTCCCTTGCTCTGCGCTTTTGATACGTGAGCCAAAACCAATTCCTCTTCTAAAGTCACCAGCTTTAATGTCAACAGGACCAACTTTAGTGTTAAAGTATAAACTTTGTAAATAAACGCTGTCTTTAGCACCATTAGTTCTCTTATCATCTCCAGTATTGCCGTTATTTCTAATAATGGCAGTTACCTTAGTATTACCAGTAGAACCAACAACATGTAAACGAACTCTTTGTCTGTCTTGATTTGCTTCCTTCTCCACACCAATATCAGCAAGTACATTATTAGTAGCAAAAGATACAAACCCATCACCTTTGATTGAAATATCAGCCATAGAGACCGATGTCATCGTTGCTGCTACCGCAGCTATCATTAATTTTTTCATTTTATTCTCCATAATTGTGAAAAAAAACCCTGCAAAATTGCAAGATGTTTTCCATTATACAAGTTTTTATACAAAATGCAACACTTTTTGCAAAAAAAATACAAAAAATCATTTTTTACAACAAAAAATAAAAAAATAATGTTTTTTATACTGCTTAAAGCTTGTAATACCAAGGGGTTTTGATTTTATTAAAAAAAACTACATTTTTTATAAAAATTGAGATTTAAACTACAAATATTGATATTTATCCTTATTTATAGTAAATTTTGTGTTTCTGAATCAGGATTTTTTAAGCCTAAATGAGAATAAGCAAGATTAGTCACGCTGCGTCCACGCGGCGTACGCATAATAAAGCCTTGCTGAATTAAATATGGCTCTACCATATCCTCCAAAGTGCCACGTTCTTCACCAATCGCTGTCGAAAGTGTACTTAAGCCAACTGGCCCGCCACCAAATTTCTGTGTCATTATCAATAAATATTCTCTATCCAATTGTTCTAAACCCAACTCATCCACTTTTAGCTCTGTTAATGCCTCATTTGCAATAGCTTGATGAACGATACCATCGGTTTTAATATCGGCAAAATCGCGTACTCGACGCAATAAACGATTAGCGATTCTTGGAGTGCCACGAGAACGCTTAGCAATCTCTAATGCACCATTTGGATCTATTTGAATATCTAAAATACTAGCAGAACGCATTACAATTTTTTGTAGATCCTTCACTTTGTAAAATACCAAACGTTGTACGATGCCAAATCTATCTCTAAGTGGTGAAGTCAACATACCCGCACGCGTAGTCGCGCCAATCAAAGTAAATGGTGGTAAATCAAGTTGTACAGAATGTGCCGCTACGCCATCACCTATTATAATATCAAGTTTAAAATCCTCTAAAGCAGGATAAAGAATTTCTTCAACTACAGGATTTAGACGATGAATCTCATCAATAAATAACACATCATGCTTCTCAAGCTTAGTGAGTATAGCCGCTAAATCTCCTGAGCGCTCCAATACAGGGCCAGAGCTTTGTTTAAGGCCTGCACCCATTTGGTTGGCAATCACATTTGCCAAGGTAGTTTTTCCTAATCCTGGTGGGCCGTAAATTAGTATATGATCTAGTGCATCATTACGCTTCTTTGCAGCTTCAATAAACAATGACATTTGAGATTTAACATCTTCTTGACCAATATATTCGTTCAATAAATTAGGACGAACCGAAGTCATTATAATGACTTCGTTTTCTTGCTTCTCTGCACTTATTAAGGAATCTTCTTCTATCATATTGGCTTATTTTAACCGATTAACTTCTTGCAATAGGAGCTTGATTTTAATGTGTTTGTCAAAATGGTTTAAATTGATAATTTGTGGATAGACAATGCCATTAAATACTTGATGTTTATTGATTCTAATTTTCCAGCCTTCTATTGTATTATTATTTTGCTTGAAAACGATATTCTCTAAGATATCTACTGGAAAATACCATCCAAACTCAAGATTAATCCATTCTTCTAAAGTCAACAAAGTATGCTTACCATCAATAAATAAACCTTTCTCAGTTTGCTTTATTTGTATCTCCCCAAATCCAAATGATTTACTAAGTATTAATTGATAATACCCATCTTGTTGACTCAATTCAAATCCAGCTATTGTAGTTTTCTTATTGCGCATGATACTGATACGCCCTTCTATCATCCATGCATTCGGAATATTATTTGAATAAACTAATTTCTCAGAATGCTCTATCGTTGTTGAGCAAGCAGATAAAAAGATAAATAATAATAACGCTAGTGCTTTCATGACTGTGCATTGTAATGGTAAATAATACTCTTATGGTATAATTAAACATTTATTTATCTAAATTCTGATAGTGTCTAAAATTGCTATTTTAAGTATCAACCATCAACTTGCACCAGTTGAAGTGCGTGAGAAAGTTGCATTTTTACCTAATAAACTATCCAATACTTTAAAAGAACTCAATAATATTCAAAATGTTGAGGCATGTGTGATTCTTTCTACTTGTAACCGCTCTGAAATTTATAGCATTATTGATGATGATAATGCGCAGCAAATACTGAGCGATTATCTCGCCTTCACTCATAATATTGCTAGAGAAAAATTAGACCCTTATCTGGTTTATTTTGAAGGAGATGACGCACTTAAACACATCTGTAACGTAGCAACTGGGATAGATTCTTTAGTCTTAGGTGAGCCACAAATCTTAGGACAACTTAAGGTAGCTTATTACACTGCTAAAGAGGCAAATACATTAAACAAATTATTAGAAAAAACTTTCCAACATGTTTTTTCAACTGCTAAAAAAGTCCGAACTGATACAAAAATTGGCTCATCATCTGTTTCAATCGCTTATTGTGCGGTCAAACTGAGTGAAAAGATTTTTACCAATTTATCTGAACAAATAGTAATGCTAATTGGTGCTGGAGAGATGATAGAACTATGCGCTCAGCATCTTAATCAAAAAGGTGTGAATAAAATGATTGTTGCTAACAGAACAATTGAAAATGCTAAGAAAATTTCTGATTTATACGGGGCACAATCCATCAGTTTAAAACAATTCTCATCAGTTATACATAAAGCAGATATCATTATTTCTTCAACTGCTGCCAGTGTGCCTATCATCGGCAAAGGTTTGATTGAAAGTGCACTTAAACTACGTAAGCATAAACCAATATTTATGCTAGATATCGCTATCCCTAGGGATATCGAGCCAGAAGTCGCACAACTTGATGATGTATTTTTATATACAGTTGACGATATGCAACAAGTGGTAAATGACAATATTAGTAACCGCAACAAAGAAAAAATACTAGCAGAAAAAATCATCATTAGTGAAAACAAAAAATTCACTAATTGGATTACAACGCTACCTAACGAAAAAGTTATTCAGACTTATAAGAAAAACGCCTATCAAATTAAAAATATAGCTGTTGAAAAGGCACTTAAAAAACTTAAAAATGGTGGCGATGCACAGACAATTATCACTCAATTAGGTGATCAACTCATTAATAAATTATTACATACACCATTTAATAATATCAAGCAAATAAATATAGAACGTCTCAGACAATGTAATTTCTGTATCCCTAAAAATAAAGCAAAAAAAAGATGAATGCTTCACTTATAGATAAACTAGAGCAACTCTCGATGCGACTTGAAGAAGTTGGTGTAATGCTTAGTGACCAAGATGTTATCTCAGATCACAATAAATTTCGTCAATTATCAATTGAGTATTCACAATTAACCCCAGTTCACGAGCAATTTTCTGAATACATAAGTATACAAAAAGATATTAAGGATGCCGAGGCAATGTTATTAGAAAATGACAATGAAATGTGTACAATGGCAAAAGAAGAAATTGTCATAGGTAGAGATAAATTAAAGCAACTTGAATTAGATCTTAAAAAGGCATTACTACCTCAAGACCCAAATGATTCACGTAATATTATTATTGAAATACGTGCAGGCACAGGTGGTGATGAAGCCTCTATATTTTCAGGTAATTTATTCAAAATGTATTTGCGCTATGTTGAGCAACAAAAATGGCAAATAGAAATAATAAATTCTAACGCAGGAGAACATGGTGGTTTTAAAGAAATTATCGCATGTATTAGCGGTGTTAATGTATATTCAAAACTAAAATTTGAGTCAGGTGCACATCGTGTACAGCGCGTACCAGAAACTGAATCTCAAGGTCGTGTACATACGTCCGCTTGCACTGTAGCAATTATGCCAGAAGTAGAAAATATTGAGGAAATTAACATAAATATGAACGATGTGCGTATTGATACCTTTAGAGCCTCTGGTGCTGGTGGCCAACATGTTAATAAAACCGACTCTGCTGTACGTGTCACACATATTCCAACCAATATCGTGGTTGAGTGTCAAGACGGTCGATCACAACACAAAAATAAAGCACAAGCAATGTCAGTATTAGCATCACGAATATTAGATGAGCAACAGCGAACACAGCAAAAAGAACAAGCCTCAACCCGTAAAGAATTGGTAGGCAGTGGCGATCGTTCACAACGTATTCGCACTTATAACTATCCACAAGGACGCATTACTGATCATCGTATTAACTTAACACTTTATAAATTAGCAGAAATTATGGAAGGTGATTTAGAATCAATCATTGCCCCACTAATCGTTGAGCAACAAACCAATCAACTAAGCGAACTCAATAACACTCTCTAATAGATATAAAAACCATTTTTTATATCCTATTTTTAACATTTTATAACAAGGCTTAACCAACATATAATATATTGCACAGTTCAAGATATTTATAAATAATTTGGTTATATTTTGCCAAAAAGTTGCATTGTTTATTAATATATATTATGGCTTTTATTGTTGCATTAAGTATTTTAGAGTTACCTAGATTGGGGTATATAATTTTCAATCAAAAGAAATGATTGAAATTTAGGAAGTTGTCTTGAATGATGCAATATATCTTGGATATTTTTACATTTTTAATAAATCCTTAATTAGATTTTATAAATTTATCTTGGAAATCATAATCTAGAAGATTATCTAAGTTTTTTTTAGAGCCAATATCACTCCTGTATTCAAGATTGGCATAGACAAATTGCTCAATAGCTTGATTAACCAAATCCCCAGCATCTTCTATATTATTTGCAACAGCACCAAATGCAATAGCTCTTGATTTTTTAAGCGTTTGGTATCGATTGTCTGATATTTTAATAGAGGATGCAAAGAATATATTGACTCCCATATTATTAATAGCCTCTTTATCCATAGTAAATATTGTCGCCTTGTTACTTTCTTGAGGATATTCTTTTGCTACAAGATACTTAACAACAGATGCCTTTTTAATAAAATTAACTTTATCTTCTGAAAGTGTCTTGTGCCACATATGTTTTATCAGATCGGCAAAAGAACTTTTTAAGATGATTAAAATATTTAACCCCTCAGGATCGCCAAAGCGACCATTAAATTCCATAAATTTAATACCCTCTTTGGTTTTAAAAAAACCACCATTAAGAACGCCGCTAAAAGACAAGCCATCATTTTTCATTTCATCAATAATTTTTTGCATAATATCTTGACAATCTTGAAAATCTTTATCATTTATAAAAGGTAATTTTTTTTCATTATTGGTAAAACAACCCATACCACCGGTACCAGCGCCTAAATCATTTTCTAATCTAAAGGGATAATCATAACTTGCAGGTGACATTACTAAGTTTTCACCGTCAGTAATACCCATAACAGTAAATTCAATGCCTTTTAATCTTTCAACTAATAAGACCTTTTCATTAGGGCACTTATCTAAAAGATAAGAAGCATAATCAATACAATCAGAATAGTCTTTTAAATGCTCTGGCATAACTTTAACACCCTTTCCGCCAGTTAATCCTTGGGGTTTAACCACTATTTGCATTCCTTTATTTTTGAATACCTGAATGGCAGAAGCTAAATCTTTTTTATTTTTAATTGACCGATAATAAGGCGTAAATTTTGGACAAACTTTTTGCATCATATTAATAGAATAAATTTTATCCCACTCTATTTTTGTTGCTGCTTTTGTACCACCAACAGCTTTAATATTGTATTTTAGCATCTCATCAATTACCCCATTTGCCAATGGATCATCGGCACTAACAAAGGCATAATCTATACTATTTTCTACTGCAAACTTCGCTACGTCTTTTGCATTATTGATATTACCAATAATGTATTTTCCGCCAGATTTTTCAACACATTCAATGATGGCAGGATTCTCATGGCTCATGAAAGCATGAAGCACTGTATCTTTAAAAAGCTTTAAAGCAAAAGCATTTTCTCTGCCACCAGAACCTACAATTAAAAAACTATCTTTTTTCATTTTTCCCATGATTATTTTTAAAAAAAAATTATACTAGTGTCTTTAGAAGATTGAAAAGTAAATTTCTATCATTTTTATATTTTTCAATTTATTTTACGATAATCATCAATTAGGTAGGATTAGTTAATAAAGCCAATCAATATCATAAACTTTGTATTGCTTATCTTTAGGTTTTTCTCTTTTTACAATCGTTTTACTTAATATTTATAGATAATAATTAACATATTCCTAATTTTTATCTATATAAAGCCCTTAGTAACCATCATTATTTAGCAATTTTTAATAAAAATTAATAACAAATTTTTCGTTCCATGAGTGAATAGAGCAAATTTTCTAAAAACGTTAGTATTAATCAATATACTCTATATTTATAAAATCAATATTCCTAGCTAGACTCGTAGTCATATAAGAATATATAAAAATATGTTAAATTTTAAAAAATAAATTTAAATAAGTTACGTCCTTATATGCGTTGCTCTAAAATGAAAATCTAGAACAGTACCTGGATAATAACTAGCTAAATATCTACATTTTTAATACTAGTTAAATATATATACATACTAAAAAAATAGTTAAATATATTTGCTAAAAGTATGATTAAATATATTATATTAGATACCTTTTTTTTAAAAAAGGTCATAATTATGCATGCACTTACATCTACATTCCCAACTATAAAAACTATCACAAAGGCCAGTGCTCTTGCGTTAAGTATTTTTACCTTTTTACTTGCTGTTGAGACGCAAGCAAAAGAAGGTTTTGAAGTCGGATCGTAGCCATGTCGTTCTGTGAGCCAAGGAGAACACCCCACGATCAACTACTAGAAAAGACAATCAAGCTACTACTTTATTAAAAGAAACTGCTGGTACTATTCGTAACACTATAGGCTCTACAAACTCAGACAATGCTAATAAATTAGATAGCAGAATAACCACAAATATAAAAAACCAATTAAAAAACAAAATTGTTAATAATACAGAAACCTTTGTTAATGATAAAGCCAATGAGTTCGTCAATCAGTTTGGCTCTGGTCGTACTGAAGTTAAGATAGGTGGTCTTGCTTCAGACGAGATAGATTACGGCATTAAAACCATTCAGCCACTCTCTAAATTAGATGAAAAAAGTAAAGGCTTAACCTTCTTACAAGGCCAAATATCATCAGGTGAAAATCATGGTGAGCGCCGTGGAACTATTAACTTAGGTGTTGGGCATCGTCTTTTAGTTGAAGATGATATGGCCATAGTAGGGGTTAATATATTTAGTGATAATGAACTAAAATCTAAGCACAAGCGTCTAAGTCTTGGTCTTGAATATCAACGCTCTAACTTTAGCTCACATATTAATGCTTATTATCCAATCTCAGATGAAAAAATCATTGGTAAATATGTTGAAGAAGCATTAGCAGGACATGATGTTAAATTAACAGGGCAAGTTCCTTACTTGCCTTGGGCAAAAGCTAAAGGTACTTATTATCATTGGGATGCTATAAAAGGTACAAATATTAATGGCAGTATCCTTGGTATGGAAATCAAACTTACCCCATCAATTAATTTTGAATTTGGACAAGAAGACTCTAACACCACAAGCAGTAAAAGCTATGGTAAGTTAAGCGTTGAATTACCTATTAGTGATAACGAGCAATTCATTGATTTTGCAGTTGATGATAAGCCATTTAGAGCCAGTGGAGTGATGGATTTAACTGATCTAGAATTTGTAGAACGCGCTAATAAGATTCGTATTGAAAAACCCTTGCCTCTAATGCCGGTACTGCTAGCTTAGGTGAATACAATGCAAAAACTGTAGGTGCTTCTTGTACGCTTGAAGATAGTGACGGCTCTACCAAGCTTGTCATAACAGATGATAGTGGTGGCATTAAATTAAAGGGTATAGAGATGAAAGCAGGGCTAGTAACTTTGTCTTGCACAGGAGGTAGCTATATTGATGAAGCAACTGGTAAAACGACCAATGCAGATGATATGCGCGCGGCATTTATACATTCAGGTAGAGGAGATTTTACTGTTTCAGCATCACCATTATCTGAAATTGCTTATCGATTAGCAAGAACAGGTGCAGGCCTAGCAGCTGATATTGCCGCTAAGAATAAAATGGTTGCTACTAAATTTGGTATCTCAGATGTTAACTTTGTTAAAACCATTCCAACTGAGCTTAATGACAAAAGAGCTAATAATGATAATGCAGGTAAGTTTGGTTTAATACTAGCAGCTGTATCACAAATGATGGAGTCTGATTCTAGTATTAGCATTAATACTTTAATTAATTACTTAACTCAAGATGATGAAGTTTTAGCTTATAAATTAATAACAGCCATGAATGAATGTAGTACTGGTAGTGCAGGTGCTGATAATGGAGTAGCTTGTAGTGGTACTGGTAACTTAGGTGCTGCATTTTCAGCAACTGGCGAAGGCTCAATTAAAGGCAACTTTGCTATTGCCTTAATCAGTTTTTATGATGGTACTAATACAGTGCCAAGTATTGAAAACTACAAGGATGCTGGCGTTACTGGTGTAACGATTGATAATTTAGCAGAAGTTAATGCTGTAGTTGCAAAAGCAACACCAGCTAATTCTAATACTGCTGCTAAAATCCAAACCTTAGTAAATAGTGCTGCAGGTGAGCCATCTGTTGCGGCGTCAACACTAAGTGCATCTCCAACAACTGTTATTACTGATGGTGAGGCAATATCAACTATTACCTTACAAGCTAAGGACAAAGATAGAAAGAATATAATTACTGGTGGCTTAAATGTTACTATGACAACAACAGGTGATGCTATTTTAAGCAACTCTATTGATGTTGGTGACGGAACTTACACAGCAACTATTACTAATACTAAAGCTGAGAGCGTTACTATTACTGCTAGCATTGCTGGAGAAGATGTAGTCAGTACAGTTACAGTGAGTTTTATGCCAGGTGAAGTGTCACTTATAACTTCAACTTTAACAGCAGATCCAACAACTGTTATTGCTGATGGTTAAGCAAAATCAACTATTACCTTACAAACAAAAGATGTGAATGGTAATAATCTAGTTATTGGCGACTTAGCTATTACTTGGCAAACAACTGGCTCTGCTGCTTTACATAACATTGCCGATGCTAATGATGGTACTTATACAGTAGAAATTGCTAACGATATTGTTGAGGATGTTACTATTACTGCTAGTATTGCTGGAACAGCTGTAATTAATACAGCCACAGTTAGCTTTATACCAGGTGAGGCATCTCTTACAACTTCAACCGTGACAGCAGATCCAACAACTGTTATTGCTGATGGTAAAACAAAATCAACTATTACCTTACAAATTAAGGATGTACATGACAATGATCTAACCACTAGTAATTTGGATATTACTATGGTAATAACAACTGGCGATGCTACGTTAAGTAATGTTACTGATAATCTAGACGGCACTTACACAGCAACTATTACTAGCACCACTACTGGAGATGCTATTATTACTGCTAAGATTGCTGGAGCAGTTGTAACTAATACAGCCACAGTTAGCTTTATACCAGGCGAGGCATCTCTTACAACTTCAACCGTGACAGCAGATCCAACAACTGTTATTGCTGATGGCAAAACAAAATCAACTATTACCCTTCAAACAAAAGATGCACAAAGTAATAATTTAGTTACTGGTAATTTAGATGTTACTATGACAGCAACTAACTTTGCTACGTTAAGTGCAGTTACTGATAATAAAGATGGTACTTACACAGCAACTATTACTAATACTAAAGCTGAGAGCGTTACTATTACTGCTAAGATTGCTGGAGCAGTTGTAACTAATACAGCCACAGTTAGCTTTATACCAGGTGAAGTATCTCTTACAACTTCAACCGTGACAGCAGATCCAACAACTGTTATTGCTGATGGCAAAACAAAATCAACTATTACCCTTCAAACAAAAGATGCACAAAGTAATAATCTAGTTACTGGTGGCTTAGAAGTTACTATGACAGCAACTAACTCTGCTACGTTAAGTGCAGTTACTGATAATAAAGATGGCACTTATACAGCAACTATTACTAGCACTACTACTACTGGTAATGCTATTATTACTGCTAAGATTGCTGGAGAAGTTGTAACTAATACAGCTACAGTTAGCTTTATTGCAACCATAGGTGACGTATCAGTTGCAACTTCAACATTAGTAGCAGACCCAACAACTATTGTTGCTGATGGTAAAACACAATCAAGCATTACCTTACAAGCAAAAGATGCTGATGGTGAAAATCTAACCACTACTGGCTTGGCTGTTACTATGACAGCAAGTAACTCTGCTAGGTTAAGTTCAGTTACTGACAATCTAGACGGAACTTACGCAACAACTATTACCAGCAATACTACTGGAGATGCTGTTATTACTGCTAGTATTGCTGGAGCAGTTGTAACTAATACAGCTACAATTAGCTTTATTGCAACTCTAGGTGACGTATCAGTTGCAACCTCAACATTAGTAGCAGATCCAACAACTATTGTTGCTGATGGTAAAACACAATCAAGCATTACCTTACAAGCAAAAGATGCTGATGGTGAAAATCTAACCACTACTGGCTTGGCTGTTACTATGACAGCAACTAACTCTGCTAAGTTAAGTTCAGTTACTGACAATCTAGACGGCACTTACGCAGCAACTATTACTAGCACTACTACTGGAGATACTGTTATTACTGCTAGTATTGCTGGAGCAGTTGTAACTAATACAGCTACAATTAGCTTTATTGCAACTCTAGGTGACGTATCAGTTGCAACTTCAACCCTAGTAGCAGACCCAACAACTGTTGTTGCTGATGGCAAGGCATTATCAACCATCACTTTACAAGTTAAGGACGTACATGGTAATAATCTAGCTACTAGTAATTTAGACGTCACTATGACAGCAACTAACTCTGCTACGCTAGGCGATATTACTGATAATGAAGACGGTACTTACACAGCAGAGATTACCAGTACTACTGCGGGTGATGCTATTATTACTGCTAGGATTGCTGGAGCAGTTGTAACTAATACAGCCACAGTTAGCTTTATACCAGGTGAAGTATCTCTTACAACTTCAACTCTAATAGCAACTCCAAAAACTGTACTTTCTAATGGAACATCATATTCAACTATTACCCTGCAAACAAAAGATGCATATGGTAATAATCTAGTTACTGGTGACTTGGCTGTTACTATGACAGCAACTAACTCTGCTACGTTAAGTGCAGTTACTGATAATGAAGACGGTACTTATACAGCAGATATTACCAGCACTACTGCTGGAGATGCTATTATTACTGCTAAGATTGCTGGAGCAGTTGTAACTAATACAGCTACAGTTAGCTTTATTGCAAGCATAGGTGACGTATCAGTTGCAACTTCAACATTAGTAGCAGCAGACCCAGCAACTATTGTTGCTGATGGTAAAACACAATCAAGTATTACCTTACAAGCAAAAGATGCTTATGGTGAAAATCTAACCACTACTGGCTTGGCTGTTACTATGACAGCAACTAACTTTGCTACGTTAAGTTCAGTTACTGATAATGAAGACGGCACTTACACAGCAACTATTACTAGCAGTACTACTGCCGGGGATGCTATTATTACCGCTAAGATTGCTGGAGCAGTTGTAACTAATACAGCCACAGTTAGCTTTATACCAGGTGAGGCATCTCTTACAACTTCAACCGTAACAGCAGACCCAACAACTGTTGTTGCTGATGGTGAATCAAAATCAACTATTACCCTTCAAACAATAGATACATATGGTAATAATCTAGTTACTGGTAATTTAGACGTTACTATGACAGCAACCAATTCTGCTACGCTAGGCGATATTACTGATAATAAAGACGGCACTTACACAGCAGAGATTACCAGCAATACTACTGGAGATGCTATTATTACTGCTAAGATTGCTGGAGCAGTTGTAACTAATACAGCTACGATAACTTTTTATATACCAGGTGATTATAATACACATACCTCTACTCTAACAGCATCTCCAATGATTGTTGTTGCTGACGGTGAATCAAAATCAACTATCACCTTATACGTTAAAGATATTAAGAACATAAATTTACTTGATAATATTGATCAAACTATTGTTATGGAGGCAACTGGTAGCGCTATATTAAGCTCAGTTACAGGTAATCATGACGGCACTTACACAGCAACTATTACCAGCAATACTGCTGAAGAAGTTACTATAACTGCCTTCGTTATTATGAGCACTGAACTTGGAAATAGAAAGCTTTCATTTGGTAATACAGCTACAGTTAGCTTTATACCAGGTGAGGCATCTCTTACAACTTCAGCCTTGACAGCAGACCCAATAACTATTATTGCTGATGGCAAAACAAAATCAACTATTACCTTACAAGCAAAAGACGCAAAAGGTAATAATCTAATTACTGGTGGCTTAGATGTTACTATGACAGCAAGTAACTCTGCTACGTTAAGTTCAGTTACTGATAATCTAGACGGTACTTACGCAGTATATATTACCAGTACTAATGTTGGCGACGCTATTATTACTGCTCATATTGCTGGAGAAGATTTACTGAATAAAGCTAAAATAACTTTTTTTCATCGTCAAGAAACCATTAATTTTAAAGGGAAGATTTATAAAACTATTGCATCTCCAGATACACAAAGAATTTGGTTAGATAGAAACCTTGGGGCAGAGAAGGTATGTGAAGAAACATCGATCGAGAGTACTTGTTTTGGTGATTTATATCAATGGGGTAGGAAAGCTGACGGACATCAAACACGAACTTCAGAATGGACACTTATACCAACATACAGTATTTATGATACTGAATGGAATAATAATTTTAATGCCAGAGTAGGCGGTGACTGGGTAATAACAGACGATTCAGGCGCATTACGTGTAGCTGCTTGGGCTGACGGTGGACGAAATGATATTTGCCCAGCAGGATTTAGTGTGCCGACGTTATCAGAGTTTCAAGATAATATGGTAAATATTACAAATCGAGAAACAGCATTCAGGAGCTTTTTAAAGATATCAATTGGTGGTCGGCGTTATGTCAATCCAATACTTGAAAGGAGTATGCTTTTGGGTGTCAATGCTAATGGTTATTATTGGACTAGGTCTCCGTCTACCAACAATACTGCTTTATCAATGCATATGACCTTTAGTTATGCTGATGTAAAACCTGAGGCAGGAGAACGAGTTAATGGTATGTCTATTCGCTGTATTAAAGATCAATAAACTTTAATTTACATACTTTATTTAGTTTATTTTGTTCATTCATTTGCAATGATATCGTCAAGTGAAAAGCCACTAATCTCTTTTTTACCATTAACACCTTTAATTTTTATACTAGTTAATATTTTATTTTTTGTAATAATATCTCCATAAAAGTATTTATATTATTGTAAACATACTTACTAAGTATCATAGTTAAATATATATACTTACTAAAATCATAGTTAAATATATATATACATACTAAAAATATGGTTAAATACACTTGTTCAAAATATGGCTAAATATACTTACTAAAATATGATTATAATTATGCATGCACTTACATCTACATTCCCAACTATAAAAACTATTACAAAGGCCAGTGCTCTTGCGTTAAGTATTTTTACCTTTTTACTTGCTGTTGAGACGCAAGCAAAAGAAGGTTTTGATAAGTCTTCTTACTTAGACCTTAGTAAGCCCTATGTCTACAATGGAAACACCCCACGATCAACTACTAGAAAAGACAATCAAGCTACTACTTTATTAAAAGAAACTGCTGGTACTATTCGTAACACTATAGGCTCTACAAACTCAGACAATGCTAATAAATTAGATAGCAGAATAACCACAAATATAAAAAACCAATTAAAAAACAAAATTGTTAATAATACAGAAACCTTTGTTAATGATAAAGCCAATGAGTTCGTCAATCAGTTTGGCTCTGGTCGTACTGAAGTTAAGATAGGTGGTCTTGCTTCAGACGAGATAGATTACGGCATTAAAACCATTCAGCCACTCTCTAAATTAGATGAAAAAAGTAAAGGCTTAACCTTCTTACAAGGCCAAATATCATCAGGTGAAAATCATGGTGAGCGCCGTGGAACTATTAACTTAGGTGTTGGGCATCGTCTTTTAGTTGAAGATGATATGGCCATAGCAGGGGTTAATATATTTGGTGATAATGAACTCGATTCTGGACACAAGCGTCTAAGTCTTGGTCTTGAATATCAACGCTCTAACTTTAGCTCACATATTAATGCTTATTATCCAATCTCAGATGAAAAAATCATTGGTAAATATGTTGAAGAAGCATTAGCAGGACATGATGTTAAATTAACAGGGCAAGTTCCTTACTTGCCTTGGGCAAAAGCTAAAGGTACTTATTATCATTGGGATGCTATAAAAGGTACAAATATTAATGGCAGTATCCTTGGTATGGAAATCAAACTTACCCCATCAATTAATTTTGAATTTGGACAAGAAGACTCTAACGCCACAAGCAGTAAAAGCTATGGTAAGTTAAGCGTTGAATTACCTATTAGTGATAACGAGCAATTCATTGATTTTGCAGTTGATGATAAGCCATTTAGAGCCAGTGGAGTGATGGATTTAACTGATCTAGAATTTGTAGAACGCGCTAATAAGATTCGTATTGAAAAAACCCTTGCCTCTAATGCCGGTACTGCTAGCTTAGGTGAATACAATGCAAAAACTGTAGGTGCTTCTTGTACGCTTGAAGATAGTGACGGCTCTACCAAGCTTGTCATAACAGATGATAGTGGTGGCATTAAATTAAAGGGTATAGAGATGAAAGCAGGGCTAGTAACTTTGTCTTGCACAGGAGGTAGCTATATTGATGAAGCAACTGGTAAAACGACCAATGCAGATGATATGCGCGCGGCATTTATACATTCAGGTAGAGGAGATTTTACTGTTTCAGCATCACCATTATCTGAAATTGCTTATCGATTAGCAAGAACAGGTGCAGGCCTAGCAGCTGATATTGCCGCTAAGAATAAAATGGTTGCTACTAAATTTGGTATCTCAGATGTTAACTTTGTTAAAACCATTCCAACTGAGCTTAATGACAAAAGAGCTAATAATGATAATGCAGGTAAGTTTGGTTTAATACTAGCAGCTGTATCACAAATGATGGAGTCTGATTCTAGTATTAGCATTAATACTTTAATTAATTACTTAACTCAAGATGATGAAGTTTTAGCTTATAAATTAATAACAGCCATGAATGAATGTAGTACTGGTAGTGCAGGTGCTGATAATGGAGTAGCTTGTAGTGGTACTGGTAACTTAGGTGCTGCATTTTCAGCAACTGGCGAAGGCTCAATTAAAGGCAACTTTGCTATTGCCTTAATCAGTTTTTATGATGGTACTAATACAGTGCCAAGTATTGAAAACTACAAGGATGCTGGCGTTACTGGTGTAACGATTGATAATTTAGCAGAAGTTAATGCTGTAGTTGCAAAAGCAACACCAGCTAATTCTAATACTGCTGCTAAAATCCAAACCTTAGTAAATAGTGCTGCAGGTGAGCCATCTGTTGCGGCGTCAACACTAAGTGCATCTCCAACCACTGTAGTTGCTGATGGCAAGGCATTATCAACTATTACCTTACAAGCTAAGGACAAAGATAGAAAGAATATAATTACTGGTGGCTTAAATGTTACTATGACAACAACAGGTGATGCTATTTTAAGCAACTCTATTGATGTTGGTGACGGCACTTATACAGCAACTATTACTAATACTAAAGCTGAGAGCGTTACTATTACTGCTAGCATTGCTGGAGAAGATGTAGTCAGTACAGTTACAGTGAGTTTTATGCCAGGTGAAGTGTCACTTATAACTTCAACCTTAACAGCAGATCCAACAACTGTTATTGCTGATGGTAAAACAAAAACAACTATTACCCTGCAAGCAATAGATGCAGAAGGTAATAATCTAGTTACTGGTGGCTTAGATGTTACTATGGCAATAACAACTGGCTCTGCTGCTTTACATAACATTGCTGATGCTAATGATGGTACTTACACAGTAGAAATTGCTAACGATATTGTTGAGGATGTTACTGTTACTGCTAGTATTGCTGGAGCAGCTGTAACTAATACAGCCACAGTTAGCTTTATACCAGGTGAAGTATCTCTTACAACTTCAACCGTAACAGCAGACCCAACAATTGTTGTTGCTGATGGCAAGGCATTATCAACTATCACTTTACAAGTTAAGGACGTACATGGTAATAATCTAGTTACTGGTAATTTAGATGTTACTATGACAGCAACTAACTTTGCTACGTTAAGTTCAGTTACTGATAATAAAGATGGTACTTACACAGCAACTATTACTAATACTAAGGCTGAGAGCGTTACCATTACTGCTAGTATTGCTGGAGAAGATGTAGACAGTACAGTTACAGTTAGCTTTGATACAGGTGATATGTCACTTACAAAATCAACGCTAAGTGCAAGCCCAACTAGTGTAGTTGCTGATGGTCAAACATTGTCAACTATTAGTTTGCAAGTCAAAGACGCAGAAGGTAATAATCTAGTTACTGGTGGCTTAAATGTTACTATGACAACAACTGGTGATGCTACTATAGGCGATGTTAGTGATGTTGGTGATGGTACTTACACAGCAACTATTACTAATACTAAGGCTGAGAGCGTTACTATTACTGCTAAGATTGCTGGAGAAGTTGTAGTTAATACAGCTACAGTTAGCTTTATTGCAACCATAGGTGACGTATCAGTTGCAACTTCAACATTAGTAGCAGACCCAACAACTGTTCGTGCTAATAACTACGCAACATCAACTATTACCCTACAAGCAAAAGATGCACAAGGTAATAATCTAGTTACTGGTGGTTTAGGTGTTACTTGGGAAACAACTGGCTCTGCTACTCTAAATAATATGGCCGATGCTGGTGATGGCACTTACACAGCAGAAATTATTAATACTAAGGCTGAAGATGTTACTATTACTGTTAGCATTAATACAGTAGCAGTAGACAATACAGCTACGGTTAGATTTAAACCAGGTCGTCTTGTGTCTATTATCAAAACAACGCTAAGTGCAAGCCCAACTAATGTAGTTGCTGATGGCAAAGAAAAATCAACTATTACCATTCAAACTAAAGACATATATGGTAATAATCTACTTGAGAGTTTTGTAGATATTGGCATGGAAACAACTGGCTCTGCTAAGATAAGCGCAGTTACAGATAATCTAGATGGCACTTATACAGCAACTATTACTAATACTGTAGCTGAATCTGTTACTTTAACTGCCACTCATCGTGCAAAATATTTTATAGAAACAGTTGAGGTGAATTTTATTCCAGGTGAGGCATCTCTTACAACTTCAACCGTAACAGCAGACCCAATAACTATTATTGCTGATGGTAAAACAAAATCAACTATTACCCTGCAAACAATAGATACATATGGCAATAATATAGTTATTAGTAATTTAAATGTTACTATGACAGCAACCAATTCTGCTACGCTAGGCGATATTACTGATAATGAAGACGGTACTTACACAGCAACTATTACTAGCACTACTGCTGGAGATGCTGTTATTACTGCTAAGATTGCTGGAGAAGTTGTAGCTAATACAGCTACAGTTAGCTTTATTGCAACCATAGGTGACGTATCAGTTGCAACTTCAACATTAGTAGCAGACCCAACAACTATTGTTGCTGATGGTAAAACACAATCAAGCATTACCTTACAAGCAAAAGATGCTGATGGTGAAAATCTAACCACTACTGGCTTGGCTGTTACTATGATAGCAACTAACTCTGCTACGTTAACTGCAGTTACTGATAACCTAGATGGCACTTATACAGCAACTATTACTACCACTACTGCCGGGGATGCTGTTATTACTGCTAGGATTGCTGGAGTAGCTGTAACTAATACAGCCACAGTTAGCTTTATACCAGGTGAAGTATCTCTTACAACTTCAACCGTGACAGCAGACCCAACAAGTCTTATTGCTGATGGTGAAGCGTTATCAACTGTTACCTTGCAAGCAAAAGATACACAAGGTAACAATCTGGTTACTGGTGGTTTGGCGGTTACTTGGGAAACAACTGGCTCTGCTACTCTAAATAATATTGCCGATGCTGGTGATGGCACTTACACAGCAGAAATTATTAATACTAAGGCTGAAGATGTTACTATTACTGTTAGCATTAATACAGTAGCAGTAGACAATACAGCTACGGTTAGATTTAAGCCAGGTCTTGTGTCTATTATCAAAACAACTCTAAGTGCAAGCCCAACTAATGTAGTTGCTGATGGTAAAGAAAAATCAACTATTACCATTCAAACTAAAGACATATATGGTAATAATCTAATAGAGGGTTATTTGTATCTTGGCATGGAAACAACTGGCTCTGCTAAGATAAGTGCAGTTACAAATAATCTAGATGGCACTTATACAGCAACTATTACTAGTACTGTGGCTGAATCTGTTACTTTAACTGCCACTTATCGTGCAAAATATTTTATAGAAACAGTTGAGGTGAATTTTATTCCAGGTGAGGCATCTCTTACAACTTCAACCGTGACAGCAGATCCAACAACTGTAATTGCTGATGGTGAAACAAAATCAACTATTACCCTGCAAACAATAGACACATATGGTAATAATCTAGTTACTAGTAATTTAGACGTTACTATGACAGCAACCAATTCTGCTACGCTAGGCGATATTACTGATAATGAAGACGGTACTTACACAGCAACTATTACTAGCACTACTGCTGGAGATGCTGTTATTACTGCTAGGATTGCTGGAGTAGTTGTAACTAACAAAGCTACAGTTAGCTTTATTGTAGGCGAGGCATCAGTTGCAACTTCAACATTAGTAGCAGGCCAAACAACTGTTGTTGCTGATGGTAAAAAACAATCAACTATCACCTTACAAGCAAAAGATGCTGATGGCGAAAATCTAACCACTACTGGCTTGGCTGTTACTATGACAGCAAGTAACTCTGCTAAGTTTACCCCAGTTACTGATAATCTAGACGGCACTTATACAGCAACTATTACTAGCACTACTACTGGAGATGCTGTTATTACTGCTAGGATTGCTGGAGTAGTTGTAGCTAATACAGCTATAGTTAGCTTTACGCCAGGTGAGGTATTAGTTGCAACTTCTACCCTAATAGCAGACTCAATAACTGTTATTGCTGATGGCAAAGCATTATCAACTATTATCTTACAAGCTAAGGACGCGCATGGCAATGATATAGTTGCTGGTGGTTTGGACGTTACTATGACAGCAACTAACTCTGCTACGCTAGGCGATATTACTGATAATAAAGACGGCACTTATACAGCAGAGATTACCAGCAATACTACTGGAGATACTATTGTTACTGCTAGGATTGCTGGAGTAGTTGTAACTAATACAGCTGCAGTTAGCTTTATTGCAACCATAGGCGACGTATCAGTTGCAACTTCAACATTAGTAGCAGACCAAACAACTGTTGCTGCCGATGGTGAAGCACTATCAAGCATTACCTTACAAGCAAAAGATGCTGATGGCGAAAATCTAACCACTACTGGCTTGGCTGTTACTATGACAGCAAGTAACTCTGCTAAGTTAACCACAGTTAAAGATAATCTAGACGGCACTTATACAGCAACTCTTACTAGCACTACTGCTGGAGATGCTGTTATTACTGCTAGGATTGCTGGAGTAGTTGTAACTAATACAGCCACAGTTAGCTTTATACCAGGTGAGGCATCTCTTACAACTTCAACCGTGACAGCAGATCCAACAACTGTTATTGCTGATGGTAAAACACAATCAACTATTACCTTACAAATTAAGGATGTACATGACAATGATCTAACCACTAGTAATTTGGATGTTACTATGTTAATAACAACTGGTGATGCTACGTTAAGTAATGTTACTGATAATCTAGACGGCACTTATACAGCAACTATTACTAGCGCCACTGCTGGAGATGCTGTTATTACTGCTAAGATTGCTGGAGCAGTTGTAACTAATACAGCTACAGTTAGCTTTATACCAGGTGAGGCATCTCTTACAACTTCAACTCTAATAGCAACTCCAAAAACTGTACTTTCTAATGGAACATCATATTCAATTATTACCTTACAAACAAAAGATGCATATGGTAATAATCTAATTACTGGTGATTTGGATGTTACTATGGCAGCAATGTCTAGCATAGGAGAAATTACCGATGCTATTATAAGTCAAATTACTGATAATAAAGATGGCAGTTATACGGCAACTGTAACTAAAGCTACATACGGGGATCTCGATATTACTGCAAGCATTAATGGAGCAGAAGTAACTAATACAGCTAGAGTTAATTTTTATACAAGTTTACGTGCTGCGTCACCTACAAAATCAACTTTAACAGCAAGCCCAGCAACTGTAGTTGCTGATGGCGAAACACAATCAAGCATTACCTTACAAATAAAAGATAAGTTTGGTAATAATCTAGATTCTAATGAAGCAGTTATTACTATGGCAATAACAGCTGGCTCTGCTAGACTAAGCACAGTTAAAAATAATAACAACGGCACTTATACAGCAACTCTTACTAGCACTACTGCCGGGGATGCTGTTATTACTGCTAGGATTGCTGGAGTAGTTGTAACTAATACAGCCACAGTTAGCTTTATACCAGGTGAAGTATCTCTTACAACTTCAACCCTAACAGCAGACCCAGCAACTGTTATTGCTGATGGTAAAACAAAATCGACTATTATCTTACAAGCTAAGGACGCGTATGGTAATAGTCTAGTTACTGGTGATGTAGACGTTACTATGACAGCAACCAATTCTGCTACGCTAGGCGATATTACTGATAATAAAGACGGTACTTACACAGCAGAGATTACCAGCAATACTACTGGAGATGCTATTGTTACTGCTAGGATTGCTGGAGTAGGTGTAACTAATACAGTCACAGTTAGCTTTATTGCAACCATAGGTGACGTATCAGTTGCAACTTCAACCCTAGTAGCAGATCCAACAACTGTTATTGCTGATGGCAAAACATTATCAAGCATTACTTTACAAGTAAAAGATGCTGATGGCGAAAATCTAACCACTACTGGCTTAGCTATTGTTATGACAGCAAGTAACTCTGCTAAGTTAGCCCCAGTTAAAGATAATCTAGACGGCACTTATACAGCAACTATTACTAGCACGACTGCTGGAGATGCTATTATTACTGCTAAGATTGCTGGAGTAGCTGTAACTAATACAGCCACAGTTAGCTTTATACCAGGTGAGGCATCTACCACAACTTCAACTCTAAGCGCAAATCCAACAACTGTTCTTGCTGATGGTAAAGCGTTATCAACTGTTACCTTGCAAGCAATAGATGTGAATGGTAATAATTTAGTTACCGGTAACTTAGCTGTTACTTGGGAAACAACTGGCTCTACTAAGATAAGCAACTTAGTTGATATTGGTGATGGCACTTACACAGTAGATATTGCTAACGATATTATTGAGGATGTTACTATTACTGCTAAGATTGCTGGAGCAGTTGTAACTAATACAGCTACGATAACTTTTTATATACCAAGTGCTTTTAATGTACATACCTCTACTCTAACAGCATCTCCAATGATTGTTGTTGCTGATGGTGAATCAAAATCAACTATCACCTTACAAGTTAAAGATACTAATAACATGAATTTACTTGATAATGTTGATAATACTATTGTTATGGAGACAACTGGTAGCGCTATATTAAGCTCAGTTACAGGTAATCATGACGGCACTTACACGGCAACTATTACCAGCACTACTGTTGAAGAAGTTACTATAACTGCCTTCATTACTATTCAAACTCCAGTTGGAAATAGAAAGCTTTCATTTGGTAATACAGCTACAGTTAGCTTTATACCAGGTGAGGCATCTACTACAACTTCAACTCTAGTAGCAGATCCTGCAACTCTAGCTGCTAATGGTAAGACATCAACTATTACCTTACAAGCAAAAGACGCAAAAAGTAATAATCTAATTACTGGTGGCTTAGATGTAGATATGACAATAACAACTGGCGATGCTACTCTAGGCGATGTTAAAGATATTGGTGATGGCACTTACACAGCAGATATTAGTAGCACTACTGTTGGTGAAGCTGTTATTACCGCTAGTATTGCTGGAGTAGTTGTAACTAAAGCCACAGTTAGCTTTACTGCAATAGGTGAGGCATCTACTACAACTTCAACTCTAGTAGCAAATCCAACATCTGTTGTTGCTGATGGCAAAGCATTATCAACTATTACCTTACAAGCAATAGATAGTGATGGTAATAATTTAATTACTGGTGGCTTAGATGTCACTATGACAATAACAACTGGCGATGCTACTCTAGGTACTCTAGGCGATGTTAAAGATGTTGGTGATGGCACTTACACAGTAGATATTAGCAGTACTGCTGCTGGTGATGTTACTGTTACTGCTAGTATTGCTGCAGTAGATGTAGACAGTACAGTTACAGTGAGCTTTACTGCAATAGGTGAGGCGTCTACTACAACTTCAACTCTAGTAGCAGATCCAACAACTCTAGCTGCTAATAACGCAATATCAGTTATTACCTTACAAGCAATAGATAGTGATGGTAATAATTTAATTACTGGTGGCTTAGATGTCACTATGGCAATAACAACTGGTGATGCTACTCTAGGTACTCTAGGCGATGTTAAAGATGTTGGTGATGGCACTTACACAGCAGATATTACCAGTACTGCTGCTGGTGATGTTACTGTTACTGCTAGTATTGCTGCAGTAGATATAGACAATACAGTTACAGTGAGCTTTACTGCAATAGGTGAGGCGTCTACCACAACCTCAACTCTAGTAGCAAATCCAACATCTGTTCTTGCTAATGGTAAAGCAAAATCAACTATTACCTTACAAGCAATAGATAGTGATGGTAATAATCTAATTACTGGTGGCTTAGATGTCACTATGACAATAACAACTGGCGATGCTACTCTAGGCGATGTTAAAGATGTTGGTGATGGCACTTACACAGCAGATATTAGCAGCACTACTGTTGGTGAAGCTGTTATTACCACTAGGATTGCTGGAGTAGTTGTAACTAATATAGCCACAGTTAGCTTTATACCAGGTGAGGCGTCTACTACAACTTCAACTCTAAGTGCATCTCCAACAACTCTAGTTGCTAATAACGCAATATCAGTTATTACCTTACAAGCAATAGATAGCGATGGTAATAATTTAATTACTGGTGGCTTAGATGTAGATATGACAATAAAAACTGGTGATGCTATTCTAGGCGATGTTAAAGACGTTGGTGATGGCACTTACACAGCAGATATTAGCAGTACTGCTGCTGGCGATGTTACTGTTACCGCTAGTATTGCTGGAGTAGATGTAGACAATACAGTTACAGTTAGCTTTACTGCAATAGGTGAGGCATCTACCACAACCTCAACTCTAAGTGCATCTCCAACAACTCTAGTTGCTAATAACGCAATATCAGTTATTACCTTACAAGCAATAGATAGTGATGGTAATAATCTAATTACTGGTGGCTTAGATGTTACTATGACAATAACAACTGGCGATGCTACTCTAGGTACTCTAGGCGATGTTAAAGATGTTGGTAATGGCACTTACACAGCAGATATTAGCAGTACTGCTGCTGGTGATGTTACTGTTACCGCTAGTATTGCTGGAGTAGATGTAGACAATACAGTTACGGTTAGCTTTATTGCAATAGGTGAGGCATCTACCACAACTTCAACTCTAAGCGCAAATCCAACAACTGTTCTTGCTGATGGTAAAGCGTTATCAACTGTTACCTTGCAAGCAATAGATGTGAATGGTAATAATTTAATTACTGGTGGCTTAGCTGTTACTTGGGAAACAACTGGCTCTGCTAAGATAAGCAACTTAGTTGATATTAATGATGGCACTTACACAGTAGATATTGCTAACGATATTATTGAGGATGTTACTATTACCGCTAAGATTGCTGGAGCAGTTGTAACTAATACAGCTACGATAACTTTTTATATACCAAGTGCTTTTAATGTACATACCTCTACTTTAACAGCATCTCCAATGATTGTTGCTGTTGTTGGTGAATCAAAATCAACTATCACCTTACAAGTTAAAGATACTAATAACATGAATTTACTTGATAATGTTGATAATACTATTACTATGGAGACAACTGGTAGCGCTATATTAAGCTCAGTTACAGGTAATCATGACGGCACTTACACGGCAACTATTACCAGCACTACTGTTGAAGAAGTTACTATAACTGCCTTCATTGCTATTCAAACTCCAGTTGGAAATAGAAAGCTTTCATTTAGTAATACAGCTACAGTTAGCTTTATACCAGGTGAGCCATCTACTGCAACTTCAACTCTAGTAGCAGATCCTGCAATTATGCCTATTAATGTCAAAGAAAAATCAACCATCACCTTACAAGTTAAGGACGCTCATGGTAATAATTTAGCTACTAGTAATTTAGACGTTACTATGACAGCAAGTAACTCTGCTACGTTAAGTGCAGTTACTGATAATCTAGACGGCACTTACACAGCAACTATTACCAGCACTACTCTTGGTAATGCTGTTGTCACTGCTAGTATCGCTGGAGCAGTTGTAACTAATACAGCCGCAGTTCTTTTTGAAGAAAGTAAAGCATCACTTGGAACCTCAACTCTAAGAGTAAGCTCAACAACTGTTCTTGCTGACGGCAAAGAAAAATCAACCATAACCTTGCAAATAAAAGATGCAAAAGGCAATAATTTAATTATTGGTGGCTTGGACATTACTATGACGGCAACCAATTCTGCTACGCTAGGTGATATTACCGATAATAAAGACGGCACTTACGCAGCAACTATTACCAGTACTACTGCTGGTGATGTGATTATTACTGCTAGGATTGATAGAGATGACATAAAAAATAAAGCTACGATAATTTTTTATACACCAGGCGATGTAAATCTTTGGAGATCTACTCTATCAGCATTTCCAACAACTGTAGCTGCTGATGGCGTAGCAGAGTCAACTATTACCTTGCAAGCTAAAGATATTAATGGCATGAATTTAGCTGATAATGTTGACAAGGATATTATCATGAGTACAACTGGTGACGCTATATTAAGCCAAGTTATAGGTCATAATGACGGCACTTACACAGCGAAGATTACTAACAATACTATTGAAACTGTTCGTGTAAGTGTTTTTATTACTTCCTCTGCAGATATAGAAGAGAATTTGTTTTTTAGCACAGCTAGAGTGAACTTTATAGAATATAAAGCAGGTGAGGCGTCAGTTGAAACTTCAACCTTAACAGCAGATTCAACAACAGCAATTGTAGTTGCTGATGATAATGAATTATTTACTATTACCTTACAGGCAATAGATGCACAAGGTAATAATCTGATTACTGGTGACTTGGATGTTACTATGGAAATAATAGATGGTGATGCTACGCTTAGCGATGTTATTAATAATACAGATGGCACTTATACAGCAAAGATTACTAGTACTAGAGCTGGTGACGTTACTATTGCTGCTAAGATTGCTGGAGTAATTGTAACTAATAAGGCGACAGTTAGTTTTGCACCGGGCAAGGTATCAGTTACAACTTCAACCCTAAAAGCAGAACCAACAACTGTAGCTGCTGATGGCAAAACAATGTCAACTATTACTATGCAAGCAAAAGATGTAAATGGTAATAATCTAGTTATTGGTTACTTGACTGTTAGATGGGAGACAACTGGCTCTGCTATTCTAAAAAATATGACTGATATGCATGACGGCACTTATACAGTAGAAGTTACTAATATTAAGGCTGAGGATGTTATTATTACTGCTATTATTGCCGGAACAGAGGTAGTAACTAATACTGCTATAGTTAGCTTTACAGTAGGCGATGTATCAGCTGAAGATTCAACCATAAGCGCAGATACAACAACTTTACTTTCTAATGGCATAGCAAAATCAACTATTACTCTGCAAGCAAAAGATACGAATGGTGTTAATTTGGTTACTGGTGACTTAGTTGTTACTATTATGGCAACAGTAGGTAGTGACGCTATTGTAAGCGAGGTTATTGACAATAAAAATGGCACTTACACAGCAACTATTATCAACAATACTGCTGAGACAGTCGATATTTATGCTAGCATTGACGGAAGACCATTAGTCGATGTAATTAAAATTTATTTTTACGAGACTATAACTGATGCATCAGTTATAAAATCACTCTTAACAGCCAGTCCAACAACTGTAGTTGCTGATGGCAAAACAATATCAACTATTACCATGCAAGCAAAAGATGCACAGAATAATAATCTGATCACTGGTGGCCTAGATGTTGTTATTGGAACAGAAGGCGGCTCTAACACGGCTATATTAAGTGCGGTTAAAGATAATCATGATGGAACTTACATAGCAACCATTATCAACACTACTGCTGAGGATGTTCTAGTTTCTGCTGCTATTTCTAAAATATTTTTATATAATGGAGCTACAGTGAGCTTTATACCAGGTGTTGCATCTGTTGAAACCTCAATTATTACTATACCTAAAATGCTTGTAGATATTAATACAAAAACAACTATTACCTTGTACACTAAAGATGCACAAGGTAATAGTTTAACTACTGGTGGTTTAGCTGTTGCTATAAGATCAAATAGTGATCATGCTATTATAAGCGACGTTCATGATGTTGGTGATGGCACTTACACAGCAACCATTACAAACGCTACTGCTGAGGCTGTTACCATTAGTGCTGACATTGCCGGAGAAGACATAGATAGTACAATTGAAATGCTTTTTAAGAGAACTTCTACTGTTACTGCAGATTCTAGCACTTCAATACTAAGAATAGGAATAAGATCTATGCCTGCTGATGGCGTATCAACTTTACCAGTTTATCTACATCTTAAAGATAAAGATTGGAATAAGATCTATGATCAAAATATAATAAAAGAGAATGGTAATCTTGTAGATAATGATGTATTTAATATAAGAACAAGTTCTGGCACACTTAGTGAATGGACTAATACTAATAATTTACCGGGTATTTACGCGGCAACACTAACTAGTAGTACTACTGCCGGTACAGTTGATATTGTTGGTACTATTTATGGTAAAAGAATGAAATTTAACACTACTGCAAGTTTTACAGCAGGACCTTTTTCACTTGACACTTCATTTGTAACTGTACATCCAACGAGTATATCTACAGAAACAAGATCAAAAGCAACTGTTACTTTTTACCCTAAGGATAAATATGGCAACAATATTATTGATACTAGCCTTGTCCCTATATTTAGTTCTGATGTTGGTGCGTATATTGGCAATGTAATTAAAAGACATGAAGATGGTAGTTATACACAAGATATAGGCCCCCTTAATAATAAAGAGGAGTCTGGTAAAGTTTTTGTTTATCTTGCTCGTAGATCAGAGTTATCAAAGAGAGTAAAAAATGATGCTACACTGAGTATTTATAAATATAAGACAATATCACTTACAAATTCAACGCTAACAGCAAGCCCAACAATCATAGCTGCTAATGGCAGAGCACTATCAACTATTACCTTACAAGTTAAGGACATACACGGTAATAATCTAGTTGGCGGTGGCTATGACGTTATGATGTCAACAGCTGGATATAATGCTACTATAATAGATCCTGTTTATATTGATGGTCTTCATACGTCAAGAAGAGCTACCGATCATGGTGATGGCACTTATTCAATAACTATTGCTAGCAGTAAAGCTGAAACTGTTGTTATTACTGCTAAAATTGTTGGATTTGGAAATGAAATTATAGCTGATACAGCTGAGGTTACTTTTGTATCAAGTATCGTATCAGTCCAAAATTCAGCTCTAAGTGCAAGCTCAACAACTGTGCTTGCTGATGGTAAAACGAAAACAACTATTACCTTACAATCAAAAGATGAGAATGATGTTAATCTAATTACTGGTGATTTAGCTGTTACGATGACGGTACAACCTTCTATAGACGGAGCTACTACTGATGCCATTATAAGCGACGTTATTGATAATAAAGATGGTACTTACACAGCACAACTTAGCAGTACTACTGTTGGTGATGTTATTGTTACTGCTAGTATTAATGGAGTAGATCTGCTTAATGGTATTAAAATTATTTTTATATTTGCTAGCGAAAGTTTTGCTTTTAGAGGAAGAATTTATAAAACTATCATGTCTCCTCACACAGGTAGAATTTGGTTAGATAGAAATCTTGGTGCGTCGCGGGTATGCAGATCAAGCAAAGATAGTGCTTGTTTTGGTGATCTATATCAATGGGGTAGAGCTAAAGATGGACACGAGTCTAGGACAAGCTCTCACGTAAATAGTTTATCAACAAGTATGACTACAGGACATGGAAACTTTATCTCTAACAGCACCATGCCTTCTGATTGGATGGATGATTCTATAGACCTGTCAGGCGCACGCCGTTCAGCTGCTTGGGCTGACGGCGGAGAAAATGATATTTGCCCAGGAGGATATAGTGTTCCAACTGGAGTGGAGTTAGAAAGTGATACTGTTAACGCAGATGAGCCAGATAAAATTACCAACACTAACACAGCATTTTCATCTATATTAAAACTTCCATCTGCCGGTGTTCGTAAAGAAACAGGGGAAATTCTTATGGAAGAAGCTAATAAAGAGAAAACTGCTTACTACTGGAGTAGGCAAATAGCTAACCTTGATGTCAATAAATGGATTTATGCGTATGATTTTTCATTCGGCAATGAAGGCGCAAACATATACTATCGTGTTAGATCTACAGGTATGAGTGTTCGTTGTATTAAGGTTGAGGAGTAAATATTAATATAATATTTTGATTTTTATACCAATTTATGCACTAACCTTAAAAGTAATTATGTTGACTTTTAGCCACTAGTATGAGTGTTTGTTGTTTTAATAAATAAATATTAGCATACTATTTTATTTAGTTTGTTTAGTTTGTTTAGTTTGTTTAGTTATTCGCTTGCAATGATGAATAGCATCAGAATACAGCTCATTATTATTGATTATAATCTTAAAATTGGTATGTATATTTTCTAAAAATACAAAGATTGGAGTTAAGTATAGAAAGTTATATGAAAGTATATATCTAATTGCACAAACCTTAACTATTTAAAAGCAATGTTGTTTAAAAAACTTTGCAATACTAAAAAAAAATACAACAAAAAAAACTAAATTTATTTTATATAAATTTCACTACCATTGGCTAAAAATTCTGTAGATTTATTGTCCATTCCTACTTGAATTGCATTAATTTTTTTTACTTCTTCTTTATCCATAGTTTTAATTTCTTGGGTAATTTTCATTGAGCAAAATTTTGGCCCACACATTGAGCAAAAATGTGAGGTTTTTGCGACTTGTTTAGGTAGAGTCTCATCATGGTATTTACGTGCAGTATCTGGATCTAGCCCTAGATTAAACTGGTCCTCCCAACGGAATTCAAAACGTGCTTTTGATAATGCGTTATCACGAATTTGTGCGCCAGGATGCCCTTTAGCAAGATCAGCGGCATGTGCGGCAATTTTATAAGCAATAATACCTTGTTTAACATCGTCTTGATTAGGCAAACCTAAGTGCTCTTTTGGTGTGACATAACAAAGCATTGCACAACCATACCAGCCAATTTGTGCCGCACCAATTGCAGAGGTAATATGATCATAACCTGGTGCAATATCAGTAGTTAGAGGCCCTAAAGTATAAAATGGTGCCTCACCACACGTATGCAATTGCTTATCCATATTCTCTTTAATCATTTGCATTGGTACATGTCCTGGGCCCTCAATAAAGGTTTGTACATCGTGTTTCCAAGCAATTTTAGTAAGTTTCCCTAAAGTTTCTAACTCGCCAAATTGCGCCTCATCATTAGCATCAGCTATACACCCTGGGCGCAATCCATCACCAAGTGAAAAAGTAATGTCATAGGCTTTCATAATTTCACAAATTTCTTCAAAATGTGTGTAAATAAAGCTCTCCTGATGATGTGCTAAACACCACTTTGCCATAATTGCCCCACCTCTAGAAACAATACCTGTTATTCTATTAATAGTAAGTGGTACATGCTTAAGACGCACGCCAGCATGAATGGTGAAATAATCCACACCCTGTTCGGCTTGCTCGATCAAAGTATCACGAAATACTTCCCAAGTCAAATTTTCTGCGATGCCGTTTACTTTTTCTAAGGCTTGATAAATTGGCACTGTACCAATTGGTACAGGTGAATTACGGATAATCCATTCACGTGTTTCGTGAATATTTTTACCTGTAGATAAATCCATAATTGTATCAGCACCCCAGCGGATACCCCACACCATTTTATTAACTTCTTCGTCAATACTTGAACCCAGCGCAGAGTTACCGATATTGCCGTTAATCTTCACCATAAAATTACGCCCAATAATCATTGGTTCACTTTCAGGGTGATTAATATTCGCAGGAATAACTGCACGTCCACGTGCTACTTCAGAGCAAACAAATTCAGGTGTAATATTATTAGGAATATTAGCACCAAATGATTCACCTTTTTGCTGTCCTATTTGATCTTTATAATCCTGCCATTTGCAATTCTCACGGATAGCGATATATTCCATTTCAGGGGTAATAATACCACGGCGCGCATAATGCATTTGTGTAACATTCTTACCTTTTTTAGCACATCTTGGTGTTTGTAAATGTTCAAAACGAAGCTCATTTAACTCTTGATCATCACGACGTTTGTTAGAAAAGTTTGAGCTTAATCCGTTTAATAATTCCGTATCATTACGTTCTTTAATCCAGTTTGAACGCACATTATTTAAGCCCTTACGCAGGTCAATCTTCATATTTTGGTCAGTATAGACGCCTGATGTATCATATACATACACAGGATCATTTTTTTCTGCAAGTTCGCCAATCGTATCAGTGAGCGTAATTCTGCGCATAGGTACTTTAATATCAGGACGAGAACCTTCGATATAAATCTTTTTTGAGTTTGGTAGTGATTTGATGAAAGAATCATCAATATTAGACATTTTGTTTAAGGTTTTACTCATTGTTGTATAATTAGTTAAAATAAATAATAAATAATAAATA
>JAQRGB010000001.1:194302-338584 GCA_029237605.1 Candidatus Thiodubiliella sp.
TAATAAATAATAAATAATAAAAGATGACAATTTTAACCCATAGACCACGTCGTATGAGAAAACACGCAAATACTCGTGAATTAATGCGTGAAAACACTTTGACTACAAATGATTTAATCTTACCAATTTTTATTGTAGAAGGTAAAAAACAACGTCAAAGTATTGATTCTATGCCTGATATTGAGCGATTAAGTATTGATGAATTATTAATTGAGGCAAAAGAATTGGCAGTATTAGGCATTCACGCTGTGGCGTTATTTCCTGTTGTACCAGAAAATAAAAAATCACTTAATGCTAAAGAGGCATTTAATACAGATGGTTTAGTGCAATGTGCTGTTCGCACATTAAAAGATGCACATCCTAAATTAGCAATTATTACCGATGTGGCACTTGACCCATTCACTACGCATGGACAAGACGGTTTGATTAATGATAATGGTTATGTTCTCAATGATGAAACTGTTGAAGTCCTAGTCAAACAAGCACTTTCCCATGCTCAGGCAGGCGCAGATATTGTCGCCCCATCTGATATGATGGATGGACGTATTGGTGCAATTCGTGAAGCTTTGGAAGAAAATGGCTTTATTCACACTAATATTCTTGCCTACTCCGCTAAATACGCATCAAGTTATTATGGGCCGTTTCGAGATGCAGTCGGTTCTACAAAAAACCTGGGTGCTTCAAGCAAAGAAACTTACCAAATGGATCCAGCCAATAGTGATGAAGCCATTCGTGAAGTTGGATTAGATATTGACGAAGGCGCTGATATGGTCATGATCAAGCCAGGATTGCCTTATTTAGATATCGTTTACCAAATCAAACAAACTTTTGGCATGCCAACTTTTGCCTATCATGTCAGTGGTGAGTATGCCATGCTTAAAGCTGTCGCTCAAAATGGATGGATGGATGAAGAAAAAGTTGTCTTGGAAACTTTAATGAGTTTTAAACGTGCAGGGGCAGATGCAGTGTTAACCTATTACGCTAAACAAGTGGCAGAATGGCTTAAATAAATTCCACTATACGACTTAACCCTTAAATCTGTACTTAATCCTAAAATTAATTTTGCGCATGATGCAACTAAATTTTCCTTGTTCGTGTCTTTTTCTTCTTCTTTTATAATTGAAATTCCGAATAATTTTAACAATTTTTTGTTGCTTCCATTTAGCCTTGTGGTTTTCTTTCGCACAATCATTCGTTATATCTGCTCTATTACCTCCAATTGAACTATTAAAAATATAACTATGTTTAACCACTTTCGGATATATTATATAAACATTCATAAATTTATAATTGCCAGTATAGTAATCCAAGGCTTGATAAATAAAATCTTTGTAAGACAGCATTCGTTTAGCACCTCTTTTATTAATCACATAGGCGGCTGCTGAACTTCTAAATGTTGGCGATAACTTAATATCAAACAAAGTAGGATTGTTTTTTAATTTTATATTAAAGTTACAGAGTTCTTTTTTATTTGACAGATGCTGCTGGTAATTCAATAAAAATAACTCCCAATTTTTGGGTAAACAATCAATAATACTCAATGCCTTTTTAAATTCTTGATCCAAGGTAACATCATCTTCCAATATAATCATCTTATCAATATCATCGTCTAACATTTTTTGGTAAATTCCAAAATGACTCAATGCACAACCAATTTCATTTTTTGACAACAAACCACGACCCATCTTTATTGAATTTTTTGGATTGTATGCTATATCAAATTCTTTATCACTTAAATCAGCACCATAAATTGCCTCAAAGAAACAAAATTCAAAGTTTAAACTATTTAATTGCTGTGTAATATGTGCCTTTCTATCGGTATCTTTTTTTAAATTAATAACAGTAATTGGTATTTTTTGAGACATTAAATTATTTCTTTATATTTTCTTAGTGGTTGTTGTAAATTTATACTGTTATACTCTATTCTGAATTAAGTCATTTACTACCTCAGGCTCTGCAAGAGTTGAAGTATCGCCTAAGTTATTATAATCATCCTCAGCAATCTTACGCAAAATACGGCGCATAATCTTACCACTACGGGTTTTTGGTAATCCGTTTGTAAATTGAATTTTATCCACAGTGGCAATTGGGCCAATTTCACTACGAACTAACTTAACTAATTCCGTTTTTAATTCATCACTTGGTTGAACGCCACTGATGGTAGAAACATAGGCGTAAATACCTTGTCCTTTGATATTGTGTGGATAACCAACAACTGCCGCCTCGCTAACATTTTTGTGTAATACCAAGGCAGATTCGATCTCTGCGGTGCCTAAACGATGCCCTGAAATATTTAAAACATCATCCACTCTACCAGTAATCCAATAATAACCATCTTTATCACGCTTCACGCCATCGCCTGAAAAATATTTTCCTGGGAAAGTTGAAAAATACGTCTCCATAAAACGTTCATGATTATTGTAAAGTGTGCGCATTTGACCTGGCCATGATTTTTCTAATACCAAAATACCTTGCGTTTCACCTACTAGTACTTCGCCTAACTCATTGACAATTTGTGGCTCAATGCCAAAAAATGGCTTGCTTGCCGAACCTGGTTTTAGTGCCGTTGCATAAGGTAATGGAGTAATCATATGGCCACCAGTTTCTGTTTGCCACCAAGTATCAACAATCGAACATCTCCCGTTACCAATCTTATGATAATACCACTCCCACGCCTCAGGGTTAATTGGCTCCCCTACCGTGCCTAAAATACGCAAACTAGAGCGATTAGCCTTCTTAACGAATTCATCCCCAGCACCCATAAGTGCACGAATGGCGGTTGGTGCAGTATAAAAGGTATTTACTTGATGCTTGTCAATCACCTGCCAAAAACGAGAGGCATCTGGGTAAGTAGGAATGCCTTCAAACATTAATGTAGTTGCACCATTTGCTAACGGTCCATAAATCATGTAAGAATGCCCTGTAACCCAACCAATATCGGCAGTGCACCAATAAATATCGCCATCTTGATAATCAAACACATATTTATGTGTCATTGCAACGTAAAGTAGATAACCACCTGTAGTATGCAATACACCCTTAGGCTTGCCTGTTGATCCTGAAGTGTAGAGAATAAACAATGGTGTTTCTGCGTCAAACGACTCACATGGGCATTCATTAGATACATCTGAGACTAAATCGTGATACCATACATCTTTATCACCCCACTCTACATTACCTTTAGTATTTTGCACAACAATCACGCTGTTCACGCAATCACAATTAGTGAGCGCAGTATCAACATTGGTTTTAAGTGGTACAGCCCTACCACCACGTATGCCTTCGTTCGCCGTAATGACTACCTTACATTCAGAGTCTAAAATTCTATCTTTTAACGCTTCTGATGAAAAGCCACCAAACACCACGTTATGGATTGCACCAATTCTCGCACATGCCAACATTGCATAACTTGATTGCAAAATCATTGGCATATAAATACACACTCTATCACCTTTTTTAACACCAAGTTTTTTAAGCCCATTAGCAAGTTTAGCAACTTCATCATGCAGCTCTTGATAAGTAATTTTTTGACTTACTTCAGGATTATCACCTTCCCAAATAATCGCTGTTTGATTAGCACGTTGTGGTAGATGCCTATCAATACAATTGTAAGTTAAATTCAGCTTACCACCTTTAAACCATTCGATTAATCCCTTGTGGTAGTCTACATTAGATGTGACCTCCCAGTCTTTATCCCATTTTAAAAATTCTTTGGCTTGTTTAGCCCAAAATTCATCAGAATTCTCGATTGAATCCTGATACATTGATATGTAAGTTTTTTCGTCAATAAGCGGCAACCTGTCTGATTTTTTAATTGGATACATGGAGAAATAAATTTAAATAAGCATCAATAAATAATACCTAAAAACCATTTTTTATGAAACAATTTTATAAATTAATTGTCGTAACTTAATAGATTCTTTATTACCTATATAATCTATTTGTGCTAAAAATAAGCTCAGCTGTTTAAATTGCGTCCTGCATTGCGTTATGCGCCTTTATGACGTGGTAAATTATATTTTACCCGCAAGCTGAATAACCTCAATCCATTGGGCTTTATATATTGTTGTGTTTGCTGTATTTTTCTTCTTTCAATTTCAAGTGTATCTATCATTATCAAAGGCAAGGTATTAATTTGATAGAAATCACGACATACCTGACTAAGAAAGCTTTTTTTAATTTTATTAAAATGCACTATAATAACTCTATTATCCATTTGATATAACAATTTATTTATTGCATCGCTTAATGACAAGCCACACTTTAACTCATCATCTGTTAATTGATGCATAGCAGCATTTTGCTCTACTAGCTCTTGTTTTTGATTGATTAAAATATGTGTAGATGCCGATGATTCTTTATAACAGTGTAACCAATGCTAATTATCTTTTCTTTAGAAGCATATAACCCTGTTGTTTCGAAATCTAAAACTAAAAATTCTAACTCCTGAATTAAACTTTTACTATCAATTAAGGGCTGAAATAAATAGTAATTAAGTGATTTTGAAGAGTATGTGCTTTAAAGAAGTACTTTTTTTATAACACCCAGTAAAAAAATGGCTTAAAAATTTCATAATTTCATAATCTTTATTTTCCGTGAACATTAAACTTTTTATCTATTTTATTCATACTCTTTGCATAATAAAAAATCAACACTACAAATGTATATATTGAACCTTGTTGCGCAAACCAGAATCCAAGCTTATATATACTAATCCTGCAAATACAATACCAAACAGATACGAAACGATAAACCAAATAGACAGATACTTCACAATTAGTGCAATATTTGCTTTCCAATAATTGTTTTTGTTAGGCATTACAGCCCCCATTTTTTTTATTAATTTTATTAAAAATGATACGCACAATTTTATAATGATTTTAATTATCATGAAGCGCTAATATACACTGTATAGAATTACGATCTCTTTCTTGTTTTGTTAATGGGCAAAAAAAAATGACACAACGCGTCATTTTAAAAAATAGTAAAAAAAAGAAAGTTAAGTTTTTATAGCTTCACTCATCTAGTCAACTGATTTTGAATTATAGAAGTTGATAATTTTGCTTCAATTTTTACCATCTTAGTCTTTTGTCATGTTTTCTTTTGCTGATAATTCTTCTTCCATTGCATAAACTTCTGTCAAAATTGATGCATCAATCAAGCCTGCTTCAATTTCTCTAAGCGCAATAACAGTCGGCTTATCCATGCCAACATCTAAACTTGATCTGTAACCACCAGAACTTAACTGGTGCGCACGCTTAGCTGCTACTAATACTAACTCAAAACGATTATCTACAAAATCTAAACATTCTTCAACAGTTACTCTTGCCATAATTTCAACTTATAAATACGATAAAATAAATAATTTTACACGAAAACGACTTCAAAGGATATTTGATGAGTAGGCTAATTATTTTAGATACCGAAACTACTGGCATAGAACTTTCTGATGGTCATCGTATCATAGAAATTGGTTGTACTGAAATAATTGACAGAAAGATCATTGAAAGCAATGAGTATCATCAATACATTCAACCAAACCGTCTAGTAGGTGACTCTGAAAGAATTCATGGCATAAAGGACAGATTTTTAAAAGACAAACCAAAATTTGAAGAAATTGCTGAAGAATTTTTAGAATATATTGAAGATGCTACTTTGATTATTCATAATGCACCGTTTGACCTTGGTTTTTTAAATAACGAATTAATACTCATGGGTGCTGAGAAAACCATTGAGGATAGCTGCACGATTATTGATTCCTTAGAAATTTCAAAACAACAACGTCCAGGCTCTCAACATAGTCTTGATGCTCTTTGCCGACGCTTTGAAATTGATGCCAGTGCACGTATTATTCATGGTGCATTACTTGACGCACGAATCTTGGCGCAAGTATATTTAGCAATGACTGGCGGGCAGTCTAGCTTGTTCAATGAAAACCAAAATAACGAACAAAATGATAGAGTTACAATCTCAAGAATTGATTCTAATCGCGCTAAAATCAAAATAATTTCAGCCAATGAAGAAGAGCTTAAAGCACACAACGCATATTTTAAACATTCTTAAAGTGAATTAGCATTGACTGTTATGCTTAACAAAGTATAATTATCGTCTTTATCGGAGTGTAGCGCAGTTTGGTAGCGTACCTGGTTTGGGACCAGGTGGTCGAAGGTTCGAATCCCTCCACTCCGACCATATTTTGCGCCCTTAGCTCAGCTGGATAGAGCAACGGCCTTCTAAGCCGTAGGTCACACGTTCGAATCGTGTAGGGCGTACCATATGCAGTTTATGGCGGGAATAGCTCAGTTGGTAGAGCCCCGGATTGTGATTCCGGTTGTCGCGGGTTCAAACCCCGTTTCTCGCCCCATATTTCACACTATATCTTTTACTTCACTTGTTATTATAAGAAACTATAAGTGCTTATTACTTAAAAACATAGTGCTAATTCTCTGATTAATGGTAGTTAAGTTCCATTTTTTTATTTAGAATAAACTCTATAAACATCTTTTTTTTTACTAAAAAAATAAGTATTTATTGTAAATTTATTTTAGTAAAGACGGTTATTCTCTATATCCAGGACAAATATCAGCTTCTCAACTATTATAAGCTTTGGTAGTTTTAACTACCTTAATTGCAACTAATTTTACTTATAAAGTCATTAAGATCACTTTTACTTTTGACATCTCTTTCAAAAAAACATAATCGTATATAAAATTCGTTTTTATAATCAAATGAAAAATATGAAAAACACTTTAGACTAATAAAAAACCAATCATTATTATTTTTAAAAGCAAAATATACTGGCATAGACATATCTTTACTAAAATTTTCTAAGCCATTTACTTCGTATTTTTCTAATTTATGACATTCTTTGCCAAACTTATCTAGATGAGTTTGTTTATTTTTAACTTCAAAAGCAATACTGGTTTTGTTATTTAACTCACCTCCTAAAATGAAGTCTGGTCTTTTGAATCTTGAATATTTAGTATATTTATTCTGTTCAACAGCTATAAATGGTATTTCTAATTCTTTTAAAAATACTATAAATGCATTCTCTCCATCCCAACCCTTTCGTCGAATATAAAAAGAACTAATTTTTTTCTTTCTATTTATCTGTTTTTGCTTTAATGATTTTTTAGTAAACTTTTTATTAAAAGATTTTAGTTTATTTTTTTTTAATAAGCTTTTTTCTCGTAAACTTAAAAAGTAATATAATAATAATAGTAGTAATAGTAATAGTAATAAAATTTCCATAACTCACACCTCTAAAATTAAAAAAAATAACTGATTAATAACCATTCAATCATCTTGTAAGTTTCTTTTATATTTTATGCCGTTTGTCAGCATAATTACCATGACGCTAAATTAGTCAAATAATTTTCTAACTTATGCAAAATATTCAACATCGAATACCAAGTATCAAGTTTTTTGAATAAAAATATTGTATATATGTTCGTTAATTATGCAAATAATTTATTGAATATTATTTCAATTTATGCATAAAATCATTGAAAAAATATTATTAATTGTCATTATTTTCTTTTAAAATTGTTATTAAATAATATAAACTTATAAACACTTTGATAAATTCAATTATCAAACAACTAGTGATTACTTATATTCATATATTAATGTTAATAAAAACTCCTTATAAGGATTATAACTATAGGTAATCTCATTGAAATTTATTTACCTTATTGACAAACAAAATATAGCATAGATGCTAGTGAAAAATAAAAAAAATATGTTACAATTAAATTTTTAATACTTAGAGGTGTATATGGATTTCATCGTACAAAATTGGTTACTAATTATTATTATTTTAATTATAGTTATTTGGATTGTTAAAATTTACAATAATTTGGTTTCTTATAAAACTCAATACAAAAATGCTTTTGAACAAATATCTGTACAACTGAAACGTCGCCTAGATTTAATTGGTAATTTAGTTGACGGCGCTAAAAAATACATGGAACACGAAAAAGAAACGCTAATGGCAGTAACGCAAGCAAGATCTGGTCTTTTGCAAGCGACACAAGTAGCTGAGAATAACCCTAGTAATGCAAATGTCATGGCAAATTTAACAACCTCACAAGTGGCACTAGAGAGCGCAATGGGTGGATTTAACCTAAAGATGGAAGATTATCCAGACTTAAAAGCCAGTGAAAATATGATGCAATTAAGTGAAGAGATGACCACAACAGAAAATCGCATTGCTAGCGCTCGTCAAGGTTACAACGACTTGGTACAAAAATTTAACGAATACAAAAAATCATTCCCAAATATTATTTTTGCAAGTTTATTCGGCTTTAATGCGGATGCACAAAACTTAGAATTTAGCGCAAGTCTTGAGCAGCTTAATGAAGCACCAAAAAATTTATTTAAATAAATAAGGCCTTTGCGTAAATATGGACTTTAGAGAACATCAAGACCGTGCTAGAAGAAATAGCAAAATCATTTGGTTTTTGTATATTTTATTATTATCAATTTCTTCACTTTTAATTGGCTGGACTTTTATAGTTGGACTTAATTTAGCAGAACTTTATCAGCCCGGTTATGAACAATATAGTTTTTGGCAGAAATTTTATGCCAGTAATTCTAATGCTTTTAGCAGCGAGCAAATCCAAGTTTTGCTCAGTTTTTCTGCGATTGCCTTTATTGTTCAAGCTTTAACGACAGTATTTGGTTTTTTAAAAAAATCAGATGGGCACAAAATTGCCGCTGCTTTTAATGCTCGACTATTAGATGAAAATAGCGCTCATTCTTTAGAGGAAAAACAAGCTTTAAATATTGTTGCCGAACAAGCTTTGGCAGCGGGTGTGCCAACACCAAGTTTATACCTTATTCCAGAACAAGGCATTAACGCTTTTGCCGCTGGAAAAAGCAATAAAAATGCCGTGGTTGCAATTACTCAAGGTGGGTTAGATAATTTTAGCCGAACTGAACTATCTGGAGTTATTGCGCATGAAATAGGACATATTGTCAATCAAGATATTAAGTTAAACATTCAAATATCTGCTTTTGTTTTTGGCTTTACTGCGCTATTCTTTTTAGCAAGGTTTATTTTTTATAATGCTATAACTAATCGCAGAATGGATGGGCGAGCCAAGTTAATTATGTTTGCAATGGCTGCTGTTATTGCTGTTATTGGCGCTTTAACGGTATGGATGGGTAGAATGCTACAAGCCGCTATGAGCAGACAAAGAGAGTATCTAGCTGATGCCAGTGCAGTGCAGTTTACTCGTTACCCAGATGGTTTGGTGCAAGCTTTTGAAGTACTAAAAAATGGAGGTAAATCAACCAAAATGGAGAACCCTTCATCTAAAGAATACGCCCACGCTATGATGTTTGGCATTGGTGGTGAATTATTCTCTACCCACCCACCTCTTAGAGAACGTATTGCTAGAATTCAAAATAAAAAATAGATGGCAGTTGGCATTAAGTCCGTTGATGAAATAGAAAAAATGCGTGTCGCAGGACGTTTAGCAGCACAAGTATTAGATATGATTGCACCATATATAAAACCAGGTATTAGTACCAATAAACTGGATAAACTTTGTCACGACTATATTGTTGATATACAAGAAGCTATCCCTGCCCCGCTAAATTACCACGGATTTCCTAAGTCAATTTGCACTAGTATTAACAATGTAGTATGTCACGGCATACCAAACGAGAGAAAGCTTAAAAAAGGTGATATTGTGAATATTGATATTACTATTATAAAAGATGGTTATCATGGTGATACTTCCAAGATGTTTATCATTGGTAAATCTAGCGTCAAGGCACAACGTATCTGTCGTATTGCAAAAGAATGTTTATACATAGGCATTGAAAAAGTGAAGCCTGGCATTCATTTAGGCAAAATTGGTAGAGCTATCGGTGCTCATGCAATTAAAAATAATTGCTCTATTGTGCGTGATTATTGTGGACACGGTATTGGCAGCACATTCCATGCCGAACCACAAGTACTGCATTATGATGATGGCGCTGTTGGTGCTAGTACAATCCTTGAAGCTGGTATGACGTTTACTATTGAGCCAATGGTTAATTTAGGTAGCTTTGAAGTAACAACTTCTAAAATTGATAATTGGACAGTAACCACAAAAGACCATTGTCTTTCTGCTCAATGGGAACATACAATTTTAGTCACAAAAAATGGTTATGAAATACTAACTCTTAGAGATGAAGAAATAGATACGCATATGCTAAAATGATATTTTTTTTAAGGTCAATAAAAAACAAATGTTTAAAAAACTAATGAATTATTTTGTCGCTGGATTGCTTGTTTTGATCCCATTAGGACTTAGTATTGTACTCATCAAGTTCTTTTTAGAAATACTAAATAATCTAATACCTTCGCAGTATTTACCAAAAGTATTATTCGATTTGAGTAATATTATCCCCGGATCTGGCATTATTTTAGTGTTGTTCATTATATTAATCACTGGCATACTGGTAAATAACTTTATTGGACGTAAATTACTACAGCTTTGGAACAAATTTTTAAATAAAATTCCAGGATTTAGAGGGATTTATAATGCCTTAAAACAATTATCAGATACAATATTCAGCCCTTCTAGTAAGAGCTTCAAAAAAGCTTTGTTGATAGAATATCCACGCAAAGGACTATGGACAATTGCATTTAAAACAGGTGATTATCAAGGTGAAATCGCACATAAAGTTGGCAAAGAATTGGTTAATATTTATGTTCCAACTACTCCTAATCCAACTTCTGGGTTTTTCATTATGTTAGCAAAAGATGAGGTAATTGAACTGGATATGGATGTCGACGACGCATTCAAATTAATTATTTCTACTGGTGTAGTAGAGCCAAAATAATAAGATTAATAAAATAAGGACAAGCTATGAGAACGCATTACTGTGGTAAATTAAATAAAGAAAATATCAGTCAAATTGTTAAAATTTGTGGCTGGACAAATCGTCGTCGCGACCATGGTGGTGTTATATTTTTGGATATGCGTGATAAACATGGCGTTGTGCAAGTAGTTATCAATCCAAACAACAAATATTTTACTTTAGCTGAGACTATTCGTAACGAATTCGTTTTAAGAATTACCGGTGAAGTAATCGCTAGAGAAAACGACTTGATTAATCCAAAACTTGCTACAGGTGGAATTGAAATTATTGCTAACCAAATTGAAATTCTTAACACTTCTAAACCAGTACCATTTCAAATTGATGCGGTAGATACTTCTGAAGAAGTACGCCTTAAGTATCGTTTTTTAGATTTACGTACCAATGTTATGCAGCAACGTATGCGTTTACGTTCAAAAGTAACACACTATATGCGCGAATTTATGGACAACCACGATTTTTTAGATATCGAAACACCATTTTTAACCAAGGCAACTCCTGAAGGCGCACGTGATTATTTAGTGCCATCACGTACCTACCCTGGTGAGTTTTTTGCTCTACCACAGTCACCACAATTGTTTAAACAATTGTTGATGATGTCTGGTTTTGAACGTTACTATCAAATTGTAAAATGTTTTAGAGATGAAGATCTACGTGCTGACCGTCAACCAGAATTTACCCAACTTGATGTTGAAACTTCATTTATGAATGAAAATGAAATTATGAATATGATGGAAGAAATGACGCATGGATTGTTTAAGTCAGTAATTAATGTTGATTTACTTAAAAATATAAACGGTGATAAATTTCCAACTATTACTTACGCTGATGCAATGAATAAATATGGCGTTGACTGTCCTGATATGCGTATTCCAATGCAAATGGTTTGCATGAATGAATTAATGAAAGACGTAGATTTTAATGTATTCTCTATTCCAGCAAATGCAGAAGAATCACGAGTTGCTGCTTTAAAAGTACCAGGTGGTGCAACTATTAGCCGTAAAAATATTGACAAATATACCAAATATATTAGTGTCTATGGTGCCAAAGGTTTGGCGTATATCAAGCTCAATAAAGACGGCCCTGCATCGCCAATATTAAAATTTTTAGGTGATGATGTAACTAATAAAATTATTAAAATGACAAACGCACAAACTGGTGATATTATTTTTTTTGGTGCAGACAAAATAAAAATTGTTAATGAATCCTTAGGTAATTTGCGTGAACAAATTGCCAAAGATTTGGATATTTACACTAATGACTGGGCGCCAATTTGGGTGGTTGATTTCCCAATGTTTAATACCAATGACGATGGATCTTTAAGCGCTATTCACCACCCATTCACTGCACCAAGTGTTGATGCAACAACCTTAAAATCAACAACAAACACCGCACTATCTCGTGCTTACGATTTAGTTATTAATGGCAATGAAGTAGGCGGTGGGTCAATTCGTATTCACAAAGTAGAAATGCAACAAACTGTGCTGAAATTATTAGGCATCTCTAATAAAGAAGCACAAGACAAATTTGGCTTCCTACTAAATGCACTTGAATACGGTTGCCCACCACATGGTGGCATGGCATTCGGACTAGACCGTTTAGTAATGATCATGACGCACTGCGATTCTATTCGTGATGTCATTGCCTTTCCTAAAACACAAACAGCAGCTTGTTTATTAACTAACGCACCTGCTAGTGTACCAAATAAGATACTAAGAGAGTTAAGTATTGAAATAAATCTTCCAGAAAAAAATAGCTGAGATGTTAATTCAAGACCAAATCAAAGCTAAACTTAAAGATAAAAACGCCGTATTAGTAGCACACTATTATGTGAGTGGTGAATTGCAAATATTGGCAGAGGAAACAAATGGCTTAGTTTCTGATAGTTTAGAGATGGCACGATTTGGACAAAACTGCGACGCCGATACGATCATTGTCGCAGGGGTTAAATTTATGGGAGAAACGGCAAAAATCCTCTCTCCTGAAAAAACTGTTCTTATTTTAGATCAAAAAGCTACTTGCTCATTAGATGATGGATGTCTTATTAAAGACTTTACAAAATTTTGTGACGAACACCCTGATAGAAAGGTAGTTGTATATGCCAATACTTCTGCTCAAGTCAAGGCACGTGCTGATTGGGTAGTAACTTCTGGTAGTGCACTTAAAGTAGTAAAACACTTGCATGAGAATGGTGAAAAAATCCTCTGGGCACCTGATAAAAATTTAGGCAATTATGTGCAAAATAGAATAGGCGCTAATATGCTGCTTTGGCAAGGTGCTTGCATAGTGCATGAAAGATTTAGAGCAGAAGCACTATCATCACTTAAAATCAAACATCCTAAAGCTGCTGTCTTAGTACATCCAGAATCACCACAAGCAGTGGTAAATTTGGCTGATGTTGTTGGATCAACTACCGCACTAGTTAATGCAGTTAAAAACAGAAATGAACAAACTTTTATTGTAGCAACTGATAATGGCATTTTTCATAAAATGCATAAAGTTGCACCAAATAAAAAATTCATTGAGGCACCTACCATGAAAGAAGGTAGTGACTGCGAATATTGTGCACATTGCGAATGGATGGCAATGAATACACTGGAAAACTGTTTAGATGTATTAAAAACCGGGAAAAATGAAATTATTATTGATTCAATAATTAGCAAAAAAGCACGACAATCTATTCAAAAATTACTCGACTTTACGGCTTAATTTTTGAGTAAGCAAGGTAAAATCTCAACTTTATTTTCTTCTTTTTAAGAAAAATGATGAAGTTTTGTTCTATTGTTAACTTTAAAAATATAAGGCAGTGGCAGGGAGAAAAATATGGCAGGACATAGTAAATGGCATAATATTCAACATCGCAAAGGTGCGCAAGATGCTAAACGCGGTAAAATATTTACCAAATTAATTAAAGAAATTGTTATTGCCGCTAAAACAGGTGGCATAATAGAAAACAATCCATCTCTTAGAATGGTGATTGATAAGGCTTTAGCTGCCAATATGAAACGCGATACCATTGAAAATGCAGTTAAACGAGGTAGTGGCGACCTTGATGGTAATAACTACGAAGAAGTACGTTATGAGGGCTACGGACTAGGTGGCACAGCGATTATGGTAGACACACTAACAGATAATCGCAACCGTACCGTTGCTGATGTGCGCCATGCATTCTCTAAGCATGGCGGTAATTTAGGCACTGATGGTTCGGTAGCTTACTTATTCAACAAGCAAGGATTTATTAGTTTTTCATCTGGTGATGAAGATAAAATTATGGAAATTGCACTTGATGCCGGCGCACAAGATATTATAAGTAATGACGATAACTCGATTGATGTAGTCACCACATCTGAAGATTTTTTCACTGTAAAGGATGCATTCACCGATGCAGATCTTGAACCAAGTCACTCTGAAGTAACGATGGAGCCTAATAACCGTATTGAACTTAATCTTGGCGATGCGGAAAAGTTTATGAAACTCATTGATCATTTAGAATACTTGGATGACACCCAAGAAGTTTATCACAATGCTGATATTTCAGATGAGGTGATGGCGCAGTTATGATAAAAAGTATTCAACAATATTTATCTAATCTTAAACAAAAAAAAACAAAAAAAACAATTTATGACAAATTCGCCCTAAAGCAAATTGTATTTTTTTCTGTATTGTTGTTATTTTTGTATTCTTTAAAAGATAATTATCTATTATCTGTAACAGGAATTAATTGGTTAATTGCACTTATTTCAATAATATTTATAATAACAGGATCAATGAAACTGTTTAAACCTATAAATATTTCAGGGCACATATTTAAGTATACATTCCAATCACTTGAATTTTTGTTAATAATGACATTATTAGGTTTAATTAGTTATTATTTATATATATCTAAATTTATCGATACAACAGAAAAAATATCATTGACTGTTATAGTTAGTGGCATTGGTGTTATTACTAGTTTATGGCTATTTTATCAAAGACTGAAAGAGCAAGAAAAACAAACCGATAATCAAAGAGAGCAAATTGAAATACAAATTAACCAGCGTGTGGATGAACGATTTAATATTGCAATCAATCTACTTGGCTCAGGTGAAACTTCAGCACGTACAGGGGTGCTTTATGCCTTGCGTGAATTGGCAATAGAAGAAAAAAAGTATCGTAGGCAAATTGTGCAAATTCTTTGCTCGCATATTCGCTCAAAAACCAATGAAACTAAATATCAAAATACGTATAAAAAACTCCCATCCAATGAAATACAAACCACTATTGATTTATTATTTAAAAAAGATGGTTTATATAATCAAGGATTTGCCAAACATACAGATTTTCCAAAAGCAGACTTATCTCATGCTTATCTAATTGGAGCAAATTTTAATCATACACAATGCCAAATGGCGAATTTTAATAATGCACAGTGTCAAAGGGCGAGTTTTAGTCATGCACAATGTCAAGGGGTGAATTTTATGCGTGCGCAATGTCAAGATACATTTTTTGCCAGTACACAGCTTCAGATGGCGAGTTTTAGTCATGCACAGTGTCAAAGGGCGAGTTTTAGTCATGCACAATGTCAAGGGGTGAATTTTATGCGTGCGCAATGTCAAGCGGTGATTTTTTACTCTACACATTGTCAGGGAGCAAATTTTGATCATGCACAATGTCAAGGGGCTGATTTCCAGTATGTACAATGTCAAGGGGCCTATGCTGTAAATGCTCAACAATACCATTTGAAAGAAAGAATTAACCAGCATACTAAATTTAAGACTTTACAATTCTCTGGAGAAATAGGCAAAGATACCATCAAGGTAATTAAAACTGCAAAAACATATTTACCAAATTATGCGTATAAAGAAATAAAAAGAATTGTTAATGCCAACAAAGGCGTTAAGCCAAACTATAACTTACCTGATGGCTCAGTTAGTGAGCAAGAATATCAAAAACTTATTAATAATGAAAACGATAAACACAAGCATAGGCCTATTATCACTGGGATGTTAAAAGATAGTAAAGAACTTCAAGCAATTATTAATAAGGATTGTAATGCGTTTAAAAAACTTCAACAAAAACAATAAGTTAACAAAAACTTATTTATTAAAATAAAACTATGGTTCATCGCATTCAACACATCCAAGCATTAAGCAACTTTAAACAAGAATCTCTTAACAAAAAAATATCTCATCTTGATGTTGAATTAATCGGCAGCGAATTTGTGCATTTTGCGAATTGTGAAAATTTACTTAATAAAGCTGAAACGAAAACTTTAGAAGCACTTTTGAGTTATGATAAGCACATTAAAATAAATAATAGCATACAAATTATTGTTATTCCACGGTTTGGGACAATCTCACCTTGGTCATCAAAGGCAAGTGATATTTTGCATTTATGTGGACTTAAAAAAATCAAACGCATTGAACGCGGAATTATTTACCATTTTGACAAGAAAATTACGAATAAAAAAGCAGTTCTTTCCCTGATTATGGATAAAATGACGGAGTCTGAATTGCCGTCTTTTGATAAAGCACATAGTATTTTTGACGACTTTAAGCCACAACCTTTTAGTAGTATTGATATTCTGTCTAATGGAAAGTCAGCATTAGAGGGTGCTAACATCACATTAGGTTTGGCGCTTTCTAATGATGAGATTGATTACTTATTAAAAAATTTTATAAAACTAGAGCGCAATCCAACTGATGTAGAACTCATGATGTTTGCACAGGCAAATTCTGAACATTGCCGTCATAAGATTTTTAATGCTGATTGGACAATTGATGGCAAACAACAGGCAAAAAGTCTGTTTTCTATGATTCGCAATACTTATCACAAAAATCCCGAAGGTTTGTTGAGTGTATATTCAGATAACTCTGCAGTGATGGAGGGTTATGATGGTGAGCGCTTTTACGCTGATAAAAATGGTAAATATATAAATTCAACAGAACATAGGGCAATTCTAATAAAAGTAGAAACTCACAACCACCCTACTGCTATCGCACCATACCCAGGTGCTGCCACAGGCTCTGGTGGTGAGATTCGCGATGAAGGTGCAACAGGTCAAGGTTCAAAACCAAAAGTGGGCTTATGTGGGTTTAGTGTTTCAAATCTTAAAATTGATGGTGCGCAACAACCGTGGGAAGTTGAATATGGCAAACCTAAACAAATTGCCTCAGCGCTTGATATTATGCTTGAAGGTCCGATTGGTGCGGCAACATTTAATAATGAATTTGGTCGTCCAAATATACTAGGTTATTTTAGAACTTATGAACAAGCAATGCCTGATGGCGATGTACGTGGATATCACAAGCCAATTATGTTAGCAGGTGGCTTAGGGCACATTCAACAGAAACATATTAAGAAAGGTAACATTCCTGTAGGTAGTAATATTATCGTTTTAGGTGGCCCAGCAATGCTAATTGGCTTAGGCGGTGGCGCGGCTTCCAGTATTAACAGTGGTGAGCAAAATGAAGATTTGGATTTTGCTTCTGTACAACGTGCGAATCCAGAGATGGAAAGACGCGCACAAGAAGTGATTGATCGTTGTACTAATTTAGGCGATAAAAATCCAATCATCTCTATTCATGATATCGGAGCAGGAGGATTATCAAATGGCTTGCCTGAATTAGTCAATGATGCAGGTAAAGGTGGTCGATTTAAACTACGAAATATTCCAAATGATGACAAACAAATGTCACCGTTAGAAGTTTGGTGTAATGAGTCACAAGAGCGTTATGTACTTGCAATTAGTGATGAAAATCTTGAATTATTTAGCTCATTTTGTCGACGTGAACGCGCACCATTTGCGGTGTTAGGTGAATCAACAAAAGAACAAAAATTAATTTTAAGTGATGAATTATTTAATAATAATCCAATTGAAATGCCGACGAATATATTACTAGGCAATTCACCAAAAACAACAATTAAAGCGACAACGCAAGCGATGAATCTTAATGCCGTAGATATAAGCGCTATCGAATTAGATGACGCAATCGATAGAATATTACAACTACCAACTGTTGCTAGTAAAAATTTTTTAATCACTATTGGTGACAGGAGTGTGACTGGTATGGTTGCACGTGACCAATTTGTTGGCCCATGGCAAGTGGGAGTGGCAGATTGTGCTATTTCACTTTTAGATTACACAGGCTATAAAGGCGAAATTATGTCTTTGGGAGAACGCTCACCTCTAGCATTATGTGATGCAAATGCTAGCGCTAGAATGGCAATCGGTGAAGCACTTACCAATATGCTAGGTGGTTATGTTGAAAATATTTCTCATATTAGCCTAAGTGCTAACTGGATGAGTGCTAATGGGCATATAGGTGAGGATGCTAAATTATTTGAAGCAGTAAAAGCAGTGGGTATGGAGTTATGCCCAGAGTTAAATCTAACAGTGCCAGTAGGTAAAGATTCCATGAGTATGAAGAGTGCTTGGAATAAAGATGGACAAGATAAATCAGTTACCGCCCCACTATCTCTTGTCATTACTGCTTTTTCTAAAACACCTGATGTTCGAGCGCAAATTACCCCATTATTAGATACTTCTATAGAGAGTGAATTATTACTTATTGACTTAGGAAAAGGTCAAAATCGTATGGGTGGCTCTTGCTTGGCTCAAGTTTATAATCAAATTGGCGATAGCACACCAAACCTTGATGACGCCACATTATTTAAAGCATTTTTTACCACCATAAACCAACTTAATAAAGACAATTTAATTAGTTCTTATCATGATCGTAGTGATGGTGGCGTTATAACCACTCTATTAGAAATGGCGTTTGCTTCTCACTGTGGTTTAGATATTATGAAAAGTGATATTAACACATTATTTAACGAAGAATTAGGTTGCGTTATTCAGGTCAGCAAAGACAATAAAGCAGTAGTGAGAGATGCCTTATGTAAGGCTGGATTATTAGAATACACACATACAATTGCCAAGATTAACAATACTGATACCATTAATATTGGTTATTTCAGTCAAAAACGCAACGAATTGCAACAACTATGGAGTAGTTCTTCTTATGAAATTGCCAAACTTAGAGACAATCCAGAGTGTGCTAAAGAAGAATTTAATGCAATAATACAAGATACACCAGGATTACAAATACAACTAAATTTTGATATTAATCAAGTGCCGGGCATTTTAACCCATAGACCTAAAATTGCTATTTTGCGTGAACAAGGTATTAATGGTCAAATTGAAATGGCAGCATCTTTTGATAAAGCAGGCTTTGAAGCGGTTGATGTGCATATGAGTGATATTTTAGAAAACCGAATTTTGTTATCTGAATTTAATGGTTTAGTGGCTTGTGGTGGCTTCTCATATGGCGATGTGCTTGGCGCTGGACGTGGTTGGGCTAGCTCTATTCTTTATAATCCACGTGTTAAAGATGAATTTGAGGAATTCTTTAATCGTAACGAGAGTTTTGCTTTAGGTGTTTGCAATGGCTGTCAAATGATGTCTAATCTAAGTGAAATTATTCCAGGTTCGCAGAATTGGCCTAGCTTCAATTACAATGTCTCTCAGCAATTTGAAGCACGTTTCTCTTCGGTTAAAATTAGCAAAAGCAAATCAATATTCTTAGATGGTATGCAAGGTTCAATAATACCGATTGCCATTGCACATGGAGAAGGTCGTGCTATCTTTAAAGATAAACAATTAAATAATATTGCTTTACAATATGTTGACCATAGCGCCAACCCAACACAATCATACCCACATAATCCAAACGGTTCTGACAACGCAGTAGCTGGCATTACAAATAACTCTGGCAGGGTAACGATTATGATGCCACACCCAGAACGCGTTATTAGAACAGTACAAAATTCACATCATCCACAAGATTGGGGCGAGCGTAGTCCATGGATGCGATTATTTGAAAATGCTAGAACTTGGCTTAAATAAATCATTGACAAGGTTAAGCCTTGTCAATGGATCAATATCACATTATCAGCTAATTCGCTCTAAGCGTAAAACACTGAGTTTACAGATTAACAATGATACATCTGTGATAGTTCGTTCGCCACAATATTTATCTATTGAAAAAATTGAAATATTTATTCAAAAAAAATCTATTTGGATTGAAAGAAAAATCCAAGAATTGCAAAAAAGATCGGTAACAAAACCAACTTATCTAAATGGTGATAAATTTTTATATTTAGGTAATTACTACCCATTAATACGGCAAAAAATACCTAGAAATAAACTTAAGTTTAATGGCTGTAACTTCAAGCTGAGTAATGATAATAATGGTGCAGATGAATTTTATCACTGGTATAAAACAGCATTTAAAGCAATTGCCCTACCCAGACTTGATTATTATAGCAATATGTGTCAACTAAAGTATAAAAAAGTTAGGGTAAAGTCTCAAAAAACCATATGGGGATCGTGTAGCAATACTAACAATATAAATCTAAATTATTTATTGATTTGCGCACCTATATCAGTAATTGATTATGTGATTGTGCATGAATTATCTCATATAAAACATAAAAATCATTCAAAGGCATTTTGGGATCTACTTAAGTCTATTTTACCTAATTACAAGATTGAAAAAAAATGGCTAAAAGACAATGGTCAAAAGTTACAAAATTTGTAGCCATTAAAAACTCTATTTAATAATAGAGATAAACAAGTATTTATTTGCTTTTCATAAAGTTAATTTTTAAAAAAAACACAGTAAAAAAAATAAAAATTATTTTGCGTTAAATTTATCTGTTGCTTCTTGCATGGTAGTTTGCAAAGTACCCATTTCTGCCATCTCAACAATAATGTCACCGCCTCCAATTAATTCTGAGTTCATATAAATCTGTGGAAAAGTTGGCCAATCAGCAAATTTTTGTAAATTTTGAAATACTTCTTGATCTTCAAAAATATTTACATAAGAAAACTTAACACCTGTTGATTTCAGTGTTTGTGCAGCGGTAGCCGAAAAACCACATTGTGGAAATTGTGGCGTGCCCTTCATGTACAAAATAATTGCAGCGCTATCTACTTGCTTTTGGATTTTTTCCAATATATCCACCATTGACCCCCTTTAAGATTTTGTATAATACTTGAGTATTTTACTTGAATTTCTAATGCTTGAGTATTTTACTTTAGTATTTTATTCATATTTTTTCATCTACCTACTGCTTAATTGCTTGAGAAATTGTATATTTTTGCCCTTGCTTAAGCTTTTTATAATTACCAAAAACAGATTTAAAATTATCTTTAATAAAATTACGCAAGCCATTAATGGTAACAAAAGTAATCTTACCATCTGGTTTAAGTGCATCAAAAGCATCGTACAAAATAATACTAAGCTGCTCTCTACCGACTTTAGCTGGCACATTAGAAATCACTTGGTTAAAATACGCAGTCTTATTTACGCTAAGAAATGCATCAGATAGATAGGCTTTAGCATTATTTATATTATTCAGTTTAGCGTTGATGTTAGCCAACTCAACTGCAACAAAATCCTTATCCACCATATGCACTTCACCTTTTGGGCAGTATTTAGCTACAGATAACCCAATTGGCCCATAACCACAGCCAAGGTCTATACATTTATCTGACTGATTCACCCTCAAATATTTCATCAATAGTAGCGTACCGCCATCAATAGCACGTGGTGAAAATACACCCCAGCGTGTTTTAAACGTTAAGTCATGATTTAATAAATTGGTTTGGACAGTTAAGTCTTGCTTAAGTTTAGAAATATCGCTTCTTACAAACATATCTCAACATTATACATATTAACTTAACAATCAAATACCAGACCAAGGCGATAATTAAACTACTTAATTAATATTGTTTATTTTGTAAATAGCTAGCCATTAACTGCAATAAATAACTTGAACAAAAAAAATACTATGAATTTTAAAACATTATATTTAACTACTAGATTAATAAAAATAGTTGGTACGTATCTAATGATAAAATACTCAAAATGAATATACCTGAGTTACTTTCACCAGCAGGAAGCTTAAAACATATGCGTTATGCGTATGCATATGGTGCTGATGCAGTATACGCAGGCCATCCTCGTTATAGTTTGCGAGTACGTAATAATTCATTTGATTTTAACACTCTCAAACAAGGTATCACTGAAGCGCACGCTCAAAACAAAAAATTCTTCGTGGCATCAAATATTATTCCCCACAATGCAAAAATAAAAACTTATATGAATGATATTGAGCCTGTAATTGGACTTAATCCTGATGCACTTATTATGGCTGACCCAGGTTTAATTATGATGGTAAAAGAAAAATTTCCCGAACAAATTATTCATCTTTCTGTGCAAGCTAATACAATTAACTATGCCACTGTAAAATTTTGGAAAAATGCCGATATTAACCGTGTCATCCTCTCAAGAGAATTATCTCTTGATGAGGTTAAAGAAATTCGTCAAGAATGTCCAGATATTGAATTAGAAGTATTTGTTCATGGCGCACTTTGTATTGCTTATTCAGGTCGTTGTCTGCTCTCTGGGTATTTTAATCATCGTGACCCAAACCAAGGTTCGTGCACTAACTCTTGTCGTTGGAAGTACGACGTCAAGAAAGCCGAGGAAACGCTTGAAGGTGATATTAAAGCTGTTGGAATTAAAACACCAAAAGAACAAGTAGTGCTACTCGAAGAAAAAGGTCGTCCAGGAGAATTAATGCCTGCATATGAAGACGAGCACGGCACTTATATTATGAATTCGAAGGATTTAAGAGCGATTGAGCATGTACATACACTTACTCAAATAGGTGTCGATTCCTTGAAAATTGAAGGTAGAACAAAGTCTCACTACTATGTCGCTCGCACTGCGCAAGTTTATAAACAGGCAATTAACGATGCCGTAGCAGGTAAAAAATTTAACCCAGGAGCCTTTGGTGTATTAGAAAACTTAGCCAATAGAGGTTATACCGATGGATTTTATCGTCGTCATCAACCAGAAGAATTACAAACCTATTTTGATAATTATTCTCGCTCTAATCAACAACAAGTAGTTGGTGAAATAATAGATTACAAAGACGGAAAGGCGCTAATTAAAGCCAAAAATAAATTTAGTGTTGGTGATTCAATTGAAGTTATTTTACCACAAAGTTGCTTCCATACCACAGTGGGATCAATTATAACAGAGCACAATAAAGAATTAGAAGTTGCCAAAGGTAGTGATTATATAGTGTGGATCCCAATGCCTAAAATAAACCCAGAACTTGGTTTTATTGCTAGAAATTTTGATGAAAAAATAAAAATAAAAAATAAAAACATCCAAAAAGACCCTAATCAAAAAATTCGTAGGCCGTCTTGGTAACCAACTGAGTTAATATGACTCATCAAGTATAATATACTTTTTTTATAGTAAGATTATTAAATGCTTGATTCGATTACATCTCCTATTGATATTAAAAATCTGAGTTTAAAACAGTTACAATCCTTAGCGGATGAAATTCATACATTTTTAATCAATAATGTGCAGAAAACTGGTGGGCATCTTGCTTCTAATCTTGGTACAGTCGAAATGTCAATTGCTATGCATTATGTATTTGATACACCAAAAGACAGCATTGTATTTGATGTTGGACATCAAGCTTACACGCACAAAATACTAACAGGACGTAAGGATAGAATGCATACTATACGTCAAAAAAATGGTATATCTGGATTTACTAAAAGAGAAGAAAGTGAGCACGATAGTTTTGGCGCTGGACATTCATCAACTTCTATTAGCGCAGCTTTAGGTATTGCGATTGCCAATAAAATTAACCATAATGATAATAAATCTATTGCAGTAATTGGTGATGGAGCACTTACTGGTGGCATGTCATTCGAAGCATTAAACCATGCTGGTGACAGTGATGCAGATTTGCTAATTATTCTCAATGATAATAATATGAGTATCTCAAAAAATGTCGGTGCAATGAATAAATATCTAACTAAGCTCATCTCTGGTAAAGTATATTCAACGATGAAAAATAAATCACTAGTTTTTCTAGAAAGAATGCCACGTATACATGAATTTGCTAAACGTTCAGAAGAACACCTTAAAGGTATGGTTTTACCTAGTACTTTATTTGAAGAATTAGGCTTAGAGTATTATGGACCAATTAATGGGCACGACTTGCCTACTTTAATCAAAACTCTACAAAACTTAAAAGCGCAGAATAGACCTAGATTACTTCACTTGATTACCAAAAAAGGCCATGGCTTAGATAGTGCAGAAAATGACCCTTGTAAATTTCATGGTATCGCTCCTGCATCTGATAACTCAAATACACAAGATAGTAGTTATAGCAATATTTTTGGACGCTGGTTAATAAATACTGCCAGTAACAATAAAGATTTAATAGCTATAACTCCTGCAATGTGTACTGGTTCTGGCATGAGTGAGTTTGAGCAAAAATTTCCTGAACAGTATTTTGATGTGGGGATTGCTGAACAACATGCTGTTACTTTTGCAGCTGGATTAGCAACACAGGGCTTAAAGCCTATTGTTGCTATTTATTCAACTTTTTTACAACGTGGCTATGATCAGCTTATTCACGATATTGCTTTACAAAAACTTAATGTTATTTTTGCCATTGATCGAGCAGGTTTAGTTGGCAGTGATGGAGCTACTCATGCGGGGTGTTTTGATTTAAGTTTTTTAAGATGCATTCCAAACCTAGTAATTATGGCGCCAAGCAATGGTTTGGAAATGTATAAAATGCTCAATACTGCTTTTAAAATGGAATCACCTATTTGTATTCGCTATCCACGAGGTATGTCAAGTGTGAAAAAATATGAAACTCAAGATATCGTAGAAGTTGGCAAGGGTAATGTACTACTAAAAGGCAATAAAATAGCTATTTTTTCTTATGGTAATACAGTTGGAGCGGCGTTAAAAGCAGGCAAAGAGCTTGGGGCTAGTGTGATTGATATGCGTTTTGTAAAGCCATTAGACAAGCAACTTATTAGTGAAATAGCAAACTCACACCATCAATTAATTTCTATTGAAGATAATACTATATTAGGCGGTGGAGGCAGCGCTATTAGCGAGTACCTACATCAAAAAAAAATTACAACATCTTTGCGAATATTAGGATTACCAGATGAATTTACCGAACAAGGATCTCAAGAAGAATTATATCAACAATATGGGTTAACAGCGCAAGGCATTATTGATGCTACCAAATAATGAAAAAACTCCTAAAACGTTATAGCCCCAATCAAAATGAAATAAAAAATCATAAGACACTTAGTTGGCTTAGTAAACACTTACACAATCCCAGTTTATGGAATTTTAATCGTAAATCTATTTCTAAAGCCTTTGCAATTGGTTTATTTTGTGCATTTACTCCCGTACCGTTCCAAATGTTACTGGCTGCACCATGCGCTATTATTTTTTCAGCTAACTTGCCTGTGGCAGTAGCATTAGTGTGGATTACCAACCCTATAACAATACCACCTATTTTCTACGCCTGCTACAAACTTGGTGCTTGGATTTTAGAAGTAAATATTAAACAAGACTTTGTAATGTCATTTAAATATGTGTGGCAAGTATTTGACACGATTTGGCAGCCATTCTTACTTGGTTGTTTGATACTATCCATTGTTAGCTCAGTACTTGGTTATTTCAGCATTCAGTTCGTTTATCGACTAAAGGCCTATAAAAGATTAAGAAAAAGTTAATTTTCGCCTAATTTGTATTTCTAACTGATCAACTAGATCTTCATTGCTTACTTTAGAATGCGTTAAACCATCAATATACATTAAATTAGGAGCGCCGCCAGTTAGACCAACTGATACTGCTTTGGCCTCACCTGGTCCGTTAACCACACAACCAATGACCGCAACATCAATTGGCTCATTAATATCTTCTAAACGCGCTTCTAATTCATTAACTACCTTGATTACATTAAACTTTTGTCGTGAACAAGATGGACAGGCAATCAAATTAACACCTTTTTGTCGCAAACCAAGTGACTTTAAAATATCAAATCCAACTTTAATTTCATCCACAGGATCAGAAGCAAGAGAAACACGAATAGTATCGCCAATACCTTCTGAAAGAAGCAAACCTAAGCCAATAGATGATTTTATTGAACCTGCTCTAAGCGATCCTGATTCGGTAATACCAAGATGTAGAGGGTTTTTAATTTGTGATGCTAATTGTTTGTAAGCAAAAACTGTCATAAATACTTCACTGGCTTTAAGTGATATTTTGTAATTATCAAAATTAAGTCTATCTAGAATATCAATATGCCTAAATGCGCTTTCCACCATTGCTTCAGGCGTAGGTTTAATATATTTCTTTTGTAAGTCTTTTTCCAAAGAACCTGCATTAACGCCAATACGGATTGGAATATTGTTATCTAATGCTGATGCCACTACCTCTTTAACCCTGCACTCTCGCCCGATATTACCTGGGTTAATACGCAGACAATCTGCACCATATTCTGCAACTTTGAGCGCAATTTTGTAATCAAAATGAATGTCAGCAATCAATGGAATGCTAACTTGTTTCTTTATTTCTTTAAAAGCATGTGCTGCATCCATTGTTGGTACAGAAATACGCACTAAATCAGCTCCTGCATTTTGAACTTCCTGTATTTGTACAACTGTTGCTTTAACGTCATGCGTGTCGGTATTAGTCATACTCTGTACAGAAATTAGCGCATTACCACCAATGGCAACATCACCAACAAAGATTTGCTTAGATTCTCTTCTTTTGATACTGTAAGTAGATTTCATCGCTATTTCTTATAAATTTGATTCACCTCATCCAGATTTTCTAGCACCTTATATTCTCCTACTCTTGGCTTGATTATGCTAGCTTTAATATCAATATGAGAATGGTTAATTTTAATTTTATCGGTTTCTGGTTCTTTGATAATAATCACGCTTGTGTTTGATTTTTTTGGTATTTGCTTATCACTAGAAAAAAAATAAACAATAAGAATAAGAATAAATACAGCTAATAATATCCACAACTTAAGGCCTTTGCCTATTTTTCTTTGTTTGTGATAACATTCAATGCTTCCCATGTTTATCCTGCTATATCTTTAATACGTTTAGTTTTATCAATAATCTTGCCAGCTAACTGACCGCAAGCACCGCTTATATCGCCACCCCGTGTACGCCTGATGGTAGTACGAATACCATTGTCAAATAAAATATCTTGAAACAATGCAATTGTAACCTTCTCTGAAGGCTTGTATTTAGTTTCTGGAAAAGAGTTGAAAGGAATTAAATTCACTTTAACTGATAGTCCTTTTAATAAAAATGCTAATTTCTTAGCTTGAACAACGCTATCATTCACTCCATCTAGCATTACATATTCAAACAAAATATGTCTCTCTTGCGTGCCTGCGTTTAAGTAGTTTCGACAAGCTGATATTAATTCTTTAATTGGATATTTTTGGTTAATTGGTACCAGTTCATCACGCAAAAGATCATCAGATGTATGCAAAGAAATAGCCAAACTAACTGGGGTTCTATCCGCCATCCTTAGTAGTGCTGGTACCACGCCAGAGGTTGAAATAGTCACCTTACGTCTAGAAAACCCAAACGCTAAATCATCTAATAATAAATCACAGGCTGTGTAAACTGCCTGCTCGTTTAGCAAAGGCTCTCCCATCCCCATAAATACTACATTAGAAATACGCTTATTTTTGTTATTTAAATGCAGATTAACAATCATCACCTGAGCAATGATTTCTGCAGTTGTAAGATTACGATTAAAACCTTGCATACCAGTATAGCAAAAAGTACATGCCAATGAACATCCTACTTGTGACGAAATACATAACGTGCCTCTGTCTTTTTCAGGAATATATACTGTCTCTATAAAATTATTTTTACCTGCATCAATTACCCACTTAATCACACCATCAAATGCATTACTCTGCTTGACTACTTTAGGAAGTTCAATGCAAACAGTATCATTAAGTTGCTCTCTAAGTTTTTTGCTTAAATTTAACATCTTATCAAAGTCAAACTCATAATATTTGTAAATCCAGCGCATAATCTGTTTGACACGATAAGGCTTCTCACCTAAAGTTTTAAAAAAATCAGTGAGTGCTTTTTGGTTTAAATCTAAAAGATTACACTTGATATTCAAAATATACCCTTTGTATAATTATTGATAATTAAAAAATAACGCCATTCTAGGTGGTATTGAATGCCACTAACCAAGTTAGCTGTATTGTTAAAAAGTATTTTAATAGTAATTAAGATCATCTTTAAATTCACAAATAAAAAAAAGCACCATATGGTGCTTTTTTTTATTTGTAATAATTAAATATTAACAATTTACAGCATCTTTAAGAGATTTACCTGCTTTAAATGCAGCTACTTTAGATGCAGAAATTTGAATAGTTGCACCAGTTTGTGGATTGCGACCTGTACGCGCAGCGCGATCTCTAACAACAAAAGAACCAAAACCAGTTAACTGCACGCTATCACCTTTAGACATGGCATTAGAAATAGCATTAGTTGTAGCATTTAGTGCGCGAGCAGCATCTGCTTTAGAAAGATTTGTCTCTGATGCAATCGCACCAATTAGTTCAGATTTGTTCATATTTATCTCCTTGAAAGTTCTTGTTAAAAAAATACTAAAAGTCCTTATAAATAAAAAATAAAAGCAGCAACAAATCAATGTTACAACAATCACAACAGTTAGTGCGCTTAATTATAATCTAATAACCATACTATGTAAAGGTTTTTTAAAAAAAATATTTTCTCTATTTGAAGCTTTCTTTTAACGCTCTTTTTTTATCTATCTTCCAGTCTTTTTCTTTGATGTCTTGGCGCTTATCATATGTTTTTTTACCCTTAGCTATGCCGATTTCTAACTTAACTTTACCTTTATACCAATATAATTTAAGTGGTATTATGGTAGCGCCTTTTTGATTAACTTTATCCTTGATACGATTAATTTCTAAGCGATGTAGTAATAATTTTCGCGTTCGCGTTGGGTCAGCTTTAACATGCGTAGAAGTACTTTTTAAAGGGGAAATATGACTACCAAACAAAAACAACTCATTATCTTTTAAAATAACATAACTTTCCTTAATCTGCACCTTATTATCACGTAGGCTTTTTACCTCCCAACCCTCTAAAGAAATCCCAGCTTCAAGCGTTTGTTCTATAAAATAGTCATATCGCGCCTTTTTATTGGTGGCAATCATATTTGAACTTATTTTTTTATTTTTTTTAGTCATGCATAGAATCTCTAAAGGCGCCATTGTTCCATACTCTTGTGGACAAATGTATCAATTGGTTAATCAAATTAATAAATACCCTAAATTTCTTAATTGGTGTTCATCTGCTAGCATTATAAATCAAACTGAAGAAGAAATTGTTGCTTCAATAAGTATTAATAAAAGTACATTTAATCAAACTTTTACCACAATTAATACTTTAATTCCTGACACACGTATTGATATGCAGCTTAAAGACGGACCTTTTAAACAATTAAATGGTGCTTGGGTTTTTACACTGTTAAGTGATAATGCTTGTAAAATAAACCTTGAATTAGAATTTAGTTTTGCTTCAAAGTTAGTTGATATGACAATTGCCCCTATCTTTACTTCAATCTCTAGCACACAACTTGATGCTTTTATTAAGCAAGCTAAGAAAATATACGGCGATAAAGACTACACGTCATTATGAGCAATCATTAAAATATTATCTTATTTAGCAAAACATTTGGAGTAATATGTCAATTAGTGGTAGTGAAAAATCTATCTAACTTTATTAAAAAAAGTTTTTTACCCAATAAGATAAGAAGGATTAATGATACTAACTGATTGTGGTAAACTAAAACATCAAATCTCACGCTCAAAGTTTAATAAAAAAACATATCTTGTGTAAATTAATAGTAAAGTTACTAACGATGCTATTATTTAATTACGACAAAAAATAACATAAAAATACGGGATGAACAAACATACTAAGACAGGTATTGCTCAACAACCTGATTGGCTTTGGGGTAGGAATCAACCAATACGCAAGCGTAAAAATATTCAGACTTCATGAATTAAACTTAAAATAATCGAAGAAAAAATTATCAAGTTAGGTGCATGACTGCTCACGTTGCTATTCCAACACTTAAACTAATTCTCACACAAATTTGTGATTATAAATTAGACATCATTCAACTAGGATTCTATGAATGCTTTTGAGCTAGTATACTGTGCTTTAATGAGTGATATTATTGATGACAAAATTAAACTCACACAACAACTATATATACTTAACATCAATCATAAGCTATATTACAAAACCACGCATAAAATCCATAAAATATCTAACCCAGGTAGGCTAAAGAAACCTGAGATAGTAAGATTTCAATCAGTCCTCAGTCCCGCGGATGGGTAAATCAAACCTTGGTCTTATTAAAACCATTCATGCAATTTGTCATATTGAATTTAATGCAATTAACCTCGCCTTGGATGCCGTATATCAATTTCATAGTATGCCTAAACAATTTTACCAGGATTGGATTAAGGTGACTTTTGAAGAATCGCAGAATTTTACTTTAATTAATAATTATCTAATTAAAGTAAAATACCGATACGGAGATTTTGAAGCACATAATGGCTTGTGAAAAATAACAGTTGATACTGATTATGATGTGCTTGCGCGTATGGCGCTAATACCTAGGATATTAGAAGCCAGAGCTTTAGGCGTCACACCAAAAATCCAAAAGCGTTTTGCACATTCAAAATTCAGTGATATGGTCGATATTTTAGATATTATTATTTTTTGATGAAATCAATCATGTAAAAATTGGCAATACTTGGTTCCATTACTTTTGTAAACAAAAAGATATTAATCCATTAACCATCTTTGATGAACTAGTGAAAAAACACATAGAAGGAAAACTTCGTGGTCCATTTAATATTGAAGCTAGAAAATTAGCTAATTTTTCCAAATAAGGATTAGAATATCTAGAGTGTATCTAACCAATTAGAAATATTAGCTATAAGACGCTCAACCGAGCCATTATTCTTATTGTAGTAATGCTGTGCGTTCTCAACAACCATTTGTACTGATTTTTTATTGCCTGCAATCTTAATTAGCTTGTCCCTATATGGTGCTAATTTTATTACCCCATTAAAATCATTATCAGCATAGATATCCAATATAGGCGCTGACATCTTATAAAGTGGGAAGCCATTTACAATTTTTTGCTTATAATCTGTCGCGCCCATGCCGATGCCGATATATCCTTTAATTTTGCTATCGCCATATTTATCAATATAGCTCATTGCCATATGTGCGCCACAGCCATGTGCAATCAGTACAATATTATTAACTCCTTTTTCTTTATAAAAATCAATCGCTGCATCAATACGATCGTGTGAATAAGGAAAAATTGGTACGTAATCATAGTATTTAGCATTCTTATTCAATATTGGCATTTGCACCGATAGCGTATGCCATCCTTTTTTTACCAGCCCAATTCGAAGTGGCTTAATCGTATTACTCCAGTTTGCATGCTGTCCACGATTATGTAAGATGATTACGCCGCCTTTGGTATTATATGTTTCATTTTCCATAAAAATACTGAAAATTTCTTTACCATTTTTTAATTCTAAATATTCAACATCACCTTCCATAACTGCATCGGCTATTTGACCAACCATACGATTTTCTCTAGTAAAATCAGATTCTATACCCACAAACTTATTAAATTCAGCGCGTAATTTATTTGGATTAAAATCACCAAACATTGGTAAATTTGGTAATTCTGGCATAAATAGTGATGGAAAGACAGCATGACTAATATGAGTGTATGTAAGTATCATTAAACTCAGTAGAACTTTATTCATTATACCTTTCTCTTAATTTATCTAGTGTAACTTGTGCCTGTGGGTGTTTGTTATTTCTTGCTCTTTGAAGCCAATAATACGCTTTCTTAGGATTGTTTTGCTCTAATAACAATGAAGCCAAATTAAATTGCGCGTATTCATCATTCGAATTCGCTGCTGCTAACCACCACTGATGTGCTTGTTTTTTCTGACTTTGCTGATAATACAACATTGCCAATTCGCTCTGAGCATAAGGAAACCCTTGTTTTGCAGATTTTTCAAACCAATTAAATGCTTTATTTTTATTTTTACTCACACCCAGGCCATGTAAATAACTCAAACCAATATTATTTTGAGCTGCTGCGTACCCTTCTTTAGCTGCACGCATCATCCATACAAATGCATATTCATTATGCCCTTTTTGTGAGTAATTATAGCCAATACGATACCATGAGTCTACACTGCTATTCGCACACACTAATGGTACGCTTAATACTCCTAACATAAATATAAATAACACCAATACAAGGTTTCTATTTTCAACTTGCATTATTTGTCATATATTTTTTTATAAGATTATTTTATAATAATGAATGGTTAATAAAATATGATGATTAGTTATTGTATAATAACCTCACAATAAAAAAGGCGCTATTAACATAACGCCCCTTTTTTTAATTAGAAGTAATTAAAAATTACTTAGCAACAGTACTAAGACCCAATGAGTGCCATGCATTCATACCACTACGATAGTACTTAAGTTTATTTTCTGGATAGCCTAACGAAAGTAGCGCTCTAATTGCTGCAGGTGATTGACCACACCATAAGCCATTACAGAATAAATACAAAGTCTTTGCTTTAGTAAAGTTAAAGATACCATCTTGTTCAGTAACGTCAAAACGATTAATTAAGATATCCATTACTGCATCTGGGTCTTTAGCAACTGCTTTAACATTTAATTTATTAAATGGAATGTTAACCGCACCCTTGATTGTGCCACCTTTTTTAGCAGTAGTCCAAACCGGAGTACGGGAATCCACGACCATAATAGATTTATCGCCATTAGCAATACCACGCAAAGCATGAATAATATCTAACTCACTTACTGTCTCAACATTAGCTGGTGCAAATGGATGCATCGGCTGGATACAAAAAGGTGGACAAGGGCGCGAAGTTTTCGCAAATGCCGGGTGAATAGTGGCTTTGTTATCTTGATTACGAGATATGCCAACAACTTCCATAACGCCTTTAACAATGCCAACTGGCTTGGCAACTATGGCCGTTGATACCAATAATGCTACTGATATAGCACTTACTACTAGTGTTTTAAATTTCATCTTATTTTCTCCTTTTTTTTATGAAAAATAGCTCTTTTAAACATCTATCGATAGTCTACAAAAAGCAGAACTAAAAAATTAATCACAACTAGGCTCTTCTTCTAGATTATGTTGTGCATAATAATCAACTACACAAATTTCACGCTTATTTTCATCGTCAATATCTTCACAACGTGTCACAGCACCATTTCGAACTACTTGCATTTGTGCTTCAATTGCATTATCACCTAATATAGCGACACCATCTTGTGCATCTGCAAATACATTAAAATTTAACAGCAGTACAAATAATATAATTAATTTTTTCATTATTGCCTCTTTATTATTATATAAATTAATCATTATATTAACTAATTAAGATACTTATTATTCACAATAAAAAATACTTTGCAAGTATATCAAAATTCAATAATATTATAATAGTACTATATACCCAGAATATCAAACCCTACTTAACTATAAAATTATCCATTGCCTGATTGGCTAATAAATCTGCCATATCATTTCCTTTATCACCACTATGACCTTTAACCCAATGCCATAATACTTTATGTTTTTGATTAAGATTATATAACTTTTGCCATAAATCTGCATTTTTAACAGGTTTCTTCGCCGTTGTTTTCCAATTTTTTTTCTTCCAATTAACGATCCATTTAGTTATCCCATTCATTACATATTTTGAGTCAGTATATAAATCAATAGCAATGTCGCTCGATTTAATTTCTTCTAGTGCTTTAATCGTAGCTATTAGTTCCATACGATTATTAGTGGTGTCTTTTGCTGCACCGCTGAGTTTTTTTTCATGTTTACCATAGCGCAACCACACCCCCCAGCCGCCAATACCTGGGTTACCTCGGCAACCACCATCAGTGTAAATAAGTATTTTATCCATCAATATTTATACTTGTCATAGAAAATAAGAAAAGCTACATACAAGATTAAAATCAATATTATTGACTCTTAGTAAGAGTTTATGTGTAATTCTTATCATGTTATGTGGCGGTATCAATGTTAATTTGTAGCCAATATTCTAACAACGCCAAATGCCACAGGCGTGAGCCATTCAGTGCTGTCATATATTGTTCTGGTTGATTAATTATCTTTTGCACAAAATTTTGATTATAAATATTTCGGTTGATACATTGAGTAGAATTAAGAATATCTGCCATAAATTCTAAAAAATCACCACGCACATATTTAAGTGCAGGCATTGGAAAATAACCTTTTTTTCTATCAATTATGTTATCAGGTATTAACCCACGAGAAATATGTTTAAGTGGGTATTTACCTCCATCACGCATTTTTAAACTCGGTGGTATGCTAAGTGCATGCTCAACCAGATGAGTGTCCATAAATGGTATACGTGCCTCCAATCCCCATGCCATAGTCATATTGTCCACACGTTTCACTGGGTCATCAACAATCAAACGAGTAATATCAGTGCGAAACACCTTGTCCATAAATTCCCCCACATTATCTTTGGAGAATTCTTTATTTAGCCAGTCTTGCGTGTGATCGCCTGTGTGATATCTTGTATTTACAGTTTGCAAGTATTCTTCATAAGGTCTATCAACATAGTGTTTGGCAAAACGCTCAAATTCACTACATGATTCTTGTTGCATACGTGGATACCAAAAATATCCAGCAAATGCCTCATCTGCACCCTGTCCAGATAACACAACTTTAATATGTTTTGATACTTGCTCGGATAATAAATAAAATGCTACCGCATCCTGCCCTACCATCGGCTCAGCCATATTTCCAACCGCCTCACCTAATCGTAACAACACCTGTGAATTACTAATCATATACTTTTCGTGCTTAGTATTGAACTTCTTAACAATTTGATTAGAGTATTTAAACTCTGAGCCAGCTTCATCATAAATATCTTCAAAGCCAATTGAAAAAGTGCGAATATCTGAGTGCCCTGCCTCACTCAAAAGTCCAACCAATAATGAAGAATCTAACCCACCTGAAAGCAGCACACCAATTGCTACATCAGATGCTAACATTCTCTTATTAACAGCTTTAATTAACAATTCATGTGTTTTTTCTAAATATTCTGCATTACTAAGATTTATCCTTTGTGCTGATGGCTTCCAATAAGTTTTGTAAACAATATTACCTTTACTGTCAATACTTAAAGTAGTAGCAGGTTTAATTTTATTAATACCATTTAAAATAGTATTCGGCGCTGGAACTACGCCGTGCAAAGATAATTGCTGTTGCAGTGCTATTGAATTAATATTAGTATCTGCGCCAATCACACTCAAAGCTTGTGTATTAGATGCAAAACTAAATGCCTGTTTTGTAAGATTGAAATACAATGGTTTAATTCCCATTCTATCACGTGCTACAAATAATTTTTTACCATCCCAAATACAAAAAGCAAACATACCATCCAAGTGTAGTACACAATCTTCACCCCATTTATGATAAGCCTTGAGAATAACTTCGGTATCAGAAGTAGATAAAAAACTATAACCTTGTTTAGTTAAATATTGACGTAAGGATTTGTAATTGTAAATAGTGCCATTAAACACCAATGCCAGGCCTAAGGCATCATCAACCATGGGCTGATGCGCATGATTAGATAAATCAATAATACTCAGACGATGATGCCCAAACCCCACATTTTTATCTACCCAAATACCGTTATCATCAGGTCCGCGGTGAACAATTTTTTGCATCATTTTATTTAAATCTAGTAAATTAACTAGACGCTTATCAAATCTTAATTGGCCACAAATACCACACATACTAAAATTATATAAAATGTAAAATGGTCTATTTTATCAAGTATTATATTTAGTAATGACACAACGAACACTTTACGATAAATTAATGAGTGTACATCTAGTACATGAAGAGGAAGGCGCCTCGCTTATTTATATTGACAGACAATTAATTCACGAAGTCACTTCACCACAAGCGTTTGAAGGCTTAGAAATGACAAATAGAAAGCCATGGCGACCACAAGCAAACTTAGCTGTACCTGATCACAATGTACCTACTACTAGCAAGAAAAAAGCACACACAAAAGATATATTTGGATTTGACAAAAACTCAAATATGATAAATTCGTATCTTCCAGAAGGAAGGGATAATATTGAAGATCCAATATCAAGGCTGCAAGTTGAAACTTTAAGTATAAACTGTGAAAAATTTGGAATTGAAGAAATTAAACTAAATGATATTCGTCAAGGTATTGTGCATGTAATTGGCCCTGAGCAAGGCGCTACACTACCAGGAATGAGTATAGTATGTGGTGATTCACATACTTCTACTCATGGTGCACTTGGTGCTTTAGCGTTTGGTATTGGTACTTCAGAAGTAGAGCATGTTTTAGCTACAAGTTGCTTATGGCAATCTAAGTCAAAAAATTTAAAAATTGAAATAAATGGTGAACTAGGTGAATATGTAAGTGCTAAAGATGTAGCACTTTATATCATCGGTAAAATTGGTGCCGCAGGTGGTACAGGATATACGATTGAATTTTCAGGTAGTACTGTCAAAAACCTATCAATTGAAGGCAGGATGACATTATGTAACATGGCAATTGAAGCTGGTAGTCGTTGTGGCATAGTGGCAGTTGATGACAAGACTATTGACTATGTTAAAGGAAAACCACTTTCTCCAACAGGTGAAAACTGGAATAAAGCAGTTAAATACTGGCAAACTCTACACTCTGATGATAATGCAAATTTTGACAAGACATTAATCTTTAAAGCAAGTAATATTAAATCACAAGTCACTTGGGGTACTTCACCTGAAATGGTGATAGCCATTGATGAGGCTGTGCCTAATCCTAAAAATGCCAAAAATGAAGTACAAAAAACCAGTTGGGAAAATGCACTAAACTATACTAAATTAAATGCTGATACTAAAATATCTAACATTAAAATTGATAAAGTTTTTATTGGCTCTTGTACTAATTCACGCATTGAAGATTTACGTGTAGCAGCTAATATCGTAAAAGGAAAGCATATTGCCAATAATATCAAATTAGCATTGGTTGTGCCGGGCTCAGGGCTGATTAAAAAACAAGCTGAAAAAGAAAAATTAGATAAAATCTTTACCGATGCAGGTTTTGAATGGCGTGAGGCAGGCTGTTCTATGTGTCTAGCTATGAATGCGGATAAACTAGAAGCCGGTGAACGCTGCGCTTCTACTTCAAATAGAAACTTCGAAGGTCGCCAAGGCAAAGGCTCGTTCACTCACTTGGTAAGCCCTGCTATTGCAGCCTCTAGTGCCATTGCTGGTCATTTTTCAGGAGTTAAATAATGCAAAAATTTACTACATTTACTTCAATAGCAGTGCCACTTGAACGAGCTAATGTGGATACAGATGCGATTATCCCTAAGCAATTCTTAAAATCCATCAAACGCTCTGGTTTTGGGGTTAATTTATTCGATGAATGGCGTTATCTAGACCACGGTGAAATAGGTATGGATAATAGTAAGCGTCCGCTCAATACAGATTTTATTTTAAATAAACCTAAGTATAAAGATGCGCAAATACTTTTAACAAGAGAGAACTTCGGTTGTGGGTCAAGTCGTGAACACGCGCCTTGGGCGTTGAAAGATTATGGATTTAGGGTGATTATAGCACCAAGTTTTGCCGATATTTTTTACAACAATTGTTTTAAAAATGGTATTTTGCCAATTATGCAAGATAATGATGTTATGAATGAATTGTTTGCATTTGACAATAAAATTACCATTAATATCGAAACACAAACTATTTTTACTAATAATAAATACACATTCAATATTGATAACGAACGCAAACGACGTCTAATAAATGGATTAGATGATATTGACCTAACTTTACAATATACTGAAGAGATTAAAAACTTTGAAAAAAGTTACTTTAAAGCCTATCCTTGGTTATGTAATAATGCTGTAATTTAGTTATTATGATTGGACGATTAACAGGCAAAATATTGGAAAAGAATCCACCTGAAGTGCTACTTGAAGTAGGTGGTATTGGCTATGAAGTGCTTTGCTCAATGCCAACTTTTTATACTATGGAAAATAAAGACAAACTAACGCTATACACACACTTTCATGTTAAAGAAGATGCACAAACACTTTATGGCTTTATCTCTAAAGATGAAAAAACTATATTTAGAGAATTAATTCGTGTAAATGGCGTCGGACCTAAAGTGGCATTAGCAATTTTGTCACATCTTGATATTACCACGCTAATAAGTGCCGTTGCTAATGATGATGATGTATTGCTGACAAAAACTCCAGGCATAGGCAAGAAAACTGCACAAAAATTGATTGTAGAACTTAAAGACCGTTTGGCAAAGCTTGAACTCATTAACATCAACAACCAGACATTAGTACTTAGCAACAGTAATCCAAATACTAGTAAAGCATTATCTGCATTACAAGCTCTTGGTTTTAAGGTTAAAGAAGCTGAAAAAATGCTGAGTGCAATCACTGACAGTTCATTAAGTACCGAACAACTTATTCGCTTAGCCCTTCAAAATAAATAATAAAAATTAACAGTTATTAAGATTAGCTTAACTTAACCCAACACTCAATAACATAGATTTTTAACATAACTTATAAAAATTTCATTACAACAACAAAGAATTATTCAATTTTAAAAAATAAACTCAATCCGTATTTTTAATCTAATAATATTTATATATCAAGCAAGTTGTAAATCAGATTTAGTGGCCAAATGCAAGATTAGATTCTTTTTTAGTAGTATTTTTACTGAGTTATTGTTGTTAAAAAGTAAATCATTTTATGACTTGTATTTTTAGTGACTCACTTAAGCCTTAAACTTAGATTTCTTTTTTTCTATCCAGTTCACAAACTCGTGATTTATTAAATACAGACATGGTAGTAATACCAAAGTCATCAATGTTCCAAATAGCAGTCCGTAGCCTAATGATAATGCCATTGGTTGTAAGATGAAATCATTACCACCAATACCATAAGCCAGTGGTATGACTCCAGCTAAAGTAGTAAGTGTAGTTAGCACAACTGCACGTAAACGCTCTTTTGCCCCACGCACTACCCATTCAAATACAGGCACGGTGGGTAATTTTTGTTTTAAGTAATTTAGATGCGATACCATTACCAAAGAATCGTTTACAATAACGCCGATTAACGCTAAACCACCTAACATGGCAAAAAAACTTAATGCTTGAGCGTGTAAAAAAAACGCCCAAATAACACCAATAGCCGAAAATGGAATGGCGCTTAACACCAATAATGGCTGAGTATATGAATTAAACAACAGAACTAATAATAAAAATATTACAAATACTGCTATTACAAAAGCCTTTAATAAACTTTTCATTGATTTTTGCGTTTCTTTTGCCCCCCCTTCATTTAAAATACGAATATCTGGATACGAAACAGCTGCATTCAGTTGTTCTAATGCCTGTTTAATAACAGCTCGTGATGTCGTTACTTGATCGTCAATGCTACCACTAATTAACACTGAACGCTGTCCGTCAAAATGATTGAAGTCTGGCTCTCCATCAATATATTGAATAGATGAGAATTGTTTAAATGGCACTTGCCTACCATTACGATTGCTAATTTTTAATGTATCAAGGGTCTTTTCAGATTGTTTTGGGTCACCTAAATACACACGAAAATCAACATCGGTATCGCCATAACGAATATCAGTAACATCAATACCAGTAAAAGTAGATTTTAAATAACTATTTACAGTTGTAAAATCAACATCTAACCTTGCCATTTTTTCAAAATCAAGCGCCACTTCAATGCGTGATTTGCCTAATTCATCATCCCGATCAATATTGTCTAATCCATTGATGTTAGACAATATTTTTTCAAGTTCATTAGCGGCATTTTTAAGTTGTTTATTATTGCCACTAACTATATGCATTTCAATATCTTCACCTTGTGGTGGACCAGGTCTCCTGACTGAAAAAGTTAATTTTTCAACTTCTGGAATATCTTTAGCATGGTTTTTTAATTGTAATAATAATACTTTTACTTGCTTATTTCTTTTATTAGAAGGCACTAAGTCAATACTAAATTTTGATACATGATTAAACTTTTTGCCAATAGTATTAGTAAGTGAGTCAATATTATTGCCAACTATTTTAGTAATTAGTTTTTCTACTTTTTGACTAACTTGTACTGTATATTGTAAAGAGCTACCAGCTGGCATTTGTAGCTTCGCAGTAATTCTATTCGCCCCTACTGTAGGAAACAAGGTAAAGTGCATTTGTGTTGTGGCAAAATATATTGAACCAAATAAAGCCAATAAAAACATTAGTACTACAAAATAACGTAGCTTTAATATTTTTTTGAGAAAACTTTCAAACCAATTTTCTATTTTATCAAATAAAGCTTGTCCAAGAGGTTTTTCATTTAAACTAGCTAAATGTGCTGGCAAGGAAATTGTTACTTCTATAAAAGACAGTGTAAGAGCAAAAATTATCACTAGTGGAATAACGTAAATAAATTTACCCATTGTGCCATCCATTAAAAACATAGATGAAAATGCTAAAATAGTAGTTAATATAGTAGTAACTACTGGCATAATAACATGTTTAAATCCACGTATAGTAGCCTGATATTTATCCCCTCCCTTATGCTTGTAATGATGAATGCTTTCTGCTACAATGATCGAATCATCTACCACAATACCTAGCACTAAAATCATTGCAGCTAAAGATACTAGGTTAATAGTCTCACCACTAGCACTCAATAGCGCTACTGTACCTAATAGTGATACTGGCAAACTAAGTGCCACCCAAAATGCCGTTTTTAAAGATAAAAATATACCAAGTACAATTAATACTAATAACAAGCCAATAATGCCATTGTTAGTAACAATATTAAGTCTATTACGTACAAATTTAGATAAATCGGAAGAATAAAAAATATTCAATTTTGAATACTTTTTATTCTGTATGTCTTTTACCTTTGCTTTGATTGAATCAATAGTGGTAATAATGTCCGCTTTCTCTTGTTTGCGAATTTTTAGAATAAAACCCTTGTTGCTATTAATACGAATAATGGACTTTTCCTCAACATTACCATCAATGATACTGGCAATATCTTTTAAACGTATTATAGGCCCGTCAAAACTTGACTTAACAATCACATTACCAACTTCCTGTGCTTTGTTAAATCTAGCCAATACTACAATATTTTTTTCATCTAAAATATCATGGTTATTACCTACTGTATAGCTCTGATTACGCTTTTTAATTGCATCAATTACTTGTGGCAAAGATAATTCATATTTATATAATTTATCAACATCAATTCTGATTTGTATTTCTCGGTCTAAATACCCTTCTTTAGCCACTTCAGAAATCCCGTCAAGTAATTCTAGCTCTCTGGCAATCGCATCAACGCTGTTTCTTAATTCTGAAAAAGATAGTGTTTCACTACTAATATTTATTTTTAAAATACTTCTAAGTGAGTTTTTTCGATCAACTACTTTAGGTAAATCTACTACCTCTTTTGGAAACCCCCTAACTCGATCAACCGCATTTTTAATTTCTTGTTTTAAAGCGCTAATATCACTTATATCTTGAGACAGTGTTACTGAAATACTAGAAATCCCTTCACTGGAAACTGAGGAAAAATTATCAATCCCTGTGATACCTCGAAGCTCATCTTCTATTGGGTTGGTAACATTCCGTTCAACATCCTCAGGAGAAGCGCCAGGATAAGCTGTAATAACAGTAATAACCTCAAAGTCTACTACAGGAAATTGGTCTCTTTGTATGTTATATAAAGAAAATAGTCCAATAGCAATAACACTCACAGTGAAAACTAATGCTAATTTTTTTTGCCTAATAAAAAAATTAAAAATGCTATCCATGATATATTAGTATACCAAAATACCTAAACAAAAAAATAGTTACCGATGTCTTAAATATAATAATTTTTTTGCGATTTATTAACTATTGCGTGCTCTTTTTCTCTCATTGTCAGTTAATAAACGCTTACGAATACGAGTATTGTTTGGTGTAACTTCAACTAACTCATCGTCATTAATAAATTCTAATGCTTGCTCTAAATCAAGCTTAATTGCAGGCGTAAGAGATACAGCTTCATCAGTGCCTGAGGCACGAACATTAGTAAGCTGCTTACCTTTCATAACATTCACCATCAAATCCTTATCACGTGAGTGAATACCCACAACCATGCCTTCATAAATATCAGTGTTGTGCTCAACAAAAAATTTACCTGATTTTTGTAAATTAAAAATTGCATATGCCACTGCCTTGCCTTGTGTCATTGAAATTAACGAGCCATTATTTCTTTGCCCAATAATACCTTTTTTTTGTGGCTTATAACTATCAAAAGTAGAATTCATTAAACCTGTGCCTGTGGTAGCTGTTAAAAATTCTGTTCTAAAGCCAATTAAACCACGTGCAGGAATATTAAAATCCAACTTAACGCGACCATTGCCATCGGGTATCATGTTGGTAAGTTCTGCTTTACGCTCACCAAGTTTTTCCATCACTGTACCTTGGTGTTGTGCCTCAACATCCACGCTTAAATCTTCAAATGGCTCACAAACCACGCCATCAATCTCTTTTAAAATCACCTGCGGACGCCCTACTGCTAATTCGTATCCTTCTCTACGCATAGTTTCAATCAATATTGATAAATGTAACTCGCCACGACCTGAAACAATAAACTCAGATTGATCTTGCGTATTTTCAACACGAAGAGCCACATTGTAAATAAGCTCCTTATCTAAACGGTCACGAATATTTCTTGAAGTAATATATTTACCATCCTGCCCTGCAAATGGAGAATCATTAACACGAAATGCCATTGATACTGTTGGCTCGTCCACACTAAGTGGTGGCAGTGCTTCAGCTGTAGCTACATCACAAATAGTGTCTGAAATTGAGATACCCTCAATACCTACAATACACACGATATTACCTGCTTCAGATACATTTGTTTCAACCTTATCTAAACCCATAAAACCCATTAATCCGGCAATTTTGGCTTTTCGTTCTTTACCATCAGCGCTAATAACTATTACTTGTTGGTTTTTCTTAATGGTGCCACGAACGATTCGGCCAATACCAATTGCACCAATAAATGATGAATAGTCTAAAGCAGTAATTTGCATTTGTAATGGTGCATCGACATTTACCTCTGGTGCAACCACTTTTTCAACAATTGTTTTAAACATTGGGGTCATATCGCCTGAGCGTACATCGTCTTCTAGTGAAGCGTAGCCATTAATACTTGAGGCGTAAATAATTGGAAAATCTAATTGTTCATCAGTTGCACCTAATTGGTCGAATAAATCAAATACTTGATCAATCACCCAATCAGGACGGGATGCATCTTTGTCAATTTTATTAATCACCACGATTGGGTTAAGCCCTTGATCAAATGCCTTTTTAGTTACAAAACGAGTCTGCGGCATAGGGCCTTCTTGTGCATCCACTAATAACAAGACAGAATCCACCATTGATAATACACGCTCTACCTCACCACCAAAGTCAGCATGTCCTGGTGTGTCAACTATATTAATATGATAATCGTTCCACTTAATCGCCGTATTCTTACTAGATATGGTAATACCACGCTCTTTTTCCAAATCATTAGAGTCCATCATTCTATCGGTTGACTCAAATCGCTCATCAAAAGTCTGCGACTGCTCTAATAATTTATCAACTAGTGTTGTTTTTCCATGGTCAACATGGGCGATAATAGCAATATTTCTAAGTTTGGTATTCATGCAATTGGATATTGGTAAAAAAGGCGTTATTATCCCCTAAAACTACCCTTATAATATTAGCATTTATTAATGTAACAAAGTATGTCAAAAAAAAAATCTTCTAGACGATGGATGTCCGAACATTTGAATGATGAGTACGTAAAACTCTCACAAAAAGAGGGGTATCGCTCACGTGCAGTTTACAAATTAATTGAAATTGTTGATAAAGATAAATTCATTAAGTCTGGAGATATAGTATTAGACTTAGGAGCTGCACCTGGTGGTTGGAGTCAAGTTGCAATTAAAATGGTTGGCAAAAAAGGACAAGTAATTGCCAGCGATATTTTAGATATTGAACCAATTAATGCAGTGGATTTTCTGCGTGGTGATTTTACTGAGATTAAAGTTTACGAGGAATTATTCTCACTCACAAAAGATAAAAAAGTAAATGTTGTGCTAAGCGATATGGCGCCAAATATGAGCGGACAACTATCTGTTGATATTCCTAAATCATTATATCTATGTGAATTAGCACTAGATATGGCGATCAAAATACTCACGCCGCAAGGATATTTCCTTACTAAAGTATTTCAAGGTGTAGGCTTTGATGAGTATATTAAAACCATTCGCGCTGCTTTTACTAAAGTTGTTATTCGCAAACCAAAAGCGTCACGTGCACGCTCTAAAGAAGTATATCTATTAGCTAATGGTTTAAAATAAACACCTATGAAAACCTTTAAAGACATCCAAAATCTAATTCAAGATGATATAAGTAAAACCAATCAAGTGTTAATTACGCATCTAAATTCTGATGTGGCTCTTATTAATCAGATGAGTGGCTATATCATTAATGCTGGTGGTAAACGTTTGCGCCCATTATTATTATTATTATGTGCACGTGCCACTAATCATCAAGGCCAGCATTGTCATTTGATAGCGGCAGTGATCGAACTCATCCATACCGCCACACTACTACACGATGATATCGTTGATGAATCTAATACACGCCGTGGCAAGGAGACTGCCAATGATGTTTGGGGTAATTCTGCTAGTGTGTTAGTGGGTGATTTTCTATACTCTCGTGCATTTGAAATGATGGTTAAGTCTGATTCAATGTACATTATGAAAATTATATCTAAGGCTACCAATGAGATTACACAAGGTGAGGTTTTGCAGCTACTAAATTGTCAAAATTCTGCCATTACTGAAAAAGAATACTATCAAGTCATCGAGCGTAAAACAGCGGTATTATTTCAGATAGCAGCACAAATTGGTGGTATTTTATCAAATGTAGGCACAATACAAGAACAGGGGCTTAGAGACTACGGCTTACACTTGGGGAATGCCTTTCAAATTATTGATGATGTGCTAGATTATCAATCAGATTCTAAAACTATTGGCAAAGAAATTGGTGATGATTTAAACGAAGGCAAAGCAACACTGCCAATAATTTATGCACTCAAAAATGCCCCTGTAGAAGACAGACAAATACTAAAAGATGCTATTAATAATGCCGATAATTCTAAAATAGAACAAGTACTTGATATTTTATATTCGGTGAATGCCTTCGATTACACCCGCAAACAAGCACAAAAATCATCCGACCTTGCAAAAAAATCATTGAACTCTTTACAAGATTCTAAATATAAAGAAGCCCTTATTCTACTATGTGACCTATCTTTACAAAGAAAAACATAAACAAGAAATACATAAGTCACTTACGCACCATACAAAATTTAGGTAAAAATGCAAAAATTGATAATTTTAACACTTAGTAAATTACATCCAATGCAATGGCTTTTCTATGCTTTCTGACGAGCTAAAAACCAAAATTCGTGATTCATTTATTGCATTAAAAAATGGTATGGATGACTTCCAAGTACGTGCTTCACAAAATAAAATGATTGCAGAAATATCCAAAACTCTCACTGGAGAGTATAAAAATAGCAACAAAATTTTATGTGTAGAAGCGCCAACTGGCACAGGAAAAACTTTTGCCTATCTATTAAGTAGCATAATCATCGCAAAAATAAACAAAAAAACATTGATTATTTCTAGTGCAAATGTTGCCCTACAAGAACAGTTATTGTTGAAAGACTTGCCAGAGGCGCAGAAATATTGTTCAGTATCTTTTGAATATACACTGGCTAAAGGACGTTCTCGTTATGTGTGTATTCGAAATCTAGTTAATTTAACAGAGGATAGTGTAAACGATGAGTTATCACTTAATGCCAATTTATTATTTGATGAACCGCCTAATCAGTATCAACTAAAAGAATTAAGTAGTTTATATAATGCCTATCATGTGAAAAAATGGAATGGCGAAATTGACGATTTAACTAGAATTCCTGAATACACACTGTGGCAAAAAATTGCTTGTAATCGTTTTACTTGTACTGCAAAAAACTGCGAATTTTATCATAATTGTGCTTTCTTTAAAGCACGAAAAAAAATCACTCAAGCTGATGTTATTATCGCCAACCATGATTTGGTATTGGCTGATTTATCAACAGGAAATACAGTGCTTCCTAATGTATCCGACAGCATATTTATTTTCGATGAAGCTCACCATCTAAATTCCAAAGCCTTATCACACTTCTCGTTAAATACTAGTACTAAGTTTATTAAAAAGAGCATTAACAAAGCTAAGGAGCTTAGCGAACAAATCACCAAATTCACTAAACAAGAACTGATTGAAATAGACGTTAAACAAATGGATGACTACTTGATAGACTTAAGTGAGTTATTAAAGTCACTATATTTTGATGAAAATGTACATATGTTTAATCAAGGTAAACTCGATAGTGGCATTACTAAAATTAGTACACAACTAAATATTTTAACTTCGTATACTCTCAGTAAATTCATAACCTTAAGAAAATCATGGGAATATTACTTAAAAACTAACTCTACTGATAAACATATTGCCAACCAACTAAATAATGCCGTTGGCGAGTGCGAACAACATTTAATGAGTATTATTAAGTTATTCTTATCATTTCTAAAAACCGATGATGTTAACAAATCTCCTTATTCTCGATGGATTGAGAAAAATATTTCTAATAAAAAAATCAATTATAGTCTTTGTAGTGCACAAACAGATATTTCCACCAACTTAGATACACTAATTTGGTCTAAAGCAGCAGGATGTGTACTAACTTCTGCCACATTATCATCACTAGGTAGTTTTGATAGATTTAATAAACAATTAGGTTTGATAAAAACTGATAATCAATATTTACGCCTGCCATCACCATTTTCCTTTAAACAGGTGGATTTTATAATTGCTAAGTTTAAGTCTACACCTCAACAAATTTACGAACACACACAAGAAGTTGCTAAGCAATTATTGCAGCGCATTGAGGCTAATCAAGGCACACTGGTATTATTCGCTTCAAACAAACAAATGCAGATGGTAGCTGACTTAACTGAAAACAAGCTTGAACCACATTTATTAGTGCAGGGCGAGTTCTCAAAAAAGCTTATTTTAGAAAAACATATTAACTTGCGACAACAAAATCATGGTAGTGTTATTTTTGGACTTGACAGCTTCTCTGAGGGCGTAGATTTAAAGGGTAGTAACTTGACTCATGTAGTTATTGTAAAACTGCGTTTTAGCGTGCCAACCTCACCAATTGACAAGACGTTAGCAGGATATCTAGAATTACAAAAACGCAACCCATTTATGGAAATCTCTCTACCTGACGCATCACTAAAACTCATTCAAGCCTGCGGCAGATTGATTCGCACTGAAACCGATACAGGTAAAATAACCATTTTTGACAATCGACTTGTTACCAAATTCTACGGAAAACAACTTCTCGATGCCTTGCCTAATTACAATATAGTAATTGAATAAAAAAACAAGAAAACTTTACTTCTGTAGCTCCATATATTTTCTAAACTATCTTAAAAACACATTTACTTTTTTTTAACAATGCCAACAAAATAACCTTAATAAAATTCAAATTTATCGATTTAATTAAGATAATCTATGCTCAACAGATTGTGAAAAAATATCACCATAGTATTATGATAAATATTACTTAAATACCCTGCTATTCTTATCATTACAAATGCAATAAAAATTCCATAAACTTAAAATTACTTGAGGCCTTTACATAAGTCAATCAAAACCTACTAATCTAGTAAAAATAACGCCCATGTCAAAATAACCAAAAAATAAAAAAAAATGTCTTGGAATAATGCCCAACAAAACTCACTTGCATATGCTCTAGTTGTTGAACGTACTGCTAAAACTAGATAATGTGCGTAACATCGTCTTTTAAAATGAAATAGAAGAAACCTATCAAATTTCTACTCATCTAAACGAAATACATCCAGTTATCCACCACTTGGACTTTTAAAACTTTATCATGTCTTAGACAAAGCAAGATATCTTGGGCTGAAATACAATAAACCCAAACACAACTTATTTACCACGAGTCATAGTCTTATGAATAGATACGAAGTCTAATGAATGATAAAAAGTTAAAAATAAAAAAATAAAGCAAGAAAAAGATAGATGAATAAAGTATTTTTAGATTTTTATAGAAATAATAGAAGTTTTTTAAATAAAATTTAATTGTAAAATTAGGATGATGGGCTGTGGATTATGTAAAGGCCTTATTATATTATTACTTAATTTACAATATACTTTATATGTATGCGTTAAATGTAGCACGTTAATAACAAAAATTATATTTAACGTAGATTACAAAAAAAACCATGTCTATGTCTTTAAATATATTTTGTATATTTAGAAACGCCAAAAAGCTCTATGTAAAAGCGCCATCAAAGTTAAAATTTCTAAGCGCCCGAGAAGCATAGAAAAACTTAAAATCCATTTTGCACTATCATTGATATCACTATAATTAGTAGCAACTTCGCCCAAAGCTGGACCTAAATTATTGATACTAGCAACGGTAGCTGAAAAACTACTGACTTGATCGAGTCCTGTGAACATTAGAGCAATCATAATAAAAATGAAGGCAATAACATATAAGGAAAAAAAGCCCCAAACTGATACCAAGGTGCTTTCAGTAACGCTGCGTTTATTAAGTTTTATATTGATTTGAGCATTAGGATGAATAAATTTTTTGATTTCTTTGGCGGCAAGCTTAAACATTAATAATATTCTGACGACTTTGATGCCACCACCAGTTGAGCCGGCACATCCACCAATAAAACTGGAGAAAATTAACAACACAGGTAATGTAAATACCCATGCTGAAAAATTAGTAGAAGAAAAACCCGTAGTAGTTGCCATCGATACACTTTGAAAAATACCATACCTAATCGCCTCGAAAATACTCTGATATTGTCCTATATTTATTAGATAAAGCGAAATTACCACAATAAAAAAAAATAAAAATGCGACATAGGCTCTAAATTCTGAATCATGATAATAATGATTAATATGATTTCGTCGCCAAACAAAAAAATGCAATGAAAAGTTAATACCTGATAAAAACATAAACACAACAGCAACAGATTCAATGGCAATAGAATCAAAGTAGCCAATAGATGCGTCATGAGTGGAAAAACCGCCGATTGCCACGGTAGCATAACTGTGTCCAATAGCATCAAAAATACTCATCCCTGCTAAGTAATAGCCTAACGCACAGACAATGGTAAAGCCAACATAAATTAACCATAAAATTTTGGCAGTTTGGGCGAGTTTTGGCGTTAATCTATCTTTAGAAATGCCACTTGATTCAGCATGATAGAGCTCTATACCGCCGCTCACGCCCAACATTGGCAAAATAGCTAATGCTAAAACAATAATACCCATACCGCCAAGCCACTGCAATTGCTGTCGATAATACAGAATTGCCTTTGGTAGATTGTCCAATCCAGAAATGACCGTAGAGCCAGTGGTGGTGAGACCAGACATTGACTCAAAAAATGCATCTTCAAAAGACATTTGCAAGGCATCTGATAGTAAAAATGGAATAGTTGCAAATAATGAAAGCACCAACCAAAAATTTACTACTAGTAAAATACTTTCACGAATTCTAAATTTTTCTGTGGTATTTTTAAAATTTAACCATAATAGTAAACCACTACCAGATGTTAATAATAATGCAGTTAAAAAAACAGGGTATTGATGCTCTGAATAAATCAAATCAATTAATATTGGCGGCAGTTGCGTCAAGCTAAAAAGCATCAACAACAGACCTATGGTTTTGAATACGATATTAAACTGCATAATTAGTTAATCAAAGTATCCCTCAAATAATTCTTCTATTTGGTGAATTTTACTCACATCACTCAGTACCAAAAGAACATGGTCATTTTCTTCAATCTTCAATATTCTTGAAGCCATTATAACTTCATTATCACGTACAATTGAGGCGACAACAACGCTATCAGGCAATCCTATTTCTTCAATAGCTTTACCCACCACATCAGAATGCTGCTCATCGCCATGCGCAATAACTTCAATGGCCTCTGCTTTTCCTTGTCGCAGAGAGTGCACCATCATTGTATTGCCTTTGCGAATATGTGACAAAATGCCACTAGTAGTAATTTGGTCAGGAGATATGACCATATCTACATCGTCACTTTGAGTAGCCAAATCTTCATACATATTACGCTTAACCAAGGCAACAGTTTTATATGCACCAAGACGTTTTGCTAAAATTGACACAATCACATTAATTTCATCGGAATCAGTCAGTGCTAAAAATAAATCTGTGCTTTCAATACCCTCTTCTTTCAACAAGTCTTCATCAGAAGCATTACCACGCAACACAATTGTATTTTCTAGTTCATCGGCAATTTTCTTAACTCGTTGTTTATTAAGTTCAATGATACGAATATGATGATTTTTCTCCAAAAATTTTGCTAAATTCAATCCAATCAAACCACCACCTGCAATAATGATATTTTTATAAGATCTATCTACGCGTCTAAATTCTTTAAGAACTGTAGAAATACTTGCCTTTTTAGTCACAAAATACACGCGATCACCATCTTTGATCACGGTATCACCATACGCTGAAATGGCTTGAGAATTACGATAAATAGCAACAATGCGCATATGAGTTCTTGGCAAATGGTCATGAAGTTCTTTAATTGGACTACCTACAATGGGAGTGCCTGCATAGGCCTTGGTTTCTACTAATTGTATTAATCCATTATCAAATTCAAAAATTTGTTCAGCACCTGGCTCTTCAACCACGCGTTTAATAAAATTAGTTACCAAGACTTCTGGGGTAATGACAAAATCAATTGGGATAGCATAATTAGAGAATAATTTATCATGATGCAGATATTCAGCAGTCCGAATACGGGCGATTTTTTTACCTACATTATAAAGCGTGTGTGCCATTTGACAAGCCAACATATTGCCTTCGTCTGATTTGGTAACAGCAATAATCATGTCCATACTTCTAATTTCTGCTTGCTCTAAAATATTTGGATATGAAGCTTGCCCACAAATAGTTTTAACATCTAAATGGCGTGCAATATCTGATAAATTAGCCTCTTCTTTATCAATAATAGTAATATCATTATCAATGTCTTTGCTTAAATATCGAGCCAACGATGCACCAACTTGTCCAGCGCCTAAAATTAAAATTTTCACTTCTTGTCAATTCCTAAATCTTTTAACTTACGATACAACGTAGTTCTCTCTAATCCAGCTAACTCTGCCACTTTGGCAATATTATAATTATTTCGAACTAAATGATAATCAAAATATTGCGCCTCAAAAATATTTCTAACAGTTTTGAGCGGTAGGTCAAAATTAATACCACTAATTTTCTGCTCATTATTATTGATTTCCCCAGATAGAAGTTTGCGTACTAATGGCAAAATATCATGCAGTGGTTTTTTTAAAAAATCAACTGCGCCCAACTTAATCGCTTTAACTACATCTTGATGCTCTGCATGGCCAGACATCATTACTATTGGCATAGAAAAACCTGTGTTCATCCATTCTTCTAACAATGACATGCCGTCTTGCCCAGGCATCCACACATCCATCATAATTAAATTAAAAGTTTGTTTTTTGACTATGTTTTTTGCCTGCTGAGCATTAGCAGCCAAAACAACACTATAGTTGACATCTTCTAAAGTATCTTTTATCGCCTCAGCATTAATACTTTCATCATCAACAATCAGAATATTACCAATAATCATATATTTTCTTTTCCCTGTTATGTGCTTTTAAAATCAATAGTAATTATCGCTCCTTGTGGTTTAATGTTATTAACAAAAACACATCCATCATGTTGTTCAATAATATTTTGCACAATTGCCATACCTAACCCGCTACCTTTTTCCTTGGTCGTTACATAAGGCTCAAATACAGATTCAAGAACTGACTCATCAAAACCATCGCCATTGTCTTTAATACTTAGACGAACTATACCCTTATCCTTTAAATATTGGGTGGTAATATTAATAGTTAAATCACGCCCCTGTTCAATCGATTCAGTGGCATTTTTTATCAGATTAATTATTACTCTAGAAATGCCATTAGCATCTAAAAGTAATTCTGGTACATCGCCTGACAAATCAAGCTCAATGCTAATATTTTTATGCGCATCATACAGGGAAATCGACTGATTAATTAGTGCATTTAAATCCAATGACTTTCGTTCAACTTGTGGCGTATTAGCGTAATCAGAAAAGGCACTTACCATCGCATCTATAGACTTCACTTGGTCAATAATAACACCAGTAGTTTTGTCTACGATTTCTAAATCCTTACCCTTGAGTTTTTCTAAAAATTTATTTCTTAATCGTTGTGCTGACAATAAAATAGGCGTGAGTGGATTTTTGATTTCATGCGCCATACGCATTGCTACCTCACCCCAAGCGGCTTTTTTCTGTGCACTATGTAATTTAGAAATGTCCTTAATAATAATTACATAACCCAAGGTTGTGTCATTAACATCTAATACCGCTCCTTGACAAGACAATAGAGTATGTTTATTTAACAAGGTTAATTCAAATTCCTCACTCCATTCATCCTCACCTTGATTAAATCTATCTTGAATGATAAAAAATAATGGCTCAAGGTAAATATTTTTCTTAACAATACTGTTGCACGATTCGCCTACGAATTGTTGTTCATCTTTAATTTCCAGTATTCTACTGATAACGGAATTAATAAACTGAATTTTTTTGTTCTGATCTAAGCCAATAACACCAAAAGAATATTTCAAAATGGTTTCTAAGTACAAATTATGTGTATTTAATCCTTGGCGTGACTGCTGAATTTGCCTAGACATTTCATTAAATTGCCCAATCAAACGACGAATGTCTTTATTTTTTTTCTGATTACGAACCATTACACCATAATTACCCTTGGCAATTTCTTTAGTTGCAAGTGACAGGTTGTGCATTGGAAGCATCAATTGGTCAATCATTCTAAACACAATTAATAGAACGCTCAAAACTGTTAGTAAAATAGTCGTTAAAAAGTCTAATAAAAAACGCTTTTGCGTGAGTGAGGTATTCACATCAAAGGTAATATTACTAGCAAAATTATAAAAACCTCTAACTTTACCCAAAAAACGCAATAAATGTGGATCTGTTGCATATACAGCGATCAATGTCAATGTTTTTTTATCAGAATTTTTACCTAAATAATGACCAGATATTTGAACTTGAAATAACTTTGAATTTTCACCTTTAGAAGCAATAAGGTACTGCTTACTTGATAATGACTGATTATCCTCAACGATACAAGTATCTTTTTGACTTATTTGTGCAATTACCTTATCTTTTTCATTTTTTAACACTAATGAACAGGCATATTTTTTATCAATCAAACCTTGGACAAAAACTTGCATTTTAGCGTCATAATCTTCTGCATACAGCAATAAATTAGAATGATCTTGAATTTGTTGTAATAATACTTTAGTAAAATCAACATATCTATCATCTCTAACAACTTGCAATCCTTGAAATATGCTGTTTACTTGATCTAAAAATATCTTGTTAAAATGATTATAAGTATCCTCAGAGCGCTTAACATTATCCTGCACCGTCTGAAATGAAAACATATAAAAAGAAAATACTGGTGCAATTGCTAGTATAGGTACAATTTTTATAAAAGTCCAAGTAAATCTCGTGCCAATTACGCCATTCTTATTATTTTCTTTAACCTTGGAAACAGCAAGAAATACATAAAAACCTGCAATTAAAATAGCAATAATATTATAAGACACTAAAATCCACCACCAGTCTTTAATCAAGTGTGGATTAAGCCCCATATAAGACAAACCACCTACTGAAATTAAGAAAACAATTGGCCAAACCCATTTATTTGGTGCTTTCTTAAGGGAGAAATCTTGTTCAAAAATCATAGTTCGTTTGTCACTATATTATGTACTAATTATCTCATAAAAATAGACGCTATGTCTAATTGTTGCTAAAATACAACAAATGATTAAAAATGATATAGAGTTGTACAATTTCTTACGCAGAATTGAAAGCGAAAATGAGTTAGCAATCGACACAGAATTTAAACGAATAAATACTTATTATCCACTACTATGCTTAATACAAATTGCTACTGATAGCGCTACAGATTGCATTGATGTATTGGCAATTAAAAATTTACAGCCTTTATTTGATAAACTCTATCAAACAGACTGCCTTTGGATTGTACATAGTGCAAGACAAGACATTGAAGCGATATATTATCTTTCTAAAAAGCTTCCTAAACAATTATTTGATACCCAAATTGCGCTTAATTTATTAAGGAACTTACATTCTGAAGTATGTAATTCTGGTACGCAAATATCTTATAAAATGTTAACTGAAATTTTACAAGGTGTGTGCTTAAAAAAAGCATACACCAGACTTGATTGGACTATTCGTCCACTGCCAGATGGGGCGATAGAATATGCACTAGACGATGTGCGCTATTTAATTAAAAATTATCATAAGCTCAAAGCACAGCTAAAAAATGAGCAGAAATTAGAATGGTTAATGGAAGAAACTCAAGCCACCCTACTTAATATTAATTTATACAAAATAGATATTATGCAAACATGGAGACGCGTTAAAGGTTTTTCACATTTGCCTAAAAAATTACATAATATTGGCGTGCAACTTTGTGCCTGGAGGGAACGCATGGCAATTGATAAAAATAAACCTAGAAAATGGATACTATCTGATGATGATTTAATCAATATTGCAATAGGCAAAAATATTTTAAACGACAAAAAACGACAACTATTTGAAAAATTTTTAACGCAGTATCCACAACTATGTAGTATTGAAATTGACCTCCAACAACACACTCCACCCACTCCAGAAGAAAAAGCACAAAGAGTTATTTTGCAAAAACTAATCCAAGAAAAAGCAAATCAACACAATCTAACTGTAGAAGTTATCGCTACAAGTAAAACCTTGCTAAGATATATCCGTGGCGACCAATCAGTTAATTTTCTCAGTGGTTGGCGTTATCAAATACTAAAAGGAGAGATTGAATATACAAAATATCTTAAACCCAATACCAGTTAGCTATATACCCAATAAAATCAATATAATTATTAAAATACCAGTTGATAAACTCTGTTTATATTATCATTATATTAAATGATATTGATGTAAAATTTAAATAACAGATTGGGTATTTTTTCACTTACCATAAGTCCTTAATGAAAGTAAATAGGTAAAAATTAATGGTTGGAATTGGAATGACTATAAAAAAGTAAAATAAGAATTGTAAGATTTATTCTATGCATATCAAAAATAGCATTTTTAAAATTATTGGTGGTAAACACCGAGGTAGAAAATTAAACTTTACTGATACTGATAGACTAAGGCCCACGCCAAACAAAATACGTGAAACTTTGTTTAATTGGTTGCAATTTGAAACACGTAGCAAAACTTTTTTAGACCTTTTTTCTGGTAGTGGCGCACTAAGTTTTGAGGCACTTTCTCGTGGCGCAAAGCAAGTGACTAGTATTGAGAAAGATACAAGTACTTTTTCCTTTCTTAAGCAAAATAAACAATTATTGAAAGTAAATAATTTAACGATTATCAACCAAGATGCTTTTATATTTTTAGATAAAAATACCATTACGCCTTTTGACTTTATTTTATTAGATCCGCCTTTTAATAAAAACCATCTGTCTAAAGCATTAAAATTAATTGCAAAAAATAATTTTCTTACTAATAATGGCAAAATCTATGTAGAATCTGAATTTAAAATAACCATGGATTTTTTAACAGAAAACTTTTTAAAAGAAGTTAAAATAAATAAACAAAAAAAATCTGGTGCAGTTCATTACTGTTTATTAGAAAAATCCCTGCATTAGATGAGATTTAGATAAAAATATGATAAAAAAAACTGCAATTTATCCCGGCTCTTTTGACCCAATAACTAACGGTCATATTGACTTAATAAAACGCGCCAGCAAGTTATTTGACACTATTATTATTGGCATTACACAAAATAACAGAAAACCATCTTTTTTAGATATTGATGATAGGCTAAAAGGCGTCAAAGATGCTTTAGCTGATATCGACAATATTAAAGTTATGAGCTTCAACACTTTGTTGGTAGATTTTACCAAAATGCAAAACGCACAAATTATTTTACGTGGTTTACGGGCAGTAAGTGATTTTGAATATGAGTTCCAACTATCAGGAATGAATAAACACCTAAATCCAAATATTGAGACAATATTTATGACTCCAGCGGAGCAATACGCTAATATATCATCTTCCTTGGTTAGAGAAATTTTATCTCTTGGTGGTGATATTAGTGCCTTTGTTCCGAGTAATATAGAAGCCATTCTAAAAGAAAAAATATAGCTTAAAAATTTTCATTTTTTTACTTGAATTTAATCTTTATGTCCCTAAATATGAATCATAACTATATTAAAAGGAGTCAAAAATGTCAAAAATTATCGGTATTGATTTAGGGACAACAAACTCATGTGTTGCTATCATGGATGGTGGCAATGTAAGGATCATTGAAAATTCTGAGGGTGATCGTACCACTCCATCTATCGTTGCTTTTTCAAAAGACTCAGAAGAGGTTTTAGTTGGTCAAAGCGCTAAACGACAAGCAGTTACTAACCCTGAAAACACGTTATATGCGATTAAACGATTAATCGGTCGTCGCTTTGACGAGGAAGCAGTGCAAAAAGACATTGATCTTGTACCTTACAAAATTGTTAAAGCAGATAATGGTGATGCATGGGTTGAGGTGAATGGCAAAAAAATGGCAGCACCTGAAATTTCAGCAAAAATTATTGAGAAAATGAAGAAAACTGCTGAAGATTATTTAGGAGAGGACGTAACAGAGGCGGTAATCACAGTTCCTGCTTATTTTAACGACTCACAACGCCAGGCAACCAAAGATGCTGGTAAAATAGCAGGCTTAGATGTTAAACGTATTATTAATGAGCCAACAGCGGCAGCATTAGCTTATGGTGTTGATAAGTCTAGAGGTGATAAAACTGTTGTTGTATATGATTTAGGTGGCGGTACATTCGATGTTTCTATCATTGAGATGGAAGACATTGATGGCGAGAAGCACTTTGAAGTATTGTCAACTAATGGCGACACTTTCTTAGGTGGTGAAGATTTTGATCAACGCATTATTAACTACTTAGTTGATGAATTCAAAAAAGAGCAAGGTGTTGACTTGAAAAATGACCCAATGGCACTGCAACGCTTGAAAGAAGCAGCAGAAAAAGCCAAAATTGAATTATCTTCTTCTGAACAAACTGAAGTTAACCTTCCATATATAACAGCTGACTCCTCAGGTCCTAAACACCTGAACATTAAGATTACACGTTCTAAGCTAGAGTCTTTGGTTGATGATTTAATTCAACGTTCAATTGATCCTTGCAAAATTGCACTTAAAGATGCAAATTTATCTGCTAAAGATATTAACGAGGTTATTATTGTTGGTGGCTCTACACGTATGCCTAAGGTGCAAGAAAAGGTACGAGAATTCTTTGGCAAAGAGCCTAAGAAAGATGTTAATCCTGATGAAGCAGTAGCAATGGGTGCGGCTATTCAAGCAGGTGTATTAAGTGGTGATGTTAAAGATGTCTTGTTATTAGATGTAACGCCATTGTCATTAGGTATTGAGACTATGGGTGGTGTGATGACTAAGTTAATTGAAAAGAATACAACCATTCCAACAAATGCATCGCAAATTTTCTCGACTGCAGCAGACAACCAGTCAGCGGTAACTGTTCATGTCTTACAAGGTGAACGTGAAGTGGCAAGTGCAAATAAATCATTAGGTCAATTCAACTTAGAGGGTATTGGTGGGGCGCCAAAAGGTACGCCTCAAATTGAGGTAACGTTAGATATTGACTCTGATGGCATTTTAAATGTTTCTGCTAAGGATAAAAATACTGGTAAAGAGCAAAGCATTACTATTAAAGCATCAAGTGGTTTGAGTGATAAAGAGGTTGAGGATATGATTAAAGATGCTGAAGTAAATGCTGAGGAGGATAAAAAATTCCAAGAATTAATAACTACACGCAATATGGCTGATTCAATCATTCACTCAACCAAACAATTATTAGATGAACACAAAGATGAAATATCAGAAGATGAAAAATCTGCAATTGAAGTAGCAATTACTGAGCTTGAAGAAATCATGAAAACTGATGACAAGAAAGCAATTGATGCTAAGGTTCAAAGTCTTAACGAAGTGGCTCAGCCTTTAGCTGAAAAAGCACAAGCAAAAGCAGGCACAGATGCTGATGGTGGTGGCTTTACTGACGCTGCCAATGCCGGCGCAGCAAGTGCTGATGATGTAGTAGATGCTGATTTTGAAGAAGTTAAAGACGACGATAAAAAATAAAATTAACCAATAAATATAAAAACAAATAAAACTTACTTAGTAGGCTATTTACTAAGTAAGTTTTATTTGTTTTTTTTAAAAATATGCCAGAAAGAGATTATTACGAAGTATTAGGAATTGCAAAAAGTTCAGATGCTAAGCAAATTAAAAAAGCATATAAACGCTTAGCAATGAAGCATCATCCTGATCGTAACAAAGATAACAAAGAAGAATCTGAAAGAGTTTTTAAAGAAATACAAAAAGCTTACAGTGTATTATACGATGAACAAAAACGCCAAGCTTATGACCAATTTGGTCATGCAGGTGTAAATGGCAACGCAGGTGCTAGTGGAAATTCATTTAGTGGTGGTTTTGGTGACATCTTTGGTGACATCTTTGGTGGTGGCCGTAGACAAGTAGATAATCGTGGTTCTGATTTACGTTATGATTTGGAAATCAACCTAAAGGAAGCAGCTGAAGGTAAGGCAGTTAAAATCCGTATTCCTAAACACGAAAAATGCAATACTTGTCATGGTTCCGGCTCTAAGCCAGGAACCAGTGCTAAAACTTGTGGTACTTGTCAAGGTGCAGGGCAAGTACATATGCAACAAGGCCCTTTTTCTGTGCAACAATCTTGTCCACAATGTAGCGGTACTGGTCAAATGATTGATTCACCTTGTGGTGATTGTCATGGAAAAGGCGTAGTTCGCAGACAAAAAACACTATCAGCTAAAATTCCTGCAGGTGTTGACACTGGTAATCGTATTCGCCTAACAGGAGAAGGTGAAGCTGGGATGCGTGGCGGACCGAATGGTGATTTATATATTGAAATTCATGTTAAGACACACAATATTTTTGAACGTCACGATAATAATTTGTATTGCACTGTACCAATTGATTTTGCTTCAGCTACATTAGGCGGTAGCATAGAAGTGCCAACACTAAATGGAAAATTAAAGATTAAAATTCCAGAAGGTACGCAAACAGACAGGCAGTTCCGTTTAAAAGGCAAAGGTATTACTGGCTTACAAGGTAGTGGCACGGGGGATTTAATTTGTCAAATCAAAATAGAAACACCGGTTAATCTTAATAAAAAACAAAAAGAATTATTGCAAGAATTCTCAAGAACATGTGGAAAAAAACAACACCCTGAATCAAACTCATTTTTTGGTAAAATGAAGTCTTTTTTACAATAAAGAAAGAAAGGATGTATAGTGAAAATTAAACACATACAAGCTCGTGAAATTCTAGATTCTAGAGGTAACCCAACTATTGAAGCAGATATAATTTTGGATAATGGTGTAATGGGTAGTGCAATAGTGCCATCAGGTGTATCCACTGGAACACGTGAAGCATTAGAATTGCGTGATGGTGATAAAGATCGTTACCTTGGTAAAGGAGTTCTAAAGGCAATTTCATTTATCAAAACTGAAATTAATCAAGCCTTAGTGGGACTTGATATTGTAAATTTAAAAAAAATTGATGCAACAATGATTGCACTTGACGGTACGCAGACAAAATCACGCTTAGGTGCAAATACTATTTTAGCAGTATCATTAGCGGCAGCTCATGCAAATGCTAACAGACAAAATAAATCATTGTACGACACATTAGATTTAGGAGTTAAATATAAATTACCAGTACCAATGATGAACATCATTAACGGTGGAGAGCATGCCAACAATAATATTGATATTCAAGAGTTTATGATTATTCCTACTGGTGCGCCAAGCTTTAAAGAAGCTTTACGTTATGGTGTAGAAATATTTCATAACCTAAAATCTATCTTAGAATATAAAAACATGAATACCTCCGTTGGTGACGAAGGTGGTTTTGCACCTGATTTAGATTCTAATGAAGATGCGATTAAAATGATTTTAAAGGCTATTGAAAAAGCAGGATATATCGCAGGTAAGGACATTTTTATCGGCATTGATGCAGCTAGTTCTGAATTTTATAAAAATGGCACTTATAATCTTGCTTCTGAGAATAGCTCGCTAACTTCACAAGAATTTGCTGATTACTTAGCCAACTGGGTAGAAAAATATCCAGTTATATCTATAGAAGATGGTATGAGCGAAAATGACTGGGATGGTTGGAATTTACTAACCAAGAAAATTGGCGATAAAGTGCAATTAGTTGGTGATGATTTATTCGTTACTAATAGTAAGATTCTTACTGAGGGCATTGATAAAAATATAGCTAATTCAATCCTAATAAAAGTTAATCAAATTGGTACATTAAGTGAAACTTTTTCTGCCATGGAGGTAGCCAATAAGGCTGGTTATACCTGTGTAATGTCACATCGATCTGGTGAAACTGAAGATACCACGATTGCAGATTTAGCCGTAGCAACAGGCTGTGGTCAGATCAAAGCTGGTTCACTATCTCGCTCTGATCGTTTAGCAAAATATAACCGTCTATTGCGCATTGAAGAAGAATTAGGTAAAAATGCCATTTATCCTGGGATATCTGCCTTTAATCATCTAAATTAACACTCTCTAGCTCTCACTTGTACGATTTTTCAACTATTTGGTTAATTGTAATACTAATAGTACTTATTTTTAGCTCTGCATTTTTTTCATCGACAGAAACTTCGATGATATCTATAAATCGTTATCGCCTAAAAGCACTTGCTAAAACCAATAAAAATGCCAAACGTACCGAACGCCTATTGAGTGATTTAGACCGTTTAATTGGCACAATTTTATTAGGTAATAATCTGGTTAATATTTTTGCCGCCAGTGTTGCTACAATATTAGCGACTAAACTTTGGGGGGAAGAGTCAGTGGTATGGGTATCATTAGGACTAACTTTTGTTGTACTTATTTTCGCAGAAACTACGCCAAAAACCTTTGCTGCTAAAAATCCTGAAAAAGTTGCTTTACTTACCTCTATTGCCATAGAGCTATTCGTCAAATTATTCAAGCCTTTTGTTTGGATAATTGCACAAATCACTGCAGTTATTCTAACTTCTTTAGGAGTGAAAAAACAATACAAAAATGATGGTATTACTTCTGAAGAACTTAAAATGGTAGTGAATGAAGCTAAGCCAGTTATTGCATCAAATTATCAAAAAATGCTACTTAATATTATCGACTTAGAGCAAGTAAAAGTTGAAGATATTATGATTCTCAGAAATGAATTAATCAGCATTGACATAAATAAACCAGATGAATTCCTAAGACAATTAAAGCATATACAACACACCAGACTTCTAACTTATGACACATCAAGTGACAATATCACAGGTGTACTGCATATGCGTGATATTGTGAACTTATATGCCAAAGGTAACTTTAATGTTAAGAATGCATTAGCATTGATTCGTATGCCTTATTTTATACCAGAAGGTACTTCTCTAGCACATCAAATAGAGCATTTTAAAACACAGGGAAGACGCTTGGGTTTGGTCGTTGACGAATATGGCGAAGTACGTGGTGCGATTGCTCTTGAAGATATTCTAGAAGAGATTGTTGGTCAATTTACTTCAAATCAGAATGAAAATATTGATGAAATTATTAAACAAAAGGATGGTAGTTATTTAGTTGATCCAAAAGTTAGTATACGAGAGTTAAATTTATTATTGCAATTAAACCTATCTGTTGCTAAAGCCAAAACTCTAAATGGTTTAATTTTAGAAACATTACAAAGTATTCCTAAGCACGATGTCAGTGTAAAAATTGACAATATATTAATTGATGTTGTACAGATTTCTGAGCAAACTATTAGATTAGTCAAGCTTACTAAACTTTGATTATTTTTTAAATTTTTGCTAAAATAGCTAGAATTGTCATTTTATTTTTTGTACTTTTTTGTCTTATTGAATGATTTTTTGGCTTATTGACATCTCAACTGTGTCTATAAAATCTTTATCTTTAATTTTTATATTAACTAAAAATATTGTATAGTCAGATTTAAGTGAGTTAAATGACTTTATAGCTAAAAATATTGTCATGAACAGTTTAATAGTTGCTGAATAATTCAATCATGTCTCATAATTTAGACAATTCCACGCCAATTAATCAGCTCCATACTTGTTTTTACAAATTCATCTTTTTAATTAAACCTTTATAACAAAATACCAGAGACATAAAAAATTTTAACTTGTTAAAATATCAGAAATTTACATGATATTAAAACTACTCTTGGTAATAAATAAAATAATAATACATATTTACATCCTTTTTGATACCAGCCTGGAATATCATTGAATTGAATTCATTCTAGCAAAAAACTACAGTAAATAAACCAAACCAAATAATTTGAAATAATACCAAAAAATTAATAATTGCACTCTACACTAAATTTTGCCCTACCCTAACTGCTACATCTTTGGTTAAATTAAATATTTGATTTGTATTCGACATAAGCATAATAATAGTAGACCCCATATCAAACCTTCCAAATTCTTCGCCTTTTTTAAGTTGAATATTCTGATTTTGATAATTAAAGTGTTGTACTTGCTTCACACACCAAAATGGCGTAATTCTCGTAAGAATAGACGTTGGCTTGCTGTTTAGTTCAGCTTCACGAATTGGATTAATTTGTCCGTGCCATACAGTTTGTATTGAACCAACAAAAATGGCCCCTACTAAAATAAATGCACAAACACCGAATTCAGTTGCAAAATAACACACTACACGCTCATTACGAGCAAACAAACCATCTACACTTTGTGCAGTCTTTTTATTGACTGAAAATAAATCACCAGGAATATAATCCATGGCAATCAGTTTGCCGTTATATGGCATATGGATACGATGATAGTCTTTTGGCGATAGGTAAATTGTGGTAAAAAAACCATCGCTAAATTCACTTGCTTTCTCATTATTCGCTAACAACTGTTTGACACTATAATTATGATTTTTCGCTTGCACAATTTGCGCATTATTAATGTTGCCAACTTGAGATACAATACCATCTACAGGGCAAATAATTGAACTTTTAGAAATAGCTCTAACGCCAGATTTTAGACTACGAGTAAAAAAATCGTTAAAACTCTTATAATCTTCTGCTTGTTCACGTTGAGCCTCAGACAAATTTATTTGGTATTTTTTAATAAACCAGTGAATAAAGGTATTTTTAAACCAAGTATTTTCAATACGTGCAAAACGAAACATTAATTTTGAGAGCAAATGCTGTGGCAATAAGTATTGCAGCCAAATCATATTAATTTTGATTGAATAAATGCAAGCGCATTATCAAACTTTATTTCTAATTTTTCAGGGTTGTTTCTTGCTTTGTATTCAACATTGCCATTATCAGCATGAGTGTCGCTAAGTACTATACGATGTGGGATGCCTAAGAGATCGCTATCAGCAAACATAATACCAGCGCGCTCTTTTCTATCATCAAGCAATACTTCGATATCAGAATCCAAACATTGCTGATATAGAACATCTGCTAAGCCTTTAACACGAGTAGATTTATTGTAGTTAATTGGAACAATTACCACAGAAAAAGGCGCAACATTTACTGGGAAAATAATACCTCTATTATCATAATTTTGTTCAATTATTGCTGCCACAACACGCGTAACACCAATGCCATAACAACCCATTATCATCATCATAGCTTTTCCAGATTCTCCAATCACATTGGCATTCATTGCCTTGGAATATTTATCACCCAATTGGAAAATATGCCCAACCTCAATACCACGTTTAATCACTAACTTCCCCTTACCATCTGGAGAGGCATCTCCTTCAATAGCATTACGCAAATCAACTGCTTCAAACTTTATCCCGTCCCAATTAACGCCAGTTAAATGATGATCCCAATGATTTGCACCACAAATAAAATCTACCATCACTTCGGCTGAATAATCCACAATCAAATTAATACTTAGATCTTTAACGCCAATAAAACCTTTTTTTAAATCAAGAGACTTAATTTCTTTGTCACTGGCAAATTCAAAATTACCAAATAAGTTTTGTGTTTTGATTTCATTAAGAGCATGATCTCCACGAAGTGCTAAAGCCTTATAACCATTAGTTGTCTTAATAATTAATATCTTCACACATTGCTTCTGCTCAACCTTTAAAAATTGAGCAACATCTTCAATACTGGTTATATTTTTAGTTAATACCTTTTCTTCACTAGCACTTGCATCATTAGTTTTTACTTGTTTGGAAAAAGCCACTTTTTCAATATTAACAGCATAATCAGACTCATCAGAGAAGCAAATATCATCTTCACCAGATTCTGCTAATACATGAAACTCAATAGAACTTTCACCGCCAATACTACCGCTGTCTGCTAATACTGGACGATAATTAAGTCCGAGACGTTCAAATATTCGACAATAAGTAGCATGCATTTTTTCGAACTCTACCCGCATACTATCTTTATCTAAATGAAAAGAATAAGCATCTTTCATAATAAATTCACGCGAGCGCATAACGCCAAAACGAGGGCGAACCTCATCGCGAAACTTGGTTTGAATTTGGTAAAAATTCATCGGCAATTGCTTGTAACTATTAATATATTGACTAGCTAGATTGGTAATTACTTCCTCGTGCGTTGGTCCTAAACAAAATTCTCTATTATGCCTATCATTAAAGCGTAATAATTCCGCGCCATATTCATCCCAACGCCCTGATTCTTTCCATAACTTTGCTGGTTGAGTAATAGGCATTAATACTTCTTGTGCATTTGAATTATTCATTTCTTCACGAATGATTTTCTCTATTTTTTGCAGTATTTTCAAACCCATTGGTAAATACGAATATAAACCAGATGCAAGTTTAGAAATAAGTCCGGCACGAATCATAAGTTGATGCGATATAATTTGTGCATCATTTGGCGCTTCTTTTTGTGTTGGGATGAGAGCTTGGCTACTTTTCATTTATAATAACAAAATATAAAAAATATTTAATTTTACCTATGCCTGATTTTCAAACTCTTTTAATTTACATAATTCCTTTAATATTTGCCATCACTATGCATGAAGTTTCACATGGGTGGGTAGCTAATTTACATGGAGATGCTACTGCTAAAATGCTTGGTAGGTTGACATTAAACCCCGTTAAACACATTGACCCAGTTGGTACAATTCTAGTTCCTGCAATTTTATATTTTACTGGCTCACCTTTTTTATTCGGCTGGGCTAAACCAGTTCCTATTAACTTTAATGCCCTTAAATCTCCAAAACGAGATATTATTATGGTCGCTATAGCAGGACCTATATCTAATTTTATTATGGCATTGTTGTGGCTATTAGTTGTTATTTTTACTATTGACTTATCTAACAAACCTTTGTTAGATATGGCACAATTCGGCATTACTATAAACTTAGTTTTAGGTGTATTTAACTTATTACCTTTGCCGCCACTTGATGGCTCTAAAGTAGTAAGCTCATTATTGCCAAATAGATTATCTTATGAATATGACAAGTTAGAAGATTATGGCTTGTACATATTATTTGGCTTATTATTTTTAGGTGTTTTTGAATATATTATTGCACCAATTGTAGGAGCACTACAACACATTATGTACATCACTACTGGTTTAATTTAATCTAAGAATGATAAAGATTTATATCTTATTATTTTATAAGTTTTAATCTGAATATTTTATTGATAATTCTAGGGTTAGCCTTACCTTGCGTTGCTTTCATTGCCTCACCTACAAAAAAGCCTAAAATTTTTTCATTACCTGATTTAAACTGTTCCACTTGTGCTGCATTATTAGCAATAATTTTATCTACAACATTCTCAATTACAGCTGTATCAGTCACTTGCTTCAAGCCTTTGGTCTTGATAATTTCATCAACATTACCTTTTTCATCCCACATGGTTTTAAAGATATCTTTAGCAATTTTGCCAGAAATAGTATCATCACCAATACGCCTAATAAGTAACGATAAATCTTGTGCTGAAACTGGTGAATTCTCAATCTCAATTTGATTTCTATTAAGTAAAGCAGAAAGCTCACCCATTACCCAATTGACACAAAGTTTAGTATTTGACTCATTGTCTTTGAGAGTTATTTCAAAATAATTGGCTAATGCTTTTTGTGAAGTTAAAACATCAGCATCGTAATCACTCAAACCTAAGTCCTTAATAAAACGTGCTTTTTTTTCAACAGGCAATTCTGGTAATTGCGCTTTAATCTCAAGCAATAACTCATCTGAAATTTCAACTGGCAACAAATCTGGATCTGGAAAATAGCGATAATCATTAGCTTCCTCTTTAGAGCGCATCGAACGAGTTTCATGTTTAACAGAATCATACAGGCGTGTTTCCTGCAGTACCTCTCCCCCACCCTCTAAAATATCTTGTTGTCTTTGAACTTCAAGGTTGATCGCTTTTTCTAAAAATTTAAATGAGTTAATATTTTTCAGTTCAGTGCGAATACCGAGTTCCTCTTGTCCCATTGGACGAATAGAAACATTAGCATCGCAACGGAATGAACCTTCTTGCATATTGCCATCACAAATATCGATATAACGTACTAAAGAATGGATCTTTTTAGCATACGTAACCGCTTCAATAGAACTACGCATATCTGGCTCAGAAACAATTTCAAGCAGTGGTGTGCCTGCACGGTTTAAATCAACTGCTGTGTAATTATCAAACATATCATGCACTGATTTACCCGCATCTTCCTCAAGATGTGCACGTGTTATACCAATAATTTTAACGTCTTCATCAACAGTAATATTGATCTCACCTTTACCTACAATCGGCCAATCAAGTTGTGATATTTGATAACCTTTCGGTAAGTCAGGATAGAAATAATTTTTTCTATCAAAAACATTACGCTGGTTAATATGCGCATTAACCGTCAAACCAAATTTAATTGCCTTATTGACTGCCTCTTTGTTTAATACTGGTAACACACCTGGTAAACCTAAGTCTACCACACAGGCCTGCGAGTTTGGGTCTGCTCCAAAACGCGTAGAAGCAGATGAAAATATCTTAGAATTGGTATTGAGTTGCGCGTGAATCTCTAAGCCAATAACTGTTTCCCACTGCATTACACTACCTCTTTTAGTGGTATTTGACTATGGTGCTCAGTTACCTGTTGAAATTGGTGCGCTATATTAAGTAGTTTTGACTCAGACCAATAATCGCCAATCATCTGCAAACCAACTGGCATATTATGCGAAAAACCAGCTGGAATACTCATTCCTGGCAAACCTGCAAGATTTGCACTTAAAGTATAAATATCGGCCAAATACATAGATACTGGATCTTTAAATGATCCTAAGTCAAATGCGGTAGTCGGACTGACTGGACCCATAATTACATCAACTTCTTTGAAAGCTTTTTTAAAATCATTACTGATAAGATGCCTGGTTTTTTGTGCTTTAAGATAATATGCATCATAATAACCAGAAGATAGCGCATAGCTACCTATCATAATACGACGTTTGACTTCTTCACCAAAGCCTTCTGTTCGCGAACGCAGATATAAATCTTCTAAGTCCTTAGGTTTGTCACAACGATGACCGAAACGCACACCATCCATACGCGATAAATTAGACGAACACTCACATGGCGCGACAACGTAATAAGTTGGAATAGCATATTTTGAATTTGGCAATGAAATCTCTTTCACACTCGCACCTAGCACTTCAAACTCTTTCACAGCAGCCATTATTTCACTGGCAACATTATTGTCCAATCCTTCTGAGAAAAATTCTTTTGGCAAGCCGATGGTTAGGCCTTTAATAGAATTATTTAATGACTGCGTGTAATCCTCAACATCACGTTGCGCACTAGTAGAGTCTTTTTCATCAAAACCTGCCATCACATTTAATACTAGCGCTGCATCTTTAGCTGTTTGTGTTATTGGCCCCGCCTGATCAAGACTTGAGGCGTAAGCAATCATACCATAACGAGATACACACCCATAAGTTGGCTTTAAGCCAGTAACGCCACATAAACTTGATGGCTGACGAATAGAGCCACCTGTATCAGTACCAGTTGCAAATGGCGCTAAACGAGCAGCAACAGCAGCAGCTGAACCACCTGATGAGCCGCCTGGTACTTTGTTTTTATTCCATGGGTTTCTAGTTGCGCCATAAAATGAACTCTCGTTACTTGAACCCATAGCAAACTCATCCATATTGGTTTTACCCAACATCACCAAACCTGCCTGATTAAATTTGTAACTAACAGTAGCATCATAAGGTGCAATAAAGTTATCCAGCATTTTAGAGCCTGCAGAAGTTCTTACACCACTGGTACAAAAAATATCTTTATGTGCGTAAGGAATACCTGTTAATATATTTGCGTTGCCTTTGGCTATTCTTTCATCAGCGACTTGCGCTTGCTTGATAGCCATTTCAGTGGTTATAGTGATGAATGCATTTAAATCTGAAGCATTAATTTTATCTAGATAATTCTGCACTATTTCAACAGAAGAAAACTCCTTACTTTTTAGTCCTTCAGTTAACTCAGCAATTGTTCTGTCATGCATTATTCTATCACTGTCGGTACTAAATAATACTGTTTATCTATCTTTGGTGCGATTGATTGGAAAATTTTTGACTTATCATCTTCTGTGACTTTATCCTCTCTAAGACGTTGAGTCATATGTAGCGGATGCGCCATTGGTATAATACCATCAGTGTCAATCTCTCCTAATTGTTCAACAAGTGTTAAAATATTATTTAAATCTTTAATGGTTGCGTTAAGTGCATCGCCATCGATACTAAGTTTAGACAAATACGCAATTTGATTAAGCTGAGTATTATCAATCATGTCAATACTTTGTTATAGAAATGGCACAGAATTTAAAATACTCATTGGCTTGTCAAAAGAAGAACGAAATATAGAAATATCATTTTGCATCCATAGCATTGACTCTTGCATACCAATCATATTATTATTCATTTGTTGCATATTCTCCAACATTGGCTTTAATGATTCCATCTTGGTATTGATTTGCGACATATTCTCAGAAATATTATCCAAATAATTTAATTTACTTGAAATAATCGTCATATTTTTACTCATGCTAATAAGATTATTATCCATATTGCCAACTGAATGGTTCATTTGTGCAACATTCTTAGATAAATCATTAATACTGCTAACCATAGCTGACATATTACTACCCATTTTCGGATCCATAGCACTTGCTAATTTAGTCATATCTTGTGTAATTGAATAAATAATCATGAACCCACCAAATGCTAGCAAGCCAAACACAATTAAGGACGGCATAAAGAAATGCTCAAATTTACTATCTGTGCGCTTATCTGCATGCTCTTCTACATTTTCCAACATTTTCTCTAAATCAGAAATACTAGTACTAATCATTACATCGTTATCATTAACTGCATCATTCTTAATGTTTTTATTTTCTTTAACACTTCTAGTGCCTCTGACGCTTTTAATATCTTTAGTATCTTTAGTATCTTTAGTATCTTTAGTATCTTTAGTATCTTTATCACTCATAAAAAACCCTTAATTATTTGTTCTAAGTTAGATTGTTGGTAATCATTACTAATAAATGCTTGTCCTATTTTTTCCATCAAAATAAGACGAACCTCTCTATTAATGACTTTCTTGTCAACACTCATTGCATTCACGAAAGTTTGGTAGTTTATTTTACTGCTAATAACTACAGGTAGATTGGCTTTTTGCAATAAATCTTTGACTAACTGCACTTCTTTATTAGTAATAAATCCTTCTAATGCCGACAACTTAACTGCCATTAGCATACCTACAGCAACTGCTTCTCCGTGCAGATAAACGCCATAACCCAATGTATTCTCAATTGCGTGTCCAAAGGTATGTCCTAAATTGAGCAATGCGCGCTTACCGACCTCCAATTCATCTTGTGCTACAATATTGGCTTTATCCATGCAAGATTGATGTACAATTTTTATAACTAAATTTTTATCACGAGACATCAAACTATCTATATTATTTTGCAAATAACTTAAAAAATCTGCATTACCTAATAAGCCATACTTAATCACTTCAGCCAAACCTGCTGAATATTGTCTATCATCTAAAGTATCTAACGTATCAACATCAATCACCACACATTTTGGCTGATGAAAGCTACCTATCATATTCTTGCCTAACGCATGATTTACTCCTGTCTTGCCACCCACGCTAGAATCTACTTGTGAAAGCAAGGTGGTTGGAATTTGAATAAAATCCACGCCACGCTGGTAACTGGCCGCTGCAAAACCTGTTATATCACCAACAACTCCACCACCTAAAGCGATTAACGTGCAAGATCGGTCAAAACATACCTCTAATAATGCCGTAAATATCGTATTAACAGTATCTAAAATTTTATACTCTTCTCCATCAGGCAATATAACTTCAATTACCTCAAAAGAAGAAAGCAAATTTTTCACCTTAGAAAGATAAAGTGGAGCAACTATTGCATCGGTCACAATCATAACTTGTTTACCAGAAATATGACTAATAAGCAATTCTTCCTGGTTAAGCAAGTTCTGTCCAATGTAAATTGGATAAGATTTTTCACCTAAATCAAGATTTAATTGCTTCATTTAAGATTTTTTATATGATTATTCATAATTACGTAAAAGACTCAATGCTATGCAAATTTTCTTTCTTCTCCATTGCCAACAACATTTTCCACACAACGGCCACAAATATCAGTGTGTTCGTCATTATTACCAACGTCTTCACGATGATGCCAACAGCGTACGCACTTCTTGTGTTTAGATTGAGTAACTTTAATAAACACACCTTTTCCTACTGCAACGCAGTCATTTGTTTTATTATCCAATGTGTGAATTCTAGCATAAGAAGTGATAAACACAAAACGTAATTCATCGCCTATTTTCTCTAATGATTGATAGATATCATTTTCACAATAAATATCAACTTCACAATCTAGCGATGAGCCAATAACTTTATTGTTACGCATTTCTTCCATTTGCTTGTGAATAAATGGATTAATAACGCGAGCGGTGTCAATCATATCAGAGTTATAATTCTCATTAAGTTCTTGATACCACTCTTCTAAAAAAATACTGTTGGTTTTTTCATTTGGCATATTCTGCCAAATATCTTCTGCGGTAAATGATAACACAGGAGCCAACCAACGCACCATTGCTTCTAAAATATGATTAAGTGCTGTTTGGGCGCTACGTCTGGCAATTGAGTTTTTTTGTGTAGTATATTGTCTATCTTTAATTATATCTAAATAAAAACCACCTAGATCATTACTACAAAAATTCAAGATTAATTGTGTCGCTTGACGAAAATTATATCGCTCATATGCTTGCAAGATTTGAATTTGTAAGTTAGCAGCTTTTGTCATTATCCATTTATCTAGATCTAGAATCTTATCTTCATCAAGTCGATGAATTTTAGGATTAAATCCAGTAGTATTCGCCAATATAAAACGCATAGTGTTGCGAATACGACGATACGAATCAATACTACGTTTTAAGATTTCATCGCTAACAGTCATCTCACCAGTATAGTCCGCTCCAGCAATCCATAGACGCAAAATATCTGCGCCAAGGTTATTCACCACTTTTTGCGGGCTAATCACATTACCAAGTGATTTAGACATTTTTCTACCATCTTTATCAACGGTAAAACCATGCGTTAATACTTGTTTATAAGGTGCTTTACCATTAATAGCAACTGATGAAATTAACGAAGATTGAAACCAACCACGATGTTGGTCTGAGCCTTCAATATATAAATCCGCTACATTGGACAAACCTACTCTATCTTTTAAAACTGCAAAATGAGAAACACCTGAATCAAACCATACATCTAGCGTATCAGTTGCCTTATAGTAATCTTTAGCATCATCACCTAAAAAATCTTCAATATCAGATTCAAACCATGCTTCAATGCCACTTTTTTCAATTTTTTTAGCAATCGTAACAAAAAGTTCCTTGGTATTTGGATGCAGCTCACCAGTTTGCTTATGTGCAAATAAAGTAATTGGAACGCCCCAAAAACGCTGCCGAGAGATACACCAATCTGGACGATTGCCAACCATTAATTCAATACGTTTTTTACCCCAATCAGGAATCCAATCAACTTCTTGAATTTCACTATTCACTGCATCACGCAAACCATTTTGTTGCATAGAAACAAACCACTGTGGTGTTGCACGGAAAATCACTGGCGTTCCATGACGCCAACAATGCGGGTAAGAATGTTGTAGACACTCATACTTAACTAAAGTATTCGTATTTTTTAAAATTTCAACAATACTAGCATTGGCTTTAAAAATAAACTGCCCACCTAATAGTTCCGTATCTTCAAAAAATACCCCACGACCATCTACAGGACACTCAACAGGCAAATCGTATTTCAAACCAACCACATAATCTTCTTGACCATGTGCAGGCGCTGTATGCACTGCACCAGTTCCTGCATCAATAGTCACATGCTCACCTAAAATTACAGGCACTCGCTTATCATAAAATGGATGTTGCGCCTTCAATCCTTCAATTTCACTTCCAAGAAAAGTTTTTTTACCAATAGCAGCATCTTCTATGCCGTAACGAAAAAGTGCATTTTCAACTAAATCTTGTGCTAGTAATAAATATTCGTCACCAATATCTACCAATACGTAGCATAATTCAGGATGTAAAGCAACTGCTTCATTAGCAGGTAGTGTCCATGGTGTAGTAGTCCAAATAACCACAGATACTGGCTTATCAACACCAAATAGTGTATTGTCAACCAACTTAAATTTAACATCAATCGCATCGGACTTTTTGTCTTTGTATTCAACCTCTGCTTCAGCTAATGCTGAGCCACACTCAGTGCACCAATACACAGGCTTGTATCCTTTAGAAACATGATTATTTTCAACCATTTTTCCAAATGCACGAACAATATTGGCTTCATAAGTAAAGTCTTTAGTTAAATAAGGATTGTCCCAATCACCTAAAATACCCAAACGTTGAAAATCTTGTTTTTGTTTATTGACTTGTGTATTAGCATATTTACGACATTCTGCTCTAAACGAATTGGCGTCAATTTTATGCCCAACTTTGCCTTTTTTCTTTTCAACATTAAGTTCAATCGGTAAACCGTGGCAATCCCAACCTGGTACATATGGCGCGTCAAATCCAGATAATGATTTAGATTTAATAATAATATCTTTAAGTACTTTATTAACAGCATGACCAATATGAATATCTCCATTTGCATACGGAGGACCATCATGCAAAATAAACTTTGGCTTACCCTCATTATTCTTACGAATTTGAGAGTATAAGCCGTCATCTTGCCATTTTTGTAAAAACCCGCCTTCTCGATTAGCAAGGTTTGCCTTCATGGCAAACTTAGTGTTAGGTAAATTTAATGTAGATTTGTAATCAGACATCAATACTTAAAATAATAATATTAAAAATATCATTATACTTAACAAGTATCTTATATAACTTGATTTACTCACACAAATTAACTGCGTCTAATAATAATTTTACTTGCCCTGGTTTAAGATAATCGTATTGATTTGCTTTAAGATTATCTGGCAGGTTTATTTTACCAAAACGAATGCGAATTAATCGAGAAACTTTAAAGCCTAATGCTTCCCATAAACGACGTACTTCACGATTACGCCCTTCTTTCAAAATTATTTTATACCAACGGTTAGCACCTTGCCCACCACCAACAGACACATGCTTAAATTTAGCAAAACCATCGTCTAACTCGATGCCATCGATGAGTTGCTTTAAATCTTCTTGCCCAACCTTCCCTAACACTCTCACTGCATATTCACGCTCAATTTCAGAACTTGGATGCATTAGTTTATTGGCTAATTTACCATTATTGGTAAATAACAATAATCCTGAAGTATTTAAATCTAGGCGCCCTACCATTACCCAACGTGACTCTTTAGGTAATAAATCAAAGACCATTCTACGCCCTTCCTCGTCTTTATTAGAGCAAATAACACCTGCTTGCTTATTCAAAATAATAACTTTAGTTTCTTCTTCTTGATAACGCGCAAGATTAATTTTTCGTCCGTCAATCTTAACTGTATCTGTTATTTGAACCTTGTCACCAATATTAGCAGTTTTGTTGTTAACTTCAATACGCCCTTGTTCAATCAGCCTCTCTGCCCAACGACGAGAACCATACCCAGCTGTGGCAATAAGTTTTTGCAGTCTTTCCATTAATTAAAATTTCATCATAATAACATTAATAATTAATACCCATGGCTTCTCTAACTTCTGTCATCGTTTCTTTAGCAACATTACGCGCTCTTTGGGATCCATCATAAATGATTTGCTTGATATGACTTTGGTCAGCATGATATTCAGCAATACGCTCTTGTATTGGCAGTAATTCTACTTGAATACCTCTAATCACTGGCCGTTTACATTCAATACAGCCCATTTTTGCATACATGCATCCATTTTTTACCCAATCGCATGTTTGTTCATCTGAATACACTTTATGGAATTGCCAAACTGGGCATTTTTTTGGATCGCCTACATCGGTTAGCTTTATACGTGCTGGATCAGTTGGCATATGCTTAATCTTAGCTTCAATCTCATGTGCAGTATCACGCAAAGAAATAGTGTTGTCATAAGATTTGCTCATTTTTTGCCCATCCAAACCTGGCATCTTTGGGGCCTTCGTGAGTAGAGATTCTGGTTCAGGTAGAATTATTCTTCCTACACCTTCAACGTAACCAAACAATCTTTCTCTATCACCCAAGGTAATATTTTTCTGTTCTTTTAATAAAGCTTGCGCCCTAACTAAAGCTTCTGTATCACCTTTTTCTTGATAAGCCTTACGTAATACTTTATAAGACTTAGCTTGTTTTTTTTCCATTTTAGCAATAGCCATTTCTGCTTTTTCTTCAAAATCTGCCTCACGTCCATACACATAATTAAAACGCCTTGCTACTTCACGAGTCAACTCAATATGTGCCACTTGGTCATTGCCCACTGGCACTAAACCAGCTTTGTATATCAAAATGTCTGCACTTTGCAACAATGGATAACCCAAGAACCCATAGGTATTTAAATCTTTAGTTTTTAGTTTTTCTTGTTGATCTTTATATGACGGTACGCGCCCTAACCAAGATAATGGTGTAATCATTGATAACAGCAAGTGTAGCTCCGCATGTTCTGGCACTTTTGATTGCACAAAAATTGTTGAAGTATTTGGATTAATACCTACTGCTAACCAGTCAACCACCATATCCGTGATATTAGACTCAAGATCAATTGAGTCAGCATAATGCGTAGTAAATGCATGCCAGTCAGCAATAAAAAAGTAAGAATCATACTTATTTTGTAATTCTAACCAGTTTTTTAAAACACCATGATAATGCCCTAAATGTAATCTCCCTGTTGGTCTCATTCCAGACAAAACTCTATTTACCATTTATCACCTCTAACCCTGTTATAACTAAATTTTGATGGTATTCATATTTTTCAATATCAAACATTTTACATCCGCCACCTGTGATTAAAATATTACCATTAAATGCCTCACAACGCTTTTCAATAGTATCACGCAACATATTCTCAGTGCCTATCTTCCATGAGCGTTGACTATCATCACCGACAAAGGTTTTGCACGCTTGCAACTGATAAAGTCCTGGCGCAATACTACCACTAATATGGCGTTTATTTTGTACAGAATCAATAGTAACAAAAGTACCAATATCCACCAACATAAAATCTTGTTCTGGATATTTATCATACCCTGCCACAATTCCTAAAAAACGATCAACGCCTAATTGTTCTAAATTATAATCAAAAATTAAATCTTTATAAGGCTTAGGTTTAATAATAGTTGGATTAGAAAAATGCTGAACTAGCTCATGATTAGCAACACAAGCTATAGCGCTAATCTGATGTTGCGGTATTGTATTAACTTGAAAATTTTTAATATTAACACTGTTATAACAATCATCAATCTTCCAACTAATATTGCTATTACCAATGTCTACTAATAAATTAGTTTTAGACACCGTTAATAAGGATGTGTGTATAAATACTTGCCATATACCCCAGTGCAATAACTGGCATCCACTTTAAGTGAGATACAAATGTATAAAGGCCATTTGACTGCCCCATAAGCGCCACACCTGCAGCAGAACCCACTGAAAGTAAACTACCACCAACGCCTGTGGTCAATGTTACTAATAACCACTGATTTAAGTTCATATCAGGATTCATCGTCAATACTGCAAATACCACTGGAATATTATCAACAATTGCTGATAAAATACCCACCAAAATATTGGCATTAGTTGCACCTAATGAGGTGTACATCGTTTCTGAGATAAGTGCTAAATAACCTATAAAACCTAAACCACCAACACTTAAAATTACACCGAAGAAGAATAATAAAGTATCCCATTCGGCTTTCGCCACTTCTTTGAAAATATCAAATTCATCTTTTCTTATTTTAGCAAAAAAGAATGATGCCACCATCAAATAACTCAAACCTGTCATCATTCCCATTGCAGGTGGTAAGTGTAAGAAATTATGAAAACTAACTGCAGTAGCAATTGTAAGGATAAACAAAACAATAACCGATATCCCGCCCTTTTTAATTGTAATACTATTTTGCAATACCTTAGGCAATTCATTTTTAATAGCAAAATGCATAAACACTGCCGGCACCATGAAATTGATCAGCGACGGAATAAATAAAACAAAAAACTGAGAGAACTCAACCACACCTTTTTGCCAAATCATTAGCGTAGTAATATCGCCAAATGGGCTAAACACACCACCTGCATTCGACGCCACAATAATATTTATAAATGCAATAGAAATAAAACGCACATTGTTGCCGCCTACCGCCAACACTACGGCACCCATAATCAATGCTGTTGTTAAGTTATCAGCAATTGGAGATATAAAGAACGCTAAGAAACCTGTTATCCAGAATAACTGCCTAAAAGTAAAGCCTTTGTTAATCAACCATATTTTAAGTGCTTCAAAAATTCTACACTCTCTCATAGTTTCAATATAAGTCATTGCTACCAATAAAAATAAAAGCAACTCAGCATATTCTAGTAAGTTATGGCGCAATGCCGTCGTAGCAGTATGTGTAAATCCTTGTGAGGCATATACCCAAGCAATTAATCCCCAAATAATACCTGCTACTAAAATCACTGGCTTAGACTTTCTAAACTTTGTGAACTCCTCTACCATTACAAAAATATAGGCAATAGCAAATAAAGCTAACGACACATATCCTACCCAATAATTAGTTAGGTTAAGTATTTTTCCTGTGTCACCAGCAAGCACAAAAGTAGGAAAAAATAATGACAAAAATATCAAAATTTTAGTCAATTTCATAATATTCTCTTATGATAAAAAATCAACCAACTTAAGTAACTTGACTGGCTTATTATTAATAAAAATAGATTTATTTTCTTCAGCAATTTTAAGCGTTGCAAAAAAACAATATTTTACTTGATTTAACACCATTCCAACAGAATTTGTAGAACCTTTCAGTGTTAATTTATCCATTGGTAATACTTTAAAATCACATTCAAATCGATACAGCCTGCGTTTTGGTTTACCCAAATAATGTACTCTTGCCACAACTTCTTGCCCAGGATAACAACCCTTGGTAAAGCTAACACCAACTTGATCGATATCCAAATTCAAATCATGTGGAATAAATTTTTCGCTTGTTGCTAGCGTTACCTGCGCTCTATCAATAGACGCTTTCTGAGTATCAATCTCACTAAAATACACTTCAGTATTAAGTGCAAACATTTTAAAACGATTATGAACTACTTTTTGTAAATCCAATGCAAAATCCAAATAAAAATCATACCCTTGTTTTTGTACCCACATTAACGCAATAATACGACCTTGGTGCTGACAATAAGCATTCAGTTGCCATGATCCATCAACAATTTTATCAATATCATTTGACAGCTGCCCCTGCAAGAAACTTTGTGCATCTTTACCACTGACTTTGAGATTAGATGTTCTTTTCATATATTAAACAGTACCTTTAGATAATTCTGAAATTGTTGCTGTAAAAGGCCTATATTTTACATTTAATAATTTCTCAAAATTCCATTCAACGCCTTTACTTTGGTTTTTTTTACTTCTATAACATCTCCATTTCTTAGAATTGCATCGGATGGATTGTTTTGATTCCCTAAAAATGAAAATGTAGAAAATATTGTCTTATCTCTATCACTTAAAATAGCTTCACTTATTGATTCAGAAAAAACATCTTTAAATATATTCTTCAAGAGCTTCACCAATATTATTTATTTTATTTCTTCCAAAATAACCATCTTTTAACTCAATAATTATTTGCTCTATGATATTTGATATTGCTTTTAAAATATTTGACATTTGTTACACCTTTTTTTTGAATTATTTTACACCCAACTATTGTAAATTAGACAAAAAAAACCGAGAGAAAAACCTCAGTTCTTACAAATCCAAATAACCTTAATTTTTAAGTCAAATTTAAGGAAAATTATTTATTTTTAGTGCCATGAAATCATAGTAAGTAGCATCGGCACAGATAAAATTACATTAATGCTTGATGCAAGTGCTGCATTCTTCTTTGAAGTTACCACTTCTTCTTCAGATGCATCTTTTATACCTAATATTTTTTGCTGATTTGGCCAGATAATAAACCATACGTTAAATGCCATAATAGTGCCCATCCATGCACCGATACCGATAACTTGGTAGCCTGCTGCAAACATATACGCCTTTCCAATCGCGCCTTGCACACCAAGCAATACCAAACCAAGAATTAAAGTCGTGGCTGCCGACATACGGAACCATAACAACGCTCTTGGTGCAATGTATTTACCAATCGCTGCTGGACCTGGTCCGTCTGTATCTGCTAATGCTTGGCCCATACCTGGTACCTGCACGAAGTTAAAATAATACAAAAGACCAATCCAGGTAATGCCCGCTAAAACATGCAGCCATACTGTCATGCCATAGTGTGATATATTTTTAGCCTCTACTACATTGTCTTTAAATACATAAAATACAATTATCGCTAAAACAAAACCAAGTGCAATTTTGCATTGAACTAAATTAATACGATTAAACATTTCTTTCTCCATTGTTATAAAGTTGATCATTATAATGTGTTATTTTATTTATTTAAGTCAATTTTATGCCTGAATTACCTGAAGTTGAAACTATTAAACTTGGACTTGAAGTGCTGATTGTTAATCAGGTAGTTGAGCGCATATACTTACATCGTGCAAATTTGCGTTGGGACATACCTAAGCATTTGGTAACAACATTGGCAAATCAAAGTGTGAATAAAATTAGACGACGAGGTAAATACTTGTTAATTGAATTTGATGTTGGTACACTGATTATTCATCTAGGTATGAGCGGCTCAATTAAGGTACTGGATAGCAATACATCACTTAAAAAACACGACCATTTCGAATTAGTGTTTGCAAATAAAAAAAGCATGCGTTTGAATGATCCAAGGCGATTTGGTGCAGTATTATTTTCTAAAGACAACACACACCCTTTGTTGGATAACTTAGGCATTGAGCCACTAGGTGAGTTATTTGATAATGAGTACTTATATACTAAGTCACGTAAAAAACAGCAAAATATTAAAGCATTTATTATGGATAGCAAAATAATAGTTGGCATTGGCAATATCTATGCTTGTGAAAGTTTACATAAAGCTGGCATCCATCCTGAACGCAAAGCCGTTAGTATAAACAAAAAATACTATGCTACCTTAACCAAGTGCATTAAAGAAATTTTGTCGCGTTCGATAGCAGCAGGCGGTACTACTTTACAAGATTTTTCTGCAGTAGATGGCAAGCCAGGATATTTCTCACAGACTTTATTAGTATATGGACGTAAAAATGAAAAATGCACACAATGTGGATGTAAAATAGTGTGTATTACACAGAGTCAACGCTCTACTTTTTATTGTAAACATTGTCAACAATAATCCATTTAAATAAGGTATAACAACTTCCAGTAATGTAAATTTTTATTCTCAAAGGTATTTTATACATAGATGATTATTACTATATTAAATAAAACAACACAAGTGATAAAAAATTTATCAAACCACAGAGAACAAGGATTGAAAATACCATATACTACATTAAATTTTTCGTCATTAATTATAGTTAATAACTTCATAGCTTAAAAAATTTATTATATTTGTTTAAAGAGGATTTATCAATGAGTAAAGAGGCATTCGAAAATAATTGTGGTACTAATTCAGAACCCTTTGCATTGCAAAATTTAGGTAATATTATGGAGCCTGAATTTAGTGAAAACTGTATTTTAATTATCGACCCAAATATGAAAATTCACTCTCGTGCTTACGCCGTAGTGCGTTACAGTGATGAATTGTATTTTCGTCAATATATTGAACGTGGCAATAACAAATTTTTAGTACCACTAAATACGCAATGTGACGAGATTGAACTAAAAAGTTATTTTGAAACTATTGGTTGTATAATACAACAAAAGCAACGCAAGCAAAAGCCGTTGCATTATTATCATTTAAATTCTAAAACAAAAGAAATGGACTTTACCATCTCTGGCAAAGAAAAAATAAAAGAATAAAAAAAATACACTTAAAACTTGGCAATATTATGCAGATATCCAGATAAGATGTGCCATTCTGCCTGAATTAACGCCATCTCGGCGATAAGAAAAATATTCTTTGCTTTGCTGATAAGTACATTGATCGCCACCAGTAATAACATAAACACCTAAATCATTGAGAATAATTCTTGCTGCTTGATAAATATCTAAGTGATATTTTTTATATTCTTGCGTAAATGATGCAGTAAGTTTTTTATCTTTAGCAATAAATTGTTCAAACACTTCACTACCCACTTTAAGGTTTTTAGCGCAAATTGCTGGACCAAAATGTATCAACAAATCACGCTCATCAAACTCTTTAATGAATGATTCAATTACACCATTTAAAAAACCCTTCCAACCTACATGTGCTACACCAACTTGTGTACCTGATTGATTAGATGCAAAAATTGGCAAACAGTCAGCGCTCATTACTGCACAAACCACACCTTTTTCATAAGTGATAACACTATCGCCGTCGCAATCACTGGAATTGGCATTCAGGCAAATATCAGAGTGGGTTTGATTTAACCATCTTGGTGTACTAGGTAAATTAAAACGCATCTCTAATAATTCACGATTATGTGCAACAGTGTCAAAATTATCACCTGTATGTATTGCTAAATTAAAATTAGCATAACCATCAACACTCTCCCCATCTTCTAAATATCGTTGAGTTGAAAGGTATTTAACATTATTTGGAAAATTAGCTATCTCACTAGCGTGGGAAAATAGTTGTTTATTGCTAAACTGGGTCATATTTTTGTAGCACTTCAATTAAATCTTGCATATCTTTTGGTAATGTCACCTTCCATGACATCTTCTCCATTGAAATCGGGTGTATTAATGTGAGTTTTTTAGAATGCAATGCTTGGCGCTTAAAGCTTTTAAGCGCGTCTTTAAGCGCTTCATCTGCTTTCTTTGGAAAATGAACCTTACCACCATACATCGCATCAGCAATTAACGGGTATCCTATATATGACATATGTACACGAATTTGATGAGTGCGTCCTGTTTCTAAAATTGCCTTGAGATGGGTATGATGTCCAAACCTATTGATCACACGGTAATGTGTGATAGCATCCTTGCCACCTTCAGTTACCGCTTGTTTAATGCGATTTTTAGAATCACGCCCAATAGGCTTATCAACCATACCACCTGAAATCATATGCCCGTATACAATAGCACTATATTCCCTTGAAATATTATGCATTTGCAATTGCTCAACCAGATTTTTTTGTGCTAATTCACTACGTGCTACTACCATTAGGCCAGAAGTATTTTTATCCAAACGATGTACAATACCGGCTCTATCAAGTTTAGTCAACGATGTGTCATAATGTAGCAATGCATTTGCTAATGTTCCACTCCAATTACCTATACCAGGATGCGTAACTAAACCTACTGGCTTATTAACAATGATTATATTTTCATCTTCAAAAACTATATCTATAGGAATATCTTCCGCCACCCAATCATTAGTTTTTTCTTGATTTATTTTGAGCTTAACAATCTCACCACCTAACACTTTTTCTTTAGGTTTAAAAGTTTTGTCATTAATAAAAACACTACCTGATTTAATCCAAGTAGTGATTTTAGAACGAGAGTAATCTGGCAACATTACAGCTAGCGCGCTATCAATACGTTGTCCGATTAGTCGGTCTGGGATGATGATGTTTAATTTTCTCATTCTTATTATTTTACTGTTTTTTATCATTGTAGATGAGGCGGCTTTACGTAAGTGTTTTTAATATTGTATATTTTTCTATTTTTAGAAAGTATTTTTTACTTTCAAGAAATTGCTATGCATTGCAAAGTACAAGATAGATTTTAAAAATACACAAAAATTTAGCATCCCTAAATAACTGAATATTTTTACAGAAATAATATAGTAAAAAGGAAAGTTTGGCATCCCATAGGGTAAGAGCAAATTTTCTAAAAATTGATATCAATATACTCTATATTAAAAATATCAATATTCCAAACTATAGTCATAGTAATGCAATACCACCAAAAAACCAAACCATTCTAAAGTAGAAAATTCTATAATAAAAAACAAGGAGTTTTCACATGAAAAAATTAAGATACAACAGAGCCACAAATCATTAATATTCTCAAACAAAATCAATCAGGCATATCTGCAACTGAACTGTGTCGTGAATACGCAATGAGCCAAGCCACATTTTATAAGTGGCGTTCTAAATATGGTGGTGCAGATGTTTTCATGGTTAAGCGCCTAAAGGAACTGGAATCAGAAAATACTCAGTTCAAGCGTATGTATATTGAGAGTGAGTTAAAACTGCAAATTGCAAAGGATGCTTTAGCAAAAAGTTTTAAAGCCTATCTACAAGGCGTGAGATGGCTTTAAACATTAATCAACAAAATAAGATCACAAGCATTAAACTTGTCTGTGAGGTTTGCAGTATCAGTAAAAGTACCTATTACTACAAACCAAGACTCAGTAATGAAAATGCCATGATTGCCGATTATCTGCTGCGTTTAACTCAAACGCACAAGCGTTGGGGGTTTAAGTTGTGCTATTTATATCTGCGTAGTGTCAAAGGTTACAAATTTAATCATAAGCGTGTTTATCGTATTTATAGAGAGTTGGAGCTTAATTTAAGAATCAAACCCAGAAGAAGGATCAAACGAGACAAGCCTGAGGCACTGAGTGTGCTAAGCAAAATCAATCAAACTTGGTCAATGGATTTTATGAGCGATTCACTCACTGATGGTAGAAGCATCAGAGCCTTTAATGTGGTGGATGATTACAACCTAGAAGGGGCCTTAAATATTGATGTGGATTTATCTATGCCAGCAAGACGAGTTATTCAATCATTAGAACGTCTAGTTGAATGGCGTGGTAAACCAAATTCAATAAGATGTGATAATGGTCCTAAATATATAAGCCAACAACTCAGAGATAGTGCTATTGAACTTAAATATATCCAACCAGGCAAGGCAACTCAAAACGCCTATATTGAGAGATTTAATCGAACAGTAAGACAGGAGTGTTTGGACTTACATTTATTTGATTCAGTTGAACAAGCACAAAATCTGACCACGCAGTGGCTATGGGTTTGTAATAATGAACGACCGCATTTTGCACTAGGTGGAATACCACCAAGAGCAAAGGTGGCGTAATAAAATGACTGTAAACAGTCAAACCTCTACTTTATAGTTGTATGGAAAATGGGGGTATTACAAAAAGCCTCAAGATGACTGGTAAAGACTATTGTTTAAATGGAAGTGTTGCACTTATTGGTTGAATTAACCTATTATTATTATTGTTATTATGTGATAAACACCTTGTATAATTTTTATTTTTAACTAAATAAGCGAGTACATTATGTCTGAATATAAATTAACAATTAACCTAAATGCAGAAACTTTACAATATTTATATGATAAAAAACTAGAACTATATTTATTTAAAGGGGCATCAGCTGTAGCTGGAGCTAAAGCATGTCTTTGGATAAAGGTAGCTAAGTTTTCTGAAAAATTCACAATTAGTTGGGATGAAAAATATGATGGATTTTTTCATAGGGGGTATACTAAAGCTGGTGCTCATATTGATATGACAGATAATGATGCCTTAGCAGAAGGAGAAAAATATACTTTACATCCAGATGGGAATGCTTCTAAAGGAGAAGGGGCGACTGGTATTTTTTCTTTTGCGGCTGATAAAGGTATTACAGAAGACTGGTCATGTGGCCTCGCTCTTAAAGGAACAAAAATTGCAACGCCTATTGTTTCAACAAACATAACACCATCTATATCTGAGTCTATGAAGGTAAATGAAAAAATACTAGGATACCTAGCATCAAAAATAGATGTTGGTGACGTTGTGATAGCGTCAACAAGTCAAACATTTGTGATTGATTATAATACATCGTCACTAGAATGTTCCTTGAGTTTTGATAAATTTAAAGGATGGACTAAAGATGAACAATATGATCCGCGTATCACATTCATTGATAATGGCACTGATATTGCCAAACAAATAATTAACGAAGGTTGAATTTATATGATAAGCAGTAGCTGAAAATGAGTTTTTAATATTTCTTAAAAACTATGCACTAATAAAATAAAGACGAATTAAAATTATGAATAGACCAATGACAAACGAAGAAAAGATACGATTTCGTGGATATTTCCCTAAGCTAGATACAAATCGGTCGATAGTAACAGACAACGTAACTGCAGTTTACAACTGTATAGCATGGACGGTTAAAATTACATCAAGCTGGATATGGCCTGGCGATAATATCATGGATTTTGATGCCTTCTATAATCAACATGGGTTTTTTCGTTCAGAGTTTGCCCCTGGCTCTATCGCAGCTTGGGGGGGAAATTCATCTCAAATGACTCACGGGTCTGTATTAGCTGATCCAGGAACAGCTGAACTTAAATGGGAGTCTAAATGTGGGAGTGATCTGCGAATTTTGCATAAACGTGATGAACTTGAGTGCGAAATTTATGGTGAAATTCTTTTTTTTATAGACTCAAAACTACTTTGGCAGATGACAAGTTTGCGTCTATTATTTCCAAAATAAATGATACGACACAAGGAGACTTTATGAAACTTGAAAATGAAATAGAGGAGCAATTACAAGTAGAAATAAAGTCTGTCCCAGAAAAGACAAGAGTGTCATTCGATAAAATTTTCTGTGAATGGCAAAAAACTTGGGGTGCTGAAGAATTTAAGTATATTTCAAACCCATCATTTGTCCGACTTACGAAGCCTTACCAGAATCTTGTCGCAATGGGTGATCAAATTTTACCTTTAATTATTGAAAAACTTCTCAATCCCAATAATTTCTTTGCGCTGCAACTCTACGATTCGCTGCAGTCAAATAAAAAATTGATTGTTTGTTTAGATCCAGCAGCAGACGAAATTCTTGAAGGTGAGCAAGGACGTGCACGCCGCACAGTGCTTGCGTGGTTAAAAAAGTAAAAAAAGACTATAAAACCAACAATCTATCATTGTGGTATTTAAAATAAGTTTTGGGTATTATGCATAATTTAAGGAGATTAAAATTAACTTAACTCCAAAAGGTGCGCTAGCTGTCCAATATGGTCACCAGGAAAAATTACAATTAGCAACCAGACTTATTCAAGGAGAGGTCGATATAAATCGCTATGTTAAAGGTGTTTGTTACGATGTTGCCGCGTTTATTAAATATCTTTTAGGGAGCGATCATCTGCCTTATGGAGGAGGAATAACAACTGCACAACTTATTACTATTACAGCGCAAGGATGGATTCCCAATTTAAACTCGTATACACATTGGCAATATAGGGATCTTATTCCGTCAGGCAGTATTATTACATTTAGAAGATTGGTATATGACCAAGTTTTTCATGCCGCTATATCAATAGGTATGACTTCAATACGCGCTGTGAACGGAGGCCCACTAGGAGCCGGGTGGATGGTGCCGGCCAACTTAAACACTGTGTTAAAATTGAGTCCCAAACGTCCTGCTCACCGTCAAGATATATTTTTGTATGATAATACAAATATTGTAGTTCAGATTCAAAGGAATCTGGCTAGTACATAACCCCAAAACCTTTTGCAATACCCCTATTTTCCGTACAGGGCGAATTCAACTAAGTGCAACTGTAATGCCACCAAGAGCAAAGGTGGCGTAATAAAATGACTGTAAACAGTCAAACCTCTACTTTAGAGTTGTATGAAAAATGGGGATATTACAGTAATATAAGCATATATATGATATATTAAATTTCAAATAAGCTTAGATAAGTCATATGCTTACATACGATGTTCTAAAATAAAGACCTGGACTAATTTACCTAAGTTAATAATTCCACGGCGCTCACCATGATTTTCACCTGATGATATTTGGCCTTGTAAGAAGGTTAAGTCTTTACTTTTTTCATCTAATTTAGAGAGTGGCTGAATGGTTTTAATACCGTAATCTATCTCGTCTGAAGCAAGACCACCTATCTTAACTTCAGTACGACCAGAGCCAAACTGATTGACGAACTCATTGGCTTTATCATTAACAAAGGTTTCTGTATTATTAACAATTTTGTTTTTTAATTGGTTTTTTATATTTGTGAGACCACTGCATAGCACCCTAAAATCATCCATCAGCAGTTAAAATCTTTATTTTTTTTGACTTTTCAAAGCCAAAAAAAATAAAACTCTGTTTTTCATTAAAAAACCATAGGTATTAACTATATCGATGGATCAAGCGTAACTGATTCAATCAAAGACAACGATAGAATTTTTACCAAAATCAGTTATGCTTTTTAAATAATTACTCTAATCCAATGTATAGAATTGCCATTACTCTGCCTGTGCTTGCAAAAAATTAGCTCCATCCATCGGTATTAGCGGCTATTTTTTGCTATTCCAAGCGGTTTCTTATCATTAAATGGTAAAAAGTCAACATCTTTTGTATTATTTATTTTTGAAAATTGCATTACATAGTTTTAACTTTAATAGAACGCATAAAAGAGTATTTCTTTAAATAATTAGTCCATCAAAAACATCCTTGTAAATTTATAGCTTGACAATATTTGTTTATTGAGTAAGATATCTTGTTATTCAAATATATGAATAACAAGGTTTACAAATGAATGAATTTTTTAATGTATTATCAGACGAAACTAGACTTAGATGCCTTATCTTAATTTGTGAGAACAAAGAATTATGCGTTTGTGAAATCGAATATGCTCTCAAACTTTCACAGCCAAAAGTATCACGCCATTTAAGTATTCTTAAATTGAATGGTTTAATTCGAAAACGCCGTTGCGGCAAGTGGATTTTGTATTCTATTCACCCTAATTTAGTCGTTTTTCAAAAAAATATTATTAAATTTATAACCACTGAAGCGCATACAAAATCTTTGTTTCAACGAGATTCAAAACGACTTAAAATAATGGATAATCGTCCAAAAATAGAAAAATTCGATGTTTGATTTATTAGCAAATTACTTAGTTTATGACTTAGCAGGTATCTCACCTGATGGAAAATTGGGCGGAAGTGTACATTTTTTTGTGATGGATATTGCCAAAATATTCTTTATGCTGGCAATTATTATTTATTTGATGGGGCTATTACGATTCCACATTTCTCCAGAAAAAGTGCGTGATTATCTACAGGGAAAATCAAAACCAGTCGCACAAATAATGGCAATTATTTTAGGGGCAGTAACGCCATTTTGCTCTTGTTCTTCTATTCCACTATTTTTAGGCTTTTTGCGTGCAGGTATACCGTTAAGCGTAGTTTTTACTTTTTTAATCGCCAGTCCGATGATTAACGAAATTGCTGTTATTATTTTAATCGGTGTTGTCGGCTGGAAGGCAACTTTGCTATTTATTACCTCTGGTGCTGTAATTGCATTTTTTGGCGGTATTATCATGGAAAAAATGGGTGTAGAAAAATATATTTTTAATTATGATAAAATTAAAAATGCTAAACCAGCTGTTATATCGACTCTACAAACTAAAAAAACTTGGGAAGTAATGCATCGTTACGCCGTGGTGGAAGCCAAAAAAATAATTAGTGAGCTTTGGAAGTGGGTTTTTTTGGGTGTAGGTTTGGGGGCGTTATTTCATGGTTATTTCCCACAGGATTGGGCACAAAGCCTTAACAATGATAATCTTTTTGCAGTGCCAATGGCGGTTATTGCTGGCGTGCCATTATATTCTGATGAAGTTGGTGTTATTCCATTGGTTGAAGCCATGCTACTTAAAGGGGTTGCTGTTGGCACAACATTAGCATTTATGATGAGTATTGCAGCAATTTCATTACCAGAATTATTGATTTTAAAAAAAGCAATGCATTGGAGGGCTTTGGCATTATTTACCAGCATAGTGGCAATTTCTATTACATTAGTGGGGTTGTTATTTAATTTAGTTTTATAAAAAAGGAGAAGGCTCGATGAAAAAACTGCTTATTATTTTAATATTGAGTATTAGCGCAAATGTGAATGCTCAACTTAAAGTTGAGAAAATCACCAATAATGTTTATGCATTAGTTGGTGAATTAAGCCAACGTAGTCCCTCTAATCTAGGTAATAACTCTACTCATGGGGTGATTATTACCAAGAATGGAGTCATTCTAATTGATAGTGGTGCAAGTTATTTGGGTGCTAAAGAAATTTATAAAACCATAAAAACGCTAACTAATAAACCAATCACAACCGTTATCAATACTGGAGGACAAGATCACCGATGGTTAGGGAATGATTACTTTAAAAAACTTGGTGCGAGAATTATTGCATCAAGTAAAACGCGTTCAGACCAAATTGCACGCACAGATTATCATATGAAACGCTTGGGTACTTTGATCAGCAGCAGCCTCAAAGGCACAAAGCCCGTATATGCAAATGAGACTTTTAAACAGAAAAAAATCTTGGATATTGGTGGGATACACATAGAGCTTTATCATTTTGGTGCAGCGCATACTGTAGGGGATATTGTAGTATGGATGCCGAGTAAAAAAATAATGTTCACAGGTGATGTAGTTTTTGTTCAACGCGCACTTGGTACAGGCCCCGCTAAAAATGTCAAAAGTTGGATTCAAGTTTTTGAGAAAATGGCAAATTTTAAACCTGAATATATTATCCCTGGACATGGACATGTAACAGATTTAGCGGAAGCAAAAAAAGATACTTATGACTATTTGGTATTTTTGCATGATAAGGTAAGTAATATTATTGAAAATGATGGCGACATATCAGAAGCTGTAAATATAGACCAAAGTCGTTTTAAATATTTGAAGAATTTTAAGGGTATTTCAAGGAAAAATGCACAAAATATATTCTTGCAATTAGAGTTTGAATAAAAAAGGAGAAAGTGATGAAAGTTAAAATATTAATGAGTTTTATTTTGTTATTGATTTCTCAGTTAACATTGGCAAATCGAGATTTTTTAGTGGACAGTGACTGGCTCAGTGAGCATATTGAGGATAAAAATATACGTATTTTAGAAGTGCGTTATTACCCACATCGTTACTTTACTATTGGGCATATTCCAGGGGCTGTGCAGGTGCAACGCTTTAAAGATTTGGGTGATAATAATGCCAACCCGATTATGCGTTTTCCTAGTAAAAAAGTGTTTGAAAATACTTTGCGCAATTGGGGTGTTAATAGTGACTCTACCTTGGTGTTATATGATGATTCAGGCACAGCATTAGCATCTAGGTTGTACTTTTTATTAAAATTGTATGGCTTTAAGATGAATCAAGTAAAAATTTTAAATGGCGGTTTGCGTGCTTGGAATTCGTTTAATGATATGGATACTGAAACTCCTAAATACAAAAAAGGCAATGTGGCCTTAAAAGCAATCAATACTAGTTTGTTTGTAGAGTGGCAAAATATTTATGATGAGGTTGTTTCAAAAAGAAATGCAAGTGTTGTATTGTTAGATGCAAGGCCACACAAAATGTATACTGGCGAAGTCATTAAACACTCTGTTTTAGGCGGGCATATTCCAGGAGCTATCAATATTGTGGGTATGGACGGCATCAGCGAGCAATTATGGATAGATGAAAAATCATTAGCAAAACTTTATGCACAAATCCCAAAAGATAAAACGGTTTATGTTTATTGCCATGATGGATTTAGAATGAGTTTGGCATATCTGCAACTTAAAAGTTTAGGCTATAAAAATATTAAACTTTATAACGGGGGTTGGTCACACTGGGGTAATCGTTTAACTTTACCAACAGTTGAAGGTAATAAACCTTATGCTGGCGATTATGAATTATAACAACAGGAGAAAAAATGATAGAAGTTAAAGTATTAGGCACAGGTTGTGCAAATTGCAAAGCAACGCAAAAATTGATTGAAAAAGTAACAAGTGATAATGATATTGCAATTAATTTAGAAAAAATTGAAGATACAACGGAGATTATGTCTTATGGCATTATGTCAACGCCAGGGGTAATAGTAGATGGCAAGGTTGTACACGCAGGTGGTATCCCAGACTCGAAAACTGTACTGTCTTGGTTTAAGTCGTCTTGTTGTCCTACTGATGATCATTGCTGCTAATAAAATAGCCAACAAAAGCATATCTATGACAAAGAAACCATTAACAATCGGTCATCTAGCAAAACTTGCCAGCATTAATGTAGAAACTATCCGTTTTTACCAAAAACAAGGACTTATTCAAGAGCCAGAAAAACCAATTCAAGGCTACAGAATTTACCCGTCAGAGACTTTATCTCAACTGATATTTATCCAACGAGCTAAATTGATTAGCTTTACTTTAGCTGAAATTAAAAAATTATTAGCGTTAGGTGAAGACTGTAACTGTGATAAAACAAAACATATGGCACAACAAAAGCTGATGATGGTTAACGAAAAATTAAATAACTTATTGTGTATAAAAGATAATATTGAAAATTATATACACCATTGTGGTGCTAATAAGAAAGTAGACAAATGTCCAATGATTCAATCATTTAAAAAATAATTACAAAATACTCTTGACTCCGTAGTATGGTACGGCATTTATAATAAGCCCAGTGTTTAATATTTGGAGTATGTAGATGACAACTAAAACGAATATCTCTGGTCTAATTACCACCTTATTGTCAACGGTTTGTTGTATTGTTCCGCTCATGCTACTGTTGTTAAGTATTGGCAGTTCATGGGTTGCAAATTTAACCGCTCTAGAGCCCTATAAACTGTATTTTATTGGCATTCCCATCGTTATACTGGCTTCTTTTATCGCCTATTGGAAAATATTTTTGCAAAAACAAATGCGGATTATCCTTCCATCATCCACAAGTACAATCCAAATGGAGAGATAAAATGAGTTATTGTTACGCCAAACAAAATAGCAATCCATCAAACCAATACGACTTAATTGTTATTGGTGCAGGTTCAGGTGGTTTTTCAGCCGCAATTACGGCGGCTGAACGAGGTAAAAATGTTTTGCTAGTAGGTTATGGCACCATCGGTGGTACTTGTGTTAATGTCGGTTGTGTGCCCTCGAAAACCTTAATTAGAGCAGTTGAAATTGTGCATACAGCAGCAGACACAAGACGCTTTGATGGTATATCTAGTCACGCTAATATCGTTGATTGGCAGGCAGTAATCAAGCAAAAACAACAACTAGTTGATTCACTGCGGCAAGCAAAATACAGTGATATATTACCCCAATATCCAAATATTACCTATTTAGAAGGCAATGCAAGCCTGACCCAAGTAGGTATTGAGGTCGAAGGAAAAATATTTGAGGCAAGTAAAACTATTATCGCCACAGGATCATCTAATGCAACTCCGCCTATTAAAGGCTTACAAAACATAGACTATTTAGACAGCACTCGTTTGCTCGAAATTGATCAGTTGCCCAGTTCCTTACTGGTCATTGGTGCAGGAGTGATCGGTTGTGAGTTAGCACAGTTATTTTCACGGGCAGGCGTACAAGTGAGCATCTGTTGTCGCAGTCGTTTGTTGCCTGAGGAAGAACCTGAAATTAGCGCTACTTTGGAGAAAATTTTTCAAAAAGAAAATATCACTGTTTATAAAGGTATAAATTACAAAGAAATTAAACAGAACGCTAATGGCTATGAATTATTGTTTAATAATATAAACGAAACAGTTTGTATCGAAAAAGTGCTAGTATGTACAGGTAGAAAGCCAAATATCGATAGTTTAAATTGTGACGCAGTAGGTGTGAAGTTAAATAGCAAAGGAGGTGTTGAAGTCAATCAGTATTTAGCGTCAAGTAATCCTAATATCTATGCTGTAGGTGATGTTACTGGTAGAGATATGTTTGTCTATATGGCTGCCTATAGTGCAAAGTTAGCCGTTAATAATTTATTAGATGGCGATACAATGGCTTATGATGCTACTGTCATGCCCTCAGTAACATTTGTTGACCCGCAAATTGCTCATGTAGGTATGACCGAGCAACAAGCTCAACAAGCAGGGTTTGAAACAAAAATTAGTGTCTTGCCAGTTGCTCAAATCCCTAGAGCAATTGCAGCACGCAATACTGAAGGAGTCATTAAATTAGTAGCCGATAAAAAAACGGACATCTTATTGGGTGCACATATTTGTGCTACCGAAGCTGGAGATAGTATTCAAACTGCTGTGTTAGCGATTAAAAATAAAATGACAAGTAGAGATTTTGGGAATACTATTTTTCCTTATTTAACGATGGTTGAAGGTCTAAAATTAGCGGCGCAGACTTTTGATAAAGATATACGCAAGCTGTCTTGTTGTGCAGGATAAAAAACCTAACAAAAATATTCAGCGGATACTTAAGGGTGGCGTTTCGCTTATGCTATACTCTGCTTTTAACTACCAATGACGCTAGGTGTTATACTTCATTTCCAAACCTTTCTATTTTCTTTTTTTAGAGAATTTAAGGATAAAAGACCACTGCATAGCACCCTAAAATCATCCATCAGCAGTTAAAATCTTTATTTTTTTTGACTTTTCAAAGCCAAAAAAAATAAAACTCTGTTTTTCATTAAAAAACCATAGGTATTAACTATAAATTACTCATTTTTTACGCTTTTTTGTACTGTTTTCACAAAAAAAGACGCAATAACCTCTATCTTCCATGATTTATTGCTAACTCTTTGTAAATATTTGCTGTTCTAATCAAGTTATAAGCAATAGCCTCAAGATTAACTTCACTGGCAACTTTTTCTAAACCAATATAACGGCTTCTTGCTAAACCATAAGTGCGTTTTAGTGTGCCAAAGGTACGCTCAACCACAAACCTTCTATTGCTGATAGCTTTGTTGCGCAGTTTATTCCAATTACTCATTGCCTTACCTTTGGGTTCTTTACGCCATAATACCATCTCTTAGTTTTTGTTCTTTAGGTGCAGTGCTATTAGCCTTAGAAGCTGCGCCTTTGTCATATAAAACCATAACTCCTTTTTGATTATTTGCTTGTTTGACATTTTCTTCAAAAAAAGTCATTTCACTATCATTAGCAGGATGCGTAATGGCTTTGTTAATTAAGCCATTGACATCGGTTGCTACTACTGATGAGTATTCATAAGTGATTTGTCTGCCTTAAAAGTCCACTTGGCGTCTTTATCATCTGAATATTGAACTGGGTTGGTCACTATCAAGTTCATAAACCTCACTAGTTTTGTGTATTGTAATAGTCTTCTTAGAGCGCCGCACTTTGAATCAAGGCTGCATCCATAATAGCAACATGTTTGCCATTAGAGAGTTTAAGTTGATTATTCTCAAGCATAAGATTGATGTTATCCAAAAGCCTATCAAATAGATTCTCTTTGCTTAGTTTGATTCTAAACCTGCCAATGGTTGTGGCGTCTGGTTTGTTAAGTCGGAGGCCAAGCGGTCTTAGGAAGACAAGGGTCTCTTACAACTCCAAAGTTAATAAAGTTAATAAAGTTAATAAAGTTAATAAAGTTAATAAAGTTAATAAAGTTAATAAAGTTAATAAAAACTAAGTCTATACCAAGACTATCAGCCAATCTCTCATTAGATAGATTGTGCCAAGTGCCTATTAATAATGCCTTGAATAAACTAACAAGCATAGTAGTCAACTTTAATATGAACCAGCTGTGTGGTTATCGCCTCCCAGGTGACTATTTTGTTAATGGTGTCAAGTTGAGAATTTGGTATGTCTATAAAACTATCTGCAAAAGTTTGCTCCTGTATGGTTTTAACGCGCATATTTATTGTAACTAGTTGATATTTATAGTATTTTACTATAAATACTAGAGTTTGCACAAGGTTTTCAGGGTTAGTTTATGGTTTTTTGTTTGTTTTTTTTAGTTTAATATAGAGGTCTTTTGTGATGATTCTACTATCTAATTTATCAGCATTGTCTGAGTTTGTAGAGCCTATAGTGTTACGAATAGTACCAGCAGTTTCTTTTAGCTTGGTTATCTTTTCTAGTTGGTTGGTATTCGCGGAATGTACTCCTTGTAGACACAGGGCTTACTAAGATCTAAGTAAAAAGACTTATCAAAACCTTCTTTTGCTTGCGTCTCAACAGAAAGTAAAAAAGTAAAGATACTTAGTGTAAGCGCGCCGCTTGGCCTTTGTGGGGGTTTTACATTAATAATAATTTTTATAAATATGGGTCTATTTGCGGTGTGCAGTAACATCACTATAATACTATGCATTGTTAGCATAGGCCTGAATTACTGCAAGATATTCAAATATACTTAACGCTTAATATTTCATAAAAAATATCACCTTTTGGTGCCTTCACTGTCACTTCATCGCCCTCTTCCTTGCCCATTATGCTACTTGCAATTGGACTGTGGCAAGAAATTTTATTTTGACTGATATCAGATTCGTCTTCACCAACGATTTGGTAAGTTATTTCTTTATCGTTTACAATATTCATTAAAGTAACAGTAGTGCCAAACACACACCTTCCATCTTGTTCAAGTTTAGTAACATCAATAACCTGCATACGTGAAAGTTTTGATTGAATTTCTTTAATTCGTCCTTCAATAAAACCCTGCTCTTCTTTCGCAGCATGATATTCAGCATTTTCTTTAAGGTCGCCATGTGCACGTGCTGTAGCAATTTCTTCAACAATACGTGGACGCTCAATATCTTTCAGATTTAATAATTCTACCTCTAAAGCTTTGTTACCTGCAATGGTCATTGGGATAGTTTCCATAAATACGCCTCTAATTACCTAAGATACTTAGTAAAAAAATGTAATTCTGCTTTAAAATAGATTTAAAAAAAATTTTCATATCAAGATATAGAGATGATTTTTTAATTTATTATAAAGTAGAATGATGATTTTTTTGATAAATATTTTTAGCTATTAAAATCACTTATTACCCTTAATTATTTAGTGATTGTATTGTTCTGACAGAAATTTTCTTATACGTCTTCAAACCATCAAGCATAGCAAACGCTGCCGCTACTGTTGTAGTGAACGATACTTTATGTATCAAAGCCTGACAACGAATCGCAGCAGCATCTTCTGCACCTTGTAAATCTTCGGTTGAATTGATAATCAAATCAATTTCACCATTTTTAATCATATCAACAATGTGTGGTGAGCCTTCAGATACTTTATTAATCGTCTCACATTCTAGGCCTGCGTCAGTTAAAACTTCTTTATTACTACGTGTTGCAACTAAATTAAAACCTTGTTCTATCAAGCGCTTTCCTAACTCAACTAAATCATCACGGTCTAGTTTGCGCAAACTAACAAATACTTTGCCTTCTGTAGGTGCACGACTGCCTGCAGCAAGTTGCGCTTTATCAAAGGCAAAGGCAAAATCATCTCCTATACCCATTACTTCGCCTGTTGAGCGCATTTCAGGACCTAAAATTGGATCAACTCCCAAGAATTTATTGAACGGAAATACTGCTTCTTTTACGCTGAAATGTTGTGGAATAATTTCTGTTGTAAAACCTAGTGCTTTTAATTTTTTTCCTGACATCACGCGTGCTGCAATATTTGCCAACGGCACGCCAATCGCCTTAGAAACAAATGGCACAGTGCGTGATGCGCGAGGATTAACTTCAATAATATATATATCACCATCTTGGTAGGCAAGTTGCGTATTCATTAAACCAACTACATTTAATTTTTTTGCCATAGCGATTACTTGCTCACGCATCTCATCCAACACATTATTCGGTAAAGAATATGGTGGCAATGAACAAGCTGAATCACCTGAATGAATACCTGCTTGTTCAATATGTTGCATAATACCACCAATCACCACATCATCGCCATCAGAAATAACATCAATATCCACTTCAATAGCATGATCAAGAAATGAATCTAGCAATACCGGTGAATCGTTTGAAACTTGCACTGCAGTATGCATATAATGTTCAAGATTATCCTTGTCATAAACAATTTCCATTGCACGCCCACCCAATACATAAGATGGGCGAACTACTAATGGAAAACCAATTGCATCAGCAATACTTTGTGCTTGTTCAAATGAACGAGCTGTGCCATTTAGCGGTTGTTTCAACCCTAATTCTTGTAGCATTTTTGAAAAGCGCTCACGATCTTCTGCTAAATCAATAGCATCAGGACTAGTGCCTATAATTTTTGCACCACTCTTTTCTAAAGCATCAGCTAATTTAAGTGGCGTTTGCCCACCATAATGCACAATGATGCCGTCTGGATTTTCCATATCAACCACTGCCAACACATCTTCGAGCGTTAACGGCTCAAAATATAAGCGATCAGAGATATCATAATCAGTAGAAACTGTTTCAGGATTACAGTTCACCATAATAGTTTCATAACCATCTGCACGCAACGCTAAAGATGCATGCACACAACAGTAGTCAAATTCAATACCCTGTCCAATACGATTTGGCCCACCACCCAATATCATAATCTTTTTATTATTAGTAGGGTTAGCTTCACATTGTTGCTGGTAAGTAGAATATAAATATGCCGTTTGTGTATCAAACTCAGCTGCGCAACTATCAACGCGCTTAAAAACAGGCTTTACATTAAGTGCTTTGCGACGCTCACGTACAGATGATTCACTACAATCACACAACTGTGCTAAACGTGCATCAGAGAAACCCTTGCGTTTTAAATTAAATAATTCATCTACATCAATATCAATAATATTACTACCATTAACTTGCATTTCACTAGAAATAATGTCTTGTATTTGCGCCAAAAACCACGGATCCACTTTAGATAAGTCAAATACTTCGTCTAAGGTCATGCCTAATCTAAATGCGTCTGCCAAATAAAAAATACGTTCACCTCGTGCAGAGATACATTCACTTCTAATCTTATTGCGTGCATCGTCAGCACTCAAATCAATAATTGGATCAAGTCCAACTTTATCTGTTTCTAGGCCACGTAAGGCTTTTTGCAAAGATTCTTGGAAAGTTGAACCAATTGCCATCACCTCTCCTACCGACTTCATTTGTGTAGTCAAACGGTCATCGGCTTTCGGAAATTTTTCAAAAGCAAATCGTGGAATTTTAGTCACCACATAGTCAATACTTGGTTCAAATGAAGCTGGCATTTTGCCACCAGTAATATCATTATCAAGTTCGTCTAAAGTGTAGCCTATTGCAAGTTTTGCGGCCACTTTTGCAATTGGAAATCCTGTTGCTTTTGATGCCAATGCCGACGAGCGTGATACACGCGGATTCATTTCAATAATAGTCAAACGACCATCTTTAGGATTAAGCGCAAATTGCACATTAGAGCCACCAGTATCCACGCCAATTTCACGTAATACTGCCAGTGAAGCATTACGCATCACTTGGTACTCTTTATCAGTTAAAGTTTGTGCAGGTGCAACAGTAATTGAATCACCAGTATGGATGCCCATTGGGTCTAAATTTTCAATCGAACAAATAATAATACAGTTATCATTAGTATCACGTACTACTTCCATTTCAAATTCTTTCCAACCCAAAATAGACTCTTCAACTAACAATTCATTCGTTGGTGATAAGTCCAAACCACGTTCACAAATCTCAACAAATTCTTGTTTATTATAAGCAATACCACCGCCAGATCCACCCATAGTAAAAGAAGGTCTAATAACTGTTGGAAAATCAACGGTTTTTTGTATAACAAATGCCTCTTCTATGTTATGTGCAACAGCTGCTTTAGGCATATCAAGGCCAATTTTAAGCATTGCCTCACGAAATAAGTCACGGTCTTCTGCTTTATCAATGGCTTCTTTTTTGGCGCCAATCATCTCAACACCGTATTTTTCTAATACACCGTGACGCTCTAAATCTAGTGCACAATTCAGCGCTGTCTGTCCACCCATAGTTGGTAGTAATGCATCTGGTTTTTCAACTTCAATGATTTTTTTCACTGTACGCCATTCAATCGGCTCAATATAAGTGCTATCAGCCATTTGCGGGTCAGTCATAATGGTGGCAGGATTAGAATTTACTAAAATAATACGGTATCCTTCTTCACGTAATGCACTACAAGCTTGTGCGCCTGAGTAATCAAACTCACACGCTTGCCCAATGACAATAGGCCCTGCGCCAATAATTAAAATACTCTTTATATCTTGTCTTTTAGGCATTATCTATTATTTAAAATTCATCATCTTCAAGAAGATTGCCGTTATGTATATCATGTTTGCGCTTTTGTAAATAAGCAAAACGAGTGGAAATATAAGGGCTATCTGTATACTTAAGTAAATCAGTAATTGGCAATAATTTAACACGCATATCAACAGCTTGAGATACAATTATACTAACTTTTTGTGCAGTTTTTATATTTTTAGTTTGTTCTGTTTTTTGAATTCCGTCCACTATACTACCTATTGTATCGCGCAATGTTGAAGGCCCTAACACTGGCAATACCACATAATGACCTTCTGGCGTACCCCAAACTGCCATAGTCTGACCAAAATCTTCCTGTGTTTTTTCTAAGCCAATTTCACTTGCTATATCAAATAAACCAAATAATCCCACAGTAGAGTTAATCAAAATCCTACTCAACGTATTGCTACTATTAATTACTTCAAACTGCATTATTTCATTACCCAATGTAGCAATATCGCCAATATTAGAAAAAAAATCACTTACTCTATTTTGTGCTGACTGAGGTATATTCTTTTTATAGGATTTAGCAATCGGCTCAAGCAATACCTCGTCTAAGTCTTGATTGAATTCAAAAACTACTCTATTGTATTTTTCAAATGGGTCAATATCTTCTTCCGCTATAACTATCATACTAAACATTAAACACAAAAAACTTATTAATAAATTTTTCATTGGCTCATTTTATCTGTAAATGCATCAAACAAATAACCCACATCATGTGGCCCTGGTGATGCTTCCGGATGTCCTTGAAAGCCAAATGCTTTCTTACCAATCACTTTAACGCCTTGAATGGTATTATCAAATAATGATTTGTGTGTTATTTCAAGATGGTTTGGTATATTGTTACGTGATACAGAAAAACCGTGATTTTGTGAGGTAATGATTACCCGTTTAGATATTAAATCTTGTACAGGGTGGTTGGCGCCATGATGCCCAACAACCATTTTTTCAGTTGTTGCGCCATTTGCTAATGACAACAATTGATGACCTAAACAAATACCAAACATTGGTATATTTTTTTCTAGCAAAGTTTTAATATTTTTAATTGCATAATCACATGGTTCTGGATCACCTGGGCCATTAGATAAAAATACACCATCTGGGTTCATTGCCAAAACATCTGCAACTGGTGTTTGAGCATTAACTATTGTTAAATAACAGCCACGATCAACTAATATTCTTAGAATATTTTTCTTCACACCATAATCATAAACAACCACTTTGAACTTCATATTAAGTGAATTAAACTCACCACTTTCAAGTGAGTAAGAGCCCTTATTAAACGTGTATTGCTTAGTAGTTGAGACCACCTTTGCTAGATCCATATTTTTAAGACCTGAAAATGCTTGCGCCTTAGCAATTGCTGCCGATTCATCAATATCCTCACCTGCAATAATACAACCTTTGAGTGCACCTTTTTCACGTAAATGGCGTGTTAGCGCACGAGTATCTATATCACTAATAGCAACAATATTATTAAACGACAAATATTCATCAAGTGGGGTTTCGCTGCGCCAGTTACTGTGTAGAAGCGGTAAATCACGAATGATTAGACCTGAGGCGTAAATTTCACTAGATTCATCATCAATTAAATTGATGCCAGTATTGCCAATATGTGGATAAGTCAATGCTATAATTTGCCTAGCATAAGAAGGGTCAGTTAGAATTTCCTGATAACCAGTCATTGAGGTGTTAAACACCACCTCACCAACTGTATTGCCATTAACGCCAATCGATTTTCCTTTGAAAGTCTGACCATCTTCTAATGCTAATAAAGCAATTTGCGACACCAAAATACTCCTAAATAAAAACTTGTAAAATTTTACCACAATAGATATGTAATCTAGTGCTCAAATTGATATAATAATCTTATTTAAAATAAATGAAAAATACTATGAATATTATGGTTGAAAATATTAAATGTGGCGGTTGCGTCAGTACAATTACCAAAAAACTTAACGCAAAATTTAACACCAATAGCGTTAAAATCAATATTGAACAAGGCGTTGTCAATATTGATATTGAAGACAGTAAACGCAATGAAATAACTAAAGCTCTACTTAACTTAGGCTACCCTGAAACTAATTCTATACATGGCTTTAGTTCAGCAAAAGCAAAAGCAAAGTCATTTATTTCTTGTGCTATTGGAAAGATGGATAAATGATTTTACAAGTCAATGGATCATCATTAGAAGTTAATGAAAAATCAACAGTTATTGATTTAATCACAAAACTTAACTATCAAGACCAGCGAATTGCATTGGAAATAAACGGGGTAATTATTCCTAGATCTAAGTATACTGAATTCGCCTTAAATAAAGATGATATTTGTGAGATTATTAAAGCTGTTGGTGGTGGTTAAATCATCCACTCTTTTTTAATTTCATCGCTAGAAAATGGCTTGACACTTAATGTTTGTGTAATACCAGAGTCTAATTTCACTTTCACATCAACACTGTCTTGTTCTCTTCCTTGAGAGTAACGTGCTAAAATTTTAGCGGCAATGGTTAAATCTTGTTGATTAGGCTTGCCATCAATCAGTGATAATGGTCCATTGCAACTGATTGGATGTAGATTTGCATATTGGTTGCGATAACCTTCTAAAAATTTAACTTCTCCTTCTTCTCTAGCAATAATCATTTTAAAGCGAGGGCTTGGACGAATATGCCTGCCTATTTTAAGCATCATTAAATCATCTAATTGATATTCGCGATTACCACGTGATTGCCACATATCTACTAATTTATTAGAATATTGTTTATCAGTTAAAAAACAACAACCTCCTGCTGGAGTGGCATAATCTTCAAAGCCGTACCGCTTAGCTAAAGCCATTTGTGGCTTGCGCGAACGCCCAGAAAAATCTAATAATTTTGTTCTATCCACCCAGCCCTCAATCTCTGCTTTAGTTTCTGGAAGGTGTTTAGCACACAAAGGCCGTAATAACAAGTCATATGCACCAGATTCTGCCTGTATTATTGGCATGGTCTCTCTGCGCTGCGACATAGGGCGTTGTCCTACGACTTCGCCGGTAATAATAAAATCAAAACTGTGTTTGGCCATCCATTGTTTAGCTTTCTTTACCATAAAACCTTTGCAATCAAGGCAAGGATTCATATTTTTACCATAACCGTGCTTAGGATTAAGCAACACACTACGATACTCTTCAATTACATCTATAATATGCAATTTAATACCCAATTGCTCTGCTACCCAAAGTGCATTATTGCGTTTTTGCTTATTATTTTTTTGCTTACGGATAGCATGTGTGTGCCCCTCAATGCAAAAACCAGTAAAAAAGTTAATGCCTTCCACATGTATATCTTGGTCAAGTAATAATTTGCTGCTTAAAAGTGAATCTAGCCCACCTGAAATTAATGATACTGCTTTGATTTGTCTGTTCATTTTAAGCTCTTTACTATAATTATTCATAATTGTTATAAATATCTCTTTATTCCACTAACTCTACACCAATCATCTTTTTTCACCACTTTCAAATCTGAAAAATACTCATTATAGTTATCTAATATTACCTCTAACTGTTTATGTAAAATACCAGATAAAACAAGTTGTCCGTCCGATTTAATAAGTGTAGAAAAATATACACATAAATTAACCAAAGGTTTTGCTAAAATATTAGCAATTAACAAATCCATCTTTATTAATTGCTCTTGTTCGTCATTATGTAAGACGGTAATTTGAGATGCCACTTTGTTATTTTTAATATTACTACATGTGGAAATGATAGTCTGCTGGTCATTATCCACGCAAAAAACTTGATTAGCCCCTAACTTAACAGCGGCAATAGCCAAGATACCCGTACCTAAGCCATAATCAATTACACTTTGCCCTATGGGGGTCGGTTCTCAGCCAAATATTGTAAACATAGATCCGTGGTTTGGTGTGTTCCAGTTCCAAATGCCAACTCTGGATCCAAATCAATCGCCACAGCGTCATTTGGTAATTGGCTACTATCTTCCCACGATGGACAAATCCAAATACATTTGCCAAATTGCATTATATGGAAATCTTTTTTACACTCATCTTCCCAAACCCTATTTTTTAATAAGACAAAAGCAGCCTTATTAATATTACAAATTTGCCACAAAATGTCTTTGATATAATTTTGCTCAACGTCAACATTAAATAGTGCGGTAACTATTACATTATTCCATAACGATGTTTTGCTAACTTCTGGCTCAAAGATTCCATCATCAAATGTATCGCTAAAGGTAACTGCAACACTATCCAAACCAATTAAAACTTCACTGACAGAATCAGCCTGTTGTTTTGAGATATTAAGTATAAGTTGCATCCAATCCATAGTTACTAAATTATACCTTTGCAAAAACCAAGTAAATAACTTAGGTAATCAGTTATAATGCAATTTATTCTTACTATTAAAAAATACAATAATGGCTTTAGAAAGAACTGGAAATGGATATTTGGTTAACCCAAATATCTGGAGTGAAGAGGTTATGTTTGAAATGGCAAAAGAAGACGGCATAGAATTAACCAAAAGCATGGTTGATCAAATTACGACAGCCAGAGAATATTTTGCTGAAAACTCATCGGTCCCACCAATTAGGACTTTTGCTAAAATTATGCACATTGACAAAAAAGAATTGTTTAAAGAATGGCTAACTGGACCAATGAAACCCATCACTAAGTACGGTGGCATGCCACAGCCAACTGGCTGTGTTTAATAATTCAATTAAACTTATTAATGTAAATTAAATTTTAACTAATCAAATCTAGTGAAGCTTTATAGTTAAGTGTCTAAATCAGATAAAACAATGATACTAGAATAGATACAATCATTTAAAAAAGAATTGTGGTGTACTTAGCTAAACAACGAAAACCTAAACATAGACTTGTTCACGTCAAATAATATATTTAGAGAGTTATATTTACTTTTATAACTACAAAAGAATTTATTCGTAAATTGGATATTTTTAACACTACTAAAAAACTAAATTAGCAGAAATGGCCTAAAATACGTCCAAATAAAACAAATCACTGCAACTCAAGTCAATAAAGTTTCGCAACCATTTTATTGCATTATATAGTTTGTATATTATTTAAAAAAATATTTATATGAAAAACATAACTAAAAGTGATATTACTGCTGTAATCCTTTCAGGTGGTCAAGCCACACGTATGAATCATCAAGATAAAGGCTTAATTTTTTTTAAAAACAGACCGTTGATTAGCTATGTATCCAGCGCTATTCAAAAAGAAGTATGTTGTATATTAGTAAGCGCCAACCGCAATTTAAACACATATCAAGAATTTGGTGAGGTTATTACAGACAACTTACCTGGATTTCAAGGTCCACTTGCTGGCGTTTTTTCAGCCCTGGGTAAAGTTAAAACAAAGTATTTATTAATTGTACCATGCGACGCTCCATTTATTAATAGTTGTCTGATAACTAGATTATTAAAGCACATGCAACAATCAAACGCAGATATTTGCGTAGCAACTGATGGGCAAATAATACACCCGACTTTTGCATTAATTAATACTGATTTAAAAGATAATCTAAGCGATTTTTTGGCAAAAAATAATCGTAAAATGGGTTTATGGTTTAGAAATAATCACACGCATGAGGTTAATTTCTCAGATTGTACAAATATGTTTGTTAACTTAAATTCTCCTGAAGATTTTGATGCTATTTAATTTTATCTTGATCGCTACTCTTGGCTTTAACCCACTTACCGCCATTTTTGCTATATTCTTTTTTCCAAAGAGGCGCTTGTGTTTTTAGATAATCCATAATAAACTCACAAGTATCAAAGGCATCTTTACGGTGTTTACTGGTAGCAATAACCAATACAATTTGGTCATTAACAGTTAAATCTCCAACCCTATGAATAATGGTTATATTGCCTATAGACCAATAATTTCTGGCCTTAGCAACAATAGATTGCAATACTCTTTCAGTCATTCCAGAATAATGCTCAAGTGTCATTTTTTGAAGTATAGAATCTTCTAAATCACGCACTAAACCAACAAAAGATACTACTGCGCCAATATTGTCATCACTAGATCGAGCTAAAGCAACCTCAGTTGATAAACTAAAGTCCTCTTCTTGAATGACAATTTTATTCATATCTTTTATTATATTGTCGTATAATTACTATTCTTTAGTTCTTTTTACAATTAGTGTCTATTAATTCAAAAGCATTAATTACACTTTCTGCCATGTCAACAATACGCTTATTTTTATCCATTGCCATCTTGCGTAATGACTGATAAGCCTCATCTTCACTAATGTTCTTGTGTTGCATTAATAAACCTTTAGCTTTCTCAACTGCTTTACGCTCTGAAAGTTGACTACGTGTTACATCTAGTTCATCTTTAAGCGCCTGAAACTCTCTAAATCGTGCCATTGCCACATCAATAATAGGCTGCACGCGATTCTCTTCTAGTCCATCAACAATGTAAGCGTTTACACCTGATTTGATAGCTGAACTTGTCATTTCAGAATTTGACTCTTCAGTAAACATAACAATTGGCTTTGGTTTAGTTTTATTTATATCAGTTAAATTTGCAAACACTTCCTCGTCAGGGATATCCGCATTCACAATCACCACATCTGCATGGGTCATTTCGTTACTATTTTGTAAATTAGCACTGTTATCCATACGACAAATAACTTCGTGCCCCTTGTCTTGTAAGGCACGACGTAACATCGCAGAACGACCAGTGTTTTTATCAACAAGGATAATTTTAAGCGCTATATTCATAATTAATATATGTTTTTATTTCTAATTCCGTCAATAATTACTTTACCATTCCAATCAATCTCATCAAAGAAACTTATTGCCCATTTGACTAAGCCTTCATGACCAAGGTCTTCTAATTTACTTTTGCCAACTTTTGGCAAAGATTTTCTGTCAAATACCATCTGATTTTCAAGGCAATATTTTTTTAACGCATCACTAAAAGAGAACTTTTGATATTGCGCATGCTTGGCAATTTCATTTATTAATGTAGATTTTACACTTCCAATTTTTCCTGCTACACAAATCTTCTTCACAACATTATTATAATACTTGAAATAATAGAGAATATGTCTTTTTCGACCTTTATTATAATACTGCTATTAGCCGAATATTTTAATCATATAAGTTCCTAAATTAATAAATCTTAAAATATATATTTAATACCAAGAGAAACGAACAAAATACTAATCGAGGTAAAAATTAGTGGTTTAATAATCTTATCGCCATTTTTGAGTGTTAAATGACTACCCATATAATTTCCTATAATACTAGCAACAATCATTGGAATGCCAATTATAAATGCCATTTTCCCAGCAATTGCAAAAGCAATAAATGCACCAGTATTTGAGGCAAAATTAAATATTTTAGAAGTTGCTGATGACTCAATAAGTGGCATATGAATCAAAAAGTGCAAAGCTAGAATTAACAAGGATCCAGGATCTGGCCAAAAAACCATCATAAAAACCAATCACAAAAGTAACAATAGGCAAAGTAAATATAATGTCTTTTTTAGCTGGTTCATACAACCCATCTTTTTTATCTTTTTTTGACATAAAAGAAAGCACCAAACCAATTGGTATCATAAAAAATATAATCTTACCAACTATGCTTTCATCAATTGCTAAAATCACTTCTGAGCCAATATAAGCGCCAATAAGCGCTGTTAGTATGCCGTACCCAACAACCAAAACTAATACGCCAATTAACAAATAATCAGTAACGAATCTTCAATAAACATATTATTTATCCCTGTGTAGAATCAGTGCGGAAATATCATAATTTTCTTTGCCATTTTTTATTAATTGCTGATACTTGTTGTAAACATTTTTTGTTAATTCTAAATTAAGATTATTTTTATTTGCTTTATTAAGAGCGTAGCTAAAATATTTAACCATCCATTTAATGGCAAAGCCAAAATTAAATTCACGCTGGTGCACGGCCTCTAGTCTATTTTTCATTTGCCAAGAGCCCGCTGCTGCTCCTGAAATAGCACTGAGTAGTTTATCTATATCTAAAATATTTTTAGCACCGCCTACCACAATACTAAGAGTGCCGCCTATCCACAGCCTCAACGCCGCTAACAGACGCATTAATAAAATCAACCTTTTTTTTGCTTAATTCTGTATTTATCTTGATTGCCATTGCATAAGATATAAGTTGTATGATCCACGACTATTGCGCTTTTTTTAAGTGGTTTATCAGCCCTATATCATTAGCAAAAAATATTTCTTCTAAATCTTGGTCACGCCCAGAGCAAAGGATAATAATATCAGCGGTTTTGACTTCATTTACAAGATTTTTAACAATTTCACCACCAAATTCCTGTTGCCATTTTTGTGTTTTTGTTATTGTTCTATTAAAAGCCTTCATATTAAATTGCTTGTTTTTTTGCTAAGTGCCCTGCCATATGATAACCCATAGTATCAAGACCTATGAAAATGATTTGTTTTTGCATTTTATTAATTAACTCCTTAATACAAGTTGATTATAAAAACTTATAGTCGGAATATTATTCATTCCGAACATTCTTAAAAGCTACCTATCGTTACCGTCATATTTTGGAGAAAAAGAACTTCTTTTGTGCAGAGTTTCTTGATTTTTAAAAATCAAAAAATCACCATGATTGAATATTATCATTATAAATATTTTCATTGTTAAGTATATCTTTAAACTTATTTAAGAATAATACTCCATGTGCATCTTTAGAAGAGACATTATGAAAATCATAATGAGATAAATACTTGCCATTATTATTTTTTATTAGCGGCATACTGTTAATAATTGGATTTCCATCTTCGAAAGAATCTGGTCTCTTTATATTAAATATAGGTTGTTGTGCGGTTGACAAGTCTTTTTCAGATAGATATTTTATGACATCTTTTAATTGAACAATCTCTGTAGTAGCTGTTTCATCACCTCTAAGGCAGTAAAGAGCTAAATATTCTGGATAATAAAGATATAAATATATTTTCTCCAGCTAAAGACAGGTCAGGATTATCAACATGATAATTAAATTCAACAAATCCTAGTCTTGTAGGAGTATTTAGGATATTCCCTACTAGAATATTCTTGATCAATAAAATACTTTTATCGCCATTTTTAAATTCTTTTATGATATTAAGTCTGTTATTGTTAACTAGGAACTTTTTTAACTATTCAGCCCATTGTTTAGAACTGTTAACACAATAAATATCATTGTTTATATTTGCTGTATTATCTAATATCTTTGTATCTAGAAGGCTCTCTGTCAGTTCTAACAAAATATATTTTACTATCATAATTAAAAAATGGCGAATTGTAACTCATAAGCGCAACACTTTGATTAAAAACAATAAATTCGTCCTTAATACTTACTCTATTGTCATAAAAATTAAAGATGGTTAGAAAGATTTACCGATACTAAATACTATATTTTCTTCATTATCTACATCAACATCATTTTCATTAGTTTTGGTAAAGTTTAATGCATAATCTAGTCCATCGTAAGATTTGCCAAAGCTAATGCCATACATCTTATATCCATCAGCATTACCTATTGTGTTAGAATATCTACCAAGGGTTAACGATGCATCTATATCGTTAATACTAGTACCATAACTACCTTCAATATAATTAACTGCCTCATTGTGCCCCTTATAATAGATTAAGCCAAAATTAGCATAAGATGTACTGATATAACTCTCTTTAAAGTTAGCACTTCCATTATCTTTTGAATAGCGGTAATCAATATAGCCAATTTCATAGCCAATGCCATTATTTAACTTACCTGAATAAGAGCCGTAATAATCAAATTCAGAGCCATCATTTTTACCAAGGCTAGAGCCCCATATGCCTAATATAAAGCCATTTCTAGCATCCCAATCAAGTCCACCTTGAATAGCTTTGTTATCATCAGATTGAGTTCTAGCGCGCCATACATAGTTAGTAACAATATTTATATTGGCACTAATTGCTGATTTTTTTTCTACAGCAAATAACATTGAGTTAAAAGTTAAAGTTAGATATATTACCAACAAGAATTTTTTTATACTATTTTTCATTTCTACCTCCTTATTTATATATTTTTAATAACATCATAGACAAAATATTTTTGACTGATTTTATTACTTAATCGTAAATTCTGGATAAGCATGCACTCCGCACTCCGCAATATCTACACCTTCTGCTTCTACTTGTTCTGAAACTCGAATACCAATCACAGCTTTAATCACTAACCAAAGTATCAATGATACACCAAACACCCAAACAAAGATTATCAAAGCACCGAGTAACTGTCCTGTGAATAATACCTCCCCATTAGTTAATGGTACCGCTAACAATCCCCATAATCCAACAACACCGTGTACAGAAATTGCACCCACTGGGTCATCAATCTTAAATACTTTATCTAAGGTTAAAATTGAGAATACCACTAATATACCGCCAACAGCACCAATTAAAGTTGCACCTAAGGCACTTGGTGTATCGGGTCCTGCAGTAATAGCAACTAGACCTGCTAGCGCACCATTTAATGCCATCGTTAAGTCTGCTTTACCCCATATTAATTTAACTAATAAAAGCGCAGAAATAACGCCACCAGACGCGGCTGCGTTAGTATTCAAAAATACCATAGCAACAGCATTAGCACTGTCTTTACTTGCCATTGCCAATACCGAACCGCCATTGAAACCAAACCATCCCATCCATAAAATAAATACGCCAAGTGTAGCTAGCGGCATATTTGCTCCTATTATTGGATTTGACGACCCATCTTTATTATATTTTCCACGACGAGCGCCTAATACTAATACACCAGCTAAAGCCGCTGCACCGCCAGCCATGTGCACAATACCTGATCCTGCAAAGTCAGCAAAGCCATAATCAGAAAGTTTAAATAGCCCAAATACCGCTTCACCCCCCCAAGTCCAGGAGCCCTCTAATGGATAAATAATAGCAGTAAATACTAATGCAAATGCAAAAAATGAAAATAATTTCATTCTTTCGGCTACTGCACCAGAAACAATACTCATTGCCGTTGCTACAAACACCACTTGGAAAAAAAAGTCTGCCGCAGTTGAATATTTATCACCTTGTCCACTAATACCATCTAACATAATGCCACCACCATACATTAAATCATAGCCATATACCATATAAGTGGTACAAGCAATCGCAAATAAACCTATATTCTTGGTTAAAATTTCAGTGGTATTCTTAACTCTTACTAACCCTGCTTCTAACATTGAAAAGCCTGCTGCCATCCACATTACCAAGGACCCCATTACTAAAAAGTAAAAAGTATCTATAGCAAATTGCATTTCTAAAATTGTATCTTCCATTATCTTCTCCTAAAGTGCGTCCACATCAGTTTCTCCAGTTCTAACACGAACAACATTTTCCAAGCTACTAACAAAAATTTTTCCATCGCCAATCTTACCTTCATTATCAGATTTTGCTGATGCACTTATAGCCTCAACTACCTTATTAACTTGGTCTGCGCTAATCGCAATCTCCAGCTTAACTTTTGGCAAAAAATCTACCATATATTCAGCACCACGATAAAGCTCTGTGTGTCCTTTTTGACGCCCAAAACCTTTAACCTCTGTTGCTGTAATTCCTGAAACATCTATTTCATGCAAAGCCTCTCTAACTTCATCAAGTTTAAAAGGCTTGATAATTGCAGTTACCATTTTCATTTAACTTTCTCCATTTAAGACCTATATAGCCTTATAAACAAAAAAACCAATAATCACATCTACATAAAAATATGCAAATTCAATTACTGGCTTCTATACCTTTTGTTCAGTTCCATCTTGAAACTGACGAAAAAAAACGCTTATTCAAGACCTTTTAAAAGGTCCAAATAAACGACAATGTTCTATATTAATCCCCGCCTTTGGAGATGACTATTGTAAATTATATATAAAAAATTCTACTACATAATCTTTTTTTAAAAATATTTCTCTATCTACCCATAAATTCAAGGTATATTTTTGTAGGTCAAAATCAAATACTTTTAACAAAATAGGCTATGTCTTTTACTCCAAGATTGTCGGTAAGTGTAATACAGATCAGTCTTCTTACAAGATTATTTAAACTCTTTAGTACTCAAAAAAAATTTGAGTAACTTTATAAAAATTATTATATTTAACATTTTTAAGTAACTTTTAATTTTACTTAATTCCTTTTTAGCACCTTAAGAATAAGTTTAGTTTTAAGCGTTGAAATATGTTTTTATTTATTTTTTAATAAATAAAAATTATACTCAAAACTTTGGATTGACTTAAAAATTTTCAAAAATACTCCTTGAATTACATTAATTCTAAGATAATTAGTGGTACAGTAGTTGTTTTTTTGGTATAATTTTTATCAAGGTTATCCAATGATGGGTAGCAATAAAACATTGAACGTTTATCTAAGTTTCTATTTTAGAAGCACGATAAGCGTTTTTTTTGTCAATTTAAAGCTGAATTTAACCATAAGGTATTGAAGCCAGTTAGAAAGTGCTATACGCACATTTTCTAACTGGCTTTTTTTTATACTTAAAACATAAATTATATAAGAAAGGAAATATTATGAAAAAATTGATTATAGTTGGGTCAGGAATGAGTGCTATGAAAGTGGTTGATGAAATTAAAAAAATAGACCCACTTATATATAGAATCACCGTCATTGGCGCAGAAACAGTATTGCCTTATAATAGAATTATGCTTTCTCTAGTTCTATCTGGTGAAAAAAAATTTAACGAAATTAGAACACATGATAAATCTTATTTTACACAAAATAAGATTATTTTTAAGCCTGGCTTTAAAGTAATAACTGTTAATAGATGGGCTAAAACTGTATCAATAATAAAAATTGATGAAACTAATTCTGAATCACTGGATTATGACCGCTTAGTGTTATGTACTGGCTCTACACCATTTATATTGCCATTGCCTGGTAATCAGCTAGAAGGAGTGATTTCATTTAGAGATATTTATGATGTTGAGTATATGAAATCAAAAACAGGGAAAAACAAAAAAGTAGCAATTATTGGCACAGGATTACTAGGACTTGAAGCTGCTAATGGTCTTAATGAGTTAGGGTTTGAAGTAACTGTGATTGGCAATACTGCTTCTATTATGAATATACAATTAGATGCAACTTCTGGTGAGTTGTTACAAAAAGTACTGGAGCAAAAAAATATTGTATTCAAATTAAATGCTGTTACAACGAAAATTAAAGGTAACAATAAAGTTGAATCCTTAGATTTTGAAGATGGCTCAACACTATCAACAGACATGGTAGTAATGTCGGTTGGTATTGTTCCAAATGATACTTTAGCCAAAAAAATTGGCTTGCATACCAACCGAGGTACTATTGTAAACGACACAATGATGACTTCCGACCCTGCTATTTATTCTGTAGGAGAATGCATTAAACATAGAGGAGAAACTTATGGACTAGTAGCGCCACTGTTCGAGCAAGCACGCGTATGTGCCGAACAAGTCTGTGAGGTAAACCATCATATATACACAGGTTCGGACATCTCTACCAAACTCAAGATTTCAGGTGTGGATGTTTTCTCAACAGGTGAGTTTGACAATAAAGATGATGAGATTATATGCTCCAAAGACCATACGTTGAATACACGTAGGAGGCTTTCTATTCGAGATAATAAATTAGTAGGTGCAGTATTATTTGGTGATTCCACAGATGGACTTTTTTACTTTGATTTAATTAAGAATAAAGTGGATATTACCGATATTCGAAAGACTTTATTATTTGGCGATATTAGTGTTGATGGATTAAGCGCTGGCGCAGCGGGTGTTGCAAAAATGGCAAATGATGAACAAGTTTGTGGTTGTATAGGTGTAACTAAAGGCGATATTATCAATTCAATAGCTGCTGGTTATGATACATTTGAGACAATGCAAGCAGATACAGGTTGCGCAACAGGTTGCGGTGGATGTGGTTCGGTCGCTAAACAAATTTTTAGTTTTACCTCGGGTACAGAATTAGTTACTAAAGAAAAACTTTGTAATTGCACAAATCACTCAACAATAAAAGTGCGTAAATATATTAGGTCGATTGAAGAAGTTAAAACTATTGATGAAATTCGGATGGCATTAAATTTTGATAATTCTTGCGAAATTTGTGGTGAGGCAATTAACTATTATTTATCTTCTCAGTTTAATGAAAAATACACGCATAATAGTGAAGAACGCCCACACAATGAAATGATGCACGCCAACAAACAAAGAGACGGCAGTTATTCTATTGTGCCACAAATGCAAGGTGGCTTAACTACACCTGAAAAGCTTAAGGCATTAGCAGATATTTCAATAAAATATAATGTACCGACTGTTAAAATTACTGGTGGGCAACGTATTGATTTACTAGGAATTCCTAAAAAAAATCTAAATGATATATGGGATGAAATAACTATGGCTGGTATGGAATCAGGCTACGCTTATAGTAAGGCTACTAGAACTTGTAAATCCTGTGTTGGCATAAAACATTGTATAGAGGGAACGCAAGATTCAATGGGGCTATCCATTAAAATGGAAAATGCAATTTGGTCACACTTTATGCCGCATAAATTCAAGATGGGGGTTAGTGGTTGTCCACGTAACTGTGCTGAATCAACAATTAAAGATTTTGGTGTGATTTGTACCGAAAAAGGCTATGATATCCATGTGGCTGGTGCTTGTGGCATTAGAACAAAAGCTTGTTTAAAAGATCGTTTTTTACAAACTGAGGACGAAGTGGTTGAATATCTTAAGGCTTTTGTGCAGTTGTATCGCATAGAAGGCAATTATCTTGAACGTGTGATGCACTTTGAAGAACGTGTTGGCCTAGATTATATTCAATCAAAATTAAGCACACCAAAAAAAATTAAACAATGGGCAGATGCATTGCCTAATACTATTTCAAATCCATGGAAAACAACAAATCACAGAAAATATGCTTAATTCAAGGAGAATATAATGGAAGATAATTTGATGTTGTTTTCATTCAAGGGTAAATATAGAGTTCTACATTTAACTTGGTTTGCTTTCTTTATGACATTCTTGGTATGGCTGAGCCTTGGGCCAATGATGCCTTTTATTCGCGAAGCATTGTCACTCACTGAGCAGCAAGCAAAGGTATTGCTGATTCTTAATGTAGCAATAACTATTCCAGCAAGAATTATCGTTGGGATGTTAGTTGATAAGTTAGGCCCTAAAATACTATTTTCTTCTATATTGATTTTAGGTGGCTTAATATCAATCGCATTTAGCTGGATGCAATCATACGAGCAACTGGCACTATTTAGATTTTTATCAGGCTTTATTGGCGCTGGTTTCGTAGTGGGTATTCGTATGATATCCGAATGGTTTCCAGCCAAGCAAATAGGTACTGCACAAGGTATTTATGGCGGTTGGGGTAATTTTGGTTCCGCAGGAGCTGCACTCTCTCTACCCTTTATTGCAAATAGTTTTGGTGATGTTGATGGCTGGCGTTATACCATCACTATTGCGAGTACTTTAGCAATACTTTATGGTATTTTTTATTATTTCAATGTCAGTAATACACCTAAAGGCTCTACTTATTTCAAACCAAAAAAGTCGGGTGCTATGGAGGTGAGTAATTATTCAGACTTAGTACTCTATATTGCAATGAATATTCCTCTATATCTAGCTTTGTCATTACTGACATGGAAATTATCACCCATAAATATGGACATGATCTCATCAACAATAGAATATGCTGTGTACGGTGTATTAACTGTAATATTTGTATTACAAATTTTTAAAACATGGCATATAAATACTCAACATTTAAATCAGGGAGTACCAAAGCAGCATCAATATAAATTTAAGCAAGTTGCAATTCTTGATTTGGCATATTTAGTTACTTTCGGCACTGAATTGGCGGTTGTCTCTATATTGGCAATGCTTTATGTTGACTGGTTTGAATTTCCTAAAATTACTGCTGCATTATTAGCAGGTATGTATCCATTTATCAACTTATTCGCTCGGCCAGGTGGTGGCTATCTAAGTGATAAATACGGCAGGAAGCTGACTTTAACAATAGTTTTCTCTGGTATCAGTTTAAGTTTTTTAGCATTAGGTAATATTGACAAAAACTGGTCAATTTATTTAGTGGTGTTATTAACCATTGCTGGCGGTATATTCTCTAAAGCAGGATCGGGCGCAGTATTCGCTATGGTACCACTCATTCAAAGACGATTGACTGGACAAATTGCTGGCATGGTTGGTGCTTTTGGTAATGTCGGTGCAGTAATATTTTTAACAGTCAATTCTTTGGTAGACTACGACCAATTCTTTATGTTAATTGGCATAGTTAGTACAATTGTATTGGTATCAATTATAGTATTCCTAGAAGAACCCAAAGGTCATATGACCGAAATATTAGACGATGGTACAGTTGAAATTATCAAAGTCAACTAAATAACTTAAATAAATATGAAACAACTTAAAGTTAATATAAATTCCCACTCTATTTCAGGTGCCAAACCTGAAAATCAAGATGCTTGCGCCTATCATATACCCGACAAACAAGCCTTGGAATACAAAGGTATTGTTAGTGTTATTGCCGATGGTGTGAGTGCTTGTGAGAGAGCGGCTGAGGCGAGTAGTTGTTGCGTTAATAGTTTTCTCAGTGATTATTATTCTACACCAGATTCTTGGCGTGTAGAACACTCAGCAACAAAGGTTATTTCAGCGCTAAATAATTGGCTATATTCTCAATCAATGCGCAACGATGAAATCTCATCAATGCTATCTACATTGAGTGTAATAATCATTAAATCCAATACTGCGCATATTTTTCATGTTGGTGATTCTAGAGTTTATCATTATCGTCAAGGTGTATTAACACAACTAACAAAAGACCACATCTTAAGTATAAACAAAAAAAAAACTTACCTATCAAGAGCAATGGGATTTGACCTTAGAGTGAATGTTGACTATCAAACTCTTGATCTTGAAGTTAATGATCAATTTTTGATGACAACAGATGGTGTGCATGATTATTTAAATAATACCTTGCTACAAAATTTAATGAATACAGCGTCAACAGCAAGTGATATTGTGAATAAAGCACTAGATTTAGAAAGTAGAGACAACATCTCAGCAATGCTTGTGAAGATTGACCAGCTACCAGAGAAGAATATAGATGAAGCCTTTAATGAACTCACTGAACGACATGTGCCACCAGACCTAGATAAAGGTATGAAAATCAATGGTTTTGAAATAAAGTCACTGCTTGTTTCAAGTCCTAAAATACAATTATATTTAGTTAAAGATATTAACACTAAACAATTGGTTGTGTTAAAAACACCATCAATTAATTTTGAAGACGACCCGCAATATTTAAAACATTTTATATACGAGCAATGGGCGGGACAGCGAATACAAAGCCCTAATGTAGTGAAAATTCATAATAATAATGAAAAAGCCAACTTCTTAGCCTATGCGATGGAATATATCAAAGGACAGACGTTAAGACAATGGATGGATAAAAACAAAGAACCTGATATCAAGATAGTTGTGAATTTTGTTAAACAAATTATTCAAGGTTTAAGAGCTTTTCACCGTCAAGAGATGCTGCATTGTGACCTTAAACCAGAAAATATTATGATTAATGAAATTGGGCAAGTCAAACTGATTGATTTTGGCTCAACAAGAATTGCTGGCGTCTCCGAACTAAGTAGTCCAATTGATTCTGGAGATAATCAAGGTACACAAGGATACACTGCGCCAGAGGTTCTTTTGAATAACAAGGTATCTCAAGCATCGGACCAATTTAGTTTAGGCGTGATTGTATATGAAATATTTACCTCTCAACTTCCCTACCAAAACAAATTAAATAAAAATCTAACTACAAAAAAATTACCAAAGTTATCTTATAAATCAACATTAGTTCATAATCCAAATATAGCAATATGGATTGATAGAGCAATACACAAAGCTTGTCATTTGAATGCAAATTACAGATACAAAGCCCTAAGTGAATTTTTATATGATTTAGAACATCCAAATTCTAATTTTTTGCACATTGAAGAACCTATAAAACCAGTAATCCAATTAAAAAAATATCGGCTATATCTTGGGTTATTATTTGCGTTAAATTTCATTTTATTATTATTATTAGTGACTAAATGAGTTTTAAAACAACCTGTTCATACTGTAGCGTTGACTATAGTATTTAAAGTCAGCAACTTTAATTTAGTATTCAAAATAATCGGAGATAAAAAATTAGCCTATTAATTCAGTATAAGAATACAACTCTATCGCAGAATTTATTGAAATAAATCATCTTAATAATAGACATTCTTTGTCATCATAAAATAAATCGTATAATACAGCTATATAAAATATATTATTCATTTATATCTATCACATTAAAAGCTTTTTTCATAATAATACATTCGCAAAATCTATGCGCAGTCCAATTAATCCATTAATTATAAAAATTACTTTGTTAAACTTTATTACTTTTGTGAACTAAGTCAAAATAAAAATACCAATAGATTATCATTAACTTGATAGTTAATAAATTGAATTCTATGTCATTAGAATACTTATTTATATATTTTATAATTCAACTGGTGATACCTATTAATTATAGGCAATACACTTATAAATTCAATTTATTTCTTTCCCCGAAAATATTGCTACCAATACGCACAAAAGTCGCACCATTTTGAATAGCTGATTCCAAATCATTACTCATACCCATAGATAGCATATTTAAGTCAGGGTACTTTTTTCTTATTTCTGCCATTTTTGCAAAACTTTTTTGTGGATTATTATAGCTAGGAATACACATAAAGCCCTTTATTGACAACCTATCTAGAGATTTAATTTGTGTAACAATTTCTTCAATTTCTTCATAAAGGACACCTGATTTAGTTAATTCATTATCAATATTAACTTGCAACAAAACATTGAGTTTTTCCATATTATCCGGTCGTTGTTCATTAAGTCGTTTAGCAATTTTAAGCCTATCAATGCTATGCACCCAATCAAAATTTTGCGCAATTTTATTGGTTTTATTAGATTGAATTGGCCCAATAAAATGCCAAATTAAATTCTGCCCTGTAAGTGCTTTAATTTTATTTAGGGCTTCTTGTAGATAATTTTCACCAAAGTGATGTTGCCCGACATCAATGGCTTCTTGTAAATCAGAGATAGGTCTGGTTTTACTAACAGCAATTAAAGTCACTTGCTGGTTTTTATCAACTACACTAATACGTGTTTGAACTTTTTTTAAATTCTTGGCAATCAAAATGAAACTTTTGTTGCATCAAATACTGGACCATCAACACAAATGCGTTTCATTGCCGAACCACTATCTGTTTGAACTTCAACCACACAACCTGCGCAACCTCCAACCCCACAAGCCATATATTCTTCAAGTGATACTTGGCAAGGTAGGTTATATTCTTCAGCCAACTTAGAAACAGCCTTCAGCATTGGGCGTGGACCACAAGAATACACCTCTACTTGTGCCAACTTATCGCTAGAAAGTGTATTTAAATAAATACGCGCTAAATCAGTAACAAAACCTCTAAATATGCCTTTGTATCCTTGTAGACTAGTAAGCCTACAAGCCACACCCCACTTTTCTAATAATGGCATTGTGTGGCTTGCTTTTTGGCATGGATTGCCAATTCTGCTTAATTCAGGTGTAAATGGAAATGGGACTTCCGAGCCTAAAATTACAAATGGGTCGTAATCAGTATTTTTGATTTGTTGTGCAATGGCAATTATTGGCGGCATACCAACCCCGCCGCCAATAAGTAATGGTAACTTTTTATCAGTCACCTTAAAGCCATTGCCGATAGGCCCGATAATTGATAATACATCGCTAATTTTGCGTTTAGATAACTGGAGTGTCCCCCTGCCAACTACTTTATAAAGTAAATCAAACGTTTTGTTTTTCTTATCTACTGACATGATTGAGATTGGGCGTCTCATAGGTAACACATCAGAAACTGTGATATGTACAAATTGACCTGGTTTAGCCTCTTTAGCAATAATATCTGAGGCTAAGGTTAAAATATATTGATCACCGTCAAATTGATAGTGTGCCAATATTTGACAGTCACAAATTTTAATAGTGTTTCTATGTGATTTATTCATTAGCAGTAATTAGCGTGCCAACGCCACCATCGGTAAACACCTCTAAGAGGACGGCATGAGAGACGCGTCCATCAATAATATGCGTGGATTTAACACCATTTCTGACCGCTGAAAGAGCACAACTAATCTTTGGCAGCATGCCACCATAAATTGTGCCATCATCAATTAATTCATCAACTTTTTTAGCACTCAATCCTGTTAACAACTTACTATCATTATCTAATAAACCAATAGTGTTGGTTAATAAAATCAGTTTTTCAGCATTAAGTGTTTCGGCAATTGAGCCTGCCACTAAGTCTGCATTAATATTGTAAGAACATTCATCTGCACCCGTACCAATTGGCGCAATAACTGGAATAACATTAAGTGATGCATCGATTACCGAAGTGTCAATATTATCAACTTCCCCAACAAAGCCTAAATCAACTCCTTTTGGGGTTCGTAATTTTCTAGCAGAGACCAAACATTCACCTTTGTCTGTCAATCCAATAGCGTGCCCACCATGTTGGTGAATCAAATCTACAATTTCCTTATTCACTACATCACCTAAAACCTTTTTTACCACATCCATAGTTTCTCTATCAGTTACACGCATACCACCAATAAATTCACTTTTCTTGCCAATTTCCTCCAGTGTTTTTCCAATTTGTGGGCCACCGCCATGTACCACGATTGGATTCATGCCTACTGATTTCATCAACACAACATCACGTGCGAAACTAGACTTTAGTTTTTCATCTATCATTGCATTGCCACCATATTTAATGACAATGGTTTTATTTTTAAATTTTTGAATATATGGCAATGCTTCAATTAAGACGCGTGTGATTTCAGACATGTTAATACTTGAAAAAATATTAAAAAACTATATTTTACCTAACAAGTATTCTTTAGGCCTTATAAAGAAATATTTCTAAGTCTAAGTACGTTTATAATAACCGACACCGAGCTAAAACTCATCGCTGTTACGGCAATCATTGGGGAAAGCAACACGCCAAATACAGGAAACAATACCCCAGCAGCTATTGACACCCCTAAAATATTGTAAATAAATACAAGAAAAAATAATGATAATAAAACTTTCATTCTTGAATTGTATCACATAAAAATTATCTGCAAATCATTTAATAAATCAAATCCTCGCTTACTAGGGCAAATACGCTTATCGTTCAACTCAAGCAACCCCAAAGAGTGAGCTTTATTAAGTTGATTTCGCATAGTTTCAATAGACTGTCTTGTTCGCTTTTCAAATAAATTCAATGAAAATCCTTGTTTTAACCTCAAGGCATTTAACATAAACTCAAAGCCAATCTGTTCTACCTCAGTTATTCTACTTTGGTTGTTTTTAATAAAATCTTTAGGTGATTTTGATTGCATAGTGCGAATAATTTTACTATCTGTGGTTATTTTTCCATGTGCGCCAGCACCAGCGCCCAAGTAATCGCCAAACTGCCAATAATTCAAGTTGTGTTTTGCAGGTAGTTGTGAAAATGCTGAGACTTCATATTGAGTAAATCCAGATTGCTCTAATAATAATTGCCCATGCTCTTGCATTTTCCACACCTTTTCTTGTGATATTTTTGGCGGGTATTTAGCAAAAAAAGTATTTGGCTCGATGGTAAATTGATAAAAAGAAATATGCACTGGATTTAGCGCAATTGCTTGCTTAACGTCGTGCAAACAATCATCAACACTTTGGCTTTCAAAGCCAAACATTAAGTCAATATTGATATTGTCAAATCCAACTCTTTGTGCTTGTCTTACCGTCTCAATAGCTTGCTGAGCAGAGTGTATTCTACCTAAGTTTTTCAAATATCTATCATTAAAAGACTGTACACCAATTGATAAACGATTCACTCCTAACTTTTTCAAAGCACTGAATTTTTCTTTATCACTTACTCCAGGATTAGCCTCTAATGTGATCTCAATATCATCGGTAAGGTTTAACATTTCTCTAAACCCTGAAAATAACACTTGCATAGCTTCAATTGAACACAAACTTGGTGTGCCGCCGCCAATAAAAATTGTTTGTATATCTCGACCTTGTATTAAATATAGTTGATTTTTTAAGTTTGTCAATATCGCTTGAATGTAAGCTACATCATTTTCAATCTGTTGTTCATGTGAATTAAAATCACAATATGGACATTTTTTTACACACCAAGGATAATGGATATAAAGTGAAAGTGGTGGAAGTGCTAACAAGTTTTTAATTCTTTTAATAATACTGTGAGTGCCCTGGCTCTATGTGAAATTGTATTTTTAATCTCAGGCGCTAATTCGGCGGAAGTACAACCATATGTTGGCAGATAAAAAATAGGGTCATAGCCAAAACCATTTTTGCCAACTTTCTCACGTAAAATTTCACCCTTCCAGCCACGTTGGATAATAATAGGAGTTGGGTCGTTTGCATGTTCAATAAATACAACTGCACACCAAAATTTAGCACTGCGTTCTCCATCAGCAAGCCCTTGCATTTCATACAATAATTTTTGCACATTGGCTTCATCATTACTATGTTCACCTCCATAGCGCGCTGAATAAATACCTGGTGCTCCACCAAGTGCATCTACTACGATACCTGAGTCATCCGCTAAAGCTGGCAGGTTCGATTGCTCAGAAGCATTACGCGCCTTAACCAAAGCATTTTCAACAAAACTGAGTCCAATCTCAGGAACTTCTTCAACACCACCATCGCTCATTGATGCCACTTCATAGATACCTTTGAGCATAGCATTAAACTCTTTAATTTTTCCTTTATTGTTGCTTGCTAAGATGATTTTTCGCATATGTGTATAATGATTCACTTTAAATTAGATTCAAAAACTATCATGACACAAGATGAAATGAAACAAGCAGTAGCACAAGAAGCATTAAACTATGTCATTGAGAATACTATTATAGGCGTCGGTACCGGCTCAACAGCTAATTTTTTCATAGATTCGTTGGCAATTATGAAAAATAAAATCAAAGGAGCGGTAGCAAGTTCTGATGCAACAGCGCAACGCTTAAAATTACATGATATTAAAGTATTTGATTTAAATGATGTAAAACAAATATCTGTCTATATTGATGGCGCAGATGAGTCGGATAATGATTTAAATCTTATCAAAGGTGGCGGTGGCGCACTTACTCGTGAAAAAATTGTCGCAGCAGTAGCAGATAAATTTATCTGCATTGCCGACGAATCTAAACTAGTAGATATAATTGGTAAATTCCCTCTACCTGTGGAAGTTATTCCAATGAGTGCTAATTATGTCAGCCGTGAGATTGTTAAAAAAATCGGTGGCACCGTAAAACTTAGGGATTTCACCACCGATAATGGCAACTTAATTTTAGATATTAGTGACTTAGAAATTGTCCATCCAAAAGCAATAGAAACTATATTGAACAGTATTGTTGGCGTAGTTACTAATGGCTTATTTGCCAATAGTTCTGCTGATGTTTTACTACTAGGAACACCAAGTGGTGTCAAGAAAATAGTCGGCAAAGTTTTTTAAAGCTACATTAAATTAACTATAACTAGTAATTGCAAAATTCACTTTGCAACTAATGAGCTTAAGTCTTACTAAAAGTTTAAATCTAATTCCTTTATAATAAATTTATAATTTCCTGCAAATCATTAACTTTAGCGCTAATTACATTGTATAAATCTTGCGAATTAACCAGCATTTTTGCACGCTCATAATGCCCAATTGCTTGCTCTAATTTACCTTGCGCAATTAATGCTTTCGCACTTTGAATATGAGAGCGTCCAAAATCGCCTTGTTTTGAATACAATAAAGCCAACAATTTGTAAGACTCATAACTACCTTGATTTGTCCGCAAAAAAGGTTTTAAAGTTAACACAGCTAAACGCACTTGTTGGTTATCCAAATAGGCCTTAGCAGTATAATACACACTTGCTTCATCTTTTTCGTAATTACTATTATTATTAAAATACCGTTTAGCCACAATCATATTGCCCAATTTAGAGGCAACACGCCCTGCTAAAATATTGCTAGATTTACTATTGTCAATAAGTAATAATTTATCTATATGTCGTTTAGCATCCTGATAATCTTGTTTATCAAATGCTTGGTATGCTCGCATATAATAGGTGATTGCTTTGTTATTTTCTAACTTAATTTTTTGATATTTTTGATAATATAATTTAGCTTTAATCGTAGTATATTCAAAAGAATCTTTTCTGTAATCACCTGGAATTATATTTAAGCGCTGCAAACTATCTGATATACGGTTGATACTTAATGGATGTGATCGCAAAAATTCTTGTGCATTAGTATTGTCTTTTATTTTTTTAAAGAAATTAGTTAAGCCTCTTGGGTCAAATCCAGAACGCTTTAAAATAACAACGCCAACTCTATCTGCCTCCCATTCATGTTCGCGAGTAAAGTTAATTTTTTTTTGTAAATTTTCTGCAATGGTAGAAGTAAAAATAGCCCCTGATGCTTTATTACTTTTAACCAATACAGATGCCAATGCTCCTGCCAATATCAGATAATTTTGCTTACTCATTTTTTCAGAAAATCGAATAAGATGTCTTTGAGTAATATGTGCTATTTCATGGCTAAGAACACCTGCCAACTCAGATTCAGAATCTGAACTTAGTAACAACCCTGTATGTATGCCGATATAACCATACGGACCAGCAAAGGCATTAATATCGCTTTTTTTCAAAAAGAAAAATCCAAAATTATTACGTGGATTTTCACTATAGATTGTGAGCTCATGGCCGAGTTTTTTTAGATAAGTTGCTGCTTCAATATCAGAAATAACTAAATCTGTATCCCAAATTAATTGCAAAAATTCTCTGCCTTGTTTTTTTTCATCTAATGATTCTGAAAGTTGCAACTCTGGAACGCTTAATGCAAAAACAAACAATGGGGTTAAAAGTAATAATAAAATTATTTTCATAATAATGCTTATTATATTTTATTATTTAACAAAAAATAATATAAAATATCTGTGTTTATTGGGAAAATATAATATATTATTTAATTTAAACTTACAAGGAGTGCTATCATGGCTGACGAAACTTTAGATGCATCGGGCTTAAACTGTCCATTGCCAATTTTAAAAACTAAAAAAGCATTATCTAAAATGGATACTGGAAAAATCTTAGATGTAATTTCAACTGACGCTGGTTCTGTAAAAGATATTGATGCTTTTTGCAACCAAACTGGTAATAAACTTATTTCTACAGTAGAAAAAGACAACAAGTATGTCTTTACTATTGAAAAGGCTTAAAGTGTCAATTTAACAGAGGATCTTATTATGTCAGATAATAAAAAAATGACTATTATAGCTACCAAGGGTACTTTTGACTGGGCGTTTCCGCCATTCATTCTTGCCTCTACTGGTGTAGCAATGGATAAAAAAGTAACTATTTTCTTTACCTTTTATGGATTAAATCTTTTACTTAAAGATACTTCTAAATTACGCGTTTCTCCTATGGGAAATCCTGCTATGCCAATGAAACTCCCCTTTGGGCCAGAATGGTTACAAAAAATTGATTTTAGCCCTAAAATTCCAAATATCTTTTGGTCTTTACCATTTACAGAACATTTGGCCACTTATTTAATGAAAAAGACCATGAAAAAGAATGGTGTTGCAAAGTTAGATGAGCTTCGTGCTATCTGTTTAGAATTTGATGTTAAATTTATTGCTTGTGAGATGACTGTTGATTTATTTGGCTATAGTAAAGATGATTTCATTGATGGCGTTGAATTTGCAGGTGCGGCAAGCTATTTTGACGAATGTGATGGTTCGAACCATAACCTTTATATGTAATAATTTTTATGTCCAGTCTAAGCTCAGCCAATTTTGTTCTTTTGCTATCTTTTTAAGCTTGTTATCAGCGTGTACAACAATAGGATTATCAACTAATTCCAATAATGGCAAATCATTATATGAATCAGAATAAAAATAAGAACCATCTAAATTTTCATTATTTTTTTTACACCATTGCTTTAGTTTATGGACTTTACCAATTTGAAAACACGGATCACCTAATACCTTACCTGTGAATTTTCCATCAATCATTTCAGGTTCGGTGGCTAATAATTCATCAATACCGTAGGCTTGCGCGATTGGTCGAGTTACAAATGAATTAGTAGCAGTAATGACAATTACTCTATCGCTATTTTTTTTATGAAAATCCACCACTTTTTTCGCTTTTTCCAAAAAAATTGACTGAATTTTCTCAGTCATAAATTGCTGATGCCATTTGTTAAGTTGTTTGATAGAGTTATTTGCTAAAGGTATTAGGCAGAATTCTAAATATTTATTAATGTCTAATTCACCCTTGGCATAATCATTAAAAAATTCTTTATTTTTCTTTTGATATTCGTCGACATCAACTACACCGATTTCACTTAAAAACTCACCCCATAAAAAATCGCTATCACCTGCTAACAGGGTTTTGTCTAAATCAAATAATGCAAGTGCCATTATAGTAGTTTAAAGCATTTTTTAGCCTTTTCAACCGTACACTCAATATCTACATCAGTATGTTCTGTTGAAATAAATCCAGCTTCATAAGTACTTGGTGCTAAATAAACACCTTCTTTTAACATTAAATGAAAAAACTTATTAAAACGTTCAACATCACAGGCGCAAGTTTGCTTAAAATTTATCACTGTATCAGCGTCAGTAAAAAACAAACCAAACATACCGCCAACAACATTAGATGTCATTGGAATATTATTTTCTCGTGCTATTTCCACAATGCCGTTAGTTAATTTTAGCGCTTTTTGCTCTAGATCTAGATATAAATTTTCATTGTGACCAATTGCTTCTAACATTGCTAAACCTGCTGCCATTGACATTGGATTACCTGAAAGTGTGCCAGCTTGATAAACTGCACCTAAGGGTGCGATATGTTCCATGATGACTTTTTTACCGCCAAAGGCTCCAACCGGTAACCCACCACCTATGATTTTTCCTAATGTTGTTAGATCAGGTATGACACCAAATTTTTCTTGCGCACCACCCTGTGCCACTCTAAATCCTGTCATAACTTCATCAAAGATCAATACCACGCCATACTCATCACACACCGCCCTTAATCCTTGTAAAAATCCATCAACTGGTGGAATGCAGTTCATATTGCCAGCAACAGGCTCAACTATAATACAGGCAATATCACTACCTTTTTCAATAAATACTTTTTTCACTTGTTCTAAATTATTGTACTCAAGTGTCAATGTATGCTTAGCAAAATCTTCCGGAACACCTGCTGAACTAGGTTCACCAAGTGTCAACGCACCAGACCCTGCTTTTACCAATAACGAATCTGAATGCCCATGATAACAACCTTCAAATTTAACAACACCATCACGTTTGGTAAATCCTCGTGCTAAACGAATAGCGCTCATCGTAGCCTCTGTGCCTGAGCTCACCATACGTACTAACTCAATAGATGGCACTATATTGCACACTTTTTTTGCCAACTTAATCTCAATTTCAGTAGGTGCGCCAAAACCTAGTCCATTTGGCAACACTTTTTCTACCGCCTTTATCACACCTTGGTTTGCGTGACCTAAAATCATAGGCCCCCATGAGGCAACATAATCAATATACTTGTTATCATCAACATCAAATAAATATGCACCTTCGCCACGGGTAAAAAATATTGGTGTGCCCCCCACACCCTTAAATGCTCGAACAGGTGAATTTACCCCTCCTGGAATATAGAGCTGTGCTTCATTAAAAAGTTGTTCTGATCGTGTCATTTGTATTTCTCCAATATTTGTGGATAGGTTTTTAAGTGCGTGATATGTGACCACACAATTAACACATTATCCAATAATAATTTAATATTAATATTAGTTTTTAACAGATTAATCGCATATAAAAGGTCGTCTAATAATTTAAATAATAAATCTATTTTTATAGTGTTAATAATGTTATTAAGTTCAACTAAGCCCCCTTCATATTTAAGAATTTTAAGCCTAATACCCTCAATAACTAAGCACTGCAAACAACTTAATACTTCAGCTTCGTTACCATTAAAATCTTCTGTTTGGTTAATTGCCATTGGATGTATGGCAATATTTAATAATTGATTTTGCCATTTTTGATAATGAATAAATCTATCACCTGATAGTTCATCAAGTACCTTAAAAGGTACACCATGTGTGGTCTCCAATAAATGCGCTATATCAAAATCTTCATTATGCTCAATATGCTTATTAATCCATGTTTGTGTCGCTTGATCATAAGCGGGACTAATATGAATACTTTGACAACGAGAGACAATCGTTATAGGAAGATTTTTAACATTATGTGTCAGTAGAATAATTAAGGTATTTTTCCTAGGCTCTTCCAAAGTTTTTAATAAACTATTGGCGGCATTTATATTCATTTGGTCGGCATAAAAAATAACACCAATCTGTAATTTATCAGCAGTTTTACCTAATGCTTCACAAAAGCTACGTATCTGATCAACACGAATATCTTTAGAACGATTTTTAGTAGTTGGATTGATTTCTCCTGCACGACAATAAACCATATTAATATAGTTAGAACGTCTAATTAATACAGGGATATCTAAGTCTTGCCGCACATTGTCTTTTCTAATGATTTTATCATTATTGATTAATGTACCAACTAATTGTTGCATCAGCTCAAACTTGCCCATCTGTGGCATTCCTGTAATCAACAGCGCATGTGGTAGATGATTTTGCTCAATCATCTGTTTAAGTTTCGTAAAAGCGTTCTGGTGCCAAGGAAGCGTCATAGAATTTTTAAAATTTCTTGGATTTGGTTTGAGGTATTTTGAATACTTTGTGACGCATCAATAAGTTTGATGCGATCAGGATATTGTTGAGAGCGTGCAATATAAGCGTCACGCACACGATTAAAAAAGCCTAAGTTTTCCCACTCAATACGGTCTTTCTTACCTCTAGATTCCACACGCTTCATACCAATATCAACAGGCACATCCAACAGCAAAGTCATATCAGGTGTAAAGTCTTGCAATACCCAGCTTTCTAATTGCGAGATACGTGCAATATCTAAACCACGGCCACCACCTTGATAGGCATAGGATGCATCACTAAATCTATCACTAAGTATCCATTCACCTTGTTCTAATAATGGCATTATTTTGTTTTGAACATGCTCATTTCTGGCAGCAAATACCAACATTAATTCTGTATCAGAATGCATCTTTCCTGTTGAGTTACTAAGCAATAATTCACGAATCTTTTCACCTAACTCTGTGCCACCTGGCTCACGTGTGAGCACAGCACTAATGCCCTTATTTTTTAAATATTGATAAATAAAATCAATCTGTGTGCTTTTACCTGCACCTTCGTTACCATCAATAGTAATAAACTTTCCTTGCATAAAATCTATTTTAAATCCTTTTTCAATAAAATATATACAAGTCCAAATGAAACAATTGCTATTATAAATTTTATCATTATTTAATTTTCTTTAAAATTTGTATTAATTTTTTAGTTATAACTTGTTGTGTAAAAATTTTTTCATCAATAGAAAAAACTGGCTTAATGCCAATAATACTATTAGTAATAAATACTTCATCGCATTCTAGCAACTTTTGTAAGGTTAATGATTCTACCCTAACTTGTAAGCCTAATTCATCAGCAATTTTCAATACCACAGCACGGCGCGTGCCTGCAATACCACATTTATCTAAATTTGGTGTTAATAATATATTATGTTTCACAGAAAAAATATTCCCTTGTGTGACTGAAATAACACAATTATTATCATCTAACATAATGCACTCATTAACACGTAATTCGCTACGTGCTAATATTTGTTCAAGACGATTACAGTGCTTGATACCAGATAATAATTGATTATTAGCATAACCACTATGGCAAATACTAATGGTATATTCGCTAGGTATTTTTGGCATCGCAGACACTATAATAAGTCGTGTTGGTTCAATATATTTTTCAAATCCATAGCCTCTTATGCTTTCACCGCGAGAAAGAATAATTTTCACCACTGTATTGGTAGTGTTAGCGATTGCAAGCGCTGTACTAATATCTTTTAGCCATATTTCTTCACTCACTAAATTGATTTTTAATTGTATACGCCCTTTTTCTAATCGCTCAAAATGTTGTTGCCAAAATAATAAATTGGTATTTTCAGCCACACAGGTTTCAAACAAACCATCGCCAAACTGAGTTAGGCGATTAAAAATACTAAGCGTAGACTGTTGTTTTCCATTAATTAGAACTACCATTTTCATAGCTTGATATTATAATGAGAACTTCATGAAAATAATATTTAAAATATTTATACATAACTTATTAAACAGTGCTAAAGATTTAGCGCCAATCGTATTGGTCATTGGTTTTTTTCAACTAGTTGTGCTACAACAAAATATCCCTAACTTTACCGACATTGTTATTGGCGCAGGCTTTGTCTTATTTGGCTTAACCTTATTTGTCTATGGTTTAAATCTAGGTCTCTTCCCAATTGGTGAGGCATTGGCATTGGCATTTATTAAAGAAGGTTCAATTATATGGCTGCTGATATTTTCTTTTGCACTCGGATTTGGCACTACAATAGCAGAACCAGCGTTGATTGTAGTTGCCAATGAAGCCGCTAATGTAACGCAACTTAATGGCTTAATAAAAAAAGTAGAATTACAATCTTATGCACAAATGCTTCGTTATACAATAGCAATATCAGTTGGTTTATCAGTATTGATAGGAGTATTACGTATTATCAAAGGATGGTCACTAATGCATTTAATTATTAGTGGGTATTTATTAGTTATTATTACCACTGCTTTTGCACCTGAATATATTATTGGTATCGCTTACGATTCTGGTGGTGTTACTACTAGTACTATTACCGTACCACTAATAACTGCATTAGGTGTTGGTTTAGCGAGTTCAATTCGCGGCAGAAATCCAATGACCGATGGCTTTGGTATGATTGCTATCGCTTCTTTGCTACCTATAATAGCAGTAATGATATTTGGAATGCTGTGGTGAATTTATTACAGCCATTTATTAACATGCTTTGGGATATAGCCCCCATTGCTTTAGTATTATTTGGCTTTCAAACCTTAATTCTTAAACAAAGAATGCCAAATTTAAAAAAGATGATTGTTGGTTTTATTTTGGTATGGATTGGCCTAACATTTTTTATTATAGGATTAGAAAAAGCGCTTTTTCCACTAGGAAAACTCATGGCAGTACAACTCACTAGCCCTACTTTTGTTGGTAATAATATTAGTTGGGAGAATTACTATTGGATATATATTTTCGCCTTTGCTATTGGATTTTCCACCACTATTGCTGAGCCTTCGTTATTAGCAGTGGCAATCAAAGCCAATCAAGTGTCAGGTGGTTCTATTAAAACTTGGTCGTTGCGCATTACAGTTGCTATTGGTGTTGCTATTGGTATTTCCATAGGCAGTTATCGCATTATAATTGGCACACCAATCCACTATTTTATTATTACTGGCTATGTAGTTGTGCTAATACAAACTTATTTTGCACCAAAAAATATTATTGCCTTAGCATATGACTCAGGAGGTGTAACTACTTCCACAGTTACTGTGCCCATAGTTGCCACATTAGGCTTAGGTTTGGCGAGTACAATTGAAGGTAGAAACCCAATGATTGACGGCTTTGGGCTGATTGCCTTTGCCTCATTATTTCCAATTATGAGTGTACTAGCATACGCGCAAATTACATATTTTTTAAACAGGAGAAAAAAAGATGCACTTTAAACTAATTATTGCCTTTGTTGATCATGATAAAACCGATAAAATTATAAATGCAGCAAGAGAGAAAGGGGCAACTGGCTCAACTATTATTTCACAAGCACGCGGCAAGGGGTTAAAACATAACAAAACATTTTTAGGGCTTGATATTGAAAATCAAAGGAATGTATTGTTATTACTTGTAGAACAGCACCTTTCTAGAGAAATTTTAGAAAATATTTCCAAAGTGGGGGAGTTTGACCGTGATGGGCAAGAAGGTATCGCCTTTCAAATCGATGTAGAAGATGCCGTTGGCATTGTGCATCAAATACAAGCATTAGAAACAACAGTGGAGAAAAAACTATGAATACACCAATATTAGTCAAAGATATAATGTGGAAAGAAGTTGATATTATTAGCAGTAAAAGCACTGTGCAAGATGCTTTAAATGATATGCAGTATAAGAAAACCAAAATATTAATAATTGATAAGGCGCACGAACACGATGAATATGGTGTAATGTTGATCGCAGATATCGCTGCCAAAGTAATCGCACAAGGGCGTTCATTAGAGCGCGTCAATGTATATGAAATTATGACTAAACCTGTTATTTCTGTACACCCAGATATGAAAATTCGCTATTGCGCTAAACTTTTAACTCGCCTTGGTTTATCTCGTTGCCCAGTGATAGAAAATGGCAAGATTGTTGGTGTGGTTAGTTTAACCAATATTGTTCTAAATGGCCTACATGTAGTATAAGAAAATTATTATATAGTGATATATGTACACTGCATAAACCAAACTGTTAAAATATATCGTTATTTTAACTTTTTAATAAAAAGAGGAATGAAATGAATATAATTAAAGATATACTGATAGCTATCGTTAAAAGCATACTTGTATTTATAGGCGAAATCTCAACTATAATTAAAAACATACTGATAGTTATTGGTGTAATTGCAACTTACTATATGGTGTCGTTACAAATAGATTATGGTATAACCAGCAAAGTCATCAGCGAGATTATTTCACCAAGATTACACTCAAATGCAATGGAAAAAGTTTATATGCCAATGGCCAATAAACTACTTGATACTGGTGATATCGCCATGGCCTCTATTGTGCGTACTAAAGTTGCTAAAGACCTTTCAAATGAAGATATAGAAGAAGCAATGGAATCTATTGCGATAGAAAGAAGTATTCGTTCTGTTGGCATGTTGGGACTTTCAGAAATGGTTGAATTACAAACAGGTAAAAAACAGCGTTACTTAAAGATTTACCAATACTGTTCGCCTACAATAGCAATGGAAATGGTTGACTATTCTGATGCATTCTCAGCATACCTACCTTGTCGTATTGCAGTGATTGAAGATCTACAGGGGCAAAGGTGGCTTTATGCCTTAGATCTGAATTTCATGATTTATGGCGGCAAGCCATTACCACCTGAGTTACATAAAAAAGCAATAAAGGTTAAAAAAACAATGGATGCCATTCAACAAGGTGGCGCAGCAGGTGACTTTTAAAACAACCTAAAAGTTATTTTTTAAAACCACCTTTTAAAGGTGGTTTTTTATACCATTTACAAACTGTATTACCTAAAATACAAACCTATGATACCTATTTATCATGAACTTGATTTTAATATCACTTGTATTGATACGCAATATATGCGTAATAACTTTGTCGCATCTTATTTAATTGAAGATAATAAACGTGCTGCTTTTATAGATACTGGATGCTATCTCTCGGTACCAATACTACTTGCAGTACTTGATAAAAAAAATATCAAGCGAGAAAATGTGGATTATATTATTCTGACACATATTCATCTTGATCATGCAGGTGGCGCAGGAGAGTTAATAAAGTATCTGCCTAATGCTAAAATATATGTGCATGAATATGGTGCAAACCACCTAATTAATCCATCGAAATTACGCTCTGGTGTGATTAATATATATGGTGAATTATTCTTCAAACAATTCTTAGGTGATTTGATTTCAGTACCTAAAAATAGAATTTTCATTGCAAAAGATAAAAATAGCATCATACTTGGTGAGCGTATATTAAGATTTATCGATACTCCTGGTCATGCTAGACACCATGTGTGTATTTGGGATAACAAATCTCAAGGTATATTCTCTGGCGACACCTTGGGTGTTAGTTATAGAGAGTTTGATACTGTACAAGGTGAATTAATTTTTCCACCAACCACACCGATTCAATTCGATCCTGATACTTGGAAAAATACCATAAAATACCTGATGGTATTACAACCAAAATACGCTTATTTAACGCATTTTAATCGCATTGAATTCACACAAGAATCTGCTGATATGTTAATGGAAAATATTAATGCCTTTACTAATATCGCTAAACAAATGCAAGACCATGCAAATCGTCATAAAGCCATTAAAGAGGCATTGCTTAATTATTTATTAAAAATTGCAAAACAACACGGTGTTACTTTAAATAAGATGCAACAAATTAAGATTTTTAAAAGTGACTTAGAAATCTGCACACAAGGTTTGGTCATTTGGCTAGATAAAGATTAATAGCAATCAAGCATTTTATTTATTTTAAATTTAAAAATATTTTATTTTAGCACTTCAAATAAAGTATTTTTATAAAGGCTTACTGCTTACTTTTATTAGGCAAAAGTACGTATACCTATGCAGCTTGCTTGAATCATTATCATCGGTGTAAAGCTCATAATTACCTACTATAATAAAACTCAATAATACTACTCACTCAAATATCAAAGTAAATATTAGTAGCTTTAACAACAATTACATTTTTAAAACTTAATATAAATTACTCTAAATCTGATTTAAAATATATTGGATTAATAATAGTACCGGCCTACCTGTTGCGCCTTTCTTAGCGCCGCTCACCCAAGCAGTGCCTGCAATATCTAAATGTGCCCAACGATAATTTTTAGTAAATCTGGACAAGAAGCAAGCGGCAGTCACACTGCCTGCTTCACGTCCACCAATATTACACATATCAGCAAAATTTGATTTTAGTAATTCATCATATTCATCATTAAGTGGTAATTGCCATGCTGTGTCCATAGCGATTCTACCTGCTTCAATCAAATCATCTGCCAGACCCTGATCATTCGCCATTACACCTGAATGATGCTTACCTAATGCCACAATCACTGCCCCTGTTAAAGTTGCTATATCGATCACTACTGCTGGGTTAAATTTTTGTGCGTAAGTCAATGCGTCGCACAAAATCAAACGCCCCTCAGCATCGGTATTGAGAATTTCAATTGTCTGACCCGACATTGATTTAACCACATCACCTGGTTTTGATGCATTGTGTGCTGGCATATTCTCAACTGCTGGCACTACAATGGTTAAGTTAACCTTAAGTTTCATTTCAGCCACTGCACGTATTACTCCAAGCACAGAAGCTGCCCCACACATATCATATTTCATTTCATCCATACCTGCGCCAGGCTTTAAGGAGATGCCGCCACTGTCAAAAGTCACACCCTTGCCAACTAAAACAATCGGCTTAGTATCACCGCTACCTTGATAACTCAAACTAATAAGTTTTGGCGGCTCGATTGAGCCCTTAGAAACTGACAATAACGAACCCATGCCAAGTATCAACATATCTGATTCTTCCAGAATTTCGCATTCAAGAGAAAATTCTTTTGCCATATCTTGTGCTGTTTGCGCTAAATAAGTTGGAGTGCATATATTAGAAGGCATATCGCCCAATATACGGGCAAAATACATACCATTTACAGTCGCTAATGCTTTATCAATACTGCTTTGTTCGCCACTCTCAAATGTTACGTTTTGTAGTGTATTTTCCTTGGTTTTTTTTAAGTCAATTTTTTGCACTTGATAATCATTATTCGCTATCGTCTGAGTAACAATATATACAAAATCATAAACTTCAAGTTTAGAGATAAGCACAGGTAAAAACAATGCTTTTAAATTAAACTGATTAGCAGTTTGTGCCAAAATTATCGCCAATTTTTGCACAATTTTCCCGTTAATTGCTTGCTCTCCTAGTCCAATTTTTAGTTTATTAGGTCCATTAAATTCCACCTTATTTAATTCAAGCACCTTATCAAAAATAACTTGTGTTTGTGCTTCTGTGGAAGATTTATTAATTTTAAACTTCATTATTATTGCAATCCATTTTATAAAATGAGTATAATTTTATCATTTCACACCCTCGTCATTGTATGTTTAAATTATTATTCATTGTTTTAATCTTAATTACTAACATTGCCTTTGCTGATAAAGATAATGTTGCAAATGGACTTAAACATTTTTTTGGAGAAATTAAACACAAAGACATTATAAAAACACCTTTTAACGATATATATGAAGTAATTACCCACAATCCTATTGACTCACTGTTTATTTCAACTGACGGAAAATACTTATTTAAAGGCAATATACTTAACTTAAAAACTCTTAAACCATTAAAATCTACTCATGTAAATGCGCTCAAACAATCTTTAATTAATGCTATTGCCGACAAAGATAAAATTATATATCCAGCAAATAACGAAAAATATGTAATACATGTATTTACCGATGTAGATTGTCCATTTTGCAAAAAATTACACGCACAAATCCCTAAGATGAATGAGCTAGGCATTACAGTAAAATACCTAGCTGCACCACTGGCATCACTACATCCAACAGCACAAGGAAAAATGGAAAAAATCTGGTGTGCAAAAGACAAAGCAAAGGCAATGCATAACTATAAAACCAATGGCATTGTTGCTGTATCAAGCGACTGTGACAACCCAGTTGAACGACAATTATTATTGTCACAACAATTAGGAGTACAGGGAACACCGGCTATCTTTTTATCTGATGGTACTCATATTCCAGGATACTTACCAGCTACTAAACTTTTAAAGATAATTAAACAAACACTTGGAGAGTAATACTAGAGTACTAGCTTTAAAGGCAATTCTATGGGTTGTTTTAGAAAAAAGATCACTCTCAGCTTTTACTTATCCAGAAGAAGTTAGTGCACTAACTAAATCTTTAGTTTTTGGCACTATTCGTTTTTATCATCAACTCAATGATATTGTTTCTAAATTGCTAGAACGTTCACTTAAAAAAGAAGATTTAGATATTCACTGCTTAATGCTACTTGGTGCTTATCAAATATTGCATTCTAATGTGGCAATTCACGCTAGCATTTTTGAAACTGTAAACGTAGTAAATGAGCTTAATAAACCTTGGTCAAAAAAAATAGTCAATGCTATTCTTAGGGAAGTTAGCCGACAAAAAAATGAATTACAAAAACAAATTCATTACTCACATCCAACTTGGTTGTTAAAAAAAATCAAACAATATTACCCTAATAATTTTAAACAAATATTTAAGCAAAATAATACACAAGCACCAATGACTATTCGCTTGCATCCGCAGCATAATATTGATACATTCCTTGATGCCACTAAAATTAATATTGCACCACAGGCACGTGTATTAACTCAAGCAGTTAATGTTTGTCATATTGAAGGCTTTGACGATGGCTCATGCTTTGTACAAGATGCTTCAGCACAATTAGCCGCGCCGCTACTCAATCCAAAGAATAGTGATTTAATTTTAGACGCCTGCTGTGCCCCAGGTGGAAAGTCCACACATTTGAGTGAATTAGCGCCACAATCTAAGATTATTGCATTAGATAGTAATATTGATAGACTTAAACGCTTGCAAGAAAATATTAAGAGATTAAATATTAAAAATATTATTATTTTTCAAGGAAAAGCACAAACACAAGATTGGTGGGATGGTAAATTATTTGACAAAATTTTGCTTGATGCACCGTGTTCAGCTACTGGTGTTATTCGTCGTCATCCTGATATAAAATTACTCCGCAAACCCAAAGATATTAGTGCTTTAGTTATTTTACAAAAAGAGATCTTAAATAATTTATGGACAACACTTAAACCAGGTGGCAAATTACTATACGCCACTTGCTCCATCCTAAAAAATGAAAATGAAGGTCAAATTATGCAATTTTTACAAAACCACTCAGACGCAATAGAAGAAGAAATCAAACTTGATTGGGGAGTTAAAACTACTAATGGTAAACAGCAAATTCCATGTTATGAGTTTGATGGATTTTATTATGCTATGCTTAAAAAATCAATGTAAGATAAAATCCTTTTATTTGAAATTTTTAAAAAATACCAATTAAAATATCTTGACCAAAATTATTTTTCTAAAGCTATATCTAATACTTCATCAATCCATTTAACTTTAATAACATTAAGTTTGCCTTTGATCTTTTCTGGTACTTCTGAGAGCTCTCTTTCATTATCATCAGGAATAACAACAGTTTTTATGCCGCCACGCAATGCTGCAAGCATTTTTTCTTTCAGTCCACCAATTGGCGTAATCTCTCCACGAAGGGTTATTTCACCAGTCATTGCTACATCAGCCCTAACTTTACGACCCGTGAGTACTGACACTAATGCAGTACACATCGCTGCGCCAGCACTAGGTCCGTCTTTTGGTGTGGCGCCGTCTGGCACATGAATGTGAATATCTAATTTTTCTTGAAAATCATTAGTAATCTTAAGTTCCTTTGCACGAGTGCGGGTGACGCTCATTGCTGCTTGAATAGACTCCTTCATCACATCACCAAGTTGACCAGTATAGTTAAGTTTGCCCTTACCTTTATAAACAGCGGCCTCAATCGTCAGTAAGTCGCCACCAACAGAAGTCCACGCCAAACCTGTAACTTCACCAATTTGATTGTTTTCTTCTGCTAAGCCAAAACGATGTTTTTTCACGCCGAGATATTTCTCTAATACTTTGGCGTTAATTATAGCTTTATTTTTACGCTTTTTTAATACCACCTCTTTAACTACTTTACGACAAATAGTGCTAATGGTTCTGCCTAGATCACGGACTCCTGCTTCACGTGTATAGTAACGAATAATATCTAAAATAGCTGAATCTTTGAATAAAATCTCATCTGCGCCAACACCATTATTTTCTATCGCTTTATCAATTAAATGATACTTAGCAATTTGCATCTTTTCATCTTCAGTATAGCCAGAAAGTTCAATAATTTCCATTCTATCCAACAACGGTTGCGGTAGATTCAGTGAGTTAGCTGTTGCCACAAACATCACTTGAGAAAGGTCATAATCAACTTCTAGATAATGGTCATTAAAAATGTGATTTTGTTCAGGATCTAGCACCTCCAACATTGCCGAAGAAGGGTCGCCACGATAATCAGATGCCATTTTTTCAATTTCATCTAATAAAAAAAGTGGATTTTTAACTTTAGCTTTTTGCATTTTTTGAATAATAGATCCTGGCATTGCGCCAATATAAGTGCGTCTATGCCCACGAATTTCCGCCTCATCCCTAACACCGCCAAGTGCCATACGTACATATTTACGATTAACTGCTTTAGCAATTGACTCACCAAGAGAGGTTTTGCCCACACCTGGAGGCCCCACCAGGCACAAAATATTAGCTTTATTATGGGTGACGCGTGTTTGCACAGCTAGATGCTCTAATATGCGTTCTTTTACCTTAATTAAACCATAATGATCATCATCTAAAATCTTTTGTGCTTTAGCTAAATCCTTATTGATACGTGTTTGCTTTTTCCATGGTACGTCGCATAAATTTTCAATATAAGTGCGGATAATTGATGCATCAGAAGACTGCGATGACATACGTGAGAGTTTTCTCAACTCAGATTCCGCTTTTTCTTTAGCATCTTTTGGCATATTTGCTTTCTTAATACTTGTCTGCAAATCTTTGATTTCATCTTCATCTTCTACATGACCTAGTTCTTTTTGAATGGATTTCATTTGCTCATTCAAATAATAGTCTTTCTGATTGGATTCCATTTGCTTACGCACACGAGATTGGATTTTCTTCTCAGTATCTAAAACATCAATCTCACTTTGGATCACCGATAAAATTTTATCCAATCGCGTTTGTGCATTAATACCGCCCAAAAGTTCTTGTTTTTCAGAAATTTTCAAAGATAAGTTAGCAATAATAATATCACTAAAACGCTCAACGTCGCTAACTTCTTTTAACATACTGAGAACTTCTTCAGGTATTTTTTTATTAAGTTTGATATAAGATTCAAAACTTTCTAATGCTAAACGCATCATTGCTTCAACTTCGGTGTCTTTGCCCAATTCAAGTACAAATTCACTAACTTTAACTTTAGTGTATCCATCGGCCTCAAAAAACTCTTCAATTTTAGCGCGTTTTACCCCTTCAACTAATACTTTGATAGTGCCATCAGGCAATTTAAGCATTTGCAAAATTGTCGCTAAAGTGCCAACACTGTGTAAATCTTCATTTTTTGGATCTTGTATTTTTTCGTCTTTTTGTGTAACTAAAAAAATATATTTATTCGTGCCCATTGCTTGGACAATCGCATTAACAGAACTTTTTCTACCGACAAAAAGTGGCATCACTGTATGCGGAAAAACTACCACATCTCGTAGAGGCAATAATGGCATCAACTCTTGGTCTAAATCAATTACTTCTGTTGTAGCTTCCGTTCCCATAATAATGTTACGCCTCTTAAATTTAATAACTTAAATAGATAGTGATGAGTAACATTAATTTCAAGTACCCATTGCCCCAAATCATCAACTTCTTCATTGCGTATGTACCCGATATTATAAATTTTGCTTCGAATATGAGCACTACTCACATCAAGTTGTATTTTAGCACATGTCATCATACCACTTAATTTCTCTGCTAATGCCTGATAAAGAAAATTGACGCCATCGCCAGTATGTGCTGAAATCCACACACGGAAAATTATACCGTCTTTATTTCTATCAAACCTTGGCTTAAAGTCTTTTAAGCAATCAATTTTATTCATTACCAAAATACTTGGTACTTTCTGCGCACCAATATCAGAAATAATATCTTCTACTTGCTTAATTTTTTCCAAATTATATTCATCGGACGCATCAACAATATGTAATAATATATTTGCCTGTCGAGTTTCCTCTAAAGTTGATCTAAAGGCTGCCACTAAATCATGTGGTAAATCTTGAATAAATCCCACCGTATCTGCAATTACTGCCTCTCCAGAAGCTGGTAATATCACTCGCCTAATAGTAGCATCAAGTGTAGCAAATAACTGCTCACCAGCAAATACTTCTGCTTGCGTCAAATGATTAAACAATGTTGATTTACCAGCATTGGTATAACCCGCTAAAGCAATCATCGGCGTATCATTTTTAAGGCGCGATTTTCTACCTAAATCACGTTGTTTATGGACTTTTTCCAAACGTTCTTTAATATTTTTAATGCGTATGGAAATCAATCTTTTATCTGTTTCTAATTGTGTTTCACCTGGACCTCGAAGACCAATGCCACCTTTTTGTCGCTCAAGGTGTGTCCAACCCCTAACTAATCGCGTAGATAAATGCCTAAGTTGCGCCAATTCTACCTGTAACTTACCCTCAAATGAACGTGCTCTAAGCGAAAAAATATCCAAAATTAAGCCAGTACGATCCATTACTTGGCATTCTAATTGTTTCTCGAGATTACGCTCTTGTGAAGGTGACAACTCTGAAGAAAGGATAACCAAATCTAGATTCATATCTTTAACTAACTCTACTATTTCTTTCACCTTACCAGAGCCAATAAAATATTTGGCATTCACGCTATTGCAAGAGATTTTTAGGCTTTGCACAATATTTAGTCCAGAAGATTTTGCTAATTCTACAAATTCATCTACGCCATTTTTAATATGTCGATTTATAGGTAGCTCTATATAGACTAGCAGTGTTCGCTCTCCTTGCCCAACTGCATCTTTTTGACGATCAAATAATTCCAACAAAAACTCTTTATATAATTATGAATGATTAAAAAATGATAAATTTTTATGAATTGATTTTTTTTGTTTAAAGCTTTAATTAGTTAAGCTATTCTTTTTCAGAATTACCAAGTAAAATCTTATAAAGATTTTTTCTTATTTATCAAATATAAACTCACACTATTTAAGATAATACCTTAAGCATATTTTTTTTCATTTGCTTGAATTTTACCAGTCTTAGTTTTGTTATTATAGCCCAAAAATAATCATTTTACTATTGTATATAACCACACTTATTCTTGTCTCTTTCATGTGCCAAAATAAAATTCATCCACTTCAACCTTTATATTTTTAAAAATATATTTTTTTTTATTAAATATTAGTTCATGATATATAACAAGTTATGATAAACACTTATATTGAACAATAAGAGAATCTGCAAATGAATTTTATTGTGTATTTATCTAAGGTGATTTATAACGGTTGTTTAATTTATTGCTATTTTGCCAGATTATTGGGTTTTAATTAATTTATGCAAAAGCTTAAATAAATCTTTTTTACTTTTTAATGCATTAGTTCTTATGATGCATTTTCATTCTTTATTTAAGTTGTTACAAATATAAAAAATATAAAAAATATATCTTATGTTGTTAGAACTTAAAATTATATAAAGCTTCTGCGGACTTATCATTTTTACTAGGATTAGTAACTAAACCAATTTTTAAGTGCTTATATTTAACACCAATAAAACTAGAGTTTACTTTTTTAGAGCTTTTTTTATGATTTAGATTGTTTGTTATCATATGTTTAATCAAGAAACTAGTATTCTCGTTTAGGTGTTTATTATATGACAAGCCATAATTTAATTGTCTGGCTGTTGGCTCTAGATTAATATTTTTATTACGGTAAGTTAAATTACCATCAGAATCTGCAAGATTAGATAGTTTAATTGACATATCGCCACTATTTACACGGTTTGGTTGACTTACAAAAAATGACATATTGCCACCACCAAAAATATTTCTTTTATTAGCAATTACACTAACGCTTGTAGATTTAACATTATTTGCCGAATTTATAAAACTGCTATCTGGTTTTGTCATATCACTATTAGCCAATGTTGTAATGCTAGTTAATGACAAGTCTTTACTTAATTGTATTTGTGTTTTAAATGCAATAAATGAAGTGTCTGATCTAGAGCCTGAAAAACTATATGCATTATTACCAGTAGCGCCCAATAAACTATCTTTATCTTCAGTGATGCCAGACATAATAGTTATGGCAGAATTCGACGGGTCGCCATATTCTAATGATGTTACTAATGTTTTTCTTACTCCAATAGTATTGTCAATATTTTGATCAACTGGGTTAGTCATACCAATAAGTAGTCTTGAATTTTTTAACTTATAAACTGCACTTATACCAATGCCGCCTTCACCTGACTCCAAATATGGAGTTTTATAATCATTTAGATTAATTGATGAATCAAAATTAGAGCCAAAAAAGCTTTGCACAGGCAAAGAGCTAGATCCTACTGTTAAACTTGTTCTTAGTTTTTTCATTTCTGATAATTTTGACAAAACTTTATTAAAATTATCCTTCCAAGATAATTTCGCTGGATTTAAATTTAAACCTAGTTTAGATAATTCAGACGTTAAATCAATTGTTGGTGCATTATTGTTAGACATATCAACGCGTTCTTCCATGTTGTATTTAAAGCCACTATTTAGTGCATCATAAGCATAGCTAACTTCTCCCATTAATCCTTGAATAATGGAATCGCCAAATGATGATGATGGAGTGATTGACGATGATGACAGCGCTATACCGCTGTCACCTGATGATTGGATTGAGCTCCCAGTATATAACATTGTTTCAGGGTGGGTATCGCTAGTAACTGGCCTTAACGCTGCATAGAAATCAGGTAACCCATGCCCCCAAGTTGAGTGATATCCATGCCTAACACCTTTTCCATATTTACCAAATTCTGTATAACCTTCTGCAGCAAACCATTTATTATTCGCTGTTGCTAATAGTCTAGCAGTTATTTGCTTTGGAGTATGGTTAGGAAATGCTTGAGATAATAACGCTATGCCACCTGATACCATTGGAGCTGAAAATGAACTTCCAGAGGCTTTAATATACCCGCTATTTCCATCTTTTACACCGCCAGCTGCTGCAATATCCATACCATCTACAACAACACAATATTCTTTTGAAGAACCACATTTATTGCCTTCTAAAGTAAACTCTGATTCAACAGCTGAATCAATAGAGTCACCTTTGAATTTCACTAATCCTGCAACTATCCAAGCCCCCTTAAGCTCTGGAAAAAGTTCTGGCATAGCGGCTGCGAGATTAACATCACTTTCATCCTTACCGTTTCCTGCGGCAAATACGATAACTCCGGTTTTCTGAAAATTCTTTAGAGATGCTATATATTTATCAACATCTGCTGCAGTATCTCCTAATCCAACAAGGCTTTCGCTATTAGTCTTTCCAGCAATTCTACTATCTTGAAATTCTTTAAAATTAAAGTCGCTCATACCTCCATTGCCATCTGGTAATGTAAAACCCCAACTATTACTGGACACTACTGCACCAAGTTCTTTGGCTCTATCTATATCTTCAGCCATTTCTCTCCTAGAGGCTAATCTTGAAAGAACCAACCCTGCTTCTGGCGCTACACCAGTTATAAGACCTCCAATTCCAGTATCTCCGTCTCCATTAGCAGCTGCCAAAGAGGAAACAGCATTACAATGCACTTCTCCATCATTATCAAAAGCACCATCTTCTTCTAAATTATGTACAATTTTATTATCAAACATTGCATGCCTTGTATCGCAACCTCTATCAATTATATGAATAAGTTTATCTTTTCCCCTTAGTTTAGTTCCTCCATTTGAAAATGACTGCGCTTTGTGAACATTCATCTGCTCATATGGATGTACATAATATTCATTAAGAGGTTGATTAGGATCTTGATCAGGATTTTTATTACGCCTAGAATTTACATTCAACCAAGCTCTTTTTCTTGTTATAGCATCTTGTTCTAAAGCAGTTCCTTCTGTAAATAAAGTAGCAGTTTTTAATGCATCTTCTTTAATAATAATACTTACTGATGTTGCTTCACTAGTTGACAAATCAGCCCCTAAAACACTAGATATAGAAATCACTGCAAATTCTTCCCCTTCGTTTACTGTATCCTTTGTTGGATCAAAGATAGATGTGCCTGTTGTGGATCCTGCAACAATTGTGATATCAGATATGTCTCCATAATCAATCCCTTCAGTTGCTGTTCCTGATGTACTAACAATAACACTAATATCTTCTTGTGATGCTATTGTTGATGTTGCGGTGATCGTTACATCAGGGTCATAATCATACACACTCTCTGTATTAATAGAGATAGATACCATTGGCAGTGGTTCATTATCTATAATAGTTATAGATACTGACTGATTATTATTGTCTGTTGTATTTCCTTCAGATAATTTTGATATAAAAATAGTCACTATATCATTTTCTTTTTCATAAATTAAATCATCAATAATAGTAAATGTTTTGCTAGCAGCAAGAGAGCCTGCCGGTATTGTTAGAGTTGTATTATTAACCTCAGAATAATCTGTGCCATCT
>JAQRGB010000001.1:338679-344207 GCA_029237605.1 Candidatus Thiodubiliella sp.
TGAGATGATGTTGCAGTTAATCTAACAGACTCGCTAGAGCCTTCTGTTATAGATGATGCAGATGATGTCAATCTAATTGTTGACGCTAATTCATTGTCTATAATAGTGATAAATACTGACTGAATGCCACCTTCTATCACTCCTCCAGATACTTCTGATATAGCGATAGTTACTGTTTCATCACCTTCATAAATTGCATCATCAATAATAGTAAATGTTTTACTGGCAGTAAGGGAGCCTGCCGGTATTGTTAGAGTTGTATTATTAACCTCAGAATAATCTGTGCCATCTATTGCTGTGCCAGAGGTTCTAAAAGTAACTATTGTGTCTTCATTCGAAGATTTAGATGACCTTACTATTAATGTAATAATTTTAATTTTGGTTGAATCTTCTTCAATAAATGACAAGGATGACTCTAATGTGATCTGTTGGTATATTGTTGATTTAACTCCACCACCACAAGCCGTTAGTAAAGAAAATATTATTAACAAAAGTATGATTTTATAAATAATAAAATTATCAAATAAATTATTATTATCAGTATTATTAGTTAAGGATGGTATACGATACGATGATTTTATAATTGGGAGCATATAACAAGATAAGACAAATAAAATATATGAATTAAAGTTTATTAATTTTTAATACAACAGATAACCATACCAAGAGTTCAAGCAGTCTGACAAACATTTTCGTCAGTAACAAATATTTCAATTATTTTATACTATTGGTTTTAATAAGTGTGATTATATTAAAACTGCTAAATACATAAATAGAGCAGCACATTTTTAGAAAAAGATAAATCAATAAAGTGTCCAAATATTAGGTATTTGGCAATTTATTTCTATAAAGTTTCATCACTTAGATTATAAGGGTGAGAATCTTAAGACGAGCTTTATCATGTGTTTCTCTAAAATATTTTAAATGATTTACAGAATTATTTAGTTCATTGCTGGTATTTGATTGATTTATACAAAAACCTCTATTGGGGGTAATCAAAATTTAATACTTACTAAACTACATAAAAACTTAAAAGTACAAATATAAGAAAATAAAAAAAATAATAATATTATTAAAAAAAATGAATAAAATGCTTATTTAATATTTTTTTATAAATAGGTTTTTAACACATGATTGATTCAATTAAAACAGAAATAAGGAAAATTATTGTTGGGCAAGAAAACTTGATTGATAATTTACTTATAGGACTAATTTCGAGTGGGCATATTTTAGTTGAAAGTGTTCCTGGATTAGCAAAAACTACTGCAATCAATACATTATCAAAGGCCTTAGGTATTGATTTTAAACGTATTCAATTTACCCCAGATCTATTACCAGGAGATTTAACAGGAGCACAAATTTACAATCCAAGAACAGGTGAATTTAGTATTAGACAAGGGCCAATTTTTACGAATCTTCTCTTAGCGGATGAGATAAATCGTTCTCCCGCTAAGGTGCAATCAGCGCTTCTTGAAGTCATGGCTGAGTGTCAAATTACTATTGCTAATGAAAGTTTTAAGATTGATCAGCCATTTTTAGTCATGGCAACACAAAATCCAGTTGAACAAGAAGGTACTTATGAATTACCAGAGGCACAACTTGATCGCTTTATGCTTAAAACTACACTTGATTATAATACTGTTGATGAAGAGCTCAAGATAATTAACCGGGTTGCTATTGATGGATTTTCTAAAGTTTCCCAAGTAGCAAATGTAGACGATATTCTTAATATTAGACAAAAATTTAAATCAATTCATGTTGATGATGCTCTTAAAAAATATATTGTTAAAATTATTTTTGCTACACGCTATCCACAAGAATATGGCTTAGGGGAGTTACAGGATTTCATTGAATTTGGAGCTAGTCCACGTGCTAGCGTTGATTTGTACAAAGCTAGTTGCGCTAAAGCATTAATACGTGGCAATGATTTCGTCACACCACTAGATATTGCTAGCATGACATTTGATGTATTGCAACATAGATTAGTATTAAGTTATAAAGCTCAAGCTGAAAATGTAAGTAAAAATGAACTAATTCAACAAATATTAGGAGTAATAAAAGCACCATAAAATGTTAGCGCAAGAAATATTACTAAAGGCAAAAAAAAACGTATTCACCAACAGAGCAGCTGACAATTTATCAAGAATGCGCGGTGAAGGTATGGACTTTCGTGAAATTCGTCCATATCAGCCTGGTGATGATGTGCGAAAAATTAATTTTTGCGCCAGCAGTAAAACTGGTGAGTTGCAAACTAATGTTTTTAATGAAAATAAACAGCTTAATATTATCATTTCAGTTGTGCTTTTAGGTAGCTTATATTTTGGAAGCGTTAGATTAAAGAGTACACTTATTGCTGAAGTAATTGCACATTTAGGCTATTCATCATTGCAACAAAAAAATAAAACAAAAGTTGTTTTTTTTAGCTCAGATTTACCAAAAATCTTTCATTTAAACTGTTCAGGAGATTTATTAAAAGCTATTGAATATATGCTAGAATTTGATTTATTAAAATCGTGTAAATCTCATGGTTTAAACGATTATTTAATTCAACAAAAAAAATCTTTAGTATTCTTACTAAGTGATTTTTACCAAACATTTGATGGCGCATTAATTTCACATAAAAATCAAATAAATGCACTTATTATGCGCGATAAATTGGAAGAATACCCTGAGTTTAATGCACCGCTTAGTTTGATTAATGCACAAAGTGGATCAAGTACAGAGATAAATATTAGTAAAAAGTTAGCAAAAAACTATAAAAAGATATTGGAAAAACAAGACAATAAACTTTATTTACACGCTCAGAAACATAAAATTAATATTGGTAAGATTTATACTTGTGACGATGTTTTTTTTAAACTTTTACAAATTTTAAAATGATGCTAAAACTTAGAGACATCAAAACTATTGTTGATATACCTGATAATTCATTAATTTATTTGCTATTAGTTTGTATTATTGGTTTTATTATTGTGTATTTTGTTGGATACTATATTTGGAGTAAATTTAAAAAGAAGAAGATTAAAAATACAAAAAAAATAACTCTTGAGATGCTAAGAAATCTAGATTTTTGCAATGTAAAGTCAGTGGCTTATAATTTTAGCTTACATGCAGAAATCTTAATTAATAATAGCAATAAAGCAGAATTTAAACAAATTAATACCGAATTATTAAAATATAAATATAAAAAGGAAGTTGATGATTTAAGTCCTGAATTAATTACAAAAATACAGGAGTTTATTGGTGTTTAGTTTTGAGTATCCATTTGTTTTTGCATTATTGCCCTTTGCAGTTTTTTGTTTATTTTTTTGTAAAGTTAAAAAAATGGCAATTTACTTCCCACAAACGCTGCTTTTAAAAAACATGGTAACGGTTAGAAATTTTTTCTTAAAATTACTTAAAATATTAATTTTAATATTGACAATTATTGCACTTTCAAGCCCAATTAAAACTGAAAAAATTTCTATTAATAATGCTAAAGGTTATGAAATTTCAATTATTTTAGATGCTAGTGGATCTATGAAAAGAAATAACAAATTTAAAATTGTAAAAAAAATTGTATCTGATTTTATCAAAAAGAGAAAAACCGACAAACTAGCGCTTAGTATTTTTGCTGATTTTGCCTATGTTGTAGTGCCATTTACTTACGATAAAAATAGCATTCAAAAACTACTTAAAAATATCAAAGTAGGTATTGCCGGTGAAAATAAAACAGCATTATATGAGGCTTTATTTTTAAGTTCAAAGCTTTACAAGGATAGCAAGTCTAAAGAAAAAATTGCAATTTTGCTTACCGACGGCATAGACAATGCTAAAAGCGTCCCCTTAGATGTAGCAATTCGCACTGCTAAAAAATACAAAATAAAAGTTTATACTATTGGTATTGGTAATCGATCAAATTTTAATTTAACAATATTAAAAAAAATTGCACATAAAACAGGTGGTAAGTATTTTACCGCACGCAATGCTAAGGATATTAAAGGTATATATAATCAAATTAACTCTTTAGAAAAAAGCAAGATAAAAATTAATCAATACTTACAGAAAAGTTACTATTTTCAATATCCATTAATATTAGCATTGCTACTTCTAGTAGTGTATTTTTGGCGTAAAAACACATGAATTTTCAAATCATAGAAGTGCTATATTTACTTATACCAGTTGTATTGTTATATTTTTTAGTTAGCAATAGTAAAGTTTCTATTGAGCATTTATTTGCTCCTGATGTTTTAAAAAAAATTAGTATAAATTCAAATTGTGGATTCTCCCCAAAAACACGTCTACTTTTATCTCTAATGGCAATGATTATGATGATTATTAGCCTTGCTAGACCTATATTGCCAATGACTGATATTAAGATAGAAAGACAATTTAGTAATTTAGTTGTGGCAATTGATTTGTCAAAATCAATGCTTGTAGATGATGTTTACCCTAGTCGTTTTGAGTTTATGAAGAACAAATTAATAAACAATCTTAAATGGATAAAAAATACTCGTATTGCAATTTTAGGGTTTACCACACAATCATTTTTAATAGCACCTTTAACTGATGATTATTCAAGTTTAAAATTTCTGATTAAGAACTTACATTTAGATACTATAAGCTCTAAAGGAACTAATATATTAGGGGCGTTAAAAGCAAGTAGTGATTTATTCGAAAAGACAAGTAATAAACAAATATTGCTACTAACAGATGGAGCGGACAACACAGATTTTACTCAAGAAATCAATTATGCAAATAAATTTAACTTAAAAGTGTTTATTTTTGACATTTCAAGTAAAGATGGCGGCGTTATAAAAGATGAAAATGGTATTTTAAAGGACAGCAATAATGATATAGTTATTATAAAAGAAAATTTAAACATTCGGCAGTTAAGTGCAAAAACAGGCGGCAAATATCTAAAATACTCTTTCAAGAATAATGATTTATCTAAGTTTATTAATAGCATCAACAACAAATCCATAAAAAGAAAATCTACTATCAAGCAGAGTCAAGAATTATTTTATTATTCTTTAATTATTACATTAATCTTATTATTTGCTTGTTTTTTTTCATTTCCCAGAAAATTATCATGAGTCGTATTTTTCTTTTTCTTTTTACTTTAAATACACAAGCTGTATTTTTTGATTTTGTTGATATTAAAGATGCTAATACTGCTTATAAAAATCAAGATTACAAATTATCTGAGAAGAAATATACAAATATTAATAATGACTTTGCACATTTCAATAAAGCAAATAGTTTGTATAAGCAAGGTTTATATAAAAAATCTCTTGTTGAATATCAAGCACTCAAAGAGCCAAGTTTGATGTTTGAGCGTTTGTATAATATTGCTAATACACAAGCAAAATTAGGAAAAATAAATAAAGCTATTGATAATTATAAAGATGCATTAAAACTAAAAAAAGATGTAGACGCAGAGTTTAATTTAGCATTATTAAAAAAACAAAAAAAAGATAACAAAGATAACAAAGATAACAAAGATAACAAAGATAACAAAGATAACAAAGATAACAAAGATAACAAAG
>JAQRGB010000001.1:344302-436310 GCA_029237605.1 Candidatus Thiodubiliella sp.
AAAGATAACAAAGATAACAAAGATAACAAAGATAACAAAGATAACAAAGATAAAAAATCAACAAACAATAAACATGAAAAAAATAATGCAAAAAAAGAAGTGCAAAAACAACTTAATAAGATTCAAAAATTAGAACAAAGAAGATGGGAGAAATCTTTAAAAAAAGGCGTTAAAACACTGATGTTACCGCTTAATCAAGAGCAATATAATGATAATGAAAAAAATTCTTGGTAGTTTACTTGTGCTTATAGCTTCACCAGTACTTGCTGTTAGCATAAGTAGTGTTGATAAAACCAGCATATATCCTGGTGAAATAGTTACTTTTAGTATCAAAACAAGTGGAAAAAAAATTAAATTTCCTAAAATTAACTCAATTGGGAAATATCCTATCTTGGGAAAAACATATTCACGGTCTATAAGCAGTGCCAACGGTAACCAAGGGACTCACATAGCATCAAAATCTTACACCTTTCGGCCAGAAAAAAGTTTATTAATTCCTGCATTTAATTTATTAGTTAATGGTAAAAATGAAAAAACCAAGCCTATTAAAATAACTTTATTAAAGCCCTCTAAAAGTAAAGCTGGTGATGATTTTGTTTTAAGTATGAAGGTGAGTAAAAATGAATTTTTTATAGGGGATAAAATTAAACTTGATTTGATTTTAAAACATAAAAAAACAAGTAAGGTTAATGGTAATATTAATATTAATCAGTTAAACATAAAAGGCTTGTCTTTAAAAACCAATGGTAAATTTATTAAAAGTAATGATAATTTTTTTGAGACTTTTATCTTACGCTATCAAGTAAGTGCACAAAAAATAGGGAAAATAAAAATTGCCTCTGCAAGTGCTGACATCAGGTCTAAAACAGGCAATCTTTCTAATATTTTTAACCTCAATCAGAGCAAACTTATAAAAAAAATATATTCCAATTCAGTTACGTTAAACGTTAAACCATTACCTGGTGATTTGACTATCTATGGGAATTTTAAAATTAAGACCTTAATAGATAAAGTTAATTTCAAACAGGGTGAGTCACTTAATTTAGTATTAGAAATTACTGGCAAAGGTAATTTTGAGGACATTGAAGACTTTAATATTAATATTCCTGGTGCAACTATTTATAAAGACGATTCAATCATTAAAAATAATATTTGGAGCCAAAGATTTGCCATTATTGCACAAGATGATTTTACTATTCCTGGCTTTGCCTTTTCTTATTTTGACAAAATTACACAAAGTAAAAAAACTATTGCTACTAAAGATATTAAGATTAAAGCTGCTAACAAAATAACAAATAATACTAAAAATAACAACTTTAATAAAAATAATTCAGTTAACAACAGATTTGAATATTATTATCTGCTATTAGGCATTATTATTGGCATTGTAATTAGCTTTATATTTTATTTATTTAAAAGTATAAATAAAAATCACATCAACAAAGATTTAGTAAAACAAATCAAAGTTACTAGGAATGACAAGGCTTTATTTGATTTATTGTTGCCACTTAATTCAGTTAAACTAAGTGAATTTTTATATAAATTAGAGGAAAATATATACAAAAATAAGAAGCATAAAATTAATAAAAAAGCTATTATAAATATTATTAGAGAAAATTTATAAGTTTGAACAATATAACTGTGTTCAAGAATATACACATACAATACCTATCTAAAAACCTAAACACAAAGATAGTCTTATAATATCAAAATATAAGGATATCAATAATAACACAACAAAAATTAAGAAAATAACGAGTAACTTTTTGCCGTTAAACGAAAAATATAGCTAAACTCATTGCGCATGATAACTACACCAATAAACATATTATAAAAATTTATGGTAGTTTTTACACGCTAAAAGAAACAATGCTTAGTGGTCAATCAAGTGAAACAATGTAGCGCTAGAATATAACAAGAGACACAAATCACTTAAGTTACTAATTTAGATTGGCTTACAACCCATTTCTGTAAATTATGTAGCGCCCTCTTGTCTTGGGAGTAACACTGCTTCTCAAAAATATTTAAATGCTTAGTAAGTTCAATAAATACCGTCTCATAATGTTGATTTTTGATTTCTTCTTTATGAAGTTTAGATTTTAGATTGGTGATAATACCTGCATAAACTTTATTATTTACGCTATGAATAGCAGTATCAATCTTTATTCTATGAATGGCGTCATCTTTAATCTGTTGCATTTTTTTGATGCGCTGGTCCTGATCAGAACTCAAATTAGCGCTAGGATATGCCAATCTTAAACTGTCTATTGTCACATAGCCTTCATGTGTTTGTAGTTTGCCATTATTGATTTGATTCTGAATATCAGAACGACTAATACCTAACATTTTTGCTGCCTTGAATACACTCAACTTAATCACAATATCTTCCTCAAGAAATAAGTTATGATTAATAATTTAAACTTATTTTATGATTTTGTCAAGTTTGTTAACGCCTCAAGAAAGTCATCATCACTGGTTTTTGTAGCAATTTATACTTGAATAAAATATGCAGATCTTGTAACATTAGATTCTTTTTATTCAAATTCAAAACTGACTAATGAGATAAGCCCAATTTTCATCCTAAAATGCTACTATTAACATTTTATATTATAAGATTATTTTGATATTTAATTGGGCCATTACATTTTAAAACTCAACTAACTTTTTATTTTAAAGAATATCTTTAACTGATGTGAGCGCAAACTCTAAGTTACTAGAATTTACGCCACCACCCTGGGCCATATCTGACCTACCACCACCTTTCCCACCAATTTGTACGGCAACATGATTGAGAATTTTTCCTGCCTGGTGTTTATCAGTCAAATCCTTGGTAACACCGGCAACCAAAGATACTTTATCGCCATTAACAGCTGCTAAGATAATAACCGCCGAACCTAATTTATCTTTAAGTTTGTCAACAATATCGCGTAAATCTTTACCTCTTACACCATCTACAACACTAGCAAGCATAGATACGCCATTCACATCTTGCACCTGGTTAACTAAATCATCGCCTTGATTGCTAGCAAGTTGTTTTTGCATTGAAAAAATTTGTTTTTCTAATTCTTTTTGTTGTTTTATTAGTTGCGCTATTTTTTCTACAACTTGTCCATTACCTGACTTAGTCATTTGCATAATTTGACTCAAGCTATATTGTATTTTATTATCAAACTTATAAGCAGTATAGCCTGTGATTGCTTCAATGCGATGAACTCCAGCAGAAACACTACCTTCTGAGATAATTCTAAAAAGTCCAATATCACCTAATTTATTGACATGAGTGCCGCCACAAAGTTCAACTGAAAAATCGTCTTTACCCATAATTAAAACACGCACAATATTACCGTATTTTTCACCAAATAAAGCCATCGCACCTTTTTTCTTTGCACTATCGATATCGCTTACATCAGTATGCACTTTAGTGTTGCTCAAAATTTTACGATTAACCATGCCTTCTATTTTATCTAGATCAGATTTGGTAACTATTTCATCATAAGAAAAATCAAAACGCAGTTTTTCACTGTTAACTAATGAGCCTTTTTGTGTTACTGTTTCACCTAATACACAGCGAAGTGCAGCGTGCAGTAAATGCGTGGCTGAATGATTTCTAGCAATGCACTTACGAGATTTTTTATCAACATTAGCTTCCACTATATCACCTACTTTTAATACGCCATTATTTAAAATACCATGATGCTCGAACGCACCTGATTTTTGTTTTTGCGTATTGTTAACTACAAACATAGCTACATCATTTGAGAGAGTGCCACAATCGCCAATTTGGCCTCCAGACTCAGCGTAAAAACTTGAACTTTCCAATACTACAATCGCATTCTCTCCTGCGTTGATGCTATCAAGCAACTTACCTTTTTGAATAATAGCTCGCACAATAGAAGTATTTTCTAATTGCTCATAGCCTAAAAACTCAGTTGTTTCATTAATATCAATACCTTGATGTGATATCCTAAAACCACCAGCTTGGCGAGCTCGCACTCTTTGTTTAGTCATTTCAACTTCAAAACTAGCCATATCAATAATTAAATTATGTTCTCGCGCTACATCAGCGGTTAAATCTGCTGGAAAACCATAGGTATCATAAAGTTTAAATACAGTTTCTCCGCTAATTTCATTACCCTTGAGGTCAGCAATCGCATTTGTCAAAATACTCATGCCTTGACCTAGTGTCTGCGCAAAACGTTTTTCTTCGCGCTTAAGTATTTTTTCAACATTTGCTAAGGCTTTTTTTAATTCTGGATAAATACTTTTTAGCTCTAGCGCTAAAATTGGCGCTAAGCGATAGAAAAATACTTTATTAATGCCAATTTTATATCCATGACGAATGGCGCGACGAATAATACGACGTAATACATAACCACGCCCTTCATTTGATGGAATCACTCCATCTGTAATCATAAATGCAGTTGAACGAATATGGTCGGCTATCACACACACCGACGAATTATCTTGCTTAATGCCACTGTTTTTTTTTGTTAACCCAACAACAGATTTAATTAAAGTTTTAAAGCCATCTGTGTCATAATTACTATTCTTGTGTTGTAATACTGCAGCCAAGCGCTCAAGCCCCATACCAGTATCCACACAAGGTGCATCGAGTGGCTTAAGGTAACCATCTTCTTGCTTATTATATTGAGTAAATACCAAATTCCAAATTTCAATATATCTATCGCCATCTTCATCAGCATGTCCTGGTGGCCCTCCGGCAATATTTTCACCATGATCATAAAAAATCTCACTTGATGGACCACAAGGGCCAGTATTCCCCATTTGCCAAAAATTATCCTTTGCTCCGCAACGAGAAATACGGTTTTTTGGAAAACCTATTTCATTTATCCAGATATCTTCTGCTTCATAGTCTTCTTCAAACACACTAACCCAAAGTTTTTCTTTCGGCAGTCCTATTTCAACGGTTAAGAATTCCCAAGCATACTCAATTGCCTCACGTTTGAAATAATCACCAAATGAAAAATTACCTAACATTTCAAAAAAAGTATGGTGGCGTGCAGTATAACCAACATTCTCTAAATCATTATGCTTACCACCAGCACGCACACATCGTTGGCAAGATGCAACGCGCTTGTATGGGCGTTTTTCCACATCACTAAATACATCTTTAAACGGCACCATGCCGGCATTAACAAATAATAAAGTTTTGTCATTATGAGGAACGAGTGAAGTACTTGGTTCAATGACATGTCCCTTTGATGCATAAAAATCTAAGAATTTTTGTCTAATTTGTGCGGTTTTCATACGCTTTAAGAACATCTAATAAAAGCATTTAATTATATAATACAAGATAAGTAAGTAAATAAGAAAAATTATAACAATGACAACTTTTTTTTATTCTCAAGTTGTTTTTTTTATAAAAATAATTATTCATATCTCAAAAAATACAGATAACAATAAATTAACTAAGTCCAGCATGATGAGCTATAAATCCATCATTTTCTGCGTTAAATATTTGGTTGGTAAAATAACTAACAACTGTAATATTTATCCTGCAACTAACTATTTTAAAACTTACAGATTTTTTTCTATATTTATCTTGGGCTATATATTGACATTTCCTGTGCCTTGCCGGATAATTTTAATGTCACCTGAGGATAAATCAATCACAGTGGTTGGTTTACTCTGGTAACAGCCATCGTCAATAATTACATCCACTTTCTTTTCCAACACTTCGCACACATCGTAAATATCATAAAATTCATATCCTTCAAGAATTAAAGAAACGCTCATTAATGGCTTATCAAGCATATCAAGAATAGATTGCACTACAACATGTGCCGAGATTCTCAATCCAATAGTTTTTTTCTTAGGATGTAATAAGCGTTTTGGCACATCGCGCGTGCCTTCTAAAATAAAGGTATAGGCGCCTGGTAGAATTTTTTTCAATAAACGAAATGCATTATTATCCAATTTGGCATATGTAGCAATATGAGATAAGTCACGCATCATTAAAGTGAAATCATGTCTCTTAGATAAATTACGAATACGCCTAATTCTCTCTAAGCCGTCTTTGTTGCCTATTGCTGTACCTAACGCATAACCAGAATCGGTCGGATAGACAATCACACCTCCCATATTCAATTCGTCCACCACTTGCTTGACTAAGCGATTTTGTGGATTATGTGGATGAATTTCTAATAATTTTGCCATTACCAATCTCTCCATAATGCTCTATCAGAATTAGGAAAATCCTTTAAATTAGCGATTTTAATTCTCTGATTATTCCAACCATGGTAATCTGAACCACAAGAATATAACAAATCATATTTATCTGCCAATTTAGACATTAAGATAATTTCTTCATTCGTGCTATAGGCGGTCACAACTTCCACACCATTAAGCCCAGCATTAGATAGATTAGACAGCATGCGCATAACTTTAGTTTGTGTAATACGGTAGCGCAATGGGTGTGCCAATACTGCTACTCCACCAGCTACATGAATCCATTCAATCACTTCATCAAACTGCGCCCATTTCCCGCCAACACCACCAGGTTTTTTGCCTGTTAGAAAACGCCTAAAAACACTTTTTATATCTTTGCATATGCCTTCTTGAATTAGCATTTGTGCAAAATGTGTGCGCGTTATCATGTCAGTTTTAGCAAGCGCTTTAGTTTTTTCCATTGCATTTATCACGCCTGCGCCACCTAAGCCACGCGCCATCATTGAAGCTCTAATTTTACGGAAATCTTGATGTTGTTTTAATCCAGAACGCAAAATAGAGTTATCTTTATCAATATTAAGCCCAACAATATGAATGGTCATATTGCTCCACATAGCTGATATTTCAACACCATGTACCAACCTAATATTTTGGTTATTCGCCTCTTGTTGTGCTTCATTTAGTCCATCTATTGTATCGTGATCGGTAAGTGCAAACACATTACACTCCGATTTTTTTGCCAAACATACCAATTCTTTAGGCGACAAAACGCCATCAGAATAATAAGAATGATTATGTAAATCAATTGTCATAAACATTATTATATTGACTATAATTTTAAATATTAATCTTAATTATTATTTATATGTGCGGAATTATTGGCGGAATTTACCAAAACAATATTACACCAATCTTAATAGATGGTCTGAAATACTTAGAATATCGTGGTTATGATTCTGCTGGCTTAGTTGTACTAACGAACGACAATGTACTGCAACGCGTAAGAGCAATAGGCAAAGTTGTTAATCTTGAAAATAATATAAACTCAGAAATAATTAATGGCACAATTGGTATTGCGCATACTCGATGGGCGACGCATGGTAAGCCTTCTACAAAAAATGCACACCCTCATATTTGTAACGATAGTATTGGTGTAGTGCATAATGGAATTATTGAAAATTTCTTAGAACTCAAGGCTCAACAACAGGCGCAAAACTATATTTTTACATCAGATACAGATACAGAAGTTATTGGACATGCAATTCATCAAGCATTAAAAAAATATGGCACTTTATTAAAGGCAGTGCAAAGCGCAATTACTACTTTTCAAGGAGCCTATAGCCTTGGTGTAATTTCACCGCAAAATCCAGGGCATATTGTTATTGCCAGAAGTGGCTCACCATTGATAATTGGCCTAGGCGATAATGGTAACTTTATTGCCTCAGACCAAGTAGCGTTAATTAGCATAACCAAACAATTTATTTTCTTAGAAGAAGGTGATGTTGCCGATATTACAAAAGACTCTGTAATTATCTTTGACAAAAATAATATAAAGGTTGAAAGAGAAATAAAAATTTCAAAACTAAAAAATTGGCAAACCTCAAAAGGTAATTATGCGCACTATATGCAAAAAGAAATTTTTGAACAACCACAAGCAATCAGTGACACGTTAGAATCTCGTATCACTAAAGATAAAGTGCTGACACTAGCATTCGGACATAAGGCAGAAATAATATTTAAAAAAATTAAACACGTACAAATTATTGCTTGTGGTACTAGTTATAACGCAGGTTTGGTAGCTAAATACTGGATAGAAGATATCGCTAAAATACCCACTCATATTGAAGTTTCTAGCGAATACCGTTATCGTAATCCTATCGTTTTAGACAATACTTTGTTTATTACCATTTCTCAAAGTGGCGAAACAGCTGACACTTTAGAGGCACTCAGAGTAGTTAAAAAAATCAATAAAAATATCCATTCATTAACAATTTGCAACAACTCTGAATCAAGTTTAATACGCGAATCAGAACTCATTTTTTTGACTCATGCAGGCCCTGAAATTAGTGTAGCAAGTACCAAAGCATTCACCACGCAACTAGTGTCATTGGCGCTATTATCAGTCACCCTTGGTAAATGTCAACAACAAATATCGCAGACACAAGAAAAAGTGATTGTTAATGGATTAAATCATCTGCCTAGTTTAGTTGCAAAAGCATTAGAACAAGAAGATCAAATTATCGAACTTGCTAACACTTTTAAAGATAAGTTCAATGCATTATTCATAGGCAGGGGCTCAATGCACGCTATTGCTATGGAAGGTGCGCTCAAACTCAAAGAACTGAGCTATATTCATGCTGAAGCCTACCCTGCAGGTGAGTTAAAGCACGGACCAATTGCATTGATTGACAAGAATACGCCAGTGATTGCCGTAGCACCGAACGATGAATTATTAGACAAACTTAAATCAAACTTGCAGGAAGTCAAATCTCGTGGCTCACAAATGATAGTTTTTGAAGAAGAATCTTCAAAAGTAACTCCAATGCAAGACATGAATATTCTTTCAATTACTAATAATTTAGGGCGCATCACTGCGCCAATTATCTTTACCATTCCATTACAATTATTAAGTTATCATGTAGCGTTAATTAAAGGTACCAATGTTGATCAACCACGTAATTTGGCCAAATCTGTCACAGTGGAATAGATTTGAATGGTGTAGTATTCGAGACTACAACACCTTTCTTGATATTTTCAATTGAAATACAATCTAACGATTTATCCTATCATCAAGAATATTCTAAAAGACAAGAGATGGTGTAATGCCCCCATTTTCCATACAACTCTAAAGTAGAGATTTGACTGTTTACAGTCATTTTATTACGCCACCTTTGCTCTTGGTAGTATTCCACCTAGTGCAAAATGCGGTCGTTCATTATTACAAACCCATAGCCACTGCGTGGTCAGATTTTGTGCTTGTTCAACTGAATCAAATAAATGTAAGTCCAAACACTCCTGTCTTACTGTTCGATTAAATCTCTCAATATAGGCGTTTTGAGTTGGCTTGCCTGGTTGGATATATTTAAGTTCAATAGCACTTGTTTGCGACCAATCTCTTAGTTGTTGGCTTATATATTTAGGACCATTATCACATCTTATTGAATTTGGTTTACCACGCCACTCAACTAGGCGTTCTAATGATTGAATAACTCGTCTTGCTGGCATAGATAAATCCACATCAATATTAAGGCCCTTCTAGGTTGTAATCATCCACCACATTAAAGGCTCTGATACTTCTATCATCAGTGAGTGAATCGCTCATAAAATCCATTGACCAAGTTTGATTGATTTTGCTTGGCACACTCAGTGCCTCATGCTTGTCTCGTTTGATCCTTCTTCTGGGTTTGATTCTTAAATTAAGCTCCAACTCTCTATAAATACGATAAACACGCTTATGATTAAATTTGTAACCTTTGACATTACGCATATATAAATAGCACAACTTAAAACCCCAAACGCTTGTGCGTTTGAGTTAAACGCAGCAGATAATCGGCAATCATGGCATTTTCATTACTGAGTCTTGGTTTGTAGTAATAGGTACTTTTACTGATACTGCAAACCTCTCAGACAAGTTTAATGCTTGTGATCTTATTTTGTTGATTAATGTCTAAAGCCATCTCACGCCTTGTAGATAGGCTTTAAAACTTTTTTGCTAAAGCATCCTTTGCAATTTGCAGTTTTAACTCACTCTCAATATACATACGCTTGAACTGAGTATTTTCTGATTCCAGTTCCTTTAGGCGCTTAACCATGAAAACATCTGCACCACCATATTTAGAACGCCACTTATAAAATGTGGCTTGGTTCATTGCGTATTCACGACACAGTTCAGTTGCAGATATGCCTGATTGATTTTGTTTGAGAATATTAATGATTTGTGACTCTGTTGTATCTTGATTTTTTCATGTGAAAACTCCTTGTTTTTTATTATAGAATTTTCTACTTTAGAATGGTTTGGTTTTTTGGTGGTATTGCAGTTGCACTTAGTTGAATTCGCCCTGTACGGAAAATAGGGGTATTGCAAAAGGTTTTGGGGTTATGTACTAGCCAGATTCCTTTGAATCTGAACTACAATATTTGTATTATCATACAAAAATATATCTTGACGGTGAGCAGGACGTTTGGGACTCAATTTTAACACAGTGTTTAAGTTGGCCGGCACCATCCACCCGGCTCCTAGTGGGCCTCCGTTCACAGCGCGTATTGAAGTCATACCTATTGATATAGCGGCATGAAAAACTTGGTCATATACCAATCTTCTAAATGTAATAATACTGCCTGACGGAATAAGATCCCTATATTGCCAATGTGTATACGAGTTTAAATTGGGAATCCATCCTTGCGCTGTAATAGTAATAAGTTGTGCAGTTGTTATTCCTCCTCCATAAGGCAGGTGATCGCTCCCTAAAAGATATTTAATAAACGCGGCAACATCGTAACAAACACCTTTAACATAGCGATTTATATCGACCTCTCCTTGAATAAGTCTGGTTGCTAATTGTAATTTTTCCTGGTGACCATATTGGACAGCTAGCGCACCTTTTGGAGTTAAGTTAATTTTAATCTCCTTAAATTATGCATAATACCCAAAACTTATTTTAAATACCACAATGATAGATTGTTGGTTTTATAGTCTTTTTTTACTTTTTAACCACGCAAGCACTGTGCGGCGTGCACGTCCTTGCTCACCTTCAAGAATTTCGTCTGCTGCTGGATCTAAACAAACAATCAATTTTTTATTTGACTGCAGCGAATCGTAGAGTTGCAGCGCAAAGAAATTATTGGGATTGAGAAGTTTTTCAATAATTAAAGGTAAAATTTGATCACCCATTGCGACAAGATTCTGATAAGGCTTCGTAAGTCGGACAAATGATGGGTTTGAAATATACTTAAATTCTTCAGCACCCCAAGTTTTTTGCCATTCACAGAAAATTTTATCGAATGACACTCTTGTCTTTTCTGGGACAGACTTTATTTCTACTCGTAATTGCTCCTCTATTTCATTTTCAAGTTTCATAAAGTCTCCTTGTGTCGTATCATTTATTTTGGAAATAATAGACGCAAACTTGTCATCTGCCAAAGTAGTGTTGAGTCTATAAAAAAAAGAATTTCACCATACTCTTCGCACTCAAGTTCATCACGTTTATGCAAAATTCGCAGATCACTCCCACATTTAGACTCCCATTTAAGTTTAGCTGTTTCTGGATCAGCTAATACAGACCCGTGAGTCATTTGAGATGAATTTCTCCCCCAAGCTGCGATAGAGCAAGCATACTCTTCTGGCGAACGAACAAATCCACGTCGATTATAGAAGGCATCAAAATCCATGATATTATCGCCAGGCCATATCCAGCTTGATGTAATTTTAACCGTCCATGCTATACAGTTGTAAACTTCAGTTACGTTGTCTGTTACTATCGACCGATTTGTATCTAGCTTAGGGAAATATCTACGAAATCGTATCTTTTCTTCGTTTGTCATTGGTCTATTCATAATTTTAATTCGTCTTTATTTTATTAGTGCATAGTTTTTAAGAAATATTAAAAACTCATTTTCAGCTACTGCTTATCATATAAATTCAACCTTCGTTAATTATTTGTTTGGCAATATCAGTGCCATTATCAATTAATGTGACACGCGGATCATGTTGTTCATCTTTAGTCCATCCTTGATATTTATCAAAACTCAAGGAACATTCTAGTGACGATGTATTATAATCAATCACAAATGTTTGATTTGTTGACGCTATCACAACGTCACCAACATCTATTTTTGATGCTAGGTATCCTAGTATTTTTTTATTTATCTTCATAAACTCAGCTGTATCTGGTGGCATGTATGTTGAAACAATAGGCGTTATATTTTTTGTTCCTTTAAGAGCGAGGCCACCTGACCAGCCTTCTGTAATATATTTATCAGTCCCAAAATAAAAAAAACCAGCCGGCCCTTCTCTTTTAGAAGTAGTCCCATCTGGGTGTAAAATATATTTTTCTCCTTCTGTTAAGGCATCTTTATCTGTCATATCAATATGAGCACCAGCTCTAGTATCCCCCTGATAAAAAAATCCATCATATTTTTCATCCCAACTAATTGTTAATTGATTAACAAACTTAGTTATCTTTATCCAAAGACATGATTTAGTTCCAGCTATAGCTGATGCCCCTTTAAATAAATATAGTTCTAGTTTTTTATCATTTAAATATTGTAAAGTTTCTGCATTTAGGTTAATTGTTAATTGATATTCAGACATAATGTACCTGCTTATTTAGTTAAAAAAAATTATACAAGGTGCTTATCACATAATAACAATAATAATAATAGGTTAATTCAACCCATAAGTGCAACATTTCCATTTAAAAAATAGTCTTTACCAGTCATCTTGAGGCTTTTTGTAATACCCCCATTTTCCATACAACTCTAAAGTAGAGGTTTGACTGTTTACAGTCATTTTATTACGCCACCTTTGCTCTTGGTGGTATTCCACCTAGTGCAAAATGCGGTCGTTCATTATTACAAACCCATAGCCACTGCGTGGTCAGATTTTGTGCTTGTTCAACTGAATCAAATAAATGTAAGTCCAAACACTCCTGTCTTACTGTTCGATTAAATCTCTCAATATAGGCGTTTTGAGTTGGCTTGCCTGGTTGGATATATTTAAGTTCAATAGCACTTGTTTGCGCCAAATCTCTGAGTTGTTGGCTTATATATTTAGGACCATTATCACATCTTATTGAATTTGGCTTACCACGCCACTCAACTAGGCGTTCTAATGATTGAATAACTCGTCTTGCTGGCATAGATAAATCCACATCAATATTAAGGCCCTTCTAGGTTGTAATCATCCACCACATTAAAGGCTCTGATACTTCTATCATCAGTGAGTGAATCGCTCATAAAATCCATTGACCAAGTTTGATTGATTTTGCTTGGCACACTCAGTGCCTCATGCTTGTCTCGTTTGATCCTTCTTCTGGGTTTGATTCTTAAATTAAGCTCCAACTCTCTATAAATACGATAAACACGCTTATGATTAAATTTGTAACCTTTGACATTACGCATATATAAATAGCACAACTTAAAACCCCAAACGCTTGTGCGTTTGAGTTAAACGCAGCAGATAATCGGCAATCATGGCATTTTCATTACTGAGTCTTGGTTTGTAGTAATAGGTACTTTTACTGATACTGCAAACCTCTCAGACAAGTTTAATGCTTGTGATCTTATTTTGTTGATTAATGTCTAAAGCCATCTCACGCCTTGTAGATGGGCTTTAAAACTTTTTTGCTAAAGCATCCTTTGCAATTTGCAGTTTTAACTCACTCTCAATATACATACGCTTGAACTGAGTATTTTCTGATTCCAGTTCCTTTAGGCGCTTAACCATGAAAACATCTGCACCACCATATTTAGAACGCCACTTATAAAATGTGGCTTGGTTCATTGCGTATTCACGACACAGTTCAGTTGCAGATATGCCTGATTGATTTTGTTTGAGAATATTAATGATTTGTGACTCTGTTGTATCTTGATTTTTTCATGTGAAAACTCCTTGTTTTTTATTATAGAATTTTCTACTTTAGAATGGTTTGGTTTTTTGGTGGTATTACATAGAGATTTTTACATGTACAAAAAAAATGAGAACCTTGTGGTTCTCATTTAATGTGTTGGTTTTTATTTATATCGGTTAATTACCGAACTTCTAACGACTTGGTGTAATCATCATATAGTCTATCTTTAATGAATCTATTTCGTTTATCTTCACTTAGTTTCTTATAAAAATCTAAGTTGTCTTCGACTAAACTTGTTACCAATAATTGGAAAGTCCTGTCAAATTTATCACGTTTATTAGAATCGGAATTATCACCAGTCATGACTTGTCTTAATTCTTTGTTTTCATGTACTTGACGTTTGATTTTTTCAAATTTAACTTTATCTTCGTCTGAGAATTCACCATCAAATGAATCATTTAATACTTCGATGATATGAGATAAGAAATCCGTTGGCTCTTCGTCTATACCACTAGATCCTTCAGGGTTAATTCCATCAATAATATAATCACCTTCATCTAATTCAATCGTTGATGTGAATTTCTTTTCAATCTTGAAGTATTCAAGATCTATTGATGAAAGTATATCGGATAATTTATCACCAGGTCTTCTTGGTAATTTTTTACTCAACCCTCGAACAAAAATAAACAGTTTCTCAAGGTCAATATCCTTAAAGGTGACAACTTGTGAGATGTAACCATAAAGTCTTATAAAACTGTAAATATGGCCTCTGAACTCCTCTTGTTCGTCTTCTTCTAATGATTTCCAGTTAACAACTACTGAATCAAGTATCCCCTGTAGTTTTTCAGTTGATATTTCATCTATATAGAACGTATCAACATATCTCTCTATATCTTCATCATTAAATAAATTGAAATTATCAATATCATCTTTAATTGAATATAGTCGATTTGGATCAGTTTCTTCTTCTAGAATTGTCTCTTCATAGAAGGGTTGGAATGACTCTTGTACATCTTGTGGGTCATTAACAAAGTCTAAAACAAAAGTATCTGTTTTACCTCTCATTGTTCTATTCAACCTTGACAGGGTTTGAACACACTGTAATCCCCCAAACTTCTTATCAACGTACATCGTATGTAACATTGGTTCATCAAACCCTGTTTGGAATTTATTATTAACAATAAGAATTCTAAATTGCGGTTCTTTTAAACTCTCCTCAGTTTGTGTGTCAGGTACACCGTTCATTGAGGATTCTGTGTAATCTTCGTGGGTGTCTTGATCATGTACCGTTCCGGAGAATCCCACTAATGACCGATACGGTAAATCCATTTCTTTCATTTGTTTATCAAACTCTAATTTGTACTTAACACAATGAAGACGTGATTTAGTAACCAACATTCCACGACTCTTACCTTCTAGTTTATTAGACGTATGATTAACAAAATGATCTAATATAATTCTGATTTTTTCAGTGATTGTATATGAATGTAAATCTACCCAATTCACTAACATTGATTTAACTTTACTCTCGGGTAACTCTTTATCTTCTTTAACCTTCTTATTGAGCTTGAAGTATCTTTTGTAGGTTGTGTAGTTTTGTAAAACATCCAAAGTAAAACCTTCTGAGATACTTTGTTTCATTGAATATAAATCAAATGGTTTAAAACCATCTTCTGATGGTGTTCCGAATAACTCTAAAGTCTTATTCTTAGGTGTTCCAGAGAAACCAAAGTATGAGATGTGGGGTTGTTTACCTCTTGAGTTAATCTCATCCAATATCATCTTATCGACTTGAGTTAGGTCCTCTTCACCTTCACCTTCTTGGTAGTCATCAAGGTTGGTTTTAGATAATGATTTTCTAAGATGCTTAGATGTTTCACCACTTTGTGATGAGTGAACCTCATCAATAATAACACCGAATTTTCTATCACCGAGTTTTGAGATGGTCTCAGATATAACAGGGAACTTCTGAATCGTTGTGATAATGATTGATTTACCCGATTCTAAAAACTCTCTTAACTGTTGTGACGTTCCTTCTACTGGATTTACAACACCTTTGGTTTGTTCAAGTTGAAGTATCGTACCTCTGATTTGTTTGTCCAACACTCTTCTATCCGTAACAACAATGATTGTGTCAAATATACGATTAGTGTCAGTGGGTTTTTGATACAAAGAAGACAACATATGAGACAACCAACCAATAGAGAGTGATTTACCTGACCCTGTTGTGTGTTGTATTAAGTAATTAACCCCAGTTCCTTTGTCTAATATGTCTTGTTTGATCTTTCCAATAACGTTTAACTGGTGATATCTAGGGAATATCAAAGTTTCTGATTTCTTCTCAACAAGTCTTTGTTGTTTTGGATCGTAAACCTTCTCAACATCTTTTCTAATGTGAACAAAGTTTTCAATCAAATCTAATACAGAGTCTTTTTGTAATAACTCATCCCAAAGATAATGAGTCATATGACCTTTAGGATTAACGGGGTTATCAATTCCTTTATTAAACGGTAAGAATCTTGTCTTTGATCCACTTAAACGAGTTGACATGAATACTTTCTCATTACCTACCGAGAAATACACCATATTACGTTTAAATTTAAATAATGGTTCTTTAGGGTCTCTGTCAAATTTCCATTGTTTAATACCGTGTGTATGATCTTGACCAGTTAATGAGTTCTTTAACTCCAACATCATTACTGGAATACCATTAATGAAAATACCCATATCAATAGAGTTTTCGTTCTTTTTTGAATATTTAAGTTGTCTTAACTCTATAAAACGGTTCTTTTTGTATAGATCTTGGTGTTCTTGATTAAGTCCAGATTTGGGTTTGAAATACACTAATTTAAAGGTATTCCCTCTATCCTTTACACCTTTACGAAGAACCTCAATAACTCCTTTAGATTCAATTTGTTCTGAGATTCTTTTAGTGAGTTTGTTATTAGTATCATCACCGTATTGTTCGGTGAGTTTTTTGTATTTCTTTGGTTGGGTTTCTTGTATAAACTCTATGAGTTGTGAAGGGATTAAACACAGAGATTTATCATATTCTTTATTTTCAGGTAAAGACTGTATGTACCCACTATCCAATAACTGAACTTCAATATGTTCTTCGAAATTTAATTCTGTGTAATTCATACTAACACCTCGGATCGAATATCAACCTTACCAGTCACTACTTCAGAAATTAATGATTGACGATATTCTTTTAACAAATCAATACGTTTAGATTCAATATCAACGAGTTTATCAATTTTTGAGGCCTCGAAGTCTAGATAATCAACTATTTGTTGTCTTTCGTCTTTTTTAGGTATTGGGAAAAACATACTTTCATAATCTAATCTACTCATACTTGGTTGTGTAGAACCATAACGATAGTAATCGAAGGGTGTTAATGTAAACAATAAATGCAGATACTTTGGTGTGATATCTGATTTCTGTATCGTGTAATACATTACGTCCGACACCCAGAAAGGTTTATCAAATAGAAATGGTTTGTCAATAGTTCCTTTTCTACCCAATAATAAAGTTGGTTTGTTATATAAAAAATCAGAACCTCTACTTATTTCACCACCTGTACCCAAAATAGGGAACTCACCATCATCGTCTTGTATCCTTTTAGGATCTTTTCCTCCTTCAAGTGAGAACAAATACTTTAATCTAACTAAGTCCCACCCACTCGGTATCTCACCAATCCACTCAACGCCACTATCTTTCATTTCAACATTAGGGTTTAATCCTTTAGTTACAGTAGTATTAATGAGTGATGTTCGTTGTTCTTTTAATAACTCAATTTTTTGTTGAGTTTTCTCAATTAGTGCGTCAATCTTGGAGGTTTTGTGATCAAGATAATCTGAGATTTGTTGTTGTTCTTGGAGTGGTGGAATTAATAAGGGAATTTCATCAAATTGAAATCTGTTAAATGAATATCTCATTCCATGTGAGAAATTCTTAAAATAATCAACAGAATACTTTAAACCATACCAATAGTAATTGACATAACGGTTTAAAACTTTTTCTTTTGTCTTGTCAACAATATATAAATTACTAATACAACCATTATATTTTGATACATCTGACAATATGGGTGTTTGATCAAAATCTCTAGGTGTAAAAACCATATCACCTTGTTCGACTAACTGATGTCCTATATATGATTCTGATGATTTTCCAAAATTTAAATCCTTTTTAACTTTAATACCTGTTGTTGTTAACGATAAAACATCGGTATCATCGGTTTCATTGTATCCATTTCTATGTTTCTTAAATCCAAATCTATTTTTTGTAAGTTTCCAATTGTTTGGCATGTTACCCATCCACTCAATACCACTATCTTTGTATATAGAGTAAACATTCATTACTTCAATACCTCTCTCAACAAGTCTTCAGACTCCTGTTCAAGATCTAACAAATCTTTTACCACTTCACTCATCGGTCGTAGTGATTTGTATTTGTAAAAATATTTGGTAAAGTTGATTTCATAACCAACTTTGTTTTTAGATTCATCCATCCATGAATCTGGTAAATGAGGTTTTACTTCTCTTTCAAAGTAATCTTCAATATCATCAATCAAAGGTATCCTTTCATGATCTCTTTTTTTGGTATCTGGTTTAATCTCCCCTTGTTTGTTTGTAACCACGATTCCGTCTTTTTTCAATGGCTGTTCAACGGTTACTTTTGTATATCCGAAATTGTGGTTATCAAAAATATAACTAATATCAGATTCTTTAAAATTTTTATACGTTTCAATTATTTTATCCCTACCGTCTTGACTGATTTCTTTACTCTTATCACCAAGATTTTTTCTTAACTTGTTATAGAACTCAGAACCATTAATTAATTGAACCCTACCTTTTCTATCCTCTGATTTTTTATTGGTAACTATCCAAATATAAGTTGATATACCGGTATTAAAGAACAACCTATCAGGTAACGAAACGATACATTCCAACATGTCACTTTCAATAATCCATTTACGAATCTCACTCTCACCCGAACCACTATCACCAGTGAACATTGGTGAACCATTTAAAACAATACCAATACGAGATCCTTTTGACTCCATCTTAGAAATCATATGTTGTAAGAATAATAACTGACCGTCTGACGATCTTGGTGTTCCTACTGAAAATCTACCGTTAGGATTGTCACTTTCATTTTCAATAAAACTCTTTTCTGACTTCCAACTAACACCATAGGGTGGGTTGGTCAACATGTAGTCAAATTTGTCACCTTGAAATCCATCCTCAGATAATGATGAACCTTGACGAATGTTCTCTGGGTTTCCACCAGTAATCATCATGTCAGATTTACAAATTGAATATGTTTGTGGGTTTAATTCTTGACCTAATAATCTAAACTCAACTTTATCATTGATATTCTCGTGAACCCACTCTTGACCAGTAGTCAACATTCCACCAGTTCCACAACAAGGGTCAAAGATACTTCTCACTTTACCATCGCCTTGTAGGTCGTTAGAGTCTTGTGAAAATACCATTGATACAAGTAATTTAACAACATCTCTTGGTGTGTAGTGTTCACCAGATGTTTCATTACTCATCTCAGAGAATTTTCTTAACAACTCTTCAAATATTTGACCCATTTGATGGTTCGATACAACATCTGGGTGTAAGTCGATCTCACTAAATTTCTCAATGAATTGAAATAAACGATTGTTTTTATTTAACTTCTCAATTGGTTTTTCTAATTGGAAGTTTTCGATAAGCTCGACAACATTTTCACTATACCCACTTAGATAGTTATTAAAGTTCATCATCACGTTTGAAGGGTCTTGCTTGAGACGTGTTAAATCATATTGGGAATGGTTGAAGAATGTTGTATTGACCTTTCCAAGAATGATTGGTGTTGGGTCATCCACCTGTGACTTGTATTCGTTATATAGATCAATGACAGTATCTTTATGTGGTTCTAATACACAGTCAAGACGTCTTAGAACAGTGAATGGTAGGATGATATCACCGTACTCATGAGGTTTGAATAATCCTCTTAATACGTCATCACAAACGTTCCAAATAAAAAAGTCGGATCGTAGCCATGTCGTTCTGGTTAACAGACATAAATTAAGTCCAAAATAAATTGTAAATGAACTTGGTATGTTATCAGATTAGGTTCATAAAATCTAACGTGTTAAATACAATAAACTCCATCTCAAAGGTAGAAGTTAACAACATGTTGAGTAAGATAGATGATCGAATTTACCGATCAATGATCAAAAGTCTAAATGAAGAATTAGAGTCCTTGGAAGATAATAGGAAGATTTCAATTAAGGAAATTGATGATTTAGACTCGAGAAAGGATTGGATTGACTGGGTATCTAAATATGGTGATGAGATAAGTGATAATTTAGATAAGAATACAAGTGACACTTTGAAAGGTTTAGTTAAAGATATTATCGTTCACCCTGCCATGAGTTTGAATAGAGATGGTATTAATAAACAAATAGGTCATAAACTTAACATTACGTTTAAACTACCTATTGTCAATGATAAATTGATATGGAATAATAAAATAGACAAGAGTTCTGGCTATACCATTGAAAATGGTCAGAGTACTTATGAGACCAAGAATATTCCAATTAATATTGGTGGACGACCTAAAAAAAAGTTTAAATGATTATGGTAAAAAATTACACCATTCAAATTCAATCAATCACAGTTGAGTAGACTACAATTACTGCTTCTTAGTTTTTGCCAACCACAGTATTCTATCAAGTTTATCATTATATTTAAGTAAACTTTCTTGATAATCTGTAAATGCTTTAACATAGTCTAATTCAACATCGCGTTTTTCTTTATAGGCATCAATTAGTACCTCAACTGCAATAGATTGATTTAGATAATCCGCAAGTGCTAAATTAGCTTCATTCTCCACATTAATGATTATCTTTTTATACGCATTAAGTGTCTCTTTTACTAATCGTAGTTCAATAATTAACACCTCTATATCTGAAAGAATATCCTTTAATTTATTGTCGTAGTCTATATTTAGTTTTCTTAAATTTAGTTGTGACACTTTGATATTTTTATAATTATTAACATCAACACCAATTGGTGTACTGAAATCTAGACTGGCAGTATAAAGAACACTCTTATTAGAGTAATTTGTAGTCATTGTATTGCCTTTATTATCATTTTTTTTAGCGCCAATACTAAAATCTAATTTTGATAAAGATTGATTTTTATAATAATCTAAATCAATCTTTATTAAATGCTTATCAATATCAAGTTTTAATAAAGAACGTACTTCATGACGTAAATATTGCGTTAAATCAGACATGATTTGTGGGTATTTATTGACATTTATTTCAGGGCTTTGAAGCCATAAGCTTGGGTCGTTTAATGCGCTAACCAATGCTTTTTTAAAGATTGTAATTTACTATCATTACTTAATACATCCTGATTTGCACGTAAGATGAGTGTGTTTAATTTCGACTTGTCTTTTGCCTTATTAGCTTTAATTATTTTTAATGATTGCCTATAATATAGGTAAATATCAGCATTTTTTGGTAAAAATTCCAATCAATATATTGTTCTAAACGATCAACCAAAAACCCTTCTTGTGCATCATGAAAATCCAACTCTTCTCGCTTTAGATCTAAGATATTACGTCGATAACTTTTTAAACTTGTTGCATTATTATCATGTTTTAATAATGGATACTTGTAACTAAATGCATAAGTATTATCAAAAGTAGTAACGTTATATTTAGCATTATTGCCAGTATAGGGCCTTTCTTGCCTATAACGTTCTATATTAATATTTGGAATTGAGCGCTTAACACTCAATGTCAAACTAGAGGGATTGGACAAGAACTTTCTTTGGGTTGTTAATCCAATAGACTTAGTGTCTTTAAGGCGATATTTTTCATAAACAGATGTAGAAGTTGTGTCTTTATTTATGTCGTAATAACTGTTTGATAATGACGCAGTTAAATTAGTATTCCAGTGTACATAACTATGCTTGCTGGCATCTAATTCTATTTGTTTAATAGCAACATATATCTTATCTTTTTCAAAATGTGTATCTCGACTTAATACTTTATCAATAAACTCCTGTTCAGTCAATGCCAAAATATTCACAACAAACAAAAAAGATATAGTTCCTACAATAATTTTCATTAATTCAAACATATCACTCTGCAAAATATTACTATTGATGATTATAAGCCAATAATAACAATTATTATATGGTTAAATTTTACATAGACTCAAATAAACATCCAAATACTTATAACATTAATTAAGTGAATATAGTATAAAATATAAATATATAAATCATATTTTTCTTAATAGACTTAATATTTTACATTGATCTCTTCTGATTCTCTTTTTAGTTTAATTCTTAAATTGAATTATAAATCATAGCAAACACAATCCTAAATACTGTATGTTTTTATGAGTGTCCAATCTGAAGTTCATTTTTGATGTCAGTCAGTTTTCCTACCCCATTGATATAGATCGCCAAAACAAGTGCTATCGCCATGTGCTTCACATACTCTCTCTGCCCCGAGGTTTTTATCTAACCAAATTCTTTGCGTATAGTGAGAGCATAACAGTTCTATGAATATGTCCTCTAGTTTTGAAAGAAACAAAAAGTTATTACAGATTTATGAAGTAAGTCTTTTTCAGCAATACTAACAGTAATAGTAGCACTCTCATCCTTGGTATTAGTAATCTCTACTGTGTAAGCACAATCACCAACATCAACTAACGTAGTAACACTAGTTGTTACTACCATAGCAACGCTTAAACTATCACTAACTAGATTATTGCCTTGAACATCTTTTATTCGCAAGCTAATTGTTTATTTTATCTCCAGCAACTACAGTTTATTGGATATTCACTTATAATTGAAATTTTAACTGAAATACCTTATCACCTGTATCAAAGCTAACTGTAACTGTACTGTCTACATATTCTCCAGCAATTGTAGCATTAGTGTTAAAAACAAATGCTCTGAAAATGCCATCAACATAACCATCTTGAGGCCCACCTATCCCAGAGGCTGCACTCATAGTAACATCTGAGCCACTAGTATGTAAATTATTACCAAATTTATCTTTAAGTTGTAAAGTAATAATTGATATTACCTTGCCATCAGCAACTACTCTTGTTGGATTCGCGGCTAGAGTTGAAGTTGCAACTGATGGATCGCCAGCTATAAAGTGCAATACAGCTTTCTCAAATACAAGTTTTCCATCAATTCTAGCAATAACATAAAAACCCTCAGCTTTAGTACTAGTAATAGTTGCGGTATAAGTGCCGTTTTTATTGTTCTACTTGATAAATGATCTTATGTTTACAGCCAACACAAGGCAATATCTTTAAATTATTTTGAATTACTAAGCTTGTGCTTTGGATTTTTATCGTTATCTATCATCAGCAAATAGTCATCTCGCTTCTTTTTTGCACCAGTTATAGATGTTAAATGATGTCTACCGATTTTAATTTCAAGGTGTTTCTCATGCCATGCATAGACTTTACGTCCTTAGGAGATACGAGCAGATGCAGCCCATCGGTATCATATATTTTGCATTACTTGCTTTTTTTTATTTTGCTCTAATATACAATCGTTTTGTTTAGTATTTTAGGAAAAATTTTAGCATATTCCTAATTTTTATTAAAAACTACTACTAATTATTAATAATTAATAATTTTTAAGATAAAGCTTTGATAATTATCACTAATTAACTGCTTTTAATAAAAATTACTAATAAATATGGCGTCCCATGGGGGATTCGAACCACCCGTTACCAGAATTAAATTCTGGAGTCCTTGGCCAGCTAGACGAACGGGACAATAGTATTTTAGTTGAGAATAGATGTTCTTGCAATTTTTTAAGATAAAAAATAGCCAAGTTTAAAAAAACTGAGCTATTTCTAATATTTGGTATCACCTAAGTGACACCTGCTCATCAATCCCAGAGACCCGTGCTAGCACACAGGCAAGCGGTAGCTCAACTGTATTTATCAATGGCAAGCCCACTCACTAACCAGTATTGACAATAGCGCCGCCTGTGGATCGTCTGTTACCACTGGTTCAGACGATGTTATTGCCGATATAACCTATGCACCATTAATCTATCGCTACAGCCAAGCACGCAAGTACAAGAGGGCAATGCGAAATTTATAGCTAATTATGGTATTGGCACTAGTTGTGATCTAACAAAAATACCCAAATGTGATGCTTGCACAAAGTTGAGACAAAGCCACAGAATTCCTCATACATTAGTTCAATAACAGTGGCGAGAACAAATACATAAGTTAGTAATGGCTTGAGCAGTATGGCCTTACTAAGTTAGCATTAAAACAACTGTTGGAAACATATTACTTATTTAGTGAAAATGCTAAAAAGCAGATAATCAATCGCCTTAAAGAAAACAACTTGTTAACCAATCACCGTAAGATGATTAATCCAAAAGGTGAGATCGGACCACTGCACAAAAATTGGCATTTCTAATACAAAAACAAGATAAATAACATGCCAAAATTAGACGCGCTATTCTCATCTATGGGCGAGCTTAGTATATATGCCATTCCTTATGGCGCAGTTGAACCAATATTGCCAAAAGGGGGTTTAATTAAAATTAAAAAGATTGGAATTTATGTAAAAGATAGTTTTGATTACAATGGTGCTCAATAATTAGGAAGCTGGAACATAGCGCTAAATGAAGTTACTATTTTTTCGTTTAATAATGCTAATGGTTATTGTAATATTTTGAATAGTGACTTCATAAATTGGAGAGATGTTTATAATATTTATAGCAACATTAAGCACATTAATATTAATTATGCCTTTGGGGCGTAAAATTAAAACAACTATTTATCTGATGACATGTACTTTCTTTCACTCATTATTTGTGGTTAGAATTCACTAATAATGGCAATGCAATATTTGGGTCTTTTTTTTCACGTATATTAACAATAGAATCATTGGCGATGATATTGACTATTTTACTTGGTCTGTCTTTTGGGCTTGATTACCGCATTGCAAATATATTAGCCAAAGCGCTTAGCTTTCTATTTATCCCTATTTTTTTCATTGAGGGCGTGATAGAATAAATTGTGGGTTATGGTTTTTTATCAGATGTTTTAATAGACATGTTGTTTACTTTTTTAAAGATTTTAATTTTTTTTATTTTTATGTCTATTTTTTCACCGCTAATTTATTATCTTACGATATATAAAACTATTCGCAAATGATTTTTAGTCTGTTTTTTTTGCTCATTAGTTAGTGTCTTGTATTTAGCTATGATCTTATCAAGGCTATCGATTGACATAAAATTTAGTATAAATTTATTAGGAATTATTAATGTGATACTTCTGATTGATTCTACTATGAAATAATTCTAGAATAAAAACGCTTTTAATTTCGTCCAAAATGCCAATAAAAAAATCACTGACACCTCTTCAATTGTCATAAATCAAGTATGTAGTAGTAGTAACTGCAGTGATAGAATCATTAAAGCCTTTAATTGCTTTAACTTCTTTTACAATGAGCTCGCCTCTAAATACAACAAGATTAACTTTAGTAAGTCAAACAAATACCTTCATTAAGCATCTTGCACCTGAATTTTTAAACAAAATAACCACATTCAGCACAATTAATTATTAATTGTAGTCAAATTGTCGTCATATTTATTAGTATCAATATCTTAAATACATTGATACCAAAAATTAATTTGGTATCGCCTAGGAGAATCGAACTCCTCTTACAAGGATGAAAACCTTGGGTCCTAACCGATAGACGAAGGCGACATAGTTTTTTGCATTAGGTGGTGGTGGAGCTAAGCGGGATCGAACCGCTGACCCCGACACTGCCAGTGTCGTGCTCTCCCAGCTGAGCTATAGCCCCAGAAAGGCAAAATGTGTAAATTATAGTCTGTATGGTGAATTAGTCAAGTTAAAATACGTTTATGTTAGAAAAAAAATACACTGAAAAAACTTTTACTTTAGAAATTCTCTATCATATTGGTGATTATGAAAACTCTATTCATTTTGTTTTTGACCACGCTTCAAAAACTTGTGCTATTGTTGACCCTGCTTGGGAGGCAGATTTATTTATCCAACGTATTAACGACAAGGGGTACAAACTTACCGATATTTGGCTAACTCATTGGCATTATGACCATACTAATGCAGTGGATGAAATTGTAGAAAAAACGGGTGCAAAAATCACAGCAGGTATTAATGAAATTTCTTACCTACAAATTGAGCATGAAGTGCAAAAAGTTAATAATAACGACATGCTACACTTAGGCAAGACAAGTATTAAAGTAATTAATACACCGGGTCATACCAAAGGTGGTGTTTGTTATTTATTAGACAGACATTTGATTGCAGGAGATACATTGTTTGTCTATGGCGCAGGAAATTGCTCTCTACCTGGGGCAAATGTGGTAGAATTTTATCATTCTATGCAAAAACTCAAGCAAATTAATGATGATGTAATGTTGCATTGCGGACATGATTATGGGTCAAAAATTGAGACCACGATGGGCAAACAAAAGCAAGGTAATGCTTGGCTTGTTATTGATACACAAGATGATTTTGTTAAATTTGTTAATGACATGAGCCAGGGCTTAATTACTTATCCGACTGATCCACTTAATAAAACCGAAATACAAGCTATGTTATAAAACATGAATAATCATATAATAGCATTATGATTGGTTTTTTTGGTGGATCATTTGATCCAGTACATTATGGGCATTTAAAAATAGCTCGTGCCATTAAAAAAGAATTGAAGTTAGATAAACTTTTTTTAATGCCATGTAAATCTCCTGTGCATAAAAATACCTTGTATTTCTCTAACGAACAACGCATTAAAATGCTAAATCTAGCACTCATTGAATTTAATGATTTACAGATTGACACACGTGAGATTGATAGGCAAGGTGAATCCTATACAATTGATACGCTCAAACACATTAAAATAGATTTTCCAAATAAAAATATTTTTTTGATTATTGGTGAAGATAATTTTAATATACTTGAATCTTGGAAAGGTTATCAACAGTTTAGTGATTATGCTCAACTAGTTGTTCTACCTCGAACTTCTAGTGCTCAAAAAATCAATACTGGCATTGACGTGTATTTCGCCAATACCCCATTGATCAATATTTCATCCACACAAATTAGAGATATTCTGTCTAATATATCCTCAATAGGTAAAATAGATAAAATAGGTAAACAACAAAATGTATCAGGACTATTGCCTAAAAATATTATTAAATATATCCAAAAATTATGAATTTAGAAACACAACTAAAAACAGTTACTAAGATTATTGATGAACTCAAAGGTGAAGATCTTGTCATTTTAAAAGTTTTAAAGCAAAGTGTGGATATAGAGGCAGTTGTAATCGCCACAGGTCGTTCAAATCAGCATGTGCGCGGCATTGCTAACAATGTAAAAATTGAAGCCAAACGTTTAGGAATGAAAATTGTTAGCATCGAAGGTGTAGAAACAGGTCATTGGGTGTTGGTTGATTTAGCAGAAGTAGTTGTGCATATTATGACCGAACAAACTAGAGAGTTCTACAAGTTAGAAAAACTTTGGTCTAAAAAACCCATCTCTGAATAGATATGAAAGTAAAATTAATTGCCATTGGCAAAAAAATGCCTGATTGGATTCAAGCAGGGATTAGCCACTACCAAAAACAACTGCCACGAGAATTAAACTTTAGTCTTATTGCACTTGAATCACAAAAACGCAAAGGTAAAAATATTGAGCAAATCAAAGAACTTGAAAGTGCACTCTTAATTAAAGCAAGCGCGGGTGTAAACTTAGTTATAGCTTTTGACGAACATGGTAAACAAAAATCTACTAAAGATATAACCAATGCAATGAAAAAATGGCGACAAAATGGCGATAGCGTTGCTTTAATGATTGGCGGTGCCGATGGTTTAAACGACACTATTAAGCAATATGCACATCAATCATGGGGCTTGTCCAACCTTACTTTGCCACATTCAATAGCGCGATTATTAACAGTAGAGCAAATCTATCGCGCACATTCATTATTAACCAACCATCCTTATCACCGATAATAAAAAATACTACAAATGAAATTAGAACTTATTAGCTTTAAACTTTGTCCATTTGCACAACGTGCAGTGATTTTATTAAACCTACAAAATATCGATTTTAAAACAACTTATATCAACCCAATGGATCCGCCTAATTGGTTTAAAAAGATCTCTCCAACTGGAGAGGTGCCATTGCTTAAGGTTGATGACAAAATCGTATTTGAATCTTCAGTGATTGGCGAATTTATCAATGACATTGGCGCACTTGATTTATATCCTAAAGATGCAATTTCTAAAGCTAATAACCGTTCTTGGGTTCAATTTTCATCATTATTATTTAATGATTTATCTGTTGCAGTCACAGGTAATGAGGATGAATTCAATACATCAAAAGCCTCTCTATTTGCAAAACTTGACAAAATTGAAATAGCTAAAAGTGATAATAAATTTTTTAATGGCAATAACTTTACAATAATTGATGCAGCCATTGCGCCCTTCTTTATGCGATTAGCATGGATTAATAAATTTACCAATAACACCATATCTATCATAGAATTTAAACATTTAAACGCTTGGAGTGATGCTATTTTAGCTGTTAAAATCGTAAAAACTTCCGTAATAAAAAATTTAGATGACGTATATTATTCAAATATTGAAGCACGTGAGGGATATCTTTCAACGTTACTAATTGATTAATTTTTAATTAACAAATATTACCAATATGAACTGGCGACTAAAAATAGTACAAAATTTTGAAAATTTAGCAGATTTTATTTTTGACAATAGCAAAAAAACCATTTTTGCAGTTTTACTTATTGTTGCAGCACTTGGGTCTAATCTGCCTAACCTTAAAATGGATACTTCAACTGAAGGTTTTTTGCATAAAACTGATGAAATGCGCATTAAATATGATAAGTTTCGTGATCAATTTGGTAGGGATGAAAAAATATTAATTGCCATTAAAACACAAGATATTTTTAATTATGACTTTCTTAAAAAACTAGCATTACTACATAAAGAATTAGAAAATAATTTACCATATATTGAAGAAGTTAATTCTTTGATAAACACAAGAAATACACATGGTACAGCTGATAGTTTAGTAGTTGAGGATTTATTTGATAATTATAAAATTGACAAATCTACGCTAAGTAACAAAAAAAAATTAGCAACCTCCAACCCCTTATTAAAAAATTTAATATTCAATGATGATAAAACTTTCACCAATATTATTATTGACACTCAGACTTATTCTAGTTTTGATAAATATGGTGAAAAAATAATCATTAATGAAGAAGATGAGTTCGCAGAAGAGGTAATTAACGACACACCAAAACTCTATTTAACAGATGACGAAAATACCAAAATTATTGAAGCAGTTCAACAAATTATTAAAAAATATGAGGATGATAATTTTAAAATTTATCTCGCTGGATCTGCATTATTTGCAGGAGTTATCAAACAATCTATGCAGAAAGACAGCGAAAGTTTTATTCAAAAAATGTTAGTAGTAGTAACGTTGGTTCTAGCACTCATGTTTAGGCGCGTATCAGGAGTTATTCTGCCTATTCTTACTGTTGCCTTGACTATTATTAGTACCATTTCTTTAATGGCGTTATTTAAAGCTCCATTTACCGTTGTCACGCAAATTATGCCCTCATTTTTATTGGCAGTAATTACTGGAGCAAGTATTCATCTATTAGCTATCTTTTATAAAGATTTTTCCAGAACTGGAAATAAAAAATTAGCATTGCGTTTTGCCATGGGTCATTCTGGCTTTGCTATTGTAATGACTTCACTTACCACTGCTGCTGGCATGTGGTCGTTTTCATTTTCTGAAGTGGCGCCTGTTGCTGATCTAGGTATTTTTGCCAGTAGTGGCATTATGCTAGGGCTACTGTTTGTATTAATTTTACTTCCTGCCATGATTGCTATGCTTAAACTTAAGCACAAGCCAATTTCCAAATACAACTTTGTGATGGATAATATTTTACACAAAATTGCAGATTTTGCGCTAAATCGTGCCAAAATTATTGTTGTGATTAGTAGCATTATGATTGTTATTGCTATTTTCTTTGCGACACAAATGAAATTTTCTCATCATCCACTCGTCTGGTTTGAGTACGATCATCCTATACGTGTTAGCATTGAGACAATTGACAAACAATTAAAAGGATCAATGACTTTAGAAATTATTGTAGATACTGGGCGTGAAAATGGCCTATACGAACCAGCAATGTTACAAAAAATTGAAAAGATTACTAATTACCTTAATGCACTCAAAAATGAATATATTTATGTGGGTAAAACCATTACACTAGTTGATGTTTTAAAAGAAACCAATAAGGCGTTAAATGCTAATAATTTAGCATTTTACAAAATTCCTACCAACAAAGATTTGATTGCGCAAGAGTTATTTTTATTTTCCAATAGTGGTAATGATGATTTAGAAGATTTTGTTGATTCTAGTTTTTCCAAAGCACGCATAACAGTCAAAGTGCCATATATTGATGCCATGAAATACAATAAATTTTTAGGTAATATTAAAGCCAAAATTTCACAAGAATTAAACACTAGTGCTAATGTTTCTTTTACGGGAATTGGGGTGTTGCTTGCTAGTATTATGGAAAAATCAATTCGCTCTAGTGCCGTTAGCTATGTGATTGCATTTAGTTTGATTACCATTATGATGATAATTCTAGTTGGTAATATTAAAATTGGCTTAATTAGCATGATACCGAATATTTTGCCTATACTTACAATTGTAGCAATAATGGTAGCTTTCGGCATTCCTTTTGATATGTTCTCAATGCTTGTAGGCGCAATTGCCCTAGGTCTTGCAGTTGACGACACAGTGCATTTTATGCATAATTTTAATCACTATCGCCTATCTGGAAAAAGCGTCGATGAAGCAACAAGGTTAACTTTAGTTGGCACAGGCAGAGCAATTGTAGTTACATCTATTGTGCTTTCACTTGGATTCTTAGTGTTACTAAGCGCAAGTATGACTAATATGTTTAATTTTGGCGTTTTAACTGCCAGCGCTATTTTTATAGCTCTAATTGCTGACTTTTTGCTGTTGCCTGCAATTATGAAACTTTTAGAAAAAAAATAATGAAAAAACTACTGCTATCTGCACTATTCTTAAGTTTTAGCGTTAATGCTTTAACTGGTTTAGAAATTATGCAAAAAGTTGATAATAGAGATGATGGCAATAGTATTACTTCTATTATGCAAATGATTTTAATTGATAAAAATAATAAAAAACGCATCAGACAAATGCGTGCATTTTCTAAAAAAATTAATAAAAATACCGAATATAAATCTATCTTTTTTATATCTCCTAGTGATGTAAAAAATACTGCATTTTTAACCTTCGATTATAGCGATGATGATAAAGATGATGATCAATGGATGTATCTTCCAGCACTCAAAAAAACCAAGCGTATTCCAGCCAGCGATAAAGATAATGCCTTTATGGGTAGTGATTTTTCTTATGCTGATATAACAGATAAAAACCTTGATGATTATCATTTTAAATTATTAAAAGAAGATATTATAAAACGCAATGATAAAAAAAACTCAGTATGGGTTATTCAATCTTTACCTAAAAATCAAGCAATAATTGACGAAACTGGATACACAAAAAGCATCTTATATATTCGCAAAGATAACTATATGCTTGCTCGCGCTAAATTTTATCTAAAAAAGGCCAACAGAGTGAAATATATGGATATTAGAAAAATGAAAAAAATTAATGGTATTTGGGTAGCAACACAAACTACAATGACCACAAAATCTGGTAAACAAACATTACATAAAACTATTTTAAGCAATAGTGGTATTAAAATAAATATTGCTATTGATAGCGATATGTTTAGTATTCGTAAAATTGAAAAAGGCTTGTGAATGAGAATTTTCTTAGTTCTTTTAATATCATTTTCATTAAATGCCGAAGAAGAATTTAACAACTCTGGGTTTGATGATAACTTTACCGAAGAACTAGTAGTACAAATAAAACCACCTGAAAAAGGCTCAGTGTATGGCTCTGTTGATTTAGAATCACATTACAATATTAGCAATAACAAAAATTTGTCCTCCGCTAAAATTTTGGCAGACTTGAGTGCTGAATACAAAATAGATAATAAAACTAAAATAAGCGGAAACTTAAAATCTTATCATGATCTCATTTTCGATGTAAGTAACAATTATTCGATAACTCCTAATGGCTATAAAAATAAGTTAAATTTAAACGAGTTAAATATTGAAGGTAGTATTAACTCAAACCTTGATTTTAAAATTGGCAGGCAAATTATCGTATGGGGTAAGTCTGACTATATCCGCATTACTGATATTTTAAATCCATTAGATAACCGCACCCCAGGACTAATTGATATTAAAAATTTACGTCTTGGTAGAATGATGAGCAAATTAGATTATTACCAAAATTCATTAAAATTATCTACCATTGTATTACACGAAAATCGCTTTAGTAGAAATCCAAAATTTGGCTCTGATTTTAAAACTAGCGCTAATTTATCAGAAAACAAACCCAGTAATAATTTAAAAAATACTGGTGTTGCGTTAAGTCTAACAGGTGAATTTTCTGGTTATGATTTTGGCATTTATTTTGCCGACACTTACCTTGATAAATCTTATCTTAAAAATAGTATTTTACATTTTGATAATAAATCAAAAATGTTGGGCTTTGCCTATAATCAAGTTATTGATAATTTTTTGTTAAAAATAGAAGCGGCTTATTTTAACACCATTAAATATTCAGGACTTAATCGTACAAAATCAAGAATTGATAGTTTAATCGGTGTGGAATATACAGATATTAGTGATGGTTCAATTAGTTATGAGTTGTCACTCAGAAAAATCAATAATTATAACAATATCATTAACACCCAATATAACAACTTTACCAAACAAGAAACCTATCAACACGCCTTGCGTTTTACTCAATCATATCTCCATCAAACACTTAATTTAACCGCAATTTTAGGTATATTTGGTAAAAATGGCGACAAGGGTGGTTTTACTAGAACTTCACTAGATTATGCTATTGATGATAAAATTTCGATTAGCGGCGGCATTATTGACTATATCGGTGGCTCTAGCGTAACTGATCCAATCAGAGACAATGATAGAATTTTTACCAAAATTAGTTATTCTTTTTAGAGTCTAAATAATCGCCAATACATTATCAGGTGGTCTTCCAATTACCGTGCCTTTATCAGTTCTTATAATTGGACGCTCAATAAGAATTGGGTTGTCAGCCATTGCTTGAATTAAATCATCTTCACTAAGTAATTCGTCACCTAAATTATTGGCTTTATAAGGCGCTTCAAAGGTGCGCATTAATGACCTAGCATCCATTCTTAACTCACTAAGCAATATCTTTAATTCGTGAATTGATGGAGGTTTATCTAAATAATTAATTACCTTAAAATCAATATTTTTTTCTTCTAAAATATTTAAAGTCAATCTAGATTTTGTACATTCAGGATTGTGATAAATTATTACACTCATATACTTAAATTACACTATGAAAAAAATTTTTATTATACTCTATACTATTATCTCTCTAAGCACCGTTCAAGCAATCACACCTGATATTCCTTCAGCTAAAAGTAGTTCGTTATTAAATTATAAAAATACTATTAAAATACCTGAATTCTCAGTAATAGACATAAATGGAAAAACCCATAATAATAATACTATTAAAGGCAAATACTTAATAGTTAATTTTTGGGCAACTTGGTGCCCACCTTGTAGAAAAGAAATCCCTGCACTTATTGAGTTTTACAGCAAAAATTCAGATATAATAGAAATATTAGGCGTGAATTATGAGCAAGCTAATATAGATAATATTATTGATTTCACTGATACTTATATGGTAAATTATCCTATTATTTTATCTGATGAAAATAATCGTAGGGAATACAAAAAATTTGGCGAGGTTATTGGGCTGCCAACTACCTATATTTACGCACCAAATGGTTCGTTAGCTGATTATCTTATGGGGGAGATAAATGTTGATACTTTAAATAAAGTGATACACTAATATTAATTAAAAAACACCTATAAAAATCCTAAAATAAAGTCTTTGATTTTAAATTTTCATCTCTGACTAATCTTGGTACTAAATAGCCACTAAGACTATTTTGCAATGTTTTATATAATTTCTGTGCATTTTCATCACTAACTAAAAAATGTTCTGCACCACTGACTTTATCCAGTAAATGCAAATAATAAGGTAAAATACCTATTTCAAACAACTCAGTAGAGAGTTTGCTTAAAATCGATACACTGTCGTTTACACCCTTTAATAAAACTGATTGATTGAGCAAAGTGACATTATTAAATTCCTGTATCGCCTTAGTAAAGACATCAGATAATTCATTGACATGATTAATATGTGTGACCAATACCACATTGATCTTGCTTTTACTTAATATATCAATCAGCTTTGTTGTGATTCTACTTGGCGTTACTACAGCACTACGTGTGTGAATACGTAGGTTTTTAATATGTGGAATATTTTCAATTTTTTCGATTAATTGTGCAAGTTTTTCATCACTCAAACTCAAAGGGTCACCGCCACTTAATATAACTTCGTTAATTTGCGAATGACTACGAATATAGTCTTCAATAGCTAAATAGTTACTTATTGCATCATGTTTGGTGTAATTAAAATTCTGCCGAAAGCAATATTGGCAATGAATAGCACAAACTCTAGAGGTAATCAATAAAACTCGATTATGATACTTATGAATAAGTCCAGTAATAGGCATATATTTTTCATCATCTAATGGTGATATACTAAAGCCACTTTGTGCTTGAATAGGTGCACTAATAACTTGTTTTAACAGCGGATCATTAGGGTCATTTTTATTTATTAGATTAGCAAATTCTAAAGGGATTTTAATAGGAAAGCTTTGGTCTTGGAATTGCTGAGATTGAAAAAAAAGATTGCAACTGTCTGCGCTCTTTAACGTATTGCGTAAGTTATATTGCCAATTATCATCCATAAGAATGAATTTTATCAGTATAGCTAATTAACAATGTATCATACACGCTATACTACTTGTACTGCACAACGGTTTTTTAAGAAAATAAAATTATTATAAATCACTAATTAAATTAGTGATTTATAGAATGTCAACAATAGCATTAGTGCGTAACTATGTTTTAGATTGTGACAAGTTGACAAAAGATGAGGATTTAATGATTTACCATAAAAAAAAGACCTGTTTTATTATGTACGTGACTTTTTTTAATTTACTTGCAATCAATATGATTAGCAAAAGTTTGTAAAGTTTGCATCTGTATGTCCTTTGCCGTCTTCATAACCAGCTTTCCACTCATCAGTAATTCTTTGTTCTTCAATCTCAGGGTTATTTAAAAAACCAGCTACCCAACCTTGGATATAATTGTCGTTTACGCCCATTTCTTCCATTTTTTTAACGCCTTCGTAGTATGTCATTAATGATACCCCTTACCTTATAATAAATAATGTTTATAATTCTTTACTAGTTAATTAAACTTAAGTTTAGTACTATATAAAAGCAAAATAATATTATACCATTTACAAAACAATTTACAATAAAAATTTATGAATTTATCTGAAATAATTAACGAACTAAACAGTGAACAATCTCAAGCTGTCATCTTAGATAGTACGCAAAGTGCTTTAATAATTGCAGGCGCAGGTTCTGGAAAAACTAGAGTTCTAACACATAGAATTGCTTATTTAGTCACGCAAAAAAATATTAATATGGATTCTATCTTAGCAGTAACTTTCACTAACAAAGCAGCCAATGAAATACGAGAACGGCTCAATATGTTGCTCGTACGACCAGTCAGAAGTATGTGGGTTGGCACTTTTCACGGATTAGCACATCGACTATTGCGTGCTCACTCTGTAGAAGCTAATCTAAACCCACAATTTCAAATTCTTGATCAACAAGACCAGTTTCGTATTATTAAACGCTTAATGAAAGAAAATAATATTGACAAAAATCAACTTCCAGTTAGAAAAGTTCAATGGTTTATTAATCAACAAAAAAACGAAGGTATTCACATAAGTGATATTGACGCAGGGTACAATTATTTTAATAAGAAAAGTCTTGAAGTATTTACACTATACGAAAAACATTGCAATGACAATGACCTAATTGACTTTGCTGAATTACTGGTGCGTAGCTATGAATTGTTAAAAAATAATCTAGCTCTACTTTCGCACTATCAAACACACTTTAAACATATTTTAGTAGATGAATTTCAAGATACAAATACTATACAATACAAATGGATTAAGTTATTATTTAATGGTAATAATAAAGTATTTTGTGTAGGTGATGATGATCAGTCTATTTATGGCTGGCGTGGCGCAAAAATTGAAAATATCAATAAACTTAAAAAAGATTTTGCACCTCTTCGCACAATTCGCCTTGAGCAAAATTATCGCTCAACAGGTAATATTCTAAAAGCTTCGAATGCATTAATTACCCGCAATTCAAATCGTATAAGTAAAACTCTATGGACAAATTCAAGTGATGGAGAGCTGATTGATTTATATGAAGCACGTACAGAAATTGACGAAGCAGATTTCGTTATTAATGCTATTCAAAAACACATTAATGACGGTATATTGGCCAACGAATGTGCTATTCTTTATCGCTCAAACTCGCAATCCAGAGCCTTTGAAGAGCGGTTGATTAAATATAATATCCCTTATATTATTTATGGTGGCTTACGATTTTTTGAACGTGCTGAAATCAAAGACGCTTTGGCTTATTTACGTCTTATAGAAAATACCACTGATAGCGTTGCCTTTGAGCGTGTAATTAATTTTCCAGCACGTGGCATTGGTAACGTTACCGTTGAAAAAGTGCGAGAATTTGCACGCAAAAACCAAACAGATTTATTTCAAGCATCGATCCATACAGCATCAACATTGTCAACACGTGCTGCCAATTCCTTGATTGAATTCACTCAATTGATTAAGCAAATGCAAGATAATACCAAGCACTTAGATTTATCTGAAAAAGTTGCTTATTTAATTAAAGAATCAGGGCTTATTGCACATTATTCAAATGATAAAATTAATAAAACAGGTAGTAAAATAGCAAACTTAGAAGAGCTTATTGCCGCTGCTAGACAATATAGTCATGAAGAGGACAGCGATATGAATGAGGCAATGGGCTTCATCTCTTTGGCTTCGCTTAATTCTAGTGGTAATACTAATACACCAACGCAAAATGTGCAATTAATGACAATCCACTCTGCCAAGGGTTTAGAGTTTCCTTGTGTATTTTTAACAGGATTGGAAGAAGATTTATTTCCATCTAGACAGTCCAAAGATGAGCCACATTTAATGGATGAAGAAAGACGCTTATGTTATGTTGGCATGACGCGAGCAATGAAAAAACTCACAATATCATTTACAATAAAACGCTTTTTACATGGACAATCTATTTATGCTCATCCATCTAGATTTTTATCAGAATTTCCAAAAAAATATCTTAATCAGATTAAACAAAAATATGGCCCAACACCACAAAATTATCAAAAAGATAAACTATTTAATCAAGATATTAAGCCACAAGCAAATGGGGATTTATCTATTGGTAGAACTGTCAAACACCATAAGTTTGGTTTTGGTACTGTACTTAATTTTGAAGGCTCTGGTGAGAGCACCAGAGTACAAGTTAAATTCAAAACCAATGGCACTAAGTGGCTAATTAGCTCTTACGCCAATTTAGAATTTATGTGATTGTAGTTTATTTTATTATGTAGTGACATTTTTTTCTGTCAAATCCAAATATAATTTGGAATAAAAATAACAAGGCACATAACGCTAATTCATTTTTAAACTTTGTGTATAACAAACTACGACTCATGCGCGCTTTTTTTTATTAAACTTATCATATAAAAAAGCTTACCAATATTATTTTAAGATAGCATTGCAATAATACCATTTGTATCTGGCTCAAATATTTTGAAACAAAAATACTTAATTCAAGCGTATATGTGTCAAGAGCTAGTTAAATATGAATAAAAAATAACTATTACTACCAATATGAAAATATTTTATATTATTGATTGCGCCCAACCATAACTCACAAACAACACAGTTTCAAAACTGTGTTGTTTGTGTTTGCGTAATATTAAAAATTACAAATGTTATTATAATTATAAAAAGGTATGAAGTTACTAAAATAAGTCTTTTTTTAATTTAAAGTTTTCTTTAAATCATCAATAGAAATACTTTGCACTGTTTGTTCATTTGCATAAACTGGCTTCATTTTGGTGTGTGTACCAGATTCTTTTTCAATAGCTATCTGTCTAGAAGCCACTATATCCAAACAATCAGTAATCATTTTTTGCGTATCTTGTGTCAATGGATGGCGCAATTCTGGCTTAGTCATAGTGTCTTTTGCTACAGAAATAAGAGTCTTTCTAACAGCATTTAATAAACGAAGTTCAAAATTTTTATTATTCTCTTTGATCATAGCAAATCACCAATATTTTCTAAATGTTCTAGATAGATTATTTTACTAATATCTTTAGGCTTAATACCTCGCATTAATTGTAGTTTTTCATTCATTGGCCAATCACTATCAATTACTTGTTTAAGTGATTCATGGTGATTGCAAATCAACACCATATCACAACCACTATCGAGTGATGCTTGAACGCGTTTAACCATATCTTTAATAAAATGCGCACCTTGCATGGACAAATCATCACTAAATATAATACCACTAAAACCAAGTTTGTCTTGCAAAATTTCCTTAATCCATTTTGACGAGAAACTAGCTGGCTTATCATCCACTTGTGGGTACACCACATGCGCTGTCATCACTGCATCCAAGCCATGGCTGATAAGATTCTTAAAGACAGACATATCTTGAGAAATATCTACAAATGCTCGATCATCAACTGCTAAATTAAAGTGCGAATCTACTGCTACAAAGCCATGTCCAGGAAAGTGCTTCCCCACACATTTCATGCCCGCTCCATTCATGCCTTTAATTAGGCTGCCAGCCAACTTTGTCACTACACTAGGATTGGAATGAAAGGCCCTATCGCCAATCACAGAAGATCTAGCATAATCTAAATCAAGCACTGGTGTAAAAGAAAAATCTATGTCGATAGCTAGTAATTCTGCTGCCAGTACATAGCCGCAAGAAAATGCTTGTTCTAAAGCTTGTTTTGGCTCTTGGTCATAGACTTTACCTAATTTTGCCATAGCCGGTAAATCAGTAAATCCTTTTTTGAAGCGTTGCACTCTACCACCTTCATGATCAACGGCAATCAATAAATTATGATTTATTAAATGAATAGATCTAATCAAAGATTTAACTTGATGAATATCTTTAAAATTACGCGAAAATAAAATAACGCCACCAATACTTAATTTAGCTAATTGCACTTTCTCTTCTTCAGTAAGTGATAAACCAGATATATCCATCATAATTGCACCTAATTTTTTCATTTATCCAATTCCTTTAATCAATATAGGGTTTAATTTTATATACTAGCCATAAAATGGGAATGCCAATTAATGCGGTAATTATAAAAAATTCACTGTAGCCAAATATCTCAACCAATGTGCCTGAATAGCCGCCAAATATTTTAGGTAAAAGTGTCATTAAAGATGAAAAAATAGCATATTGCACAGCGGTAAATTTAACATTAGTCAGGCTTGATAAAAAAGCAATAAATGCAGTACCCGCAAGACCAGCAGATAAGTTATCCATGCTAATTGTGATATATAACCAAGTAATATCGTGTCCTACATTAGCTAACACAATAAACAATAAATTAGTCAGTGATGATAATAAAGCACCTAAAAATAGCACTCTAAATATACCTATTCTAAGCACCATAATACCACCAACAAAGCCACCAAAAATTGTCATAAATAAACCAAAAGTTTTAGCAATAGTGGCTATTTCAACCTTAGTAAAGCCTATATCTTGATAAAAAATATTTGCAATAACACCAAGCACAATATCGCTAACACGATACAAACCAATCACTGCTAGTAACAATACAGTGATACTTAGTCCATAACGCTCAAAGAAATCTTTAACTGGGACAATATAGGTTTTATCTATCATGTCCTGATTAACAATATTAAGCATTGTCAATACTCTAGCTATAATATAAACACCAGCTAGTGCTAATATTATACGTAGTGTGCCCACAATAAACTCAGTAAAATATTTGTTATTAATGGCTTCGCCTAAGGTTTCTTTGGTAGTCTTTACTAAGTCTATTGTAGTAGTAAATATTAAGATGAAAATAGCAACTATAGAAAAAAAAAATAAAAAAAATCGTGCATAGTCTTGGGTTGTATATTTAGCTTCTTTGTATTTAAATTGTGGCTCACTAATAATTAATGTGGTTGCTACGCCAATAAACATTACCGCTGCCATCGCCATATAGCTGCCTGACCATGCATCATAACTATAGAGTGTTTTAGTTGATCCTAAATAATGTGCAATAAACAATCCTCCGGCACCAGCTACTATCATGCCAATTCTATAACCGGCAATATAGCTAGCAGAGAGCATTGACTGCATCTTTGTATCAGCAGATTCGATACGATAAGCATCAATAACAATATCTTGAGTTGCCGAAGAAAATCCTAATAATATCGCACCGTATGCCATCATTGTCAAACTACTATCCCCTAATTTTGGATCAACTGATGACATTAATAAGATAGCACCTATAATACTCAATTGCGATACCAACATCCAAGCACGACGACGACCTAACGTTTCAGTTAAAACTGGCAAAGGTAGGCGGTCAACCAATGGCGCCCAAACAAATTTAAACGAATAACCGAGTGCAGCCCATGAAAAATAAGTAATAGTTGATTTAACTACACCAGCCTCATTCAACCACAAACCCAAAGTGGAAAATATTAATAAAATAGGTATTCCTGCTGAAAAACCTAAGAACAACATAGTCATCACTCTAGGATGAATAAATAATTTAATACTGCCTAAGTAGGTTGCTAACATTGCTCCCAAGGCATGCCATCATAGCGCCAACCATTAATATTACCGCGTTGAGAGTTCTCATCAAGGTCGCCTTCAAAACCACTCATTATATGTGCCACATTAGTAAAACCTTGATTGATTAAACAGTATCCAGCATCAACAGAACGACAGCCGCTACGGCAAATTAAAATAATCTCTGTATCTAATTTACAGCCAAAACGCTTGATAGATGCAATGAATTCATTGGGGGATGGTTCCCAATCAGGAGAATCCACCCAAGGCACAAAAATATGATTTAAAGGCCTACCAACAAATTTGTTTTCTGCTTCGCTACGTACATCTATCAGAACTGCATCTTTGTTCACTATTAAGCGTTTTAAAGCAACTTTAGGTAAATATTGTACTAACTTATTCATGGTTTTATTATAACGACGTTACCTATTTGAACTACATCAAATAATGCAATAATATCTTGGTTATACATACGAATACAGCCATTTGAATCAGGTATGCCCATTATAGTTTCATTAGGCGAGCCATGAATATATATATAACGTGCTTTGGTATTTTGGTTACATACCTCAATTCCGTCTAGCCAAAGTATTCTACTTAAAATCCAATCTCTATCAGGGTGTTGTTTTGCCAATTCTGGCGAATATATTTCATGAGTATAAGCCCTACCTACTAATGCCGCACCTAATTCTAAACCATAACCAATTTTTTCAGCAATTCTGAACTTACCAGTTGGTGTGCAAAATGAGCCTTCAACCTCACCAAGCCCATTTTTAGCGCTACTAATAAAATAAGACTTATTCTTGTGTTTAAGCGTTTGATTAGCAATGCTAATTTCAATCATATTTTCTTAGGTTAAATTTTAAATAATGCAATAGACTCAACATGAGTAGTTTGTGGAAACATATCCATCACTGCGGCAGTATCTAGTTTATACCCAATGTCAATCAATTTAGCAGTATCTCGTGCCAAAGTTGCAGGATTACACGACACATATACTAGTCTCTCAACGCCAAGTTGAAATAATAATTCTACAATTTCAATAGCACCTGAACGCGCTGGATCAATGAGTGCTTTATTGTACTTTTTGCCTCTAAACCATTCAAAACCCGCCACTTCTTTAAACAAATCTGCCTTATAAAAATCAACATTTTGAATGTCGTTCCTATGTGCATTTCCCTTAGCACGCTCAATAAGCCCTGCATCACCTTCAATGCCAACCACATGTTTTACATAACGTGCAATCGGTAAAGTAAAATTACCTAAACCACAAAACAAATCAATAACTTCATCGTCGCTATTAAGATCAAGCATATTTAATGCTAAATTAATCATTTTTTGATTAAGCTTAAAATTCACCTGAGTAAAATCGTTCGGTAAAAATACCATTTCAATATTATGATCTGGATGAAAATAGATTAGATCAACAGCCCTATCAAGTGGTTTAATCGTATCTTTGCCACCACTCTGGGTATAAAAAATAACATCTAAATTATTAGCTAAATCTAATAATATTAGCCTATCTTTTTCATTTAATGGCGCAAGATGTCGCAAGATGAGTACAGTGTTATTTTCAGCAACAGCAACTTCTAATTGTGGGATTTGTGATTTTATTGAGAGTTTTTCTATTACATTACCTAACTCTGCCAAATGCTCACCAATTGAAGGATGTAGGATTTCACATCTGTCCATATTAGCAATCCATCCTGATTTTTTTTCTCGAAAACCTACTAATACTTTATCTTTTTTAGAAACAAAACGCACCCCCAAACGTGCCTTACGCCTGTAACCCCAATCTTGCACTTGCAATGGCTTAAGCCAATTTTTGGGTTGCGTTTTTGCTTGTTGTAAGAATGCATCTTTTAACCATTTTTCTTTGGCATCAATTTGATCTTTACTAGATAAATGTTGAAACGAACAACCACCGCAGACACCAAATACTGCGCACTTAGGCGTAATGCGTTTACTTGATGTAATGAGCACTTTACTTACATCTGCTTCTTCGAATTTAGCACGCGCAAAAGTGCGATTTGCCAATACTACTTCACCTGGTAATGCACCGCTAACGAAAATAACTTTTTCATCTAAATGTGCAACACCTCGCCCTTCATATGAAAGTGATTCGATCTCCAATTTATAAGTCTTAGGCTTTATTTTTTTTATTCTACCCATTTTTACAAAATCTCTATTATCTCAATCTAAATTTTTTTACAGGTATTTTAGTGCTTTTTTTACAGATATATTAAATAAACCTATTAAAATTTAAAAAAAATAAGTACTATCTTTATAGGTTTTTTTTTAAAGTATGATGTTAAGTGCATATAAACCAAATTAAATATAATATTTAATTAACTATTTACAAGAAGAATAATATGAAGTCAATAAACAAAATAAATGCAGTATTTATATTATTAATAATAAGCTTTAATAGTGCATTTGCAAATATTAAATATACTATTGATAACAATAATTCAATAGTGAATTTTAGTACTATAAAAAAACAATACGTAATTGAGCCAGCCATTTTTAAACATATAGAAGGAATAATTTATAATTCAGGAGATATTGAAATAAGTATTAATCTAAACAGTATTGATACAAAAATACCAATAAGGGATACTAGAATACAAGATTTATTTTTTAAAGTAGTAAAATTTCCTCAAGCTTTAATTAAAGCAAAGATTGATATGAAAGAAATAAAATCAATATCTTATTATAAAAAAATGGAAATACCTGCTACTTTAGAATTTTATGGAAAAACAAAAAAAATAAAATTAAACATTTTAGTTACGAAGGTTTATAAAAATAGGTTAATAGTTACTTCCACGCAACCAGTAATTATTAATGCTGACGATTATGGGGTTCCTACTGAAAATTTAGTTAAATTAGCTAAAACAGTTGGTGGCATGAATATTTCCAACAAAGCAGCGGTTAATTTTGTATTGAACTTTAAAAAATAACTAATTTTAATACCTAGTAAATAATTCTATCTGATCGTTAACTTAACATATTTATTAAATTTATGTATTAGATTTAAGAATAGCAAGCAACTCAATGAAATTCTCAAAACCAAAAACACAAAATTACCCATTTCTTAATAATATAAATTCCAGATAGTAGAGCCGTATTATGATAAGTTGATAATATTTAAAATTCTTATTCTTCAACACTACTACGCCCTATCATGTTGTGCTAATTAAATTTAGCATGAATAAATATCAGCACAGTATAAAAAGATATTAATGCTAGTTAAACTAGAAAAATCAACATAATTGATAATTTCCATATAAATCAAACAATCACGCAAATGCAAATGCAAAAATTTGAGTTAAGACAAAAAATTATTTTAATTTAGCTAATAACTCTTCTTTCGTCTCAACATTATCAAGATCAGGTAAGCAACAATCTACTGGGCAAACTTCCGCACATTGTGGCTCATCAAAATGCCCAACACATTCGGTACACTTGTCAGCGTCAATTTCATAAATTTCACCACCCATATAAATCGCTTCATTTGGGCATTCTGGCTCACAAACATCACAGTTAATACATTCATCAGTAATCAATAATGACATACTTTTCCTTAATTTTATTTATTTATATATATATTTTAACTGATTAAAGAAAGTATTTTTGGTAACATATTGTTTTTTATTTACAATTATAATAATGCGTATTTTAATATTATTTTTTACTTTATTTTTATCACTCCAGCTCCACGCACAATTAAGCGACGGCTTGTATGCAAGAATGCGTACTAATCAAGGAAATATTGTTATAAAACTTGCCTTTGATAAAGCGCCACTCACAGTGATTAATTTTGTTGGCTTAGCCGAAGGCACAAAACGCTCAAATATCCAAACTGGAAAACCATTTTATAACGGTTTAATCTTTCATCGTGTTATAAAAGATTTTATGATTCAAGGTGGTGACCCAAAAGGCAATGGCAGAGGTGGTCCAGGCTATAAATTTATTGATGAAATTACTGACTTAAAGCATGACAAAGGCGGTATTTTATCCATGGCTAACTCTGGGAAAAATACCAACGGTTCGCAATTTTTCATAACTCATAAAGCCACGCCACACTTAGATGGCATACATACTATTTTTGGTCATGTAGTCGAAGGTATGGATGTCGTTAATCGCATCAAAAAAGATGACTTTATTCGTAAGATAGAAATTATTCGTATTGGTGAAAAGGCTAAAAATTTCCAAACTAATGAAGCAGCATTTCAAGCACAAAACAAAAAATATTCAGCTAAAAGACGTGATAAATTCATTAAGTTTATTAAAGATAATTACCCAAATGCACAAACCAATAACGAGGGGTATTTTGTGCAAATCAATCGTGTAGGATCTTCCATAAAGCCAAGTAAAGGAGATTCAATAACAATCAGGTTATCTATTAAATTAGATAATGGCACAATAATACACAAAGCAGATAAGCCACTCACTTTTAATGCTGGATTAAGTAGGGTTAATGGCATTGACAAAGTAATTGGTCAGTCTACACTTGAAATGAGTGTTGGCGAGAAGCGCACTATTGTCACTAGTTATATACAAATATTTGAAGGTAAAATACGCAAGAGTATTTTACAAAACTCTTTATTGATTTTTAATATAGAACTTTTATCTATCAACAAGTGAACACTTTATACATATAAATAATTATAAAAATGCTGCCTTTTATTATTAGTATATTTTTTAAAAATACCATTCAGCATTAAAAACTCCAACTTAATCGAACTTATTATCTTGTTAATCGCTCATAATCGTATAAAGATCTTAGTATGTTTTTAGAATTTATTAATTTTCTTACCAAGCTTGATTCAGGCTTCAATGTTCTGCAATACTTGACTATGCGTGCTATCTTGGCAATGTTGTCATCATTATTTCTGAGTCTTATCCTAGGTCGCTTTTTTATTAAAAAATTACAAAAATTACAAATTTCTCAGGTTATTCGTACCGATGGACCACAGTCACATTTTTCTAAGACAGGCACACCAACAATGGGTGGTATTTTAATCTTATTCACCTTTATTATTAGTATATTAGTGTGGGGAGATTTACGCGACAGCTATATATGGGTTGTTATAATCACAGCATTACTTTTTGGTAGTATTGGTTTTTTAGATGACTATTTAAAAATTACCAAAAAATCTTCTAACGGACTGAGTGTCAAACAAAAATACTTGGCACAAACTTTTAGCGCAATTTTAATTATTGCATGGTTAACTACCAATCCACAAACCACAATCTCCACCGACCTTTTAATTCCTTTTTTTAAAGACTTTGTAGTGCCACTTGGTACTATTGGCTTTGTAATTTTCTCTTACTTTGTCATTGTCGGTAGTTCTAATGCAGTCAATCTAACCGATGGGCTTGATGGTTTGGCGATTATGCCTATTGTTCTAATTTTAGGTGCTTTAGCGATTTTTTCTTATATTGGTGGCAACTATAATTTTGCTGAGTACTTACATATGCCATTCATACCAGCAACTAGAGAAATATTTGTTGTTTGCACTGCGCTCATTGGCGCTGGATTAGGTTTTTTATGGTTTAATGCTTATCCTGCTGATATATTTATGGGTGATGTTGGTTCATTAACACTAGGTGCAATTTTAGCAGTCATTGCAATTATAGTTCGTCAAGAAATATTACTATTCATTATGGGAGGTATTTTTGTTGCTGAAACACTTTCCGTAATAATTCAAGTTGCTTGGTATAAACGCACCAAAATGCGTATTTTTCTAATGGCACCACTTCATCATCACTTTGAAAAGCAAGGTATATCAGAGCCAAAAATCATTGTTCGTTTTTGGGTAGTAACTTTAATCTTGGTGTTAATAGCCCTATTCTCTATTAAAATATAATGAGCAATCTAACTAAATGGGATGAAAGATATTTAAATCTTGCTAAAGAAATATCCACTTGGTCGAAAGACCCATCGACTCAAGTCGGTGCAGTAACAGTTGGCAGTAAGAAAGAAGTGCTTTCTCAAGGTTTTAATGGATTTCCACGTAATATTAATGACACTGATAAGCGCTATAATAATAAAGAAACTAAATACAAATTCGTAGTACACGCTGAAATGAATGCGATTTACAATGCTACTTACTCTGGCACCTCACTTGATGGGGCGACCTTATATGTTTATGGCTTGCCAATTTGCTCAGAATGCGCCAAAGGTATTATTCAAGTTGGTATAAAAAGAGTGGTAGTGGAAAAATCTAAGGACCTTGACAACTGGAATGATAGTGTCAAACTCTCAAAATCAATGTTTGACGAGGTAGGTGTGGAGCTAATAATTAAATAAATGAATGAAGTACAGAAACGTCGCACATTTGCCATTATCTCTCACCCTGATGCCGGTAAAACTACGGTTACTGAAAAACTACTTTTATATGCAGGTGCAATTAAAACTGCTGGTAGTGTTAAAGCCAGAAAAACAAACACATATGCCACTTCTGACTGGATGGAAATGGAAAAAGAACGCGGTATTTCCATTACTTCATCTATTATGCAGTTTAATTACGACAACCATGTTATTAACCTACTAGATACTCCTGGACATGAGGATTTTTCCGAAGATACTTACCGCACATTAACGGCAGTAGATTCTGCATTAATGGTGATTGATGTAGCTAAAGGTGTGGAAGTGCGCACTGTTAAACTTATGGAAGTTTGTCGTCTACGTGATACCCCTATTCTCACTTTTATCAATAAATTAGATCGCGAAGGTAAGGAGCCAATTGAGTTGATGGACGAAATTGAAAAAGTACTAAATATTGAATGTACTCCTATCACTTGGCCAATTGGCATGGGTAAACGTTTTAAGGGTGTAGTGCATTTACTAGAAGATAAAGTTTATCTATATGAGGCAGGTAAAAATTCTAAAATTGGCAAGAATATAGTTATCAATGGCGTTGATAACCCAGAGCTTAATATAATATTAGGTGATGAGGCTGCGCTTGAAATACATGATGAAATTGAACTTATTCGTGAGACTAGCACACCTTTTGATCTAAAATCATTTTTAGATGGCAAACAAACGCCAGTATTTTTTGGGTCAGCTATCTCAAATTTTGGTATTCAGAATTTACTTGACGGCTTTATTGAGTACGCTCCAACGCCAAAAAATAGAAAATCAGATATTCGTGAAGTTAGACCAAATGAAGCAAAACTCACGGGTTTTGTTTTCAAAATTCAAGCCAACATGAACCATAAACACCATGACCGTCTTGCCTTTATGCGAATAGTTAGTGGGCAGTACAAAAAAGGCATGAAAGTCTTGCAAGTAGCAACTGGCAAACAAATCAAAATTGCCAATGCGCATACCTTTATGTCACACGAACGCACCTCAGCAGAGGTAGCTTATGCTGGCGATGTAATTGGCATACATAATCACGGTGGCATTAGCATAGGAGATACCTTTACCCAAGGTGAAAAACTTAATTTTCAAGGCATCCCAAACTTCGCATCAGAATTATTTTGTCGCGCGGTTTTAAAAAATCCGCTCAAAGCCAAAGCTCTGAAAAAAGGCTTGAATCAACTTTCAGAAGAAGGAGCAACCCAAGTATTCCGCCCAATAATAAATAACTCACAAATCCTAGGTGCTGTCGGTATTTTGCAATTTGATGTAGTCGCTCATCGCCTAAAATATGAGTATAATGTTGATTGTAAATTTGAAAGCATTTCTATTGCTACAGCACGTTGGGTAAATGGCAGTGATAAGGATATTGAGCAACTCAAAGATAAAGCAGGTAACAATGTCGCAATTGATTCTGCTGGTGTACTCACCTACTTAGCCCCATCTATGGTCAATCTACAACTAACTATCGAACGCCACCCAAATCTTATATTCTCTGCAACACGAGAGCATTAAAAGTCTTACTAAAAAATATTATAGCACAGCAAATCCTACCCCTAACAGGTAGCGCCACAGCTCATAGATAATTTAATTTTTCCATAAATTGCTTTTGGCTCATGCTGTATTTAGCACATTCATAATGCCATTGTCACTTCTTTCAATTGATTTTTAAAAAAATAATATCAAAAAAGCGATGGAATTGTTGATATTGCATACTATTCAATTATATTCAACCTATCTCAGTATAGTTTGCGTATACAATCAATAATTCTCAATTTTTTAAAAAAATAAATGTTATCAGAAATTATCTTTGCTGCAGGTTGTTTTTGGAGTGTAGAAAAGGTCTTTAAACAAATACCTGGTGTAGTTGAATTATGACAACCCAAATTATTACAAGGTGCTGAAAAATAAAGGCAATGACACGATATCTAACTTCTTAAAATTTATTAAAAAAATCAATTATAGTGATGAAGAATATAAAAATAATAAAAAATACAATAAAAATATTATCAATCACACTGAAGTAGTTAAAGTTGTTTATGACACAAAGTTAGTTTCTACTGAGTTTCTGATTAAAAACTTCTGGGAATTACACGATCCAACCCAAACAAATGGACAAGGAAATGATAAGGGTAATAATTATCGATCAGCCATTTACTGGATGAATGATGAGCAAAAACAATTCGCCATAAGCACTAAAAATGAATACCAACAATTATTAAATAAAAAAGGCTTTGGTAAAATTATTACTGAGATAAAGCTTTTAGATAGATTTTGGCAAGCAGAGGATTATCATCAAGACTATTTGGCTAAAAACCCAAATGACTACTGTCCTAATAATGAAACATGAGTAAAGTTTACTAATAAATGAATGATTAAAAAAACTCAGTGATACTTATAATGGGCATTTAAAAAGCCTTATCTTAACGCCTTTAGAAGGTAAAGAAATTATAGTCATTTAGTCCGGTACTTATTGTCCATATTGGATAACCTTTAAGCAGAAAGTGTTGAATAACTATAATAGCAGTATCCATATTAGGAGCGTATTCGCACACAACCTTAAAGGCTACAGTATCAAAACCTAGACCTTTGTCACGCCAAATCGTCTTATTCATTGCAAATAGCGTAGAAAAAACAAGTTTTCAAGGATTATCTATCATCACGAGAATTCTACAAGATTTTAGGGAAATTTAAACTGGGTGATTCTAAAGCCTTTAATATTGCTTTTAATAAAGATACCGAAAGTATGTTTTGCAAGCAATACAACATTTTTCAAAGACACGCCTGATGGTATTTTTATTGACAAACTATCTGGTGTAGCACTATTTAATACCAATGAGTGTTTCAACTCTAAAACGGATGGCTAAGATTAACAAAGCCATTGACGATGCTATTATTGAAAAACCAGACAATATAGTTATGGCATGAATCGCATTGAAGTCGTCTCAAAAAAGCACTGGTATCCCACTTAGGACATGTATTTAAAGACGGTCCAAACAATACACACCGTTTCCGCATTAATGCTAATGTATTGGATTTTGTTACTGATAAGAAATAATCTTAATAACTGCAAGATTTATTTATAACCTACAATTATAATATTCAGCACAAACTATCTTAGTTCTGTATCACAGAAACAATACTAACAACTAACACTAAAGATCTTTAAATTTATTTATTTTAAATAGTTTTTCAAATGTTATGCTTTATATATAAAAAGTATTTTAACTTTTTATATATAATCTTTGATTTCTAGTATTTGTTAAATATCTGCCCTTTTTCTATTATTCAGTATCACCTTAGGTATTTTTAGGTGCTTACACTTAAACCATCATCTTTAGAAATTACCTGAACTTCGCTCTCTTTGCACTCACCTGCTTCATCTTCAGTTTCGACAATCTTAGCAATAGATACCAACTTCTCTCCTTTAGCAATATTGATAAGTGTCACACCCTGGGTGTTTCGACCAATAATCGATACATCAACAGCTCTTGTACGAACTAATGTGCCTTTATTAGAAATCAACATCATCTCATCTTCATCGGTAACTTGAATTGCACCGACAACTTTACCATTTCTATTACTAGTCTTAATAGAAATAACGCCCAATCCGCCACGTGCTTGGGCTCGATATTCATCAATATTAGTTCGCTTGCCATAACCTTTTTCAGTAGTAGTTAGGATTGGACTTGAGTTATTAACGATGATAGCTGAAACTATTTCATCATCTTTTAACCTCATGCCACGCACACCGATAGCTGTTCTACCAACAGAACGCACATCTGATTCTCTAAATCTTATTGACTTACCACCTGCTGAAAATAGCATGATATCATTCTCACCAGAAGTAATATCAACGCCTACTAATTTATCTCCATCTCTAAGTTCAATGGCAATAATACCTCCTTTTCTTGGACGTGAAAAATTTGTAAGTGAAGTTTTTTTACAAGTGCCACTACTAGTCACCATAAAGACAAATTTTTCATCAACGAACTGAGAAACTGGCAATATCGCATTAATAGTTTCATCTTTTTTAAGTGGAAGTAAATTAATAATTGGTTTGCCACGTGATATACGTGATGCCATCGGCAACTCATAAACTTTGAGCCAATGTACTTTACCTGTGGACGAGAAGCACAGCACGGTATCGTGAGAATTCGCCACAAAAAGTTGATCGACAAAATCTTCGTCTTTCATCTTCGTTGCAACCTTGCCCTTACCACCGCGACGCTGGGCTCGATAATCACTCAGTGATTGCGCTTTAACATAGCCGCCATGCGACAATGTAACCACGCGCTCTTCTTCTGCAATTAGGTCTTCTAAAGTTAAGTCAATTTTATTTTCTATAATTTCAGTAAGTCGTCCATTAGAAAAGTTATCACGGATTTCAAGTAACTCATCACGAATTACTTGCATTAATTTTTCAGGATTTTGCAAAATATCTAATAAATATTTAATTGTTTCTAATAATTCATTGAATTCATCAAAAATTTTATCTTTTTCTAAACCTGTTAAACGATGAAGCTTCAAGTCAAGAATTGCTTGCGCTTGTTTCTGCGATAGTTGGTAATCACCAGATTGTTGCAAGCCAAGCTCAACTGGTAAATCTTCTGGCTTGAATAATGACATATCACGCTCACCAATCAAGTCTTTAATTACGCCACCCTGCCAAGTTTTAGCAACTAGTTGCTCTTTTGCTTCAGTTGGGTTTGATGCAGCCTTAATCATTTCAATGATTTTATCAATATTATTTAATGCAACTGACAAACCTTCTAATATATGAGCGCGATTTCTTGCCTTATTAAGCTCAAATATAGAACGACGAATAACCACATCACGACGATGTGCAATAAAGGCATCTAATATACCTTTGAGCGTCATTAATTTAGGCATTCCTTTGTCAATTACCACCATATTAATACCAAATACAGTTTGCATCTCAGTTAACTTGTAAAGGTTATTAAGCATAACTTCTGGTACTTCGCCACGCCTAAGTTCAACCACCATACGCATACCATCTTTATCAGATTCGTCTCTTAAGCCTGTAATACCATCAATTTTTTTATCTTTAACTAATTCAGCAATTTTAGTAATTAACTTGGCTTTATTTACTTGATACGGTAATTCTGTCACTACAATACTTTGCTTATCTTCACCTTCAATATGAGAAACTGCACGTAAATAAATCTTACCCTTGCCTGTTTCATATGCTTGGCGAATACCATCTGCACCATTAATAATACCCGCTGTTGGAAAATCAGGGCCTGGTATCAGCGTCAATAGATCGCCAATCGTTACTGTATCTTTGTCAATAATTGCCAAACAAGCATTGACGACCTCAGCTAAATTATGTGGTGGAATATTTGTTGCCATACCAACTGCAATACCTGAAGAGCCATTAACTAATAAATTAGGAACACGCGTTGGCAAAACGCTTGGCTCTGATTCTGAGCCATCATAATTGTCAATAAAATCAACAGTTTGTTTGTCTAAATCGCGCAATAATTCATGCGAAATTTTCGCCATACGGATTTCCGTATAACGCATAGCTGCCGCTCTATCTCCATCAACAGAGCCAAAATTACCCTGACCATCAATTAAAATACTACGCATTGAAAATGGTTGCGCCATACGAACGATAGTATCGTATACAGCAGTATCTCCATGTGGATGATACTTACCAATCACATCTCCAACAATACGCGCTGATTTTTTATAGGATTTATTATAGTCATTACCCAAAACATCCATAGCATAAAGCACACGACGATGCACTGGCTTTAAGCCGTCTCGCACATCAGGCAAAGCACGGCCAACAATGACACTCATTGCATATTCTAAATAAGAATTTCTCATCTCATTTTCAATAGTAACTACAGGAAAATTAGACGTGAACTTTTCAGTATTTTCAGACATATAAAAAAATATTTTATTTTATTTTATTTTATACTAAAGACATTAAATAAACAACTAAAATTATCAAATAGTTTATGGAAAAAAACTATTAAAAATCAATAATTTATAAAATCTATAGATTTCTTTTCTGGATAGATTTTGATAATGTTTTTAATAATTTTTCAGTGTCATTCCAACCGATACAACCATCGGTAATGCTAACGCCGTGCTCAAGTAAATTTAACGGCCCAACTGACTGACTACCTTCATTAATGTGTGACTCAATCATCACCCCAAAAATCTGCTCAGAACCTGCGCTAATTTGCTTAGCAATATTATCACCAACTTTAATTTGATTTTTAAATTTATTTTTGCTATTGGCGTGTGAAAAATCTACCATTAACTTATCAGGCAATCCTAAATCAGCAAGTTGTTTAGCGATTACTTGTACACTATTACTATCATAATTAGTTTTATCTTTGCCACCACGCAAAATAATATGGCAATTTGGATTGCCAGAAGTTGTATATCGATTAATCATACCTTTTTTATTAATTGACCAAAACATATGTGGATTATTAGCAGAAATAACCGCATCTATCGCCACTTGAGCACCTCCATCTGTACCATTTTTAAAACCAACAGGGCAAGATAAACCTGATGCTAATTCACGATGTGTTTGACTTTCAGTAGTACGCGCACCTATTGCACCCCATGAAATCAAATCAGAAATATACTGCGGGGTAATTAGATCTAAGTACTCAGTTGCAGTTGGTAAGCGTTTTTTAGCTAAATCTAGTAATAAACTACGCGCTAAATCAAAGCCTTTTTCCATATTAAAACTGCTATTTAAATCAGGGTCATAAATTAAACCTTTCCAACCAATAGTTGTACGTGGCTTTTCAAAATATACGCGCATAACAATAAATAAATCATCTTTTAACTTATCACGTAAATTTATTAACTTATCGGCATATTCCACCGCTACTTTGTGATCATGAATAGAACAAGGACCAACAATAACAAGTAACCGCTTGTCTTTGCCTTTGATAATATTTGCAATAGTTTTTCTAGTATCAACAATAAAATCAGACTCTAATTTTTTTACCTCGTGTCGCTTAATATACACCATCGGTGGCGTAATAGACTCCGCCTTAGTAATACGAATATTGCTAATTTTTTGTAGTATTTTTTTTAGCATTATATTTTTGTGTAATTATAGATAATTAATAAAATGCTAGATTTTACTTTCCTAGATGAATGTTGTATATCATTGACTAAATTAACAATTTTATAAAATTGGTAAAAAATGATATTTTGATAGATGTTCATAATTGCACCAAGATCTCAATATTTATTATTTTCAATTAAAGCATATGCAGAATGATTATGAATTGACTCGAAATTCTCCGCTTCTAAGCAATAATAATCAATATTATCATTAATATTTAAGTCAACTGCAATATCGCGTACCAAATCCTCGACAAATGCAGGATTATCATACGCCTTTTCTGTAACAACTTTTTCATCATCACGCTTTAAAATAGCATACAACTCACATGATGCTTTTTTCTCAGCTAATTCAATCAAATCTTCTAAATACAAAACTTTACCTTTAGCAACTCTTGCTTTAATAGTGATATGTGAGCGCTGATTGTGCGCACCATATTTAGAAATACCTTTTGAACACGGACAGAGGCTGGTGACTGGCACTACAACTTTCATCATTACTTCTAATATTCCTTGATTCAAATTGCCATATAAAGTAACATTATAATCCATCATAGATTCCACACCTGAAGATGGTGCTTTTTTTTTGCGAAAAAAAGGAAAATCCAAAGTAATATAAGCTGTATCAGACTCTAATTTTTTACAAACTTTATCAAAAATTCTATCAAAATTACTAGTGTTAAATTCACACGGACCATCGTTCAGTATTTCAATAAAACGTGACATGTGTGTACCTTTAACATATTCTGGCAATGTTACTGCCATGGTAAAGTTACCGATCGTTGAATTTTTATTGCCATCACGATCAATAAAAATAATTGGATGCGAAATATCTTTGACGCCTACTTTATCAATAATTATTTGACGTGTATCCACATTATTTTGTATATCAGGCAAACTGCATTTATTCATAATATAAGCACTCCATTATTCTGAATAAGCAACAGATGACCGAGGTGTTTCCCAAATAATCACTTCACAAACGCGAACATCTTGATTATCAATTAGCGTGCTCACCTCTTGATAAAAATATTTTGCAATATTTTCAGCAGTTGGATTCAACTCATCAAAAGGTGTGATTTCATTCAAATATTGATGATCTACTCTCTTAATAACTTTTTTTGTTTGCTCCTTAATCGAGCTAAAATCAATTGCAATACCTGTAGCATCAAGCACTTTAGACTCAATTGATACTTCAACCTGCCAATTATGGCCATGCAGGCGTGAACAATCACCGGAATAATTTCTTAGGGAGTGCGCTGAAGCAAAATCTGTAACAATTTTTAAGACGAACATAACTAATTCGGAAAAACTGGAAAAATATTATTATACCAATATTTAAAGTGTTATCTTTTAAATTACTATATTTAAAATTGCTGATGGTGTTTTGCTACTTAATCAATAGCTTCAATTTTAGATGGGTTTTGATAACCTCTTGGCAATAAACTACCACGCCTTGCACGTGCACCCATGTAGTTGATTAAATCAAAGAATTTAATACTCAGATGGCGCTTTCCTGCGGTTACTTTTAAGTTTTGTTTGTCCAATAATACACAGATACTAATAACAAATTCTTTGCCGGATTTCATATCTTTTAACGGTATTTGAATTAGTTTGTTACCCTTACCTTTTGATAATACTGGTAATTCAGACACCGGAAATATCAATAATCTACCACTATTAGTAGCAACGGCAACAAACTGTTTTTCTAAATCATCTACCTTAACAATTTTCATAACTTTAGAAGTGCTTGACAATGACAATGAAGATTTACCTGCTTTTTTCTTTGAAAATAAATCACCAATGGTAGTAATAAAGCCATAACCAACATTTGATGTAAGTAAGATATTTTGATCATCATCGCCCATCACCACATCAACAAATTTAGCATCTGCTGGTGGTGTGAGTTTTCCTGTAAGAGGTTCACCCTGCCCTCTTGCACTTGGTAGTGAGTTAGCAGTTAGCGCATAAGAACGTCCTGTTGAATCTAAGAAGATTACGCTCTTATTACTCCGACCTTTAGCACTGGTTAGATAATTATCACCAGACTTAAAATTCAAGGTGGTTGGATCGATATCATGCCCTTTAGCACTACGCACCCAGCCATTGTCACTCAGCACCACTGTTACATTTTCAACAGGTACTAAATCATCTTCATTAAAGGCTTGTGCTTGTACGATATTTGAATTAATACTTGAGCGCCTATCATCATCAAAATCTTCAATGATGGCTTTAAGCTCTTTCTTAATATAAGTTTTTAGACGTGCGTCACTTGACAGTAGTAATTCTAATTTTTCTTTTTCTTTTGCTAATTCTTTTTGCTCATCTTGAATTCTTATCTCTTCTAGTTTAGCAAGATGGCGAAGTTTTAACTCTAAAATTGCTTCAGCCTGTATTTCGCTAAGATTAAATTGTGACATTAATACCGGCTTTGGCTTATCTTGAGTGCGGATGATCGCAATCACTTCTTCAATATTTAAAAACGCAATCAGTAAACCATCTAAGATATGTAAACGCGCCAAAATTTTATCAAGTCGGTAATTTAGACGATTGGTAACAACTTGTATGCGATAAGTTAGCCATTCTTTAATTATTGGAATAAGTGGCTTAACCTGTGGCTTGCCATCCAGACCAATTACATTCATATTAACACGATAATTTTTCTCTAAATCAGTAGTAGCAAATAAGTGCAACATTAATGTATCTATATCCACACGATTTGATCTTGGTACAATAACAATACGTGTTGTATTTTTATGATCAGATTCATCACGAATATCTTCAACTAATGGTAATTTTTTCTTACGCATTTGGTCAGCAATTTGTGTGATAATTTTAGAGCCAGAAGTTTGGAAAGGCAGTGCCTCAATAACAATATTACCTTTTTCTTTTTGATAAGTGGCACGCATTTTGACCGAGCCACTCCCTGTGTTATAAATTTGTTTAATGTCTGCTTTACTCGACACAATATAAGCATCTGTTGGATAATCAGGCGCTGGCAAAATCTCCATAATACTATCTAAATCAGTAGCAGGTTGATTTAATAATTGAATACAGGCAGATACTACTTCTCTCAAATTATGTGGTGGCACATCTGTTGCCATGCCAACAGCAATACCTGAAGTACCATTAAGCAATAAATTAGGTATTTGTGCTGGTAAGTTCTCAGGCTCTTGTAATGACCCATCAAAATTATCCGTCCAATTAACCGTGCCTTGATTTATTTCACCAAGTAATAAATCTGCATAACGAGAAAGCTTACTCTCAGTATAACGCATTGCTGCAAACGATTTAGGGTCGTCCGGAGCACCCCAATTTCCTTGCCCGTCAATAAATGGATAACGATAAGAGAAAGGTTGCGCCATTAGCACCATCGCTTCATAGCAAGCACTATCGCCATGTGGATGAAATTTACCTAAAACATCGCCCACAGTGCGAGCAGATTTTTTAAATTTTGCGCTAGATTTAAGCCCCAATTCACTCATCGCATAGATAATACGACGCTGAACAGGTTTTAATCCATCACCTATAAATGGCAACGCACGGTCAAGAATGACATACATAGAATAATCAAGGTAGGCATTCTCACTAAATTGCGCGACGCTTTGTTGCTCAAGACTTATTTGACTCATTTTTCCTCTATAAAAAACATAAAGTTAGAATTATTTTAACTTAAATTTTCAAACTTTTTAGTGGTAATGCACGAACAAGATAAATGTCTGTCACCATACACATTATCAATACGCTTAACTGGTGGAAAATATTTACTATTTTTTAAAGAATCAACAGGATATAGTGCCTTGGTACGTGAATAAGGATGGTTCCAATCTCCTGCCATCTCTAGTGCAGTGTGTGGTGCGTTCTTCAATGGATTATTATCTTTATCCCACTTTCCAGAAATTACATTTTGTATTTCATTATAAATACTCACCATCGCCATAATGAATCTATCGATTTCTTGCTTTGATTCACTCTCAGTTGGCTCAATCATCAATGTGCCTACAACTGGGAATGACATAGTTGGCGAATGGAAGCCATAGTCCATTAAGCGCTTGGCAATATCTTCTTCATTAATGCCACTCTCAGCTTTTAGAGGACGGATATCAATAATACATTCATGTGCCACCATTCCTTGGTCACCATAATAAAGAATTAGAAAGTAATCTTTTAATTTATTGGCAATATAATTGGCATTAACAATCGCAATCTCAGTTGAACGCTGCATACCATGCTTGCCTAACAACTTAATATATGACCATGAAATTGGCAAAATTGAGGCAGATCCATACATTGCCGCTGAAACAGCATTTGAATTCTTTTCCAATGGATTGCCTGGTAAAAATTTTACCAAATGCTTCTTAACGCCTATTGGACCCATGCCTGGGCCACCACCACCATGCGGGATAGCAAAAGTTTTATGTAAATTAATATGTGATACATCTGCACCAAACTCACCCATACGAGTAACACCCACCATAGCATTTAGATTAGCCCCATCTAAATAAACCTGCCCACCTTTAGTATGGGCAATCTCACAAATTTTTTGGATTTGAGCTTCAAAGACACCGTGTGTTGATGGGTAAGTAATCATAATTACAGAAAGATTGTTTGCATATTTTTCTGATTTTTCTTGCAAATCATTAACATCAATATTACCTGACTCATCGCATTTTACAATTACTACTTTCATCCCTGCCATCACTGCACTAGCTGGATTTGTGCCATGTGCAGATGAAGGTATTAGACATATATTACGGTGTGCATCATCACGAGATTCGTGATAGGAACGAACCGCTAGAAGCCCTGCAAGTTCACCTTGAGAGCCTGCATTTGGCTGCAATGACACTGCATCATATCCTGTTATTTCTGTCAATGCATACTCTAAATCTTTAAATAATTGCTGATAACCTTTAGTTTGCTTTATTGGTGCGTAAGGGTGTAATTTTGAGAAACCTGGTAATGAGATTGAATACATTTGTGTTGCAGCATTGAGTTTCATCGTACAAGAACCCAGCGCAATCATTGAATGATTAAGTGCAATGTCTTTATTTTCTAAACGCTTCAGGTAACGCATCATCTCAGTCTCGCTATGATACAAATTAAATACTGGATGCGTTAGATATTCAGAATTTCTAATCATATCAGATGATAAATTAGTCGTGACATCATTTGCTACATAAGTAATTGAAAATACGTCTAATAATGTTGATAAATCTTGTTCACTGGTACTTTCATCAACTGCAATAGTTAATTGGTTGTCGCTTAATAGACGGCAATTAATGTTTTTATCTTGTGCTTGATTAAACAACATTTGCGCACTATTAGTATTAATAGTAATAGTGTCAAAAAACATCTCATTTGCTAATTCAAATCCCGCCTCAGTAAAGCTCTTAGCAAGTATTAACGCTTTTAAATGCACTTCGGTAGCAATCTTTTTCAAACCTTTAGCGCCATGATAAATACTGTAAGCTGCTGATAATACTGCTAGTAGGACCTGTGCAGTACATATATTACTGGTTGCCTTATCACGACGAATATGCTGCTCACGTGTTTGCAAAGACATGCGCATTGCTGGATTGCCAAACACATCTTTTGATACACCAATAATACGCCCTGGTACCATACGTTTAAATTCGTCACGAGTGGCTAAGAATGCAGCGTGCGGCCCCCCAAAACCCATTGGCACGCCAAAACGTTGAGAGCTACCAATAGCAATGTCTGCACCCATTTCAGCTGGTGTTTTAATCAAAGTCAGCGCTAAAATATCACAAGCAATAATCGTCAATATATTTTGTGTTTTAGCTTTTTTAATATCACTACCTAAATCACGTACTTCGCCATCAGTACCTGGTAATTGTAGCAATACAGCGAAACAATCAGAAAAATCATTATTTTGAATATTTTCAACCACTAGTTTGATACCTAGTGGTTTAGCTCGTGTTTGTAAAATAGTGATAGTTTGCGGGTGTGTATTGCGCTCAATTAAGAATTTATTAGATTTATTTTTATGATTAATACGTCGTGCCATCATCATCGCTTCAGCGGCAGCACTCGGCTCATCTAATAACGATGCATTGGAAATATCCATACCTGTTAAATCAATAATCATTTGCTGAAAATTTAACAACATCTCCAAACGTCCTTGTGAAATCTCAGCCTGATAAGGAGTATAAGCTGTATACCATCCTGGATTTTCTAAAATATTACGGCTAATAACGCTTGGCATTAATGTACCATAGTAACCTTGCCCAATAAAATTCGTGGCAATGATATTTTTAGAGGCTAACTTAGTTGCTAACGCAAGTGTATCACATTCACTCAATCCTTTGTCGATATTCATTCGATTGCCGAATAGAATATCACTTGGCACAGTTTTAGATATTACATCATCCACTGTTTTTTGACCAATAGAACTTAGCATTGAAGTAATATCTGTTTCATTGAGTCCGATATGTCTATCTAAAAATTCGTTATCCATAGTGGATGATAATTATAAAAATAAAATGTGGATTTTAACCTTATTAAAGTTAGAAAAACCTGTAAAAAGATGAAATTATAACCACTAAGATGTATACTGTATAAGACTAACCTGGTGGCCAACTTAAGTCTCTGCCACCTAAACAATGTAAATGAATGTGATAAACCGTCTGCCCAGCACGTTTATTACAATTCATTACTACGCGGTAGCCATCTTTTGCTAAACCCATGTCTTTAGCAATTTTACTGGCAGTTAAAGTTAATTTACCCAATAATGTTGCGTCATCTACATCGTTCAAGGTAGCAATATGTATTTTTGGAATGACTAAAAAATGATACGGCGCTTGTTTATCAATATCATAAAAAGCATACACATATTTATCTTCATAGATTTTATCACACGGTATTTCACCTTTAATAATTTTACAAAATAAACAATCTAACATATTCTGTCCTCTATCTATATTGGCGTAAATACCACCAACCAAATAAGCGTTTTGCATAATGCATTAAGCGACAATTCGGTAACAGCATTCCACCATTCATTTTGCGTGATATATATATGCCTTTATTATTTGAATCAATAATACACATTAACTCAACCTTAAAAGTATAACTGGCATTTTTACCATCTAAAAGATCTAGCGTATTTTTAGCAGCAGCTTCAGCTTGAAGATCTGCCATATGCGCTTGTTTTGGCATCCACTGTGGCCCTGGGAATGAGCCAGAATCACCTGCAACAAAAACCTTATCAGCACCTTCAACTTGACAAAATTTATCCGCCTTTAATAAACCACCTTCGCTACGAGTAAGGTCAGTATTGTCAAACCACTGATTGCCAGTCATTCCTGGCATAAATAGAATCAAATCAGCGGGAAATTCACCAGTCTCGGTCACTACCTTATCCACCTCAATTTTTTTTATTTTATTACCCAGATATGTGATAATATCACGTTTTTTCATCTCTGATAATAAACGGCCAACCGCTTTTTTGCCCAAACGCACACCAGGTTTTTCTGCTGGAGTAAAAAAAATTAAATTAAATTTATCGCGTCGCCCTTCCTTGTGTAGTTGCGTATCTAAGCCAAACAAAAACTCAAACATTGGGCCGCCACGCATCGCGCTAGGTTCTTTTGGATTACCTGAAAAACCAATAGCAATATTACCACCGTCCATCATTTTAAGCTTATCGCGTATTTTTTCTACGCCACTTAATCCATCACAAGGGATAATGGCATTCTCAATACCAGGTAATTTTTTAATAAAACGCCCGCCTGAAGCAATAATTAAAGCGTCATTATCAACTCTAACATTATTTTTCAAAATAACCACCCTACCATTATTTTCCAAACCAATAACTTCATTTAGAATGTGACTAACATTCATGCGTTTAAAAAAATTATTTAATGGAATAATAATGTCTTTTTTGTCTGCTGCACCTGATGGCACCCAAATCAAACTTGGCATATATACTAATTCTGCCTTTGGAGAAATTAGTGTAATTTTTACTGTTCTGTCTTTTTTTCGTAATGTTTTAACTGCTGTTAACCCTGCAAATCCTGAACCAATAATAGTAATTTTTTTCATAAATATACCTTTTAATTTTTATTCATATTATGACAAAAATATACATCATCAGTCTCTTTTTTTTACTCTTTTAACAATATTATCCACAAACACCCAACCCCCATCAAACTATAATACCTTTAAGTTAAATCTGTATGCCTGCCACATTTATCACTAAAATACACTCACTTTGCTTAAGTATTTACCTTAATTCACCCCTTGCAATTCATCCAAAATTATTACCACTTTCATCAAACATAAGCAATCTGCTATTGTATTAAATCAAAAACGCCTTCAACTTTAAATTCTATTCACACTTTTAAAGTAGTTTTTAAATTTTCCTAAAAATGTCATATCAAAAAAAATAGTATAATGTCTTTAATAATTTAATTAGGAGATGTATTAATGCTGAACAAAGACGCGTTAAATACTTTATTTACAGAAGCAAGAAGTCATAATGGTTGGTTGGATAAACCTGTGTCTAAGACACAAATTAGACAAATTTATGAACTAATGAAGTTTGGCCCAACTGCGGCCAATGCTTGCCCTGCACGCATTACTTTTGTGCAATCTAACAAAGCTAAAGAAAGGCTTAAGCCGCATTTAGATAAAGGCAACGTTGATAAAGCAATGAGCGCACCTATAGTAGCAATAATTGCTTATGACACAAAGTTTTACGAAAAATTAGACAAACTTTTTCCATACACTGATGCAAAAAGTTGGTATAAAGATAAACCTGAAAAAATTAAATTAGTAGGGAAAATGAATACTGCTTTACAAGGTGCTTACTTTATATTAGCAGTACGCTCAGTTGGCTTGGATTGTGGTCCAATGAGTGGCTTTAATGCCAAAACACCGGATCAAGAATTTTTTTCAGATGGTGGCAGTAAATCAATTCTTATCTGTGGCATAGGAATTGGTGATAGAAATAAATTATTCCCAAGATCACCACGCCTAAGTTTTAATGAAGCCTGTAAGATGATCTAAACTCATCTTTCTTAGCGCCTTTTATTGACAAACAACCATTGTGTAATAACCACTTATATTCATGTCCAATAGCTTTTGCAAAAGCTGGAATTTCACAGTCCTTATCTATTTTTACTTTAGGTATTTCTTTACTGATATCTTTCTTGTCATCGTCAGAACCAAACGATGCCATTGTATTTACACTAAAAGTCAATATCAATAAAACTATAAAATTTTTTAATTTCTTCATATTTCTCCCATAATTATAAATTTAATTATATCGCCAAATATAAAATAAAATAAAATAAACATTGACAAGGTAAATATTATCTTTTGTGCAAAATTTAAGCTTTGATTTAACATTCTATCTCTTATTAAATCACACGACTCTCCTGGGCAATACTTTGCGCCGCCTTTATGGAATACATTATAAACCTTGCATCCCGCACAAATACCAAACACTGCTTCAAAAAATAACAAACCTAAGCACAGTGCACAAGTCAAAATATTAATAGGTCCACGAATATTATTCATCACCACCAAATAAAACATGACCACTGCCAAGAAAAAACCAAACGTCCACGCCCACCTTTTTTGTGGCGAGCCAACGTATTCAGGTATTTGATTATTCACCATCCAACGACCCATAATCATAGATGGCGCGTATTTAGGGTTGATAAAAAGTCGAATAAAAAAATCAAATAAAAATACCATTACCATTAACTTAAGCGGCTCATTATTGCCCGTTAAAAAACCATTCATAAATGCCATGAAAGCAAACAGAAATACAATGCCTGCTGCAGCCCTTACTTCTCGTTCATTAAAAACATAAACATCATAACCTGCTACTTTTTCACCAAATCCAAACATAATTTATATACCTTAATCAACCGTAAATGCTTCGTGGCACGCTAAACAATTACGCATTAACTTGCCTGTCAATTCTGTTAAATCTTTCATATCATCTGCATCACTTTCATCCACATCTACCGCATTAATCGCTAATTCCTCAAACATCATATGCGTTGGCCCTCCAATTTGCTCAAACGATACGGGTGTCTTGTCTTTAATAGACTGAGGCGTTGCTCTCGCCATGCGATTACCAGAATAATGTGCTGCTTTGATAATCATAGCTTTATTCCCAATACCAATGCCGAGTGTAATTTGCTGAATACTGGCTAGCATTTGTCTCATTTCACTCAGAAACTCTGCTTTCTCTTCATCATTAAAGCCTAAGTGATAACGATTGTCTATTGAAGCTTGTGTAATATTCAGTACACTTATTAATACCAAAAATAAAATTGCTCTTCTCACTTTACTTTCTCCATCAAAAATATTACCAAAGCTTAACTAATAAAAAGCGTATTATATGGTAATTTTAATTATTAGGCTATGATTTAAATCATATTGATTCAATAAACTGCCCTTCTCGAACAATCCTATATTCTTATTCTAATATTTTTAAGATGTGATAGAAAGTTTCGTACGCTAAGCCGAGTTTCTGTGCCATATCTTTTAGAAAATACGAAAAATATAATTTAGACTCTTGGTTTGTTTCAGGAAGTATGAGTGTCCATATTCTGTCATAGACTTTTAATCTCATTTAACAACCTTAAATCTCGTATTTGATGAGTGTTAATTTTTAACAACTCTATGGTATATTTTGGATTAGATATCAAATATGTCAAAACTTCATCTTTAGAAAAAGATAATACTGTAGATAAACTATCACAGATTGTATTGCAATGATATTCATCAGAAAATAACGATGCTTCAGTGAAGGTTTCTTGTGAATAAGCAATATGAATAATTAAAGGCTGTTCTTCTGCCATATCTCTTACTAATTTAATTCTACCTTTTTCAAGAAAAAATAACCATTCAGCATTTGCACCTTGGTGAAATAAGAATTCACCTTTCTTTAAATTCAGTGTTTAATATTGAATATTATTTTTAAACATATTGCCCTGCAACCCAGCCTGATGACCAAGCCCATTGAAAATTATACCCACCCAAACAACCTGTCACATCAACAGTTTCACCAATAAAATACAATCCTTTTTGCTTAATAGATTCCATTGTTTTAGAAGATATCTCATCGGTACTAACACCGCCCACACATACCTCGGCAGTACGCATACCCTCAGTACCACTTGGTATTAGCGTCCAGTGATTGAGCTTTTCACCTAAAATGGTTAAATCTCTTTTTTTAATCTGATTAAGAGCGCTATTTGATAAGTGTTTGTCTAGCAATGTATCCGCTAAGCGAATTGCCAAACGCTTTGGGAAATAGGCACTTAAAATAGTTTTTAACTCAGATTTAGGATTACTATCACGCATCTCTAATAACCAATCGTTCGCTTTCAAATCAGGCAATAAATTAAATACCACAACATCGCCTTTTCGCCAATAAGAAGAAATCTGCAACACTGCTGGACCACTAACACCTTTATGGGTAATCAAAATACCTTCTCTAAAACTTTGATCATTACACGTCACGATTGCATCAACACTTAAGCCCGATAAATTTTTAAAATAATACTCAATATCGTCTTGATGAAAAGTAAGTGGCACCAAAGCAGGTTTGAAGGCAATAGACTTAATGCCAAATTGTTTGGCAACTTGTAAGCCAAAATCGCTAGCGCCCATTTTAGGAATTGACGCGCCACCTGTAGCAATAACTAACGAGGATGTCTGGAAAGTTCCTTGATTAGTACTAAGCCTGTACCCGTCTTGATAATCAATACTCTCAATGCTAGTATTAAGCCGAATATCCACTTGTTGACACTCGCTTAAAAGCATATTTAACACTGCACATGATTTTTCATCGCAAAATAATTGTCCTAATACTTTCTCACTCCAGTGTAATCCTGCGTTTTCCAATAACGCAATAAAGTCCCATTGTGTATAACGTGATAATGCAGATTTAGCGAAGTGTGGATTATTAGAAATATAGGATTTTGGATCAATATGCAAATTAGTAAAATTACAACGACCGCCACCTGAGATCAAAATCTTTTTGCCTGGTTTACTCTCCTTATCTATAAGCAAAACTTTACGCCCATGTTGCTGTGCTTGTGCTCCACACATTAGTCCTGCTGCTCCTGCGCCAATAATAATAACATCATATTTCATAGTAGTGTTTTAATAGTATTAATAATACTTTGTCAGTCCCATTCTAAAGCACCGCGATAACCATAACGAATAACACCATTTCTATCAATTATAAAATTAGAATGATGGACTGTACACACTCCAATCTTTGATTGCTTTTCCGTCATTGTCTAGTAACACTAGTAAGGTTAACCCCTTTTTTTTACAAACTTAATAATTCTATCTTTAGGCTCACCGATATTAATAGTGATGATTTTAAAATATTGTCCCTTAAATTTTTCTTGTAAACGAACTAGTGAAGGGATTTCTTTAATACATGGATTACACCAACTCGCCCAAAAATTAATCAATAGTACTTGATTTTTATAATCATTAATATCGAACACTTTGCCATCAAGTGTTTTTAACTTAAGTGACATATTTTATTTGCCATGATATTTTTTCAATATTGGCTCAGCTAAAGTTACTTTAATATTTGTGGTTAAGTCTTTATCAGTTATCAATATTTTTGGAGTGTATATGATTTTCATTAATTGCATAGCAATCTCATTGCCGCGTAAAAACTTAGTACCAAATTGTGGCAATAAAATATAAATTGGTAAATTACTATATTTAGCGATATTAATATACTGAGTGACACTACCAAAATCATGCTTATCATCAACTAAATGTGGTGAATGAAAAATATACCCCTTAAGTAAACTAGAATTTGGATTTTTTAACTGCCATTGATATGAAATTTTGAGCGCTAACTGAGCGCCACTCCCTGATGTTAAAAAGAAAATATTTTTAAAAGATTTTTTATTAACATCAGCAATCAACTCAAGCAAATCATCAATGTTAAAACGATTTATACTACTGCAATATTTAGAAATTATATAACTGTTGTGTAAATCAACCGCCCATACATCATAACCATTAAAAGCTAATTGCTGTGCAATGGAAATATAATCTCTGTCTAAACCACGCTCTGACGGAAGCTGCAAAAATAAAGTTTCACTATTTGCTTTATAGGTATCTATACTAATAATATTGCCAGAATCTAATTCAATTTCTATATCCTCACCTGCATATATAAATGAGGAAAATAAAAAAAATAAAAAAATAAATGCATTCATTGATATATCTCTAATAAATAATATAGCATTGTGCCCTCAGAAGAACGTGCTGGACCTACTACTTTAGCGGCATAAAATTTATTACCAGGATCAGCTTGCTCTATGGCATCTTTTAAATTTTGCATTATTTCAACGCTGGTAGCTGGGACACGGTCACGCTTTATTCGTGGTAGCCGTACCACTGCAAATTGTTCTTTAGCGAAATTAGCTAGAGGATGCTGGTCTAATGAATAACCATTAACCATCAAGTCCGGTCTGCCATAATTTTAGTACCACATACTTGATTAGCAGGTACGGCAACATGAATTTTAGCAGGTAAGGATAAATCCATTGCATTAACTCTACGCATAAACTCATCCTTATCTACGCTATCGCCAATCATTTCATTAAATTGTTTTTCCTCCCCAATTGAACTCACTGTTCTACCAACATAGTCATGAGCAGGATATACGAGAGTCTCATTAGCTAAAGTAAAAATTTTTTGAATAGAATCAAACAATTTTTCCGCGGAACCGTCTTGAAAATCACACCGACCACAGCTTCGAATAAGTAACGCATCGCCAGTAAACACTTTATCATCAACAATATACGACATACATCCATTAGTATGCCCTGGAGTTGTCATTGCAATCATCTGATACGAACCAAAATTTAGATTTTCACCATCTTTGATTAAAATATCAGCACAAGTAATTAAATTAGCTGCACCAAATACAATTTGAGCATTTCTAAATCTTTGTTTTAAAGGGCAGGAACTGGTAATGTGATCAGCATGTATATGGGTTTCGACAATGTATCTTAAATCAAGTCCTAATTCCTCAATCAAGTCAATATCACGTTGCTGAGTATTATCTACTGCATCAATAATAATAGCTTCTTTAGTATCTACATCTGCCAACAAATAGGTATAAGTTGAGCTTTCTTTTTCAAATAAAGGGCGAAATAACAAACTCATGGCAATACCTTCTTAAATGGTTTAACGATTACACTCTCATAAGCACCTGATGCTAAATACGGATCAGCATCTGCCCAAATTTGTGCATCTTCAAAGCAACTAAACTCTGCCACCACCAATGATCCGGTAAACCCAGATTCACCTGGCTCGTTATTGTCAATCGCAGGATGCGGCCCTGCTAAAACTAACCTGCCTTCATTTTTTAGCATATTTAAGCGCTCTATGTGCTCTGTACGTACTAATATTCTTTTTGCTAATGAATTTTCAACATCCTGGGAGATAATCGCATACAACATAATAATCCTCTTACAAATCTAGCACATCTTGCATTGAATACAATCCGACTGATTTATCTTGCAACCATATCCCTGCACGCACCGCACCATTGGCAAATGTTAACCGCGATGAGGCTTTATGGGTAATCTCTACGCGTTCACCATCCATAAAAAAACTCACTGTATGCTCGCCCACCACATCACCACCACGAATAGTAGAAAAACCAATTGTCTCTTTGTCACGTGGCTCTTCAATACCCACGCGCCCATAAACTGCACATTTAGACAAATCCCTACCTAGTGCATTCGCCACCACTTCACCCATCTTAAGCGCAGTTCCTGATGGTGCATCTACTTTATAACGATGATGTGTTTCAATGATTTCAATATCTGCATCATTACCAATTACACGAGCCGCCATGTCCAATAATTTCAACGAGAGATTAACGCCCACACTCATATTTGGCGCAAAAACAATTGCCGTATTTTTTGCCGTATCATTGATCACTTGTAATTCATCATCACTAAACCCCGTGGTACCAATCACCATTGTTTTGCTTGAATATTGGCAAATCTGCAAATATCTCAAAGTTGCTTCAGGGCATGTGAAATCAATCAACACATCAAATTGGTCTAACACAGCATTTAAATCATCACCTTTATCCAAAACAACACCTAACTCAATACCCTCATTTTGTTTAATTGCTTCAATAATGGTTTGACCCATACGTCCTGTGCTACCTGATACTGCTATTCTCACCATTTTTAATCCCCAATTTTGATAGGAAAACTTACATTCCATTAATCTTTATCTTTAGTGCCTAATGTTTTTTGCTTATCTTTAAGCAACTTTTGAACATCAATTGCAGGTAAGTTATAGCTACCCAATTGATAAAATTGGGTAGTATTTGACAATATATCTCTAATTTTTGAAATAGAAATAGAAATAGCAGAAATGGTTTTGAGATTATGAATATTTTTTTCATCCAATTGATTAGACTCAATAATTTCAAAAAAACAATCTACTTTAATATCTATCACATATCCCAATTTTTTCTTTCTGCCTTTGTTAACTGATAGATTTAAAGACACTAAAAAATTTATTTCATTGTCTTGAGAGCTTAAAATATCAAAATCTAACAAGATTTCATAACTTGTAGGAAGAGAATCAGGTATTTTTTTAGGTTGAAAAAAACTGACTGACAACCCTCTTAAGTTAGTATTCTGAAGCTGTAAAGGCGAACTTTCTAGTGCTGTCATTATGCAATCTTTAATGTGCAGTCATCATTCATTGATACTCCTATTAACGACTCTTTTTTTAAAAAAGAGTCAGTTGAACGAAAAGGGAAAGCATACTTATTATTTTTTATACTGGGCATTAATTCAAATTTAATATTCAAAGCCAATTCAATTTTAGCCAATGTTTTCCAACTGGGAAGTTTATTGCCAGAAAATAATTGTGACAAATAACTAGGGGAAATTTTAATATTCCCTGCAAGATCTTTCTGAGTTATTTCCTTACTATCTAACACTTGCTCAATTTGTTTTAAATATTGCCCTGCTAACAAATGACTCTTAACACGAATCAAATCATCATCTTTTGGGTGAAATATATTTTCCCAAAAAGAGTCCACCTTTATAATTGTATTATTTTTACGAGTAGTCATAATTATTTACCTTATTAATTAATGTTTTTTCCTTTTGAGTTAACTTGTTTTGCTTTTTACTCTCTAACAATTCAGATAGTACAATTATTCTTTGAGTATCAGAATAGAAATCTTTACAATAAATTCTAGCATTATTGGATTGTTTGCCCTTAAATTTAATTACTGTAATATCTTTTATATTTTTATTGAAATTTTCTTGTCCATATATATCTCTAGTTGCAGTATTATTTGCAATTTTACTCAAAAACTCTTGCAATTTATTCGACCTCTTTCCTTTAAAAAAGTTTTCAATATCTTGTTTATTACTCTTATCTATAAAAAACATTATAGAGTTAATTTGTTCTATTTCAACTTTTTTTCATATAAAAAAATTAATCTATGGGTTAATTTTATAACAAATCGTACTCTAAAAATCCGTTTTGTTTAGTAATATTATCAATATCCTGCAAAGATTTTAACAACTCAGCCATTTTATTAATTGGCACCATATTCGATCCATCACTGAGTGCTTCATTAGGATTAGGATGGGTTTCCATAAAAAATCCTGATACACCAACACCTGCTGCTGCCCTAGCAAGTACTGGTACCATTTCTCTTTGCCCGCCAGAAGTACCTCCTTGTCCGCCTGGTTGTTGCACTGAGTGGGTTGCATCAAATACTATCGGGCAACCTATTGAGCGCATCGTAGATAAACCGCGCATATCAGAAATCAGCGTATTATAGCCAAATGAAGTACCACGCTCACAAATAGTAATTGACTTATTGCCTATCTCATAAGCCTTATCCACAACATTACCCATATCCCAAGGCGCTTGAAATTGACCTTTTTTGATATTCACAGGAATACCTTGCTTGCATACATTTTGAATAAAATTAGTTTGGCGCACTAAAAAAGCAGGGGTTTGCATCATATCTACCACAGATGCTACTTCACTCAGTGGTGTGTCTTCATGTACATCGGTTAGCACACTCACATCCACTTCATCTTTAACCTTTTGTAAAATACGCAAACCTTCTTCCACGCCTAAACCTCTAAAACTACTGGTACTAGTGCGATTGGCTTTATCGTATGAAGATTTATAAATAAAATTAATACCCAAATCCTCAGTGACTTTTTTTAAATAAGTGGCAGTTTCCAAAGCTAGTGCTTCGGATTCAATAACACAAGGCCCTGCAATCAGGAAAAATGGGTGATCAATACCAACTTCAAAATCTAGTAATTTCATTATTTATGATTTATACAAAAACTCAATATCCATTATATCGTTTAAAATAGAAAACTATGATGAATACGCCAGACATTTTAAAAAAAATTATTGCGCGCAAAAAAGTAGAAATTGCTGAATGTAAAAACAACATTTCTGAAAAACAAATGCTTGATACCGCTTATAAAAACCGTAATACACGCGATTTTTACCAAATGTTAAAAGATAAAGTAGATGCAAAACAAAATGCCATTATTGCAGAAATAAAAAAAGCATCGCCTTCTAAAGGTGTATTGTGTGAAAATTTTAATCCTATTGAAATCGCCAAAAACTACGAAGAAGCTGGTGCAGCTTGCTTGTCTGTCTTAACTGATAAAGATTTTTTTCAAGGTGATAATAAATATTTAGTTGATGTACGCAAAGCAGTATCATTACCTATATTACGCAAAGAGTTTATTATAGACCCTTATCAGATATACGAATCCAGAACATTAGGTGCCGATTGTATTTTACTGATTGCAGCTTGTCTAAGCGATGAGCAAATGGAAGACTTTACAATGCGTGCGATTGCCATTAATATGGATGTTTTAGTTGAGATACACAATATGGAGGAATTAGAACGTACATTACAATTACGTCTGCCAATGATTGGCATTAATAATAGAAACTTACACACTTTTGATGTTTCTTTAGAAACAACTATTGAACTTATAAAAAAAATCAAAAAAGATACTTTAATTATTACCGAAAGTGGCATCCTAACTTCGGATGATGTTGCTTTTATGCATGATCACAATATTTACAGTTTCTTAGTTGGTGAAGCATTTATGCGTCAAAACAGTCCAGGTAAAGCACTGCAAGATATTTTTAAAAAAAACAAATGAATACAACAATAAAATGGATTAATGACATGATGATGGTTGGCGAATCAGCCAGTGGCCATGCCGTGGTAATGGATGGCCCAAAAAACTTAGGTGGTGAAAATTTAGGCATTCGACCAATGGAAATGCTGCTACTTGGTATGGGCGGCTGTACCACAATTGATGTAGTTTCAACATTGAAGAAAATGCGTCAAGAAGTGTATGATTGTCGTGCTGAAATCTCAGCAGAACGTGCTATAGAGCATCCAAAAGTATTTACTAAAATTCACATTCACTTTATTATTAAAGGCACTGATTTAAATAATAAAAAAGTTGAGAAAGCAGTAAGCCTATCTGCTAATAAATATTGCTCTGCTTCAATTATGCTTGGTAAAACTGCCGTCATAACTCATGATTTTGAAATACGCTAATAACCTATGGGGGTGGTTCGGTACGGTTACTGGTATCACTGGCGGACTACTGGTAGCATTTAACTTTAACTATTCAAAATATGGTTATATCTTTTTTATGTTTTCAGCAATCGGATGGGCTACCCAAGGTTATAAAAATAATGACAAATCCTTGATTTTATTGAACGCTGTTTTTATCTGCGTCAATACACTTGGAATTTACCATTGGTTTTTTTAAAAACCAAAGTTTACCTATTTTTTTTATCTTATCTAGCAATAAATATTCCTATTATCACCTATAAAACTTCTACCCCTATTGAAAAATAAACCAAAAAATTGAACTTTTGAATCAACCATAAAATTAGGTGTAAATTACTTTTAAATTAAATCTCAAGTAGATAATATTAAAAATCAATTTTTTATCACCAATATCAAATTATAACTAATAAAGATAAAATACAATGAAAAATGGACAGAATCAGAACAAATTATTCTTAACGCAAAATTAAAACTATAAGACATACAAAACAAACAAAAGAATGATATGGTAATTAAAGTAAAAATACATAGTTTAGAATACGAACAACCTTGGTATAGTAAAAGTTAGATACAAATACATATTCTAATCCTATTTTAAGTTATTACTTCTTAGCGTATAATTTATTTATTTTGGAGAGTTGGCCGAGTTGGTTGAAGGCGCGCCCCTGCTAAGGGTGTATAGGGTTTATCCCCTATCGAGGGTTCGAATCCCTCACTCTCCACCATTTTAAAATGATTTTTTTTGTATAAATAAGATACACGCAAAAATTTCAAAAACTTTAATTATCATGACTGACACGCCTTTTGTAATTGCTGGAAAAACCTATAAATCTCGTTTATTAGTAGGTTCAGGAAAATACAAAAATCTTGATGAAACCAAATTAGCAACAGATACAGCACAAGCTGATATTATTACTGTTGCCATTCGTCGCACTAATATTGGGCAAGATGCAGATAAACCTAATTTATTAGATATTATTTCACCAGAGAAATATACTATTCTGCCAAATACAGCTGGATGTTACAGCGCCAAAGATGCCGTGCGAACTTGTCAATTAGCACGTGAACTTTTAGGTGGGCATAATCTAGTTAAATTAGAGGTATTAGGTGATGAAAAAACACTTTATCCTAACATTATTGAAACCTTATCCGCTGCACAAATATTGACTAACGATGGTTTTGATATCATGGTTTACACCAATGACGATCCAATCATCGCCAAAGAATTGGAAAACATTGGATGCGTGGCAGTGATGCCACTAGCCTCACTCATTGGCTCAGGCCAAGGTATTTCCAACCCAGCAAACATCAAACTCATCAAAGAACATGCCAATGTGCCAGTATTAATAGATGCTGGCATTGGATGCGCAAGTGATGCCGCCAAAGCCATGGAGCTTGGTTGCGATGGCGTGCTAATGAACTCAGCCATTGCCAATGCAAATAACCCAATCTTAATGGCAAGTGCTATGAAACATGCCGTTATAGCAGGTAGGCAATCATTCATCGCGGGCAGAATGATGAAAAAAACCTACGCTAACGCATCATCGCCGATGAAAAATTTAATTTAACATAATGAGTTGAATTGCTATTTGTTTTATTCTCAAATTATCTATATTCCATACAAAAAATAAACTAATAAAACCAGTTTTTTTGTAAAAATAATAGCTTCAATCTATCACTAAATGCGATTTAAACGCCATTTTCCACCTTTAGATTCCTTAACATAAGGAAAAGAATGCTCTTTATTATTTTGCACTACTGTACAATTTAATTTCATTGGAAATCTAGTATTATCTCTACTTGAGAAATCTACTTCATCACTAAAGAATTCCATAGACATATCTTTGCCAGATCTAATTCCTGATAATTGACCATTCTTTTGATTTTGCATACAGACATTTATCATATTTTGCATTTCAACGCCATAAGCGCTATTTTGGAATTTCATTGCTTTTAAAATACTATTACAACCAACAATTCCCAATAATAAAAGACCTAATGGCAAGCCCTTAAATAACATTTTCTTAAAAATTTTCATATCTATTCTCCTTAATTTAGTATGGTCATTATACTAATATAATTTACTTATATATACTTTTTTTTATATTTAATAAAAAATAAAATAACTAAGTCAACAAACCTAAATAAATAATCTGTTACCAATGATTGATTTTAAAAATTCTGTGTACAACTTTTACCCATAAATCAGAACTTATCTTTGTCATTGATCATATTTGAAATTAATATCAGGATCATTTTTTAATCCTACATAGATCCTCTTTTAGCGAAAAAATATAATTCTCTAAAACATCAACATCGTGACAAAGCACTTGTAATCAATTGTGAGCCAGTTTTGAGTTTATCTAACCATGCAATGAATATGATGCAATAAACCCCATAAATGATTTTTGGGAATTTTATCATCGCCTTTTTTTATCAAAATGTTTCCATAAATAATTATCTTTAAGATGTATTTTGAAAAAAATAGGCAACAACTATAACTAAAGAAATACTTTCTCTTTCCCATTTTATTCAAAAGATAATCATTTACTGAATTCAGCACGCTATTTACTATCTTTTGTATCTTTTTCAAAAATCCTAGAATATGAGTTGCAATTCTTACAACAAGGGGCTATATATTACTCATATCTAACTTTAGTGTCATTGGGAGATGCAATTGTATATTTATAATATATCTTGTTTTTTTAAATCTATTTTGGAATCATTAAATTCCCTGTCTTTATAGTGACACTTCAAACATAAAGCAACATTCACCTTTACATATATCTGATACTAATAGTCCTCTATACTAAAAAAATATTACACAGCCTTTATCATCCTTAATTAAGCCATCATTATATTTTGAATAATTAACTATAAATATACTACTCATACAGTTATTAGTAAAATTATTATACTCAATAACTATTATTTAGCAAAAATAAATAATTGAAATCGTTAAAATAATTAGTATTTATCTATAAATATTATAATACTGTCTATTACAATAAGGCTTTTGCATAAAATATGAATTTTTCTCAGCAACTTTCTAACATAAAAAATAAGCACCTTTATCGACAAGTCAAAATTGCTAATAATACTTGTATAGATTTTTGTTCAAATGATTATTTAGGATTAAAAAATCATCCACAAGTTATTGAAGCATTCAAACAAGGGGTAGAAGAATTTGGAGTAGGCTCTGGCGCGTCTCATTTAATTAGTGGGCATTCAAAGGCGCACCAAGAGTTAGAAGAGGCATTGGCTGAATATACTGGACAAGAGCGTGCATTAATATTTTCAACTGGTTATAGTGCAAACTTAGGTGTATTCTCTGCGCTCAAAAATGAAATTGACTGGGTATTACAAGATAAATTAAACCATGCCTCACTCATTGATGCCAATCAATTATGTGGTTTACCATTGCAACGTTATTTGCATAAAAATATAGCCTCACTTGAAGGAAAAATAACAAAACAATCTGGGCATGGGTTGGTTGCAACTGATACGGTATTTAGTATGGATGGCGATCAAGCCAATATTAATGAGTTGTATAAAATTACGCAAAAATCAAATGCAATTTTAATGCAAGATGATGCGCATGGATTTGGCGTGTTTGAATTGAATATTCCAAAAAATTCAATTTATATGGCGACACTAGGCAAAGCGGCAGGAACAATGGGTGCATTTATAGCGGGTAATGAAGATTTTATTGAATTTCTAATTCAAAAATCACGCCCTTATATTTACACTACCGCTATCGCACCTGCGCTATGTGTAGCAACACTTAAAAGTCTAAAATTAATTCAACAAGGTGAGCAGCAAGAAAAATTACATAATAATATTGGTTTTTTTCAGGATTTTTCACAATTACTTGACCTGCCCATTTCAATTTCAAACAGCGCTATCCAACCTTTGATTATTGGTAGTAATAAAAAAGTACTGTCTATCAATAAAATACTGCTTGAAAATGGCTTTAATATCAGTGCTATTCGTACTCCTACAGTACCAAAAGGAACGGAGCGTTTGCGTATAACGTTAAATGCTAATCATACGCAAAGTCAAATAGAGCAACTGCTAATGCATATTAAAAATGCTTTATAGTAATACGGTTGGCACAGGTGAAGATTTGATATTATTACATGGCTGGGGTTTTAATTCTGAATTATTTAATACATTAATTGAACAATATAAAAATCAATATCGTATTACAGTGATTGACTTACCAGGTCATGGTAGAAGTGGCAAAGTTGATGGTGGGCTTAAGCAGTGGTGTGATGAAATTATCAAAATACTACCTAATGATCCAATATTATTAGGCTGGTCATTAGGCGGACTATTGGCGATAAATATCGCCAAAAAAATAAAAACTTCTCAACTTATTTTACTTGCTTCAACTCCTAAATTTATCAAAGATAGTAACTGGAATTATGGCATTGATAAGAATAATTTTGAACAATTCTCGAATACCTTGCAACTCAATTTATCCAAAGGTCTAAAGCGTTTTATTAGCTTACAAACTGATAACAAGGCACAACTCAAATCACTTAATCTCTCTATTGATACGCTGCCTGCAGCCCATGATGCGCTCAATAAAGGTTTGGATATTTTATTAAATACTGATTTACGTAGACAATTTAAACAACTAACAATACCCGTGCAAGTCATCTTGGGTAATCGGGATACTTTAGTACCTGTTGATATTATTAAGTGGTATAAAGAGCAGAATATATCAACCACTATACTTAATACTGGACATTTACCTTTTTTACACCCCGACTTTGAATTGAGTATAATTTAAATTTATAAAAACTTTGGAGAAATAAATGGACGTACTTGTTGGTGTTATTATGGGGTCAAAATCTGATTGGCCGACTATGAAAAATGCAGTAAAAATGTTGGAAGAATTTAGCATTCCTCATGAAGTACAAGTAGTGTCAGCACATCGTACTCCTGATTTGATGTTTGAATACGCAAACACTGCTAGTGAACGCGGGCTGAAAGTTATTATCGCAGGTGCTGGTGGTGCCGCACACTTACCAGGTATGGTAGCAAGTAAAACCATCGTGCCCGTATTAGGTGTTCCTGTTCAAACACGCGCACTTAGTGGACAAGATTCTCTATTATCTATCGCACAAATGCCAGGAGGTATTCCAGTTGGCACATTGGCGATTGGTGAGGCAGGTGCAAAAAATGCTGGCATCTTGGCGGCGCAAATTATCGCAAATGAAGATTACGGCGTAAGAGAGAGAGTTGTTGCTTTTAGGGCTAAGCAAACACAAGATGTTCTTAACAATCCCAATCCAAAAAATAAAGGCTAATGATTAAATGAAAGTAGGTATTTTAGGTGCTGGTCAATTAGGTAGGATGCTTGCTATTGCTGGCCATCCTCTTAATCATCAATTTGGTTTTTTAGGTAATTCTCATAATGAACCTTCATCGCTATTAGGCTGTATGTTTGTTAATGACAATGAATCTTTGGTTGATTTTGCTGATGTCATTACCTTTGAAAATGAGAATATAGATGTGAATGACGTTAACGAAGTAATTAAAACAGTTACAGTTTATCCTGGTGTGGAATCTCTATTCACCACACAACATCGTGGTAGGGAGAAGGATTTGTTTGATCAACTTAACATCCCTTGTGCGCCTTATAAAATGGTAAATTCTGAACAAGATTTAAAACAAGCAGTTAAGGCAATTGGTTTACCAGCCATCTTAAAAACTGCAACCGATGGCTATGATGGCAAGGGTCAATTTTTGATACACAATGTTAATCAAATTACTGAAGCTTGGAGCAGTATGAAGGAGAAAGAATCTATCCTTGAAGGCTTTGTTAATTTTAAACGCGAACTATCGCTGATTGCAGTACGTGATACTAATAACAATCACAAATATTACCCATTAGTTGAAAATACGCACCATAACGGCATCTTACGATTAACAATTGCACCAGCTCAATCTATTGAACTAGAAGTACAAAAAACTGCTGAACAATATATGCAAACTTTACTTGATAAAATGAACCATATAGGTATTTTAACCATTGAACTTTTTGAAACAGAGAACGGATTGATAGCAAATGAAATGGCCCCTCGTGTACATAATTCAGGCCATTGGAGCATTGAAGGTGCTAATACTTCACAATTTGAAAATCATGTGCGCGCTATTACTAATATGCCATTAGGCGATACCACTCCCACTCATCCGTTTTGTGCAATGATTAACATTATTGGTGAGATTGGCAATATTAATACTGCACTTAATATATCAAATGCACACTTGCATTTATATGATAAAAAAGAGCGCGCTAATAGAAAGTTAGGGCATATCAATATTACAGCCAACTCTCAGGATGAATTAAACGATAGTATTAAAAAGCTAAGTGATTTTCTGCCTAAATAAACACTGTAATAACTGATATCACTAACAGTGATCGCCATTATTTGATTAAATATTTTAAAATACGCATCGTCTTTAATTAGTTTTTGCATTTAAGCACCAAAAAAATAACCAAAACCCATTGTAAGAAAAAACTCAGTGCGAATGTAAGTGTAATTGTTTGAATATTATCACTCATAGTCAATAAGCCAATACCACTAAATATCATCACCTAAGCTTTAAGGTTAACACATTGAAATAATGCTGATTGAAAAATGTTAAGGGTTTTGAGCGACTATAAAAGCCACGATTCTTAGTAATAACAAACAACAATACCAAAAAGATGAGGTAATGATTTTTTTATACCGAAAATTAAGACCAGAAGATAAAAACATAATGTTATTCGGCCTAGGCGTGATTAACATCAATAAAGTGAATAAGAAAATTAACAACAGACTATCCACACCTGGGTTTCACTCTAGCCAAAGCGTTTTGTTAAATAAACAATAATCTCAGAAGTCTCAAGCATCCACTCAACTTTGTCGCCATTGATAATTTTCAAACAAGGTACTTGAGTTTTGCCTGTTTCTTTGAATAATTCTGCTCTGTAAGCACTCTGCCTATTTTGTGCATCTCTAGTAACAATTTTAAGATTTAAGCGTCTGATTTTCCTTCTGGTCTTGATACAAAATGGACAACCAAAAAATTGATACAGCTCAATATTAACTGTTTGTTTGTCAACTTCTTTCTGCTCAAACTCACCTCGCTTAACCTTACTAACTGGAATTAGCCAACTAATAAAGGCGATAATTGCACCCAGTACATTTCGAAATACTTTTAGTAAAAATTTCATTTTCCTTCTCTTGCCTTATAGGCAGTTAATGTATTTTCTAATAATGTGGCAATGGTCATTGGCCCAACACCACCAGGCACTGGTGTAATCCAACCAGCAACTTTCTCAGCAACGTCAAAGTCCACATCGCCGACCAAAGTGCCGTTGTCCAATCTATTAATACCAACATCAATCACAATAGCACCCTGTTTAATCCACTCACCTTTAATCATGCGTGGAATGCCAACGGCTACCACAATAATATCAGCTTGCTTCAGTTTATTAGACAACTCTTGTGTTTTGCTATTGCAAATCGTGACTGTCGCCCTAGCATTTAAAAATTCCATCGCCATTGGTCGTCCAACAATATTTGAGCTACCAACTATCACACAATTTTTACCTGTCAAATCAATACCTATAGTTGCTAACATAGTCATTATCCCTTTTGGTGTACAAGGACGTAAATACGACTTATTTTGCATTAATTTTCCTATATTTTCACTATGAAAACCATCTACATCTTTTGCAGGATCAATGGCCTCAATCACTTTATTAGCATCTAAATGTTTTGGTAATGGTAATTGCACCAAAATACCGTCAATTTTGTTATTGTTATTTAAACACTCAATTTCTGCCAATAATGCAGCCTGGGTAATATCTGCAGATTTATTAAATTTTTTAGAATAAAAACCAACTTCATTGCAAACGTTTTCCTTATTACGTACATACACGATAGACGCTGGATCATCACCCACTAAAATCACTGCCAAACCTGGTTTTCGACCAAGTAATGCTACTTTAGCAGCAATATCCACTATTAAGTCCTGTGCTATTTTTTTACCATCAATAATCATTGTAATGCATTCCTAACTTTTTCTAAATCCTGCATTGTATCCACACCAAAACCTGTTGGGACACAGGTAAGCGCAACATGTATGTCAAGGCCTTCATTTAATACAGTTAGCTGTTCTAACTTTTCTACTTTTTCATTATCTGAGCTATTTATTGTTAAATACTGCTTAATAAAGCCTGAACGATAAGCATAAATGCCAATATGCTTAAAACATAACGCTATATCAAAGTCTTCTTCATCTCGAAAGGCAGGAATTGGTGAACGCGAAAAATATAGTGCCTTGCCAAATCTATCAAACACTACTTTCACACAATCTGAATCTAAATATTGTGTCTTATCTATTATATTCTCACATAATGTTGCCATTTGCATATTTGAACTAACTAAATTATTAGCCACTTGTTTGATAACTTGCCCACCCAACATCGGCTCATCACCCTGCACATTAACAATGATTTCTTGATCGTTAATATTAAGTATTTCTAATGCTTCTGCAATTCTAGCAGTACCTGATGTATGACTCTCACTGGTTATGCAAGTTGTTGCGCCAAAATTATTTGCAACTTTCTCAATTCGTTCATCATCTGTGGCAATAATTACATTAGACGCACCACTTCTTTTGGCATTTTCATAAGTATGTTGAATTAATGGCTTGCCATGAATATCCTGCAACAATTTTGCTTCAAATCTACTAGAGGCATAACGCGCAGGAATAATGACAGAAAAATCTAACATTTAAGGCTTTAAATTTTTCTAGCTTCTTCAATTAGTAGAACTGGAATATCGTCATAAATCGGATAAGCTAACCTACTCTCTTCACAAACTAACTCGTCGCCAACTTGCTTAAGAGAAGCTTTACTTTGTGGACAAACTAATAATTTTAATAAGGATTTATCAATCATGGGGTACCTCTAATAACTCAAGATATTTAGTAAAAAAAATAAATTATTATTTTAGAATGAATTGTAAAGATTAGCCATATAAAGAATTATAACTATTTTTTAACCTTTATTATAGAGTGAAAAGTGGATTTTTGATAAGTATTTTAAGTTGTTAAAATCATTTTACAATCTTTTCATCTAACTTCGTTAAAAGATCAACATCTAAGTCGACCTCAGAATGCAAATACCATATCTGTTTCGTTGTGAATTGTCTGCATTTTACACAATCCTTAGCACTCATAATAATTGGATAATCCTCAACAAAATTCAAGTCTTTTTCAGTGAAACTGTAATGATCGGCAAATGCGTGGGGTTCAACCAAAACACCAAGCTCAGATAGTGTATCAAAGAATCGCTGTGGATGAGCAATACCTGCCACACTATGACAGACTATTTTTTCAAAGAAATTAAGTGGTTGTGTTACACCTGTATATAAATTAATAAATAATTTTGGCACTAATTTTGATGTATATTCACCTACGTATTGTGCGCCGTTGTTAATAATAAAATCTACGCTTTTCAATCTTGCAACTGGCTCTCTAAGCGGCCCAGAAGGTAGAAACAAACCATTACCAAAACGATGCTCACCATCTACTACTGCAATCTCAACACTACGTCCCATGGCATAATGTTGTAAACCATCGTCACTAATAATAATATCTACCCTATGCTGAGTAATTAAATCTCGCACTGCTTGTGTACGATTTTTATTCACCATTACCAGCACATCAGATTGAGTAGCAATTAACAAAGGCTCATCGCCAGATAAACTGGCTGAAGTATTTCTATCAACTAATAGACTGCCTTGTATATGTGTGCCACCATAACCACGTGAAACCACACCTATTTTCTTACCTTGTTGCTTAAAATGACCAGCTAAAGCAATAACAATTGGTGTTTTCCCACTGCCGCCAACGGTAATATTGCCCACCACTATCACAGGCACATTAAAATTATGTGTAGACAACAGTCCGATATGATACAAAGTTTTTCTAACAAACGACAATAGATAAAAAACTGCCGAAATTGGCAATAATAAATAATTAACAATACTACGAGTATTTAAATCCATCATCATCTTAATAATTACCATAAAATTAATATATTTTATGCGTTCTAAAATAAATACCAGTCAGTATCTAAATAAATAAACACAAAACATCCTCTATGAGAGGTGAAGTTAAATTCTTTATTTATAAGCAGGTAAATATTCGCCAACTGACAATCATACAATTACTATACTGAACACAAGTCAACTAGCAATATGGAAAATTTCAATCATTAGCTCGTCCAATTGGGTAATTTTGTTTTTAATAACTACATTAAACATATCCTTATTTTTTTCTACTTTTAAAGTGCTAATTATGACAAAATATCACCTCTATGGGTATCGAATTTAAAATTTCTAACCAATATTTACGTTCCAGCCGAAATAAAAGCTTTGTTTCTTTCATTTCTAGCGTCTCTATCGCTGGATTAGTGCTCAGCGTTATAACATTAATTACCGTACTATCAGTAATGAATGGCTTTCACAAGGAATTGCGCGACAGAGTGTTAAGCGCTATTTCTCATTCTTACATTACAGGATATAGTGGCGCAATTGAGAATTGGCAAGAATTACAGACAAAAATCAACCAACATCCAAATGTAGTTAGCACTTCACCTTATATACAAAAATACGCGCTCATTAATACCTCATTTGGATCGCAAGGTATCAGCATTAGAGGAGTCAAACCTGAGTTAGAGAAGAAAACTTCTGTTTTACTAAATAAAATAGAATCTGGCGATGCAAAATTAGGCAAACATAATATCTTAATTGGCAAAGGTTTAGCGACAAAATTAGGCGCAGCATTAGGTGATAAAATCATTTTAATAACACCACAACTATCAGCTAATATTATAGGCATACAGCCTAGGTTTAAACGCTTTACAGTCAGTGGTATTTTTAATGCAGGTATTAATGAATATGACAATAATTTAGCCATTATAGAACTACATCAAGCACAGTTGTTATACTCAATGAAAAATAAAGTTACAGGCATTCGACTCAAAGTTGACAATTTATTTAATGCAAAAAAAATCACTGACGAAGTAATATCTGATCTAAATCCTCAGCAATACTATGGCGTTGATTGGATGCGACAAAAAGCCAATTTTATTAAAGCACTTAATCTTGAGAAACAAATGATCGGTATTATATTGTCACTAATTATCGCTGTAGCTGCATTTAATATTGTCTCAATGATGGTGATGGTAGTTACTGATAAAAAGGCTGATATTGCTATTTTAAGAACTATTGGTATGACACCAAAACGTATTGTTAAGTTATTCTTCTATCATGGCATTACTATAGGCATTATCGGTATTATTATCGGTACAATATTAGGTATTATACTTGCTCTTAACATAGGTCCTATGATTAATACTATTGAGTCAATATTAGGTTTCCAATTCTTCCCTAAAGAAGTATTTTATATCAGCAGATTCCCTTCTGAAATTCATTTAAATGATGTAATTATAGTTACAATTGGTGCTTTTGTCTTAGTGGTTCTTGCCTCTATCTACCCTGCAAAACGCGCAGGAAAACTACAAATATCAAAGGTGCTTAATCATGAATAAGATTATTGAATGTCAGAATTTAGGCTACACCTATGATAATGGGATTAAAACACCTGTATTGAGTGCACTAAATTTAGAAATCAATTCTGCAGAGTCACTTGCTATTATTGGACAATCTGGCTGTGGTAAATCTACTTTACTGAATTTATTAGGTGGCATAGACAAACCAACTACTGGAAAAGTTATTATTAACAATTCTAGTTTATCACAGCTTAGTGAAGAAGAAATTACCAATCTTCGCGCACAACACTTAGGGTTCGTTTATCAATTTCATCACCTATTAAAAAATTTTAGTGCTTTATATAATGTAGCAATGCCACTACTTATTCGTGGCGACAACACGCAAATAGCACTTAAAAAATCTAATAAACTACTTTCAGATATTGGGTTACAGAATAGACTTAATCATCGACCTGCAGAATTATCTGGCGGTCAACGTCAACGAGTTGCAATTGCACGTGCTTTAATTAACAACCCAAATTGCCTATTGGCTGACGAGCCTACAGGTAACCTAGATGCAAGGAATGCTCAGGAAATTTTAGGCTTGATAATGGAGTTCAACCAACAAAAAAAAACGGCTTTAATTCTCGTTACACATGATATTAAGATTGCCAAAAAAGTAGATAGATTCTTAACTTTAAAAAATGGGATACTAGTATGAATATACACCAGGTACAAACATCTTATTCAGCTCAAGAAGATAGAATTATTATGCGTATTAATAATAGAGAGGATGAAGAAATATCTCTATTTTTAACACGTAGAATTGTAGTATTATTTTTGGATATTCTTAACAAAACTATTGACCATACTTTAGCTAATAATCTCAGTATTAACGACATACAAAAAACACCTATTACTACACTTATACCATCAATCACAGGAGATAAAACAATACCTAAGCAAATGGAAAATCAAATATACCGTCAAAATATTATCAATAACAGTGATTATAGTACTCCTTTCAATAAAGGTGAATACTTTCCTATGGGTGATAGCCCTATATTAATAGAAAAAATCACCATTAATACTTCTAGTAACGACAACATTGTGCTTATTTTTAAAAGTACTCATGGGAAAAACATCTGTCTTAATCTTAACTTTCAAATATTAAACAACTTATCTGATTTATTAATTAAAATAATGCCCGCTACTAAATGGAACATTGACTTAATAAATAATACCAATGTGATAATTCAAGAGAGAAATAGCAACACATTGTTGCATTAATAAACTAATGTCCATTTAAGATGTATATTTAATAACTTCTTGTAGGCTTATACTAGTGTCTATCTTGGTTAAAATATTTTTATCATTAACGTAACATAATGTTGGTGTATATTTTTTAATTTCCTCTTGGTCATAACTAGCATAAGAAGCAATAATTAATAAATCACCAACAGCTGCTTTATGCGCAGCTGCGCCATTCACTGAAATTACACCAGAGTTATCTTTTCCACGAATGGCATAAGTGGTAAAACGATTACCATTGTTAATATTGTAAACTTGGATTTGCTCAAAATCATTAATATCTGCCGCATCTAATAATATACCATCAATTTCGCAAGACCCTTCGTAATCTATCTCACTAGCAGTAGCGGTAATACGATGAAGTTTAGATTTTAAGAGTATTCTATTCATAATACATTTGTTTTAAAGTAATTTAATAAAAAAAATATCGCAAGTATATTCTATTTTATAGGATGTCTTTTTTGAGTTAGTAATAGAATATAGATAAATTATACGATAGATTAAGCATAAAAATAATAAGGTAGAATATAAAAAAAAAAATGTAGTAAAAATTAGCTTAAAAATTGAATCATTATTCCTGCAGCAATAGCTGAACCAATAACACCAGCAACATTCGGTCCCATTGCATGCATTAATAAGAAATTATGCGGATTAGACTCCAAGCCAACTTTATTAGAAACGCGTGCTGCCATTGGTACTGCCGACACACCTGCAGAGCCGATAAGTGGATTTATTTTCTTTTTACTAAACATATTCATTAATTTTGCCATAAGTAAACCACAAGCAGTGCCGATGGCAAAAGCCACCATACCCAACAACAAAATACCTAGAGTATCTAATTGCAAAAACTTATCTGCCATCAGTTTTGAACCTACTGCCAAACCTAAGAAAATAGTTACAATATTAATCAAAGAATTTTGTACAGTGTCACTTAAACGATCAACTACGCCAGACTCCCTCATTAAGTTACCAAAAGCAAACATACCAAGTAATGGCGCTGCATCTGGTAATAATAATGCTACCAACAACAACAACATAATTGGAAAAATAATCTTCTCAATTTTAGAAACTTCTCTAAGTTGTACCATCTCAATTTGACGCTCTTTTTTTGTAGTTAACATGCGCATAATTGGTGGTTGAATTAGTGGCACCAATGCCATATAAGAATAAGAAGCCACCGCAATGGCGCCAAGTAAATCAGGTGCTAATTTTGATGCTACATAAATACTGGTTGGACCATCAGCACCACCAATAATGCCAATAGCTGCCGCATCGGTTAAACTAAAATCAAAAATACCAATAGTGGTTAAGCCAATAGCGCCAAATAAAGTAGCAAAAATACCAAACTGTGCTGCTGCACCAAGTAATAAAGTTCTTGGGTTAGCAAGTAGTGGCCCAAAATCCGTAAGAGCACCCACACCCATAAAAATAATAAGTGGAAATACACCAGATTCAATGCCAATGACATAAAAAATATGCAAAATACCATTACCTTCGGCGATACCTGCGCCTGGAATATTAGCTAAAATAGCGCCAAATCCGATTGGTAATAATAATAATGGTTCAAATTTTCTTACTATAGCCAAATACAAAAGTAACATGCCAATAAGTAGCATTAATCCTTGGCCCCACACCATTTGTTGTAATCCTGTATTCGCCCAAAGTATATTTAATTGTTCCATATTAATAATGTTTCTTATACCAAAGTTAATAAAGTTTGACCTACAGTTACAGTATCGCCCTCCTTAATACTAATTCCAGTCACTACACCGTCTCGAATTGCTCTGATTTCAGTTTCCATTTTCATGGCTTCCAAAATAACTAACACATCACCTTTATTAACCTTTTGATTTAATGTAACAACTACTTTCCAAATATTACCAGAAAGCGGCGCATTAATTTCTTCTTCACCATTTGTAAGTGTATCTGCAGCAATTTCTTTTCCAATTCCTGCACTTGTCACTGGTGCAGAAACATTAATAGCTGATTTCATTGAAGTAATATTACCACCTGCAGATACTTCAACATTATAAGAAGCGCCTTTAAATGAAACTATATAATTATTTTCTTTATCTACGTTATTAGCATCATCGGCAATCTTTGGCATCGACTCAAAGAAATCAGGATTATTACGATTTTCTATAAAATTAATGCCCGCTTGTGGAAATAATGCATAAGTCAACAAATCGTCAATTTTATCTTTAGATAAAGTTAGTCTTTTTTCAATAGTAATTTTGTCAAACTCTTGCTCAAGAATATGCATTTCTGGTGCAATATTATCGGCTGGGCGACAAGTAATCGGCTTGCTCCCATCTAGTATCTTATCTTGTAAAATCTTATCAACTGGCGCTGGTGTTGCGCCATATTTACCTTTTAATATGCCAGCAGATTCTTTAGTAATAGTCTTGTAACGCTCGCCTGTTAACACATTCAAAACTGATTGTGTGCCAACAATTTGTGAAGTCGGTGTTACCAATGGGATATAACCTAAATCCTTACGAACACGCGGAATCTCGGCCAATACTTCGTCCATCTTATTAACTGCATTTTGTTCACGCAACTGATTTTCCATATTAGTCAACATACCTCCTGGTACTTGTGACAATAAAATTCTTGAGTCTACACCTTTAAGCGACCCTTCAAACTGTGCATATTTGGCGCGAATCGGTCTAAAATAAGCGTCAATTTCTTCAAGTTTGCCTAAGTCTAACCCTGTTTTTCTTGGGCTATTTTCTAAAATAGAAACCACAGAATTTGTTGCAGAATGACCGTAAGTCATACTCATTGAACCAATCGCTGTATCCACGCGATCAATACCAGCTTCAACAGCTTTAATAATAGATGTTGTTGAAAATCCTGTAGTTGCATGCGCGTGCAATTGAACTGGAATATAAATAGTTTCTTTTAATTTCTTAACTAAATCATAGGCATCATAAGGCTGTAATAATCCTGCCATATCTTTAATACATAAAGAATTAGCGCCCATGTCCTCAATTTTTTTTGCCATATCGATCCATGTTTGCATAGTATGTACTGGACTAATGGTATAAGAAATAGTGCCTTGTGCATGTTGGCCTAACTTAATCGTTTGATTAATTGCCGTTTTAAGGTTACGAATATCATTCATCGCATCAAAAATACGAAACACACTCACGCCATTTTCAGTAGAACGATCAATAAACTTACGTACCACATCATCAGAATAGTGGCGATAACCCAACAGATTTTGCCCTCTTAATAACATTTGTTGAGGCGTGTTAGGCATAACTGCTTTAATTTCACGAATTCTATCCCAAGGGTCTTCTCCTAAATAACGAATACAAGCATCAAAAGTTGCACCACCCCAAGATTCCATTGACCAATAGCCAACTCTATCCAATTTATCAGCAATAGGTAACATATCATCAATACGCATTCTAGTTGCAAATAAAGATTGCTGTGCATCTCTAAAAACAAGCTCAGTAATTCCTACTTTATTTTTAGATACAGGTTTCTGAATAATATTTTTAAAAAAATTTATCATATCCTAAGCTCCTCTATGCATCTTAATAGCTTGCTCAATCACAAACTTAGACTCTTCATCTAATTCATCTACCATCTCGTCACAATGAGTCGATCCAATTTTAGTTAGCATTAAACTTTGTATTTTTTGAACAAAAACTGACATAAATTTAGTCATGAATACCATTAAAGTTAAAAATAAAAATACAAAACTCATGCCAAAAAAGGTTAAGTTGAATGCTTCTGTCATTAAATTTACTTTTTCCATATTATTTCACTTTATTAGTTTGGTACCGATGGACGGGGTCGAACCGTCACTCCAAAAGGAACCGGATTTTGAATCCGGCGTGTCTACCAATTCCACCACATCGGCAATATCTTTTTTTTATTTATGTCTAAAAGTAATTCTACCCTTGGTTAGATCATAAGGTGTCATTTCTACAGTCACCTTATCCCCTGGTAAAATACGAATATAGTACTTACGAATTTTCCCAGAAATGTGTGCTAATACATTATGACCATTCTCTAACTCAACAGTAAAAGTAGTGTTTGGTAATTTTTCCTTAACTACACCCTCTAACTCAATATAATCACTTTTTGACATAGTTCTTAAATAATTTTTTTCAAATAAAGAAAATATCATTTTACCTGATTGTTATGACTTAGATAAAAGCTTTAATGTTATACAAATACGCTATAATTACTACTTCTTATAAACATTTTTCCACCGATGAAAATAAGTTTTGAATTTTTTCCACCACGAACAGAAAAAGGTAAACAAAATTTAAAAAAAGTTCGGCAAGAACTTAGTGTCATTAACCCAGAGTATTTTTCTGTTACCTTTGGTGCGCTTGGCACAACACAAGAAGCAACATTAGAAATAGTTTTAGATATTCAAAAAAATGACAGCGTATCTGCCACACCTCATATATCTTGCATTGACTCAAAAAAAGAAATTATTGTTAAATTGCTTGACAAGTACAAAGCGGCTAATATTAATCGTATTGTTGTACTCAGAGGGGATATTCCATCTGGCGTACATAATATTGGTGATTTTCATTATGCCAACGAACTAGTTGAATTTATTAAATCACAATATAACAGCCACTTCTATATTGAAGTGGCTGCCTATCCTGAAATACACCCAGAATCTAAAAACAAACAAACAGACTTACATCATTTTGCTAACAAAGTAAGAGCTGGCGCAGATGGCGCTATCACACAATACTTTTATGATGCTAATGCTTATTTTAAATTTATTGATGAAGTGGAAAAACTAAATATTAATATTTCAATCACCCCAGGCATTATGCCGATTACCAACTATGCACAACTAGTAAAGTTTTCTAATATGTGTGGTGCAAAAATTCCCAACTGGATTTTAACAAAATTAGAACTGTATCAAGACGACCATTATTCACTCAATGCGTTTGGATTAGAAGTCGTCACCAATTTATGCCAAACCTTGAAAGAACAAAATGTTAATAATTTCCATTTCTATTCAATGAATCGCTCGGAACCTTCTCTTAAGCTGGCAAAAAGCATAATGTAACTATTTGTCATTATAAGATGCCTCAAAAAAATCTACACTCTAATATTAAAGTTAATTTCACACAAATTAAGAGGCTTTGCATAATATTTAATAATAACTGTGAGAAAAACAAAACCATTAAAGCGCTAATGAACAATATCAAAAAGTTTGAAATTTTTAGCAAAAAAAAAGATGCGTATAAAAAGAGTTATTTTCTAAGTTGGTATATGGAAAATCAATGCAATATAGAGACATATGTATACAATTAACAAATTATCATAACTAGTTAGATGGTTCACTTTTATTTTCCAACTGCAACCCTGCCTTCTTCTTCAAACCGCGTAGTAAAATAACCTATAATTAGTCCAATAATAGCTCCTTCGGCAGTAAACCAAAATGGTGAAGTTAATATTTTATTCTCACTAAATATAGACAACATCATGGCTTGCATAACATCGAAAGCAAAAAAGATTAAAACAAAATTCATCCATATACCCGCTACAGGTGCGCGAACCCACCAGGGGAATGATAGCTTTAATATTGGATGATAGGCAAAGACCTCCGACATTCCAATAATTGCGCCAAATGTAGTGTACCACAGCAAAATACCCCATCTAAATAACAAATCAACTTCTGGTAAAAAATATGGTAAAAGAATAAAACCAGTAAGCCCAAATAAAAAACCTATTGCCTTACCAATTGCTATACGCGTTATTAATGATGAGCTTTTAAACATATTTTTTATCTTTTAGTAAAAAATATGTTTATTATATGCTGTTTTGAGTATTTTTTTTAAAAAACCTAAAATTTACCCAATTTGATACTCTAGATTAATTAACTTTTATTTATTTTTCTGAAATACTTTTATTCACTCTACTATCAAATAAAACTGATTTAAATAATTTTTTAATATCATCATTGTCCTTAATTATATTTTCATCATAAAGGTTGTCTTTATATATAAGTTTTTCATATATCACTGCAGTAACAACTATATTTAAATACTTAGTAAGTTCAGTAAATACCGTCTCATAATGTTGATTTTTAATTTCTTCTTTATGAAATTTATATTTTAGACTGTCAACAATACTTATATAAATAATATCATCT
>JAQRGB010000001.1:436406-513938 GCA_029237605.1 Candidatus Thiodubiliella sp.
TCTATAAATAATATCATCTTTAATCTGTTGCATTTTTTGGATTCACTGTCCCTTGGCCAAAACAACTAATACTCAACATTTTTGCTGCCTTGAATGCGAATGCACTCAACTTAACCACAATATATTCCTCAAGGAATAAGTTATGATTAACAATTTAAACTTATTTTATGATTTTGTCAAGTTGGTTAACGCCTCAAGAAAGCCTTCATCACTGGTTTTTGTAGCAACTTCTACTTGAGTAAAATATATAGATTGTGCAAAAGTTTTAATACGCTCACTTAACACTATCAATGGATAACGCTTGATTGTATTTAATATATTAGTGTTAATTTTATCAACTATTGACAAAAATGCAATAAGGTTTTCAATGCTGCTTGCAGTGATAACGCCTTTATCGCTTTGCAAGAATTTTGACAAAGAGTTATGATGTAATGGTGTAATATTACACACTACACGCTGATATACTTCAATATATTCAACCGTATTATATTGTCCTAAGCCCTCTCTAAGCGTTTCTCTTCCGCCCTTTCCACGAAAAATCAAAATATCCTTACCTGTAAGTAATTTTACTTCTGGTATTGTTAACAGCGCTTCACTAGATGCTCTTTCACTAGGAAAAACATCAACCTTAAAGCCACATTCAATAAGTTTATTTGCAGTTGCCCTGCCTACTGCAAAAATTTTGCTGCACTGGTTTTCTAAATTTTTAAATGTCTTTAGGCCATATTCAACCGCATTAATACTGATAAAAATGATGACATCATAATGTTTTTTAAGCGGTAAATTATTTAACGACTCAAACTCTAAACTAGGGAACAAAATAGGTTGATATCCGCCATCACTTACCAAAATTTGTAATGGATGGACTTGCGCTAAGGCGCGTGTTAATAAAACATTCAAATTAATATCCTAATAATTCAGCAATTATACGCATTTTATTTAACGCTTCACGTTCTGCAAATTTGCAAATTAAGATAGTCTTGGTGTCTATCTTAACAACACTTTCAATGTAGGTGCGCATTTGCCTTTCATTCCACATTTGTGCAGAATACAATACTGGGTATTTATTAAAACTCAATGTTACTCCCGATACCTGCACCTCTTGTAAATCTAGTTTAAGTATTTTAGATGACTGAAGGCATACTTTGTAGTCTAACAATAATTTCATTACATCTTTGCTTGGTGCTTTATCAACTTCGCAGAATAAAATAAAATGTCGTAAGTAGTCTTTTACTTCGCTTAGATTTTTCTTCAGTGTTGTTTTATCCATTAATTGCGAGCATTCAATAGTTAATACTAACACAAAATCATCATCATTTTCAATATTGCTAAAAATTAACTCTAAGTCTTCATCAGTATCAATCGGCAATGATAACGTTTTAAAGATGGCTGCATAATAATCAAAACGCCAATCCAGAGGTAAGTCATCTGGATAAAAATCATCTTGTAAATCAAGTCCACTACGCCCAATTAAGAATTCTGTTTTGTTCATTTACCTTTATAATAGTAGAAAATATTGCTTTATATAATTATGTATGCCATTCTACTACCAATTATTGCCCTTTTAGCAGGTTTTATACTTTTAATTTGGAGCGCCGACACATTTACTGAAAATGGCGCAAAGATTGCCAATATTTTCAAAGTGTCTCCTTTAGTGATTGGCCTGCTTATTTTTGGTTTCGGAACTTCGGCGCCTGAAATGCTGATATCTGGCTTAGCGGCAATAGATGGCAACACGGGACTGAGTGTCGGCAACGCTATTGGCTCTAATATTTTTAATATCGCACTTGTACTTGGCATAAGCGCTATTATTTCCCCTATTAAAGTAAAAAGTGAAATCTTAAAAAAAGAATGGGTATTTTTAATGCTTACCACGCTTATTGCTGGATTATTGCTATGGGATAAATACCTTGGTCTTGTTGATGGATTGATATTAATATCTTTATTAATTGCATTCTTGGTCTATACTTTAATCACAGATAAAAACTCACATAGCAATGAATTTGATAGATTTGTAGAAAAAATTGATAAAAATCAAACAATGAAAACTTGGATAATGCTTATTGTTGGCTTGGTAGTGTTGATCTCTAGCGCCAAATTGATTGTATGGGGTGGCGTAGAAGTTGCAAAATTTTTTAAAGTACCAGACTTAATAATTGGCTTAAGTATTATTGCACTTGGTACTAGTTTGCCTGAATTAGCAGTGTCAATCACCAGTGTTTTGAAAAAACAATATGAAATGGTGATTGGCAATGTGATTGGCTCTAATTTATTTAACACCCTTGCAGTTCTTGCTATTCCTGGGCTTATTCATCCATCTAAAGTAACAGATGAAGTTATTACTCGAGATTATCCTGTAATGTTATTGCTTACGTTGTTGTTGTTCATTCTATCTTATAAATTTCATAAAAGACATATGGTTAATCGCTTTGAAGGAGTAGTATTAGTGAGTATATTTAGTATTTATATGTGGCAATTATTTTGAATATATTTTTCCACAATGAGAATGAGATAGTTAAATTTGCACAAACCTTAGCGTATGGTGTGCAAAATCTAAATAACTCCATTGTTATTTACTTAAAGGGTGATTTAGGTGCAGGAAAAACCACTATAGCAAGAAGCTTTATTCAAACATTTGGCTTTAAACGTGTTAAAAGTCCTACTTATTCATTAGTTGAAAGCTATCAAAATCAAACTACTAACATTCATCATTTTGATTGTTATCGCTTAAGTGATCCAGAAGAATTAGAATATATTGGTATTCGAGAATATTCACAAGAAAATCATATTCAACTAATTGAATGGGCAGAGCTAGGTAATGGTGTGATCCAGCCTGCTGATTTAATCATTAAGATTGATGGTAAAAACAATAGTAGAACATTAACGATTAATGCACAAAATAATATAGGTAAAAAACTATTACAGTATATTGATTAAATTTTTTCAAATATATTGCCTATTAATTTTAGGAATATCCCTTAGGTGGTTGGTAATTTGGGTCATTTGAGTTGATAAAAATAAACCCGTAATCACCTTCAGTGTCAATCTCATCGAAATCAACCACCATGCCTTCTAACAATCCTTTTTGTGCGTAGGAAAGTACATACTCAATACCGTTCGATTCTAAATGAATATCGTCGTCTGAGCGCTCATCAAAGCCCATTAAATACTGAAAACCGTCATCAGTTTTATCAACAGCAAAACGCATTAACAAACCTTGCACATCAGGATTTTGTGTAGAAAGTATAATTTCTTCAGCAGCACGTTTAGTAATGGTAATCATATTTAATTTTAATGAAGAATAAATTAAAAAATTATATCTAATTTTCAACGAAAACTTTGAACAATATATTTACATGGCTTCGCTATTTAATTTATACTTTAAGTTTCAATAATCTATTTTTTTAAATTACTTTTATTAAAATTTAAAACAGCAATATAAGTGTCTAAATAAACAATATTTTTATAAATAATTAAAAATTGCTTAACTAGTTAAAGGCCTTTGTTTACTATTATTAATAATTCTAATTGTATAAATATTTTTTATTGTTAGGAGGCTTTTTTAGCTAATTTTTGTTTATTAACTAACTTACGCACTATCAATGGTAATTTTTTCTTTTCAACCACAGCCTTATCAATCACAACTTCTTGTACATCACTTAACGATGGCAGCTCAAACATTACGTCCAGTAACATATCTTCCAAGATAGAGCGCAATCCTCTAGCACCAGTTTTATGCTTAATAGCCAACTTAGAAATCGCCGACAAAGCTGGCTTTCTAAAGCTTAATTTAACGCCCTCCATAGCAAAAATTTCTTGCAGTTGTTTAACCACCGAATTTTTTGGTTTGGTTAAAATTTGTATAAGCGCATCTTCGTCTAACTCACTGAGTGCAGTTTGTACTGGTAGACGCCCAACTAATTCTGGAATTAAGCCATATCCAATCAAATCTTCTGGCTCAATAAGACTGAATAACTCTGTTAGATTTTTTTCTTTACTTAAATCTTTAACATCTGCAGAAAAACCAATGCCTGTAGTTTTTTCTACACGCCTACCAATAATCTTGTTTAAGCCATCAAAGGCACCGCCACAAATAAATAAAATCTTTGAAGTATCCACATCAATGGTTTCTTGATTTGGATGCTTACGCCCTCCTTGCGGTGGTACTGATGCTACAGTACCTTCGATCAACTTCAACATTGCTTGTTGCACACCTTCTCCAGAAACATCGCGGGTAATTGAAGGCGAATCTGAGCGACGAGATATTTTATCAATTTCATCAATAAAGATAATGCCTTGCTCAGCGCGCTTAGCATCAAAATCACATTTAGACAATAAACTCTTAATCACATTCTCAACATCATCACCTACATACCCTGCTTCAGTCAAAGTAGTTGCATCTGCTATAGTAAATGGTACATCCAAAAGTCGTGCTAATGTTTGTGCTAATAATGTTTTACCGGAACCTGTTGGTCCGATCATTAGAATATTGGATTTATCCAATTCCACATTATTTGATACGTACCCACTCTGCAAACGTTTATAGTGATTATAAACAGCAACTGACAAAATTTTCTTTGCATGATCTTGACCAATCACATATTCATTTAAAAAATCACGCAATTGTTTAGGGGTATAGTCCCAATCTTGATGGGTGTTAGCAACCTCTTTTAATTCTTGATCTTTAAGTAAATCATAGCACGATTCAATACACTCGTTGCAAATATAAACGCTAGGGCCTGCAATAAGACGTTCAACTTCAGATTTTTTTTTACCACAAAATGAACAATAAAGATCTTCTGAATTTTCTGCTATCATAAATTTAACTTTTAACGCTGTTTTAAAACTTTATCAATTAAACCATATTTAGTCGCTTCATCAGCCGACATAAATTTATCTCTATCAGTATCTTTTTGAATAGTTCTAATAGATTGGCCTGTGTGTAATTTAAGAATAACATTAAGTTTTTCTCTAACCTTAAGAATTTCTTGTGCATGAATATCAATGTCACTCGCCTGACCAGAAAAGCCACCCAATGGTTGATGTATCATACACCTAGCATTTGGTAATGCAAAACGTTTACCCATAGCGCCAGCAGTCAACAATAAAGCACCCATACTTGCCGCTTGTCCAATACATAATGTTGAAATATCAGGTTTGATAAACTGCATAGTATCATAAATTGCAAAACCACTTGATACTGAACCACCTGGTGAATTAATATATAAATGAATATCTTTATCAGAATTTTCAGATTCTAGAAACAACATCTGCGCAATAATGACATTTGCCATATAGTCTTCAACCGGACCTACCATAAAAATAACACGCTCTTTTAAAAGACGCGAATAAATATCATAAGCTCGTTCGCCTCGAGCAGATTGCTCGATAACAATTGGTACTTGATTTAGATTCTCTATCACTGTTATTAATGTTGCGTAACTTCTTTGAACGTCTTTTTCTTAATGGTAACTTTGGCACTTTCTAGAATCAAGTCTTGTACCATTTGCTCTACTACCATCAATTCAATTGTTGCTAATCTAGATGGATCTGCATCATAATAATCCAACATTTTCTGAGCTTCATCGCCATAGGTTGCTGCCATTTTGTTAAGTTTTGCATCAATTTGCTCTTTACTAGCATTAAATTTATTATCACTAGAAATTTGATTAACCAATAAACCTAATTTAACACGACGTTCAGCCTCAGGATTGAAAGTAGAAGCAGGCATATTACCTTTAAAAGGCGTACCTTGTTGTTGTAAGCGCTGCTCCATTTCTTGCTTTAAGCTCTGTGCTTCGTTACTAATGCTTTCTTTTGGTACTTCAAAGTTATTCGCCTCTAATAATGCACCAAATAAATCATCTTTATTTTGATTGGTTAAACGATTATCAAGTTCAACTTGCATTTGTATTTTCATGCTTTTTTTTAAACTACCTATATTTTTTTCACCAAATCTCTTTGCGAACTCGTCATCTAATTTTAATGATTTAGGAATGGCTACTTCCTTCATATCAACTTCAAAAACTACATCTTTAGCTGCTAGCTGTGGAGAGTGGTATTCTTTTGGAAAAGTTAAATTCAAAGTAACTGACTCTCCAGCGCAAACACCCAAAAGCCCATCCTCAAAACCAACAATCATTGATCCTTTACCCAATACCATTTTGAAATCACTAGCAACGCCGCCTTCAAACACTTCACCTTCAAGCGTACCTTTAAAATCAATTGTTACTTGGTCGCCTTCTTTAGACTTACGTTTAACTGGTTTATACTCAGTTGCCTGCTCAATCAAACCTTCTAAAGTTTTCTCTTCATCTGCCTCGGTAATTTCGACTTCTGCTTGCTCAACTTTTAACTTGGAAAAATCAGCAACCTTAATTTCTGGAAAAATTTCAAATGTTACTGTATAAGAAAAAATATCCTTATTTTCTGCATCAATTTTAGTAATCATTGGTTGTGAAGCAGGTGTTACTTTTACATCTACCAATGCTTCAACTAAAGTATCATTTACAATCTCATTTACTACATCTGAATGAGCACGCTCGCCAAACTGTTTACGCATAATAGACAAAGGAACCCTACCCTTCCTAAAGCCATCAACAGTTACTTTAGACGCCATACTTCTAAGAATTTTATCTGTTTTTTGTTTAAATATATCAATAGATAGGTCAACTGTTAGTTCTCTTTTTAAACTGCCTAATTTTTCTAGTGAGGTTTTCATTTCTTGTGAATCTAATTCTATACTTAAAAAAAATAAATTATATCAGATAAGGCTGTGTTTTAATGGAGAAGCTAAATTTAAATTTTAAATATATCATTTTGATGGCATATTGTTTAATAAGGCAAACATCCTTATTAATTTTATTTTCTAAAAAATTATCAAATACCGCTTGCTTAGGCAAATATTACTTAAGCAAACTATTAGTGCATTATCTTAAGATGCGTCCCGATGATGAATACGGATCTATGATGCTACAAACATCAAGCCTATTATTACTGCTACTGATATATAAAAGTCCTTTATATTCATATTACCTCCTTAAAATGCTAATCCAGTCTCGTAAATACCAACTCCTATTGCATAAAATGTAATTCCTACTACCATTCCTGCTGTTATTAATGCGTCTAATAAATCCATATTATCTCCTTAAAAAATATCTTACTTACCCTTTTTCCTTAGTTGCTACTCTAACTAACCATAGGACTAACATCAATGGTAGGGCTAGTATCCATACAATTATACTAACTAATGTATTCCAAAATCCAGGCTTTGAAACTCCAAACAATCTTAGTATTGCAACGATGAGTGCGGCTATTGGAGCAACTATAACCCAAGCAAAGAACCAAAATACAAATTCTCCAGCGCCCATCCCTGTGTAACTGTTGCTGTCTTTTGTAGTAGTTGTGGTAACTGAGCCATCTAAGTTGTTAGTTGTTTTTGTTTCTGTTTTCATAATATCTCCTGTTTTATTGTTGTTTTTCATATCGTATCTCCTTGTTGAAAGTAAACTTTTGTCACTAACTAACCAATACTTTTTATGTTTTTATAAGCAAAAGCACGTGATATGGCTGGATTATTAATGTCAATATTCTTAACAACGACAAACTACGTGTCTTTTTCTTTAATTTAAAATAATGATAAATATAATATCTTTTCTCTTAAATGAAATACTTATATTGGTTTGTTTGTTTTTTTTACTAGTTTTAGAAAATAAATGATGCCCAAAGTTTTGTCCTTCTTTAAAAATGAGAATTGCGCTTATAACTTGAATTGGCGTAATAAAAAAACAGTGAAAATTAAAACCACCAACCCACTAATGATTTTACCTCAACTTAAATAAACCACACAAATAACACGCCATTAATTGGTGGATCAATTGCCACTTTACTATTTGTTGTATTGTTGTATTGTTGCTCTTAACTTGATATTGAGTGATTAATAGATATCAAATTAACAGCCTTATAGCCATGCTTTATTACTATCTTTGTAATACTCTTTTAGCTCTTGCACATATTGATAAATTTTTATATAAGGACAAGACTTGCAAATACTACAAAATGTGTTATTTTTCAGAAAATCTGAAGAAATGTAGAATTATTTTTCTAGATTACAATAATTATTATTATAAGTTCGTTATCTATATTAATTTAGAACGCTATTATTCTACTAGGAGATAAAAATAAAAAAAATAGATCCTATGTAAAGACCTTGTTATGTAAAGCATTATAGGGGATCTATTTCTAAAAGTTAATGTTTAATCAATGATTAAGGAGAATGGTTTATTTTTATCTTAAGTAGAATTGCTATTTCTACCAACGTACCTTGACTTGTTGCGACTTTTATTTTTCTTTGGTTTTTTCTTTTTCAATGATAATAAGTTTTTAGCTGATTCTGGAACATTGTGAACAGGAATAAAGTCATCTATCATAATACGTTCAAGTTTTTTCTGAGTGAGACGCTCTATATCGAATAACTGCTTGGCTTCGTCAGCACTAACGAGTGATATGGCTTCACCTTTTGACCCAGCGCGACCTGTTCTGCCAATACGATGTACATAGTCTTCAGCTACATTTGGTAGGTCAAAATTTACCACATGAGGTAACTCAATGATATCAATGCCGCGCGCAGCAATATCTGTTGCTACTAAAACATTAACCTTTCCTTTCTTAAACTCATCTAATGCCCTAGTGCGCGCACCTTGTGATTTATTACCATGAATAGCAGTCGCAGTAATGCCTTTTTTTCCAAGCTGGGCGGCAATGCGATTAGCTCCATGTTTGGTTCTACTAAACACCAATACTTGATACCAATTATGCTTTTTAATAAGGTATGTTAGTAATGCTTGTTTTTTAGATTTATCAACTGGATGAATCCATTGCTTGACTGATTTAACCGTTGAGTTGCGTGGCGTTACTGAGATTTCTACAGGATTATTAACCAATGATTTTGCTAATATTCTAATCTCGTTAGAGAAGGTAGCTGAAAACATTAAAGTTTGTCGATTCTTAGGTAAAAATTTTAGAATGCGCTTAATATCATGGATAAAACCCATATCCAACATTCTGTCAGCTTCGTCAAAGACCAAAATTTCTAATTTATCAAACTTTACAGCATTTTGTGAATACAAATCCAATAACCTACCAGGTGTTGCCACCAAAATATCAACACCACCTCTAAGTTTTTGCATTTGCGGGTTTATTTTTACACCACCAAATACTACACTTGATTTTAAAGGTAGTTGCTTGCCGTATGTAATAACGCTGTCATTGACTTGTGCGGCAAGCTCACGTGTTGGCGTAAGAATAAGTGTGCGAATTTTGTTAGATTTTGCCGGTGTGCCTTGTGATAAAATTTGTAAAATTGGTAAAGTAAATCCTGCAGTTTTACCTGTTCCTGTTTGTGCAGCGGCCATCACATCTTTGCCTTCTAACACCGCAGGAATAGCTTGTTCTTGAATTGGCGAAGGTTTGTTGTATCCTTTCTTAGAAATGACATCAAGAATAGAATCTGATAAACCTAATTTAGAAAAATACATAAAGTTATATAATAAATTAAAAGTATGTATTTTACGGTAGCTTGCTATCGAAAACTGCTAATACTATTTATGAATAATAAAGTTATTAAAATACCTTGTATAGGTATTTGTGAACATAATGAACAAAATTTTTGCATAGGTTGCAAGCGCAATAGTGATGAAATTATAAATTGAAATAATTATTCACATACAATGCGTGATGCAATTATGGAAGATTTAAAAGATCGCAATATAGAAACTTGACAACCGAATTAACCACATACAACACTTTCTAGAAGTACGCTTTAAACCTCAATAAAAACTCTCATTATATATTATGGTTTTTTTCTTACACTTAAAGGCTAGTTATTAGCTGCAATATCTTTTTTTAAATCTTTAAACAAATGATATTTAATTGCTAAGTTAATAGAGAATATGGATAATTAAACTTCTGCAGGTGTACGCGCTTTGATAGTTAGAGCATGTAAATTACCACTATTAATATCTTCACGGACAAGTGCTAGTATCATTTTTTGTCTATTTAATAGTGACAACCCTTCAAAAACTGGTGAGATAACTAGGGCTGAACAATTACAGCCATCACCGCCCATACAAACGGTTGAACTACCAATTCCTACTTCGATTTTAGCTTGTATTTCTTCTAAGGTCATTTATCACTACCGATACTTTTAATATAGAAAACAAATATTTTACTACAATTTGTAAACACCTTGTAATAATACTTATAAATACTATTGTATAGGATGCGGCACAATAACGACGATATTACAAACTGAATGAGTTATTTAGATATGATGCATGATGTAATTATGTAAAACTTATAAGGTTTCAATATTGAAAGCTAAAACAAATATAGACATATGTGTTTTAATAGCTAGAGTATGTAAAACATCACTATCTATATCTTCAATGTACAAGCACTGATATCGTTTTTTACTTAACTAATAACGACAATCATTCAAAAAATAGTGACATTACTAGGGAAAACAATTGTAACAATATACTTTAATAGTGGCAGTTGAATTATTAATTACTACTTCTAATTTTGTTTGTATTTATCCTAAAGTCATTTGTCATCCTGTAATTTGCCATCAATAACATGGCGAATATCTTTACCATAAACAACATAAACAATATATTCGCAAATATTTTTAGCATGATCGCCCACTCTTTCAATTGATCTAGCACACCAAGTAACTTTTAAAATAGACTCAATATTTTTAGTATCTTCAAGTAAATATGTGGAAAGTAAGCGATTTAGAATTTCAAATTCTGCATCAATCTCTGCATCCATATTGCTAACTTCTAGAGCTTTTTTTGCATCCAATCTAGCATAACAATCAAGTGCATCAGTCAACATTTTCTTAGCAATAAATGTCATATGTTTTAGATTTTTATAAAACCCCATGCTATTAGTGTCAGCAGACAACTCAGAGGCGAACTTGGCAATTTTCTCGCTTTCATCTCCCATACGTTCAAGATCTGTAACCACTTTAATTACAGTAAAAATATTCCTTAAATCGATAGCAGTTGGCTGTCTTTTGGCGATAATTTGTGCGCATCCCTCATCTATTGCCACTTCCATAGCGTTCACTTGATAATCAAGTTCAGTCACTCTTTGTGCAATATTAATTGTGCCATTTAATAACGCATTAGATGCATCTGAGAATTGTTGCTCGACCAAGCCTCCCATTGATAAAACTTGGTTACGCAAATCCTCTAATTCATCGTTATATTCTTGAGATATATGTTGTCCAATATTTAGCATAATCTTATCCAAACCTCCCTGTAATGTAATTTTCTGTTAATTCATGTTCTGGATTGGTAAACACAATATTCGTGTCGTTCACCTCCACTAATCTGCCTAAATGAAAATAAGAACATCTATCCGATATTCTAGCTGCTTGTTGCATAGAATGAGTTACAACTGCAATGGTATATGAAGACTTCAGTTCATGCATAAGCTCTTCAATCGTCGCCGTTGCAATTGGATCAAGCGCAGACGTTGGCTCATCCATTAAAATCACATCCGGCCTAACCGCAATAGTACGAGCAATACACAAGCGCTGTTGCTGTCCTCCAGACAACCCAGTGCCAGGCTTATTTAGACGATCTTTAGTCTCTTTCCAAAGCCCAGCCTTGATTAAACTTTCTTCTACAACATCATCTAATTCAGAATTGTTGGTTGCTATCCCATGAAGCCTTGGCCCATAAGCAACATTATCATAAATAGATTTAGGGAATGGATTTGGTTTTTGAAACACCATGCCAACCTTTGCCCTTAACAGCACTGGGTCGATATCATTTGAATAGATATCTTCACCATCTAAACTGATTTTACCAGTTATAGAGCAACCATCAATCGTATCATTCATACGATTTAAACATCTTAAAAGAGTAGATTTTCCACAACCAGATGGGCCAATCATAGCCAAAATTTGATTTTTTGCTAAGTCAACATTCACATCAAAAATAGCCTGAGAATCTTGGTTATAAAAAACATTAACATCTCGACAGGTAATTTTTGGCGTACCATTAATTAGTGGTTTGCCAACTGTTTCACTTAATTGCTGATCTAATTCAACTTTATTATTATTCATATTACCACCTAGTCTCAAATTTCTTGCGCAATATTATTGCAAGTAAATTCATTAAAAATAAGAAAACCAATAGCATTATAATTGCCGCTGATGTTAATGCTATAAATGACCGCTCAGGAGAATCAGACCAAATATAGATCTGCACTGGAAGAACGGTTGAAGGATCAAAAAATCCTTGTGGAATATCTGCAACAAATGCAACCATCCCAATCATAAGTAGTGGCGCTGTTTCCCCAAGTGCTTGCGCCATACCAATAATAGAGCCAGTTAAAATACCTGGCATAGATAAAGGCAATACGTGGTGGATAATCACCTGCATTTTTGATGCACCTAATCCCAACGCCGCTTCTCTAATTGATGGAGGAACTGATTTAATAGCTGCACGCGTGGTAATAATAATAATTGGCAAAGTCATAAGGCCCAAAACTAAACCACCTGCCAATGGAGCTGATCGTGGCACACCGAACAAATTAATATAAACAGCTAAACCTAAAATACCAAATACAATAGAAGGAACAGCCGCAAGATTGTTAATATTGACTTCAATCATATCAACCAACCAGTTATTTTTATGTGCAAACTCTTCTAAGTACACAGCAGCAGCAACACCAATTGGAAAACTGAGTAATAATGTAATCAGCATAGTATATAAAGAGCCCTTAAGCGCACCTAAAATACCAGCTTGTTCTGGCTCTCTTGAATCGCCACTAGTGAAAAAATTAATATTAAATCTACTTTCAACTCTATTTTCAAGCTGCAATTTATCAATCCAGGCGATTTGAAAATCTTTAACACGACGGTCAGCCTCAGGTATATTACGGTCAATCAGTCCTTTAACAAGACTATCAATATCATCATCGGCTAACACCCAAATTGATTTTGATGTGCCTATTAATTTAGAATTTTTAATCACCATATTTCTTAAATTATATCGCACACCAGAACTCACTAACTTACGCAGTGCTTTTTTCTGTTTTCTGTTTTCAATGCCAGGAAATAATTGATACAAAGATTTGGATGGTAACTTGTGGTATGGTAGTTCAAACAACTCATCTTTGGTGTAACTAGATTTTTCATTAATACGCAAAACCTTATGGGAAAAGTCAATATCTAATTTAATATATGTTTGAGTGAAAGCAGGGGCTGCTTTTAACGCAATATCGAACAATAAAAATGCTAAGAACGACAAACTTATAATAATCGAAAAAACACCATAGGCTTTAAAACGTCTCTCTTTGGCATAACGCTTTTTTAAACCTTTTTGTACAATTTCTATATTATTCATATTGCTCTCTATATTTTTTAACTACATGTAACGCAATTATATTTAATATCAATGTTGTAACAAACAACCCTAACCCAAGGGCAAAGGCTGCTAAGGTTTTAACGCTATCAAATTCTTGGTCTCCAGTTAACAAAGTAACAATTTGCGTGGTAATTGTTGTGACTACATTCATCGGGTTGGCAGTTAAATTTGCTGCCACACCTGCTGCCATCAATACAATCATTGTCTCTCCAATTGCACGAGAAATAGCCAATAAAAATCCACCTACAATGCCAGGCAGTGCAGCAGGTACTATCACTCTCCATACTGTTTCAGATTTTGTTGCACCAAGTGCAATCGAACCATCACGCATTGCATTAGGCACAGATAAAATTACATCATCTGAAAGCGATAAAATAAATGGCACAATCATCATTCCCATCACTAATCCTACAGCTAAGACAGACTCGGTAGATACGGTTAAATTTGCCAAGATCTCAATATCAAGATTAATACCTATTTCACGCAAATAATAACCAAAATCTCTAACCAGAGGGCCAACAGTAAGCGCTGCAAAAAAGCCATATACCACAGTTGGAATACCAGCTAATATTTCTAATATAGGCTTAATAATTGCCCTAACTTGCGATGTCGCATATTCAGATAAAAATATTGCAGCAATTAACCCTAATGGTGCTGCAATAATCATAGCAATAAAAGAAATAAATATAGTGCCCCAGAATAGTGGCACTGCGCCAAATGAACCTGAACCACCTACCTGATCTTCTCGAATAGCGATTTGTGGCGACCAGTGTGTACCAAAGAAAAACTCTGTAATAGATACTTGTGAGAAAAATTCTATCGATTCAAATAATACTGAAAATATAATACCAACTGTTGTAAAAATTGCAATAAGTGCGCAGGTAAATAACACATAAACAATCAATTTTTCAACACTATTTCTAGCTTGCATTGTTGGTTTAATACGCAAATATGTATAGAAAAAACCCAATAATGCTAATAAAACAGAAACCAGGATCTTTAAGTTAAAACTATGATTTAAGTATTCAGAGTAAACCGCAGCTGCCTGATTATTAATACTCACGCTACTACTGTTAGTTACAGCTAATATTTTTATCTCATTTAATGCAAGACTTAATTCATCTACCGAAAGTTGTTGCAATTCTGAAAATTGTGAAATGGTTAACATTGAGGATACATTACTCTCAAAAAATGACCATATAACAAATACGCCAAATGCTGGTAAAAATGTCCACAGAGTGGTTAAATAACCATAATAATTTGGCAAAGAATGTAATTTAGCGCCACCATTAAACATGCTATATGAATAAGCTTTTTTCTGTCCAATAAAAAATACAATAGCTGCAATAATTAATAAAATTATAAAAAAATTTAAATTACTCATACTGTTGTATTATAGTATGGTTAAACGATAACAAATATTAGTTGTTCTTAAGTTAGCTAATAAGTATTATTCTAAAGCTCTAAATTCACAGAATCCATTGCATCATTTGCAAATTTATTACGATTTATTTTAGATGATGGTATTAAACCCTTGTCAACTAAATAGCCCTCTTCTCCAAAAGTATCTTCATTAACAAACTCAGCAATATACTCATTTAAACCCCTAATTTTGCCTCTATGAGAGTTTTTAATATAGAAATATAGAGGGCGCGAAATTGGATATGAGCCATTTGCAATATTCTCAAATGTAATGGCATTGCCATTAACACTAGAACCTTGCACTTTATCAGAATTTTGCTCTAAGAATGAGAAGCCAAAAATACCTAAGACATCGCGATCATTAACAAGTTTTTGAATAATCAAATTATCATTTTCACCCATTTCAACAAAATGCCCATCTTCGCGTATAGTTCGACACAACTTTTTGTATTGCTTTTTGTCTTCTTTCTTCATTATTCTCATAAAAGGATATGTTTTACAGCCACCTTCAACAGCAAGCTCTTGTAATGCATCACGCGTACCTGATGTTGGCGGGGGGCCTAACACCCTAATCGCAATATCAGGTAGATTTTTATTAATCTGACTCCAACGAGTAAATGGATTGTCAATCATTAAACCACTCATATTCAAATCTTTATAAGCAACACTTGCAGGAACCTTATCGGCTAGAGCTAAATAAATGTCTTTCAGTGAAAGATTAAAAATTGGACTATATTTTGAATTTGCAATAGCAATGCCATCAAAACCAACCAAAACTTCTGTAATATTTTTTACACCATTTTTATGACATTTTTCAAATTCTGCATTCTTAATACGACGAGAAGAATTGGTAATATCTGGTGTATTAATACCGTTACCTTTACAGAATAATTTCATACCACCGCCAGAACCAGTTGACTCAACTTTTGGCGTAGGCATTCCTGTTTTCTTGCCAAACGTCTCCGCAACAACGGTTGCAAATGGAAACACCGTTGAAGAACCAACAATATTAATGTTCTCGCGTGCCTGTGTAACAACTGCCATAGTAGTTGCAAATACAGTTACAATTAATAAAATAATATTTTTTTTATTTAGCATTTTCCCATCCTCTTGTTAATAATTTTTATTAATGTATCGGGACATAATATAACTTTAAAATATTACATAAATGTTACATAAATCTAATTAACTATTAAAGTGTACTTATCAAAGCTTATATTAAATATTGTGCCATCTACATCATTATCTTCGATGCTAAATTTTCCATTATTGTTAATCACTGCTTGATTAACAATAGACAAACCCAACCCAGTGCCTTGAATTTGATTTAACCGCGCTCTTCTAGATCTGTAAAATGGCTCTACGAGTCGAATTTTATCCTCATCATCAACCCCAATACCTTTATCAATAACCTGCAATATTGCTAAACCATCTATTATGTGCCAATTAACTTTAACAATATCATTGCTATATTTTAATGCATTCTCTATTAAATTAAACGCAATACCATACACTTGTGAATAAACGCCCTTAATGGTTAATTTATCATTAATTTCTACCTTGACTCTATTTTTAAAATCTCTTATGTTATTTATATTATCAAGCACTTCAGTAATTAAACTCTGCACATTAATAAGTTTAAATTTACTTATTTGCAAATCGTTATTTTCCAAACTTGATAGAGTTAGCAAATCAGCAATCAAAATATTCATGTGTTTAGAATGTTGATAAGCATTACTAACCATAGATTTTGCGTCATCAGAAAGATCGTTATTTTTTTCAATCATTTCTAAATAACCGTTGATAATAGTTAGCGGTGTTCTGAGCTCGTGTGAAGCATTAGCAATAAAAGTTTTTCTTAATTTTTCTAACTTTCTTCTATCGGAAACATCACGAATACTTAAAATTCGCGTATCTTTACTGAGCTTTGAAATTGCAACAGCCAAAATCATATTATTATCACTTGGTGATTGCATTTGAAACTCTGATAAATCTGCCTTACATAGCATTTCTTTAAACTTAGAATTCCTGAAAATATTACTAATTCGAATGCCAATATCTTTTTTACGATTAAGCCCAAGAATTTTTGCTGCACTTTTACTGATCCATTGCATTTCATTATTAGCATTTAATACAATAGTTGGATATGGAAACGAACGCAAAACCTCATTAAATCTAACCATTAATTTTTGGTAACTTTTCTTTGACCTCTTTTGCTGATTCTTTAACTTGATAATATTAGCAATAATCACACCATATGTTCCAAATAAATAGGGTATTTTGTCAATATTTGAACCTTTATAAAGCCAATTTTCTAATTCAGATAAATTAGACAATATCCAAATTATATAAATAACGAGTGTTAATAATAAAGTTTGCCAAATATATCCTGTTAATAAACTAATAACTAATGCAATAAACAAAAACAATATTAACCTTGTTTTTTCAGTATTTTTATTCATTACTCATTATAATCTATTGACAATTTATACCCAAACCCCCTAACTGTCTGTAACAAATTGCAAGAATTGTTTTGCAGAGTTTTTCTCACTCGTGAAATAAATACATCTACCGCCCGGTTGCCAACAGTAGAGTTTACTCCCCAAATAAGTGTAATAATTTGCTCACGAGAGTATAGTCTTTTTGGATTTTTTATTAGTAATTTAAGTAATTTAAACTCTTTAAGGGTTAATTTAACCGAATTTTTACCAATAAAAAAACATTTCTGTTTAGTATTTAAAGTCAAATTTTTATAAGTAATAATTTGTCCAACAGTCAATGCGCTTCGCCTAAGTAGTGCCTTAATTCTAGCGCCTAATTCAGATAACAATAAAGGCTTAACTATATAATCATCAGCCCCAGAATCAAAACCTTTTAGTTTATCTTGCTCGCTAGATTTAGCAGTAAGCATGATAATTGGAATACTCTTATACGACTTATTATTACGCACCCAAGAGATAATTTCTGGACCAGATAAATCTGGTAACATCCAGTCTACAATAATTAAATCTGGTGGGTCTTGTTTAATAAAATTTAATGCAGTTTTGCCATTTAAAGCAAGTTTAACAATATAATATTGCTTTAAATATTGATTAAGCATTTGCAAAATTGCAGATTCGTCATCGATTAACAAAATAGAATTCATTTTATTTTTAAATAATAATCAATTATTATCGTATACGTTCTGGCAAGAACTAAAACGTCGATAGTCAAGAATATTGCAGCTAAATTTTTTCTCATAATGTATATGATTTAATTAATTAATAATTATTTTAAACTTGATTTGAACAAATAATTATCAAATTATAAGGCAAAATTGAAGTACTTTGATATTTTAAATATAAGGTTGATATTCCTCAAAAAACAAAAGACTTAAAGACAAAAAGAATTTTTACTCCTCTTTCATATTCATAAATTGCACAATTAATACTATTTTTTCGTATATTTAATAATGATACTTCAAAAAATTGACAAGACAACTATATCTAAATAACTACAGTCATCGCTCTACTGAATTATCAATTATTATTTCGAGTTGGATTTGTATTTATTCTAGGATCATGCGCCAAATATCCATTTGAATATAAAAAAGAATAAGATAGACATCATTGCACCTGCTGGTAGGGTTATTATCCAAGATAGAAAGATTGTATTAATAACTCTCATATTAAGCGCAGCTAAGCCTCTAGCAACGCCAACGCCTAATACCGCCCCCACTAAGACCTGAGTGGTTGACACAGGTATTCCTGTTGATGAAGCCAAAACTACCGTTGTTGCGGCGGCCAATTCAGCAGAAAATCCACGGGAGGGGGTAAGATCTGTGATATTTCTTCCAATAGTTTTCATTACTCTAAATCCGTAAGTTACCAAACCAAATACAATACCTCCACCGCCAACTAGCAAAACCCATGCAGGTACAGCACTTTTTGAGGCAATATCACCACCAGCCTCTACGATGCTATAAATAGCAGCCAACGGTCCAATGGCATTAGCAACATCATTAGAGCCATGTGCAAATGCCATAGCAGATGCGGTAATAACCATAAGCACAGCAAAAAGTTTTTCCATATTAGCGTAATGAAAATCCTTATCGTCCTTAGGATTTATTTTGACACGATTCATAATAAATGCAGCAATAATAGCTGCTAAGACACCAACTGCAACTGCAATCATTAAACTTAAAGTCACATCTTTAGAGAGATATTTTAAAGACTCAACATGCTTTATTCCTTTAAATAGCGTAACCAATGCAACAACAAAACCAACAAAAAAAACATAAAATGGTAAATATTTCTTAGCATTAGTTAAGGGGTCTTTGGTGTCAATTACTAATAATTGTAAACTTTTAAAGATAATAACAGCGAGAGCGCCAGCAAGCACTGGGGATGCCACCCAGCTCATCACAATCTTAACCACCTTATACCAAGCAACTGCATCAACGCCAACGCCTACCGTACCAAAGCCAACAATAGCACCAACAATAGAATGCGTTGTAGAAACTGGCCAGCCCAAAGATGAAGCAATTAATAACCATACGCCTGCAGCCAAAAGAGAAGCAAGCATACCATATACTAATAAATGCGGATTATTGGCAAATAACGCCACATCTAAGATGCCTTTACGGACAGTAGCGGTTACCTCTCCACCAGCAAGAATTGCACCAGCAAATTCAAAAATAATTGCAATAATAATTGCCTGCTTAAAAGTGATAGCACCAGAGCCTACCGAAGTACCCATAGCATTGGAAACATCATTAGCTCCAATACCCCATGCCATAAATAAGCCAAACCCAATCGCCAACATAATGAAAATATCACTATAATTTGTAATCATCTCCATACTGTCTCCTTTATTTCGCTAGTAGTACTTCTAATCTTGAACCAACTTTTTGCGCAGCATCTGCAAGCTCACCCAGCCATTCTATGGCACGATAATAAAACATAACATCAACAGCTGGTAATTCTTCTTCTAGAGAAAATAACTTGTCACGAATTTCGTGTTGAATTTTGTCAGATTTACTCTCAAGCTCGTTTATATCTTTAATTATAGAATTGACTACTTTACGTTCATGGTTTCCGAATGCGGTTTCTAGTAATCCATCTAATTCATTAACGGCGTTGAGTGCTGTCGCTGAGATTTTAATACAAACATCGGTAAGCTTAATTACATCATCAAAGATTTCATCTGGTAAAGTCATCTTACGGCTAATCATTAAACCCGAAACATCCTTAGTAATATTAGCAATAGAGTCTTGAATTAATAACAAATCCAATAAGTCACGACGAGAAAACGGCATCATAAAAGTTGAAGGCAAACTCAAACGTAGTTCTTTTTTCAAAATATCGGCTTCGCCCTCCTTATGCCCAATGATGTTTCTAATCTCTGCGGCTGTTATCCAATTTTTCTCATGAATAGCTACCATAAAGCCTTTAAGTTCTGAAATACATGAATGCACACTGCTCATATGCTTTTGTAATGGGCTAATTGGTGATTTACCGAATAGTTCGTCAATAATATTTATTGCCATCTATTTACCTCTTTTATTATAACTTTAAGAAAGTGAATTTTAACAAACAACATTTACACTTTAAATTATATATTTCATTTTTTTAACCATGTATTTATCAGTCATTCAAGTCTGCAAAATGGTTATAATTTAATAATGTTATTTTTAACACTAATTTTAGCCTGATATGAATTTAAATTATCTTGATTTTGAACAACCGATTGCTGAATTAGAAGATAAAATTGCAGCACTTGAAAATGTCAAAGATAAGGTTAATATTTCTCAGGAAATAAAAGCCTTAAGAAACAAAAGCAAATCACTAACAAAAAAAATTTTTTCCTCACTTTCAGATTGGCAAATTACACAATTAGCACGTCACCCTAACCGACTTTACACATTAGATTATATCGACTGCGTATTTGATGAATTCATTGAACTTCATGGCGACCGCGCTTATGCAAACGACAATGCTATTGTTAGTGGCGTTGCTAAACTAGATAATATATCAGTAATATTTATTGGTCAGCAAAAAGGCCGCACAACGCAAGAAAAAATTAAATATAACTTTGGCATGCCAAAACCAGAAGGCTACCGAAAAGCTTTGCGTTTAATGAAAATGGCAGAAAAATTCTCAATGCCAATTATTACCTTTATTGATACACCTGGTGCTTACCCAGGTCTTGGGGCAGAAGAGCGTGGACAGTCTGAAGCGATTGCCAAAAACTTATTTGAAATGTCAACCTTAGCAACTCCTATCATTTCTGTGGTGATTGGCGAAGGAGGCTCAGGCGGAGCGCTTGCAATTGGTGTAGCTGATAGAATAATAATGTTTGAATATAGCATTTATTCAGTGATTTCACCTGAAGGTTGTGCCTCTATTCTTTACAAAGACGCCAATAAGGCGAGCATAGCCGCGGAGTCCCTTAAATTAACAAGTTCACATCTTAAAGATGTAGGTTTAATTGATGATATTATATCTGAGCCACTTGGTGGCATTCATCGCAATCCTCAACAAGCAAAAGTTCTATTAAGAAAGGCATTAAAACAGCAACTCGAAAAAATTAGTAATATAGATATTGAACAACTGGTTCAACAACGCGCGGAGAAAATCCTGAACTTTGGAAGATTTAAAGACTAAAAATAGTTTTCTAAAAAATAAAAAAATTGTACTTGGATTAAGTGGCGGTATTGATTCGGTTGTCTTGCTACATTATCTACATACACACTATCAGAATAATCTGCGTGTTATACATTGCAATCATCACTTATCTAAATATTGTGATGAATGGGCGGTATTCTGCAAGAATTTGTGTGCTTTGCTAAACATTCCCTATACTAATATTGATATTAAGTTACTAAAAGCGTCAAATATAGAAGACAATGCACGTAAAAATCGTTATAAATCACTATATTCTAACTTATTGAAAGAAGAAATATTGTGCACAGCCCACCACCAAAATGATCAAGCAGAGACTTTATTATTACAACTATTTCGTGGATCTGGCTTAGCTGGGCTTGCATCTATGCCAAAATCAAAACCCTCTGGCAAAGGCATACATTGTCGACCAATGCTCAATATTAAAAAATCTGTAATTCTTGAATATGCCAAAAATAATAATCTCTCTTGGATTGAAGATGATAGCAACACAAATAAAAACTTTCGTCGCAATTTTTTAAGACTAGATATTATTCCCAAACTAGAAACAGTTTATAAAAATCTAACTGGTACTTTATTACGTAGTGCAAACCATCAATCTGAAGCTTTGCGCCTAACACAAGATTTAGCAAAAATTGATATTGAAAAAAATAAAATTATAAGTGATGGCCGACTAAATGTTAAATACCTTATGCAACTTGAATATTATCGCATAAAAAATATCATACGTTACTATTTAAATGTATTGAATTTTCTTGCACCATCCGATAAAGTAATGCAACAAATATTGGGTTTATTATTTGCCAAAGAAGATGCTAATCCTTTGGTGGGTTGGGGTAGTTTTGAAATACGTCGTTATAAAAATAAACTCTATTTTATTAATACTCAAATAACAAAAAATAAAGATAATTGCCCATATTACGATGAATTTAAAAATGCTGATAATTTTTCTATTCGCTATCGTAACGAAGGTCAGCGCATTAAATTATCTGGTAAAAAACATTCACAATCACTCAAGAAAGTCTTACAAGAAGCAGATATTCCGCCATGGGAAAGAAAGAAATTAAAAATGTATTATATTGAGAATAAATTACATGCAATGGAACGAATCGGCTATATGCAAGATGATTAAATCTATCACAATTTACTTTTCTAATAAAATCTTTCTTATCATTTTAATATCAATAACATCTTTTAAATATTCTGCATATAGCCTAATTACTCAATGCCATCATATGGGTTTTCTATACCAAGTTCCTGTAAAATTTTGATTTCTAAGCTCTCCATTTCATTGGCTTCATTGTCTTTAATATGATCGTAACCTAATAAATGCAAAACCCCATGAACAGCTATATGCATTAAATGATTTTCAAATGATTTATTTTGTACCTTGGCCTCAATTTGTAGCACTGAAATGCAAATCACCACATCACCTAAAATAGCTATTTCAATTTCTTTAGGTAACTCGCTTGGAAACGACAAAACATTGGTGGGTTTGTTTTTTTTACGGTAGGTTTTATTCAATAGCTGAATCTCGGCCTTATCAACCAATCTAATCAATAATTCACTTCCACCATAGCCTAAATTAGCAATTACTTGTTGTAAATTATTAGTGAGATTTTGCTCATTGATATATAGGTCGTTGATACTATTTTGAATAACAACCATGATTTTATTTATTGTATAAAATAGCTTATTTTATACAACAATAAATTCTACTTGTCATCAATCATTGAAGTTGCCATCCCGGTACCATTAAATAAAACTTTTGATTATTTATCTAGCCAAGAAGTAGTAGTTGGTATGCGCGTAAAAGTACCTTTTGGACGCAAAAAAGTTATTGGCATTGTTCTTGCGCAAAAAAATAAAAGCATTTTTGATAAACTTAAATCCGTAGAAGAGGTGCTAGACGATGTAGCAATTTTAGACGCATCAATTTTAGATTTTTTATCTTGGTCGACGAACTATTACCACCACCCAATCGGTGAAGTTATTTCAACTGCATTACCAAGAAATCTACGTATTGGGAAAAAAGCTGTTATTACAAAAATGAACAGACTTCCGATTAAAACTAGCGATCCCAATTTTAAGACCACAGATGAACAACAACTAGCTATTGATAAAATTTCAGCTTCTTTAAATGAATATCACGGATTTTTACTGCATGGAGTAACCGGCAGTGGTAAAACTGAAGTATATCTGCGTATCGCACAAACTATACTCGACCAGGGTAAACAAATCTTAGTTTTAGTGCCTGAAATTGGACTCACACCACAAATGATTGCACATTTCGAATCACGATTAAAGACAAATATCGTTTCTATTCACTCGCAGCGTAATGAAACACAAAAACTTGATGCATACTTAATGGCAAAAGATGCCATAGCAGGCGTAGTATTGGGCACTCGCAGTGCTATTTTCACACCAATGCCAAATTTAGGTCTGATTATTATTGACGAGGAACACGACAGCTCTTTTAAGCAACAATCTGGTTTTCGATACTGTGCTAGAGACCTGTGTTTTGTTCGTGCTAAGCAAGCCAATGTCCCTGTTATTCTAGGTACAGCAACGCCATCATTGGAAATTCTAAAGAATGTGATAGATAAAAAAATTACACGCCTAACGCTCACAAAGCGTGCAGGTAATGCAATTTTACCAAAAGTAAATTTAATTAATATGCGTGCTGAAGCAGGCAACGTACTATCAGTAATGCTAATTGCAAAGATGAAGCAATATTTATCAAATGGCAAACAAGTAATGTTGTTTATCAACCGTCGTGGTTATGCTCCTATTTATTTCTGTACACAGTGTGGTTGGAAATCAGAGTGTGGCCATTGTGATTCATCAATGATTTATCATCGTCACATTAATCGTCTTAAATGCCATCATTGTAATAATGAAAAAATACCGGAACAGACTTGCCCTGATTGTGGTGAACAGTCGCTAGAAGTATTGGGTTATGGTACACAAAGATTAGAAGAAACACTAAGTTCATATTTTGCTAATACACCAATTATTCGCATTGACCGTGACACTACCAGACGCAAAAAATCTTTTGAACAACACTTAGAGAAAATAAATTCTGGTGACCCATGTATTATCGTTGGCACACAAATGTTGGCAAAAGGGCACGACTTTTCTAATCTAGCAATGGTCGGTATTTTAGATATTGATGGTGGCTTGTTATCAAGTAATTTTCGTGCTACTGAATACTTAGCGCAATTGCTGATTCAAGTATCAGGTCGTGCAGGAAGAAATGAGCAACAAGGCGAAGTTGCTATACAAACGCGCTATATTGAACATCCTATTTTTAATTATGTGTTATCTAATCGTTATACACAATTTGCAAGCACCCTGCTCAAACAACGTGCACAAGCTAAAATGCCGCCATTTTCTCATCAAGCATTAATATGTGCCAATGCCAAGGTCAAACAAAATGCACAAGATTTTTTACAAGAAATGGTGAGCTTATTAAAAAGCTTCAATATAAATTCGGTAGAAATTTGGGGGCCTACTGCCAATGTGATAGAAAAAAAATCCAACTACTACTACTTCAATCTATATCTACAATCCGTTGATAGAAAGTCCCTACACCAAATGCTCTCTACTCTAAGTCAATATACCAATACTCTCACACTCAAAAACAAAGTTCGCTGGTATTTAGATGTAGACCCAATTGAATAACTTTCATATTTATTCGTTATAATAGGATTTAAATGGCTACATAAAAAACTATTCTAGAAATTATATTCATAATAACACTTACCATTGCAAATCAACTATCAGTATTAATTTCTAAAAATAATAAAAACATATTGTTATGTAATCACTTTTTTCATAGTATCTGTAAGCAATAACAACTCATTATCAGTAATGATAAATGGTGGCATAGTGTAGAGTAGCTTGCCATAAGGTCTGAGCCAAACGCCATTTTCAATTAGTTGATTTTGAGTTTTTTCCACATCAATATCATCCACCATTTCTATCACACCGATAGCGCCTAGAACTCGTACATCAGCCACTTTATCGCTTTCTTTGAGTGGCAATAACTCGCTATAAAAATGTTTTTCAATACGGGCAATATTATCTTGCCATGATGAGTTAAGCAGTAGATCGATACTGGCATTTGCTACGGCACACGCAAGGGGATTTGCCATAAAAGTAGGTCCATGCATAAGCGTACCAACTATGCTTGAAATTTTATCACTAGTAAGTGTGGCACCTAAGCTCATGTATCCGCCTGTAAGCGCTTTTCCTAAGCACAAAATATCTACCTCAACACCTACATATTCAAAGGCAAATAATTCACCCGTCCTACCGAAGCCAGTAGCAATCTCATCTAAGATAAACAAGACATTATACCGCTCACACAACGCCTTTGCTTTACTGAGGTATTGTGGATTATAAAATTGCATACCACCTGCACCTTGTACCACAGGCTCTAAGATCATCGCAGCAATTGTATCAGAATTCTGTTTTAATGCATCTTCTAAATCTTTAAGTGCTTCAGCCCATCCAACAATTGATGGACTTTTAACGAAATAATGTTGTGCCAATACACCGCTAAAAAAATGGTGTATGCCATTATCAGGGTCACATACACTCATCGCGCCAAAAGTATCGCCATGATATCCTGCACGTATGGTGATAAATTTTTGTTTATCTAATTTTCCTTGATTACGCCAGTATTGCAAAGCAATTTTTAGTGCAGATTCCACAGCAACTGAACCTGAGTCGGTAAAAAAAATTTTAGTTAAATTCTCAGGAGTAATGCTAATGAGAGTCTTAGCTAAATCAATCGCACTTTGATGCGTCAAGCCACCGAACATCACGTGTGACATTTTTGCCAATTGCTTAGTGATAGCTTTATTCAGTACAGGATGATTATAGCCATGAATCATAGACCACCACGAACTCATACCATCAATAACTCGCTTGCCATTGTCTAAATTTAAGTAAACACCATCGGCTGATTGCACTTTATGTGCAGCTATTAGATTGGGAACTTTAGCATAAGGATGCCAAATATGTTGCTGATCAAATGTATCCATGCATGTGCTACAGGTAATATTTAAGCTCAGCCATTGAATCAATCACTAAATCAGGATTAGCATCACAAATATCATTGCCATGATTATAGCCATAAGACATACAAATAATTTCAAAACCTGCCGCACGTGATGCCTTGACGTCACTAATTGAATCTCCTAACATCATTGCATTTTTTGGATTAATATCAAAGAATTCCGCAGCATGGAGTAATGGCAATGGATCTGGTTTTTTCTTCTCCAAAGTGTCGCCAGAAATAACAAGGCCAAAATCATTAAAAATACCTAATTTTTTTAAAATTGGCAAGGTAAATTGCTCAGCCTTGTTAGTCACACAACCTAAGGTGTAACCTTGTGCTTGCATATAATCCAAACCTTCTCTCACACCTGGGTATAACGATGAGCGTATTGAGGTATTTTTGGCATATAAATTTAAGAAAATTGGATAGGCTTGATTATAATCGCTCTTATTAACAGTACCTTCTAACTCACCAATGAGTGAGCGCTCTACTAATTTTGGCACTCCATTGCCCACCCAGTGACGTACTTTTTCCTCACCCCATTTTTCTCTGCCCATTGTCACCATTAATTCATCAACACAATACGCCAAGTCCGGTGCGCTATCAACTAAAGTACCATCAACATCAATTATAATTAGTTTTGGATTAAATTTTTTCATATTTCTCTTTGTATTGTTAAGTAGAATATACATTTTAATAAATTTTAAGATATTTTAATGCAAAAGACAACAATAATTGGTTTTATCGGTGCGGGTAATATGGCATATGCGTTGATTTCTGGATTGATTAACAACGGTTTTCCAGCGTCAAGCATCAAACTCAGTGACATTGATGCAGCGCTACTATCACAACGAGAGTCTGAATTTGGTGTTGAAGTTTTTACCAATAATTCACAACTAGCTATGCAATGTGATGTAATCGTATTTGCAGTAAAACCAAAAATATTATCAAGTATTTGTAAACAAGTAGAACTACATACTAACCGCAGATCTTTAGTAGTTTCTATCGCTGCTGGAATAAAAATTGATAATATTAATAACTGGCTAAAAGGCAACATATCTATTGTGCGTACTATGCCTAATACGCCGGCACTAGTTGGAAAAGGTATAACTGGCATGGCTGCTAATGATGCTGTAACTTATGAGCAAAAAAAAATAACAGAACAAATTTTTGGCTCAGTTGGTGAATGCTTTTGGGTGGAAGAAGAAAAAATGCTTGATGCAGTGACAGCATTATCAGGCAGCGGACCTGCTTATTTCTTTTTAATGATTGAATCAATGACCAATGCTGGTATTGCGCTAGGACTAGACAAACAAATCGCTGAAAAACTAAGTATTCAAACCGCACTCGGCGCTAGTACAATGGCAAAGCAAAGTGGCTATTCGCCACATGAACTGCGTGCTAAAGTTACCTCAAAAAATGGCACTACACAAGCAGCAATTAAGAGTTTACAAGATCAAAATTTTGAAATAATAATCTCTAACGCAATACACGCTGCTTTTGATCGTGCTAGAGAAATTGGCTATGAATTAAGCAACAATGAGTAACGAAATAAATATCAAAATTCAATCATCAAGAATTTACCTAATTTTAAGTCTTGCCACTTATTTATTAGTTATATTTGCCGCTTGGCATTATTTTTATGTGTTATGGTTAAGTGTTATCTTGAGCATTTTATTATTTGTATGGTTGTTCTATTTTTTACATAAAACTATATGGCTTACTCATCCAAATTCCATTATTAAAGTCTCATTAGACAATGATAAATTAACACTTGAAAAAAATGATAAATCCATTCAACAATTTTATATATTCCACACTAGTTATCAGTCTCAATTTTTAATTATTATCAGTGCCGGTAAAGAATCTATAGTAATTTTTAAAGATGCACTAGCATCACAATCACTCTCACAACTCAACAGATACTTCAACACTAAAGTCAATGCTAACATCTGATGACACGCTACGACTTAATATATTAATTTCTACTTGTGTGGCAATTCGTATTGACGTCTATAAGCTGATGGTAATTGGATTAACAAAAGACAAAAAAGAACAAACTACCACGCTAAACCCACCTGATGATTACAGTAAATATATTGAAGCTATACAGAAATTTTTAGCCTCTCGAGTGCTAGGCTCTATGGGTGGCTATGCATCATATTTAAAACGTTGGTCAAGAATGGGATATGTCAGTTCAAGCAATTTAAAATCACTATTAAAAATTGGCAATATTGAAGCAGTTGTCGCAGTGGCAAATTCACAAAGCTTAGATGATGAAGTGTTGGCTTTAGTTTGGTGGTGTGCAACCAATACCGACCAACAAGCAGAAATCGGACGTTTTTTATTGACTAGAGACTTTGTGATCAAACATTCTATTGGTAAACAAATTGCTAATTATTTATTAGAATTCCTACCTTTTACTAACGATACAACGCAACTCATTGATACTACCAACTTATTATTACAAGATGATTTAATTTCTCAACAAGCAAAATATAGATTATGGAAACAAGGACAAAGAAAAACTGCTTTTTTAGTGGGTTTTATTGAGAGGATGGAAAATAATTTACCAAACAATAACGGTACAATTGCATTAAATAACGGCATTAAAGAGCTAGAACGTGTCAATAGCGAACAAGGTCAAATCATATTACAAACTATTAATCACATCCTAAAAAAGATTAATCAGGAACATATTTTGTATCGTACTTTAGAAGTGCTAAGCAATTATCTATCACATCCAATGGTTAGAAGACTCTCAGGTATTGACGAGTGTCAAGTTCAAGCAAAAAATGTCTTGAGGCAGTTAGGCTTGGATAATGAAAAAATTAAAGCTAGGTTATTCTTAGCTGGCGTTAGCGAACAATTAGTCGTAAGTACTATTTCTTCTCACGGATTAACTGGCTCCACCATTCGTAAAAAACTCTCTAATGTGCTTGATCCAATTCAAGACGCCTTAAATCTTTTAACTACCCCATAACATTTGCATATTAGCTATTGCTACAAGAGATGCGGTTTCAGTCCTTAATACACGAGAACCTAATAGTAATGGCTGATAGCCTGCTTGTATGGATTTTTTAATTTCTACTTCGCTAAACCCGCCTTCAGGGCCAATTAAAATATTTACTTCATCAGCTGCTGTTACATCTGATAGAGTTTGTTCACAATGGCAATGTAAAACAAAACCGTTAATAACTGGTTGTCGTAAAAAATCTTTCAAATTAATAGGCGTATACACTTTTGGGACAACACAACGCCCAGACTGTTCACAGGCACCAATAACAATCTTTTGCCAATGTAATTGACGCTTTATTAGCTTATCATCCTTGAGTTTAACCACGCAACGTTCAGTAAAAATAGGAATTATTTTATTAACGCCCAATTCCACTGATTTTTGCATTATAAAATCCATTTTCTCACCTTTAGCAATACCTTGCACTAAGGTGATATTGAGCTTTGATTCTGATAAGTTATGCGTTTTATCTAAGATCTTAACCACACATTCCTTTTTCACTTGCAGCACTTGTGTAATATAATTCATCCCATCACCATTGAATAAAATAACACTTCTCCCTTCTGGAAAACGCAATACCTTACTAAGATGATGTGACGCATATACATCCAACGTTACGCAATCACCAACATTCAAAATCGTATTTTGATATAAACGTACATTTTTCATAATTAAACAAAGATCTCACTTTATAATCTAAAAATGATACCCAAAAATAGAAGAGAAAAATTACTAAGCCAACTTAACGATGGTGCTTTAGTAATTATTAGCACTAATCCAGAGCAACTACGCAATGGAGATGTGTATTATCCTTTTCGCCCACATAGTGATTTTTGGTATTTAACAGGCTTTAAAGAGCCTAGAGCGATTGCGGTTTTTTCAAAAGAACACTATACGATTTTCTTGAGGAAAAAAAGTCCAGAGCGAGAAATTTGGGATGGCGAGTGTTTAGGCATTGCTAAAGCTGTGCAAACTTTAGGTGCAAGTCAAGCCTATCCAATTAATGACCTAAAACATAAGTTACCACAATTAATTGCAAATGCAACAACACTATATTACGACTTTAAATCATGCATCTTGGATGATGAAATTATTCAGTGCTTAGATGGTATGCAAACTCAATCACTCAATGAATATCTGCACGAAATGCGTTTAATTAAAGATGATAATGAGATTGTGCTAATGAAAAAGGCTGCTGATATTTCTGCGCAAACTCATCAGTTGGCAATGCAACAAACTAAAGCAGGTTTGTTCGAATACGAAATTGCCAGTATTTTTGATGCTAACTTTAAAAAGAACAATGTCGAGCATGCTTACACATCAGTTGTAGCAGGTGGTAAAAACGCTTGTATCTTGCATTATATTAATAACAATCAAGTGTTGAATGATGGCGACTTATTGCTGATTGATGCAGGGTGTGAAGTTAATGGTTATGCCTCAGACATTACGCGCACTTTTCCAGTGAATGGGAAATTTAGCAAAGCACAACGACAAATTTACCAAATTGTACTAGATGCACAACTCGCTGCAATTGATTGCATTAAACTAGGTGAGGTAGTCACTAAACCGCATCAAGTTGCTTCACAAATTATCCAACAAGGTTTGATTAATTTGGGGATTTTACAAATAGGTGAGGACTTATCGCAGTTTTATATGCATGGAACTGGGCATTGGCTAGGGATGGACGTGCATGATGTTGGTAATTATCAGCAAAACAATCAACATCGTCAGTATAAGGTGGGAATGGTAACTACTGTTGAGCCTGGTATTTATATTCGTAAAAATGATAAAATCAACCCACAATATTGGAATATTGGCGTTCGAATTGAGGACAATGTTTTGATTACAGATAATGGCAATAGTGTCTTAACTAAAGCTATAGTAAAAGAAATTGATAAAATAGAGCAACTAATGAGATTAAAATGAATATACAAGAAGCAATAAAAGTAATCATTGCAAAACAAGATTTAACGGAAGATGAAATGTACTCAGTGATGAATGATATTATGACTGGAAAAGTCACTGATGCACAAATTGGAGGATTTCTAGTCGGGCTTTCGATGAAAGGTGAAAGCATTGATGAAATTACCGCTACTGCCAAAATAATGCGCTCTTTAGTTAAAGGTGTTAGCGTTAAAAATACTAAACACTTAGTAGATACTTGCGGCACTGGCGGTGATGGAATAGGATTGTTTAACATTTCAACTGCATGTTCTTTTGTTGTGGCAACTGCTGGTGGATTTGTTGCCAAGCATGGCAATAGTAGCGTTTCTTCAAAAACAGGCAGCGCTGATGTCTTGAAAGCAGCTGGTGCTAATCTTAATATGAGTGTTGAAAAGATCAGTAAATGTATAGAAAAAATTGGCATTGGATTTATGTTTGCACCTTTTCATCACCATGCAATGAAACACGCTATGGGAGTGCGAAAAGACCTTGCTATTAGAACTATTTTTAATGTATTAGGCCCACTAACCAACCCTGCTAAAGCACCTAACCAAGTAATAGGCGTGTATTCCCAATCTTTGGTTAAACCAATTGCTTATGTTTTAAAAGAATTAGGTTCTAAACATGTGATGGTGGTGCATTCCAAAGACGGACTTGATGAAATTTCAATTGCTGACGATACTTACGTTGCTGAACTCAAAAATAACGAAGTGACTACTTATACAATCAACCCGACAAAATTTGGCTTACCATTAGGAAATTTAGATGACATAAAAGCAGGAGATGCTAACAGTTCATTAGCGCTCATTCAAAAAGCACTAGACGGTGAAAATGATGTAGCAAAAAATATTGTCGCACTTAATGCTGGTGCCGCAATTTATGTATCAGGCGTGGCTGATTCATTACAAACAGGCATTGATAAAGCAATAAAAATTTTAAACGATGGCTCGGCCCACCAAAAATTAGACGATTTTGTCAAAGAAAGTACGGGATGTTAATACAAATAATTTATTATGAATAAAGATAGCAACTTAATATGGATTGATTTAGAAATGACAGGACTATTGCCAGAAAAAGATACTATTATTGAAATCGCCACGATTGTTACGGATAAAGATCTCAATATTTTAGCAGAAGGCCCAGCACTTGCTATTCGCCAAAATAATGAAATTTTAGATAGTATGGATGGATGGAATGTTGAGCACCACACTAATTCTGGCTTAATTCAACGTGTTAAAAATAGTGACATTTCTATGCAACAAGCCGAAAAACAAACGATAGGTTTTCTACAAAAGTATGTCAATCCAAACGTCTCGCCGATGTGTGGTAATACTATTTGCCAAGATAGAAGATTTCTTTACAACTATATGCCTAAGTTAGAGCTATTCTTTCATTACCGTCATATAGATGTCACTACACTAAAAGAATTGGCAGTACGATGGAAACCTGAAGCAAAAATGATTCGAAAAGGTGAGCCTGCACACTTGGCTCTACTTGATATTAAAGACTCTATTGACGAACTTAAGCATTACCGAGAAACTTTTATTAATGTCTAGTTCTTGGCTGTCTCCTGCAAAAATCAACCTATTTTTGCACATTAATTCTAAACGAAAAGATGGTTATCACAATCTACAAAGTATTTTTCAATTACTAAACTATTACGATGAGCTCACAATATCTGTTAGGAAAGATGGTGTTATAGCACGCATCAGTGGCAATGAAGACATACCATCTGAGAAAGATTTAATTATCAAAGCAGCACAAGCATTACAAAAAGCAGCTGGTACAACAGATGGAGCAGATATTTCAGTAGTAAAAAATATTCCTACAGGTGGTGGTTTAGGTGGTGGTAGTTCAAATGCAGCAACTACATTAATTGCACTCAATATATTATGGGATGCAAAATTTTCAAAGAAAAAATTGGCAAAAATTGGATTAGCACTAGGCGCTGATGTGCCAATTTTTATTGCTGGACATAGTGCTTGGGCGGAAGGCATAGGTGAAATTTTGACGCCAATGGACTTGCCAAAACACTATTTTTTAGTCCTTTCTATCAAAAAACATATTTCAACAAAAAAAATTTTTTCACATAAAGCATTGACAATGACACCTATAGTAGGGAAAATACATCATTTTTCAGAATTAATTAATCCACATAACGATTGTCTTGAGGTTGCCATTGAGCTGGAAGTCGAAATTTTAGAAGCATTAACGCATTTAAAATTATCTAAAAACCACTTATACCAACCGAGAATGACAGGCACAGGAAGTTGTGTTTTTGTGGAGTTTAGATATGAAAAAGATGCTTTGGTAGCACTTAATAATATACCAAACAAATGGTCAGGTTTTGTTGCGCAGGCGCTCAACTCCTCACCGAATTAACCTAGCGGTTAATAACCTTAATTGGGCTGTCGCCAAGCGGTAAGGCAACGGGTTTTGATCCCGTCATGCGCAGGTTCAAATCCTGCCAGCCCAGCCAATTTCTTTTTTCGTTGCGTATTTTTTTCTTATGCTGCGTTAAATTTACACAAAATTAAATTACTATATTTGTTTGTTTTGTAAATATTTTATATAACTATCTTGTGCTATCACTGCATAGCAACTATCATTACAAGAAAAATAAATTAGTTAAGGGTAGTTTTTGTATAATTATTTATAATTACACAAAAATCTCATAGTATAATTTAAACACTTTTAATAGTTACCGTAAAACTCATATGTCGCTCGACAAAATTAAAATTTTTAGCGGAAACGCTAATCCATTGCTTTCTGCTGAAATTATATTAAGCCTAAATACTAGACAAGGCAAGGCACTCATAGGACAATTTAGTGATGGTGAATCGCAGGTTGAAATTTTAGAAAATGTACGTGGTTGTGATGTATTTGTTTTGCAGCCTACTTGCGGACCATCACCAGCAGAAACATTAATGGAGTTGCTAGTTATAGTTGACGCATTAAAACGTTCTTCTGCTGCTCGTATTACTGCTGTTGTGCCATATTTTGGTTATTCTAGACAAGATCGTCGCTCTCGTTTAACACGCGTGCCAATTACCGCAAAACTTGCTGCAAAAATGATTGAAGCATCTGGTGTTGATAGAATTTTAACTGTTGATTTGCACGCTGATCAAATTCAAGGATTCTTTAATATTCCAATTGACAATATTTATGCCCAGCCAGTTTTGATTAATGATATTCTTGCACAAAATTATAAAAATACAATTATAGTATCGCCTGATGTTGGTGGCGTTGTGCGTGCACGTGCTGCAGCTAAACGTATAAACGACTCTGAACTTGCGATTATTGACAAGCGTCGTCCCGCACCAAATATGGTGAAAATAATGAATGTAATTGGTGACGTCAAAGGCAGAACTTGCATCTTAATTGATGATATGGTTGATACTGCTAGCACTCTATGTCAAGCCGCCAGCATCCTAAAAGAAAAAGGTGCTAAAAAAGTCGTTGCTTACGCAACACATGCTGTTTTATCTGGTTCTGCAATTGATAATATTAATAACTCTGAGCTTGATGAGTTAGTAGCTACCAATACCATTCCTTTAACTGAAGCTACAGTTAAATGTGATAAAATTAGGATTGTATCTATTGCACCAAAGCTTGCAGAAGTAATTAAACGCATTAGCAAAGAACAATCTATTAGTGCAATTTTTACTGACGACAAATAGTCGTAAGACGGTATAATTATCTTCTTTGAATTATCACAATATTTGCTAACTTATGAAAAATACAACAAAAGAGCATAAACAAGCACTAGAAAAAGTCATTATGCTCGGCAAAGAGAAAGGCTATTTAACTTACTATGAACTAAATGACTTGCTGCCACAAGATTTAATACAAGAGCAAATTGAGCCAATTAAAACTATTCTAGAAGAGCTAGATATTGTTATTTCTAACACTATTCCTGATGCCGACACTTTAGTTGTAAAGTCAGGCGCTAAGGCACAATCAACTTCTGCAGAAGCAGCAATTGCTGCATTGGCTGCATTGGATTCAGAGTTTGGTAGAACCACTGACCCAGTTAGAATGTATATGCGTGAAATGGGTATAGTTGATTTATTAGAGCAAGAAGATGAAATTCGTATAGCTAAAGAAATTGAAGCTGGGGTATTTGAAATAATGCAAGCAATTACACTTTATCCGGTTATCACCGAACAATTTTTTAAAGCACATAAAAGACTTGAAGAGGGCAAATGTAAAATTACTGATGTTATTATTGGTTATCAAGGAGATGCAGAAGACTTTGAAGAAAAGAAAAGAGCTTTTAATGCTGGCGAATTTGATGATATTGATGAATACGAAGAAATGGAAGAAATGGAATATTCTGGCCCAGATGAAGTTCAAGTAGGTTTGCATTTTAAGGCAATTTCAAAATGCTCTAGTAAATATCTAAAAACTAATAAAAAATATGGATTCCGTGACAAAAAAACAGTTATTGAACGCAAGAAATTATCAAAAAAATTGTCAGACTTACGCTTATCACCAAAATTAGTCATAACTATGGTTGAAACTGTTTGCAAGCGCGTTGATAAAATCAAAGAACAAGAAAAATTCATACAAAAGTCTTGTTTATACGCAGGTATGGATAGAACGCAATTCTTTAAATTATTTACAAACAATGAAACAAATCTTGATTGGCTGAAAGAAGCCACGCTAGACAATAAAATTAAAGATAAATTAACCAATATTCAAGATGAAATTTACTACGCACAAAAAAATCTTCAAGGCCATGAAGAAGAGATGCAACTTACTATTGTTGAATTAAAATCACTTAATAAGATTTATCGTCGTGGTGACCGCCGTGCTAAAACTGCAAAAGCACAAATGATTGAGGCAAACTTGCGCCTAGTAATCTCAATTGCCAAAAAATATGCTAACCGTGGTTTACAATTCTTAGATTTAATTCAAGAAGGTAATGTTGGCTTAATGAAAGCAGTGGATAAGTTTGAATATCGTCGTGGTTATAAGTTCTCAACTTATGCAACTTGGTGGATTCGTCAGGCAATTACACGTTCAATTGCTGATCAAGCACGTACCATTCGTATTCCAGTACATATGATTGAAACCATCAACAAGCTTAATCGTGTTAAACGTCAATTACTACAAAAATTTGGTCGTGAAGCAAAACCTGAAGAATTGGCAATAGAGATGGAATTACCAGAATATAAAATTACTAAGATTCTAAAAATAGCAAAAGAACCTTTGTCAATGGAAACTCCTGTTGGCGATGATGAGGATTCTAATATTGGTGATTTTATTGAAGATGTTAGTTTAACTTCACCAGTAGAAATTACCACCAGAGAAAGCCTAAAAGAAACAACTAGTGATTTACTTAATAATCTTTCACCTAGAGAGGAAAAAGTATTAAAAATGCGTTTTGGTATTGATATGAATACCGATCACACACTAGAAGAAGTAGGCCGTCAATTTGATGTAACGCGTGAGCGTATTCGCCAAATTGAAGCCAAAGCTTTGCGTAAACTTAGACATCCATCTAGAGCACATAAGCTTTCAAGCTTCTTAGAATGATACTATGGGCCTATAGCTCAGTTGGTTAGAGCACTCGACTCATAATCGATTGGTCCTTGGTTCAAGTCCAAGTAGGCCCACCAAATTACTGTATATTTTCTTTCTATTTATGTTAAATTAAAAAGAAATATTCAATCACATAATGACATCCATGGTTAATCATATTTTCTTAATCTACCTTGTGTGTGTCATTATTTATTAAGCCTAGCATAACCTGTCAATATCCGTTAATAAGAAAGAAGCAAAGTATGATAATTACATGACATTTGAAAAGATTATTCCACAATTAATTAAACTAACTTCTGATGTTGGCAAGGTGATTATGTCATTTTATAAAGATGATATACCTATTAAAACTAAACTAAATAAAACCCCACTAACAATTGTAGACCAAACTGCACATCGCCTGATTGTTGAAGGGCTAAGCCATCTCACACCAAATATAGCTATTCTCTCAGAAGAATCAGATGCTAATACTTTTAAACAACGCCTAGAATGGCAAGAATATTGGCTAATAGACCCACTAGATGGTACACAGGATTTCTTAGAACAAACTGGAGAATTTTGTATTTGTATCGCCTATATTAAAAATCATCAGTCAATTTTTGGACTGGTGTATGCGCCATTTACTTGCACACATTATTATGGCTTTAATAATAAGGCATATAAACAATACAATAGCATTCAAACATCCTTAAAGGTATGTTTAGAAAAACAGCCATTACGTGTGGTAATTGGGCACCATTCAGTGCATCATTCAAAATTACAATTACACCTTAAAAAATTTGATGAATACCGGATCAACCACTTAGGCAGTGCGCTAAAATTTTGCAAAATTGCACAAGGAGTGTTTGACTACTACCCTAAATTTGGACCTTGCTACGAATGGGATACTGCGGCAGGTGTTTGTATTTTGCAAAATGCAGGAGGTCGCATTGTTGATGAAAATAATGATCCACTTAAGTATAATGCTAAAGATGATCTATTGTCACCAGTTTTCTTTGCTTCAGGCATATTATCTTTAGACTAAGATAACCTAAGAGACAAATCTATTGCTGTAATATTTTTTGTAATAGCGCCAATAGAAATATAGTTAACGCCAGTTTGTGCAACCTCAATAATTGTATTTTTATCAATATTGCCAGAGGCTTCTATCAATATTTTTCCTTTCGCTAATCGAACAGCTTGAGTTAAATCATCAATTGAAAAATTATCACAAAGAACTCTAGTAATGCCTGTTAAGCTTAATACTTCAGTAAATTGTGTAATTTTTTCCACTTCAATAATCACAGGCAGGTCTGGATATTTGGAATTTGCTATACACGCGGCATTCTTAATTGATCCAGATGCAATAATATGATTTTCTTTAAGCATCACACAATCATACAAACCCATTCTATGATTTACACCACCTCCACATTCAACGGCATATTTTTGCGCGAGCCTCAGTCCAGGAATAGTTTTTCTAGTATCAAGAAGTTGAACATCGGTATGTGCAATCTTATCTACTAAATACTTGGTTTGTGTTGCCACGCTACTTAGCATTTGTAAGAAATTGAGCGCTACTCTTTCAGCGCTGATAATGCCTTTTACAGAGCCTGATAAATTACATAAAACTTGGTTTTGTTGGACACTGTCACCATCATTCAAATGCCACTGAAGTTGAATATTTTTATTAATTGACAAGAATGCTATGTGTGCATATTCAATTCCACAAATAACTGCTGACTCTCTAGCGATAATTTGTGCCGATATTATCTTGTCATTAAGTAAACTAGTAGAAACATCACCAGTGCCAATATCCTCATCTAGTGCTAATATAACAGTATCTATTATTTTTTTACTCATTAACGAATTCACGAATAATACGTGCTGATTCTTCACTAGCATTTAAATTGAGTTTCTGATGAATCTTTTTAAATTCTTTCATTAATGTTGTTATGTCGCTATTTAAAATAGCCATAGCATATTTAGCAATATTTTCACCATTTGCATCATTTTGAATAAGCTCAGGCACTAAATTAGTATTGGCAATAATATTTGGTAAACTAATATATTTGATTTTAACTAATCTTGATGCAATAAAATAACTAAGCATTGATAACTTATATACTACTACCATCGGAACACCTAATAATACTAATTCCAAGGTGGCAGTGCCAGACGCTACTAGTACCAAGTCTGATTCTATAGCACACTTGTGTGCATCACCAATAGAAACACCAATGTCTGCATCTTTTACTAAGGATTGTGCCCACTCAAGCATTTCGTCATTGGCAAGTACTAAATGAAAATTTAAAGTATCGTCTTTCTGTGCCATTATTTTTGCAGCAACTAATAATTCAGGCAAGAGTTTATTTATTTCATCATCACGTGATCCCGGCATTAATAAAATTTTTTTTGTACTTTGGTAGTTTTTTCTAGGGTGTAAACTTTGCGCCAATGGATGTCCAACAAAAACAGCACGTTGGTTATATTTTTGATAGAAATCTACCTCAAATGGCAGTAAACATAACACCAAGTCGGTTGATTTCTTAATTTTTTTCATACGACTTTTGCGCCAAGCCCATACCGAAGGAGAGATAAAATGCACTGTTTTAACACCACGTCGTTTTAATTTGTTTTCAATTACAAAATTAAAATCAGGGCCATCCACACCAATGAAAACATCTGGTTTATTTATAGAAAAATAACGAATAATATTATTTCTAAGCAATAATAGCATGGGTAGTTTTTTCAAAACTTCGCTAAAGCCCATCACATTTACACATTTTTGATCCCACAACTGTATACATCCAGACCTAATCATTTGATCACCTGCTAAGCCTTGTATTTGAACATAATTGTCTTGCATTTTTAATGCGTCCACCAATTTAGATCCTATTAAATCACCAGAGGTCTCAGTGGCACTAATGGCTATTTTCATTTTCTAGGTAGAATAATCTGCGGCTCTTTATTAAAAACCCGATAAATCACTATTACATTGCCAATCACCTGTATCAAATGTGCCTTGGTAATATTGATAATCTCATCTATTATTTTCTGTTTATCTTTCCTACTTTCAGAACGAATTTTAATTTTCAACAACTCGTGCTTAGTCATAGTTGATTCTAGCTCCATCAATACCGACTTACTCAACCCGTGCTGCCCAATTATTACCACAGGCTTTAGAGTGTTTCCACAAGAGCGTAAGAATTTTTTTTGATTATTGGTTAGCTTAGTCATTATTTTAGTATGTGATAATACAGAAATCTAAACATACATTTAAATTTTATTAAATAACATATTGATGAAGAACAGATAGAATAAAAACTTTATTTAACAAAGAATACTTACCTCAAGTTTTTTACGCTTTAGCATTTCAATGTTAGCTTCAAATAGATGAATATTGATATTATTAACTTTATTTAGATAATTTTTTACCATAATCTTTGTATTAAAAAATAGCTTATTCGTAATTACTGGCTTGTTTAACCTTATTATTTTTATCAACTAAGTTTAGTAAGCCTAATCCACAATCATCTGGTTTCATTTTTATCCTTATATATTTATTTTTTAGAATTATACCTAAGTCTGCAAAATCTATTTTTAAAACCCTCTCATCAAGTAGCCACTTTTGATTTTTCTCAACCTTTGCAAGCTTCTTGTTTTCGTATTTAGTCTTCTCTTTTGGTTTGAATAACAACACTTCTTTTAAAACTTTTTCTATTTGTTTTAGATTTATCATAGTGATTTTATACAATCTTCCATAAATTGCCAGTCTGGTTGTAAGTTATCATTAATTGGTAATAGAATGATATCGTTATAAAATTTATTAGCAAAAGTCTTTCTCCCAAAAGCATATTTATATTTTTTGAATTATAGTTGTTACAAATAAGCCATTATATCTATTTAAATGCTTATATTTTATATATACTAAATTCATCATTTGTAGAATCATTGCTAACAACAAAACAACCCACAAAGGCAATATAAATAGTAGTAGTAGTATTAACAAATAAAAAATTAGGTATAAAATCAGTTAACCTGTTATTATATTCACTTACTGAATAACGCTATAAGCTCCCACAATTTTCTATCTTTTTTTATTAACCTCATTCCTCTAGTAATATCAAGAACATATGGAATTTTAAATTCACCACATTTAATGCTGTCAAGTGTAATTATATTCTTTAGTTGATGATATATAGGCGCCACCCCATGGTACTTGATAGGCAGTTAATTATTCTCTTTAACAACAACTTCTGGATCAAAGTTTAAACTTGATAAGAATACATAAGAAATAACCTTATCAGTTGTTTATAGGTTGCAAATCTTTGCATTGCCGCCTATCAATAGAGCTTTTTCTAATTAGAGGTGTGGTGTTGGTCTAAGGACAATCTTGAATAACCTAAAGCCATGTTTGATAAGATATTTGTTCTTAGCTCTGACAAACTTACGACATCGAAAATAAAAAGCAGTCAATCTTGTTACGTAAAAGCTTTGGATTAATATGGTGCTTTATTAATTAAATCCATAAAGATATCAATATTTTTAAAAGATTCCTTTTATCTTAAACATAGCGTTTTTATAGATGGAATTGTACAACTCTCTTATTACATTTTTTAGATTTGTACCTTTGTTAGCCAGACTCATTCTTGCCAATCCTAACAAAGATGTGGCTCTTTATTTTTAAACTCATATACTAAAAAAATTTTATCTTCAATCCCATAGTTAAAATAAACTAAATTAGAGTTTAGTTGAGCAAAATAGCTAGATAAGGGTATTTTTTATAAAATAATTTATCTTTTTATAATACTTTTTAATAGACAAAAAAATAGACCCTGTATAAAACCCTTGTTATGTAAGGAGTTATAGAGGATCTATTTCTAAAAGTTAGTATTTAATTAACTTAGGTTATTAGGTTATTTTAATATAATGGTCTTTTTACCATACACTATAGTTAGTCAACTTTTATTTAATTGGTGAAGTCTTAGCATTGTAATAACCGTTACTATTACCAGCGCCGTCATTTCGATATCCACCTCTTCCATCAGCATAACCTTTGGCGTATGCATCGGCTTGTGCCCTAGCATAACCGTCAGCTTGACCTTTAGCATATGCATCGGCTTTACCTGAAGCAGAAGCCTCTGCTCTACCATCAGCCCTGCCAGACGCAACACCTGAAGCGCTATTATCAGTCTTATTTTTAGTATTGAAGTTCACACCAAAGTCTGTATCATTCAACCAATTACTGCCACTCTTAAATGGGCCCCAATTTGAACCACCATTAAAAGGACCGGCATTAGATCCACCACCGAATGGACCCCAATTATTGCCACCTTTAAATGGACCCCAATTAGATCCGCTATTAGATCCGCTACTAAATGGGCCCCAATTTGAGTTTGAGTTTGAGCCACCGAATGGATTCCAATTGTTACCACCATGGTTACCATTATGGTTACCATTATTAAACCAACCAGCTGAAGCTGTTGATGCTGCTGCCATTATAGCAGTAATTACAATAATTTTTTTCATAAAATACACCTCATTAAAATTAGCGAATCATTATTGACACACTTTAATACTATACTTTTATCTTTACAGTAGGTAAAATATTATACAGCATATATATGCTAAACAATAAAGTTATCGGTTAGGATAATTTTTATTGGACTTTTTTTAAATTTAAACTGGTAGTCGCGAGTGAATTTGAATCACCGACCCCTACCATGTCAAGGTAGTGCTCTAACCAGCTGAGCTACGCGACTAAAGATAATTAAATTATACCGTCTCAAAAACAAGTTTTGATAATATCTTGAATATTGCTAGCAGCCTCATAAGGATTGTCAGCATTTTTAATTGGCCGCCCTATAACAATATAATCTGTTCCTGATTTAAATGCAGTTGTCACATCAACCACACGTTTTTGGTCATCATTATTTTTCACAGGACGAATGCCTGGCGTTACTACAATAAGCTTGTTATCAACATATTCACGCAAGAATGGCACCTCAAGACCAGAAGATATAACGCCATCACAACCAGCTTCAAAAGCACGTTTGGCACGAGAAATAACCAAATCTTGCACATTGCAATCAAAGCCTAAATCATCTAAATCACCTATATCAAGACTAGTAAGTGCAGTGACTGCCAATATTTTAAGACCGCCTTTGTTCTCTACTGCTTTTTCCATAAGCGTTTGGTTGCCATGAATAGTAGCAAAGGTTGCGCCATATTTACTAAGACGATTAATAGTTCTTCCTACAGTTTCTGGTACATCGAAAAATTTTAAATCAACAAATACTTTTTTATCTTTGGCAATCAACCAGTCCATTAATTGGAAATATTGCCCTGTCATTAGCATTTCCATGCCAATTTTGTAAAAACTAACACTATCATCGAGTTGGTTTACTAAATCTTTAGCCTGTTGCACTTCTGGAAGATCTAATGCAAAAATAAGCCTATCTTTAATTTTAATGTTTTTCATAATTTATCTTTTATTAAAACACACTGCCACTAATAACTATTGCTACTTGCACACTGCATTTAGTGTTTTGATTGCGTTATATCTTTTTCTACGCCTTTGCCCATTATATAAAAGTGCTTAAATTATACTGTGTTTTTACATAATTTTGATTGGTAGATTCTTAATACTAATAAAATATTTATGCTGAATCAATGCCCAAACTCAACTTTCATAATAAACCTAATATATTATTTTTATGCGTCATATTACTTAACAAACTTTATTATTTTACGATGACTTTTCATTATCTTATATTATAAATATGAAATGAATAATTATTGTAAAATACTAATAATTTGTCCTTGTAGCTCAGCTGGATAGAGTAGCCGCCTCCTAAGCGGCAGGCCAGTGGTTCGAATCCACTCAAGGACGCCAATAAAGGAGTTAAAATGCATAAAGGTAAATGTTTGTGTGGTAAAGTTGCATTTAAAATTACGCAGAAAATTACAGATATTGTCATGTGTCATTGTAGCGAGTGTAGGCGTGTACAAGGCACTGCCTTTGCTACCAATGGCAATGTAGAAAGCAAAAACTTTAAATTTTTAAGTGGCGAGAACAATCTCACTGAATTTAAGGAAAATGACAATAAAAGTCGATTCTTTTGTCAGTCTTGTGGTGCACCCATTATGGCAAAGCTTAAAAACAATCCTGCTTATACAAGGGTTAGACTAGGAACAATTACAACTGATGTTTATGAAGCAATTGAAAAACATATTTTCACTGAATCAAAGGCAAGCTGGGATAATATCTGTGATGACATTCCACAACACAAAGAATGGTAAATTAGGAGCGGCAAATGAGTGGTAATAGTATTGGCAAATTATTTACAGTAACCACTGCTGGTGAGTCGCATGGTGAAGCACTGGTGGGTATTGTTGACGGCTGCCCACCTAATATGGAGCTTTCTGAAGTTGACTTGCAAGGTGACTTAGATTTGAGAAAGCCAGGCACTTCACGCCATACAACACAGCGTCGTGAAGAAGACTTAGTAAAAATTTTATCGGGTACTTTTGAAGGTAAAACTACCGGCACACCGATTGCACTCATCATTCAAAACACTGACCAACGCTCCAAAGACTATGGCAATATCGCCAACACTTTTCGTCCTGGTCATGCAGATTACACTTACGAGCAGAAATATGGCATTCGTGATTATCGTGGTGGTGGTCGCTCTTCTGCGCGTGAGACAGCAATGCGTGTTGCCTGTGGTGGCATTGCTAAAAAATATTTAAAACAAGAATTTGGCATTGAAATTAAAGGCTATCTTGCACAGTTAGGGCCTATTAAGACAGAAACACTTGATTGGGATGAAGTACACAACAATCCTTTCTTCTGCCCTGATGCTAGCAAAATATCAAAGCTTGAAAATTACATGGATGCACTAAGGAAAGCAGGTGATTCTATTGGTGCGCGTATCAATGTAGTTGTCACTAATATGCCTGTTGGATTGGGTGAGCCAATTTTTGACAAATTAGAGGCTGATGTTGCACACTCAATGATGAGCATTAATGCAGTTAAAGGCGTAGAAATCGGTGCTGGATTTAATTCTATAACCCAAAAAGGAACACAACACCGTGATACCATTACCCCGTATGGTTTTGGGTCTAATAATGCAGGCGGTACACTTGGTGGCATTAGTTCTGGACAGGATTTGTTAGTTTCTATCGCCATCAAGCCAACTTCAAGCTTGCGCATACCTATTGATAGTATTGACAAAAATGGTAAACCAACTAAAATAATTACTGAAGGCCGTCATGACCCATGTGTAGGCATTCGCGCCACACCAATCGCTGAAGCGATGTTGGCAATTACACTAATGGATCATGTAATGCGTCAGCGTGCACAGAATGCAAAGGTAAAGTTATCCACACCCACTATACCTGCAAGTAAATAAAATTAAATAACAGCTAAAATAAGGAAGAAAATGCTTTTTTCTCTAATCAATAAATATATTTCTATCAACCCAAAAAATGATATTTTATCGGGGTTAACTGTTGCACTCGCCTTAGTACCAGAGGCGGTTGCATTTGCTTTGCTGGCTGGCGTAGGCCCATTAGTTGGCTTATATGCTGCCTTTACCATTGGCTTGGTTACTTCAATTGTCGGTGGTCGACCAGGTATGATTTCTGGGGCTACAGGTGCGATTGCCGTAGTGATTGGCACACTGGTGGCAGTTCATGGTGTAGAATATTTATTTGCTGCGGTGCTACTCACAGGTATTATTCAAATATCTTTTGGCTTACTTAAGCTTGGTAAGTTTATTCGTCTCGTGCCACACCCTGTATTTTTAGGCTTTGTGAATGGCATTGCAATGGTTATTTTTATCGGGCAAATCAAGCAATTTAGAATTGGCGATACATGGATTACTGGCGAACCACTAATAATTATGCTAGTTATTATTGCTGCTACAATGGCAATTATTTATTTATTACCAAAATTTACCAAAACCGTACCTGAAATCTTAGTGGCAGTTATTGTTGGTAGTTTTGTAGTGATTTGGCTTGGCCTTGACACCCGCACAGTTGGTGATGTTGCTTCTATTAAAGGGGGCTTTCCTGCTTTCCATATTCCTGATGTGGCATTTAACTTAGATACACTGAAAATTATTTTTCCTTACGCGTTAACAATGGCATTAGTTGGTTTGATAGAAAGCCTACTAACGCTAAACTTGGTAGATGATTTAACGCAAACTACAGGACAGCCAAACAGAGAGAGTGTTGGGCAAGGTGTTGCTAATACCATAACTGGTTTATTTGGTGGCATGGGCGGTTGTGCAATGGTTGGACAAAGTATTATTAATGTTAAATCTGGTGGTCGTGGACGCTTATCAGGCATTGTCGCCTCTGTTGCACTATTGTTGTTTATCATTTACTTATCAGAATATATTGAGATGATCCCTATTGCGGTATTGGTTGGAGTGATGTTGATGGTGGTAATTGGTACTTTCGAATGGTGCACTCTTACTCTATTTGGCAAGATACCAGTATTAGATATTATTACTGGTATTTCAGTTGCGATTATTACTGTTGTGACTGATAATTTGGCCTTAGCCGTTATTATTGGCGTTATCCTATCAGCTCTATCTTTTGCCTGGGAATCTGCTAGTAAGATTTTTGTTAAACAATATAAAAATGACAATGGAGATAATGTCTATGAAGTGCATGGCACTTTATTCTTTGCTTCAAAAGAACATTTTCAAGAATTGTTCAATCATAAAACAGACACCAATGATACTTATATTGATTTTGGTAATGCCAAAGTGCTAGACCACTCAGCTATTCAAGCTATTGATAAACTGGCTACGCGTTATAAGAGTATCGGCAAAACATTACACTTACAACACCTTAGTGCTGAATGTAGATTGCTACTTAAAACTGCGAAAAACTTAGTAGAAGTAAATGTATTAGAAGATCCTGTGTACCATGTAGCAGATGATAAATTAGCTTAACACTTGAAATTTTAATTTAGTATTTGTATAATGGGATTTATGTTTATTTAAGGGTAAAGTAATGAAAAAAATACTAACTATTGTCATGCTACTATCATCAACACTGCTTAATGCATATTGGCATTCTCAGTCAAATTTATTTAATCACCATGTGTTTGGTGATAATTTTTGGAATGACTTTGGTAATCAATTTCAACAATTTGACCACCAAATAGACAGGCTACGATACAACGACTCTATTATAAGAAAATTTTCAAAACAGTATTTTGATAAAGATAATAATAGTTATGTGATGGAAATCAAAATATCTGGTGTCAACAAAAAGAATCTAGATATCTCAAGTAACCAAAATATGCTGATTATAAAGGTTAAACAAACCTTAAGTAATAACAACACATACTCATCAAACAATTTCTCACAAATTATTTCTATTCCTGTGGATGGTGATGTGGAAAATATAACTGCTATCTTTGAAAGCGATGTGTTGAAAGTCATTATCCCAAAACTTATGCAGCCCAAACCCAAGTATCATATTAAAAAAATAACCATTAAGTAATATTTTTATCTAATAGACAGAATCTATTTAGCTTTTTCATCACCCCAAAGTAACTTATGTAACTGTACTTGCAAACGTACATTAAGTTGCTTATCTAAAATCCACTGCGCTAATTGCACGGGTTCAACTGTACCAGATACGGGGGAAAATAACACCTCTACTTGCGTTGGATATTGGCTTAGAATATCCACACTCCAGTCAAAGTCAGCCCTTGAATCAATGACAAACTTAAGCTGATCTTTGACTTGTAGTTCTTTAATGTTACTATATTTATTTTGTGCTGATTCATTCGATGATGGAGTTTTAATATCCATCACAATGGATACGCTTGGATTAATATCTGAAATATCAATACTACCACTGGTTTCAATTGATACCTGATAATTTTCTTTAACCAATCTATCCAGCAAAATATGGCAATTAATTTGTGCTAATGGCTCTCCACCAGTTACACACACAAACTTAGTATTGTATTGCCCAATATCAGTCAGTATGTCATCAATACTTAATAGATTATTACCTTTAAATGCATACTTGGTGTCACAATATGCACATCGCAGTGGACAACCTGTTAAGCGAATAAACGCTGTCGGCAAACCAACTTCTCGCGCCTCACCTTGTATAGAATAAAATATTTCGTTAATATTAAGCTCAGTATTCATAATCTACGAGAAAATTTCTAAAGGATTTCATCATTTCATAAATTAACACAACTTGTAAAACTTTATAAAATAAAAATAGATATCTATCTATATCACTAACATAAGTGAATATTTGTCAATATCATAACTTATAGGTGAGACAAAATCAATAATAGTTTTTGCATCACAATTAAAGTCCATTAATTAAAAGATAAAACAATAGAGTGACATTAATAAAGCCACATTATCACATAAACAACGCTAATGCCAAAATTACTTACCCAAGATTTAAAGCAAAGTATCTATTTATCCGAAAAATCTCTTACCCATTTCAAACTTTATAGATGCTTTTAATATTATTGAGCGTGGAATTTTAGAGCTTTGTTTTGGTAATTTTGTTTAAACACAACATCTTTTATAGTTAAAAATGTTTCTCTATTATCTGCACTAAATTTTGCATAGCAAAACTCTATTCTGTCAACAATCGCATGCTTAAAATCTAAATTAATGCTTTTTTTAATATTTAAAGAACTTAATATTTTATTAAATACAGCATGGTTGAAATCAGCATTCTTAGTGAATTTAGCACGGAAAAAATTAACCTCATTAGTGGATTCTGCAATGACAAAATTATTATCTATTAAAAAAAAATACAGCACTTAAAATTACCTGTTTTTAATCTATCGTAAACTTGGCCTTGTGCTAATTAAATAATAACTTCTATTGTATTTATAGGTAATAATTCCTTCAGTATTATTTACTTTGTAAGTAATTTGATAGTCTTCAGTAGAGTGATCACCATAACTAAAAGTTAAATAGACTTGCCTTTCTTTGGTATTTTTCTCAACGCTTCTTAATACTTTATTCATGATAAAAATTGCCCATCTTTAAGTTGTTTGATTTGATTGCGTACATCAGCAGCACGTTCAAATTCTAATTCTTCGGCAAATTGATACATTTGTTTTTCTAAAACCTTAAGTTCTTTTGTAAGTTGCACAGGGCTTAATTGTGCCATAGCTTGTGCGTTATACTCTCCTTCAGAGTCTATCATTTTTGAATTATTATCTAAAATATCAACAATAGGCTTGACCACACTCTTGGGAGCGATACCATTAGTCTGGTTGTGTGCTTCTTGTTTTTCGCGTCGTCGCTGGGTTTCATTCATTGCTCGACGCATTGAATTGGTGATTTTATCGGCATACAAAATTACATGGCCATTGATATTTCTCGCAGCGCGCCCCATAGTTTGAATAAGAGAGCGTTCAGAACGCAAAAAACCTTCTTTATCCGCATCCAAGATAGCCACTAAAGACACTTCTGGTATGTCTAGACCCTCTCTAAGTAGGTTAATGCCTACTAATACATCAAATATGCCTAGGCGCAAATCACGAATAATTTCTACACGCTCAACGGTATTAATATCAGAGTGCAGATAACGAACTTTGACATTATGCTCATTTAGATAATCACTCAACTGCTCAGACATTCGCTTGGTTAGAGTTGTTACTAGAACTCGCTCGCCAACTTCTACACGTTTATGTATTTCACTAAGTAAGTCATCTACTTGCGTTTCTACCTCACGCACTTCAATATCAGGGTCTAGTAACCCTGTAGGTCTTACCACCTGCTCGGCAATCCTACTTGAAACATCTAATTCATACTGTGCAGGCGTGGCTGAAACTAAAATGCATTGATTGATTTTACTTTCAAACTCACTAAACTTTAGTGGGCGATTATCTAGCGCTGATGGTAGCCTAAAGCCGAACTCAACCAAGGTTTTTTTGCGTGCCCTATCGCCGTTATACATACCACCGATCTGACTTGCAGTCACATGGGACTCGTCCAAAATTACCAGTGCGTCTTGGGGCAAATAATCCAGCAGTGTTGGTGGTGGCTGCCCTTCTTTTTTATCTGATAGATAACGTGAATAATTCTCAATACCATTACAATAACCCAACTCGCGCATCATCTCAATATCCATATGTACTCGCTGCGTTAAGCGCTGTTCTTCCACTAATTTATTAGCTGATAGCAATTCCTTACGACGCACTTTAAGTTCGTCTTTGATATTATCTAACATATTTAAAATTTTAGACTTGGGTGTGACATAATGTGTTTGTGGGTATACCGTTACTCGTTGTAGTAATTTGAGTTTTTTACCAGTCAATGGATCAAACCAATGAATCGCTTCTATTTCATCATCAAACATTTCAATTCGCAAAGCCTCTTCTTCTGAATCTGCAGGGAATATATCAATAACTTCACCCTTTACTCTAAAATTACCGCGCATCAAACTAGCATCATTACGCGTATATTGCATTTGTGACAAACGCGACAAAATATCACGCTGATTGATAACCTCACCAATGCTTAAATGTAACAACATTTTCATATAACTTTCAGGGTCACCCAAACCATAAATAGCTGAAACACTGGCAATAATAATTACATCATCTCGCTCCAACAATGCTTTAGTAGCCGACAGACGCATTTGCTCAATTTGAGCATTAATTGAGGAATCTTTTTCAATATAAGTATCACTCGCTGGTACATATGCCTCAGGCTGATAATAATCATAATAAGAAACAAAATATTCTACTGCATTATTCGGGAAAAATGCCTTCATTTCACTATATAACTGTGCTGCAAGGGTTTTGTTGGGTGCCATAATCAAGCTAGCTCGTTTGGTTTGCTTAATTACATTTGCCAAAGTGAAAGTTTTGCCTGAGCCTGTTACACCTAAGAGTGTCTGAAACTTCTCACCAGCATTAATACCACTAACTAAGGACTTAATTGCCTTTGGCTGATCTCCCATTGGGGAAAAATTAGATTTTAGTTGAAATTTCTTACCCACTACATAGTTTTTTCATTATCATAACTGAATAATTTTAATCTATTTTTTACTATTAATCATGTCAGACTTCCTTTCCAATAGAGTTCAAAAGATCAGACCTTCTGCTACCCTTGCTGTTAGCGCTAAAGCCAATGAATTAAAAAATCAAGGTATTCAAATCGTGTCAATGGGATCAGGTGAGCCGGATTTTGACACACCTAAAAATATTCAACAAGCAGGTATAGCTGCTATTAAAAGTGGGCAAACTCGCTACACAGCAATTGACGGTACGCCTGAGTTAAAAAATGCGATTATCGGCAAGTTCAAGCACGAAAATAACTTGGATTACACTGCTACTGAAGTAATAGTGTCATCTGGTGGTAAACAGGTATTTTATAACCTGTGTCAAGCTGTACTTAATACTGGCGATGAAGTGCTTATCCCTTCGCCTTATTGGGTGAGTTACCCTGATATGGTAATTTTGGCGAATGCCACGCCAATTATAATTGAGACTGGTTTAGAGCAAAATTTTAAAATAACTCCTGAGCAACTAGAAAGTAGTATTACTGACAAAACTAAACTATTTGTAATTAATAGCCCCTCTAACCCAACAGGTGTAGTTTATTCTAAAATAGAATTACAATCACTTGCAATAGTATTAAAAAAACATCCTCAAGTTTTAATTATTACTGACGATATCTATGAACATATCCGCTGGAATGACGATAATTTTGTAAATATAATCATGGCTGATAACGAACTAAAAGAACGCACCATTATTCTAAATGGTGTTTCTAAAGCTTATGCAATGACTGGCTGGCGTATTGGTTATGGTGCAGGCCCAAAAGACATTATCAAGGCAATGAAAAAAATACAAGGACAATCAACTTCAAGCCCTTGTTCTATTGCCCAAGCGGCAGCATTAGAAGCATTAAATGGCGAGCAAAGTATTATCAATACTATGGTGTCTGCCTTTAAGGGACGTCATGACTTTATTGTTGATGCACTTAACACCATTAATGGTGTTAAGTGTCCTAAATCTCAAGGTGCGTTCTATTCATTTCCATACGTAGAAGGCTTAATTAAGCGCTTAGGCTTAAAAGATGATGTGGAGCTCTCTACCTATTGCTTAGAAAAGCTCAATATTGCTTTAGTTCCTGGCTCTGCTTTTGGCGCTCCAGGTTATGTGCGCTTCTCATTTGCCACCAGTATAGACAATATAAAGCAAGCCATTAAAAGACTAAGCGAAGTTTAGAAAGTAGTTGTGTAATTAACTGCTCCAAGCATCCCTTAAAGCAACTGTTTTATTAAAGACTAAGTTATCGTTTGTTTCGTTATCACGACAAAAATAACCTTCACGTTCAAACTGATAAGCCACTTCAGGTGTAGCATATTGCATGCTTGGCTCTACTACACCATAAGTTACAACTAGTGATTTTGGGTTAAATAATTGCTCAAAATTCTCATTTTTCCCTGGATTCTCAAGTGTAAACAAGCGATCATATAATCTAAATTCTGCTTTAAGCGCTTTACTCGCCTCAACAAAATGAATAACACCTTTAACTTTACGGCCGTCTTCAGGATTCTTACCTAAAGTATCTGGATCGTAAGTAGCATATACAGTAACCACATTACCATCAAAATCAGTGTCAAAAGTAGTGGCGTTAATAACATAAGCATTACGCAAACGCACTTCCTTATCAATAGCTAACCGTTTAAATTTTTTGTTAGGCGCTACTTCTTTAAAATCAGCTCTATCAATATACAACTCTTTAGAAAAGAAAATATCACGCTTACCCATGTCTTCGTTTTGTGGATGGACTGGTGCCTTGATAATCTCAACTTGAGATTCAGGATAATTTTCAATAATAACTTTAATAGGATCAATCACACCCATAGTACGTTGCGCCACAATATTTAAATCATCACGCACAGCATTTTCTAAGATTTTCATATCCGTCATACTATCAACTTTAGAAATACCAATACATTCAATAAAATTACGAATACCTGTTGGTGTATAACCACGACGACGAAGCCCTGATATAGTAGGTAATCTTGGATCATTCCATCCTAATACTAATCTACCTTCTACCAATTGTTGTAATTTACGTTTTGACATAACCGTATATTCTAAATTCAATCGTGAAAATTCATATTGATGAGGGCGATTTAGCTTATTAAAATCATCTAAATGCTCCAAAATCCAGTCATATAGACGACGATTATCTTGAAATTCAAGTGTACAAAGTGAGTGCGTAACACCTTCTATTGCATCGCTAATACAATGAGCAAAATCATACATTGGATAAATGCGCCACTCATTGCCTGTTTGATGATGTTTCTCAAAACGAATACGATATAACGCTGGGTCACGCATACACATAAATGGACTTGTCATGTCAATTTTAGCGCGTAGCACGCACTCACCCTCTGAAAATTTACCTTTTCTCATTTGTTCGAGTAAAGATATATTTTCTGTAATACTAGTGTCACGATACGGGCTGTCTTTACCAGTTTGCTTTAGAGTACCGCGATATTCACGAGTTTCTTCTGCATTCAAGAAACAAACATACGCTAATTCTTTATTAATCAGCTCAATCGCATATTCGTAAAACTTTGGGAAATAATTAGAACTGTATTGAATATCGCCATCCCAATCAAAGCCAAGCCACTTAATATCATTTTTAATAGATTTAATAAATTCTAACTCTTCTTTAGCAGGATTTGTATCATCAAAACGCAGATTACACTTACCCTTATAGTCTTGTGCCAAGTTAAAATTTAGGCAAATTGATTTAGCATGCCCAATATGTAAATAACCATTTGGCTCTGGTGGGAAGCGTGTTTGAATTACACTATGCAGGCCAGAATCTAGATCGTTATTAATCTGATGACGAATAAAATTAATGTGTTTATCTATTAAATTTGTATCATTCATTCTATAAGATATCTTGCTAAAAATTAAGTGTTAAATTATACCAAACATAAGCTTATTAAGCATTCTCAAACACAAATAATAAAACTTAATATTATCAAATATTAAGTATTTTCAGACATATATTGCAACGCCTGATACAAATACTCTACCGATATTACCTTAAGTCCTTTGATTGATTTCTTAGGGGTATTTGCCTTAGGAATAATGGCAATCTTAAAACCATGTTTTTGTGCCTCTGCTAAACGCTCATTAGCATTATAAACTGGTCGCACTTCACCTGTTAAACCAACTTCGCCAAAAGCAATCCAATCTTTAGGAATAACTTTGTTTCTTAGACTTGACATAATAGTAAGCATCACTACTAAATCTGATGCAGTTTCATTAACCTTAACGCCACCTACAACATTCATAAATACATCCTGATCAAAAGTTACAATGCCACCATGTTTATGCAATATAGCCAATTGCAAGGAAAGGCGATTTTGATCTAGCCCCACGCTGACACGCTTATGGTTGCCGCTAGATTGATCAACTAATGCTTGTACTTCAATCATTAGTGGTCTAGTTGCCTCACGTGCTACCATCACCATTGACCCAGGTAATGGCGTAGCTTGATTAGACAAAAATATCGCCGACGGGTTCTCTACTTGCTTAAGCCCAGTCTCACTCATTGCAAATACACTAATTTCATTCACTGCACCAAAGCGGTTTTTTACCGCACGTATTATGCGATAACGCCCACCTGCATCACCTTCAAAATACAAAACACAATCCACCATATGTTCTAAAATCCTAGGTCCTGCTAACGCACCATCTTTAGTAACATGCCCAATCATCAGTAAAATAGTATTGGTTTTCTTGGCATATTGTGTGAATTGTGCAGCGCAATCTCGCACTTGCGTTACCGAACCTGGTACTGAAGTTGAGGCGCTAGACACCATTGTTTGAATAGAGTCAATCACAATGACTTTTGGCTTAATTTCTTTAGCAAATTTAATAATTATTTCTAAATGTGTTTCGTTTAACAAAAAAATATCTTCTTTTATGCCTAGGCGAGCAGCACGATCGCTGACTTGCTGTGATGATTCTTCGCCACTCACATATAAAGCGCTATGCTCTTTGTTAATCTCTGCCATTGCTTGCAAAATAAGAGTTGATTTGCCAATGCCAGGGTCGCCACCAATCAGTACCACGCAACCATCAACCAAACCACCACCCAAAGTACGGTCAAGCTCGCCTAACCCTGTTGTTATTCTTTCTTTATTTTCAAACTTAATATCTGATAATTTTTGTACTCTTGAATACGGCAAGTCTTGTAAACTTTCTAGTTTTGAAGTACTAATTTTAGACGTAAGTACTTTTTCCAAAGTATTCCAAGTCTGGCATTCTAAACATCTACCTACCCATTGAGGATGCGCTGCACCACATTCTCTACAAATAAATTCTAATTTATTTTTTGACATTATTTCAACATACCTTTTTCAAAAATTAAACTATCAAATAGCGTGTATTCTAATAATTTATCATCACAAATACTTAAAATAAGAATTAAAAGTAAAAAGCTTATTTTTAAAAAACTTCCGAATTGATAAAAAATAGTATTTTTATAATTATGCATACCTATATTTTTTTTAAAAATTTTATGCTGGAATTTATAATAATATAAAAGTTTATTATTTCATAAGTTTGTCAATTTCTTTTCTAAAGGCTTCTATATCTTGAAATTGACGATATACTGAAGCAAAACGAATATAAGCCACTTCATCAAGTGCTTTTAACTCTATCATAACCCATTCTCCAATTTTATTAGAAGACACCTCATGTTCAGATTGAGTTCTAAGATTATGTATAATATTATGCACTGAGGTTTCAATTTGTGCGACATTAATTGGGCGTTTTTCTAGAGCTTTAAGTATTCCATAACGTAGTTTATCTTCATCAAAAGATTCGCGAACGCCGTCTCTTTTGATTAGCCTTGGTAGGTTTAAGTCAACTGTTTCACGCGTCAAATATCGTTCATTGCAAGCACTACACTCTCGTCTTCTACGTACCTGCGCACCATTAGCAACTAAACGCGTTTCCAAAACTTTGGTTTCATCAGACTGGCAAAATGGGCAACGCATTGATTAATCTATTTATAAACTGGATGTTTAGTGCAAAGCATAGTAACCTTAACTCGAACTTCATCAATCACTGATTGATTATTATGGTCATCGCAAATATCACACATCATTGATGCTAATTCCTCGCACTCCTTTTTACCAAAACCACGCGTTGTTACTGCTGGCGTACCAATACGAATACCGCTAGTAACAAATGGCGAATGTGGGTCATTTGGAACAGTGTTCATATTTACAGTAATGTGTGCATTGCCCAAAGCAGCATCTATCTCTTTACCTGTTAGCCCTTGTTCGATAAAACTAACTAAAAATAGATGGTTGTCAGTGCCACCTGAAACCACAACAAAGCCTCGCTCAATAAAAATATTTGCCATAGCTTGTGCATTGACTTTAACTTGCTTTTGATAATCCTTGTAATCATCACTCATCGCCTCTTTGAAGCTTACCGCCTTAGCAGCGATAATATGCATAAGCGGGCCGCCTTGAATACCAGGAAAAATTGCAGAATTAAGCTTATTCTCAATTTCTTTATTAGAACGCGCTAAAATCAAACCACCGCGTGGACCACGCAAAGTCTTATGTGTAGTAGTAGTGGTGACATCAGCAATGCCAACTGGTGATGGATATTCGCCTGCTGCAATCAAGCCAGCCACATGCGCCATATCAACCATTAAATAAGCATTGATATTGTCAGATATATTTCTAAAACGTTGCCAATCTACTACACGAGAATATGCGGAAAAACCTGCAATAATCATTTTAGGATTATGTTCTTTAGCAAGACGTTCAACTTCGTCATAATCAATCTCACCTGTTTTAATATTTAATCCATACTGAATGGCGTTAAAATTCTTACCTGAGAATGATGGCGCCGCACCATGTGTCAAATGCCCACCATGCGCTAAACTCATGCCTAAAATTGTATCACCTGGTGTTAATAATGCTTGATAAACTGCCGCATTTGCCTGACTACCAGAATGCGGTTGAACATTAGCATAATCTGCGCTAAATAACTCCTTAGCACGATCAATCGCTAAACATTCTACAACATCTACATGCTCACAACCACCATAATAACGCTTACCTGGGTATCCTTCAGCATATTTATTAGTGAGTTGAGAGCCTTGTGCTTCCATTACCGCAAGTGAAGTATAATTTTCACTAGCAATTAATTCAATATACACTTCTTGACGCTCTTCTTCTTCTTTAATTGCATTTGCAATATCACTATCTACTTTGGCTAGATTTTGAGACTTTTCGAACATAATTATTCCTTAAAATTATTTAAAGCTAAGATTTAAATTTTAACCACTAATCAAGTTAAAATTATAATAATTAATATTTTTTTATAAAAAAAATGATACATTTTGGAAAAATATCACAGCAACAATTCTTAAGAGAATATTGGCAAAAAAAACCTTTGCTAATCAAACAAGCTTTACCAAATTTTATTTCACCGATTACACCTGATGAATTAGCTGGTTTATCGCTTGAAAAAGAATTTGAATCGCGCTTAATAACAGGCTCTATAGACTCTAAAAAGTGGTCACTACGCAATGGACCTTTTATCGAACAAGATTTTTTAGCGACGCACAGCAATCCTAACCTGGCACAACAAGATTGGACGCTACTAGTACAAGGCGTTGATAGACATATTGATGCAGTGCATAATCTTATTACAGAATTTGATTTTATACCTCGTTGGCGTTTTGACGATGTGATGATTTCATATGCTGCCATAGGCGGTAGTGTTGGGCCACACTTTGATCATTATGATGTGTTTTTATTACAAGGTACAGGTAAACGTCGCTGGCATATTAGTACACAAGATTGTGAACTAGATAATTACTTAAAAAGTGTGCCGCTCAGGATTATGGATAAATTCAACACCGAACAAACATTTGACGTTGTTCCAGGTGATGTGTTATATATACCACCTAAAATAGCGCATCACGGTATAAGCCTTGATAATAACTGCACCACTTTATCCTTTGGTTACCGTGCATACAGTACACAAGAGTTGTTTGAATTTATCGACAAACCTTGTTCTAATAAATTGACTGATACTTATTATCAAGATCCACAGTGGGATAATACTGAGCAACCTGCTCTGATTCCTGATAGTGCCATTCAACAGGCACAAATTTTGCTAGGTATTGACGCTGTGCAATTTGCTAAATTTGTCACAAAACTAGACATATTAGACATTCAAAACTTACAACTATTTAAATATAACAATCAAGATGAATGTTTTGATTCACAGAGCAATTACCAACTCCACCCTGTGTGTAAAATTGCTTACCTGCAAGAAAATGATTCCGTTAAAGTATTTATCAACGGTGAAGAGATTAAGTTTAATGGAGCTAATAACAAAGTATTAATGGATTTTTGCGACAAACGAACAGTTAACCAGCTGCGTTACCCAAAACTTTCCAAACAACTATTTGACCAAAATATAATACTTTCAATTTAATAATGCCAGCAATACTTGTATTTTTATCTGTCGTTGCCATTTGGTCAGCTACCCCACTTGCGATTGTTTGGTCAACACTCGTCGCCAGCCATAGTTTTGGTGTTATTTCAAGAATGATAATTGGACTCTGGGCGTCTGTTTATTGTTACTACTAATAAAAAGACAGAAACTAACGTTAACACCATTAAGCCTGTGGAACTATTTCTATGCAGGCTTAGGTGTGTTTATAACCATGAGTTTAGTTTATTACGCCTCGCAAAATTTGGCCTCTGGCATTATCTCTATTGCATTCGGCTTAATGCCTATTATGACTGGTGTATTTGCACTTATATTACTCAAAGATAAATTTTTTAGCTTTAATAAAATGATTGATCTGTTATTGGACTTAAGTGCTACTTTATTTATTATCGTATGGTTTTTAAGTAAATCTACAATCCCCATTATTACTATGAAAGCCACACTGTCTATTGGCTATCTGTCTATATTTGGCTCAGTTATTGGCTTTATGTCTTATTACTATTTAATCAAACATGCTAGCGTAAGAGTAGTCAGTATCGTGCCACTAATAACCCCCTGTTTTTGCTTTATTGTTAGGTTCGTCGCTTAATAATGAAGCGATTACACCTAATAAATTTAAGTGGCATTGGCTTGTATTAATTGGCTTGGGATATTACGAATATGGCACAAAGAAAGTTAAATAAGATTGTGTTATTTACCAATAAACACTGGAGAACCAAACTTCAATCATTAAGTAAATATAGCCAAAATAGAATAATTTAACACCACTTTGACTCTTATCAATAGTATTATGCAAATTACTACTTTGTAAAAAATACTAGTAGCATGATTATAATTTTCATCAATAAATTCACTTTAGGTCATCAAAATTTATGACCTAAAATATTCTTAAATACGCTTTTGCGTAATATTGTATAATTTAGCTGATAGAGTAGCTTTTATACCGTCATTGGGTTTGGTTTTTCTATATCAATACCATATTTTTTAATTGCATCAGTAACCACTGATATTTCCATTTTACCCTCATCAACTAAGGCTTTAAGCGCAGCAATTGTAACATAATTTGCGTCAACTTCAAAAAAATCCCTTAGTGCGGCTCGTGAATCTGAACGACCAAAACCATCTGTGCCCAATACTTCGTAACGACCAGGAATATACTTACGAACTTGCTCAGCATAATTACGCATATAATCAGTAGCAGTAATTACAGGGCCTTTTTTATCAACTAAACACTGGGTAATATAGGGCACTTTCGGTGCATCTACACTAAGTCTATTCTCTCTATCAATAGCTTGTGCTTCACGTGTTAATTCATTAAAACTAGTCACTGACCATATATTAGACCTAACATCCCAATCATCATCAAGCATTTGTGCGGCTTTTTCAACTTCTCTTAGAATTGTACCACAGCCCATCAGTTGCACTTGTTTATCGCCTGCACCAACTTCTTTAAGTTGATAAATACCTTTGATAATGCCATTTTCTACGCCTACTGGCATCTTTGGATGCGTATAAAGCTCATTCATTGTAGTAATATAGTAGAAAATATTTTCATGATTTTCATACATTCTATGTAATCCACTTTGAATAATCACTGCTAACTCATACGCATAAGTTGGGTCATAAGAAATACAGTTTGGAATAGTGTTAGCAACTAAATGTGAATCACCATCTTGGTGTTGTAAACCTTCACCGTTTAGTGTCGTCCTACCTGCGGTGCCACCAATTAAAAAACCTTTAGCCTGCATATCTCCTGCTGCCCATGCTAAATCACCTACACGCTGAAAACCAAACTTAGAATAATAAATATAGAATGGAATCATTGTAATATTATGTGTGGAATAAGAAGTAGCCGCAGCAATCCAATCAGCAATGGCACCAGCTTCATTGATGCCTTCTTGTAATACTTGCCCTTTCTTGTCTTCTTTATACCACATTACTTTATCGGAATCTTCTGGTTGATAGAGCTGACCTGATGCAGAGTAAATACCGAGTTGTCTAAACAAACCTTCCATACCGAAAGTGCGCGCTTCATCAGGAATAATTGGTACAATTTTAGAACCAAGTTGCTTATCACGCACTAATAAGGCCATAATGCGATTAAGTACCATAGTAGTTGACATTTCACGCTCACCGCTAGATTCTAGTAAGATGTTAAAAGTGCTTAATTTTGGCACTTCTAAATTTTCTAATTCAAATAAACGTACTGGTAATGAACCACCTAACTTTTGGCGCTGAGTATTCATATATATCATTTCTTCGCTATCTTCCGTTGGTTTGTGGAAATTAAGCTGCTTAACATCTTCTTCGGTCACTGGAATATCAAAACGCTTTGCAAATTTTTCAACCTGCTCAAGACCTAATTTTTTCTGCGAGTGTGTGGTATTTTGACCCTCACCACCTGCATCTTCACCCATGCCATAACCTTTTACAGTCTTAGCTAAAATAACTGTTGGCTTATTACTACACTCCTTGGCAGCACGATATGATTGAAATACTTTAAATGGATCATGTCCACCACGATTCAATGCATAAATTTCATCATCACTAAGATGTTCAACCATAGCCAATAACTCCGGATATTTACCGAAGAAATGTTTACGCACATAAGCACCATCTTTCGCTTTATAAGCTTGATATTCGCCATCAACTACTTCTTCCATACGTTTTTTAAGCAGTCCATTAATATCTTTAGCAAGTAATTTATCCCATTTACCGCCCCAAATTACTTTTATCACATTCCAACCTGCGCCATGGAACATGCCTTCAAGTTCTTGAATAATTTTGCCGTTACCACGTACTGGTCCATCCAAACGCTGCAAGTTGCAGTTAATCACAAAAATTAAATTATCTAACTTTTCACGACCTGCCATAGAAATTGCACCTAGAGACTCAGGTTCATCCATTTCTCCATCACCTAAATATACCCAAACGCTACGCTTATCTGTTTGTTTAATCTCACGATGGTGCAAGTATTTCATAAAGCGCGCTTGGTAAATTGCCATGATTGGACCCAATCCCATTGAAACCGTTGGAAATTGCCAAAAATCAGGCATCAACCATGGATGTGGATATGAACTCAATCCATCTTTACCAGCCTCTTGACGAAACAACAGCATTTGCTCTTGTGTAACACGTCCTTCTAAAAATGCACGCGAATAAATACCTGGTGAAATGTGTCCTTGAAAAAATATTAAATCAGCCCCCTGCTCTGCGTCTGGTCCACGATAAAAATGATTAAAACCCACTTCATACAAAGTTGCACTTGATGCAAATGAAGCAATATGCCCGCCCAAATCATAAGGCAATTGATTGGCTTTAACCACCATCACCATTGCATTCCAACGAACAATAGCAGAAATTTTTTCTTCAATATCAATGTTAATCTCTGTTAACACTTCTTTTTCTTTAGCAATAGAATTTAAATAAGCAGTATTCACACCTGTAGGTAAATCCATGCCCTCCTTGTGTGCCATGTCCATTAATTGATTGAGTAAAAACTTTGCACGGTTATCCCCCTCTATTTGGGCGACAGATTTAAAGGCTTCTAGCCATTCTTGAGTTTCTAAAGGATCGACATCTTGACCTGGCATAACTATATTTTTTAATAAACAAAAAGCATGGTAATTATCCCAAAATTAAGAAGCTTTAAAGTCCTACTTTACAAAATATTTTATTAATAATAAATAAGCAAAAAAACAGATAAAGGCAAGGATAATTTGCCATAATTCATGCTCAGGATATATCGCACCACCTAATAATCCACCTACAAATAATAATAATATTGGTAATATATAAAGTTGAAATCCACGATAAAATAATTCTTTTGGTGAAATTTCTAAGACAATCATATCGCCAACTACTACACCATTTTGCAAGGGTTTATTAAATGCCGAATAATTATCAAAATATTTCGACAATATGCCCGTACCACAACCACTACTGACTGAGCAACTATGACATCCTGATGAACGATTTACTTTAAGTTTCATCATTTGACTTCCAATATCGATAACTTCAAATTTTTCTTTCATTAAAATAAGTGTTTATTTTTTATTATATTTTATCAGTATGTTTATCTCACAATCTATTTTTAAAGCCTACGATATTCGTGGCATCGTAGAAGATGAAATCACACTAAATGCAGCTAAACTCATTGGTCAGGCAATTGGGAGTGAGTCTATTGCAAAAGGTGAGCGCGCTGTGGTGGCAGGTCGTGATGGACGACTAAGTGGCATTGAATTAATGGGGGCTTTAAAAGATGGGATTAAGTCAACTGGTTGTCATGTCGTAGATATTGGCATGGTACCAACACCGCTAGTGTATTATTCTACTTATACCAAGGCATCTACCTCTGGAGTGATGATTACTGGCTCTCACAATCCACCTGAATACAATGGTTTTAAGATTATGATTGCAGGTGAAACACTCTCAGGTGAGCGTATTCAAAAACTTTATAAGCGCATCCAAACACAGAATTTTTCTACTGGTCATGGAACTTCAACTAAAATTGATATTGAGCAAGAATATATAGATCGTGTGGTATCTGATATTAAATTAGACAAACCACTTAATATTGTTGTTGACGCAGGTAATGGTGTTGTAGGCAATATTGCACCAAAATTGTTTGAGAAATTAGGGGCAAAAGTTACAAAATTATTCTGCTTAGTAGATGGTAATTTTCCTAACCATCACCCTGATCCATCAAAACTTAGCAATCTTGGGGATATTATTAAAGAAGTCAAAAATACCAATGCCGACATGGGTCTTGCCTTTGATGGTGATGGCGATAGATTGGGTTTAATTGATAATAAAGGTAATGTAATTTGGGCAGATAGACAAATGATATTGTATGCGCGCGATATTCTTAGTAGAAACCAAGGTGCTAAGATTGTATTTGATGTTAAATGCACATCAAATCTACCGAAAGACATTACTGAGCATGGCGGTGATGCGATTATGTCACGCACGGGACACAGCTTCATCAAAGCCAAACTTAAAGAAACTGGGGCGCTACTTGGTGGTGAAATGAGTGGGCATATATTCTTTAAAGAACGCTGGTATGGCTTTGATGATGCGCTTTATACTGGCGCTAGATTGTTAGAAATTCTATCCAAAACTAATAAAACTTGTGCACAAGTTTTTGCTGCTTTACCTGATAGCATTAACACACCAGAAATTAACATCCACTTTGATAAACAAGGTCATCAGTTTGACGCTATGAAAAAATTAGTAAGTAATATTAATTTCCCAGGTGCACAAATTACCACTATTGATGGTGTGCGTGTTGATTACTTTAATGGTTGGGGGCTTGTCCGCCCTTCTAATACCACACCATGTTTATCGTTGCGTTTTGAAGCAGACAATGAACAAACTTTAAATAAAATCCAAGAAAAGTTCAGAATCTGGTTAAATGCTAACAATATTTCTACCAAGAATTTTTAATTCAGTTTTTATCATTTCTAAATTGTTTTACAAACAAAACAATTTATCATATGTATTTTAGAGCCAAACATGTACTATTTAATTTACTAATAAATAAGAAATTTTATTTAAATTTCAAGTTTTGAAAAAAATGTAAAATTATAAAGAAATACATGCAAAATAACTATAGATAATTCTATACTTACCTAAGCCAGTAAGCTTGCTAAACCTAGAAAAGCCACAAAACCAATAACATCAGTAATAGTGGTGAGAATAACGCCGCCAGCGAGTGCTGGATCAATTTTAAATTTAATAAGTAGCGATGGTAAAAAAACACCAGCAAGAGCGGCAAAAATTAGATTAACAATGATAGCCAAAGAAATAACAATACTAAGTAACATATCAGAAAACCACAAGTGTATCGCCACACCAATCACTAATGCCCAAATAAAGCCATTTAACAAGCCAATTGCTACTTCTTTATTCATTAATACCTTAATATTGGAGTTTGTTATTCTGCCAGTGGCAATACCGCGTGTGACTAAAATCAGTGTTTGTGTGCCGGCAATTCCTCCCATTGATGCAACTACTGGCATCAAAATAGCAAGTGCTATTTTTCCTTGTAAAGTAGCCTCAAAAAGACTAATAAAGAACACAGCAATAAAGACAGTAATAAGATTCACACCTAGCCAAATACTGCGTCGTTTAGAGCTTTGCATCACAGGGGAAAAAACATCTTCTTCTTCGCCTAAACCTGCCATTGACATTACCGAATGTTCAGCTTCATCACGAATTACATCAACTACATCATCAATAGTAATACGCCCAATTAATTGACTATTTTCATCAACTACTGGTGCAGAAATCAAATCACGCTGTTCAAATAATTTAGCCACTTCATTTTCAGGTGTTTGCGCAATAATCGGCTTAAGCGTTTTGTTAATCAACGGCCCAATATTTTGCTGTGCTTCGTTCGTTAACAAAGTGGATATATGAATTGCACCTAAATATTTGTACGATCTATCAACTACAAATACTTGATCTGTATCAATCGGCATTTCTTTCAACAAGCGTAAGTAGCGAATTACAGTACGTACCGTAATATCATTACGCACAGTAATAATATCAATATTCATCAAACCACCCGCAGAATTCTCAGGATAAGACAAAACATGTTTTAAATGCTCTCGGTGTTTATGATCCAGTGTTAATAATAAATTATGTAATGCTGACTCAGGTAAATCTGGCACAATATCTGCTAAATCATCCATATCCAGACTTTCGGTAGCCTCAACGATTGAACTGACATTCATTTCGCCTAATAATTGAGCACGAACATCTTCGCTTAAGTTTTTAAGAATATCACCTTGTGTGCCAGTATCAATATTAAACCAAAGGATAACTCTTTCTTTAGGGGGAATAGCTTCTAACAGGCGAGCAATTTCTGCTGAATGCAAATTAACAAATTGTTTAGTAGCTTCTTCATACAAAGATGCCTCCAGAGACTTCATTAGTTTCTGCAAGCAATCTTCGAAAGATGTGTTTTTAACTTCTAACATTGTACTGAATTATCTCGTCTAAATTTTACGGTTGTTATTCTAAATACTAAGCTTAGTTTTTCCTATGATTATTGAGCTTTTCCTTATGTTTTATAACTTGAACATCTAATTTATCAATCATACGATCAATTGAAACATACATATCATCACTTTCAGCTTTTGCAAATAAATCTGCGCCACTAACATGGACAGTTGCCTCTGCCTTTTGAACGCCTTTTTTAACTTCTAATATTATATTAACATTAATCAATTGATCAAAATGTTGTTTAATTTTAGATAATTTTTCTTCTGCGTGTTGTTTAATTGCCTTTGTAACATCAAGATGGTGACCAGAAATACTTAATTGCATATATTCTCCTTATTATTTTAAAAATGCAATTTAATTGTGCCATAAAGTGAAGTAAATATTAAAGTATTTGTTGTGTTTTTAATAAACAATAAGTGCCACAAAAAACTAATTTATGGTATAATTATTTATTTGGTTCTACCAAACACGGGGAGTTATTAATATGGACGCAGTTAGTAAAAAAAGCAACGAATTAAGCGCAAAGAGAATCATACTACAGAACTCTTTCAAAGAATATAACGAAAAAAATGGTTTTTCATATGAAGATTGGGTAAAGCCACCTGCAGGTCATTTTTACGAAGGTTATAAGAAAAATTTAGATGAAATAGATAATCAAATGTCACCACCTTTACAATACCAATCATAATTAATAATTTGATTGGTAAAAAGCCCCATTTTGGGGCTTTTTTTTATTTAGTGTCCTAATGATAAAAATATACTATGTCTTATTTAATGTCAAATTATACACCACTATCAGTTACTTTTGTTAAAGGTGAAGGTTGCACTCTGATAGATACGCAAGGTGAAAAATACTTAGACGCTCTTTCAGGTGTTGGTGTAGTTAGCTTAGGTCATTGCCATAAAGATATTACTGCAGCAATACAAACACAAGCTGGCGAACTTTTGCATACCAGTAATTGGTATCATATTGCCCACCAGGAAAGCTTAGCTGAAAAACTATGTAAATTATCTAACATGGATAATGTTTTTTTTAGTAATTCTGGCGCAGAAGCAAATGAAGCTGCTATTAAAATTGCACGATTACACGGTCATTTTAATAATATTGACAACCCAGTCATCTTAACGGCTAATCAAAGTTTTCATGGTCGCACTATGGCGACACTTTCTGCAACAGGTAATGCAAAAGTACAAGCTGGCTTTGCTCCATTAGTAAGTGAGTTTATTCATATTAACTTTAATGATGTAGATGCAATTAAAGCACATATAAATAATAATAATATTGTGGCTATCATGCTAGAGCCTATCCAAGGAGAGAGTGGTGTAATTGTGCCAAAAAATAATTACTTAAACAAAGTGCAAGAGATTTGTAGATCTCATAATTGGTTACTTATTTTAGACGAGGTACAAACAGGTGTTGGGCGTACAGGGGAAATGTTTGCGCATCAATATAACAATATTACTCCTGATGTGCTGACTTTAGCTAAAGGCTTAGGCAATGGTATGCCAATTGGCGCTTGTTTAGCAAAGGGTAATGCAGCAAAGATTTTCACCCCTGGTACACATGGATCAACCTTTGGCGGCAACCCATTAGCCTGTAAAACAGCACTAAGCGTGCTAGAAGTAATTGAAAAAGACAAGCTTCTTGATAATGTTACAAAAATGGGAGGGTATTTAGTGTCAAACTTTCATGAAAAATTATCCAACTCAAATAAGGTTGTAGAAATACGCGCCAAAGGCTTGATGATTGCCATTGAACTTAATCAAGATTGTAAACACCTACTAGGTGAGGCACTAGACAAACACTTGCTTATTAATATTACTGGTCGCTCTATACGGCTATTACCACCACTAATTATTAATCAAACTGAGGCAGATATTATCATTAATACTGTTTGTGATTTGATAGAAGGATTGCAATGAAGCACTTTATTAACCTTGGAGATTTATCAAAAAATGATTTAAATCAAATCATTGATAATGCTATTATATTAAAAAAAGAGTATAAATCTGGTCGAATCAATACAGTGTTAAAAAATAAAACACTGGCAATGATTTTTGATAAGCCCTCTACACGTACTCGTGTGTCATTTGAAGCAGGAATGACACAGTTAGGTGGTCATGCTCTATTTTTATCAGAACGTGATATTCAAATAGGCCGAGGAGAATCAATTATTGATACAGCAATTGTGATTGGTTCAATGGTTGATGGCATTATCATGCGCGTATCTTCACATGATAATATTAACACTTTTTCACAAAATGCCAATGTGCCAATCATTAATGCCCTATCTAATGAATCTCACCCTTGTCAATTATTAGCAGATATAATGACTTATAAAGAGAATAAGGGTAGCATTCAGGGGAAAATAGTTGCTTGGATTGGTGATGGCAATAATATGTGTCAAACTTATATGCAAGCCGCAAGCATATTTGGGTTTAAACTAAACATTGCCACGCCTAAAGGTTATGAACCAAATCCTTCTTTCGTTACGCAATATTTTGACCATATAAAACTATGTACTGATGCAAAAGAGGCTTGTAAAAACGCAGATTTGGTGGCTACTGATGTTTGGTCAAGTATGGGAAAAGAATATGAACAGACAAAACGCAAACTTGCTTTTAAAGGTTTTCAAGTAAATAGAAATTTAATGAAACAGGCTGATGCTGGTGCTGTCTTTATGCATTGTCTGCCAGCACACCGCGACGAAGAGGTAAGCAGTAATGTGATTGATGGTGCGCAAAGCTTAGTATGGAGTGAGGCTGAAAACCGCTTACATGTACAAAAGGCCTTATTGTTACACTTGTTAGCATAAAATATATTGAATTAAATATAAGAATACATTCCATAATGCACGGCTATAATAAAAAATAAGCAAATCATTGAGCCTATTAATAAATAAAAATTACCTACTAGATTTTTAAAAATGTTAGACCCAAGTTTTTAAGTCTTTAGAAATTAAAGCTAATTTTTACTTAAGTTTTTATCTCTCTTTTGATAGAACTTAACGCCACGCTTAACTTTTTCTCTGCCATGTGATATGCGCCAACGGTTAACATCGCGTAGCGAATATACGCAACCACAATATTCTTGTTGATAGAACTCTTCTTGTTTTGACAATTCCAACATTCTGGATGAGCCACCACATTTACGCCAGTTAAAGTCCCAGTAAGTAATCCCGTCAAATAAATCAACAGCACGTATTCCACAACCATTGATTTGATTTATATCTTTCCAGCGAGAAATACCTAATGTGGAAGATATTAAATCAAAATCATGCTCTCTGGCATATTGTGCCGTGACTTCAAAACGCATATCAAAACAAGTAGTACAACGTGCACCACGCTCTGGATCATTTTCTTGCCCTTTTACACGTTCAAACCACAGCTCTTTGTCGTAATCTGCGTCAATAAATGGCATGCTAAGTTTTTTCGCAAATCTTATATTTTCTTCTTTACGTAGTTCGTATTCTTCTTGTGGGTGAATATTTGGATTGTAAAAAAAAATAGTTGTATTAATTTCTGAAGCGCTCAAAGCCTTCATAATTTCACCCGCACAAGGTGCACAACAAGAGTGCATAAGTAGTTTTTTTTCACCATTTGGTGTTTGCAATTTAGGGCGTTTATAACCCATAAGAGAATAATCTACTTGAGACATTGTTGTAATTGCTTTAGCACTTCCCATACTTCACGCTTAAGAGTCTCATTATTTAAAATTTCACTTGGATGGTGTGTGTAAAAATATTCTTGCGCATTGGATAACAGATTTTTACTCATTAACAATACCGTTTTAGCATCATATTGCTCAAGTGTACATTCTAAGTCAACTACATCAATAACGATGCATTTAACATTAGATCTTTCAAGTCCAATAGCGCCCAACATTTTAAATAAAAAATCTTGAGTCTTGCCAGTTTGGCAAAAAGAATGTGCATTTTGTGTTTCAATCACTAAACATTGTATGCAAGTTTTTTGCTTACTAACTTCTATTGCATAGTTTGGTTCAGAATATAAGAACTCTGGCACACCGAATGCTTCTAAATATTTAGCGCGCTCTAATTGTTTCATACTTGTGGGTGAGCTCTATCATGTGCCACTAAAATTTTATTTAAACCATGAATATAGGCCTTAGCACTAGCAATAATAATATCAGTATCTGCGCCTTGTCCATTAACAATACGCCCGTCGCTCTCAAGACGTACATTTACTTCACCTAGCGCATCAGTGCCTTGCGTCACATTCGATACCGAATATAATTGCAAGTTCACATTAATGTCAACCAATGAATTAATAGCACTAAAAGTAGCATCTACTGCACCCGATGTATTGGCAATAGCCGACACTTCTTTACTATTAATGGAAAGAACAATTTGCGCTGAATTGCTTTCACCTGTTTCGCTATAAACCTTAAGTGACACTAATTGAATACTTTCATATTCTTCACTCTGGGCTTCCGAAACCAATGCTTGTAAATCTTCATCGAAAATCTCATGCTTCTTATCTGCCAATTTTTTAAAACTTTTAAAGGAGGCATTTAGTAGATCATCGCTGTCAAACTCAATGCCAAGTTCTTGCATTCTAACTTTAAAAGCATTGCGACCTGAATGTTTGCCCATTACTAATGAGTTGGCGCCCCAGCCAACATCTTCAGCACGTATAATTTCATAGGTTTCTCTATGCTTAAGTACACCGTCTTGATGAATGCCTGCTTCATGAGCAAAGGCATTAGCACCAACAATCGCTTTATTCGGTTGCACAATAAAACCTGTAATGCTTGAAACCAAACGTGATGCGGAAAGAATATGTGAAACATCAATGCCACTATCACAATCAAAAATATCTTGACGCGTTCGCACTGCCATTACCAATTCTTCTAAAGAAGTGTTACCTGCGCGCTCACCTAAGCCGTTAATAGTACACTCAACTTGACGAGCGCCACTCATCACAGCTGATATGGAATTCGCCACTGCCAAGCCCAAATCATTATGGCAGTGTGCTGAGAAAATTGCTTTATCAGAATTTGGTACTCTCTCAATCAGAGATTTTATAGTAGCACCAAACTGGTTTGGAATGTTATAACCTACTGTATCTGGAATATTGATGGTTGTCGCGCCTACGTCAATTACCGCTTCAATTATACGACAAAGAAAGTCTTCATCACTACGTCCTGCATCTTCAGGTGAAAATTCAATATTATCTGTCCAATTTCTAGCACGCTTTACCGCATGAATAGCCTGATCTACTACTTGGTCAGGCGTCATATTCAACTTCAACTTCATGTGAATATCACTGGTAGCAATAAAAGTATGGATACGAGATGAGTTTGCGCCCTTTAATGCTTCACCAGCACGGTCAATATCTTTATCTAGCGCCCTTGCAAGCGAGCAAATAGTAGAATCTTGAATATTATTGGCAACTGCTTTAATAGCTTCAAAATCACCTGATGAGGCAATAGCGAAACCTGCTTCAATGACATCAACACGCATTTTTTCCAACACTTTAGCAATGCGTACTTTCTCATCTTTGGTCATTGACGCACCAGGTGATTGCTCACCATCTCTTAGCGTAGTATCAAAAATAATTAGTTTATCAGACATTTTTGTCTCCTGTATTTTGTATTTTGTTACGTTGTGTTTTTTAAGATGTGCTAGCTTTTAAGCTAGTCGAGATATATGATAAATTACCTTACGGTAATAATCGTAACAGAGTCAAGAGAATACTTTGCTTATAAGAAGAAATTTTAGCCTTATTTATCATAATTGAATTATAACTTAAATATAAACTGCTTATCTATTCTTTTTCAAAATGCGTTTTTTACGCACATCAATCATGGTGATAATTAAGCCAGATACGGTATAAACAAAGAAAAAAATAAACAAAATTGCACTTGGTTGTAATGTCACTACAATAATAATCAATATAGTGCTTAATAATAATTTGAATGACGCCCTCCCCTTAAAGTTAACCTCTTTAAAGCTATAATAACGAATATTGCTTACCATCAATACACCAGCACTTACTAAAATAATCCAACTTGTTATAACAAAATATTGGTCATATGGCGTTATTCCAATAAATTCCTTTGTCCATACCATGCCTGCAATAAGTGCTGCTGCCGCAGGCGAAGGTAATCCTTGAAAATAACGCTTATCCTCAACACCAATTTGCGTATTAAAGCGCGCCAAACGTAAAGCGCCAGCAGCAGTATAAATAAACGCACCTATCCAGCCAAGTTTGCCAATCTGCTCAAACTGCCAAAAATACATCAATAATGCAGGCGCAACGCTAAATGACAACATATCTGCCATTGAATCATATTGTTCGCCAAACGCACTTTGCGTATTAGTCATTCGCGCAACACGTCCATCTAATCCATCCCACAACATTGCTATAAAAATAGCGATAGCAGATTCTAGATATTGACCCTTAGTAGCCAAAATAATCGATAAGAAACCTGAAAATAACCCAAATGTAGTCAGAACATTAGGCAATAAATAAACTCCTCTTTTTGTTTTTTGTTCTATCATAATATCTCTTGAAAACAAAAAATACTTAAATTAGCTTGGTGTTTAATGTAATTATTAGTTTTTACTTTGATCAATGATTTTGTTTTTAGCAATCCAAGGCATCATTGAACGAAGCGACTCACCCACTCGCTCAATTTGATGCTCACGCTGGGCTTCACGTCGTGCGGGCAATTCACCCACATTCGCTACAAACTCTTTAGCAAATGAACCATCTTGTATCTCGCTCAAGATTTTCTTCATTTCTGCCTTAGTTTCACTAGTAATTATGCGTTGACCACGAGTTACATCACCATATTCAGCTGTGTTTGATATTGAATAACGCATATTTGCGATACCGCCTTCATACATCAAATCAACAATTAACTTTAATTCGTGCAAGCATTCAAAATATGCCATTTCTGGTTCATAACCTGCTTCAACCAATGTCTCAAATCCTGCTTGAACTAATGCTGTTGTGCCACCACATAATACTGCTTGCTCACCAAATAAATCTGTTTCTGTTTCTTCTCTAAAAGTTGTTTCTAAGATGCCTGTACGGCCACCGCCAATTGCTGATGCATAAGATAGAGCAATATCTTTTGCTATACCAGATACATCTTGAGCGACAGCAATTAAGTCAGGAATGCCGCCACCTTTAACAAATTCTGAACGCACAGTATGACCTGGCGCCTTAGGCGCAATCATAATGACATTAAGGTCAGTCCTTGGCTTAATCATCTTAAAATGAATATTTAAACCATGTGCAAATGCAAGTGTCGCACCTTGTTTAAGATTTGGCTCAATATTATCTACATAAATTTTTGCTTGAAATTCATCTGGTGCCAATACCATGACTAAATCCGCCCATGCAGTTGCATCTTCAACTGATTCTACATTAAAACCAGAATTCTTTGCTTTTACCGCTGATGAAGAACCTTTTCTAAGTGCAACTACAACATCAACATCCGAATCTTTCAAATTATTTGCGTGCGCATAACCTTGTGAACCATAACCAATGATAGCCACTTTCATGCCTTTGATGATGTTTAAATCAGCATCTTTATCATAATATCTATTCATCTTTTTTCCTCTTTATTTATTAATATTCTCTTTTTTGGCAAACTCCAGTCACTCCTGTTCTAGAAACTTCTAAAATTTTAATCACATCAATTGCTGCTAAAAAATCATTTACTTTTTGGCTTTTTCCAACAATTTCAACCGTACAGATGCCTTCTTTCACATCAACTATCTTGCCATTATATTTATCAATATACTTATCTATTTTAGATTGATAGTTTGAATTAACATCAACTTTGACTAATGCTAACTCACGCTCGATATGATCGGTTGCCGTTAAATTAGTTACTTTAACCACATCAACAAGTTTGTTCAATTGTTTGATAATTTGTTCAATAATATCATCGTCACCGATACTCACAATAGTCATGCGCGACAAAGACTTGTCATTAGTAGGGGCCACCGTTAATGACTCAATGTTAAAGCCACGTGCTGAAAATAGCCCTGCCACTCTTGAGAGCGCACCAGATTCGTTTTCTAATTGTAGTAAAATAATATGTCTCACACTAAATTCAATCCATCATCATTCGTTGATACCATGTCATTATGACCTGATAGTAACATTTCATGATGCCCTGCTCCTGATGGAATCATTGGAAATACATTCTCACTTGGATCAGTTAAAATATCAACAAATACAGTGCGATCTTTTCGCTTGAATGCTTCAACTAATGCTGGCATCAAATCCACTTCTTTTTCTACCTTAATACCCATATGTCCATAACTTTCAGCCAACTTAACAAAATCAGGTAACGCATCCATGTAAGACATTGAATAGCGTTTATTATAAAAAAACTCTTGCCATTGACGCACCATGCCTAAATAACCATTATTCAAATTAATAATTTTAACTGGAGTATTATATTGCAACATAGTTGAAAGTTCTTGTAACATCATTTGGATACTACCCTCACCAGTTACACAAGCAACATCCATATCTGGCATTGCAATTTTTGCACCCATAGCAGCAGGTAAGCCAAAACCCATTGTACCCAAACCACCGGAATTAATCCAACGACGTGGCTTGTCAAATAGATAGTATTGAGCCGCCCACATTTGGTGTTGTCCAACATCACTTGTAACAATCGCCTCACCTTTAGTAACTTCATACAAGGCTTCAATTACACTTTGTGGTTTAATAACACCATCTTTAGTTTTATAGGCCAACGAATCAACGGCACGCCACTTATTAATTTGCTTCCACCATTTATCAATATTGGTTAACTTTTTATCTTTCAATGCTTGTGTAAGTGCACTTAGAATATCATTAACTTGTCCGATAATTGCCACATCAACGCTTATGGTCTTACCTATTGAAGATGGGTCTATATCAATATGAATAATTTTTGCATAAGGGCAAAATTTATCTAGATTACCAGTAATACGGTCATCAAAACGCACACCCACAGCAATAATACAATCTGAATAGTGCATTGTCATGTTGGCCTCATAAGTGCCGTGCATACCAAGCATACCTAATGATTGCCTATCTGTTGCAGGATATGCGCCTAAACCCATTAAGGTTTGAGTAATTGGAAAATTAGCATTACGAGTAAAAGTGCGTAGTGTTTTGTAAGCATTGCCGATCACACTACCACCACCAGAATAAATAACAGGTTTTTTGGACTGTATAATTAACTCAACTGCTTTGTCAATTTGTGACATCTCAACTTTTATCTCAGGCTTATATGAGCGTACATTGATTGACCCAGGGTATTCATTAAATTCAATCTTAGCAATTGTGGCATCTTTAGTGATATCAATCAATACTGGGCCTGGGCGACCTGTCATGGCAATATAAAATGCCTTCTTAACAACATTCACTAAATCATTAATATCTTTTACCAAGAAATTATGCTTAACACATGAGCGCGTAATGCCAATAGCGTCCACCTCTTGGAATGCATCATTTCCAATCACCGTGGAAGATACTTGACCTGAGATAACAACTATTGGAATAGAATCCATATACGCTGTGGCAATACCTGTTACCGCATTCGTGACCCCCGGGCCAGAGGTTACAAGCGCTACACCGCACTTACCGCTAACGCGCGCATAACCATCTGCGCCATGCACAGCTCCCTGCTCATGACGAACTAAAATATGGGTAATATCATCACAGGCACTGAGCGCATCATAAATATGTAATACAGCACCACCTGGATATCCAAAAATATGACTCACACCTTCTTTTTGAAGACAATTAATCAATATTTGAGCGCCATTTAACTTCATTACTTATTTTGTAGAAAAAAACCTTAATATTATACCTAATGCAAAAATATCAGTGTTGTTTTTTTTTACATCTATATTGTCAAAATAATATAACAAAAACCTGCGCCCTACATATAATAAACAACAAGCCAGAGAGCACGACTAAGTCTCTACGCAAGAATAAAAGAGCAACACAAATCTTGCTCACATTAGTAGAGCAATTCATTATATGCAAGGTGCTTATAGAATATTCTACTTTTATAATTATATTATTTTTATAAATGTTATAGTCGCACTTATAACTTAAACTAGTGTTTTAATTTATAAGGTAATATAAAATAATAATCAAGCTAAAACTTTATTTGTAAACAACTGAGAAATTACGAACAAAATACCAAGTGTAATGACAATCGCAGGACCAGTTGCTATATCATAATGCATTGAGATATTTAGTCCAATGACAACAGCAATCGTTGAAATAATAATAGACAAAAATACCATTTTGGTCGGACTACTGGAAAATGCTCTAGCAACAGATGGTGGAATAATAAGCAACGAAGTGATAAGCAACACACCAATAATTTGCACTGAAACTGATACGGTAAGTGCGATCATCAGCATAAACAATAATTGATATACTAAGCGATTAATCCCACTTACCATAGCTAATTCTTCGTTAAGTGTTAGTAATAACAGGCGTTGCCAGAAAATAATAAGCAAAGTACTAATCAATATAAGAATAGTGTAAATCCAAATAATATCTTGATTGCTAATAGACAAAATATCGCCAAATAATAATGAAAAGTAATCAATATTTTCATCGCCTACTAACGCTAAAACCACGATACCTAATGACAGTGAAATATGTGCAAAAATACCTAAAATAGTATCATTAGATAAAAAATCTATTTGCTGTAAAAAAACAATTAAAGCGGCAAATAGTACACCAATAAAAATCAACCCAATATGTATACCTAAGCCGCTTGCCAAACCTAATGCTATACCTAGTAGAGCTGAATGAGAGATGGATTCGGCAAAGTAGCTCATTTGCTTCCAAATAATAAAACAACCTAAAGATCCAGCAATAACTGAAACTCCAATAGCTGCTAAAAGCGCCCTAAAAATAAAATCTTCCATTAATCATTAAGCCTTTTGCTCTTGACAAAGCTTACATATTCCGTATAAATATAGGTAATGATCGGTAAGCTGATAGCCATATTTTTTAGCAACATTGTGTTGGTGTTTTTCGATAACTTCATCTGAAAACTCATCAATCTTGCCACATTTTACACATACCAAATGATCATGGTGTTCAACACTAGACACTTCGAATATACTTTGCCCGTTATCAAAATTAAGCTTATTTACTATACCAGACTCTTCAAACTGAGTTAGCACGCGATAGATTGTTGCCATACCTACTTCTTCATTTTGCATAATTAGTGCACGATAAATATTTTCGGCACTCATATGATGATTTTTGCTGGTTTCTAAAATTTCTAAAATTTTAAGTCTTGGCAATGTAACCTTAAGTCCTGCACTTTTTAAATCTTGCGCATCCATTACGACCCTCCTTGATGTAAAATTAATTATTGCATAATTATTTTAACCAAAAAATGAACAAATTAATTCTAATTGCATATTCTTCTCTATTTCTAAATGCTTGCTCTTTTTCAGACTATATTCCTGATTCATTAATTCCTTATAAAGATGATGTTAACCAAGGATCTGTGTTAAGCCGCTTCAGTATTAACCAATTAGAAACTGGAATGTTAAAAACACAAGTACAAGAATTAATTGGTCCACCAAGTATAATTGACCCATTCCACAACAATCAATGGGATTATATTAATCACTCAACTATGGGTTCTGGGGATGTTGTTCACTACCGCTTAACACTAGTTTTTAAAGAAAACAAATTAGCCAACATCAATACTGATGGCATTAGCTCCTTACCGCAACTAAGTGATAAACAAAAAAAATTGCAAAGCACTTATATTGCTGAAAAAAAAGCCCAAGCAATAGCCGAACGTATTGCCAAAACAAAAGCATTAGAAGAGGAACGTATTGCCAAAACAAAAGCATTAGAAGAGG
>JAQRGB010000001.1:514032-703197 GCA_029237605.1 Candidatus Thiodubiliella sp.
AAAGGAACGTATTGCCAAAACAAAAGCATTAGAAAAGGAACGTATTGCCACAGATAAAATAAAGACAAGAATAGAGGCGAAACAACTTGAAGAAGCAAATAAATATTGGTATAAATTCTGGTAAATAATCAACACTATAACTGTGTCATTACTTACGATTAATAATCTCAGCTGCCAAAAAGGTTATAACCTTTTATTCGACAAGTTGTCATTAGTAATTAATTCAGGTGATATTTTACGTATTACTGGCACCAATGGTAGCGGCAAAACCTCTCTATTAAAAATATTAGCTGGACTCAACACACCAGAACAAGGCATAATTCACTTGGATAATTATCCTGTTAAATCAGAAAAATACCAAAGTATAATTTTCTATTTAGGACATTTAAGTGCACTAAATTCTGAACTAAGTTGCCTTGAAAACCTTAAATATTTAAACGCACTTAATCAATCAGTTGATGAACAAAGATTGATTGATGCACTTAATCGAATCGGCTTACAAGGTTATGAAAATGAATACTGTGGTAAGCTATCAGCAGGACAAAAACGCCGTGTAGTTTTATCAGCGTTGTTTATATCTGATGCCAAAGTTTGGTTATTAGACGAGCCATTCACTGCGCTTGACCCTCAAGGCGTTGAGCTTATTGAACAATGCATTAGTGAATACTGCAAACAAGGTGGAATATGCCTGTTTACCACACACCAAGACTCTACTTTAAGTGGGCAAAAGGTGTTGGCATTATAACGATGAATATTTATTTACAAACACTTAAACGTGATTTAAATGTTGCAATTCGCAACCTATCAAGTGCTCTTAATCCTTTATTATTTTTTATAATTTCTGCATCATTATTTCCATTAGCTATTAGTCCAGAAGGCACAACGCTGTCACAAATTGCTGCTGGTATTATTTGGGTTACTAGTATGTTGGCTGTATTACTGTCTTTAAATTCACTATTTCATCACGACTTTGAAAACGGCGTGCTTGAGCAAATGCTTATCTCTCATCATTCACTACCTTTGCTTATTCTATCCAAAATTATTGCTCACTGGCTACTAACTGGCATTCCTATTATTTTATTATCACCCTTGCTTGGTTTGTTTTTATTCTTAGACAATGAAGGCGTTAAAATCTTAATAATCACCCTGCTACTCGCTACACCAAGTCTTAGTCTGATTGGTGCAATTGGTGCATCGCTAATTATTGGTATTAAAAATTCAGGAATGCTACTATCCCTATTAATATTGCCTTTGTATATCCCAATTCTTATCTTTGCATCGTCTGCAGTTTCCCAAGTATCTGTTGGCTTAGACATTAGCGCTCAGTTATATTTTTTAGCTACAATCTTAGTGGTAAGCTTAATGACTGCGCCATTTGTAAGTAGTATTGCTCTAAAAATAAGCCTAGAATAATTAAGAAATTATATGCCTAAATCTACAAAATCCACTTAAACTATTTCATCTAATCACCATTTTTTATTTTTCAATCTTTGCAGACTTCTTATTTTCGTATTTAGCCTCATTCTTTTGGCTTGGATAATAAAACTTCTCTTAAGGTTATTTCTATTTGTTTTAGAGTTATAAGAGTGATTTTAAATGAGGCAATGACTTAAATATAGTTTTCTATAAATTACCAATCTGGTTGTTTATTTTTATTTACTGGAGATTCAATTTATAATTTTTCACTATTGTTAAACCTTATTTGTCGTCCATAATTTTATTTAAAGTTTTATTTTTTAGCATTAGCACAGTCACACCTGAGCTAGCAACAAAATCTATAGACTGATAGCGCGCAGATGCGTCAATCTTACCAATAGTAAGAGCGCTTTTTAAAAAAAACTTTTTAAGTTTACCCAACTCTTTACTCTATTTTTTTTATTAAACACTGTTATAGGCATTACTCATTTTATGTAACTATCTGAATAATAATACTTACTAGAACTCATTTCAAATGCTCTATTATATTAAAATAATTCCAATTATCCGTATCTAATTTAAAACTTTATTTATAAAAAGGATTTTAACGCCTCTTTCGCAATGCCTTACGCTTATTTTGCACTACCTAATTTTTTTGTACATACCCACTTTTTCTAAATAATTTTAACCTTTATTTGAATTTTATAAAATAACTATGCTGATTATGCAGCTAACTAAGTTTTATAAATTTAAGTATGTAATTATCAGTAATTAAGTATTTCTAGTATAATATAATATATACGCTGATTTGTCCCGATTGCTAGCGTTGTTATTCATAAAGGTAACTAAAAAAAGCTAAAGTAGGCGTTTTCTCCTTATATTGAAAGCCCCACTTTGTGGGTTTTTATGGGGTCTTAAATAATTGCTCATTATTTAAGACAAATTTTAGGAGAATAAAATGATTTTCACTTCTGAGTCCGTTTCTGCCGGACACCCTGATAAGGTTTGCGATCAAATATCTGATGCAATATTAGATAATATCTTAGCACAAGATAAAAATGCACGCGTTGCTTGTGAAGCCTTAATTAAAGATAATTATGTGGTGTTAGCTGGTGAAATCACCACTAGCGCCACTGTTGATTACAACGATATTATACGTAAAACAATTAATGCTATTGGCTACACTAAAGAAGAATACGGCTTTACTGGCGATAGTTGTAAAATTACCAACTTACTAGGCGAACAATCAAGAGAAATTGCAATAGGCATTGATAAATTTAACGACTATGAACAAGGCGCAGGTGACCAAGGTTTAATGTTTGGTTACGCTTGCAATGAGACAGATGTTTTAATGCCAGCACCGATTACTTACGCACATCGTTTAGTTAAACAACAAGCGGTTTTAATGCTGAATAATAAATTATCATGGTTGCGTCCTGATGCAAAATCACAAGTTTCTTGTATTTATAAAGATGGACAAGTTGTTGGCATTGATGCAGTGGTTTTATCCACACAGCACGATGGTGGTATTTCTCAAGTAGACCTTAAAGAAGCAGTGATGGAAGAGATTATTAAACCTATCTTGCCTGCTGAATGGTTAAATGACAAAACACAATACCATATCAATCCAGCAGGTGCTTTTGAAATTGGTGGGCCAGTAGGTGATACAGGTTTAACTGGTCGTAAAATAATTGCGGACACTTACGGCGGCATGGCACGTCATGGCGGCGGTGCATTTTCTGGTAAAGATCCGTCAAAAGTAGATAGAAGTGCTGCTTACGCAACTCGTTATGTGGCAAAAAATATTGTAGCCGCTAATTTAGCAGATAAATGCGAAATTCAAGTATCTTATGCAATTGGTGTAGCAAAACCAACTTCAATCAACATTGAAACATTTGGTACCGCAAAAGTATCTATAATGGAAATTGAAGAATTCGTTAGTACAAACTTTAATTTGCACCCTAAGGGTTTAATTGCTATGCTTGACTTAAAACGCCCTATTTATCAACAAACTGCTACTTATGGACATTTTGGCAGAACCGAAGATAACATCAGTTGGGAAAAAATAAAGTAAAATAAACTTACCCAAGGACCAAGGAGCGTTGCGCCGTTTTGGCAGGCTTGGATAAAAACGACGCTCATTTTTTAAAATTACAAGATCTTTGATCTTACTAAAGAGAATAGAAGATGAGTAACCTAACAATAAAAAATAATGACTACAAAGTTGCCGATATGACTTTGGCTAACTTTGGTCGTAAAGAAATTGAACTAGCAGAAGCCGAGATGCCTGCACTAATGGCACTTAGGGCTAAATATAGTGCAATACAACCTTTAAAAAAGGCAAAAATTTTAGGTTGTATCCATATGACCATTCAAACCGCTGTGCTAATAGAAACATTGGTCAGCTTGGGTGCGGAAGTTCGTTGGTCAAGTTGTAATATTTTCTCAACACAGAATCACGCTGCTAGCGCAATGGTAGCTGCCAACATTCCAACCTTTGCTTGGAAAGGAGAAACTGAGGAGGAATTCTTATGGTGTATTGAACAAACTATTCTTTCTAATGGCAGACCTTGGAATGCCAATATGGTGCTGGACGATGGTGGTGATTTGACACAAATGTTGCACGAAAAATATCCTGAGATGTTGAAAAATATTAATGGCATTAGTGAAGAAACCACAACTGGCGTTCACCGTTTACTTGGAATGCTGAAAGAAGGATCACTTAAGGTACCTGCTATTAATGTAAATGATTCTATCACTAAATCAAAAAATGACAACAAATACGGCTGTCGCCATTCACTTAATGATTCAATTAAACGTGGTACAGATATGCTAATGGCAGGAAAAAAAGCCTTAGTAATTGGCTATGGCGATGTTGGCAAAGGCTCAGCACAATCGTTAAAACAAGAAGGTATGATTGTTAAGGTTAGTGAAATTGATCCAATTTGTGCAATGCAGGCCTGTATGGATGGATTTGAGGTTGTCTCTCCTTATAAAGAAGGCAAAAATACTGGCAAAACTAATGATATTAATAAACAATTATTAGCCTCAATTGATTTAATCGTTACCACTACAGGTAACTTAAATGTTTGCGATAGCGCAATGTTACAAACAATTAAACAAAATGCAGTGGTTTGCAATATCGGGCATTTTGACAACGAAATAGACACACAATATATGCGTGATAACTGGGATTGGGATGAAGTTAAACCGCAGGTTCATCGTGTTTTTAGAAGTAATAATAAAAGTGATTACTTAATTTTATTATCCGAAGGTCGTTTGGTAAATCTTGGTAACGCCACAGGTCACCCAAGTCGTATTATGGATGGTTCGTTTGCCAATCAAGTATTAGCACAAATATATTTATACACGAAATCTTTTGCCGATATAGGTGGTGAGATTTATGTAAAAGTCTTACCTAAAAAACTTGATGAAGAAGTTGCTAAAAATATGGTAATTGGATTTGGTGGAGTAATAACCAAACTTACCGATGAACAAGCTAACTACATTAACACCCCAAAGAACGGTCCATTTAAGATGGAATCTTATAAATATTAATAAGTTAAATAACTTTGTAATTTGTAGCTTTTTTTTTGCAGGTAAATATTAATTAGATAAAAAATATAAAACATAATATGTTATTGGGATACATAAACAACATGTATTAGAGTAAAAAATTGGTTTAAAATTTAATCATTTTTTTCATAAATATCACATCTAACAAATAATAATTTAACACATTATTATAAAAAATGACTTGGCTTGCCTTAATCTTATTCTCTTAGTTAAAAGTGTTTGTTTAGCATTTACAGACCATAAATAAGAACTATACTTTTTATGCACAATATCTCTCCTAACATATCTAATGCATTAATAATTATGGCAATAATACAGATACAACTAAACTGAGCTCAGTCAATTAAAAATATTTTTACCTAAATGGGTGTCAAATAAGCCATAAAATTATTGCACTATTAAAAAATACTTTGAACAAAATGTTCTGACTTATTTCTAGTTTGCGGTAAAATTTTTTATTATTTTTTTTATCAAAAAATTATGTCAATATCATATTTAGATGCCACAATTTCGTTTCAAAATCTAATATTAGAACTACAATCATTTTGGGCATCAAAGGGCTGTATATTACTACAGCCCTTTGACATGGAAATGGGTGCAGGCACTTTTCACCCCGCCACTTTTTTAAAAGCCATCGGTCCTGAGCCTTGGAAAGTAGCATATGTACAGCCATCTCGTCGACCGACCGATGGACGTTATGGGAAAAATCCAAATCGCTTACAACATTATTATCAATTTCAAGTATTACTTAAACCATCGCCTAAAGATATTCAAGATTTATATTTAGAATCTTTAAATAAAATTGGTATTAATTTGACTAAACATGATGTACGTTTTGTTGAGGATAACTGGGAGTCACCAACACTAGGCGCTTGGGGGTTGGGCTGGGAAGTTTGGCTTGATGGTATGGAAATATCACAATTTACTTATTTTCAGCAGGTCGGTGGATTTCCTTGTAAACCCATATCAGGTGAGCTAACTTATGGGCTTGAACGTTTAGCAATGTATTTACAAGGCGTGGATTCGGTGTTTGATTTAATTTGGGTAGATGGCGTGAGTTATGGTGATGTTTTCCATCAAAATGAAGTTGAACAATCAAAATATAATTTTGAAATTGCTGATATTAGTATTTTGTTTAAACAATTTAATGAAGCAGAGGCTATGAATAAAAAGCTAATTAGCCAAAAATTACCTTGTCCAGCTTATGAGCAAGTAATAAAAGCATCACACTTATTTAACTTGCTTGATGCACGTCACGGCATTAGTGTCACAGATAGAGCACGTTTTATTCGTCGTATACGATCAATGAGTCAAGAAGTGGCTAAAACATATTACGATTCACGAAAAGCACTTGGTTTCCCAATAGGGTAAATTAATTTTGCAAATATTTTCTAAGATATATCATAGGATGCTGATCCTAGCACAAAGTAAATACGCTATTTACTGGTTGTCTTTGTTAAGCTTTGCAGAATCTTTTATACTACCATACCCGCCACCAGATGTTTTACTTGCGCCCATGGTGCTTAAAAATCCAAATAAATCTTATCAATTTATGTTGATTTGTACAATTCTATCAGTATTAGGTGGTGTAGTTGGTTATTTTTTAGGTGCATTATTGATAGATATTATTCAACCATTTCTAATCAAACTACATTATGTTGATAAACTTAAAATAGTTAAAGAGTGGTTTGCAGAATATGGAATTTGGATTATAGCAATTGCTGGGTTTTCACCAATGCCATATAAAATATTTACCATTGCTGCAGGTATTGCTAATATGGCGCTTTTACCATTTATACTAATATCGTTGCTAGCCAGAGGTATGCGATTTTTCTTAGTGACATTTTTCATTATAAAATTTGGTAATATTTGTGATATTTGGCTAAAAAAATATATTGATCATCTAGGTTATATTTTGATTATTATTACATTGGGAATTTTATATGTTAAATAAACTTATTATTATTTTTATCTATATAACACTTGTTGGTTGTTACTCTAACGAGAGAAATAAATTGACAATACCTGTGGTGGTTGACAAGTCAATAGACAAAAAAAAGATAGATTCTGAGTATTTTTTTCCTATTGCTGGTAAAATTATTAGATCTTTTTCTAAGAATCATCAAGGAATTACCTTTGCAACTAATTCTGGCCAATTAGTGCGTGCTATCAAGAGTGGTATAGTTGTTTACAGTGGTGATAAAATAAAAAATAATAGCAAAGTGGTAATTATTAAACATCAGCTAGGTTTTTACAGCTATTATGCGCACAATAAAACTTTACAAGTGAAAGATGGGGACAAGGTAAAAAAAGGACAAGTTATCGCGTATACTGGTAAAAATAATTTTTATTTTGAAATGAAAAAATTCAAAACTCCAATTAACCCGATCAAATATCTAAAATAATATGGACTTCTTACAAAACTTGACTCTTTATCAAACTACTGGTGTCTTATTCGTCATAGCTATTATTATATATATTGCCTTAAATACAACATTAAAACAACTTTGCATCCAAATCAATAAAACTAATAACCAATTGGATGATTATTTAATTAAAGCTATTTTGACTCCATTCAAGGCTTTAATTTGGTTTGCTTGGGTCTACCTTTCTATTAATGTGCTAAAGAGTGAGATTGTATTGCTAGCACAAGTGAATAACCACATTGATATTATTCCAATTTTTATTATCGCCTGGGGGGTGATACGGGTTATATCTAGTATTGAATCTTATTTACTTAAGCATAAAAATAATACTAATAAAGACTCAATAAGATTAATCACTCGCTTAATTAAAATACTAATGATTGTCTCTATTATACTTAGTATTGCACAATATCTTGGCTTTTCAATTTCTAGTCTACTGACTTTTGGTGGTGTAGGTGGTATTGTCATAGGTTTTGCTGCTAAAGATATGCTGTCAAATATCTTTGGTGGATTGATGTTACAAATGGATAGACCTTTTTCAATAGGTGATTGGGTCCGCTCTAGTCAGTTCGAAGGCACAGTTGAAAAAATTGGCTGGCGTATAACACGTATTCGCACTTTTAACAAAAATCCAATTTATATCCCTAACTCAATTTTCGCCTCAATCCCGATTGAGACCCCATCTCGCATGACTTATCGTCGTATTAAGGAAGTTATTGGTATTCGTTATGAAGATATTGCACTAATGCCTACCATTGTCACTGAAGTAGAAACGATGCTAAAAACACACAAAGAAATTGAGCAATCTCAAGCACTGAGGGTGTATTTCAATTACTTTAATGCTTCATCTATTGATTTCAATATTGTTGCCTTCACCAAAACCACCGATAAATATGAATATCAACAAATAAAACAAAGAATACTCCTTAGTATTGCAGATATTATTACCAAAAACAAAGCAGAAATAGCATACCCAACACAAACTCTGTATTTACAGAAGTAATATTGTTAGAGACTTTTTCGTCAATTTAGTAAGTTTTTTTTTAAAAATACCATTATAAAACTACCAAGGGTAAATTTAATAAAATCTATTATTTTATTAATTATCCACAATTATGCAAAAATCTCTATCTAAATTATATATTCGCACCTTTGGTTGTCAAATGAATGAATACGATAGTCAAAAAATGATAGATGTATTAAAACATTCGCACAGTTTAGAGTTAACCGACGATGTGCTTGAAGCAGATATATTACTTCTCAATACTTGTTCTATTCGTGAAAAAGCACAAGAAAAATTATTTCATCAACTTGGCCGATGGAGAAAACTCAAAGAAAAAAATCCTAACTTAATAATTGGCGTTGGTGGCTGTGTCGCTTCGCAAGAAGGTGAACTTATTTTAAAACGTGCGCCCTATGTAGATATGATTTTTGGCCCACAAACCTTGCACCGATTACCCAATATGTTGAATGATGTTTTAAACGATAAATCTGTGCGCATTGATGTTTCTTTTCCAGAAATTGAAAAATTTGACTACCTACCTGAACCTAAAGCTAATAACGTAAGTGCCTTTGTTTCCATTATGGAAGGTTGTTCTAAATATTGCACATTCTGCGTTGTGCCTTATACACGAGGTGAAGAAGTCTCTCGCCCATTTAACGATGTGATTAATGAAGTGCAAATATTGTCAAATCAAGGAGTTAGAGAAGTTAATTTACTAGGGCAGAATGTCAATGCTTATCAAGGAAAAATGATTGATGGTGAGACGGCTGATTTAGCGCTACTAATTAATATTGTGGCACAAATTGATGGCATTGATAGGATTCGCTATACCACCTCACACCCTGTTGAATTTAATGACAACCTCATCCAAACCTACGCTGAAGTACCTGAATTGGTATCACACTTACACCTGCCTATCCAAAGTGGTTCTGATAAAATTTTAACACTGATGAAGCGCGGACATACTGTACTTGAATACAAATCAAAAATCAAAAATTTGCGCAAAGTACGCCCTAATATTTCTATTTCTTCAGATTTTATTATTGGTTTTCCAGGTGAGAATGAGAAAGATTTTGCAGATACAATGTCTGTTATTAATGATGTTACTTTTGATAGATCATTTAGCTTTATATACTCTGCACGCCCCGGTACACCTGCATCTACCCACCAAGATAATGTAGAATTAGCAGTTAAAAAACAACGGCTTTCACTTGTGCAAAAAACTATTAATAAATCAACTGAACAAATTTCTAAGTCGATGATTGGTAGTGTGCAAAAAGTTTTGGTGGAGAGCAAGGCCAAAAAAAGAGATAATTTATTTGGACGTACTGAAAATATGCGTAACACGCATTTTAAAGGTGATAAATCTTTAATAGGTCAGATTGTAAATATAAAAATTATAACTGCTAGTGCTAATTCTCTAATAGGAGAGTTGGTTTAGTTAAATCCTTTTCAGATGGTAAGGAAACTTTTCAATTTTTATCACTTTTTTTAACAAAAAAACGTGCAATCCAATACATTTTATCAAGTGAATATATTGCTAAAGAGCCATTACCTATAAAGCACATATCATTGTGTCGATATAAATTATATTCTGGTGTAATAGTATTAATTTAAATACCTTCAAATACAACAGGTAATTCCTTAATCTGTGTATCTTCAGTATCAACAGAAATGCGTAACATCTCAGTTTCCTGGATACCTCGTGACAATATGCTCACCTGAGAATACTACTTTACCTTTATCCAGATCAACATTGCGACCTAAGGTCGCTACCTTACAATCAGTAACTTTAATATGGTGATAAATGTCATAAGAATATCGGCTTATCTGTAATACCCCCATTTTCCATACAACTCTAAAGTAGAGGTTTGACTGTTTACAGTCATTTTATTACACCACCTTTGCTCTTGGTGGTATTCCACTTAGTGCAAAATGCGGTCGTTCATTATTATAAACCAATAGCCACTGCGTGGTCAGATTTTGTACTTGTTCACCAGAAACACCAATAAAATCTTGTTTAATTATCCTAATCATACTATCTTTAAGGTACAGTTTTATGTAACTCAAGGTGTTTGCAGATAATAATTTAATATCGTCATCAAAATGATTATAAATTTCCATAAATATACCTAATGTTAGTGCATTTGGTGGTGCCGAACGCACCCATAGATCATCTATAGTAATATTGCTGAATTGATTATTTACTGTAAAAGTTGTATTAAGGCTGATTAATTCAATAAGCATCCATACCATGTTTTTATCTTGTTAAACATAGTCAATTTTCCTTTGAAATATCTAGTGTACTTATCCAATATCTAAAAGACAGGATAATAAAAAATACTACCTATAAATTGTAAATAATACTAAGTTTGGATAGTATCTATAAAATTTTTTAACACATAAACATTTTCTTTGTAAATAATCCATGCACCTAACACTTTAAATCAACAATAGCGAACAACTTTACAGCGTTTGTAGTTCATTTAATAAACACTTAGGGCTAATAAGCAAAAACCTAAATATGACAATGAACAACAAAGGCGAGGATTTTACCATCAAGGGGAATAGCAAGAATATTGCTGCTAGAGTGCAACAAGATTTAATAGCATTAAGCGCTAACCAACCTATTGAAATTTACGATGTTGAAATGACAATCAAGTCCTATTCGTAGGATAGCTTACCAGGCCAATCAGTGGGCGTTAAGGCCAAACTAAAATTTATCCATATTAAAAGCAAAAACCAGCAAAAATATATTCTAGATATTAAAAAAACAGCTTGTATCTTTGGTATTAGTCCTGCAGGTACAGGGAAAACCTATCTTTCTGTAGTATGTGCTGTTGAAGCCTTAGAGATCTCTAATGTGCGTCGTATTATCTTAGTACGCCCTACAGCTGAAGCTGGTGAAGCATTAAGCTTTCTACCTGGCGATATGAACGAAAAAATTGACCCTTACCTACGGCCATATTTATGATACCTTGTATGAAATATTAGGCTTTGATAAAGTAGAAAAATTACTAAATACCACCATTCCACAAATAAAAATGTTTTTAACGTGTTTGAGTTTTGCATCTAAAATGATGATTACCGGTGACATCATTCAAATTGATTTGTCTACTCCAGAACATTCTGGAATCATTCATGCTACCAAAGTATTAAAAAATGAAAATGCAATTTTTTTTTTGCTATTTTGAAACAAAAGATATGGTGCGTCATAATTTAATACAACGCATTGTATTAGTATACAATAAACATGAAAATTTCTGATAACGCTAACTTTTTTATTATCAAAGCGTTTTTTACATATATGGTTATTAATATTCCAAGGAAAATAACACAAAGAATCAACGGTTGGTTAAATACACAATTATCCTTTACTGTGTTAAATCTCTTATTCGTAACAATAATAACTATCATTTGTAAGATTTATATTGCAACTAATAGCCTTAAGCCTACAGTCTTTTTTTATATCCATTAAGTTAAATAAATGAAGAAACCACTTAAAGTAATTATTGGACTCTCGGGTGGGGTCGACTCATCTGTTGCCGCACTTCTGCTTATAGAACAAGGCTTTGAAGTTGAGGCTCTGTTTATGAAAAACTGGGAAGAAGACGATATAGATGGGAATTGCACTGCACATAAAGATTTATCTGACGCACAAAAAGTAGCTGATAAACTGGGCATAAAATTACACACAGTTAATTTTTCAAGTGACTATTGGGACCATGTGTTCAAACATTTTCTCAAAGAGTACAAAAAAGGTCGTACTCCAAATCCTGATATTTTATGCAATCAAAAAATTAAATTTAAAGTATTTTTAGACTATGCATTCAATTTGGGCGCAGATAAAATATCTACTGGACACTACGCCAGAATAACACAAAAAGATGGGGTTTTTCAACTCAAAGTTGGATTGGATAACAACAAAGACCAAAGTTATTTTTTACATCTTTTAAATCAAGATCAACTTTCAAAAAGCTTATTTCCATTAGGTGAAATCAAAAAAAATAAGGTACGAGAAATTGCTAAAAAAAATGATTTTATCACTGCAGATAAAAAAGATTCAACGGGTATTTGTTTTATTGGTGAGCGCAACTTTTCTAAATTTCTACAGACTTATCTACCAAAACAACAAGGTGATATTATTGATACAAATGGGAAATTTATTAAATATCATCAAGGCTTATCTTTTTATACTATTGGTCAGCGAAAAGGTTTAGAAATTGGTGGAGGTTTTGGTACATCAGGCGAGCCTTGGTTTGTCGTTGATAAACTATTGGAAAGCAATGAATTGCTAGTAACACAAGGTGATAGCCCATTGCTTTATCATAGGTTTTTAAGCGCATCAAACCCACATTGGATTACAACATCACCAACTTTTCCATTAAAATGCACTGCTAAAATACGTTATCGTCAAGTATCGCAAAACTGCATAATTAGCGAGCAAGGTGATAGAATCAAAGTCGAATTTGATCAGCCACAACGTGCAATTACCTCTGGGCAATCGGTTGTTTTTTATGAACAAAATACTTGCCTTGGTGGTGCTATTATTGAGACTAGAAAAACTTAAAACTGGACTATTATAAATGAATAAATTCAAACAACAAACCTTAGCGCTTGCTTCTTTATTACAAAGCACAACTTTAGTTGATCAGCTGGCTAATACTGGTACTTGCAACACCCAAGGTGATCAAGTAAGTTTAAAAAGCATTATAAATAATAGCACAGATGTTGAGGATGTGTTTCAATCATCAAAAGACCTGTCTATCGGGCTTCACTCACTAAAAAGTGTATTCGGTAAAAAACAAAAGAATACACGAAATATCGTTCTTTATTCTTTGGCGCTTATTAAGCTTGAACAGAAATTAATAAAAAATCAAGAATTTTTATCACAAATATCAAATGAAATTGAGCAAATCAAAAAACAAGACTTTTTTGAAATCTCTCATTCCAATTCTCTGGCACGCTTAGCTGAACTCTACAAATCAACTTTAGGCAAGCTCAGTCCAAGAATTATGGTAAATGGTGAGCAGATTTATTTGTCTAATCAACGTACAGCAAATCATATCAGGGCATTACTATTAGCGGGTATTCGAGCGGTGTCTTTATGGAAGTCACAAGGCGGAAAAACTTGGTATTTGCTATTTAACAAAAAACAATCACTTAAATTAATAGATACTATGAATTTTTAGCACTATTTTTATACTTAGATTAGGGTATAATTACATTTCTTTTTTTTATTAATTCACAATTTTTAATACAATGGCTAATTCAGCAAGTTCTAAAAAACGCGCAAAACAAGCAGTTAAACGCAACAAACACAATTCTAAGATTCGTGCCAAAGTTCGTACTTTCATTAAGAAAGTTGCTTACGCTTTAAAGGATAACAACAAAGAAGAGGCACAAAGTGGTTACATTAAAATGCAAAAAGAGCTCGATCAAGCGGTTAGCAAAAGATTAATACATAAAAACCAGGCTTCTAGAAAAAAATCTCGTCTTAATGCACAAATTAAAATGCTATAGATTTAATTATATTGCATATAATAAAACCCTCAATTGAGGGTTTTATTATATGTGTATGAATCAAATTAATGACAAAGATAGGCAATTATTTAGAAATACTATTGATACTCAAGTACCAATAGATAAGGATAGCGTTAGTTGTGCGTGCAAGATCGAAAAGAAGCTACCATTTACAGGGTACAGTCATATTATTAACGGCACGATTGCTGGTGAAAAAATAGTGAGTCATGCAAAGAGCGGTATATCAAGGAAAATAATTAACAAAATGAAGCGTGGTAATATTAATAATGTGCCAGAATTAGATTTACACGGATATACTGCAGAACAAGCTTGCAAAGCTTTGTCAGAATTTATCTATAACGAACAATTTGAACAATTTATACGTATTATTCATGGCAAGGGATATCGTTCTGATAATAAAATGAGTGTGCTAAAGACCCAAGTGGTGAATTTTTTAAAACAACATCCACAAATATTAGCGTTTCATTCTTGCCCGATTAAAGATGGTGGTACGGGTGCAGTATTCGCATTATTAAAAAATAATAAGGTAAACAAATAATGTCGCAACTTAATTTTGATACAAATAATCAGTTTAATCTTGATGAAATTTATTCTGTATCTGATTTCTTATCACTATGTAATTCAACAATTGAAAGTAATATCCCAACTTGTTGGCTAAAAGGTGAAATTTCAAACTTATCTCGCCCATCTTCAGGACATTGGTATTTCTCTTTAAAGGATGAAAATGGCCAAGTTCGTTGCGTATTATTTCGTTTAAACCAGCGCAATATAAGGTTTAATCCAGAAGATGGCATGGAGATTTTACTCCATGCCGCATCAACATTGTATGAAGTGCGTGGTGATTTCCAATTGATTGTTCGCAATATTGAGCCAATAGGTATAGGAAATTTACAAGCCTCTTTTGAACAACTAAAAGCCAAATTACGTAATCAGGGTTTCTTTGATGTCAAACATAAAAAACCTTTACCAAAAAAAGTTGACACCATTGGTGTAATTTCTTCATTAAATGGCGCAGTGATCCATGATATTATTAAAATTTTAAATAAACGCTATCCATTTGCCAAAATATTATTGTATGATTGTATTGTACAAGGAGAAGGATCGGCAGAAAAACTAGCGCAAGCTCTTTATGCCGCTGACAAATATAGACGTTGTAATGTTTTAATTTTAGCGCGTGGTGGTGGCTCATTAGAAGACCTATCGTCGTTCAATGAAGAGGTATTAGCCAAAGCTATATTTACCACCGCCACCCCAATCATCAGCGCTATTGGTCATGAAACTGACACCACTATTGCTGATTTTATCGCAGACAAGCGTGCGCCAACACCAAGTGCCGCTGCAATAATAGCAACACCAGATAAGTTAGAATTATTGACTGAACTTAGTAAGCTACACATTAATTTATTACAGAAAATACAGCAAACTTTAAATAATTATAAATATCAATTAAAGCAATTAAATTTAAGAATACCAAAGCCTAATCAGCAACTAAATATATTTTCTCAAAAGCTAGATGGATTGCATTCAAATCTAAATTATTATGCAAGAACAGCGCTTCATCTAAATCAAAGCAAACTTAACACCTTATTTGAACGATTAAAACAACACTCGCCAAGTATTAGCATTATGCACAAAAAAGAACTCAATAAATTAGTAAAAATGCAATTATACAACAATATTCAACGCACTATCAATAAACAACGTTTAAACCTATCAATCGTAATTCATGATTTAGAAAAATCAATGCGTAGCGATATCAAACACCATAAAAATAAACTCTCTATACATATCGTAGGACTCAATCATCTCTCGCCATTGAACACTATTTCTCGTGGTTATAGCATTTCTATGCTTAAAGACACTAAAGTACTCAGCTCTATAACTAAGGTTAAAATAGGTGAACTAATTACTACACAATTAAGCGATGGTAAAATTTATTCTAAGGTTGAGAATATTGAAAAAAATTAACCTATTATTACTACTATTTCCAAGTATGATATTGGCAAACATTCCAATTAAAAATACTGCAATTCCTGGCGGTATTGCAGTGATTGATTTTGAAACCAAATACACTAACCCAAAAGCATTCTACCGCACAGTTCCACTGTATGTTCAGCACATTAAAAACAACCATTGGCAAGCATTGCTTGGTATTCCACTAATGGAAAAACTTGGAAAAAAATCCATAACTGTAAAAGATTTTTCTAGTCGAATTTTTGAAATTGAGGTTAAAAAATACGCTTATAAAGAACAATACATCACACTAAAAGATAAAAATAAAAAATACATTAATCCAATAAATATACATATGAAGCGTATCAAAAATGAGCGCCCAGTATTGTCGAAACCAAGAATGACTTTTTCTGCTCAACGCTTGTCTAATGGCATGTTTACCCGCCCTATTGATGGCATTACCACTGGTATGTTTGGCGTCAAACGATTTTATAACGGCGCTGCACGCAGACCACATACTGGATTGGATTATGCAGGCAGCATTGGTACAGCGGTTAAGGCACCAGCTAATGGCAAAGTGCTTTTAACTGGCAATTATTTTTTTAACGGAAATACAATATTTTTAGACCATGGGCAAGGGCTAATTAGCGTGTATATTCATCTTAATAAAAATTTGGTTAAGCAAGGTCAATTAGTCAAACAAGGTGAGATTATTGGCACGGTTGGTAAAAGTGGTCGTGCCACTGGCCCACACCTACATTGGGGTATTTTTCTTAATGGTGCTGCCGTCAACCCAACTCTATTACTGCAATGAAATCAAATATCTCTTTACTACGTAGATTAGGCGCTATTATATATGATATATTTTTAGTTCTCTCCTTGGCATTTTTTATTATTGGTATTATTATTATAATATTTTTTGAAAAACAAGCACAAACTAATATTTTTATATTTTTTATATATTTACTCACTAATTATTTTTACTTTACTTGGTCGTGGGTCAAAGGCGGTCAAACGCTTGGCATGAAAACCTGGAAGTTTCACATACAGAGAAATAATGGAGAACGTATCACGCATAAGCAAGCATTTATTCGCTTTATTTTATCTATTGTATGTGTTTTATCTCTTGGAATTGGGTTTGTTTATCAGTTATTTAATAACGACAATCTTGCTTTAAATGATAAATTTTCAAACACACTATTAATAAAAAATTAATCATGAAAAATTTTATTTTTCAATACTGGCTTACCATTATTCTTATTTTTATACTAATAATTTTATTTTATCAAAATTTATCTACTAATAAATTTCCATTTTCATTAATGGAAAAACAAACAATTATTGACAAAGATAAATACAATAATCAATTATTAAGACAACAAAATAAAATAAAAAATATTGAATTAAAAGCGACAAATGCGGACGATAATGAGTTATTAGAATCCCAGGCTCGTTATCGCTTTGGCTTAATTAAAAAAGGCGAACACTATTATCAAATTAGTGAATAATTAAAAAATCATTTTAAGGGTCCTGATAATTATTGACAACAAAAAAATTTACATATATCAAATAACTTTATAAAGCATACGGCTATTTTTCCAAAACCCTAAAAAATAATTTTTTTTAAATTTCTTAATTATGTTAATAATCCAGCAAATTTAAGTAACTATTTATTTAAATTATATAATTTTAAAAACTCATATAAAATAATTATAAATACACATTAAGATATATACTTAGATATGGCTAATCAATATTTTCTTATTATTCCTGCTAGTGGTATTGGCTCTCGTATGAAGCTCAAACAACCAAAGCAATATCTTAAATTAGAAAATGGCTTGAGTGTGCTTGATCAGACACTTAAAATATTATTAAATATCGAAAAAATCAATGGATGTATAGTTGCTATTGCTAAAAATGACACAGAGTTTAAAAATTCAACATTTGCCAATCATAACAAACTACTAGCAACTGCTGTTGGTGGTAAAAAGCGCTTTCACTCTGTTATTTCAGCACTAAATGCATTGCGTCCTTTTGCTAAAGATAATGACTGGGTATTAGTACACGATGCCGTCAGGCCTTGTGTTAAAGCAAATGAAGTAATAAATCTAATCAATCAACTTAAAAACCACGTAGTTGGTGGATTATTGGCTACAAAAATAGTAGATACTATTAAAAAATCCCACCACAATATCGTAGAAAATACTTTAGATAGATCACTACTTTGGCAAGCACAAACTCCACAAATGTATCGTTTTTCTGTATTATCCGAAGCATTAGAAAATGTGGTGCAAAATAATCTAACAATTACAGACGAAGCAAATAGTATTGAGTATTTAGGCTTAAAATCTGTCTTAGTTAGAGCAAGCAAAAGTAATATAAAAATTACCACAGCAGAAGACTTAATGCTAGCAAACTTTTATCTAGGACACAATGAAGATTAAAACTGGGATTGGACAAGATTCACACACTTTTGATAATGAGAGCAATAAGCCATTGATTTTAGGTGGTATTGAGTTTGATCATCCTCATGGATTAAAAGGTAATAGCGATGCAGATGTTATTCTGCATTCAATTACCAATGCCATTTCTTCAGTAACTGGTAAGAATATTCTTGGAGATAAGGCTGATGAGCTTTGTCAGCAAGGCGTCACCGATAGTGTTGAATATCTAAAACTTGCACTTAAAGATTTGAATGATTGGCAAATTGAACATATTGCTATTTCTATCGAATGCCTAACACCTAAAATTTCACCAAAAATAGAGCAGCTAAAATCTAATATCGCTAATTTAAGTAGTATCAAAATTGGAGATATTGGCATCACTGCAACCACAGGCGAAGGTCTAAGTTCTTTTGGTAAAGGCAATGGTATTCAAGTGCTTACTATTATCACTGTATCGCGTAAATCTGCTTCATAAAAACCTTTATATAAATATGAATAATTTGCTTCTTACCTTTAGCTCTAGAATTAAAAAAATCCATTTTATTGGTATTGGTGGCTCTGGTATGAGCGGCATTGCAGAAGTACTGTGTAACCTTGGTTATCAAATTTCAGGTTCAGATTTAATTCAAAGTCCTATTACTGAGCGCTTGCAAAAATTAGGCTGCCAAATTTTTTATAATCATCATCAAAATAATATAAAAGGCGTTGATGCCGTGGTAATTTCCAGTGCAATTAACCAGAAAAATTCAGAACTTAATAAAGCACGAAAGGACAATATTCCAGTTGTACCTAGGGCAGAAATGTTAGCTGAAATTATGCGCTTTCGCTTTGGCATTGCTATTGCAGGCACTCATGGGAAAACTACTACCACTAGTTTAATTACTCATATTTTAAATACCGCTAAACTTGACCCAACTTATATTATCGGTGGTATTCTAAATTCCAGTGGTATCAACGCAAAACTCGGTGATAGTTATTATTTGGTGGCTGAAGCAGACGAGTCTGATGCGTCTTTTTTGTTATTACAGCCCATGCTCAGTGTCATCACCAATATTGACCAAGAACATATGAGCACTTATGACAATGATTACAAGAAGCTCACTAATGCTTTTATTAATTTTACCTCCAACTTACCATTTTACGGTACCTGCGTATTATGCGCAGATGATGATGGCGTAAAAGACATACTTAATAGTATTCACCGCCCTTTGATAACTTATGGTTTTTCTGATGGAGTTGATATTCAAGCAATCAACGTTAGTCAATCTGATAGGCAAATGCATTTTGAAGTTGTTTATACACCTAAAGGGCAATCTTTTAAAATTGAACTTAATAATATAGGAAGGCATAATATCCTCAATACCTTAGCAGCTATTGGCGTAGCTTGTGAGTTAGATATTAGCATTGATATTATTCAAAATGCGCTAAAAAGTTTTACTGGCGTTGCGCGACGACTTGAGTATCATGGCGAACTTATTATGAATAATCATAGAATATCTTTATATGATGATTATGGGCACCATCCAAACGAAATTTTGGCAGTTTTTGAAAGCTTAAGGGACACTTATAAAAATAAACATTTAGTGGTAATTTTCCAGCCACATCGTTATTCAAGAACATTAGCTTTGTTTGATGCTTTTTCTTTTGCCCTATCTAAAGCAGATACACTTATATTACTTGAGATTTATCCTGCTAATGAAAGTCCAATCTCTAATATTAATTCTAGTTCACTGGCAAACAGTATTCGCCAACACTACGCACTTAATCCAATTGTGGTTAAGGACACCAAAGAAGCCCTTGAAGTATTACCAAATACTATTAAAGGTGACGATATTGTGTTAACTCTTGGTGCTGGTGATATTCATACTTTGGTTAAACCTATTATTAGGCAATATGCTAACTTATAACGAACCAATGAGCAAACACTGCTCATTCAGAGCAGGTGGTATTGCGCAATATTTTTTTACACCTAATACACTTAATGAGTTATCTTACTTTTTAAAAAATAACCAAAAACCTATATTAATGTTAGGATTGGGAAGTAACTTACTAGTGCGTGATAGAGGTTTTACAGGGGTTGTCATCAAACTTATACAGCTCAACCAATTAAATGTTAAAAACAGCATCATTCAAGCAGATGCAGGCGTAACATTGGCAAAACTATCTCGTTTTTGTGAATCCAGCGGATTAAATGGTGCTGAATTCTTGAGTGCTATCCCAGGTAATGTCGGCGGCGCATTGGCAATGAATGCAGGTGCATTTGGTTTTAATATTTGGTCTTTAGTTGAATCCATTACCACTATTAATACTTCTGGTGAAATATTTAAGCGTAGTGTCAATGAATTTGACGTTTCTTACAGAAAAGTAGTACCACTACATGATGATGAATATTTTATTGGAGTAAGTTTAAAATTTTTACAAACTGATAAACAACAAGACATTAAATCTTTATTAAAGAAGCGTAACAATTGTCAACCAATTGGACAAGCAAGTTGTGGCAGTGTATTTAAAAACCCACTTAATAATTTTGCTGCAAAACTCATTGAAGATAGTGGTTTAAAAGGTTTTTGTATTGGTGGTGCTTGCGTATCTACTAAACACGCAAACTTTATTATTAATCAAGGATATGCCAATGCAAATGATATTGAAAACCTTATTAAGCATATTCAGCAAACTGTTTATTTTAAATTTTATATTAATCTAGAAACTGAAGTGGTGGTAATATGATAGCAGTATTAATGGGTGGCAATTCAGCAGAAAGAGATATCTCCTTAAGTAGTGGTGAATCTGTTTATAGGTCCTTGAAAAATCAAAATATTGATTGCTTTAAATTTGATTGGTTAGGCGATAATCTTAGCAATCTTTGGGCACAAAATTTTGATAAAGCTTTTATTATGTTACATGGCCGTGGTGGTGAAGATGGTTATATTCAAAGACAACTTGAGCAACGTAATATCGCTTACACAGGATCAAATGCATACGTATCTGAACAATGCATGTGCAAAGCCAAAACCAAAGACATTTGGAGTAAATACGATTTAAAGCTATCTCCTTGGGTTGTTGTTCATACTGGAGTAGCAATACCTGAAATTAACTTTCCACTACCTTGGGTGATAAAGCCAGCATCAGAAGGATCAAGTGTTGGTATTAGTAAGGTCGAGTATAGTTTTCAGCTAAAACATGCTTTGGAATTAGCATTTAAATATGATAATGACGTGTTAATAGAACAATGGATAGAGGGCAATGAATATACCGTTTCAATTCTCAATGGAGAACCGTTGCCGGTCATTCAGATTAAAACAGACCGTGTGTTTTATGATTATGAATCTAAATATATTTCCAATGCAACTCAGTATTTATGCCCATGTGGTCTCTCAAATATAGATGAAGAATATTTGCAAGAAATAGCCATACAAGCATTCAATGTGATGGGTGCGAAAACTTGGGGGCGTATTGATTTAATTTTAGATAAAAACAATACGCCTTATTTATTGGAAATTAATACCATACCTGGCATGACTTCTCACTCGTTAATGCCAATGGCGGCCAAAGCATTTGGATTAAATTTTAACGGACTGGTGTTAGCTATTCTTAGCAAGACCACTACATTAAATATAATTTAGACAAAAATATGAGAAAATTATGCCTAATACATGATTCTTAATGGTTAAAAAACGCAAATCTAGGCTCAACAAACGCACAAAGACACTGAAGGCAAAAATAAAGCCGTTTGCTATAAGTTTCGCTGTTTTTAGCATTGTATGTCTTATTATATGGAATGTGTTAAAAATTATGGAAGGTAGTTTTTTAAAAGCAGAAATTAAATGGGAAATTGATGATAAATTACCAATTGCACAAATAGTATTGGAAAAAAATATCCACTCGCTAATTTACAATAAATATCAATTTGATAAAAACAAAATTAAGGAAATGTTGGAATTTCAACCATGGGTTGCTAAAGCACACGTTACTGACAAATGGCCTTCTAACGATATTAAAATTAAGATTGAATCTCAACAAATCGCAATGCGTTGGGAAAACATAGCCTGTAAGAATAACAAAGAACCTAATTGTATGGGCTATATATCCAATAACGGTGAATTGTTTGTTCCTCAAAAAATCATTGCATCTAAAACACCATTAGCACGTTCTAAAGCAGGGCAAGAAATCATTATGCAGTTTTATAAAGACTATCAAAGCTATCAAGAAGAAGCTGGAGAAATGTTAATCAAATCATTCTCTAGAACGCACATTGATAAACTTACATTCAAGCCAGATATCAAAGTAGTTTTAGGCTATCAACAAAAACACAAACGATTACAAAGATTTCTAAAATCTTACAAAAAACTTAAAACAAAAATCAAAAAAACCAAACTTCAGTACTCAAACTTTGATATGCGCTATCCCAAGGGTTTTGCAATTAAGTATCACTAGTATTAATCAACTGATAACACAACGCCAATGTAATTGAGCCCCAATAAAATGTTAACACCATTACCATCCATTTCATGCCTATATTTAAGCCAATAATACTGGGTAAATATACAAACATAAAAATAATTAACCTGGGCACGATTACTTGTAAAAAGAACAAATTCATATGTGTAGGAAACGACAAACCCCAACGATATTTTAAAGGATTACCGATAGCGATATTGACAAAATTAAGTGTGATTGGCACCACCAAAAAAGACATTAGCAATGATAGCCATAATGAATTATTTAGAATAAGTGGCACTATATTAACAAAGCCAACTAGTAATGTTAAAGCAATAAATCGTACAATCTTAGTAAAATCTAAAACTGGAAAAATACTTACCGATTCCCCGCCTAGAACAACCAAGCGATATAGATTAATATACAAAGAAATAATGCCGTATAAAAATAAGACACTATAAATGCCTATATTTTCTGGCAAAGTAACTGACTCAAATAACTTGTTAACAAACATTTGCTCCACTAATGTCATTAATTCTGGCATTAACATTAATAATGGCAGGAAAAATAACACTGGAATAATAGAAATCTCTACAATCTTTTTCCAATGCACTATAGCAAATGCAAAACCAGCTACAAAAATTTTATTAATAGGCAATTGGTTCATTTTTTTACAATAGATTTAATAATTTTAAGTTTTTTACCAATTTTCAATGGCTTTTTAACAGGCAATTTATTCCACTTGCGTAACTGTGACACACGCACACCGAATTTATGTGCAATCATAGATAAATTATCGCCACTCCTAACACGATAAATTATTGTTCTTTTAACATTTACACCAATTTTAGTAAGATTTTTTAGCTTTGATGCCTTAATTTTTGGTACTTTCCAAATTATTAATTTTTTCCCAATTTGTAAACCTTTCGTGATATTGATTAAATCATTCCATTTAACAATACTCTCAATAGGTACATTATAACTATTAGATATCAGCCACAAATTCTCACCTTTAACAACTTTATGAATGATTTTTTTACCATGTTTTTGGCTATTTAATCGCTGTTTTGTACGCTGGTCTTCAGATAATGAATAATAGTTTTTGATTTTCTTAGGAATGGGGATAATAATTTTTTCCCCGTATTTAATTTTCAAATTTTTTATATTATTAATACTCTTAATATAAGCCACTGATGAATTGAATTTTTTCGCCAACTTATCTAGACTATCGCCAAACTTAACCGCATAATATTTATAATTCAACTGCCTTTTTTTTGGGTAAGCAGCATGCGCTTTTTTAAACTCTGATATTTTTTCAATTGGCAATAATAACTCATAAATAGAGGTATTTGTTGCCCAACGATTTAAATCAGGATTAAGCGTATAAATATCCTCTAAACTTAAGCCAGTCCACTGAGAAATTAGCGATAAATCCAGTTGTGAATATATATATATCGATTCAAGTTTTGCCTCATCTACAACAGGTGTAATAGTTTGTCCGTATTTATGTGGGTTTTTAATCAGTTCCATCACTGCCAATAATCTTGGTACATAGCCTTTGGTTTCTCTAGGTAGAGAGATATTCCAAAAATTTGCCTTCATACCTTTAATTTTATTCCTAGCAACTGCCTTTTGTACCCTACCTGGTCCAGAATTATAACTGGCAATCGCCAATAGCCAATCGCCATTAAATAACTTATATAGATTTTTCAAATAAGCAACTGCTGCACGAGTTGAATGAATTACACTACGACGCTCATCCACCCAATAATTTTGTCTTAGACCATAAAGTTTTCCCGTGCTAGGAATAAACTGCCATAAACCAGAAGCCGTACCATGTGAATAAGAAAATGGATAATACGCTGACTCAACAATTGGCAATAGCGCCAATTCAATTGGCAATCCTGCTTTCTCTATTTCTTGAACTACTAAATACAAATAAGGCTCAGCACGTTTAGTAACTCGCATTAAATAATCAGGATTTTTCTTAAACCAATCAATGTGCCAATATAAATCTTTATAAGAACGAGGTTTTAGTGTATTCCCCTTAGAAATACGCTTCCATAAATTATTTTTACTTAACTGTGTCGGTGACTTTTGATGGACTGTCGTAGAAGACTGCGTAGATATTGTCTTAACATCACTTATAGCAAAACTAAAGCTTAATAAAAAAAATGAAATAAATAAGATGAGCCTTAAGATCTTAGCCCCCTGCACACTTCGGAGAATCTGGTGCGACTCTCTTTATTTTCCATTCATCTTGTGTGTAAGTGTGCATAGACAAAGCATGAATGTGACTTAATTCTTCTTTAAATAATTGATTGATAAATCGATGTCTATCAATCAATTTAAGATCAATAAAATCATCGCTCACTACTACTAATTTAAAATGTGACTGAGTCGCAGGACCAGAATGATTGCTTGATTGATTGATTACTTCAAGATGTGATGGAGTAAGCGCTATGGTGAGTTGCTCAGTCAAATATGTCTGCATATCATTCATTGCTTTTTTTCTGTAAAGGCAAAAACAAAGGCATCTGAAAAGAAATTATCTTGGATCATGCCTTGCTCTACAAAACTTTTAGCCGCAGACTCCACCATTTTTGGAGGACCACAGGCATAAATTTCATATCCCGTTAAATCATCAAAATCTTCTAATATACTTTTATGCACAAGGCCTTTCCTTCCATTCCAATTTTCATTTGGACGTGACAACACTGGAATAAAACAAATGTTATAGTTTTTATTAACCCACTGTATAGGTAAATCCATATATAAATCTATCTCATCACGAACACCCCAATAAATATAGATCGTTCGGTTAAGTTTAGTAACAATCGCATGCTCAACAATAGATTTAATAGGTGCAAACCCTGTACCACCAGCCATTAAAATAACAGGCTTTTTACTGTCTTCTCTAAAAAAGAAATCACCTTTAGGGCCTTCTAAGCGAAGCAGTGAATTTTCTTTTAATTGATTAAAAACAAAATTGGTAAATTTTCCACCTTCAATCAAACGTATATGCAGCTCTATCAAACCATCATTGTTGGGGGCATTAGCAATAGAAAATGCCCTAGGCTCAAAATCATGGTGAATTAAATCAATATACTGCCCCGCTAAATATCGCAAAGACTCATCATTTAGAATTTTTAAAAATACCTGCATCACATCGTGATTAAGATGTTTAATACTTTGCACTTTACAAGATAACATTTTTACTTCAGTGTCTGCCACACTGCTCAATTCATCAATAACCAACTCCACATTAGACTTAGCACAACATTGGCACAACAGCGCCATACCATCGCTTGCTTCTTCTGAAGTAATACCATTCGGAATATCGTCTTCGTAAGCCACTTCACCTTCAATAATCATTGCCTTACATTTTCCACAAAAACCTTTTCGGCAACCATACGGGAAATTCAACCCATGAATAAGTGCATCATCCAAAATAACGTTGCAACCATCTGTTCTAAAGCTTCTTCCTGTTGTTCTATTTTCAATTGTAAACATTATTTATTCTATAGGGCTTTTATTCGAGCTCTACATTATAATGTAATAATATAACAATGCAATAATACTTAATAAGTACAACTAGCTTTATGTCACAAACACCAAGCCGAACTGTGGTATTTCTAATGGGTCCTACCGCCTCTGGCAAGACTGATATGGCTATTCAGCTATCAGATAAATTAAAAACAAGTATCATTAGTGTTGATTCTGCACTCATCTATAAAGGCATGGATATTGGTACTGCCAAGCCAAATAAAACAATTCTAAAAAAATATCCACATCATTTAATTGATATCTGCAGTCCAGAAAATTCTTACTCAGCCTTTAATTTTGTACATGATGCCAATGAGCAAATTGCAAAAGCTTTTAAAAATGGTAAAATGCCAATCTTGGTCGGCGGCACTTCATTCTATTTTAACGCTCTTGAACACGGACTCTCTAAGTTACCAGAATCTACCATAAAATCTAAAGAAAAATTCAATCAACTACTCAAAGACAAAGGTTCTACTGCGCTACACAGAAATTTGAAACAAATTGATCCCCAAGCTGCAAATCGTATTCACCCAAACGATTCACAACGCATCATCCGTGCATTAGAAGTATTCGAACTCAGTGGTAAAACTCTAAGCAAACTACAAGGTAATAAACAGTCTAGTATCGGCTATCCAATTAAAAAAATCATCCTAGTACCTGAGCGATTAGAACTACATAAGCACATTGAGGAACGCTTTTTATTAATGATGAGAAATGGTTTTTTAGAAGAAGTAAAAAACCTAAAGAAAAATTTAAATTTACACAAAAATCTACCATCCATCCGATGTGTCGGTTACCGTCAAGCATGGCAATATCTCAATAATGAGATTAATAAGACAACTATGATAGAAAAAGCCATTATTGCCACTCGTCAATTATGTAAACGCCAAAACACTTGGCTAAAAAGTGAAAAAAACGCCTTATTTTTAGAAAAAATTGATATTAAAACTTCAATAAACTTTATTCAAAAATAATTTTATTCTGATTGTGTAAAAGTTTAAGTTATTCCGTTTTTTTACCCTAGACCCTTAAAAATGGTCGCGGGGATAAAAGTAAAAAATCGGAAAATACCTTTGTTTTGACTTTTGCATAGTCGGAAATAAAATAAATATAATTAAAGAAAGAAAGAAAGAACAAGAGCCTATTTTTACAGTTGTCAATGTTTACTTTTTTTGTGTAGTTTAGTGTTAAGTGCTTTTGTTTCTTTTATGTTGAGATATTCTAGCACTCACATTATTAAATTCTAAAGAACAAGAATTTTAATAAATGAGATGCTTAAAAGCAGATTTACGATTTAATATTATTTAATGCCTATTTTTTTATAATGAGTCAACGCACTGGCTTTTGCTAACGCTTTCCTTTTTGCTTTAGCTTGATTTATTAAAGCCTGTTTGTTTTCATCACTAAACAAACCACCATAATTTTATATATTATGTTACTAATATAAAAGTAACATCTTTTTAAAAAAAACATAAGTAGTCAAAAGTGTTACTTTTAAACGCTACAGCCCTTACATAGCAAGGGCTAAAAATCCCTATAAAAATAATAAAGGAGAAAAATCAGCGATTTTGCATGTGGATAACTCATGATTATTTTTGCACTTCTTTAAAAAAAATTGCAATTTTTTAATTATCTTGAAAAATTTTATTAAATTTTGAAAGTAATAAAATCTCAAGTCTTACAAAATACTAGTAGTTTGTAATACATCAAACCATAATCATAATTTCACACCTGAAAAATTAAAGAGCAGAGCTTATTTTTTCGGAGCGAAAAGAATTTAAGATTTTAATTAGCCTAGTGTTAAGCGGGCTAATATGCTTCTGTAAAAATTACATTAATAAATGTTGCTGTGTAACTACCGCCTCTAGTATAAGTAAACTCGCTTAAATTACTAAAAAACCCCCTGAGAAATCCCTCAGCCTAATACGCGCATCACCAGTAACTAGATTATTACCTTGCAAGTCTTTGGCTTGCAAGGTAATTGTTGACAATGTTTGGCCATCAGCAACTACACTAGTTGGAGATGCACTTAGTGTTGATTTTGTAAGTGACACTTCACCTGGCATAAAACTCACTGTAACTGTACTGACTACGTCTTCTCCAGCAATGCTAGCAGTAATAGTAACGCTCTCAGCTTTAGTATTAGTAATAGTTGCTGTGTAAGTACCATCACTAACATCGCCTAGAGTAGCATCGCCTGTTGTTGTCATAGTAACATTTAAGCCACCAGTAATTATATTCTTTCTATCTTTATCCTTAGCTTGTAAGGTAATAGTTGATAATGCCTTGCCATCAGCAACTACAGTGGTTGGAGATGCACTTAGTGTTGACGCCGCAACAGATGGCTCACCTGCAGCACTATTTACTAAGGTTTGGATTTTAGCAGCAGTATTAGAATTAGCTGGTGTTGCTTTTGCAACTACAGCATTAACTTCTGCTAAATTATCAATCGTTACACCACTAACTCCAGCATCAATATAGTCTTGTATACTTGGCACTGTATTAGTGCCATCATAAAAACTGATTAAGGCAATAGCAAAGTTGCCTTTAATTGAGCCTTCACCAGTTGATGAAAATGCAGCACCTAAGTTACCAGTACCACTACAAGCTACTCCATCATCAGCACCTTCACTACCAGTACTACATTCATTCATGGCTGTTATTAATTTATAAGCTAAAACTTCATCATCTTGAGTTAAGTAATTAATTAAAGTATTAATGCTAATACTAGAATCAGACTCCATCATTTGTGATACAGCTGCTAGTATTAAACCAAACTTACCTGCATTATCATTATTAGCTCTTTTGTCATTAAGCTCAGTTGGAATGGTTTTAACAAAGTTAACATCTGAGATACCAAATTTAGTAGCAACCATTTTATTCTTAGCGGCAATATCAGCTGCTAGGCCTGCACCTGTTCTTGCTAATCGATAAGCAATTTCAGATAATGGTGATGCTGAAACAGTAAAATCTCCTCTACCTGAATGTATAAATGCCGCGTGCATATCAGGCACGCGTTAAATCTAACACCACCGTAGCCCATACCTCAACACGCAACTTTCCAAATCGCCTAGGTGATAATGCATATGTGTATCTGTCATCTGCAGAAGTAGCAGCCCCAGACTTTGGTTGCATTACCTACCCACAAGATCTCTATTTATAAAAATATTGACAATTATCAGTAAGCATAACTTTTCTAAATACTCAGCACTACATTGAGCACATATTTTGTGGCATTTTGCAAGTCTTGTCCTTATATAAAAATTTACCAATATGTGCAAGAACTAAAACATTACAAAGATAATAATAAGGTATGGCTTATAAGGCTATAAAGCTGTTAATGAACATTTACATTCTTTTAAACAAATGGAGGTAATTACGACTAATAGGAAGCGCTTGGTTGTTAGACAAATAAACCATTAATTTGCCTTGTTCATTTTTAGAAACTTTACTGATAAAATTTATATTAATAATACTGCTACGATGGATTTGCCAAAAATAATTAACATCTAATTGTATACTTAGGATTTTAATTCCGGTGGAAATTAAATATTCCTTATCTTTGCTATAAATACAAGTATACTTTTGTTGTGCTTGAAAATATATAATCTCTTTTACATTAAGTAAAAATACATTACCTTTGCTATCGGCTGCTTTAATCCAATGCAATTTCTTATGACCAATATTTAATTTTCTTTTAATTTTATCCAGTGCTTCTTGATTGTCTAAACGACTAAAATATAGCCAAAACATTAGAATGGCAACTACACTAAAAAATAAAGCAGGGTAAACGACTAAATAAGTTAAATCTATGTTAATAATAAAATGATGGACGATAAATATAATAATTAAACCAAATAATATACCCATCAAAGAATACAAAACAATTTTGACGATACTATTTAAATACTGTTCAAATGGTATTAAAAAATTAGCCCCTAAAACGCTAAGCCCAATACTGTGTGAAATAAATAATAAGACACTAAACTTAATATCCAAAAATAATAAAAATAACAATACTGCAATTAGTGTATTAAAGATAAGCGTAATAAATAATGATATTAAAAATCTCTTTTGCATAGATAAATAACCATAAATATTGTATTTTGCTTATGTATTAATAAATTTTCCATGAAGTCCTAAGGGTAAAATATAAGGTAATTTTGCCACAGCTACAGGCCCATCATTCAATAAATTAGCATTAAAAATATTGACTTTAGTGCATTTCTCCATATAATCTAAAGTTGTACCGACTATCCAGTTATTGCCACGTGAATCTTTAATTAATAAATGTTCTTCTGCTAACTGCTCGGCATAAGAAAAATATTGTGATTTGCCTGTTTGATAGTTGCTTATAGCTACAGAATTAAAAAAAAGGTCATTTCGTTGTTGTAATGAAACTACTTGTGTATGCGTTAACCCTATCTCATTGGTGTTAATACTTGGAAACTCGTTGTAAACGTTACTGAGCTTTTCTTCAGTTGCTGTATTTTTTTCTAAATTAAGTCGCACTCTATATGGATATACACCTGTAAATTTTTTTTCTTTACCGCGCATTATTTCACTAAGTACATTAAAAATACCAGAATCATGGTAACGCATAGATTCAAAAATTACCTCGCTACTTTGCTCATAAGCATTAGTAAAATGAAAGACAAATTGTGCTGGCAATTCAAAAGTTTTTTGGATATTTAAAGTATTTTTATCAATCAGCCAAACAATTGTTGATTGATTCTCATCAAAATAATGAGCATCTAAAAAACTATGCTTATTCATAAATTTAGTTTTGTTAAAACGAAAGGGTGGTAGTAATAAAACTAAATATTTTTTAGTTATCATGAAATCATGCACCATTGGTACATTTTTAATAGGAATAATTTTAAATTGTTTAAGCCTACCATGACCATCAATATGCCATAACACAATAGCATCATTTAAACTAGCATAACCAATATTCCAAATTGAGCCATCTTGATCTTGTCTATAATGCGCCCCAAATGGCAAGCCTTTGGTTTGTGACGACCACGATTTAACGCCTATAGTTTTTAAAGTTTTAGGGTTTATCTCATAAGCGCTCCCCCCTTCCCACAAAGCAAATAAACGCTCATTTAATGGCAATAAACTAATATTTGCGACATTGAGTTGATCTGCGTTACTAATGCGCCTTGGTAGATAGGTGCCAAAAGTTTGGAGCAATCTCTTTTGTTGCTGTTTCTCAACCATATATTTATAGGTATCAATTATCTTGCCAAAATGTGAAATGCTTCCATTAGCAATGTGGAATTTTTGTACCATTCCATCGCCATCAAACCAATGATGGTAACGTTTACCATAGGCTTCATTTTGCGTAGGACCATTGCGATAAAAATAACCATTCAAATCTTGTGGAATTTTTCCCTCAACTTCAAGTTTACCAGTTTGTAGAACTTCTTGATTTACGCCTTGCCATCCTATAAGCCATGGTTTAATTTTAAGGTTTTGGTTAAAGGCTGTTATCCATTCATCTTGTTCAGCAAATGACAAGTGTGGAAATACTAAACTACTTAAGGCTATGCTCCCAGTTGACTGTATAAATTTTCTTCTATTCATCGTACTAACTCCACATTAAGACTAATAATTTTCTGCTTATTATTAATAATAAAACTGGCCTCTTTAAAAGTTGGCATACTAAAACTACCAACTACATTGTTTGAAAATCCATAGCCTTCACTTGGCACACCAAAAAAATTAGTACTAAGTTTATTGTTATTATCTACATCATGAAAAACAGAAAGCGCATAAGTGCCAGGATTCACATCACTAATGATAATTTTATGACTTGAAGCAAGTACTTTTTTCCTAAGACTAAAAAAGCTATTTGACTTGTCATCTTTATCATAAGTATCTTTGACATCAAGCGCAATGAACAATTTACCGACGATTGGCTTAATATTATTAATGTTTACTTCAATATCTGTAGCATAAGACAAACTTGGAATCAATAATATAGAGAGTATTATTTTTTTCATTTCTTATTATCCTTTAAAGTTATATTAATTTTCATTATAAAATATAATCAATTTTTTTTAAATTAATAGACAAATAGTCATTTTTTAGGATGAGAGGTATAATTTATAAGTTTAAACGCACAAATATACTATTAGTATGGTGGTTACAGCCTTAATTTTCTAAAGATAAATAAGCACTGTTAAATACGGCTCAGCCAATAAGGCTTTTGTAAGCTGACTATTTTTAACAATCGTTAAATTATAACCCTCATTGTTTAAATAGCCCATAATAACCTTATTGGTTATATTATTATTCAATTAAATCATTTAATATAGGTATGTATAGACGATTATTATTTTACTAAATAAATTGTCTTTGGGTTGATTTACACAAAGATCTCTACAATATAATATAATGCCTACTATGAAAATTGCTGTATTGATGGATGATATTGCTAATATAAATCCAAAAAAAGACTCTTCACTAGCTATGATGCTCGAGGCTATGTATCGCAAGTGGGAAATTTATACCTTTGATATAGATGATCTATTTGCAGATAAAGATGGTGTTTACGCGCACGCTTCACAAACCATTGTAACCGATAATCTTAAACATTGGTTTAAAAAACAACCTAGTCAAATAATAAAATTAAGTAAATTTAATGTTATTTTGATGCGCAAAGACCCGCCGTTTAATATGAATTATATCTACGCCACTTATTTTTTAGAATGGGCGGAAAAACAAGGTGTATTAGTGGTTAATAAGCCACAATCCTTACGTGATGCTAATGAAAAATTATTTGCACTAAATTTTTCACACTGCATCCCAAAGACTTTAGTGAGCAACAATCAGGTGCAAATCAAAACTTTTATTAAGGCACAAAAAACTGCAGTAGTCAAACCACTAGATGGCATGGGTGGGTATGATATTTTCAAATTTAAAACAGGTGATGGCAATATAGATACCATATTAAAACGTTTAACAAATGACAGCAAATGCCCAATTATGGCGCAAGAGTTTTTACCTGAGATTGTCAAAGGTGATAAGCGCATTTTATTAATTGATGGCAAGCCAATTGATTATGCTTTAGCACGCATTCCTGAAAAAGGCAACTTTAAAGGCAATTTAGCAGCAGGTGCTTTAGGCATTGGGCAACCATTAAGTAAACGCGACTACTGGCTGTGTGAACAAATTGCACCAACATTAAAAACCAAAGGATTAATGTTTGTCGGATTAGATGTGATCGGAGATTATATCACCGAGATTAATGTCACCAGTCCAACCTGCATTCGTGAATTAGATACGCAATTTAATCTTAATATTGCTGGTATATTATTTGATGCTATTGTGAAAAAAATACATACCGCGTAAGCACTACACCAATGCCAACTGCTGATAAGGATAGAACAACATTCAACAAAATATTAAGTCCTGCTTGCTGATAATGACCTGCGCTAATCATCTCTACCGACTCCCAAGATAAAGTTGACATTGTCGTCAAAGAACCTGTTAAACCAATCAATAACATTAAACGATAGACCTCATTAAGCGCGGCTTTTTCAATGATAATGACCACTAAGATACCTGCTAAAAATGAACCCATCACATTTGCACTTAAAGTACCGTAAGAAAAGGCATTCCCAAAAGTTGTATTCATAAAATACGTTAAATAATAACGCATACTCGCGCCAATCGTTGCGCCGATACCAATTGCCAAAACTGTTGGGAAAAAAGTCATTTATTAATCCTCTCTAAATAAATATGATAGGATTTTACAAGCCTTAAGCCATTAGTGACAAGGTAAATTTTGCAGTTGATAGCCACTTTTTTTTAATAATAATATTAAAAAAGACCTTAGGTTTGTAATGTGAAGCTTGATTTTTGGGTACTTCGTAGCTTAACCAGTGCTCAATTTTTCTGTGTTGTTTTATTTGAAATATTAACAAACTACCGCTACATAGAATATCTCTAAAAATAAAAAGTTAGTACTATTATAAATCATTATAATTATTTATGGTGGCTGCCTCTTAATTGTTTTAATTTTTCATTTATTTTAATCTCTAAACCACGATCAGTTGGTACATAATAACTTTGCTCTCCCAGTTCTTCAGGGAAATATGTTTGCCCCTTCGCCACAGCATCTTGTTCATTATGTGCATAGCGATATCCCTGTCCATAGCCCAAATCATTCATTAGCCCCGTTGAGGCATTGCACAAATGCAATGGCACAGGTAAGTCTAGTGTTTTCTTAGCCTGTACCATTGCCTGATTAAAGGCTTTGTAAATAGCATTTGATTTAGGCGCAATAGCACAATACACTGCCGCTTGTGCGATCGCTCGATTGCCCTCTTTCTCTCCTACTCGCTCAAATACTTGCCAAGCATTCAAAGTAATTTCTAACGCTCTGGGATCAGCATTACCAATGTCTTCTGAGGCGATTGCCAATAGTCGTCTAGCAATTATTTTTGCCTCACAGCCTGCCACCAACATTCTTGCCATCCAGTACAACGCACCATCAGGTGATGAGCCACGCACCGATTTATGAAAGGCGGAAAGTTGTTGATAAAAGATATCACCACCTTTGTCAAAAATAGAAATATTTTCTTGAAGTAATTGCTCGACTGACTCTACATTCACATTATCTAACTTTGCTAATGCAATCTGCTCAACAATATTAATTAATCGTCGTGCGTCTCCAACACTGGCATTAATAATACCATCTTGTGCTAACTTATCCATTGGCATTAAGTTAACATATGCCAATGCACGCTGCAAGATTTGTGCCAATTCTGCTTTATTCAATGATTTAAATACATACACACTTAGACGCGAAAGTAAGGCCGAATTCAGCTCAAATGACGGATTTTGGGTTGTCGCACCAATCAAGATAATTAATCCAGATTCAATATGTGGTAAAAATGCATCTTGTTGTGCTTTATTAAAGCGATGAATTTCATCAACGAATAATACAATTTGCTGTCCAATATTTTTAAATTTTTTGGCATTTTCTGTTACAGATCTCAACTCTTTAACTCCATCTAATACTGCATTCAACTGCATAAAATACCAACCAACTTGCTTGCATATAATGTGTGCTAAAGTAGTCTTTCCTGTACCTGATGGCCCCCACAAAATCATGGAATGCAAGCGCTTGTTGTCAATCGAGTGTTTGAGTGGATGCGTATCATTCAACAAATGCGATTGCCCGAAGAATTCATCTAAAACTTGTGGTCTTAAATTTTCAGCCAATGGCCTCATAAATTGATTTTTATCACTTTAAAATGTGCTTGGTGATTCAAAATTAAGATTGTTGGCAGTTCTAGTCGTTTCGCTAACGCAGTCGCTTTTTTGCTGCCCATCGCCACCATGGCTGTGGCATAGGCATCTGCTATCATTGTTTGCGGGTGAATAACACTCGCTGACGCCAAATTACTGTTAGCAGGTAGCCCAGTATGTGGGTCAATGATGTGCATATATCTCTTACCTTGCCAGATATAATAATGACGATAATCACCAGAAGTAGCAATTGCTTGATTATTCAAGGTAATGGCGATTGGAGCCGCCTTGTTCGGATGTTCAACGCCTAACATCCATTGTCTACCATTATTACTTCCACTACTCCGTACTTCGCCGCCAATCTCTACCAAATAATTTTGTGTGTTAAGCAGTTTGGCGACGTCATCCACGCCATAACCTTTGACAATTGCTGATAAATCGATACGAATATCTTTAGTTTTTTTAATTGCTTTGCTATTCTCGTCTTTGAATATTAAATAATTAATAGAACTATTTCTAAATGCTCTGCGTATTTCGACTAGGCCTGGCTTTTGCATTCGTTTGTTAGCACCAAAACCCCACACATCAACTAAACGACCAATACCAGGATCAAAATAGCCATCAGTTTGTCGGTAGATTTCTTTAGCTGTTTTTAAAACATAAAACAACTCATCAGAGACCTTAACCCACTCATTGGCTGATTGTTGATTAAACATAGATAATTCAGATTTCACATCCCAAGTTGAAAAAATTTGATTTATTTGCTTAAGCCTATTATCAATTTTTTGTTGAGAGACATTATCGCCGCCAATCGTTTTTACCGTATAGGTGGTGCCCATAGTGGAACCAGTGAAAATATTTATTTTTTCACTCATGTCACAAGCACCAAGCACCAAAATAATGCTAATAATGTATAATTTTGCTATGCTTCGATTCATATTTCTCTTTATCTTTATCTTTATAATTCCAGCAAGGTTAATCTTTGCTGAGATGAATGATACCATTGACGCCGATACTTCACAAAACTTTAAGACATTCTTGACAGATATCCGTATCAAGGCAACTCGTCAGGGCATCTCAAAAACAACAATAGACCATGTTTTTAATGGGTTAACACCTAACCCAATGGTTATTCGGCATGACCGTAATCAAGCAGAATTTACCTTTAATTTTTGGCATTATATAAACTCAATGGTGAGCAATAACCGCTTAAAAAATGGTAAGATTAAACTTAAAAAAAACTATCATTTATTAAAACAAATTTATAAAAAATATGGGGTGCAGCCGTCAATCTTAGTGTCTTTTTGGGGAATGGAAACCAACTATGGTAAGCATTTAGGGAAAATGAATCTTGTGCGCTCATTGGCAACACTAAGCTTTGATTTACGCAGACGCAAGTTTTTTACCAAAGAATTATTAATTTTACTCAAGCTGATTGATCAAGGAAAATTACCAAGCAATGCTGAAGGCTCTTGGGCTGGCGCGATGGGCAATACACAATTTATGCCAAGCAATGTTGCAGAGTATGGCGTGGATGCAGACAAAAACGGTAAATTAGACCTATGGGGTAGTAAAAAAGATATTTTTTATTCAAGCTCTAACTTTCTAAAAAATATTGGCTGGCATAAAGGTGAACGCTGGGGTCGTGAAGTAACAATTCCTGATAATTTTGATTTTTCATTGGCAGCTTTAAAAGTAAAAAAAACCATTAGGGAGTGGAAATCTTTGGGGATTAGACGCGCAGACGGCAAAGACCTTCTTAGTTCATTACCACCATTATCCAAGGCTTCATTAATTGTACCAATGGGATATAAAGGTCCAGCTTTTTTAGTTTATAGAAACTTCCATGCCATTCTAAGATGGAACCGTTCAATTCTCTATGCTCTATCTGTTGGTTATTTGTCTGATCGTCTTGATGGACAACCAGTGCTGATTGCTAAATCTATTGACGAGCCATCACTCAGTCGTGACAATGTAAGATATATTCAAGTCACGCTCAATAAATTAGGCTTTAACTCCGGCAAACCTGATGGAATTTTAGGTTTAAAAACGCGCAATGCTGCTCATGATTATCAGCGTACAAACAATTTAGCTACTGATGGTTACGTTGGTTATAAGTTGTTACAAGAATTAAAGAAGCAAAATGAACATTAAAACATACTTAGGCTTTGATGTGGGGACAAAGCGTACAGGTATTGCTATTTCCAATAACATCACGCATATAGCCAATGGCATTAGTGTGGTTAAAAATAACAAAGATGGTTCCACTAATTTTCAGAAATTTAACAAAATTATAAACGCACACGATGTGGATTTATTTATTGTTGGGCTTCCTTTTGATGCAAACAATAAAGAACAAGAGATGACCTTTATCGCTAGGTCGTTTGGATACAAACTAGCCGATAGATACAATATAGAAACTGTATTTATTGATGAATATTTATCATCATATGACGCCAAAAAGCAACTAAAATATAACCATTATCACCCGAATGCAAAACGCGAAGATATTGATAAGTTTTCTGCGGCATTAATTTTACAAACTTGGCTTGATGATCAGGTATTTTAATGGAAAGAAAATTGATTAGCAACAATATTCAACTAGATTCATCTGGCAAACTAATCCATTTATTAGGACTTAAGGGGCTTCCTAAAGATTATTTAACTCATATTTTAAATGTTGCCGATGGCTTACTAGATGGACAAGGTAATCTCAAAAAGTCAAAAGCACTCGATGATATGAGTATTGCTAACTTATTTTTTGAAGCATCCACTAGAACGCGAAATACTTTTGAAATTGCTGGGAAACGTACTAGCGCCAATATTATCAATGTTGATTTGGCTAATTCAGCCACCAAGAAAAACGAATCACTGCTTGATACTATGCACACGCTCAAAGCAATGCAAATCGATATGTTTATTATTCGTCATAAACAAAGTGGCTTGCCACATCATGTAGCTGAAAATATCGATGGCGTATCTATTTTAAATGCAGGTGATGGTATTAACGCCCATCCAACACAGGCATTATTAGATATGTTGACCATTCGCCAACACAAGCAAAAATTTGAGAATCTATCCGTAGCTATTGTAGGTGATATTGTTCACTCGCGAGTAGCACACTCTGATATTCAAGCACTCAAAACCTTAGGTACGAGAGATATTCGCCTAATTGCACCGGCTGGCTTGCAATATAACTCTAAGCAGTGTGTAACACTTAAATGTCTTGATGATATTGAAGAAGGCATTAGAGACTGTGATGTAGTGATAGTGTTACGCCTGCAAAAAGAACGTATGTTAGAAGCCGATATTCCTAATGAACAAAAATACTTCGACATTTATGGTTTAACACCTAAGCGCCTATCATTAGCGAAGCCAAATGCTATTGTGATGCACCCTGGCCCGATTAATCGTGGCGTTGAGATTGATTCCTCTATTGCTGATGGCAAGCAATCTATCATTCTTAAACAAGTAAGCAATGGTATTGCGGTGCGTATGGCGGTAATGGAAATTTTGGCTGAAAAATCTTAATAAAAATATTGTAATGGATAACGATCTCATTAACTATGATGAAGTTAAAGGCATACTGTATAACTTAAATACTGACGACACTATTGCTAGCGCACATGGGATCTTGTGTGGTTTTGCCTGTGTTAAGCCTGAACTTAAATTAGACAATTGGCTAAATGAAGTCTTGGTGAATATCAATTTAAATAATGTTAATGAAAAAGATGCTCACGAACAATTAGCAAAAATTTACAGTACCACACTATTGCAACTTCATGATACTACGCTCAATTTTCAACTGCTGATTGCTAATGAAAACTCTAAACTTAGAGAGCAGGCTGATACGCTTATTCAATGGTGTCAAGGTTTTTTAGTTGGATTAGGCTTGCAAAAAATATCTACTACTGATGAAGATGTATTGGAAATAATTAAAGACTTTGGTGAGATATCTAAACTTGATGGTGATGTTTTAGAGAATGAACAAAATGCTCAAGATTTAAGCGAAATTATTGAGTTTGTGCGTATGGGTACCTTACTCATTCAAGAAACTCTACAGCCCTACAAACAAGACTATATCCCTCCAAACACGCTGCATTAAGCAGTGTATTATGGATAAGCAAAAGATAATACAATAAAGAAGCTATTTTAAAGCATGCTTTACACAAATAATTGAAGGAATAAGCACTAAAAATACGTAAAATTAAAAGATGCCTCAAGAAGATTACGCATACTTAATAATATCTATTCAGATTTAAAAAATCTCCAATTTCTCTTTTTAACAAGCTGATTTTCATACTATATAGTATGAAATACTCAGGCCTTACTACTAATAAATACCACTGATCATCATCAAGCGTATTTAATGAAGTTATGTCGATAAAGTGAATTTAAAATACTCTGACTCCTATTTGTATATCATAGGTGTTGTTAAGTTAGAGCTAATTTGTTCATATACTCTTTTAGAAGAATTATTATCTGTATACTTGTGATATAAATTTTTTATTTTATTATAGTTTTCTCTATCGTAAATACCATTAATAACATCAAGCATAGCATTGACTAAATCTTGGTAATTATTTAAGCGTTTGCTTGGTATGTGCGTATTAAATTTAACTAAAAAACCTCTCATTTTTTTATAACTTTGATAATCTGGTGTATAAATCAATACAGGTCTATTTGTAATTAAAAATTCATAAATTAGCGATGAGTAATCTGAAATTAGCACATCTATGCCAACAAGTTCATTGTAAGCATCACTCCATTCTTGTATGCAAGAATTAGATATAAAAATATTTGAGTGATTGTCACTCAAATCTGAAAAAGTGTTATCAAGATTATGATATCTAATAATAAGGGCACAATTATATTGCAATAAAAAACTATTCATTTTTTCAAAATCAATTCCTGTGTCCCAAATTTGTCTATCTCGCCAAGTTGGCGTATAAGCAAAAATAGTAGTAAACTCTTTGAGCGACGCGTCAATATGTTTAATAATATAATTCCTATTAGTGTGTTTGGTGCAAAGAATATCGTTTCTTGGCTCTCCCACAATTGGAAATTTATTTTTATTAACTCCAAAACAATTTGAGAATAATTGCTGTGTAAGGTCTGAGGTAGCACATAAAAATATTTGTTTATTGAATATTTTTTTTAATTTTTTATTATTTCTATTTATACTAAAGGTTGATTTTTGAGTATTTTTTATTTTGTAATTGTATTCTGCAATAGCAATTTTTTTATTGGGATGCCGTGGAAAAGATTAATTACTAAAGCGCCACCACTTAAATATTTGTTTAACTCTTCTAAACCAGTACTAGTAATATGAACTTTCGCTCTTACAATATAATAGCAACCTAATAAACTTGACGGTTTGAATGCTAAAATTTCTTCGTTTTTTAGTTTATTAATTTGAGTTTTAAATGGAGTAATATATATATGTTTGCGACAGTCTATTTTTTTGCATATTTTAACAACGGCGCAAGGCCGAATTATTTTTTCCTTCTACGTAAATCCATAAGTTTTTATTTCTTTTAATAATCTTAGAAATTAACCAAAATAACAATAAAATAATTTTATTTGGCATTTTTCAATTTATTTTTATATAGCGTTGTAGAAATTTTAGATGTTCTAGGTAAATACTTCACTGGACATTCTGTTTTTAAATAATCAAATTCACCCTGCCAATCATCGCCCATTACAAATATATCTGCATTGTATTTCTTAATATCATCTATTTTTTGATTCCAAGAATTTTCTTGGAATACAAAATCAACATATTTAATAGCCTCTAATATTGTTTTTCTATCTTCAAATGACAAAATACTTGACTTATGTTTTAATAAATTAAATTCATCAGTGGATAAACCAACCATTAAATAATGTCCCAATGTTTTGGATCTTTTTAATAAATTAATATGACCAATATGCAACAAATCAAAAGTTCCATAAGTTATAATTTTTAATTTATTTATCATTTTTACCTAGAATGCGCCATGCTTGCAAAGCGCTATATTATAGTAATTATTCAAATGCTAATATACTTTTTTTTGTAAGTGAATCACTAAACAGTATAAGGATGTCAGTATTGTATTGCACTATCTCCATCTAGAATCAAATGGATTCTAATTTTATTAAAATAGAAAGTCAGCCAATATTAAAGAATTCTTTAATAATAAATAAATTTCAAATAAAAATAGAGATTATTAACAATGTAGGGTTTTTGTGGGATTTTCTAAAAAAGCAAAAAGGCTATCTAAAGTTAGATAGCCTTTTATATATGGTGGTGGCCACACCTAGAATTGAACTAGGGACACAGGGATTTTCAGTCCCTTGCTCTACCAACTGAGCTATATGGCCTTATGAAAAGACAACATTATACCTATAATTAAAACTACTCACCTAAAAATCTTTCAGCATCAAGTGCTGCCATACAGCCTGAGCCTGCTGAAGTAATGGCTTGACGATAAATATGATCTGCAACATCTCCAGCTGCAAATACACCTTCAATACTTGTCTGAGTAACGCTACCTTGCGTCCCACTTTTTACTTTAATATAGCCATGATCCATTTCTACACTATCCTCAAAAATACCAGTATTTGGTGTGTGTCCAATAGCAATAAATACACCATGTACGTCTATTTCTTTAATACTACCATCATTATTTTTCAACCTCAATCCTGTAACGCCCATATCGTCGCCTAACACCTCATCAAGATTATTATTGTATTCAATAGAAATATTGCCTGTTTTTGATTTCTCAATTAACTGGTCAAACAAAATCTTTTCACTAGAAAATTTTTCTCTACGATGAACAATAGTGACATGCTTTGCGATATTTGACAAGAATAATGCTTCTTCTACTGCAGTATTACCACCACCAATCACAGCAACTTTTTTCCCACGATAAAAGAAACCATCACAAGTTGCACAAGCACTCACACCCCTACCTTTGAATCTTTCTTCTGATTCTAAACCTAAATAACGCGCACTTGCGCCTGTGGCAATAATCACAGTATCAGCTGTATAAGCTGTATAAGCACCATTTAATTTAAAAGGTTTAGATGAAAAATCAACATCAACAATGGTGTCATTAATAATTTCAGTTTTAAAGCGCTGTGCATGTTGTTGCATACGCGCCATCAAGTCAGGTCCTTGCACACCCTCATTGTCACCAGGCCAGTTATCAACTTCAGTAGTGCTCATTAATTGACCACCTTGCTCTATGCCACTAACAATTACCGGGTGAAGGTTAGCTCTAGCTGCATAAATAGCTGCAGAATACCCCGCAGGACCAGAGCCAATAATTAAAACCTTACAGTGTTTATTTTTGTTCATTTAAATGCCAATCCTTATATAATACTTTTGTAAATTAAAATAAATATTATAAAGTAAGTGAGCATATCCTTGAAAAAAAATAATAAACCTACTGTTTCTAATATCCCCCAACCTCGCTCACGCATAAGAAGCGAAGTATTTTTTATCATACTTGCCACCTTGGGCTTGATATTCTTTATTGCTCTTGCATCTCATTCTCCAACAGAAACACCATTATCTAGCAAACTTGAAAGGCCAATAATAAATTTAGCAGGTATCATCGGTGCCTACTTGAGTGATATCAGTCTGTCGTTTCTTGGTTATAGTTCTTATTTAATTCCAATTTCATTAATTTGGTTAGGTTATAAAATCTACAAAAATGCTGAAAAAAAACCGAGTAGCCTCAATATAATTATAATTCGATTTATTGCAATGGTTGTATTGATCGCCTCACTTTCAGCGTTGCTTGCACAGCTTGCCACAGGAAATAGCCCTGCGGGTGGTGATATTGGCAATATATTACATAGTTACTTTGGTGCGTTATTTGGCTCAATATCTATTATTATTTATCTTAGCATCATTATGATTAGTATCGGTATTACTGGTATGCTATTGTGGAAAAATATATTTACTTCCGTTGCTACTTTATTTGCCAAACTTAAAATAACAACGCACAAGTCTGAAGCAATTATCGTGTCTATGCCAAGGCCGGTAACAGAAAAAACAAGTATATTTAGCAAGGCTAAAATAAACAAAATAGAGCCAGTAAAGAAAGAAGCTAAAGCTACTACAAGTGCCTCTAATCTGCCTAGTAACAAAACATTAATAGGTTTACCTGATTTATCACTACTTGACAATATTAAAGAAAATGTCAAAGGCTACTCTGAAAAAGAAATTAAAGAAATGTCAGGGCAAGTGGAAATTAAACTCAAGGACTTTGGTTTTGATGTTAATGTTACTACAGTCACACCAGGTCCAGTAGTTACACAGTTTGAGCTATCATTAGCACCTGGTGTAAAGGTGTCACAAATTATGAATCTAAGTAAAGACCTTGCTCGCGCCTTATTGGTTGAAAGCGTTCGTATTGTTGACGTCATTCCAGGTAAGCCTGTTATTGGTTTAGAAATTCCAAATGCCCATCGAGAGATGATTAGACTGAAAGAAGTTTTATCTTCTAATAAATTTACCAATTCATCTTCTATGCTTACTATGGCTCTTGGTAAAGATATTAATGGCCGAACGGTGGTTGCAGATTTGATAAAAATGCCACACTTATTAGTAGCCGGCGCAACAGGAATGGGTAAATCTGTTGGCTTAAATTCAATTATTTTAAGTGTATTATATAAAGCTACGCCAGAGCAAGTGCGCATCATTATGATTGACCCTAAAATTGTTGAACTATCTTGTTACGAGGATGTTCCTCACCTATTAACGCCTGTCATTACTGACATGAATCAAGCAGCCTCTGCTCTATGGTGGTGTGTGAATGAAATGGAACGTCGTTATTTACTATTGGCTAAATTTGCTGTACGCAATATCGAAGGTTTTAACGAAAAACTTGAAAAGGCTAAAAAAATAGGATCGCCATTGCTAGATCCATCTTTTAAAGAAGAAACTGCTGAGGAAGGCGAAATTGCAACTGAGCTAGAGCCGTTACCACTAATTATGTTGGTAATTGATGAATACGCCGATATGTTAGGCGCACTACAACAAGAAGATCGTGCTAAAGCTAAGCGCGTAGAAGCGCTTATTATTCGTCTCGCACAAAAAGCACGTGCTGCAGGCATTCATTTAATTATTGCCACTCAGCGGCCAAGTGTTGATGTAATTACCGGACTTATTAAATCCAATATACCGTCTCGTATTGCATTTAAAGTTACTTCTAAAATTGATTCTCGTACCGTTCTTGACCAAGGTGGTGCAGAACAATTATTAGGCATGGGTGATATGCTTTATGTGACGCCAGGCGCTTCACACCTGGTTCGCGTACACGGTGCTTTTGTTAGTGATGATGAAATTGTAAATGTGGTTGGCTTTTTACGTGAACATTCTCAAACCAATTACCTAGATAACATTGTTAATTCTAATAGCGAATTTGTTGATTCACATAAAAATACTAAGGACTCTGGAGGGGAAACAGATGAATTGTATGATGAATCAGTGCAGATTGTTACCTCAACACGTAGAGCCTCTATTTCAAGCCTACAACGACGTTTGCGTATTGGCTACAATCGTGCAGCACGTATTATTGAAGATATGGAGGAAGCAGGTGTTGTTAGTAGTATGAATAGTGCAGGTAATCGACAGGTATTAGCACCAGAACCAATCAATGAAAATTAAATTATTTATTCTAATAGCTGCTCTATGGACAAATATCACACTTGGTAAAAATAACCAGTTTTATGAGTTTTTCAGCTTAATAAAATCACTGAAAGGCAACTTCTTGCAAACAGTTTATAATAAAGAGTTTGCATTAATAAGTAGCACGTCAGGTAATTTTGTATTCCAACACCAAAAAAAATTACGCTGGCACACGACAACGCCAAACGAACAAATATTATTATTAAACAATAGCGAATTGTGGCAAATTGATACCGAACTTGAGCAGGCTGTATTACAAGAAAATAAGGACTTTTCTAAAACACCGCTTTATTGGCTAATTAACAAGCCTAGTTCTATGAATCATATTCCAAAATTTTCTCATAGCGAAAGTGGAATTGATTGGTATTTAGCAATAAATACGCACAGCCAACCAGTGGAGTTTGGCTTTATAGATGGGTTGCTGTATGCTATTTCACTAGATAATAAACTTGGACAAATTATCACAATTACCTTTGATCAATTAATTATCAACCCCATTATCACACCAGGAACCTTTAAGTTGAATATTAACCCAAATTTCGATATTATCAAATAACACTGTTTATAAATATTGTTTAACTTTGACATTAATGACAAAAATATTTGTAATAAATTATTTTGCGATGTACCTGTATCAGCATTCACCGTCAACATCAAAAAGTAAAAAGTAAAAAATTCTTTGATTTAGGTTAAAATTTTGAAAGCATTCTTGCAATATAACCTGAATTCAAATTCTAAATGCAACTTTCCGTTACATTAATAATACATGAATCAAACACCGCTTATGATATTTTGATAATCTAGGTTTTTTAGCCTATTATTCAATAAAGTAGCAGTCTTATTGGTCTGATTTTGTGATAAATTATCAAATACTATTCGCTTAGACAATACAATACCTACTTAAGTAAGCCATTAGTATATTTGTGTAATCCTAGCTCTCCCATGATAAATATTGTTTGGTAATATATTAATGACATGCAAACTCTTTACCATTATCTGGCGTTAAGGTATAGATATGTTTAATGTAAAGTTTTGGTAATTGAATAATGATTTATAAAACCATCTTCTCTTAACTGGCTTTGCCAACATAAACTTACTCTTTCTGTCAACAATGGTCACTACAGCACCTTTATATTCTTTGTCAATAATAATATCAAGTTTAGAATCACCAAGACTTGTAAACAGACTATTTGTTCTAAGTATTGTTTGATATTCATCATTTAGCATAATAACACCCTCTACAATCTGACCTCTATACCATTTTTTTGCATGGCGATTTTCGCTTGTTTAATCCTATACTCGCCAAAATGAAAAATACTAGCAGCCAATACTGCATCTGCGCCACCTTGCAATATACCCTGGGATAAATGCTCAAGATTACCCACACCGCCAGAAGCAATCACTGGTACACCTACATTATCTGTCACTACTTTGATAAGCGCTAAATCAAAACCTGTTTTAACACCATCACAATCCATTGAAGTAAGCAACACTTCACCAGCGCCGTTCTCACCTTCAGTCATTGTTATTGCCCATTCAACAGCATCAATGCCTGTAGCTCTACGCCCACCATGGGTAAAAATTTCCCATTTTCTTTCAGCTACTTTTTTAGCATCAATAGCAATCACAATACACTGCGAGCCAAACTCTTTACTGAGTTGATGAATTAAACATGGATTAGAAATAGCTGCAGAATTAACAGCAACCTTGTCTGCTCCTGCATTTAACATTACACGCACATCCTCTGCTCTACGAATACCGCCACCTACAGTTAGAGGAATAAACACCTGGTTGGCAATTTTCTCAACCATATGTATTGTAGTATTTCTACCTTCGTGTGACGCATTGATATCTAAAAAAGTAATCTCATCGGCACCTTCTAAATCATAACGCTTAGCCACCTCAACGGGGTCACCTGCATCTTTAATATCCATAAACTTAACGCCCTTTACCACTCGGCCATCACGCACATCAAGGCAAGGAATAATTCTTTTTGCTAAACTCATAACTTTGAATTATACCGAACTACTGTAAAATTTGTATTTATGAACATTCCTAAACACATTGCAATTATTATGGACGGCAACAGTCGTTGGGCAAAAAAACACAGATTGCCACGCATTGCAGGACATAAAAAAGGAGTAAGCGTGGTACGAGACATTGTTAAGCATTGTGGCATAATCGGTGTTGAAGTACTTACGTTGTTTGCCTTTAGTAGTGAAAATAAAGATCGCTGCGAGGAGGAGGTGGCTTTATTGTTTAAGTTATTCTTAGGAGTGCTTAAACAAGAGGTAAAAAAGCTCAAAAAATACAATGTTCAGCTTAAAATTATTGGCGATATGTCGCTATTTCCTGACGATGTGCAAAAAACAGCAGTTGAAGCGCAAGCTATATTATCCAGCAATTCTGGATTAACTCTAGTAATTGCCGCCAATTATGGTGGCAGATGGGACATTGTCAGTGCTTGTAGACAGGTAATTACCGATGGCATAGATGCTCATGCGTTGAATGAACAAAACTTTGCACAATATTTATCATTAAAAAATAATGATCTAGATTTGCTAATTCGTAGTGGTGGCGAACAACGTATTAGTAATTTTTTACTTTGGAATATTGCTTATAGCGAACTGTATTTTACAGACACACTGTGGCCTGATTTTGGCACAGATGAACTAAACATGGCGATTAAAAATTTTAATCATCGTGATAGACGCTATGGAACACGACATGAATGAGTTAACACAACGCACTATTACCGCAATTGCATTAGTTACTCTTATTTTTGGATTAATTTTCAAAGCACCTTCTGACTGGTTTTTTTTATTCTTAGTTGCGGTAATGGGAATAGGCTTTAAAGAGTTTGCTAAATTAACTAAACTCAAACCTACTTATCAATTTTTTACTACTATTTTTGTTGTGATTTTTTTAATATTTATAAGTTTTTATAATTTTAATTTACTCTATAATAATTTATTCTTTACACCAATCTTAATAATCCTCTTTCTTTCCGTTGGTATTTTTTGGCTTAAGAACTTATTCTTAGTATTCAATTATCCTAACAAAATACCAAGAAATTACTATGCCTTCCATATTATTAATAGTATTTTATGGCTCATGCCTTTATTGACATTAAATATACTAAACCAAACTAATAAACCACTGCTAATATTATTAATACTTATTGTAGCAGTGGCCGATAGTTTTGCTTATTTTTCAGGCAGGTTATTTGGTAAACATAAGCTTGCGCCAAGTCTAAGTGGTAGCAAAACTATTGAAGGGGTTTATGGTGGGTTAATTGGCGTGCTAATCATCACAAGTGCGTGGATGTATTATTACAATAAAATAAGTTGGGGGCTTTTGCTTCTTGCGCTGGTTACTGGTATTTTTTCCGTAGTGGGAGATTTATATGAAAGTATTTACAAACGTGAAGCAGGAGTAAAAGACTCTGGAAACATTCTGCCTGGGCATGGTGGTATTTTAGATAGAATTGATGGACTATTAGCAGCTGCACCAATTTTTACAATAGGTGTGCAATTTTTATGAAAAATATCACTATTTTAGGTGCAACAGGATCTATTGGCAATAACACATTGTCAGTGGCTAGTTTGCATCCTGATAAATTTAATATTTTCGCCCTTAGTGCCAACACTAATTGGCGAAAAATGCAAACATTATGTGAAAAATTCCAACCAAATATTGTGGTGATGGTAGATAAGAAAGCGGCTAGAATATTGTCAAAATTCGTGGGTAACAAGACTCAAATTTTGCACGGCATAGACGCACTCAACATAATTGCTGCGCACAATGAAACCGATTATGTGATGGCAGCTATTGTAGGAAGCGTTGGCATGGCATCAAGTCTATCGGCGGCTAAAGCAGGCAAACGAATTATGCTTGCTAATAAAGAATCTTTAGTGCTAGCAGGTGATTTATTTATGCAAACAGTGCGTGACAATAACGCAGAACTTATTCCAGTAGATTCTGAACACTCCGCTATTTTTCAATGCTTGCAAAGTGGTAAATCGGGGTTAACTAAAATACAGCTAACTGCCAGTGGTGGGCCATTCTTGCACACATCAATTGAAAAACTACAAAATATTACCCCTGATGAAGCCTGCGACCATCCAAACTGGTCAATGGGCCGAAAAATATCAGTAGATTCTGCCACAATGATGAACAAGGGTTTAGAGATAATTGAGGCACATTATTTATTTAATATACCAGCTAAAAATATTGACGTGGTAATACATCCACAATCTATCATTCATTCTTCGGTTTATTATGAAGATGGCTCAACACTATCACAACTTGGCAATCCAGATATGCGCACAGTCATCTCTTATGCGATGAGTTATCCCGATAAAATTTTCTCTGGCGTTGAATCATTAGACTTAGTCAGCAATTCTCCACTAGAATTTTATGCGCCTGATTTAAATAAATTTGCTTGTTTAAATCAGGCATTTGAAGCACTCAAACAAGGTGGCAATGCAATGGGTACACTTAATGCTGCCAATGAGGTTGCAGTTGAATATTTCTTAAACAACCAAATTTCATTTTTAGATATTGCAAAGATTATTCAATACACTTTGGGTACAATACAACATACTAACGCATCTTCGTTGGAAGCTATTGTTGCCAATGACAAAATAGCACGCAAAACAACACATGAAATCATCAAAAGATATGTATAGAAATATACTCTTTTTAATATTTATATTATTTTTCATCAATAATGTCAATGCGCTTGAATATTCTACTATTCACATCACTCGCTCACTCGCATATGACGCACAAAAAGCAAGTGTAAACCAGAAAACTATTGATGATATTGTGCGTATTTTCTCTTGGAAGATTGACTTTAACAGGGACTTAAAAGATGGCGATCGTTTTATTGTTGTTAACAAAAAGCATTCTGCACCAAACGCATTAATATATATTAGCGGCAAAAAGCGTATTGCTGTTTTTTCTTATATAAGCAAAGATGGGCGCCTTAATTATTACGACATAAATGGTAAAACACTCTATCCTACATTTTTAAAAGCACCTTTAAAATACAAGCGCATCAGCTCCAAGTTTCAACTAAAACGCTTCCATCCAATCCTAAAAACTTGGTTGCCACACAGAGCTGTTGATTATGCCGCAAGATATAACACACCTGTCCATGCTACGGCTGACGGGATCGTCAAGTATCGCAAAACAATGAATGCACTTGGTAAGGCCATCTATATTACACATGGCAGTAATTATTTAACTGTTTACGCACACCTGTCTAGATTTGCTCGTGGTCTCAAAACCTCGTCTAAAGTCAGGAGAGGGCAAGTGATTGGATATGTTGGCTCAACTGGTCGTTCAACTGGCCCACATTTGCACTATGAATTACGCTACAAAAACAAACGTAAAAACCCACTCACATGGCGAATACCTAAGCAGAAGCGTGTAGCAAAATTTGATTTGAAGCGTTTCCAAAAAAGAGCAAAATCTATTTTGCATAATTTGTAGATATCCAATCACACTAGTTTTTAGTTTTTAAACTTTGTGCTTACTTATTTGTTTATGTATTGTTCCTGATATTGTATGGCGCCCTTGACATTATTTAAAATTGCAAAAGTAATCAGTTCATTAATGCGTCGCTTGTCCTTAATAGTAGGTATAAAAGATTCATTTCTGATAATTGCAGCAGCAAAAGCAGATTGGGGATTAGAATACATTTGCATTGATTTTTCAAATAAATTTAACGCCATTATCTTATCTTTAGCAAAACCATTATCGCCATTAAGCAAATATAGTGCACTATCATAAATCGCTGGATCATAACCCTGATTAAGTAGTTTTCTTAATATTTTATTGGCAATTTGGACTTGTGGCGGATAGCCCATTATTCTATTACCCGAACGCACTTGTCTTGATGCTTCGTATGCTGCATCAAAATCGTTTAATTCAAACATGCCCTTTATCAGCAAATCTTGAGCATTTTTCACCACAGTAGGAGAGCTCACTTCGTTGCCTATTTTAATCATTCTGAGCGCAGCATCACTAAGCGGAGAAGCTGCTACAAATTGTGTAATTAATAGAGCAATAAATAAAAAAAGATTTGTCATAATATGGCATAAATTTTACCATAAACAACTTAAATAGCTCACATCAACAAGTTAAAATAATGCTTAAATCATAATTGGAAATACGAGTGCAAACACTTTTTAAAACCTCACTTAACTTGCCATTAATTCAAAAAGGTAAAGTGCGAGATATTTATGATATTGACAAAAATCGTATGCTAATTGTGGCCACTGATCGCCTTAGCGCCTTTGATGTAGTGTTCAATGAGCCAATTTCTGGCAAAGGTCTTGTACTTACTGAAATAGCTAATTTCTGGTTTAAAAAAACTAGTCACATCATCTCTAACCAATTAACCAACGAGTCACTTGATAGTGTCTTAACGCTAGAAGAAATAAAGCAAGTAAATGGTCGCGCAATCATCGTTAAAAAACTCAAGCCACTACCTATTGAGGCTATTGTTCGTGGGTATATTATTGGCTCAGGATGGAGGGATTACCAACAAACAGGTACAGTTTGTGGCATCAAATTACCAAAAAATTTACAACTAGCTGAAAAATTACCTGAGACACTCTACACACCATCTAGTAAAGCGAATGTTGGTAAACATGATCAAAACATTAACTTTGAGACAACAGTACGACTTATAGGGCAAAATATGGCGCAGCAGGTTAAGGATGTTAGTTTAGCGCTTTATCAATTTGCAGCAGATTATGCTCTAGAACGTAGTATTATCATTGCCGATACTAAGTTTGAATTTGGCTTAGACAAAGAAGGGGAGCTAACATTAATGGACGAAATATTAACACCGGATTCTTCGCGTTTCTGGTCAAAGGATGATTACAAGATAGGCATTAGCCCAAAAAGTTTTGACAAACAAATTGTGCGTGATTATTTAGAAACACTTGATTGGGACAAAACTCCACCAGCGCCAATACTGCCTGATAGTATCGTGCAGAGAGCCATCAAGCAATATCAACAAATTCAACAAATTTTATGTGGATGATCGCTGCGCGCTATTCTTTATTGAGGCGGGGATATTGTAATATTATCAATCTTTGTTCCAAACCACCCGCCTAATCACTAATGATTTGACCTCAACTTAAATAAACCACACAAACAATACATAAATAATAAAAATAACACACCATTAATTGGTGGATCAATTGCCACTTTACTATTTGTTGTATTGTTGCTCTTAACTTGATATTGAGTGATTAATAGATATCAAATTAACAGCCTTATAGCCATGCTTTATTACTATCTTTGTAATACTCTTTTAGCTCTTGCACATATTGATAAATTTTTATATAAGGACAAGACTTGCAAATACTACAAAATGTGTTATTTTTCAGAAAATCTGAAGAAATGTAGAATTATTTTTCTAGATTACAATAATTATTATTATAAGTTCGTTATCTATATTAATTTAGAACGCTATTATTCTACTAGGAGATAAAAATAAAAAGATATCACTATGAGTACTTACGTGCCTTCAATGCAGTGCTGAGTATTTAGAAGCTTTGCATTGCTGCCTATCAATAGAACTTTTTCTAATTAGAGGTGTGGTGTTGGTCTAAGGACAATCTTGAATAACCTAAAGCCATGTTTGATAAGATATTTGTTCTTAGCTCTGACAAACTTACGACATCGAAAATAAAAAGCAGTCAATCTTGTTACGTAAAAGCTTTGGATTAATATGGTGCTTTATTAATTAAATCCATAAAGATATCAATATTTTTAAAAGATTCCTTTTATCTTAAACATAGCGTTTTTATAGATGGAATTGTACAACTCTCTTATTACATTTTTTAGATTTGTACCTTTGTTAGCCAGACTCATTCTTGCCAATCCTAACAAAGATGTGGCTCTTTATTTTTAAACTCATATACTAAAAAATTTTTATCTTCAATCCCATAGTTAAAATAAACTAAATTAGAGTTTAGTTGAGCAAAATAGCTAGATAAGGGTATTTTTTATAAAATAATTTATCTTTTTATAATACTTTTTAATAGACAAAAAAATAGACCCTGTATAAAGCCCTTGTTATGTAAGGAGTTATAGAGGATCTATTTCTAAAAGTTAGTATTTAATTAACTTAGGTTAGTGGTTTGGTAAATAAACTGAATTCATAAATAATAGTATTATTTTGGTATAACGTTTACTGCTTGTGGCCCTTTGTCGCCATCTTCTAAATCAAATTCTACTTCTTGACCTTCGTCTAATGATTTATAACCATCACCTTGAATAGCACGAAAGTGAACGAATACATCGTCGCCACTTTCTTGCTCAATAAAACCAAAACCTTTTTTTGCATCAAACCATTTAACTGTTCCTGTTGTAGACATTTTGTCTCCTGTAAATTATAAAAAAAAACACCGAAAAAAATCACCACCTTTATAACTTATAGTTGATATAGGACATCAATATACATAACAATAAACAGCAGCTGTATTCTTACCAGCATTTATCATTTTAATGATAGTTTGGTGTTTTGTGTAAATAAATTTCAAATTATCGTGAAAATTTAGATCCTCCCTTGCGACTATTATTTTTGTCATAACCTTGTTTACGATTTCTGGATAATTTTTTACGCCCAAAATTGCGTTTTTTATTGCTTAGTTTGTTGTCACCAGTCATTATTTTATTATTTTCTTTAGTGAGTTCTGTTATGTTTAGGCGTTTACCACAAACTGTAGTTTTTTGTAGTATTTTCAATACTTCATTGGGCATTTCATCGGGTAAATCAATGGTTGAGCAATCATCAAAAATCTGAATTGAGCCTATATATTCACTGTCTATTTCAGCCTCATTTACAACTGCACCTAAAATATTACCAGGCTTTACATTATTATCATTGCCTACTTCAATGCGATAGCGACACATTGGAATTTGTGGATAATTTTTTAAAGGTGCTGCTTCGGCTGAAATATTTTTTTTTCGCCTTGTATTTGTTTTTTACCAAAATTTTGCATCTTATCTGAAATTAGCAATGGCTCGTTACCCTGTGCTATAAATGCTAATGCAGAGGCAATCTTTGATGATTTAACTTCTGGATTTTCTGTTTGAAATTCAGTGACTAATTTATCAAGTCGGATCGTAGCCATGTCGTTCTGATTATTAATAGTTTGAGTTATGTTTTGTTTAAATGTTTCAATGCGTTTGTCATTAATAATTTTTGCACTTGGTAATTCAATTGGGTCAATTTTTTGTCGTGTAACCCGTTCAATAGTATTTAACATACGCTTTTCACGATTTGATACAAATAAAATTGCTTCACCTATTCGGCCTGCACGACCAGTTCTGCCGATACGATGCACATAAGACTCAACATCTTGTGGAATGTCATAATTTACCACATGTGAAATGCGACTAACATCTAAACCACGTGCAGCTACATCGGTAGCAATTAGGATGTCAATTTTGCCTTTTTTATAGTTATTAATAATACGCTCACGTTGGTTTTGTGCGATATCACCATTGATTGCTTCTGTTGAAAATCCACGTGCAGAAAGTTTTTCTGCTAATTCTATAGTGAGTGTTTTGGTTCTAACAAAGATAATCATCGCGTCAAAAGTAACAACTTCAAGGATGCGAGTTAAGGCTTCTAATTTTTGTGATAAACCGCCAACCATACAATATTTTTGTGTAATTGTAGGAGCTGTTTCTGTTTCTGTTTTAATTTTTATGATCTTTGGTTGGTTGAGGAATTTTTCTGCTACTTTCTTAATAACATTTGGCATTGTTGCTGAGAATAAAGCAATTTGACGTTTTTCTGGAATGCGCTCCATCACCCACTTAATATCATCAATAAAGCCCATTTTTAGCATTTCATCAGCTTCATCTAGTACAAATGATTTTAAATCATTTAGTTTTAAAGTACCACGTTTAATGTGATCCATAACACGACCTGGTGTGCCAACAATTGCATGAACACCACGCTTGAGTGGGCGTAGTTGCATATCGTAGGATTGCCCGCCATAAATAGGCAATACATGAAAACCACTAATACCTCGTGCATAAGTTTGTACCGCTTCTGAGACTTGAATCGCTAATTCACGCGTAGGTGCCAGTATAAGTAGTTGTGGTGCGTTGAGCTTTATATCAATCTGGTCAATCAATGGCAATGTAAAAGCCGCTGTTTTTCCTGTACCTGTTTGCGCCTGGCCAATAACGTCATTACCATTTAACAGGTGGACAATGCATTGTTCTTGAATCGGAGAAGGGGTTTCATAGCCAATAGAATTTAATACTCTTAGAATAGCATTGGATAGACCTAAATCACTAAATTTTATTTGTAACTTTTTGTTTTGTTGGACGTCAGACATAATTGTTGGTAGATACAGAAAGAGCGCAATTATACACTGAGAATATTTGAAATATTCTTTATGCCGTCAAATATAAGCAACTTATATAAATACATTAGCAGATTAATCCATGGCAACTTATAATAAAAACACTACAAGTAACTAACGTAGAGCAGATACATTAGTACTGCTGTATGTTTTAAGAAATTAACAATAATAGACGAAAAGTACTTTTAAGACCAGCATATCCATGTAAATTTATCAGCGTGCATATGGCGTTATGACAGTTATATTGATAAGAAATGAAAATTATATTTTAAAAAAAGCGACTTATGTCTTATTATTATCCTTCCTTCATTATTCATTTTTGCTCTTAAATATTTTTGCGGCTGCTAAATGAATAGTATGTGAATGCCCACCGCCAAATATAAATAATACAAGACCGCCTGCAATAAATGCAAATTCACGTTTAAATCCATTTAGATTGCCAATAATAGATTTATCCATGTTTAGCTTATGAAGCATATACCACAACATAATTAATATCAAGGCAATACCAATATAACGTAACCCAACCCCCCAGTAATTAAAACAGCTACCAATAATAAAATCCATGGCATTGACGCAAATGTTTGAATATTAGGCATGCTAAAGAATACTGCGCCAATCAATAGAGGCGCTGCTAACGAAAGTCTAAGTAAAAGACCTAGGGTATCCCAATTGATATTTGCATTAATAGCAGGTGTATTGAATAGTTTTTTATCCAAACTATAAGCACCAGAACCTAAATTATATAACACAAACATCATGCCTGATAAAGCAATATCACGAATTTGCACAAAAATAGCAGGAGCGAAATAAGTTTTAACTGCAACTTCCACGCCGGGAGTTGTTACTGTTGGAAGCGCTATAACAAATGACCATAATAAAAATCCATACAATAAGCTTAAAGGACGCACGGCAAAGCCAATAATTAAAGCGATGCCACTGATTAATTCAAATGCAGACAACGAAGTTAAAAACCACCATGGAGAAAGTTGCCCAGAGGTGAATAAAAAATCAATAAAAAATTGATTAACATAGCCACTAGTTCCCCAATAAGATGCCAATATTTTTTCTTGTAATACTGGATTAAGTAATTGGCTTAATTTATTAACACCGCCTATCACAAAAACCAACCCTAATCCGATTCGGAGTATTAGCGGTACAATTGTCATTGTATCTTTATTTTTATTTTTCATTAAAAAATCTCCTATATTTAAAATTATTACTTAATAGATTTATTATACTTAATGAATTGTATATTTAACAATACTTATTTACATGCAGTATTGCCATAGAATATAAGTTTTTACAAATGATGATTATTTTAAAAATAGACCAAAGACCAAAAGAGGTTATTATGGGTAGATATTACGAAGGAGATATTAAAGGTAAATTTTGGTTTAGTATTCAAAATAGTAATGATGCAGAGTATTAATATTTTTTAATTTAATATAATTTAAGAGCCACTTGTTAAAAATGGCTTTTTATTGTTGACAAACCTAATTATGTGATTATCTGTATTTTGGTCAAAATAAACAAACAATATCCAATCATCCCACAAAAGTGGGAACCATATTAATTTTTATATGCCTGAGTCGCTACCTCCTTTCCCAATAAAACTAGCGTGAGGGATAGAGCCGTGCACTATGATATTTATCATCTGTTATAAACTGATTTAACGACAATAAATCAGCAAAATGATTCTCAACAGATATACTTAAGTATGCACCATCTAAAATTTCCTTAGACATACTCGCGGCTTGGAATAAATTAACAGCTATTTCTTTAGCTGAATCAGGAACAAAGCCAACTCTATCGTATTGACTAAGATCTCCCATATCTTCTATAGCTCTTGAGCCAGCATTATTATTTTGACAATTAACGTCATTGTTATGTTTTTCTTCTAGTTGTTGCATAACACTTCTGAGATATTTACTCTGTCAGTATTTATAGTAACTCTAACTCTATCATCATGAGGCAATCCAAGAGACCAAGAAGTTTTTTATTAAAAATTATAAGTAAAAGCAAGAGGTGTATAACCATCTCCAACAGCATATTTAGCGGCATCAAATATAGAGCACTCTATATAATCGCCAGCTTCTAAAAGAATTTGAATAATAGTTCGTAACAATTGATAGGTGGCTTTTTAAGTTCTTTATAGGCGGTTGAATTATCCTTAATATCAAGCAATTTACCAAATTCAAGCGCATCAATGGTATGTAACTCCCCCTATTATCTGTAAACGTCTAATTTTTGTTTGAGTAAATTTTTTAATCTATTGCATTACCAATATATATTCAGGTACAGTTGTTGTCTAGGGCTATAAGCACTAAATGACAAATTTTCCAGTTATTTTTTCTATGTTAAAATTCAACCAAATATGAATAGTTATTAGTTTATTGGCTTTGCAAGCTTGTACTAGGTATCTTAAATGTGGTGCCGGTAATACCAACTATAGGTTGTTATTTTATATAATATAGTAGCGCTGTTATTGTTACTTAGCATCATGGCGCAAATATATAAAGTTATTAAAATATTGATAATTTATTAATTTACTGACGTCAATTCTATGAAAAGATCTACCAAATCTACGTGTTTCCACTGTGGCTTAGAGACGCCAAATGGTGTTAATTTATCGGTAATAATCGATAATCAACAGCGCTCAATGTGTTGTATGGGTTGTCAGGCAGTTGCACAAGCAATTACTGATGCTGGACGTGCCGATTTTTACAAACAACGTGATACTTTTTCAGAAACTGGGCAGGATATTGTGCCTGAATTTCTTAAACAATTGCACGCTTATAATCATCCTGATATACAGAAACAGTTTGTTGTGCAAACCAGTGAATACGATAGAGAAGCTTCGTTAATTTTAGAGGGTATTGTTTGCGCTGCCTGTATTTGGCTTAACGAACAATATATTGCTGCCCTACCAGGTGTACGAGAGGTATGCATCAATTACAGCACGCACCGTGCTATCGTACGTTGGGATGAAAAAGAGATAAAACTTAGTCATATTTTAGAGGCGATTAGTCATATTGGCTATAAGGCTCATCCTTACAATGCTGCACAGCAACAAAAATTATTTGAAATAAAACGCAAACAGAGTTTGCGTTATTTAGGCCTATCTATTGTTTTAAGTATGCAGATAATGATACTTGCACTTGCCTTATATACGGGAGACTGGTGGGGGATGGATCCGTCAATCAAGCAACTTTTCCATAAAATTAGCCTAGCCCTAACAGTTCCAATTTTATTATTTTGTGCAGCTCCTTTTTGGCAAAGCGCGTTACGAGACATTAAACATCGTCAACTAGGCATGGATGTGCCAATTAGCTTAGGTTTGGTTGTGTCATTTTTAGGTAGTGTATATAGCATTTGGGAAGGACAAGGTGCAGTATATTTTGATTCTATTAGTATGTTTGTTACTTTTCCAAACAGCAACTCCTTGGCTCACAGAACGACATGGCTACGATCCGACTTGTTAATGGCTCGTAAAAAAACAGCAGAATCAACCGAAGTCTTGTTGAGTTTACGACCAAATATGGCAACAAGAATTACCTCTCAAGGGGAGGAAACTGTGTCCGTAGTAGAATTAGAGGTTAATGACAAAGTGTTAGTTTTAGCAGGTGAAGTTGTGCCTACAGATGGTGTTATTATTGAAGGCAAATCAAGGGCTGATGAATCATTATTAACTGGTGAAGGACGGGCATTATTTAAAGATATAGGCGATATACTGGTTGGAGGCAGTATGAATCTTGACAGTCCATTGCAGATACGAGTTACCCATATTGGACAAGATACAATACTTTCTGCAATATTGAATCTACTGGAACGTGCTCAGAGTGAGAAACCTAGAATCTCACAATTAGCCGATAGGATTGCAACACAGTTTGTTTCTGTTATTGTGTTTTTGGCTGCAGCAGTAGGTTTATATTATGGCCTTTATATTGATAACTTTGCAAGTACCAATTGGATTGGTATTGTAGTGGCAGTTCTAGTGGTAACCTGCCCCTGTGCCTTGTCTTTAGCAACGCCTGCTGCAATGACTATTGCTAGTGGGCGTTTAAGTCAAATAGGCTTGTTTATTCGTACTAAGCAAGCCTTAGAAACATTGAGTAAAGCCGATTATTTCGTCTTTGACAAAACAGGTACATTAACACAAGGTCAGTTACAACTTGATGGTAAGTCGGATCGTAGCCATGTCGTTCTGTGAGCCAAGGAAGAACAAGCTTTAATTATTGCCACTGTATTAGAAAAATCTTCTGAACACCCAATTGCTCAAGCATTTTCAAATAATCAGAGCGGTGTAGGTGAATTAATGTCTGTTATACATATTGAAAATCAAGTAGGTTCTGGTTTATCTGGAGAGATTGATGGTCAATGCTGGTATTTAGGCAATACTGATTATATTGCTCAAAAACAGGTTTGATGTTATCAAACAAGGTATCTAAGTTATTAGAAAGTGAAAATTTACAAACAATAACTGTTGTTTGTTTAGCAAATACACAAAAAACTTATGCAATATTTGTTTTACAAGACAAAGTACGCACAGGCGCAAAAGTACTGATTGATAATTTACAATCAATGGGCAAGCAGATAGTGCTACTAAGTGGTGACCATAAAATACCTGTACAACTGATTGCAAAGCAACTAGATATTCCACAACAGCATGCTTACGCAGAGCTAAAGCCAGAAGATAAATTATTACATCTTAAAGTATTACAACAACAAGGGTCAATTGTGGCAATGGTAGGTGATGGGATAAATGATGCGCCAGTGCTTGCTGGTGCGCAGGTTTCTATTGCCATGGGGAATGGTACGCAACTTGCCGCGGCTAGTGCTGATATGGTATTATTAAATAGTGATTTAGAGCAATTGAATCACGGTATTAGCATTATGCAAAAAACGATGCGTATTATTAGGCAAAATCTAATATGGGCGTTAGTATATAATATAATTGCAGTACCGCTTGCGGTAATGGGCTATATTCAGCCTTGGTTGGCTGCGATTGGAATGTCGTTAAGCTCTTTGTTTGTTATATTAAATGCATTGCGCCTAAGACGCGCTAAATAGAGGTTTATATGGAAAGCATCTACTTATTAATCCCCCTTACTCTGGTATTACTCACATTTATCGTTGCTATTTTTTTATGGGCAATCAAATCAGGTCAGTTTGATGATATGGAAGGGCCTGCATATCAAATTTTGAAAAATGATGAAATTAAGAAAGATTAATTAAGTATGGAATTTACGATTATTAGTGCTTTTTTAGCTGGTTTATTGGGCTCACTGCATTGCATAGGGATGTGTGGCGGTATTGTTAGCGCCTTAAGCTTAGGCGTAGACAAGCAAGCTACACAAGTTACTAAATTTTTAATGTTATTGTCATATAATGTTGGACGAATCAGTAGTTATATAATTGCTGGCATGTTATTGGGGGGGTAAGCGCGTTTCTAGTTGAACAATCCTCCTTCGAACAATTTCGTCAAATATTAAAAATTATTTCCGCATTATTTCTTATCGCATTAGGGCTTTATTTGTCTGACTGGTGGGTGGGCTTAAGCAAGATTGAGAGCTTAGGCGCCCACTTGTGGAAGCGAATAAGCCCTATTGCCAATAAATTCATCCCTGTTAAAACAAACCAGCATGGCTTCATTCTTGGGCTTTTTTGGGGTTGGTTACCTTGTGGAATGGTCTATAGTTTACTTGTGGGCGCATTATCAAGTGGTAGTGCATTTCAAGGTGGGTTTATTATGTTAAGTTTTGGTATTGGAACTTTGCCCTCTATGTTATTGGTTGGTGTATTTACAACACGATTTAATGATTGGATAAAAAAACCTATTATTCGACAGTTATCAGGTGGCATGGTCATTTTATTTGGTGTATTTCTGTTTTATCAAGCGACTTATATATTATTATTAAAATATACATAATTAGCAATCATTAAACTGCTTTAATTTTTTATTTTTAAGGATAAAAATTATATTAATCACACTATAAATAGTAAATAGTAAATAGTAAATGGTGTATAATTTCTACTGATTTTTTTCAGAACGACATGGCTACGATCCGACTTAAAAAGAGGTAAAGATGTCAGAACAAATGACTTATAACGATAAAGTCGTGAGACAATTCTCAATTATGACAATAGTCTGGGGTATTGTTGGTATGCTTGTTGGTGTATTGATCGCCAGCCAATTAGCTTGGCCAGCGATGAATTTTGATACTGCATGGTTATCATTTGGACGCCTACGCCCTTTGCATACAAATGCTGTTATTTTTGCTTTTGGTGGATCGGCTTTATTTGCATGTTCGTATTATGTGGTGCAACGAACTTGCCATACTGCTTTATTCGCACCTAAATTAGCAAGTTTTACTTTTTGGGGTTGGCAGGCCGTTATTTTATCTGCTGTTATTACTTTGCCATTAGGTTTTACCTCTAGTAAAGAATATGCTGAATTGGAATGGCCAATTGATATTTTAATAGCTATTGTTTGGATTTCTTATGCCATTGTATTTTTTGGCACAATCGCACAACGAAAAATTAAATCTATTTATGTTGCAAATTGGTTTTTTGGTGCATTCATTATTACTATTGCAATGCTACATATTGTCAACAGTGCAGCTCTACCTGTTTCTTTTTTAAAGTCTTATTCTGCCTATGCAGGTGTTCAAGATGCTATGATCCAATGGTGGTATGGGCATAATGCAGTAGGATTTTTTCTAACAGCTGGGTTTCTTGGCATGATGTATTACTTCCTTCCTAAACAAGCAGAACGCCCTGTTTATTCTTATCGTCTTTCTGTGGTGCATTTTTGGGCGCTTTGTTTTACCTATATTTGGGCTGGGCCACACCATTTGCATTACACTGCATTACCTGATTGGACGCAATCTTTAGGCATGGTACTTTCTTTAATTCTTCTCGCACCCTCCTGGGGTGGTATGATTAATGGCATGATGACCTTATCTGGTGCATGGGATAAACTACGTACAGACCCTATTTTGAAATTCTTAGTGGTTTCTGTTTCTTTTTACGGCATGTCAACCTTTGAAGGCCCGATGATGGCAATCAAGTCGGATCGTAGCCATGTCGTTCTGTGAGCCAAGGAGTTGACTCTGGTGCATTAGGTTGGGTTGCGTTCATTACAATTGGCTCAATGTATCACTTAATTCCTAAGTTATTTAACCGTAAAATTTACAGTGTCGATCTTATTAATAAGCATTTTTGGATTTCAACAATTGGCGTAGTTCTGTATATTACTTCTATGTGGATATCAGGCATTATGCAGGGTTTAATGTGGCGAGCTGTTAATGATGACGGTACTTTAGCTTATAGTTTTGTGCAAACTGTACAAGCTATGCATCCTTATTATATTATTCGCTTTTTAGGAGTTGACTCTCTACCTTGTCTTCCTAAGACCGCTTGGCCTCCGACTTTATAAAACTATTGCAGGGCAAAAAGCTGTTGAGATAAAAATCCCTGCGCCAGTGCATCATTAGGAGGATAGTTAGATGAAATTTCAAGAAAAAATTGAACAGCATGTTGGCAAGTTAATTATACTTACTTTAGCTGTAGTGAGCATTGGTGGCATGGTTCAAATTGTGCCATTATTTTTTCAAAAATCAACTACAGAGCCTGTGGAGAACTTAAAGCCTTATCCTGCATTAGAATTATTAGGTCGTGATATTTATATTCGTGAAGGTTGTGTTGGTTGTCATTCACAAATGATCCGTCCTTTCCGTGCAGAAACGGAGCGTTATGGACATTACTCAGTAGCAGGTGAATTTGTTTATGACCGTCCTTTTTTATGGGGTTCGAAACGAACAGGGCCTGACTTACATCGTGTTGGTGGTCGCTATACAGACGATTGGCATCGGACACATTTAATTAATCCACGTGATGTTGTGCCTGAGTCTATTATGCCGTCTTACCCTTGGTTGCAAAAAAATAAATTGGATATTAGTGACATTCAAACGCGTATGAAGACTTTGAGAACCTTAGGTTCTCCTTATAGTGATAAACAAATAGCGGCTGCGCCTAAAATGCTTGAAGGTAAGTCGGATCGTAGCCATGTCGTTCTGTGAGCCAAGGAGTTGACTCTCTAGGTTTATCAATTAAAACAAAGAGGTAGGTTTTATGGGATATATTGGTTTTTTACAAAGTATTTGGACAGTTGTTGTTTTTATTGTCTTTATCGCAATTGTTTTGTGGGCGTGGAGCAGTCGCCGTCAGGTAGAGTTTGATGAAATCTCTAATGTAGCATTAGATTTATCCACGGACAGATCTAAGAAATGATAGTTATTTAATAGGAGGTTAATATGTCTGATTTTGTGAATGATTTTTGGCATTGGTTTATTGTTATAATTACCCTTAGTGGTATTTTTTGGTGTGTTTTTTTATTGTATAGCAATTCTAAAGTTACACTAAAAAAAGGCCAAGATGCAAAATCAACAGGACATGTTTGGGATGGCATTGAGGAATTAAACACACCACTGCCAAAATGGTGGTCAAATATGTTTTATTTAACTATTATTTTTGGGCTTATCTATCTTATTTTATACCCTGGTCTTGGTACATATAAAGGCTTATTAAACTGGACACAAATAGAGGAGTATAGCGATGAGATTAAATATGCACAGAACGACATGGCTACGATCCGACTTTATATTTGAAAAATATCGTAATACAGAGATAAAAAAGTTAGCAAAAAATGATGAAGCAATGAAAACAGGTGCGCGCTTATTTAGTGCCTATTGTTCAGTATGCCATGGTTCTGATGCTCGTGGAGCAAAAGGTTTTCCTAATTTGCGTGATGATGAATGGTTATGGGGTGGAAGTACTAAACAAATCAAAGAATCTATCTTAAATGGTCGTCGTGCTTCAATGCCCGCATGGGGGGGCGCTCTTGGTGACAAGGGTGTTGAAGAAGTTAGCGCTTATGTAATGAGTCTTTCAGGACGTTCTGTTGACAAAACTAAGGCAGTAGCAGGCAAGGCTCGTTTTGTTATGTGTGTCAGCTGTCATGGTATTGATGGAAAGGGTAATGTTGCTCTAGGTGCGCCAGATTTAACGAATAAGTCTTGGACTTACGGAGGAAGTCGGAGGCCAAGCGGTCTTAGGAAGACAATCCTTTTGTACAACTCCTGCACATGGTCGCTCTGGCATTATGCCAGCACATAAAGATTTTTTAGGTAGAAATCGTGTGCATGTTTTATCAGCTTATATTTTAAGTTTATCTGATAAAAAGTAAAACATTTAAAAAAAATAAAAATAGCTTAAGTTTTAAGAGAAGAAGTGATTAAATATTTTGAAAAAACTAAAAATTATTATAATTTTCTGCGAGCTAAGTTATATAAATTAAAAATATAGGATGTTTACTAAAAACATCCGTTCTTTTATTGATGGACTTACTAAGAATATTTATATTTAGGATAATTTATTAGATATGTTAAATATAAATAAAATAACAATATATTAATGCAGATAGTATATATTTATAATGGTTGTTATCTAAAAAACTATCAAAAGTAAGCATGTATGGTTAAATTAATTATAAACAATTAATTGGTTTATAAGTCTGCATAAGATAGATTAAAGGATTACGCCTAATTTACTAATTATGAGTTTTACAATCTAGTTTGTACTCTTTTTCTTAGTCATTTTTGATTAGTACAATTATAAATATTTTGGTTTTAGCTGACTTTTCATAAATATTTACTATAGTAGTATTATTTTTAATAAAATGAATAATTTTTTACCAATTATTTGTAATTAACAAGAAGACTTTAAAATGTCAAAACAAAAACACTCTGAAGAGTCACAAGAAATTAGTTTATATGCTGAGCATAAAAAGATTTATCCTCGTCAAGCACACGGTACATTTGCCATGTTGCGTGTTATTGGCATTCTTTCTTTATTAGGTTTATACTACTTTATTCCTTGGTTGCAATGGGATGGAAGTCAAGCAATTTTATTTGACTTACCTGCGCGTAAGTTTTATATTTTAGGGCTAACATTCTGGCCACAAGATTTTGTTTATCTTGCATTGTTGCTTGTTTTAGCAGCCTTATCATTATTCTTTTTTACCGCTTTAGCGGGACGACTATGGTGTGGTTACTCCTGCCCACAAACAGTATGGACAGAGGCTTTTTATGGATTGAGCGTAAGATTGAAGGCCCACGTAATCAGCAAATTAAACGTGATAAGCAGGATTGGAATGCAGAAAAAATACGAATAAAGACGATAAAACACTTTATTTGGATTGTTTTATCATTTTATACAGGAATTACCTTCGTTGGTTATTTTACTCCTATTCGTGAATTGATCGATTTGATTATGCAGTTGTCATTAGGATCTTGGGAATGGTTTTGGGTTATATTTTATTCATTTGCAATTTATGGTAATGCAGGTTGGTTGCGTGAACAAGTGTGCATTTATATGTGTCCTTATGCACGTTTTCAGAGTCAACTCCTTGGCTCACAGAACGACATGGCTACGATCCGACTTAATGAAAAGCGTGGAGAGCCTCGTGGTTCGCGCAAAAAAGGCATTAATTACGAGGAGCAAAATTTAGGTGCATGTACCGATTGTTCGCTTTGTGTTCAAGTTTGCCCTACAGGAATTGATATTCGTGACGGCCTACAATATCAATGTATTGGCTGTGCGGCGTGTATTGATGTTTGTGATGAAGTGATGGATAAAATGAATTATCCAAAGAAGCTAATTAGTTATACAACTTTAAGCATCTTAGAGGGTAAAAAAACGCATATTTTACGCCCACGTATTGTATTTTATGTTGCGCTGCTTATTGTGCTGACACTTGGTATTTTGTACAGTATATTAACGCGTATTCCTCTTTCGTTGGATGTTATTCGTGATAGGAATACTTTGTTTCGTGAGACTAATGAAGGTTTGATTGAAAATGTTTATAAAATTCAAATAATAAACAAAGATACACAGTCACACCATTATCAATTACGTGCCTCTGGCATTAAAGGACTACAGATTAAAATGGATACTCAAAATATTCATGTAGATAGTGGCCAAAATAGTGAAATTGTTGTGCGTTTACAAGTTGATCCAGAGAATTTAAAAAGCCGTAGTAGTAACATTACTTTTATGTTGAATACTAAAAAAGGCAATATAAATATTGAAGAAGAAGCACGTTTTGTTGGTCCAACTCCTAGGTAATTAAGATGAAAAGTTTAAGTAAAGCTCCATGGTATAAAAGTTCTATTGTCTGGATGTTAATTTCAGTTCCAGGCAGTGCAGTGATAATGGGAGTTGTAATGATTGTTTTGGCGATTAGTAGTAGTGACGGTTTAGTGGCTGATGACTACTATAAACAGGGTAAAGAAATCAACCGCAGCTTGATTCGTGATAAAAGAGCCAGCGAATATGCATTACATGCACAACTATATTGGATTGACAATCAAACAGTTAACGTTAAATTTCAAGCAAATGACACAAGTATTTATCATAACAAAAAAATCAAACTACATCTTCGGCATCCAACTCGAGAAGGGTTTGATATACATGTTAAGTTAAAATCTATGGGTAATGGATTATATGAGGCTAAAGTTGCTAAAAATTTAAAACAAGGACGCTGGAAGGTTGAAATTAGCACTAATATTTGGCGCTTAATGGGGCGCTTGCAATGGCCTATGCAGCAACATTTATTGCTTAATTTTATTGCTTAATTTTATTGATAAATAATGTTTTGTTTGTGGCTACTAGCTTTTACTTAAAAAGTATGAAGTTACATATAAATAATTAACACTTAAATAAAGTCATTATTAACTAAATAGTTGATAAATTGGATTCTGGGATATGAAAATAATTAGAATTTAAAGGCATGCTTATGGGCCTAATAGGAGCAGATATATGTTAACTTGGTGTAGCGCATTTATAAGTAGAATTTACTTATATTAATCTTAATCTTAATAAGTATTAACTTTACTTACAGTTGTAGTTACGAAAGAAACCCAAGTCATTAACATTATTAAAACCCATTTGTATCGAATAATTTTTAGTAATTGAAGAGCGAACACCTGTTACACAATATAAAATAATAATTTTATTCTAATCAAGAATATCTTTTGCATTCATGATAACTTGCAGAGATAAGTTGATTGCATTTGGCAATGTTCCTTGAGCAAATTCAGATACTGATCGAACATCGACTAATTGAGCACCTTTGATTAATAGTTTATAAGCATCTTTGCCTGAAAATGAGTTTGACATAGTATAATTCTATAAATAATTTTGCAAATTGATACACTTTTTTATACTAGGTGTTCAATATTAAATATATATTAATGTTAAGTAAGAGACAATTAAGAAACGATATTAAAGCAGTTGAGAAGGCGTTAATGAAGCGTAACTTCTCTTTTGATGCTGGCGCATTGTCTGATTTAGAAGATAAGCGTAAAAAGAATCAGATTGCAATACAAGGTCTGCAAAATTTACGTAACACACAATCAAAATTGATTGGTAAAACAAAAGCAGCAGGTGAAAATATTAAACCATTATTAGATAGTGTTGTTGACTTAGGAGATAAGCTTAATACGGCAAAAATTGAATTGCAAAGTATTCAAAAAAAATTAATACTATTGTAATGCTTTTGCCAAATATTCCACACGAATCAGTGCCAGAAGGTAATTGCGAAGATGATAATGTTGAAGTATTAAAATGGGGCGAGCCAGGTAAATATGATTTTGAGGTAAAAGACCATGTTGATTTAGGTGAATTATACGGTTTAGATTTTGAAACAGCAGCTAAGATTTCAGGTAGCAGGTTTTCAGTAATGACTGGTAAAATTGCAAGATTACATAGAGCTTTAACCCAGTTTATGCTGGATCAACATACTGAAAACAATGGATATACTGAAACTTATGTGCCTTATTTAGTAAATAAGAGTTCATTAATAGGCACAGGTCAATTACCGAAATTTGAAGCAGATTTGTTTAAAACTAGTTTGCATGATAAAGAAGGCGAAACAAAATTTTTGTATTTAATTCCAACAGGTGAAGTACCGATTACTAATATAATGCGTGATAGAATGGTGAAAGAAAATGAATTGCCGATTAAATTTGTTGGGCACACGCCAAGTTTTCGTTCTGAAGCAGGTGCTTATGGTCGTGATACGCGTGGTTTAATTCGTCAACATCAGTTTGAAAAAGTAGAAATGGTGCAAGTTGTTAAAGCACAGAATTCTTATCGAGCGTTAGAAGAGCTTACAAGTCATGCTGAAGGTGTCTTGCAAGCATTAGAATTACCTTATCGTAAGATTAATTTATGTGCAGGTGACTTAGGGTTTTCAGCTGCTAAAACCTATGATTTGGAAGTATGGCTACCAGGGCAAAATGCCTATAGAGAGATTTCTTCATGTTCTTGTTTTGAAGCTTTTCAGGCACGTCGTTTGCAACTAAGATGGAGAAATCCAGAAACCAATAAGCCAGAACTATTACATACTTTGAACGGATCAGGTTTAGCAGTAGGTAGAACTTTAGTTGCAGTGTTAGAAAATCACCAACAGGCCGACGGAAGTATTAAAATACCAGATGTTTTACAAAAATACATGGGCGGCATAACAATTATTTTACGGAGAAAACAATGAATTTATTAGATTTAATCATATCACCAACATTTGCTGAAGATATAACATCACAAGGCTCAGGCTCATTAGGGGGTTTGCCATTTTTAATTATTATGTTTGTGTTGATGTATTTTTTACTTATCAGGCCACAACAGAAACGATCTAAAGAACACAAGGCATTGTTAGTAGCATTAAAGACTGGTGATGAAATTGTAACTAATGGAGGAATAGTTGGCATAGTTAAGGCAGTTGACGAGTCTTTTGCTACAGTTGAGATTGCCAGTGGCGTGGTAATCAAGGTACAAAAGCAAGGGATTAATCAAAAGATACCCAAGGGTAGTGTTAAAGATTAATTATGAATCAGTACTCTAACTTAAAAAATGTATTAATTGTTTTTCCTTACTGCTTTCTGCATTATATGCTTTACCAAATATCTTTGGTTCAGATTTGGCAGTGCAAGTGTCAAGTGCTGGTGATAAGTTTATTACTGAGCACGATTTAAATAAAATAACCGACACACTGAAAAGTAAAGACATTAATTACAAATCAGCAAACTTATCAAATCGTCGTATTTTGATACGTTTTGACAATAATGCCAGTCAATTGTCTGCCAAGGATTTGCTCAAAACATCATTAGGTCGTAATTACGTGGTGGCGCTTAATCTTGCGCCTTCAGTGCCATTATGGTTGTCTAATTTAGGTGGTAAGGCAATGTCACTTGGTTTAGATTTACGAGGTGGTGTGCATTTCTTGTTGGAAGTAGATATGCATGCAGTAATGATAATGTCAATTGATAAGTACTATAATGAGTTACGCACACTCTTGCGTGTTGATCGTCTGTACAAAAGTATTAAGAAAGAAGGTAAAGGCATTACTATTCGCCTCAAAACTGCTGACTCAAGAAACAAAGTATTAAAAATTATTAAGTCAGAATTAAGTGATTTAATAATTTTAGAAACCAGTAATCAAGATGATTTACTAGTTCATCTTGTCGTTAGCGATGATGCACAAGAAGACGGTAAAAAAAACGCACTAAAACAAAATATTACTACATTGAGAAATCGTGTTAATGAGTTAGGCGTAGCAGAGCCTATTATCCAACAACAGGGTTTAGAACGTATTGTAGTACAGTTGCCAGGCGTACAAGATACAGCAAGAGCTAAGGAGATTTTAGGTGCAGTGGCAACTTTAGAGTTTAAATTAGTGGATGAGGAAAACGACCCACAAGTAGCAATTCAATCTGGCAGGGTGCCAATTGGATCAAAACTTTATTATTTCAAAGATGGGAGGCCTTTGTTGTTAAAAAATAGAATAATTACTACAGGTGAAAATATTACTGGTGCAGTTTCAGGTGTTGATCAAGGTAGTAGCACACCAATGGTGAATATCACTTTGGATAATGTCGGTGGCCGTGCAATGTTGAATACCACTAAGAAATATTTGCACCATCGTATGGCTGTAGTATTTATTGAAAATAAGGTAGAAACTATCGCTAAAAATAATAAGATTGTTAAAAAACGAACCACTACCAAAGATATTATTAATGCTGCCACCATTCAGGGCACGTTTTCATCACGTTTTCAGATTACTGGCATTGGTAGCGGTAGAGAAGCACGTAATTTAGCATTATTACTTAGAGCTGGTTCTCTTTCAGCACCAATTGAAATTATTGAAGAACGTACTATTGGGCCGAGCTTAGGCGCAGATAATATTGAAAAAGGCATACTGAGCGTTATTACTGGTTTTATTTTGGTGTTAATATTTATGGCTATGCGTTATCGTGTATTTGGTATGGTGGCAAATATTGCCCTGACACTTAATTTGGTTATGATTATTGCAGCACTTTCTTTGTTACAAGCTACGTTGACTTTACCAGGTATTGCTGGCATCGTGCTTACTGTGGGCATGGCAGTGGACGCTAATGTATTGATTTTTGAGCGTATTAAGGAAGAACTAGGTTTAAATAGCAATATTCAAAAGGCTATTGCAAGTGGCTATGATAAGGCTTTTTAACAATTGCAGATGCTAATATTACCACGCTGATTGCGGCGCTAGTATTATTTACTTTTGGTACAGGCCCAATTAAAGGTTTTGCCATTACTTTATCAATTGGTATTATTACCTCAATGTTTACGGCAGTTATTGTTTCCAGAGCTATTATTAATAAGATTCATGGCAATAAAAAACTACAGGAGTTGTCAATATGAAAGCGTTAAATGTTTCTAAAATTGATTTTATTGGTAGGCGTATTTATGCTATTATTTTTTCATTACTGTTGATTTTTATTTCAATATTTTCACTATCAACTAATGGTTTAAAATTTGGTATTGATTTCACTGGCGGTACTTTACTTGAAGTAAGTTACCAGAAAAATATTGATTTGACCGATGTCAGATCTGCACTTAGCGAAGCAAAGTTTAAAGGTATTAATGTGCAATATTTTGGCTCAACCAAAGAAATTTTAATTCGTCTTGAGCCACAATCTATTTCTAGCGCAGAACTCAGTTCTAAAATTATCCGCCTGTTAGGTGATGATGTTGATATTCGTCGTGTTGAATTTGTTGGGCCAAAAGTTGGCGAAGAACTAACCAATAATGGCGGTTTAGCAATGCTGTATGCACTTATTGGTATCTTGATTTATGTAGCATTTCGTTTTGAATATCGTTTTGCCCTAGGCTCTATTTCAGCGCTTATTCACGATGTAATTATTACCTTGGGTATTTTTTCTATTTTGCAAATAGAATTTAATTTAACAGTATTAGCTGCGATTTTAGCGGTGATTGGTTATTCGTTAAATGATACTATTGTAGTATTTGACCGTATTCGTGAGAACTTTTTATCAACTCGACATACAGATTCCAAAAAAATTATCAATGGCGCACTTAATCAAACTCTTTCTAGAACTATTATGACTTCAGTAACAACTCTATTGGTATTATTGGCATTGTTCTTTTTAGGCGGTGAAATTATTCATAGTTTTGCCTTGGCGTTGTTAGTCGGTGTAGTGATTGGCACTTACTCATCTATTTATGTGGCAAGTTCAATGATTTTAGCACTTGGCATTAGTAAAGAAGATTTATTGCCTTCTGAGAAAGAAGAGCGGGAAATTGATAACAGGCCTTAAAAGTTTTTGTAACATTAATAGTAATATCTTATTTAGTGCTACTAATTATTTAATTGAGAAAAATAGTGCGTTTATTCTTTAAATTTTTCAAATACTAGGCAAGCATTTGTACCGCCAAAACCAAAACTATTGGACATCACGCGATTGAGTGATTGAGTGATATTTTTTGGACAATTGGCATATTTACTGCAGAACGACATGGCTACGATCCGACTTGTTTACAGATCATAAAATTATTTTGTAGCATTAATAGAGAGTAAATTGATTCGTTAACACCAGCAGCACCCAGTGCATGACCAGAGAGTGACTTAGTTGAGCTAATATTTGGAATATTGTCACCAAATACTATTTTAATGGCGCGTAATTCTGAAGCATCTCCAGCAGGAGTAGATGTACCGTGTGCGTTAATATAATCAATTGGTCCTTTGACAGTCGAAATAGCAAGTTGCATACAACGCATTGCACCTTCACCAGATGGAGCTACCATGTCATAGCCATCGGATGTTGCACCATAGCCCGTTAACTCCGCAAGAATGATTGCTCCTCGAGTCTTTGCGTGTTCTAATGATTCAAGTACTAATGCACCGCCCCCGCCAGAAATAACAAAACCGTCACGATTTGCATCAAAAGCACGAGAAGCCTTTAAAGGAATTTTATTGTATTTAGAAGATAAGGCACCCATTGCATCAAACAACATAGTAAGTGACCAGTCTAACTCTTCACCACCACCAGCAAATACTACATCTTGTTTTCCCAACTGAATTTGTTCCATAGCATTACCAATACAATGTGCACTGGTCGAGCAGGCAGAACTGATTGAATAATTAATACCTTTAATCTTAAATAAAGTAGATAGACAAGCGGAGGTCGTTGAGCCCATGGTACGTGGCACACGATAAGGGCCAACACGTTTAATTCCCTTCTCTCTTAAGATATCTGCGGCTTCTACTATATTTTGATTGCTAGCACCACCAGAGCCCATAACAAGTCCTGTGCGCGGGTTAGAAATTTGAGTTTGACTAAGATTAGATTGCTTAATGGCCTCATCTAGTGCGAGTGCATTATAAATAGCAGCATCTGCCATAAAGCGTTTCATCTTCCTATCAATCACTGTACTTGAGTCAATTTCAGGTATTTGACCAGAAATATGAGACCTCAGTCCTAACTCGGCAAGTCGGATCGTAGCCATGTCGTTCTGTGAGCCAAGGAGTTGTACAAAATTCGTACCTAAGCTAGAGACGATACCCATGCCAGTGATAACAACTCTATTCATTACATTTTGCTAGTATCAGTAAATAAACCCACTTTTAAATTAGTGGCATCATAGATAATTTTACCATCAACTTCCATAGTAGCGTCCGCAACACCCATATAAAGTTTACGTGCAATGACACGAGATAGGTTAATCTTGTAAGTGACTTTTTTGGCATTAGGTATCACCTGCCCAGTAAATTTGATATCTCCACCTAGTGCCCGACCGCGACCATAGCCACCGATCCAACCTAAATAGAAGCCAATTAATTGCCACATTGCATCTAACCCTAAACATCCTGGCATCACAGGATCGTTATTAAAATGACACTTAAAAAACCATAAATCAGGGTTAATGTCTAATTCTGCAATAATTTCACCTTTACTATATTTACCGCCTTCGCCTGAAATGTGGGTAATACGATCAAACATCAACATTGGTGGCTGAGGTAATTGTGCATTATCAGAGCCAAATAATTCGCCGTTACCACACTTGATTAATTCTTTATAAGAAAAAGAGTTTTGCATAGTTTTTGTTTGTTAAAATTTTTTATATTATACCTGATTTGGCTTATATTTTTATATCTGCTATTAAGTCATCAATATCTTCTAAACCTATTGAGAGCCGAATCAACCCATCAGTAATATTAACGCTTAGTCTTTCTTTATCTGTTAAACGACCATGTGTAGTAGTTGCTGGGTGGGTAATAGTAGATTTTGTATCGCCTAAATTAGCAGTAATAGAGAATATTTCAGTGGCATTAATTAATTTAAATGCTGCAATTTTACCACCTTTTACTTCGAACGATACAATGCCACCAAATCCTAATTGCTGTGTTTTCGCAAGTTGGTGATGTGTATGAGATCTTAAGCCTAAATAATATACTTTTTTTATTTGTGGTTGAGCTTCTAACCAAGTTGCAACTTTGAATGCATTATCACAATGTGCTTTCATTCTAAGATTAAGTGTATCTAAGCCCTTTAACACAATCCATGCATTAAAAGCACTTAGGCTAGGACCTGTTGTACGAGCAAAGTTACTTATCTGTTCAATAATTTCTTTATTACTCAATACTGCACCTGCCAAGCAACGCCCTTGCCCATCAATATATTTAGTTGCTGAATGTATGACAATATCTGCGCCTAAAGAAATAGGGGTTTGTAATGCAGGGCTTAAAATTGCATTATCCACTGATAATAAAATATCATTAGGCTTGCTAATTTTACTTAGCATCGTGATATCTACTACCTCACCTAATGGATTAGACGGAGTTTCTAATAAAAATAATTTTGTGTTATCTTTAACAGCATTTTTCCATTGAGATAAATCACTTAAATCAACATAAGTAACAGCAATATTAAACTTTTTAATAATAGTATTAAGTAGCACAATTGAGGTGCCGAACATATTGCGAGAAGCAACAATATGTTCGTTGGGTTTAACTAATGCCATGATAGTGGCAAAGATTGCCGCCATACCAGATGAAGTAGCTAGACAAGTTTGAGCACCCTCAAGTGTGGCTAATTTTTTCTCAAAAGCAGCAACTGTAGGATTAGTAAAACGTGCATAGATATTACCCGGCTCTTCTTTAGAAAATATTGCAGCTGCCTGTTCTGCAGAGTCAAATTTAAAACTAGAGGTCATAAAAATTGCCTCAGAATGCTCTTGCTCATTAGTAGACTGGTAGCCTTCACGTATTGCTTTGGTATCAAATTTGTTGCACATAATTTTTTTTATTGTAATCTATTCTTTGAAATTTTAGTATAGTTTTTTGTTTTTCAAAATACGTCTATTTTTTAGCTATATAAGTTGTTGCATTGCTGTTATCAAAAAATAAGTCAAGCACAATATTGCCATAATTCAACCCAAGCATTATAATTATTAAATTAATCTAAATAAGCTACACTTCCGGCATTTGAATATAAAATTATTCTACGTCATTACAAGTCAATTCTGAATTCTTATTGGTGTTATTTTTTTCTTAGTAGAGTTATAGCGCAAATCTTCAATGCCTTGTAGATAATTTTTATCAATATCTTTAGTGACATATTTACCATTAAAACAAGAACAATCAAACTCAGTAATATTTATATTTCCTTGTTTGACACACCAAATTAAATCATCTAAATCTTGATAGATAAGCTTGTCAGCACCAATGGTTTCGCATATTTCATCAGTATTCTTATTATGTGCAACAAATTCTTTATTACTTGCCATGTCGATACCGTAAACATTTGGATAACGTACCGCTGGAGATGCTGAGGCAAAAAATACTTTTTAGCGCCAGCGTTACGCGCCATTTGTACAATCTGCTTACTAGTAGTACCGCGCACAATAGAATCATCAACTAACAAAACATTCATGTCTTTAAATTCAAGCTCAATAGCGCTTAATTTTTGGCGCACAGATTTTTTTCTCTGTTTTTGTCCTGGCATAATAAAGGTACGTGCAATATAACGGTTTTTGATTAATCCCTCGGAGTATTTAACTTTAAGTTTTTGTGCTAATTTTAGAGCCGATACTCTTGAAGTATCTGGGATTGGAATAACTACATCTATTTGCTCATTAGCCCATTGTTGATGGATTTTTTCTGCTAATTTTTCACCCATTCTTAAGCGTGATTTATATACCGAAATATCATCAATCACTGAATCTGGGCGAGCAAAATACACAAATTCAAATATACAAGGTGAATATTTATTTATACTTGAGCATTGTTGTGTAAAGATATTACCTTGTTTGTCAATAACAATTGCTTCGCCAGGTGTAATATCTCGAGTGATTTCATATCCTAACGCGGTAAGTGCCACACTTTCTGAAGTAAGCATATATTTAACACCACCAGCAGTTGTCCGTTTTCCTAAAATAAGTGGGCGAATGCCATTTGGATCACGAAAGCCAAAAATACCATAACCTGGGATCATGCCAACTACTGCATAAGCGCCACGCACACGTTTATGAACTTGAGTAATTGATGTGCAAATATCTTTTTCGTTTATACGTTGTTTTCCTAATTTTCCTAATTCACCAGCAAATATATTTAACAGAATTTCAGAATCAGAGTTTGTGTTGATATGACGCAAATCTTGTTCAAGTAATTCTTGTGACAATTTCTTAGTATTAGTGAGGTTTCCGTTATGTGCGAATGTAATGCCGTAAGGTGAATTTACATAAAAAGGCTGTGCTTCCGCACCAGAAGAGCTGCCAGCAGTTGGGTAACGCACATGACCAATGCCCATATTCCCCAACAGTCCAGCCATATGTTTTGATCTAAAGACATTTCTAACTAAGCCATTTGACTTACGCATATAAAAACGACCTTTATGAGAAGTAACGATGCCTGCAGCATCTTGCCCACGATGCTGCAGAATGGTTAGAGCGTCATAAATATAAAGAGCGGTATTTTTTTTAGTGGTAGATAAAATTCCAACAATGCCACACATAAGCTATTTCCTAGTTTTTTTGATGAATAATAAATATTTTGCTAATTCAGGCTTAATATTTGTAGCTACATCTTGAAAATTTTTAAGTGAGTTTTTAGACGCAATCCAAAAATATTGTTTTGATATAAAGTTATTACTTTGTAATACTAAAACGATGATAATGATAAACGTAAATCCCTTGAAAAGCCCAATAATAGCAACCCATATTTTACTCATTACGGTATTGATTTCACGTGCATTGAGTACAATATTCACGTTATGTAAGCCATTTAAAATTATTTTAAAAAATGATTTTAAATGGCAAGATTCTTGTGGGTTGATTGAAATATTAAGTACATATTTCAGTAGTAAAATAGTGCTAGTAATAATGGCAAATATAAGAATAAATGACAGTTCAATTCGTAGCGCATTATTAATAACAAGATGTTTTATCGGGTCAAAACTAGCAAAAGAACTTGTGTAATGCCAACTGATAAGTATGTTAGCTATAAAGAATACCAACAAAACAAAAGGTTTGTTCAATATACAAGGTCTTTCAACTTCTGATGAGATAGCCATTAACTTATATATTACTTTTCTAACTATTAAAATAACAATAAAAATCACACCAAAAGAAACAGCAAGTTGTGATTGATGAGAATCCAGCGACCACTTGATAATTTCCAAATTAGAGAGTTTTTCGTAGAACAACCAGGCGATAAAAATTGCAATTATTAAAAATGATAGGTTAGCCGCTTCTATGATCAGTCCACGCTTAATGCCAAACCCAATAAAGAAAAGTAAAATTGCTATCGTTAGCCAATCAAACCAAACTAACAGCCTAATTGCTTCACTAATACTTGTAATAATTTCTTCCATTATTATTTTTATAATTGCTTATAAGTAATTATAATTTTACAATATTTTATCATACATTATTCAAGCACTTTTAGCGCATCGGCAACAATATAAAAAGAACCAAAAATAACAATGCGTTCAACTTGTTTAGCATTGAGCGCTTGATAAATTGCTGATCGCATATCGTCACAAATTTTTATTCTACTTGATAAATTAAACTTTTTTGTTAAATTTTGCATAGTAATTGCACGATTAACCCGTAAAGGAGGTAGCAACCACTCATCAATAAGTGGCGCAATAACGCTAATCATTGATTCAATATCTTTGTCCTGTAGTGCAGAAAAAATAGCGACAGTTGACTGTCTATTTTTCTTAAGTTCATTAGCCAAAATTTGAACTGCCGCCACATTGTGCGCGACATCCAAGATAACAGTTTTATCGTTAATGATTTTGACCTGTAGGCGACACAGTAATTTGGCTTTTTCAATACCTTTAGATAGTTGATTTTGATTGACAAAAAATACAGACTGCAATTCATTCACCACTTTAATTGCGAGCGCAGCATTGTATCTTTGATGTTCACCCAACAAGCCAATAGTGCCAATATAAGGCGTATCAACAAATGTTAGTAATGCAGTACAACTCTTGGCATATTGGGCAATTGTAATTGGTGGATTTAACTCACCACAGATACACGGGGTGTTTTTACGCATAATACCAGATTTTTCTAATCCTATTTTTTCACGCGTATCGCCTAAGTAATCAGTGTGATCTAATGCAATGTTAGTAATGACAGCTACATCGCTATTTATCACATTGACAGCATCAAGCCGCCCACCTAGTCCAATTTCTAATACGGCAATATCTACTTTTTCGTTAGTAAAAATAATTAGTGCCGCTAAAGTAGAAAATTCGAAATAAGTTAAAGAAATGTCATTCCTAGCTTGTTCAATTGTTGCAAATGCCATGCATATTTTCTCATCACTAACTTGCACGTCATTAATAACAAAGCGTTCATTATATTTAAGAATATGTGGTGAAGTAAACGCAGCAATATTGATATTTGCCTGTTGATAAATACTACTAATAAAAGCAATAGTCGAACCTTTGCCGTTTGTGCCTGCAACTGTAATAACTTTAAAAGGAACACCTTGCGGAAAGAGTTTTAGAAAAATTTTTTGGACGCGTTCTAACCCTAAGTCAATTTCTTTTGTCACAGAACGACATGGCTACGATCCGACTTCTTGGTAATTTAGCCAATCATCTAGTGTTTTAAGAGTGCTTTTTAATCTTCCCAAAACTCACCTTCAATGGCGTCATCATTTTTCATTATCTTTTGTTTTTGTTTTTTTGTTCGCATTGTAGTAAAAACTCGGTTGGCATTTTTCTCTAAAAAATGTGTCAGAAAAAATGCTCTACTCCAAGGCATTAACCCTAATAAGCCAATAAAATCTGTAATAAAACCAGGTGTTAGAAGCAATATGCCTGATATCATAATCACCACACCTTCTAACATTTCAAATGATGGGTTGCTTCCTTGTATAACCGCTTTTTGTACTTTTTGTAGTGTGTGCAAGCCTTGTTGTTTTAATAGGTAAGAGCCAATAAATGCCGTGATAATTACTAGTAATACTGTATTGCCAGCGCCAATTGAACTACCTACCGTCATCAATACATATAATTCTACAAGTGTTGCAATAACAAAAATTGAAAAGTCGGAGGCCAAGCGGTCTTAGGAAGACTACCTGTTAATAAAAATTAAATCCCAAATCACATGCCCTAGTCTATTACCACGTTTTTCAAACTTACTCAAAGGACGACATTCAGGTCTCGGTGTATAAGTATAAACTTTTTGTGTGTTTTTAAAGTTTTTATTCGTTTCTAACGTTTTCATCATATGTTGTGCATAATCTTGCCAATCAGTTGCCATATGACAAATACTACCAACTTTTAATTTCTTAGTCAATATATTTAAAAAATTATGTTGTACAATTCGACGTTTATGATGTTTTTTCTTGTGCCAAGGATCAGGAAAAATAACTGTAATAAATTTAAAGAATTATCTTTAATATTATTTTTAAAATCTCAACGGCATCTCCTTTTATTACTTTTAAATTTTTAAGTTGCTTGATGTCTGCGTTATTAATTAGACGTCCAATCCCTGCTTCATAAACTTCAATTCCAATATAGTTTAACTGTGGATTTTGCTCAGCCATCTTAATAAGAGTGTCACCATTACCAAAGCCAATTTCCAACACCACTTCGTTATTATTATTAAAAACCATGGCAAAATCTATGATGTCTGTAGCTTCTAAGGCATACCTATGCCATAAATTAGTTAATCCCTTTTGTTGTGATGGAGTTAGTCTGCCTGAACGCCTAACAAAACTTTGGATTTTTCTAAGATTTGTCATTAAACAATAAGCTTTTATATCGTTATATTTTTTCTAACTTTTAAATACAACTCATCAAAAAGACCTGTTATTTCTTCATCCATTCCTATATTTTTTAGCATCTTATCTAAATCCATATAATTAATAGTAAAAAATTCTTCAAACAACTTTTTACCTCTGTAAATATTTTTCTTTTTTTGGAATATAAATATTACATTTTAGTTTTTTTTGAGTTAAATAATAAAGAATTGGTTTAAATATTTTTCTATCATAAATTTTAAGAATATTACAAATGCCAATATAAGATTTTAAAAATTTTCTATTTATATCTTCATACTTACCAGTATCGTGGTCATCGTTATATTTCACTTCTAAGTAAAAATATTACCATCTGTTGTGCAAAATAAAGCATTTATATCGTGTTTTTTAGTATTATTTACATTTTTTTCTTTTGTGCTTTCCTATATCCTCAAACACTTATCAATCAATCAATTGAATTTACTTAATATATTGGCTTCATTAAGATTATTATTCTAACAATTAGCCAGATATTTATTTATTAAATCATTACTATTTTGAGTGATTGGCAATATAATTTTTTTAGATAAATTTCTATTAATTATTAAATGATTTTCATTCTTTATAATTTCATGTAATAATTTTTCTACAAAATTACCAAACTGTATATTCATTGATTGTAACAACCCACTAAAATTCTGTACCTTATGGGAATAAAATGTATTTTAACCTTATGTTTATGAACTAAATGAGTTATCTTTTTCTCATTAGATGTATTTTTTATTAAAGCAAAAATTGCTTGCTTAATAAATTTTTTAATATTATTATCCATAATTTTTCTTTCTGTATTTCACTTTATATTGATCTATATATTCCAGTTTATTGTTTTCTTTAAAACACCAATAACTCCAACCATTGCAACTTTCTAACTTTTGCTCCAATTTGATGAATAGACCCAGTTCCAATTTCATTTTTAATATTGCCATCCTGTAAAATTATGGCTGAATATTTTTTATTTTTAGTCCATAAAACTTACCCCCTTTTAATATATTTTTTTGCTAATAATTCTTGCATACTAACTCTTTTCAAAACTTTCTTTTCTGGCTCTTTAATTCTTAAATCAGTAAAACAATCTGGATTTATTTTCTTGAGCCTAAGTTTTTGTTATTTTTATATATTCTTGTTCTTTTTCAATTCCTATAGCTTTTCTGCCTAATTTTTTAGCAACTGCTACAGTTGTTCTACTTCCAGAAAAAGGATCTAATACTAAGTCATTTTCATTACTGCTGGATAAAATAACTCTTTTCAATAATTTTTCTGGTTTTTATGTCGAATGGGCTTTCTTTCCATCTTTTCCTTTTATTCTTTCGTTTCCTGTACAAAGAGGAATCTGCCAAATAGAGGTCATCTGTTTGCCGCCATTTAATTTTTTCATTGTTTGGTGGTTAAATAGATATTTTTTTGTTTTTCAGATATTTTATTTAAAACTTCGATGCAATCACCATTGTAAATATGATAATTATCACTAAATTTTATTCTTTTTTTATCATTCTATTTATTTTATTATTTTAAAATCAATATAGCTTTAAATTTCATAGTTTAAAATTAATGGCGCATGATCAGAAAACTTTTCATCCTTATAAATATTTGCATTTTTAACCGTGCCTTTGAGATTTGGGGTGAGAATTTGATAATCAATGCGCCAGCCAACATTATTTGCCCAAGACTGCCCACGATTACTCCACCAAGTATACTGAGCATATTCTTGATTTATTTCACGAAAACCATCGATGAAGCCGACTTCAAAGAATAACTTATCTAGCCAAGCGCGCTCTTCTGGTAAACAACCTGAGTTCTTTTGGTTGGCTTTCCAATTTTTAATATCTCTTTCTTGATGTATGATATTCACATCACCACAAATAATTACCTTTCGACCATCTGTTTTGAGTTTTTTCAAATATGGCATAAATCGCTCAGTTAAAAACTCCATTTTTAAATCTTGGCGTTCTTGTTTGGCACTGCCTGAATGTATGTAAATTGAAATAACCGAGAAATCTTTGAAATCAGCTTGAACAAACCTCCCTTCAAAATTAATATCATTCCATGGACTTTGTTTCATGATTTGGACTGGCATTTGTTTGCTAAAAATTGCTGTACCAGAATAGCCTTTTTTCTCAGCAGGCCGATAGAAACAATAGTATTCTTTTGGATAAAATCGCTCATCCAACTGGTTTTCTTGTGCTTTAATTTCTTGTAGACAAACTACATCTGCATCTTGAGTTTTTATCCAGTTAAAAAAACCTTTTTTCTCAGCTGCACGAATGCCATTAACATTAGTAGTTATAATTTTTATCATCGAAATAATTTTATACTCAAATCCAAATGTAAAAAGCGTAAAGATAGTATAATTAATTATTCCACTTATGTTTATAAAAAATATTAGCTTTATTTGTTGATTAAGTGATAATTTTTTGAATATAAATAGAACAAGATGTTATGCTAATTTGTTATTTTTATGTTTTGGCTTGAATAGCAGGAAAAACTATGAAACAATACCAAAAAAACTTTGTAGATTTTATGTTAGAAATTAACGCACTTAAATTTGGTAAATTTACTCTGAAATCTGGACGTATTAGCCCTTATTTTTTTAATGCAGGCGCATTTAACACTGGTGAACATCTTTCAAAATTAGGTAAGTTTTATGCACAAGCTATTCAAGAAAATGGTATAGATTTTGATATGCTCTTTGGACCTGCTTATAAAGGGATACCATTAGCAATCGCCGTAGCCATGACATTAAATGATAGTTTTAACAAAAATGTACCATATAGCTTTAATCGTAAAGAAGCCAAAACACATGGGGAATGTGGTGATATTGTTGGACATCAACTTAAAGGCAATATTTTAATTATTGATGATGTAATTACTGCTGGCACCGCCATTCGCAAGGCGATAGATATTATTGATGCAAATGGAGCTAAAGTTAAAGGTGTAATTGTCGCCATTGACCGTCAAGAAAAAGGCAATGGGAGCACCTCAGCTATTCAAGAAGTTGAGAGGAATTTTGGCATTCAGGTATTAAGCATTATTAACTTATCACACCTTGTTGATTATCTAAAACAATGCAGAGACCAGGAAATGATTAGACGTATTGAAATGTATCGCAGTCAGTATGGGGTTTAAAAAATAATTATAAAACGACGCTATGGGTTTTAACTATCTTTTAATTTTATTACACACCTGTTTATAATTCAAACACTAGTCCGCCGATAACTAATTGCTTCAATTAAGTGTGATTTATCAACTTTTTTATCACCTGTTAAATCAGCAATAGTTCTAGCGACTTTTAAAATACGGTGATAGGAGCGGGCTGATAGGTTGAATTTATCAATAACACTGGATAATAGCTGCTTATTGTTTTGATTTAGATTAATTAGTTTTTCTATTTCATTTGGCGCTAATTTGTCATTAGACTTTCCTTGTCTTTTTAATTGAATATTGTGGGCTACTACCACTCTTTGTCTAATGGTTTCACTTGTTTCTACATTTTCTTTATTTTGATTTAGTATAGCTTCTTTTGGTAGTGGTGGTACGGTTAATATCATGTCAATTCTGTCTAAAAGTGGTCCTGATATTTTGTTTTTGTACTTGGTAATTTGGTCTGCAGTGCAGTGGCATTTAGCCGTTCCATCTCCGTAGTATCCACAAGGACAGGGATTCATTGCGCCGATAAATTGAAAGTTTGCAGGGAAAGTGGTTTGTTGAGCGGCGCGTGATAGGTGAATTTTACCGTTTTCCAGGGGTTGACGTAAGGCTTCTAGCACACCTCTAGGGAATTCAGGTAATTCATCTAAAAATAGAACGCCTTCATGAGCTAGTGAAACTTCACCTGGTTTTGGAGTTGGGCCACCACCAACTAATGCAACTGCTGAGGATGAGTGGTGTGGGTTACGAAATGGGCGCATTTTTAGTTGAGTTAAATCCAAAGGCTTGTTGGCAACTGAGTAAATAGAGGCGCGTTCTAATGCTTTATCGGTATTTAGTAGTGGCATGATTGATGGTAGACGCTCTGCCAACATGGTTTTTCCTGAACCTGGTGGGCCAATTAAAAGTAGATTGTGCCCACCACTAGCAGCAATTTCCAATGCACGCTTAGCATGGTATTGCCCCTTAACCTGAGAAAAATCATTATCATAAATAATTGCTTGGCTACGATCCGACTTTGCGAGTTAATCTATTAATATTACTAATGTCTTGTAGAAAACTACAGACTTGCAATAAATGCTTACAAGGATAGATTTTTGCTTGATTAACCAGTGTGTATTGATAGGATTTTTGTGCCGGCAGGATAATATTATGTGAGTCTTGACTACTAGCGATAATTGCAGGCAATAAACCATCAATAACACGCAAAGAGCCATCTAATCCTAACTCGCCATATAATTCAAAATTATCTAAATTGACTTTATCTTTAATTTGTTCACTTGCTAATAATAATCCAATCGCAATTGGCAGATCATATCTGCCACCATTTTTTGGTAAATTAGCTGGCGCTAGGCTGACGGTAATACGCCCTTTGGGGAATTTAAATTGTGAGTTTATGATAGCACTACGTACACGATCTTTACTCTCTCGCACTGCGCCTTCTGGCAACCCAACAATAGAAAACCTCGGTAACCCACTCGAAATATGTACTTCAATGGTGACTAATGGTGCATCTAACCCTGTTGATGCACGAGTAAATATTTGACTTAATTGACTCATATTGTTTGCAATTCTTCTAAGCTCCACCTAGGTTTAATGACAATCTTATTGTTTTTTGATTCTTGTCCTTTAACAAGTCTTAGATGTCCAGCAAGTGCAATCATTGCACCGTTATCAGTACAAAAATCTTGACGTGGATAAAATATTTTTACGTTTAATTTTCTACCCATTATATCTAATTCATTTCGCAATGCTTTGTTTGCACTCACTCCGCCTGCTACAACTAGGGTTTTATACCTTATTTTTTTTAATGCTCGGCGACATTTAATCATCAATGTTTGTGTTGCAGCAACTTCAAAGGCTTTAGCAATATCGGCTTTTTGTTCTTGATGTTTAAAAAAGGTATTACGCGCAAAGGTCTTAAGTCCACTAAAGCTAAAATCTAATCCTGGTCTATCTATCATTGGTCTTGGGAATTTAAAAACTCCTTCAGTGCCTTGCTCAGCTAGTATGGCTAGAGCTGGCCCACCTGGATAACCCAATCCTAAAATCTTAGCTGTTTTATCAAAAGCCTCGCCAACTGCATCATCTAAAGATTCACCCAAAATTTTGTATTGTCCTATAGCTTTAACATCAACTAACATTGTATGCCCGCCAGAAACTAGTAAGGCCACAAAAGGGAATTTAGGCTGCTTATATTCTAAAAGTGGCGCAAGCAAATGTCCTTCCATATGGTGCACACCTAGTGCAGGTATTTTTAAACTCCAGGATAAAGATTTTGCTACAGCGCTACCCACCAATAATGCCCCTGCTAAACCTGGTCCAACCGTATAAGCAATAGCATTAATATCGGTGAGCTTTATTTTACCATCTTTAAGCGCAGCTTTAATGAGTGGCATGACACGTTGTATATGGTCACGAGATGCTAATTCTGGCACAACACCGCCATATTCTTTATGGATTTCAACTTGGGAAAATAATCTGTGTGCGATTAGTCCATCTTGCTGTGAATACAGCCCAATGCCAGTTTCATCGCATGAGCTTTCTATACCTAATGTAATGAAGTTAGTCACGCTCACCTAAATAGACTTCGCGCACTCTATCGTTATTTAGAATTTGTTCCTTATTACCCTCGGTAATAATCGCACCGTCATGCAACACATAAGAATGATCGCAAGTATCTAATACTTCACGGTAATTATGATCGGTGATTAATATACCAATACTTTTGCTTTTTAAGTGGAAAATAATTTTCTGTATATCGTTCACAGAAATAGGGTCGACTCCTGCAAATGGCTCGTCTAATAAGATAAATTTTGGATCCATTGCTAATGCTCTAGCAATTTCAACACGTCGTCTTTCACCGCCAGATAAACTTAATCCATCAAAGTCACGGATATGTCCAATGTTAAATTCTTCTAATAATTCCTCTAAACGATCTCTTTTTGCGTCTTTATCTAGAGCTTTATTAAATTCTAAAACTGCCATAATATTATTTTCAACGGATAATTTCCTGAAAATGGATGGTTCTTGAGGTAAGTATCCCAACCCTAATTTAGCACGTTTATACATTGATAGATGTTCAATTCTATTATTATTTAAAGTTACTTCCCCAGAATCTGCTTTAATTAATCCACAAGCAATATAAAAACAAGTAGTCTTTCCTGCGCCATTTGGCCCTAATAAGCCTACTATTTTACCACTTTGTACAAAAAATGAGATACCAGAAATCACGTCTCTACCTGAATAGGATTTGCTAATGTTGCTAACATTAAGTGAATGTTGTGTTGACATGAAGTATAAATTTACTTATAAAATTTAATTTTATCATTAATATACAGCCTTATGTTCAACACTAGAAAGCCTAGAATTGTAGCCTCACCTGAAATATCTACCACATTTCATAGATTTAAACCCAGGTATATAATAAATAACACTTATCATCATGAAGTGCTAGTAGTTAAGAAAAGCCGCCCTTTGCCAAGATTTATTTATTGAAGGAGAAAATGTCTAACGCTGATGATATAAATATTTTTTGCAAGGTTGCTGGTATTATGCCACTCAAAAATAACGTTTTCATCACTCAAAAATTGATTTAACAAAATCAAATGTAACATTAGTTAATTTAACGTATGACAAGAAAAAACATATGCAACAACAATTAAAGAATATGTAAAAACTCAGATGAATAAACTTGTTTAGTTGATTTTTTAGTTTTAACCAACAATATACCTTTGTTATTTACACCAGAGCATACACCTAAAAAGGTTTGTTTTTTGTTATCATAGCGAACACGCTTACCTTGTAAATAATCTACACTTGCCCAATATTTGGAGAAATATGTAAAGCCATTCACTTCAAAAATTTGACAAAACTCTAAAGTTTTATTGATCAAATCTTTAGTTAAATCAAACTGATTAATGGTTTTTTGTACGCTGATTGAATGTAAATTTGTCCACGGTGTTTGACAATTTATATCTACATTAATATTTATGCCAATACCTATCAACACAGATTGGGACTTATTTTGGACAGTGTTTTGAATTAAAATTCCAGCTAATTTTTTGTCTTGGTAATAAACATCATTTGGCCATTTAAGTTGTAAACCAGTAACACCGTAATCTCTCAATACTTCAAGTATTGCCAAACCCACTATTAAACTCAGCCCACTTAAATGAATATTGATTGAAAATACTCGACGAATGGACAATAAAATACTGTTGTCTTTATCGCTTAACCATGTTCTATTGTATTGTCCCTTACCATGAGTTTGTTCTCTAGCGATACACACCTGTATTCTTGGTGAGAATTCTAACGACGAAAGATAATCATTGGTGCTTGGAATTGAATCAAAACTATAGCAGTCAACATCATCATTTAGGTAGGTGCCTAGATTAGAATAATTATCCATGTCACGCAAACCAGGAGTAAAGAAATACATACTGCTGCAGAACCCATATCTTTTGCACCATCAGATAGTACATGGTGTTCATCACCTATTCTACCAACCACCGACTCAATCGCTGAATTTAGTATTTCAACAATCAGCACTATCAGTAGCACTCGCTCAACAACTGCTTCTTTCAACCAAAATGCCAATGATATCAACACAATACTAATCTACAATTTTTGCCTAAAGCGGCCTCTGATTGATAGCAAGTTTTTAATCCCTGTATTGAAAACCTAAAAGTATTAATAATTCGCTTTAATCCAACTGCTTCATTTTTCATAGGTTATATTAGTGTATAAAATAGTAGTTTTATTTTACATCATAAATGATGAAGATAGCAGCAGGCGTTGAGTATATAGGTAGTGATTTTCACGGATGGCAATTGCAAAAATCTAGCATTCGTACTGTCCAACAAGTGGTAGAAAAAGCACTATCAAATGTTGCAAACCATCCTGTGCGTGTATTTTGTTCTGGTAGAACGGATGCTGGCGTACATGCTATTGGCCAAGTTATTCATTTTGAAACAAGTGCAGATAGAGAAAATAGGGCATGGCTTTTTGGCGGCAATGTTAACCTACCTCATGATGTAAATTTTGTTTGGGTGAAGCGCGTTGATGATGATTTTCATGCACGTTTTAGCGCTCATGCAAGACGTTATCATTATAAAATTCATAATACTCCAGTGCGCTCTGCTCTGATAGCTAAATACACTTTATGGGAGTCAAGGGCATTAGATATAGAAATGATGAGTAAAGCCACTGAGTATTTGCTTGGAAAGCATGATTTTTCAGCTTTTCGTGGTAGTTTATGCCAAGCAAAATCACCTGTTAGAACCATTGAATTTATAAAACTTACTAAACATGGTGATGAAATTCTATTGGACATTAAGGCCAACGCCTTTTTGCATCATATGGTGCGCAATATTATTGGCACACTACTAAAAGTAGGTAGAGGTGAAAAACCTGTTGAATGGGTTAAAGAAGTATTGTGTTCTAAAGACAGAAAGTGCGCTGGAGCTACTGCTGAGCCACAAGGGTTGTATTTTGTCAAAGCCTTCTATCCTAACTTATAAATAATAAAAACAATTGAAAAACCTAATTTATTAATTAGCATAGTATGTTTTATGCAGTTTTAACAAAAACGGCAACATAGTAGTGCACGAGTTCCTTGGTTATCCGTAAAATAGCATAAAAAATTTTATGGAGTAGTTACTAAAAAAAATGTATTCAACATTCCCTCTTGCAGTAGCCTCAAAAATTGGGCACAAGAATAATCTTATGATATCAAAATACAATCAATAATAGTATAATAAAATTATTCTTGTCGCAGTTGTTTACTAGCTAGTATCATATTACTCAATGCAAGACGAACTTCGTGCCAATTTCTAGTTTTTAACCCACAGTCTGGGTTAACCCACAGTCTTTTGGCTGGAATACGTTGAGCTGCTTTTTGCATCAATTCAACCATAGAATCAACGGAAGGTACGTTGGGGGAATGTATATCGTATACTCCTGGACCTATCTCATTAGGATAATCAAACTCATCAAATACATCTAATAACTCCATATCTGAACGGGAAGTTTCAATAGTAATAACATCAGCATCCATCTGTGCTATTGCCTTGATAATATCATTAAATTCTGAATAACACATATGTGTATGAATTTGCGTCTCATCACTTACACCATTAGCGCTGATTCGATAAGCTTTAATCGCCCAATCAAGATAAGTTTTCCACTGAGATTTACGCAGTGGTAAACCTTCTCTTAATGCTGCTTCATCAATTTGAATAATATTTATATTAGACTTTTCAAGATCTAATACTTCATCTCTAATAACGAAAGACAACTGCAAACAAGTGACAGATCTTGGTTGGTCATCACGCACAAACGACCAATTTAGCATTGTTACTGGGCCTGTAAGCATTCCTTTCATAAGTTTTTTTGTCAGTGATTGGGCGTAGGCTGTCCAATCCACTGTCATTGAATTTGGTCTAGAAATATCGCCAAAAATAATTGGTGGCTTAACGCAACGTGAGCCATAAGATCTGACCCAGCCGAATTGACTAAATGCATAGCCATTTAGTTGTTGTCCAAAATATTCCACCATATCGTTGCGCTCAGGCTCACCGTGTACCAAGACATCTAAGCCTAAAGATTCTTGTATTTGCACACAGTGTTGAATTTCAATTTGCATCGCTTGCGTATATTTCTTTGTTGATAATTTACCAGATTTGTAATCACGTCTGGCTTGTCTAATTTCTAACGTTTGTGGAAAGGAGCCGATTGTTGTGGTTGGGTACAAAGGTAGTTTAAATTTTTTACTTTGTAATTTTGCTCTACTTTTATATTCTGACTGACGATTACCCAATTCATCATTCACTTGAGCAATACGTTCTTGAACGGTGCTATTATGCACAAATGGTGAATGTTTCCTAGCATTTATAGCATCAGCATTACTCACAATTTGTTTAACCACACTTGCTTGCCCTTTATTAAGTGCTTGCGCCAATATATTTAACTCTTCTAATTTTTGCACAGCAAAAGCAAGCCATGATTTTATATCTACATCTAATTCTTGTTCGCTGTCTAAATCCATGGGTACATGCAATAGTGAACAAGATGGCGCTAACCACATCCTATTTTGTAATTGTTGGTAAATTTCCTTCAACCATAACAAAGTTACGTTTAAGTCTGTTTTCCAAATATTACGACCATCCACTATACCTAAAGATAAAACTTTATCATCTGGCAAGTTATCAATCACTGCTTGAACCTCGTTCCTTGCATTAATCGCGTCAATGTGCAACCCATCAACTGGTAAGCTACAAGCAAGGCCTAAGTTATCCTGTAAAGTTCCAAAATAACTAGCCAATAACAATTTAACTTGGCTATTTGCCAATGTATCGTAAGTATCTTTAAATGCTACTTGCCAATTTGATTCCAATTCTGTAACTAAAATAGGTTCATCAACCTGCACCCATTTTATCTCTAATTTTGATAGTTCTTTAAATAACTGCGCATATACTTCAACCAATGAATCTAATAAATCAAGTTTATTAGATTCATCTTTAGACTTTCCTAACCATAAATAAGTAACTGGGCCAATAATAACAGGTTTGACTTTTACGCCCTGTTTTTGTGCTTCAGTGATTTGTGCAATCAAGCGTTGCGCTTGAAGTTTAAAATTTGTATTTTTATTAAATTCTGGCACAATATAATGATAATTAGTATCAAACCATTTAGTCATCTCACCTGCTTGGATACAAGTACAATCAGATTCATCGACATAAGATCTCCCACGTGCTACTCGAAAATAGTTATCTAAATCATTGTATGATAAATTTTCAGCACGTTTTGGAATATTGCCTAATAGAAAACTCATATCTAAAACTTGGTCATAAAAAGAAAAATCACCAACTGGAACTAAATCTAATTTATCTTGATTCTTCCAGAATTGTTTACGCAACATTCCAGCTGTTTGCAGTAGCTCCTCCTGAGAAATATTTCTTGACCAATATTTTTCTAATGCAAATTTTAATTCTCTTTGTTTTCCGATACTTGGAAAGCCCAAATTGTGTGTTACAACCATGATAATTCCCAGCCTTAATATTTCTAAGTTGATTATTTTAATATGGATATAATATGAAGTAAAATGATTATTTTTAACTTAATTATGAATTATATTCATATATATTATGATAGAACTCAAGCATTTGAAAATCATCAAAGCATTACATGAAAATGGTACTTTAACACGAGCTGCTAATGTTCTTTGTTTAAGCCAATCTGCTTTATCCCATCAAATTCGTTACTTAGAAAAAAAACTAAATATTGCACTTTGGGAGCGAGAAGGTAGGAATTTACGTCTTACAAAAGCAGGTCAATTATTATTACAAGCAGCACAACAATTATTGCCTATTTTAAAACAAACTGAAGAGACTATCAAAGCTTATGCACATGGTAGTCAAGGTATATTGCGTATAGGGGTAGAATGTTATCCTTGTTACAAATGGTTAACAAGTGTCATTGGTATATTTTTGCAAGAAATGCCTGATGTTGAAGTGGAAATTCTTAACAAGTTTCAATTTTCTGGTCACGAAGGGCTGCTTAATCACCATATTGATGTTTTAATCACACCTGATATAGAAAGAAAAACAGGTATTTATATTGAAACACTCGCTCAATATAAACTAGTACTTTTAGTTGCTAACGATCATCCACTAGCGTACAAACAAATTGTCACACCAAAAGACTTTATTGACGAAACTTTGCTAACTTTTCCTGTTCCATTGGAGCGACTTGACATTTTGACATTTTTTTTAAATCCTGCACATATCAGGCCAAAATACATTAAAAAAATTGAATCTACTGAACTTATATTACAAATGACAACACTCAGGCGTGGCGTTTGTATATTACCAGAATGGTTAGCTGACATATTTGTAGGAAAAATGCCTATTAAAAAAATACAAATAGGTACACACGGAGGACTTAGCCAGAAACTATTTGCAATTTTACGCAAACAAGATAAAAAAATCATCTACATTCAACGTTTTATTGACATTAGCAGGAAAGCAATGAAGAACAATAATATTTAAACTTATTTTATTGTTTATGAAATAAGGTGTTTGAGAGGACTATGTGAAGCTGCCTCTTCATCGCCCAACATCTTCCAGGCATAACGGAGTGCATCAGTGCGACGATCAAAGAAACGGTCTTTGCCATATTTATCAATAAAACCAGAGCGCTTTAAGACTTTTTCAATGCCCTCCATACGTGCAAATAAAATTTCCACACTATTTGAAGAGCATCTTTCTAGTAAACCATCAAGCATTTCTTCGCCACTAGCATCAAGCCAGTTAATACCTGCCATATCAACAATAATAAATCTTAGGCACTGGCGCTTATTGGCAATCAGTTCTAAAATTTTATTTTCAAAATAACCTGCATTGGCAAAATAGAGGGCACCTGAATATTTTACAATTGACACTACTTCGCAGCGATCTAATTTGTTGTCTATAGCGCTGACAAATAGATTTGAACTACTATGTGCAGATAGTTCAGTAAACCCTGGCTCCATGGTACGATACAAAAATAATGCCAACGATAAGATAATACCAATAATAATACCATTTTCTAAATGTGGCGCAAACAGTAAGGTCAGTAAAAAAGTGATAATCGATACAATTGCATCATGTTTTTCAACTTTCCAAGCATGTTTGATTGGTGCAAATTTCACCAAACTAATCACCGCCATAATAATGACAGATGCTAAAGTTGCCTGAGGCAGATGATATAAAAGTGGTGTTAAAAATAACAAAGAAATACCAACAATCACAGCAGTCACCACAGATGAAAAACCTGTTATTGCGCCAGATGAAATGTTAACTGCCGAGCGTGAAAATGAGCCTGAAACTGCATAACCTTGGAAAAAACTAGAAACAATATTGGATAATCCTTGTCCTATTAATTCTTGGTTGACGTCAAGACGCTGTTTAGTTTGTGCCGCCATTGCTTTAGCAATTGAAATAGCCTCCATAAAACCAATAAGTCCAATAGTAATTGCTGTAACAATCATTTGAGACATTACAGTGAAATCAAAATTTGGCATTATAAGAGATGGCAGACCTTTAGGAATATCACCTACAATTACTCCACCAAATTCGCTATTAAAATTTATTAAATAAGAAATACTGGTCGTAACTACTACTGCAATCAAGACACCTGGTAATTTTGGTGTATATTTCTTAATCATAATCATAATAAAAAAAGAAATAATGGCTATCGCTATTGTTAACATATGTGTGCTTGTTGCCGCATTCATAAGCATACCAAATACTTGTTCATAAGTGTACTGACCTGCGCCTTTTACCACGCCGAATATTTTATTTAATTGAGAGGTCCCAATAATAATTGCGGCTGCATTGGTAAAACCTACCACAACTGGATGGGATAAAAAGTTAATCACCAAACCTAGTTTAAACACACCTAACATAAACTGAAATACACCAACTAAGAAAGCTAACAACGAAGCATAAGCAGCATAAGTCACCATATCTGCACCTTCTGGGATCACAGTTGGAATTGCCGCTGCCGTTAGCAATGATACAACTGCAACAGGTCCTGTTCCTAATTGACGCGATGAACCCATAAGTGCTGCAATCATTACTGGCAAGAATGAAGCATATAAGCCATATTGTGGCGCAAGACCTGCAAGTTGTGCGTAAGCCATAGACTGTGGTACCAATACTAAGGCAACAGTCAGACCTGCAATCAAATCTGCCTTTAATACTTTTCCATCTTTAATTTTATGAATCCATTCCAAAAAAGGTAATAATTTTGCAATCTTATTCATTGTATTTCTCAATCATTTATTAAAAATCTAACTACAGACGTAGTTAGAAGAATATAAAGGTATATTATATAATATATGGTCATATTTAATGTAGGTATAAATTATTGTATAATTGCTCATCTTATTCAGGTGTTATTTTTTCTAAACAACTTATACTTAAGATCTGATCTATGAAATTAATCGAAAATCTACATTTTAATAATATTAGAGGTGATATTACAGGTGGTATTACTGCTGGTGTAGTGGCATTACCATTTGCTATTGCTATGGGTCTTGCTTCTGGTGCTGGCGCTATTGCAGGTTTATATAGCGCAATAATTGTTGGTTTTTTTGCTGCTATTTTTGGTGGCACTGGTGCGCAAGTATCTGGTCCTACTGGCCCAATGACAGTAGTGATGTCACTTATTGTAACTAAGTATGTTGCTCTATTCCCTGAAACTGGTTTAGCTATTGCCTTTACCACAGTGACGCTCTGTGGCTTGTTGCAAATTGGATTTGGGCTGTTAAAATTAGGTCGCTTTATCAATCTTATGCCACATACTGTTACCTCAGGTTTTATGACAGGCATTGGTGTTATTATTATTATTTTACAAATTCCACAAGTGCTTGGTTTCTATGATGTTAAAGGTTCTACTATAGGGATCTTATCTCAACTGTTTGATATAGAAAGCTACTTTATAAATACAGGGTCTATTGCCATCGCAATTATTACGTTAATAGTTATTTACTTACTACCTAAGAAAATTGATAAATTTATTCCTTCGTCATTATTTGCATTGGCTACAGGCACTTTAATTTTATTATTATTCCCTGAATTTTTCTCATCTAATGCAGAGCCTTTAAATAAAATGATTTTGGGTAATATCCCAACGGGATTACCTTCGTTCCATATGCCAGTTTGGGAGATGAGTATTATTGTTGATATAGTTGCCTCAAGTCTAATGTTAGCTATTTTAGGTTCAATTGATTCATTGCTTACTTCATTAGTATCTGACGAAATTACACGCACGCACCACAAGTCAGACCGTGAACTTATTGGTCAAGGCATAGGCAACACTATATCAGGTCTATTTGGCGGTTTGCCAGGTGCTGGCGCAACTATGCGTACTATGACCAATGTAAAAGCTGGTGGACTAACGCCTATTTCAGGTACACTACACGCCGTATTACTACTTGCAATTGTTCTTGGTGGTGCACAATATGCACAAGCAATCCCATTAGCGGTATTGGGTGCAATCTTAATAAAAGTAGGCACTGATATCATTGATTGGAAATATCTAAAAAGTCTAAGATCTGCGCCAAAATCTGGTGTACTAATTATGTTTGTGGTGTTAGGAATTACGGTATTTTACAACCTAATAGCTGCAGTCGGTGTTGGAATCGTGATGGCAAGCTTAATTTTTTTACAAAGAATGACCGATATTCAAGTAGCAGGAATTGTCTCAATACAAACCATTGAAGAGGCTTCGCACCTCGACGAAATTCATCAAATATTGATTCGCGATGATAACGTTTTGTTTTATCAGCTTAATGGCCCAATAGGGTTTGGCTCAGCGAAAAAGATTGTTAAAGATTTTTCTAGTAAATCAGACTATAGTCGCACAATTTTAGATTTAAGCAATGTTCCAATAATAGACTATACTACATCTAGAGCTATTGCTGAAATTTGCAATATTTGTAGAGAGAATTCAGTGCAGATAGAGGTTATTGGAGCTAATATTAAGGTGCAAAAATTACTTAAAAATATCAGAATTGACAGTAATATTATTAGTGGTAAATTTGCATCATAAACGCACTACTTAGTTTAATTATAAAAATATATTTTTTGGTATGATATCTTGGAGACCATACTTACTGCGCTATTCCCTTTTATTTTTTTTCCTTAATTTAATAAAATTTATTACATTGAAGTATTTAAATGAATATGATAATTAAAAATCTTCATGCCAATCGACTAAAATTTGTTTTTTTTTAATATTGACTTCACGTAAAAATGGTTTTATATATGGTATTAAGTGCTCTTTTTCTCCATGCACAATAAGCACATGGTTGGCACCTGTATCCATTAAATTTTGCACTTTTCCAAATACAAAACCTGATTGATTAACTACTTTTAGACCAATTAGGTCTTCCCAATAGTATTTATTTTTTTTGAGTTTTGGTAATTGATGTCTGTCAATATAGACATCAGTGCCAATTACTATCCTAGCCTGCTCTCGATTATCAATATTCTTAATTTTTATAACAATGGTTTTTGATTGTTCTCGGCCATTGGTAATTTCTAATGTCTGCCATTGTCCATCAACCTTAATACACCAAGGTTTGTAAGATAAAATATTTTTTCTAGGTTGTGTATATGAAAAGACTTTCACCCATCCTTGAACACCAAAAAGACCATTAATCGTACCGACTAACAACCTTTTTGAGCTTAGGGTAATACTTGTTGAATCACTCAGTAGGTTTTTCCTCTTTTATCTGTACCTCTTTTTTTTCTGTAGCTTCTTCCTCTACTTCTATTTTTACCGCTTCAGCTTTTGCTTTTGCTACTATAGACGCAGCAACTGCCGCTGCCCTAGTTTTTTGCCCTGCAACACGTTTTTCATGAATTGAAGGATCTTTGAATTCTTTGATAAGTTGTTTAACGCGATCAGAAATTTGTGCACCTTTTGATTTCCAATATTCTAATCTATCTTCTTCGACGCTAAGCCTAACTTCTTGTCCACGAGCAACTGGATTAAAATACCCAAGTCTCTCAATGTAACCACTATCTCTACGTTTTCTAGAGTCTGTTGCTACAATTGAATAAAAAGGTTTTTTTTTGGCTCCACCTCGGGCTAGTCTAATTTTAACCATGGGTTTTTTGCTCCTTCTTTTTTATTTAAATCTTATATTTAAAACAACATAAGACGCAACATTATATCAGTTCTTTGATGCAAATGTAAAAATGAAACTTTATTTATAAAATAAAAAACCATATTTGCCTTAAATTTATCTAGTATTTTTCTTTTTCTATGAAAAAAATTATTAAATATTTGCTGTATTAAGTGGTGTATTTAGTTATTTTAGCAAATAAGAAGAAAAACGGTACTAAATTTTTTGTGCTAGTTTTTTTGCATCACCAGTATAAGTCATCGGTGTTAATTTTGTTAAAACTTGTTTTGCTTCTTTTGGTATATTTAAATTTTTAACAAAATTTGCTAACACTTTCGCGTCAATAGTATTTCCACGAGTGAGGTTTTTAAGTTTTTCATATGGGTTTTCAATACCATAGCGACGCATCACGGTTTGAATTGGCTCTGCTAATACCTCCCATGAACTGTCTAAATCCTCTAACAATCTTATTTTGTTAGTTTCTAATTTACCGATGCCTTTGCTAATAGATGCATACGCCACTAATGAGTGGGCACAACTCACGCCAAGATTCCTAAGCACAGTTGAGTCGGACAAGTCTCTTTGCCAACGAGAAATTGTCAACTTATCTGCCAAATGCGTATTCAACGCATTGGCAATGCCTAAATTACCCTCGCCATTTTCAAAATCAATTGGATTAACCTTGTGTGGCATAGTTGATGAGCCAACTTCTTCCGCAATGGTTCTTTGCTTAAAATAACCGAGTGAAATATAACCCCAAATATCACGACAAAAATCAATCAAAATAGTATTAAAACGATTTATTGAATGAAAATATTCCGCTATATAATCATGTGTTTCAATTTGCGATGTATATGGTGCATAATTCACGCCTAAATCTTGGATAAACGCTTGTGAAATATTTTGCCAATCTAGACCTGGGTAAGCGCAAATATGTGCATTAAAATTACCCACAGCGCCATTAAATTTACCCATAACTTTTACATCTTTTAAGTGCTTAATTTGTCGTTTTAAGCGATAAGCAAAGTTTGCCATTTCCTTGCCAACCGTGGTTGGTGATGCTGTTTGGCCGTGTGTTCTAGACAGCATTGGAATTGAGGCATTGTTTTTTGCTAAAGTAGTGATTAAAGACAAAATATTTTGCATTTGTTTAAGTAATATTTTTCGCCCATCAATCAACATTAAAGCATATGATAAATTATTAATATCTTCCGAAGTGCAAGCAAAATGAAAGAATTCACTAACCATATTTAATTCTACATTGTCCTTGATTTTATCTTTTAGGAAATATTCAACTGCCTTAACATCGTGATTGGTGGTACGCTCAATTTCTTTAACTGCTTGCGCATCTTCTAATGAAAAATTGTTCGCAATATTGATTAAAAAATCGGAAGCCTCTGTACTGAATGTACCAACTTCAGCAATGTCATTATTATTTGCCATGGCTTGCAACCATTTAACCTCAATTAACACACGGTATTTATTCAAACCAAATTCACTAAAAATTTCACTCAAAATGTTGGTTTTATCAAAATAACGTCCATCAACAGGGGATATGGCAGTTAAGGCACTTAGTTCCATAATTTATTTAGTTAAATTAAATATGTTAAAATTATACACTTTATAAAAGTACTTATAGAATAGATGAAAAGAGCTTATTTAACCCATGTTGATAAACGTGCTAAAGACAATTTGCCACCACTAACACTAAATGCACGGCAAACAAAATCTGTTGTTGAAAACTTAATTAATGGTAATGACGATGATTTTTATCTAGACTTATTGACACATCGTGTGCCACCTGGTGTGGACGAGTCTTCTTATATAAAGGCAGGTTTTTTAACAAGCATTGCCAAAGGCAAGCAAGCTTGTAACGCTATTAATCAAGAACAAGCTACTTTTTTACTAGGCACGATGATGGGTGGTTACAATGTCGCACCGCTAATTGATTTATTAGATATTGATATAACCGCACAAGCTGCTTGTGATGGCTTGTCTAAAACACTACTTATTTATGAAGCATATCAAAGCATTGTGGAAAAATCAGTTAACAATAACTTCGCAAAACAGGTAGTTAATTCTTGGGCAAATGCCGACTGGTTTACAAATAAAAAAATATTGCCCAAGGAAATTAAATTAACAATTTTTCGCATCGAAGGTGAAGTTAATACTGATGATTTGTCACCTGCTACAGAGGCTTGGTCGCGCCCTGATATTCCTTTGCACGCCCAATCAATGCTGGTCAAAAAGATGGACAATCCGCTTAAGACTATTAAACAACTTAAAGAAAGAGGTCTTCCACTTGCTTTTGTTGGCGATGTAGTTGGCACAGGATCTTCACGTAAATCTGCTATTAACTCGGTGTTGTGGCATATGGGTGATAATATTGACTATGTGCCAAACAAACACAGTGGTGGCGTTATACTTGGTAGTAATATCGCGCCAATTTTCTTTAATACCGCACAAGATTCAGGTGCATTACCGATTGAATGCGATGTATCAAAAATGCAAATGGGCGATGAAATTATCATTTGTCCCTACGAGGGGAAAATTATAAATACGAATGGCGAAACTATTTCTACTTTTGAACTTACACCAATCACTATACTCGATGAAATTCGTGCAGGTGGCCGTATTCCACTTATCATTGGACGGGGGTTAACTGACAAAACACGTCATGATTTAGGTTTAAGTATTAGCGATATCTTCTTACGTCCGCGCGATGTAAGTTATAGAGACATAGGCTATACTCTGGCACAAAAGATTGTTGGCAAGGCGTGTGGCGTTGAAGGTATACGTCCAGGTACTTATTGTGAGCCACGTATGACAACTGTCGGCTCACAAGATACCACAGGAGCAATGACACGTGACGAACTTAAAGAATTAGCCTGCTTAGGCTTTTCTGCTGATTTAGTGATGCAAAGTTTTTGTCATACCGCTGCCTATCCAAAACCCGTTGATCTGGAATTACAACATAGCTTACCTGACTTTATGTGTTCCCGTGGTGGAGTCACGCTTAAACCAGGCGATGGAGTTATTCACTCATGGTTAAATCGTATGCTATTGCCTGATAGCGTTGGTACGGGCGGCGATTCACATACTCGCTTTCCAATCGGCATTAGTTTCCCAGCTGGCTCTGGATTGGTAGCGTTTGGTGCGTCTATTGGTGTATTGCCACTTAATATGCCAGAATCAGTTTTGGTGCGCTTTAGAGGTACTATGCAAGAAGGTATCACGCTTAGAGATTTAGTCAACGCCATTCCTTATGTTGCTATCCAGCAAGGCTTGTTAACAGTAGAAAAAAACAACAAGAAAAATATATTTTTAGGTCGTATTTTAGAAATTGAAGGCCTGAGTGATTTAAAAATTGAACAAGCTTTTGAACTTACCGATGCTTCAGCAGAACGCTCTTCAAATGGCTGCACTATTAAACTTAATAAAGATAGTGTAACAGAATACTTACAATCTAATATTGCTTTATTGTCATCTATGGTTGAGGCTGGTTATGAAGATAAAAAAACTATCGTTCGTCGTATTCTAGCTATGCAAAAGTGGATAAATGAGCCTGAATTATTAGAAGCCGATGATACAGCCGAATATGCCGCAATCATTGAAATCAACCTCGATGACATTAAAGAGCCAATTCTTGCTTGTCCAAACGATCCAGATGATGTAAAGTTGCTTTCAGAAGTAGCTAATATCAAAATTGACGAAGTATTTATAGGCTCATGTATGACTAATATCAGTCATTTTAGAGTAGCAGCTCAATTATTAAAAGACCAATCAGAGTTACCAACTGAACTTTGGATTGCACCACCAACACGTATGGATGAAGCACAACTTAAAAAAGAAGATATATACCAAACTTTTGAGTCTATTACTCAACACACAGAAAGACCAGGATGTTCGTTATGTATGGGTAATCAGGCACGCGTTAAATCTAACACCACCGTAGTCTCTACCTCAACACGCAACTTTCCAAATCGCCTAGGTGATAATGCATATGTGTATCTGTCATCTGCAGAAGTAGCAGCCATAGCTGCAAGACTTGGGTATATCCCAACAGTGGAAGAATATTTATCAATGATGCAAGGCATAAAATCAATGTCTAATGATATTTATAAAAATCTTAACTTTGATCAAATGTATGAGTATCAAAAGTCGGTTGGAAATATTGCACTTGACACAATTTTAAAGAGATAATTAAAAAACTATTAGGCAATAAAAAAAACCGTCTCTAAGTAAACCACTAACCTAAGTTAATTAAATACTAACTTTTAGAAATAGATCCTCTATAACTCCTTACACAACAAGGGCTTTATACAGGGTCTATTTTTTTTGTCTATTAAACAGTATTATAAAAAGATAAAAATTTTTTAGTATATGAGTTTAAAAATAAAGAGCCACATCTTTGTTAGGATTGGCAAGAATGAGTCTGGCTAACAAAGGTACAAATCTAAAAAATGTAATAAGAGAGTTGTACAATTCCATCTATAAAAACGCTATGTTTAAGATAAAAGGAATCTTTTAAAAATATTGATATCTTTATGGATTTAATTAATAAAGCACCATATTAATCCAAAGCTTTTACGTAACAAGATTGACTGCTTTTTATTTTCGATGTCGTAAGTTTGTCAGAGCTAAGAACAAATATCTTATCAAACATGGCTTTAGGTTATTCAAGATTGTCCTTAGACCAACACCACACCTCTAATTAGAAAAAGTTCTATTGATAGGCAGCAATGCAAAGCTTCTAAATACTCAGCACTGCATTGAAGGCACGTAAGTACTCATAGTGATATCTTTTTATTTTTATCTCCTAGTAGAATAATAGCGTTCTAAATTAATATAGATAACGAACTTATAATAATAATTATTGTAATCTAGAAAAATAATTCTACATTTCTTCAGATTTTCTGAAAAATAACACGTTTTGTAGTATTTGCAAGTCTTGTCCTTATATAAAAATTTATCAATATGTGCAAGAGCTAAAAGAGTATTACAAAGATAGTAATAAAGCATGGCTATAAGGCTGTTAATTTGATATCTATTAATCACTCAATATCAAGTTAAGAGCAACAATACAACAATACAACAATACAACAATACAACAATACAACAATACAACAATACAACAAATAGTAAAGTGGCAATTGATCCACCAATTAATGGTGTGTTATTTTTATTATTTATGTATTGTTTGTGTAGTTTATTTAAGTTGAGGTCAAATCATTAGTGGGTTGGTGGTTTTAATTTTCACTGTTTTTTATTACGCAAATTCAAATTACTTAATTTTTACTTCTTTGTACATTACGTGTTGTCGGGCAACTGGATCGAATTTTTTAACTTCTATCTTCTCTGGGTGAAGGCGTTTATTCTTAGTTGTTGTATAAAAATGCCCAGTCTTTGCTGATGATACTAATTTGATTTTTTCTCTCATGTTCTACTTATTCCTTAAACCTTTTCACCACGAGCACGAATTTTTGATAATACATTATCAATGCCTTTTTTATCAATGATACGCAAACCTTTTGCAGTCAACTTTAATTTTACAAAACGTTTCTCACTCTCTACCCAAAAACGATGCGTGTGTAGATTTGGATAAAAACGACGACGCGTCTTGTTATGCGCATGAGAAACATTGTTTCCACTAATTGGGCGTTTACCAGTTACTTGACATACCTTTGCCATATACCACCTATTTTCAAAAATTCTAAAAAAAATATTATACTTAAAATTACTTGACTTTCGTAGTTAAATTTAATCAAATCTATTTACTATTGACAAAACTATCGGTATCATACGTTTCCTCGGAGGGATGGCAGAGCGGTTGAATGCACCGGTCTTGAAAACCGGCAAGGACTAATATCCTTCTAGGGTTCAAATCCCTATCCCTCCACCAAATTCCTGTCCAAACACATCCAATAAGATAAATTAAACCCTTTATTAAACAAATGGTTTTTTAATTTATTATGCCTTATACTGTCCAACTGCAAACCCCATTACCGATACTACTCTTATTCCTATTACCATCAATGCTATCATGAATCCTTCTATTATATTCTTCATATTTACTCTCCTATTTTCCAGCTAATCTTACCCATTGATGCTTCTACTACTTCCATTATCTCTTTGGCATCTCCTCCATCTTGAATCATCTTAACACCTTGCTTAAGTATATCGACTGATAACTCTACCTTAACTTCAAATACTCTTACCTTTTTAATATCATCTCTTGTATCGTCGTATGACATTTCTAGTTCAGCTATTGTGGTTTCTATCTGACCTAATAGTGTTTCTTGCTTATCAATAGTCTTATTAAGTGTATATAGTATTCTAAACTTCTCTAGTGATTGTTGAACCTTTACAGCCTTCTTACCCATCTCTACATATTGTTCGGTAGTTAGTTCTTTACTATATGAGTTAAGACCTACAATAAGACTAAGTGTTACTAATAATGTTTTTTGTTAATGTTTTCATAATTATTCTCCTTTGTTGTATTCCCTACCCCGCCTTTATATAAATACTTTTAAATCATATCAAAATAAAAAATAACTATGTTTTTAACAAAATGTGTGAATTTTAGAATATATTATAAGCGACTTACTAGCTAGTGCGTTGTCATCGTCAAAATGACGTGGTCTAATGTCAGTAATATTTATAATTCTCTTGTATTTTACTCTGAATATCAGGATTTTCGTTAATATACCGATCTTATTGTTAAATTTATCAAAATTAATACTTGATATGTTTACTTCAGAATAATCAGTTAAATTTGTGATAGTATCATTATCTTTAACATATCTAATAATTTTAAAAAGTGCCTGTATTTTCCTAAACAATATTTCACCTATAAGATTATTCTTACTGAGCATATAATGTTACAAATAGCGCTAGCAGTTTCTTTTAATAAAGTAGTGGTTTGTGGGTTGTCTCTAGTAATTGATCGCTGGGCATTTCAGCTATATAGGCATATGGCTTACCATAAGATCTAAGTAAGAATATTTATCAAAAACCTTCTTTTGCTTGCATCTCAACAAGCAAGCAAAAAATAAAAATACTTAATGCAAAAGTGCTTGCTTTTGTGATAGATTTTATAGTTGGTAATATTAATATAGTTATTACAATAATTATCTAATAAAATAAGTTTATTTAATTAATTTTTTCCTTAATAATATTAATAACTGTATCAGATGAAGTTGCGTTAATACTAAGCAACAAGCCTTCGTTTTTATAGAAACTAACCAAAGGTGCAGTTTGGTCATTATATACATTTAAGCGATTGCTAATTGCTTTCTCATTTTCATCGTCACGTTGCACAACACTCTCGCCACACTTGTCACATACGCCATCAATTTTTGTTGGATTAGATTTTATATTATAGATTGCACCACAACCAGTGCAAGTACGGCGCGTTGTTAGACGCTCAAGAATAACATCACGCGCAACATCAATCTCAACAGCTGCGTCTAATTTTTCACCCATTCTATCAAGCAATTTTTTTAATGCTTCTGCTTGTGGAATAGTACGTGGAAAACCATCTAATAAATAGCCAGACTTACAGTCATCTTCTTGAAGCCTCTCTTCCATAATACTCATAATTAAATCATCAGACACCAAGTCACCAGCCCTCATCGCTGATTGGGCTTGTTTGCCAAGTTCTGTACCAGCCGCAACTGCCGAGCGTAAAATATCGCCCGTGGAGATTTGAACCGAATCATCAAGTTTGGTTAGTAATTTTGCAACAGTGCCCTTTCCAGCACCTGGTGCACCTAAAAGAATTAGCTTCATAATGTTGTTTCCTTAAAGTAATAATATACAGTTAATTGTTTTAGCACTGATGCATGTTGTTGGACTAAAAACTAGCACAAATTATACCACAAAGCACATTTAAAAAATCACTGAACAACAACAACTGTAGCTGGGCGCACTAAACGACCATTCAATGTAAAGCCAACTTGCACAACATCTAAAATAGTATTAGACTTTTGATCTGGCATCGGCAACATTGTAATAGCCTCATGTAACTCAGGATTGAAAGTCTCACCTTCTGGATTAACGGACTCAATACCAAACTTTGCCATAGTTGAAAGAAAAACTTTATCTGTCATTTTTAGCCCCTCAAGAATACTTTCAATTGTGGCAGCTTCTTCATTGGCGGTCTTAAGCCCCATGCTTAAAGAATCTTTCACCTCAAGTAATGCTTTAACAAAACTATCAAGCGCGAACTTGTGGGCATTTTCTAAATCTTTGGCATTGCGACGTTTTAAGTTTTCCATTTCGGCTTGAGCACGCACTACCTTGTCCCAATTATCTTTGGCAGATTGCTGTGCTTCTTCTAATTGTAACTGCAAATCATCGTCTTCAGGCAAAACTGAAGTATTTTCAACTACTGATTCGACATCTACAGCCGTTGCTTTTTTTTTACTTTCAACTTCTTTCTTTACTGAAGTTGTTGTATTTTTTTTTTCCTCTGTTTTCTTTTTTGTCATTTCTTAGCACTCAACTCGTGTATATTTTTATCTATGTAGTGTCTATTTTAAATAAATCAACAATAACAATTAATATGTTTAACACAATTAAAATTATAACTAAACCTAATGACGTGCACAGCGATGATAAGGCAAGGGAATTAGCCACCTTGCTTAAAGATAAAAATGTAGATGTGGTACGTGGTGGTGAGCAACAAACCGAACAAGTTGATTTGATTATTGTTATGGGTGGTGACGGCTCTTTATTGAGTACTGCGCGCACTTTTGTTGATAAAAAAATTCCAATATTAGGTATTAATTTAGGTAGACTTGGATTTTTAGCAGATGTGTCAGTCACTAATATGGAAGAGATTATAACCGAAGTATTAAATGGCAATTTTACCAAAGAAGAACGTCACCTGCTATCATGCCAAATCGAACAAGACGGAAAAATACTAGGACAATTTCTAGCACTAAATGATGCGGTCGTTCATAGAAGAGAAACTTTAAAAATAATTGAGTTTGATTTATTTATTAACAATAAATTTGTCAACAATCAACGCGCTGATGGGTTGATTATTACCACGCCAACTGGCTCAACTGCCTATGCCTTGTCAGGTGGCGGTCCTATTATGCATCCAAGCGTAAATGCTATCGGCTTAGTATCTATTTGCCCACACACTATGAGTCATCGCCCTTTATTAGTGTCAGGTGATAGTGAAATAATGATTAAAGTAAAAGACTCAGAAAATGGGGCAATTATTAGTTTTGATGGGCAAACTTCGGTTTCTATAAAGGTAGGACAAGACATTCGCCTGCGTCAGTATAGTAATGCTATTAACTTAATACATCCAAAAAATTATGACTACTTTGAAATTATTCGTTCTAAATTACATTGGGGGGGCTAAACTTTAGGCAGGGTTATAAGAATATGTTATCTCAGTTATCAGTTAAAAATTTAGCAGTTGTTGAAAAATTAGATTTGTCTTTTGAATCTGGTATGAGCACTGTAACTGGTGAGACTGGCGCTGGTAAATCTATCATTCTACAGGCTTTAAATTTGGCATTAGGCCATCGTAGCGATTCAACACTTGTGCGTCATGGGCAAGACAAAGCTGAAGTGACTGCTATTTTTGATGTTGCCAATCAAAAAAAGATACAAAACTATTTACAGAAGCAATCATTAGAGGAATATGGCGAGTGCATTCTACGTCGCATTATTAGTAAAGATGGTCGTTCAAAGGCCTTTATTAATAATGTCAATGTACCACTTTCAATAATGAGAGGTGTAGGTGAGTTATTGATCGATATGCATGGTCAAAATGAACATCAGTTATTATTACGTAACAAACAGCAACGCGACCTGTTAGATATTTATGCTCAAAATTCTGAGTTGTGCGATGCGCTTAACGCTGTCGTATCTGAATATAATGCAATTAGCAATCAAATTGATGAGTTAAGTAGCAACCAAGACTTAAAACAACGACAGCAAGAATTCTTGCAATACCAATTAAAAGAGTTAGAAGACGCTGAGTTTACTCTGGATGAATTAAATACAATTGAGTACGATTTTAAAACTAGAGCAAATGCTAGTAATTTGATTGAAAAAACTACACAAGTATTAAACCAACTTGAGCAAGAGTCGGGTGCTAATGCGCAATTACTGAATCTAACTCAAATACTCAATCAAACTCTTGAAACTGATAAAAAACTTACGCCAATTGCACAAATGCTTTCCAGCGCACAGGTACAAACTCAAGAAACTATTTATGAATTAAATAATTATTTAAGCAGTTTGTCATTTGACGATCAAACTACTGCTGAACTGGAGTCACGTTTAAGTGAACTACATGATTTAGCACGCAAACACTCCTGTCAAATCGTCGAATTAATCACCGCCAAGGATGAGGCTGCCAAGACATTAAAATCAATTAATAGCACTAGTACGTTACTAAATAATCTGCAAAAACAAAAAAAAACTTTAGCGCAAAAATATTATAAACAAACTAAAGTTCTTAGCAAAATTCGAGTTGAAAAAGCAGGTTTATTATCAAATTTAGTCACTGAATCGTTGCAGACTCTAGGCATGCCAGGTAGTATGTTTAAAGTTGCCTTACCAAAGAAAACACCTGGAGTGTATTACAATGGTGATGAAAATATTAATTTTTTAGTAAAAACCAATATGGGTAGTGACTTTAAAGCTCTAAAAAAAATTGTATCAGGTGGGGAGTTATCCCGTATTTCTTTAGCAATCTCAGTTGTAAGTGGCGATAATGAATACACCCCAACTTTGATTTTCGATGAAGTAGATGTTGGTATTAGTGGTGCAGTAGCTGAAGTTGTCGGACACAAACTCAAGCAACTCAGTAAACATTATCAAATAATTTGCATCACCCATTTAGCACAAGTAGCAGCCTTTAGCCATCAGCACTTACATGTACAAAAAGTACAGAAAGAGAATGGCGCAGAAACCACAGTTACACAATTATCTGACAATGGGCGCGTGGATGAAATTGCGCGTATTTTAGGCGGATCAACTATTACAGATAAGGCAAGAGTAGCTGCTGAAGAAATGATTAAAATGAGTATTTAACGCCTTAAAATTAACCTTGCCATATGATGGCGCACTTAAATACACTTTAAATGTATTTATCTTTAAATATAAATAAATATAGCTATTATTAAATGACATATAAGCATACTTTATTAATCATCTTGGTTGTCTTGCTGTGGGGGGGGAATTTTTCTGTTATTAAAATAGGTCTGGCAGATTTTCCGCCGCTTCTTCTATTGGCAATTAGATTTTTTTTGGTTGTTTTCCCAGCTATATTTTTTGTAAAGATGCCAAAAGCAAACTGGCCTTTAATTATTCTGTATGCACTAACAATGTTTGTAATGCAATTCTTTTTTTTATTCACGTCAATAGATGTTGGCCTTACACCTGGCTTAGCCTCTATTCTACTTCAATCACAAATCTTTTTTACTGTAGTCTTGTCAAGTCTTGTTTTTAAAGAAAAGATTAAAAATAACCATATATGGGGAGGGGTAATTTGCTTAATAGGTATAACTATCATAGGCATAAACATTGATAACACGTTATCAGCCTATGGTTTTTTATTTATAATTCTGGCCGCATTCTCATGGTCAGTAGCAAATATTTTTTCAAAATTAATCACCATAAAAGATATTGTTTCTCTTATTGTTTGGGGCAGTTTAATATCTTTTCCTGTTGTATTGTTTATGTCATATCAGTATGAAGTTGATGCCTGGAAAACTTTTGACATAAAAAATCTATCTATATTGTCAGTATTTGCTGTTTCCTATCTTTCTTATCCAGTAACAATTTTTGCCTTTTCAGTTTGGTCTTATATGCTTAATAAATATAATGCTATTGTAGTAACTCCATTTACACTATTAGTTCCTGTATTTGGTTTAATAATTTCTTCATTTGTTAATGGTGAAATTATAGAATCATGGAAAATATTGTCTATTATTATTATAATGTTTGGGCTGATAATTATAATCAAACCTTCTAAATTTTAATTGCAATTGTAACTCTTTATTGATGATTTAAACACTGTTTTAGCGTTAGATATCTACTAAATTACCCCTTAATCAACAAAATATTTTTATATGAGGTAAGAAAAAAGCATTAGAGAACGAACAAATCATACAAGCAGAATTAAAGGAAATTAGAGAGAACAAATAAAGAAAGAATTACAATAGATAATAAAGCGAATGGACATGATGATGTGCCAAAAAGACATGCTAACAATAAACACATGTAGGCTGATATTATGACTAAAAAGATGATGCCATAAGCACAGATAAATGCAAAATACCTTGAGCTAGAGCATAACAAAACTAGAACGTAGCTTAATATTTTTAAACAGATGCGAAGTCCAAGGAACTGTTACTGATCATGAATTTACTCATCTAATTTCCTATTAATCAAAAAATATCCTCACTAGGTAAATAAAATGCACTAAATTTAATGCAAAATAGTGCAAAATGTATGGTAATTAATTATTAAGATACAATCTAAAATATTATGGTTAGTACAAAAACTCCAATTTGTAACTTTAATAAGCCAGCAATTGATTTTAATCTCAAAGGTGTGGATGGAAAAATGCATACCTTAGCAGATTGCAAAGGTAAAAATGGCTTACTAGTGATGTTCATTTGCAATCATTGTCCTTATGTCAAAGCTATTATTGAGCGTATTATCAGAGACACTAAAGAACTAAAGGCGTTAAGTCTAAATGCTGTTGCAATTATGTCTAATAATCCAGAAGAATATGAAGCAGATTCTTTTGAAAATATGCAAAAAATTGCTAAAAAGATGGACTTCTCGTTTCCTTATTTAATTGACGAAACTCAAGAAGTTGCCAAAAATTATGGTGCAGTTTGTACACCGGATTTCTTTGGCTATAACTCAGATCTAGAACTGCAATATCGAGGTAGACTTGACGCTTCACACAAAGAAACTGCCCCAACCAATGTTAGGCGAGATTTATTTGATGCAATGAGTCAAGTAGCAAAAACTAGGCAGGGACCGATAGAACAAATCCCATCAATTGGTTGCTCAATCAAATGGAGATAGAAAATAAATCATGTGATTATAATTAAAGATAAAAGCAGAATGCCATTTTTTCTAAGATCTGGTTTTAGAGTTTTATTTCTTGCTGCTGGACTAGGATCGTTACTGTTAATGCTATCCTGGTTATTATTTTTTAGTGAGCAAATTAATACCCAATCTAATACAAATGATTGGCACGCACATGAAATGATTTTTGGCTACACAATGGCTGTCATCATAGGGTTTTTATTAACAGCAACTCAAAACTGGACAAAACTAAAAACAACGAACGGCTACTCATTACTATCTTTAGGGATTGCATGGTTGATTGCTAGAATACTTTCCGTAACGGGAGATGATTATATTTTCTAATTTTATCATTGTTATTTATAGCTACTCCTATTATCAAAGCAAAAAACTGGATAAACTTACCTATTATTTTTAAATTATTAATTTTTATCATTACTAATATTTTATTTTATTCTGGTATTTTAGGCTACACAGAAAATGGACAATACTTAGGCATTTATATTGCTTTTTATACTATAGTTGCGTTTATTCTTATGATGATACGTAGGTTAATTCCATTTTTTATTGAAAATGCTGTATCGAAAAATATTAAGCTTAAAAATTCTAAATTTCTAGATTTAAGTAGTATGATTTTATTTATTGTATTTTCAATTGATACTATTTTTTTCAAAACATCAATAATACAAATTAGCGGCCTACTCTTATTTATTGTTCATAGTATTAGAATGCTCTATTGGTATGATGGTGAAATTTGGAATAAACCATTAGTTTGGAGTTTGTATGTTGCTTATGGCATAATTAATTTAGCATCTTTATTAACGATTGTAAATTACTTTATAATATTGCCAATTGGTGTAGCAATACACAATTTTTCTATTGCCATTGGCCTCATAACATTAAGTATGATGAGTAGAGTTACCCTTGGTCATACTGGTAGAAATGTTTTTGCGCCACCTAAAGTTAGAACACTTAGTGTTATTTTTTCTATGCTGATAATATCTTTTATATTTAGAGTTATTACTATTATATTTTGGGCTGAATACTATCAGCAATTTATTATTATTGCTCAATTATTATGGATTTTTGCTTTTGGTTTATTTATCTTTATATATAGTAAAATGTTTTTTCAAAAAAGAGTTGATGGTTTGTTTGGGTAATAAAAATGAAAGCACTGCCTAAACAATTAATAGCATTGACAAAAGAACACCATATATCATTATTACTAGCTAATAACGCAATTAATGCAAAAAAGTTAGATAATGAAGATGCGATGTGTCAATTAATAACGAAGACCTTTAAGCTAGATTTTTTAGACCATTTTAATTTTGAAGAACAATATATCTTGCCATTACTCATGCAAAATAATCAACAAAATTGCCAACATATAGTTAACGAACATAAGCTATTATTAAAATTAGCAAAAAATATTAATACAGATACTCTATTAAAATTTGGAGAATTACTTAGAAATCACACCAGATTTGAAGACAGAGTTTTATTTACAAAAATACATTTAGATGATTTAAATAAAATACCAGACTATTTAATAAAACAAAAACATATTTAAAATTATCTTGAAATAAAGTCTAATTTAAGTTTTACAATCTTAATATATTTGTTTATTTTAATATCTATTATCAACAAATTCATAATCCTAAGTTAATTGAATACTCATTGTTTTAGCAAAAATAATCTAATGGCATCTTTGTTTCTCAGGTAAATATGGTATATTTTTTACTTTTTTTGTTAAATTTTAAAAATGTAGTTAGTATCTTTAACTAATTAAAAAATGTGGTTCCTATAGTACGAATTTAAAAAATAATTTTCATGATTAAAACAAAGATACTGCTAACTTCATCCAGAAATCAGGGAATAAACCTACCACTAAAATTAAGATTGTATTGATAGATACAACTAATTGTATATCCATTGGAGCTGAAATACTTATTTTTTTATCTCCCTCTTCAAAATACATTGATTTAATAATTTGCAGATAATAATAAGCACTAATAACGGCAAATACAATGACAATAATTGCCACAACAATCATACCACTAGACATCACTTGCTGTAAGACGAATAATTTTGCATAGAAGCCGATAAATGGTGGCACACCTGCCATTGACAACATAATCATTAACATCATAAGCGCAAACCAAGGTGAATGTGCATTAAGCCCCCTGTAATCGCTAATTAAATCTGCTTCAAAGCCCTTTTTATTGAGCAAAATAATAACACCAAATGCAGCTAAACTCATCAACACATAGGTCAGAATATAAAAAACTGCTGAACCATAACCCGTAACTACACCAGTCACAAAGCCTAGTAGAACATAACCAATATGTGAGATGGTTGAATATGCCAACATTCGTTTAATATTGGTTTGCATCAAAGCCACGATAGAACCAATGGCAATAGATAAAATCGCCAGCACCATAAATAAATCTGACCAATAAGTCTGCATTGCGCCTAGTCCATCAACTAATATACGCACCAACATTGCAACTGCGGCAATCTTTGGTACCGTTGAAATAAATAGTGTAACTGAAGTTGGTGAACCTTGATACACATCTGGCACCCACATATGGAATGGCACTGCACCCAGTTTAAAGGCAATACCAATTGCTAAAAATACCAAGCCAAAATTAAGCACTAGCACTTCTCTTGAAGCTAATTCTGCGCTATTGGCAAAGATGGCAATCTCAGCAATATTAAGACTGCCACTGATACCATAAACCATGCTCATACCATAAAGCAATAAACCTGAAGCAATCGCACCCAAGACAAAGTATTTAAGTGCTGCTTCAATCGCACCAGCTCTGTTGCGTGCAATAGCGATGAGTGTGTAAAGCGACAAGGATAGAATTTCTAAACCCAGATATAAAGTTAGTAAACTGTAACCTGAAACCATGACCATCATGCCCAGTATTGACAGCATAACCAAAACAAAATACTCGCCTCTAAATAAAGAATGTTGTACCAAATAATGGCGAGAATAAACCATTGCCACCATAGATGCTGCCATCATAAAAACTTTGAACACTGATGCCAAGTCGTCCAAGACAAATGAATTACTAAAAATGATTGTCTCTGGTTGTCCAATGAGATTAAACGACAATATGCCTGTGATTAGTAAACTTAACTGCATTAAGTAGTAAGTTACTTGCTTAAATGGTTTAGTCAAGAATAAGTCTAATAATAAAACCACAACAATTGCACTTAATAAAAAGATTTCTGGCAAGGCTACCATTAATGAAGCTGTGTCAAATTGGAAAGTATTTATCATTATTTAAACTCCTCTCTTACAACTTAGATGTTAATGCTTGATTGAGCAAATGCTCGATTGAAGTGTGCATGACTTCAATCATTGGTTGCGGATATAAACCTATCACTAATACAGCAAGTGCTAATATTGCTAATATAGAGAATTCACGGCCATTAATATCATTAAGTGTTTCTACAGCTGGATTGGTAATAGCACCCCAAAATACGCGCTTAACCATCCATAATGTATAAGCCGCACCAACTATTAACGTGGTACTAGCCAATACCGCATACCAAATATTTGCTTGCACAGCGCCCAAAATTACCATAAATTCACCAACAAAACCTGAAGTTCCTGGTAATCCTGCGTTTGCCATTGCAAATAACACCGCAAAACCCGTAAACTTTGGCATAGAATTAATCACGCCACCATAGGTTGAAATTTCTCTTGAGTGCAATCTATCATACAAAACACCGACCACTAAGAACATTGCAGCTGAGATAAATCCATGTGAAATCATTTGTATCATCGCGCCTTCTAAACCAAGAAGTGCACCTTCTAGGTTATTTGGGTTATATGCTAAGAATAAAGCAAATACACCGAGTGTTACAAAACCCATATGTGAAATTGAAGAATAAGCGATTAATTTCTTCATATCCCTTTGCACTAAAGCAACAAAACCAATATAAACTACTGCAATTAATGATAAGACAATCATCACATCTGAAAATTGTAAAGATGCATCAGGTGTAATTGGTAATGAGAAACGGAAAAAACCATAACCACCCATTTTCAACATAATCGCTGCCAGAATGACAGAGCCGCCCGTTGGGGCTTGCACATGCGCATCAGGCAGCCAAGTGTGTACAGGAAACATTGGTACTTTAACGGCAAATGCAATAAAGAATGCCCAGAAAATCCACGCCTGTTCTGTTACTGTTAAGCTAAGATTATGCATATCTAAAATTGAAAATGAACCACCTTTGTTATACATATAGATTAGTGATATTAGCATAAACACTGAACCTAAAAAAGTATATAAGAAGAACTTAATCGCTGCATAAATACGATTATCACCCCCCCAAATACCTACAATGAGTAGCATTGGTATCAGTGATGCCTCCCAAAAAGCATAGAATAAAATTCCATCAAGTGCTGAAAATACACCAATAATCAAACCCTCCATCATCAAGAAAGCTGCCATATAATGTGCAGGTTGTTTTTGAATGACCTCCCAACCTGTAACAATCACTAAAATAGTTGAAAAAGTTGTTAAAATAATCAACAGCATAGAAATACCATCAACGCCTATATGATAATTAATATTGAATTGTGCAATCCAAGCACTTTTTTCAACAAACTGCATAAGATGTGTTGATGAGTCAAAGCCCGTCCATAGGCTGAGTGACATTACAAACACTAAAACAGACAGCGCTAAACTCATCCAACGAGCCGTAGTTGCCCGTTTGTTACCCAACAGAATAACCAGCCCGCCACCTAAAATTGGCAGCCAAATTAATAAACTAAGTAGCGTATTTTGCATAATTATATAAAGGCCTCAAATCTCAAGTAATGGCTTGTCGCCCATAAACAGCGCCCAAGTTAAAATAATTAATAAACTAAAAATCATGAAGAAAGCATAATGATAAACATAGCCCGTTTGAATTGGACGAATCACAGAACTAACAAAGCCGACGAATCTAGCGCTGCCATTAACTATCATTGAGTCAATTATTGTAGAGTCAGATACTTTCCATAAAATATGTCCCAATTTCTTAATACCATTAACAAATACTATTTCATTAAAACGATCAAAACCATATAGAGATTCTAATACGTAATTAGTGCGCTTAAATGTTGTCTGTACCCAGTCAGCCCACTGGGTTTTATATAATGAAAACACCCAAGCAGATATAATGCCGCCGATCATCATCCAAAATGGTATAGTTTGTATGGCATGAAAAATCATCACTAATGCGCTATGAAATTCATGTTTTAAATCAACCATAGACATATGACTTGATGTAACGGTAATAGATTCATCTAACCAGCCTTTAAATAGCATTGGTTCAATTGTCAAATAACCAATAATAGTTGAAGGAATTGCCAACATCATTAATGGAAAAATAATTGATAATGGTGACTCATGTAAGTGTTTAACAGTTTCGTGCTTAACGCGTGACTCACCATGAAATACTAAAAAAAACATTCTAAATGAGTAGAATGCTGTAACAAAAACACCTATAATTACTGCATAATAAACTAAATTAGCATAAGGTAATTGAGAGAAATTCACTGCTTCAATAATCATATCTTTTGAATAGAAACCAGAAAATCCTGGGAAACCAACTAATGCCAATGTACCAATCAACACTGTCCAATAAGTAATTGGCATATATTTTTTCAAGCCACCCATCTTACGAATATCTTGTTCATGATGCATGGCAACAATCACCGAACCTGCGCCTAAAAATAATAAGGCTTTGAAAAAAGCGTGTGTCATTAAGTGAAAAATTGCCACTGAATAAGCGCTAACACCTAAAGCAACTGTCATATAACCCAACTGCGACAAAGTTGAATATGCCACCACTTTCTTAATGTCATTTTGTACTATACCAAGTAAACCCATAAACAAGGCTGTAATTGCGCCTACTATCATAACTACTGTAAGCGCTACATCACTCATCTCAAACATCGGTGACATACGCGACACCATAAAGATACCTGCGGTTACCATAGTCGCTGCATGGATAAGTGCTGAAATTGGCGTTGGGCCCTCCATTGAGCCTGGTAGCCAAACATGAAGTGGTACTTGTGCTGATTTACCCATCGCACCAACGAATAACAATAAACAAACTACCGTGATTAAATCCATACTCCAGATAGTTTGATTATCAGTATTGCCCAAACTAACAAATACTTCTGCGTAATCAAGCGAGCCACTAAATGCCAATATCAAACCAATGCCTAACAAAAAACCAAAGTCACCAACACGATTAACCAAAAAAGCTTTTAAATTAGCCTCAACAGCACTTTCTTTATGGTGCCAAAAACCAATGAGTAAATAAGAGACTAAACCAACCGCTTCCCAGCCAAAAAATAACTGCATAAAGTTGTTACTCATCACCAGCACAAACATTGAAAAGGTGAATAAAGAGATATAGCTAAAGAACTTAGTGTAATCCTTATCATGACTCATATAACCAATGGTGTAGATATGTACCATCAAAGAAACAAACGATACTACCACTAACATCACAGAAGTTAGGCCATCAACCAAAAAACCAACACTTATATTTAATCCATTAACCTGCATCCAAGTATAAATATTTTGATTAAAAACTGCACCTTTCTCTAATACATGATAATCAAATACCATTAATGCAAGTACAGTAGAAATTAATACACCTAAAATTGTAATTATATGTGTAGCACTACGGCCTAATATACGACCAAAAAATCCTGCAATAATGGCACCTAATAAAGGTGAAAGTATAATTGTTAAATAAATATTTACCATAGTTTGCCCTAGCTTATCCTTTTAAACTGTTGGTGACATCAACGCTAATAGAGCCTTTGACTCTAAATAATAAAGTTAGAATTGCCAGCCCTATTGCAACTTCTGCCGCTGCAACAGTTAAAATAAAGAAGACAAAAATCTGCCCTGCTTCATTACCTAAAAAATTAGAGAAAGCAATAAAGTTAGTATTTACTGCCACCAAAATCAACTCCACACACATCAGCAAGGTAATGATATTAGTTCTATTAACAAAAATACCTACTAAACCAATACAAAAAATAATGGCGCTCAGAATTAAATAGTCACTCAAACTAATCATTATTTATTCTCCTTATTTTTTGAAGAAATTGAAACCAAGCGTACTCTGTCTTTTGCTTGAACTTTAATCTGATCTACAATTGATTGATTTTTACAATTAATTCTCTTACGATGCACTAAAGTAATCGCTGCAATAATTGCAATTAATAACAGAACTGCTGCTAACTCAAATGAGTAAATATAGTCGGTATAAAGTTGTAATGCCAAAATAGTAATATTACTATAATCCGCTGTGTGTTTTACTGGCGCTACCACTACATCTAAACCGAATTGATTATAACCCAAGACCATCGCCATCTCAAAAACAATAATAACTGCCACTATTAGACCAAGTGGTAAATAACCAGTAAACCTTGCACGTAAAGTAGACTTGTCAATATTTAACATCTTAATAACGAATAAAAATAACACCATTACAGCGCCAACATAAACCAAAATCAAAATAATTGCCAAGAATTCTGCCTCAAGCAGAATCCAGATACCCGCTGCAGAGAAAAAAGATAAGATTAAAAATAGAACTGCTTTCGCTGCATTGCGTGAAAAAATCATTGCTAACGAGGCAACAATAAACCAAAATGAGAAAACATAAAATAATATTTGATCAAATGTCATAATCTACTCTACCTATACTTAGCATCTTGTTCTTTGGCTTTATCAATCTCTCTTTCATTATTATCACCAACTTCTAGCAAGCGATCCTTAGTCATAATACTGCCTTTCCTTGAATCAAGGAATACATAATCAAAAATTTGCGTTTCAACAATTGCATCAACCGGACAAGCTTCTTCACAGAAACCACAAAAAATACACTTAAATAAATCAATATCATACTGCGTAGTACGGCGCGAACCATCTTCACGTATCTTAGATTCAATGGTAATCGCATTCGCCGGGCAAGCCGCTTCGCACAACTTACAAGCAATGCAACGCTCTTCACCGTTTGGGTAACGACGCAAAGCGTGTAAACCTCTAAAGCGCGATGAAATCGGTATTCTTTCCTCTGGAAATTGCACCGTAATTTTTTTGTTAAAAAGCTCTTTAGCAGTGATTCGCATGCCACCACGTAATTCACCAAGACTAAAATCCTTAACTAGTTTTCTAATTCTAGATATCATAATTAAAACCAAGGTCCTATTTTAAACTGTGTCATTAATGCTACAACAAAAATCCAGACAATAGTCCATGGTAAGAATACTTTCCAAGATAGGCGCATAATCTGATCATAACGAAAACGGGGTAAAGTCGCACGAACCCATAAATACAAGAACATAAAAAAGCTTGATTTAGCCAATAACCAAATAATACCTGGTACCCAAGCAAACCCTGCTTCTAAATAAGAAATACCTTCAAATGGTGAGTGCCAACCACCGAAAAATAATATCACAGCCAATACTGCCATAAAAATCATATTAGCATATTCAGCCAAGAAAAATACCGCAAAAGCCATACCAGAATATTCAACATGCGTACCTCCCACAATCTCTGATTCTCCTTCTACTACGTCAAATGGTGCGCGGTTAGTCTCCACTAAAGCGGAAATAAGGAATATAATCATCATCGGAAACAAAGGAATAAAATACCAATTTAAAAGCCCACCTTTTTGTGCCATCACAATATCATTAAGATTAACGCTACCTGCAATCATCACCACAGTTATCAAGGCAAAGCCAATAACAATTTCATAAGAAACCATCAACGATGCACTACGTAATGCACCTAATAATGGATACTTAGAGTTTGATGCCCAACCTGCTAAGATGATGCCATAAACACCAACTGAGCCAATCGCCAAAACATACAATAAACTAATGTCTAAATTAGCAACATAAATACCTTCGTCAAATGGAATAACTGCCCAAATAGTAATTGCAGGTGCAATAGCCAACACAGGCGCCAACAAGAATAAATAAATATTTGCTTTACTTGGAAAAATAATCTCTTTAGTCATTAACTTTAAAGCATCTGCAATCGGTTGTAACCAACCCTTCGGGCCAACACGGTTAGGCCCAATACGCAACTGCATATAGCCAATTATCTTACGCTCAGCATAAGTAAAATAAGCTACCACCAACATCAATGGCATCACTAAAGCGATAGCCTTAATTAAAATAATCGCAATGCTAGCTACTATTCCATCAAACCAAGGCAATAACTCATGTATCCACTGCCAAATTTCTGTCATAGCTTACTCCCAGTTAACTGATTTGTATTAACAAAAATACAGTTATTGGATACTGATTCAGTAATAACAACTGGCACGCCTAAATATTTATCACCAGCTTTGATGTTTTCATTTATTGCAGTGGCTTTATTCATTGATGCTCTATGCATTAGACCAATCTTTGTCGCATGCAATGCACTTGCATGTCTTGTTAATACATCGATTGCATAAGGAGATTTCTGCCAAATTACGCTCACACCGCGCTTTATCGTAATATTAATTTCTTTATTATCTACTTTTTGCTTATATCTATGATTTGAGATATCATTAGTAATCTGCGCAGAATTTATATAACCAAAACCTGGTAATTTTAATAAATCTGCCAATACCTTTAATACTTTCCAAGCTGGTTTAGATTCACCTGGTCCGTTAGATGCCGCCACGAATGATTGTATTACACCTTCAATATTCACATGCGAGCCTGAAGTTTCATAAAAACTTGCGATTGGTAGCATTACATCTGAATATTGAGTAACATCTTTATCTTTAAAACTATTCATTGAAATAACAAAAGTATTTTCCTTGCTTAATGTTTTAATTGCTTGAGCGGAATTGTGAAAATCATATTGTGGATAAACATCTAATAAGATGTAAGACCTCAAGTCTGCTTCTAACATTGCATTTGCATTTAAACCTCCTTGACCAGGAATAAAATTTACCATAGCAGCTGCGATTGAATTTGATGTTGCGCTAATATTTAGTGTCGTAGAGTTCGTTTGAACGGCAATTTTACTGATTAATTTTGCAATACTTGCAGCTTGTAAATTATTAATAATATGCTCACCTAAAATAATCACTGAATTATCTGCGTCTAACAAATCATCTGCCATACACTTCGCTATATCGCCCACTTTTACTTTACTTAGGTATTTTGGAATCTCAGCATAAGAACTTTCTAAGACTGACTTCAGTATCTCTGCTAATAATAATAATATTTGATTTGGTGAAACAATATTTTCACTATTTAATCGATAATTAAAATCAAATGCCATGGCGTTAATTACATCAATACTTGCTCCAGCTAAGACTGCTTTACGTAAACGATGATTAATCATTGGCTGTTCTAAACGCAGGTTAGAGCCAACAACCAAAGCATAATCAATGCCATCTAACCCTGTTAATTTAATATTAGACTCTAAGTCAATCACATTATCTAAATCTCTAACATTAAGACGATAGTCTACATTTTCAGACCCTATCTCTCTTAATATTTTTTGCAATAAATAAAATTCTTCAAGCGTCGCGGTATTTGAAGCAAATGCGCCGAGTTTGCTGCCATCGCTCATATTAAATGTGCTATTAACTAAGCCACGTATACTAAATTCAAGTGCTTCATCCCACTGAACTTCTTCCCACTTACCGTTTATTTTAATTTGTGGCTTAAGCAATCTATTTTCATGTGCCAAGCCCTCATAAGAAAAACGGTCTCTATCAGAAATCCAAGTCTCGTTAATACTGTCATTATCTTTAGCGACAATACGCTTAACTTTAGTTTTATAAGTTTGCGTAAAAATATTAGAGCCCACCAAGTCATGTCTGGCAACATTTGCTATAGCACTCATCTGCCATGCTCTTAACTCATAACGAAATGGCTTAGAAGTCAATGCACCTACTGGACAAATATCAATCATATTACCTGATAACTCCGAAGTAATACTTTCTCTTAAAAATGTCTCAATTTTTAAATCTTCGCCACGACCAGTGCCACCCATTTCCATAATTCCGCCAATTTCACTACCAAAACGCACACAACGCGTACAGTGAATACAGCGCGTCATATCAGTATAAATTAATGCACTAATATCACTATCAGCAACAGTGCGTTTGCCTTCAGCAAAATGCGAGATATCTGAACCATAGCTCATTGCCACATCTTGTAATTCGCACTCGCCACCTTGGTCGCAAATTGGACAATCTAATGGGTGGTTAATTAATAAGAATTCCATTACTGCTTTTTGTGAAGCCTTAGATTTCTGATTATTCGTGTAAATTTTCATACCTTCGTTAATCGGTGTAGAGCATGCAGGTTGTGGCTTTGGTATGCCCTCAACATCTACTAAGCACATACGGCAACTTGCCACTACCGATAATTTTTTATGATAGCAAAATCTTGGTACACTGATACCTTCTCTATCAGTAACAGAGATTAACATCTCACCTATTTTAGCTTTAACTACATTGCCATTAATTTCAATATTAATATTAGCCATCAAATTATCCTTTCACTATACTCTTACCGTGCTCAATATAATATTCAAACTCCTTACGGAAACATCGCAAAAAACTCTCCACTGGTATTGCCGCAGCATCACCAAGTGCACAGATTGTGTTACCTGTAATTTTATCTTGCACACTTAATAATAAATCAATATCATTAATCCTTCCATCTCCTTTTATAATACGTTTTAATACACGATATAGCCAACCAGTACCTTCACGACATGGGGTGCATTGACCACATGACTCATCATAATAAAAATGTGCAAGTCGCGTCAATGCTGTAACCATACAAGTTGAGTCATCCATCACAATCACTGATCCAGCGCCTAACATTGAACCAGCTGCCTCAATTCCATCATAATCCATAGTCATAGCCATTGCGGCTTTTGCAGTTAATATTGGCGTTGATGAACCACCTGGGATAACTGCTTTTAATTTACCACCTTTTCTAACGCCACCTGCCATCTTAAGTAAATCTTTAAATGGTGTACCCATTGGTATTTCAAAATTAGATTGTTTATCTACATGACCAGATACTGAAAACAATTTACAGCCACCAGAGTTCTCCACACCAAGATCGGCAAACCACTTGCCACCACGAGCTAAAATCTCTGGCACAGAAGCAAAACTTTCAGTATTATTAATCGTAGTTGGTTTGCCAAATAACCCAACATTAGCAGGAAATGGTGGTTTAAATCTTGGTTGTCCTTTTTTACCTTCAATGGATTCTAATAACGCTGTTTCTTCACCACAAATATAAGCGCCAGCACCTAAATGTGTGTGCAAATCAAAACTCACCCCACTACTCCTGATATTTTTTCCTAACAGCCCAACTTTATAAGCCTCTTTTAATGCATTTTCAAAACGATTAAATGGCTCTATAAACTCACCACGTATATAATTATAACCAACTGTTGCATTCATCACAAAACTACCAATTGCCATACCTTCGATCACAGAGTGGGGGTTGTACCTAAGAATATCTCTATCTTTACATGTGCCTGGCTCACCTTCATCAGAATTACACACAATATATTTCTGCCTATCAGATTGACGTGGCATAAAACTCCACTTCAATCCAGTAGGAAATCCTGCTCCACCTCTACCACGCAGACCAGATACTTTTAATTCATCGATAATTTCATTAGGTGTTATTTTTCCTTTTAAAATTTTACGCCAAATCTTATAGCCACCACTTTTTTCATATACTTCAAGTGAATAACATTTTTTTTTATCTAGATTCTTAAAGCAGACTTCATTCATTTTAATTCAACCAAAATTTTATCAATTTTTTTCTTAGTTAAATTTTCATAATACTTATGACCAATTTGAAACATTGGACTACCTACGCAAGCGCCTAAACACTCAACTTTTTTCACATTAATTAAACCATCTTTTGTCACTTGACCAGTTTTAACACCAAGTTTCTCCTCTAAATAAACAACCAAATCATCGGCACCATTAAGCATACATGAAATATTGTGGCAAATACGAATTGTGTGTTTCCCCACTAACTTATGATTATAGTTCTCATAGAATGTCGCTACCTCAGCAACCTCAATGTTTGACATATCTAAATAATCAGCCACCGCAGCAATAACTTCGGTGCTCAAGCTATTTTCATTTTCTGCTTGTACAATCTTCAATGCCTCCATCACCGCAGAACTTTGACGCCCTTCTGGATATTTATCTATCCAAATATCAATTTCTTTCTTTGCTTTCTTTGAAAAAATCATAACAACACCAGACCTTTTATTTCTGTAGAAATAAGCAATTTTTCTTTTAACAATGTAAAAGCTCTCATCTATCTATTTCTCCAAATACAATGTCTTGAGTGCCTATTATGGTAACTACATCTGATAACATATGACCTTTTACCATCTCATCCATTGATGCTAAATGTGCAAAACCTGGTGCACGTATTTTAATGCGATATGGCTTGTTTGCACCATCAGACACTAAATATACACCGAATTCACCCTTAGGATGTTCAATTGCACAGTACACCTCACCTTTTGGTAGACAATAACCTTCGGTGAATAATTTAAAATGATGTATGAGTGACTCCATATTGTCTTTCATATCTGTGCGCTTTGGTGGCGCTACTTTTTTATCATCACTCATTACTGGACCTGGATTGTTCCTCAACCAATCAACACATTGCCTAATAATACGATTAGATTGATGCATCTCTTCCATACGCACCAAATAACGATCATAACTATCTCCAGTAACACCTACTGGAATATCAAAATCCATCTTGTCATAAACGGCATACGGCTGATTTTTTCTCAAATCCCACGCCACACCAGAGCCACGCAACATAGGTCCAGTAAAACCAAGTTGTTTCGCACGATTAGCTGAAACGATACCAATATTTACCAAACGTTGCTTCCAAATACGATTATCCGTCAACAAGCCATTATATTGTTTGATGCTTACAGGAAATTCTTTTACAAAATGGTCAATAAAATCCAATAACGAGCCTTGGCGATCTTTATTCATTTCCTCTAACTCTTTAGGCTTGCGAAAATTATTCTTAAGATATTGTGGCATCTTATCAGGTAAATCACGATACACGCCACCTGGACGATAATAAGTAGCGTGCATACGCGAACCAGACACTGCCTCATAGCAATCAATTAATTTTTCACGCTCACGAAATGCATACAAGAAAATACTCATTGCACCCACATCAAGTGCATGTGTACCTAGCCACATCAAGTGATTAAGAATTCTAGTAATTTCATCAAACATTACACGAATATATTGAGCACGTTGTGGTACCTCTAACTTAAGCATGGTCTCAATTGCCATAACATAAGCATGTTCGTTGCACATCATAGAAACATAGTCCAACCTATCCATATAACCAATAGACTGATTATAAGGCTTAGATTCTGCTAATTTTTCAGTACCACGATGGAGTAATCCAATATGCGGGTCAGCACGCTCAATTATCTCACCATTAATTTCTAAAATAAGACGTAAAACACCATGCGCCGCTGGATGTTGTGGGCCAAAGTTAAGTGTATAGTTACGAATTTCAGCCATAATAAACTTAATTATTTCCTAATTACTCTTGGCACATTAACATTTGGCTCAATACTTACTGGTTCGTAAACCACACGACCCAATTCTTCATCATAACGCATTTCAACTTCACCAATTAAGGGAAAATCCTTACGCAATGGATGACCAACAAAACCATAGTCGGTCAAGATACGACGCAAGTCACAATGGTTTTTAAACAAAATACCAAATAAATCAAATGCTTCTCTTTCATACCAATTTGCCACCGCCCAAATATTTGTCACTGACTCAATCATCGGCTGTGCTTCATTAACGTAAGACTTAACGCGAAGTCGTTTATTAGTACTAACAGATAATAAATGATAAACTACTGCAAAACGCTGCTCGTGAGTATCTTTTTCATCATATTTTCCACATGCCCTACCAAAGCCAGAAGAACTCACATCAGTGTTCCATTCAGATTGACCGTAAGTCAAATAATCAACACCAGATAAATCAATTAAAATGTCAAAGAAGAAAGTATCTCTGAGTTTTAAACAAGACTTTATAATATCGCCAGCACCAACCGTTAAAGTCAGTTCATCAAATATATCAATAATATTACTTTTACCAAATTCTTCAACAAGTTGTTCTTTTAATTCTTGCATAATTTAGGTTCTAGCAATAGTATTGGTGTTACGAATCTTATCTTGTAATTGCAAAATACCATAGAGCAATGCTTCTGCAGTTGGTGGGCAACCTGGTACATATACATCCACTGGTACGATACGGTCACAACCACGAACCACAGCATAAGAGTAATGATAATAACCACCACCGTTTGCACAAGAGCCCATTGAAATTACCCAACGTGGCTCAGGCATTTGGTCATAAACTTTTCTAAGTGCTGGCGCCATCTTATTTGTCAGTGTACCAGCTACAATCATTAAATCAGATTGACGTGGAGTTGGCCTAAAAACAATACCGAAACGGTCAAGATCATAACGAGAAGAGCCTGCTTCCATCATTTCCACTGCACAACAAGCTAGGCCAAAAGTCATTGGCCACAATGATCCTGTTCTCGCCCAGTTGATTATCTCATCAAGCGATGTGGTTATAAACCCTTCTTTCATTAATCCTTCAATTGCCATATTTTATTCCCATTCTAGTGCGCCTTTTTTCCATTCGAAAATAAAGCCTACGACTAATAAAAATAAAAATATACTCATTCCAATAAAGCCAAACCAACCAAGTTGAGATTGAACTACTGCCCACGGAAACATAAAAGCAACTTCCAAATCAAATAAAATAAATAAAATTGCCACAAGATAATAGCGTACATTAAAATACATACGCGAATCATCAAAAGGAGGAAAGCCACACTCAAACTGAGAATTCTTCTCTTCGTATGGTTTGCTTGGTCCTAATAAATAGCCTATTAACATTGGACCAATGCCAAATACAATCCCTAAAAAAATAAAAACCATAATTGGTAAATAATTTTCTAACACATCGCCTCTCTATTATTAAATTTTAAAAATAAAAAACATTATATCCAATTTATTAGTCTTTAGTAATAGATATATGCCCAAAATCAATTACTAATTCACTATTATCGGCCTAACCTACTATTTTTATAACTGATATATTAATTAATTATAGAAAGCAAAAATTGATGAATAAGTGAATGATCGTCAACAATTAAAATATGTTTACTAACAATAACTATTTCAACTGCAAAAGCAACTCAGATCATTGCTTGATTAGCACTTATATATTTTTATTCTGATTTTCCAATCGTTCGATTTGAGGAAATATATCTGACAATTGGGTAATACCTATTAATGTTCAACTGGGTATTTGAGAGTGTAGCTTAAATTTGATTATTTTAATGTATTGAGTGTCGATCCTAATATCTATGTCTTTTTATAGTTCTAATAAAAATAGTTTAAAAAACTTCAAGTACGCTATTAATTAAACCTTTAATTCCATTAATTTATATTATTCTATCATACTTGTGTGCCTCCTACAGTAAGCTCATCAATTTTAAGACTTGGCTGCCCAACGCCTACTGGTAGGCTCTGCCCATCTTTTCCACAAACGCCAACACCGCTATCAAATTTTAAATCATTGGCGACCATAGAAATTTTCTTCAGTGCTTCGTCACCAGAGCCGATTAATGTTATACCTTTGACTGGAACAGTTATTTTACCATTCTTAATAAGATAGGCTTCATTTGCTGAGAAAACAAACTTACCAGAGGTGATATCGACTTGCCCTCCATCAAAATTTACCGCATAAATACCATCATCAACTGAGGCAATCATCTCGTCTAATGTATCTTTACCATTTAACATATAAGTATTAGTCATTCTTGGCATCGGAATATGCGCATAAGATTCGCGTCGTCCATTGCCAGTTGATTCAGTGCCCATCAGTTTTGCGTTCATCTTATCAAACATATAGCCCTTTAAAATACCGCGTTCAATTAAAGTAGTATTTTGCGTCTGAATACCTTCGTCATCAATAGTTAAAGAACCACGATGATTAGCCAAAGTACCATTATCAACAATAGTGCACTTCTCACTAGCCACTTGTTTGCCAATTTTATTAGTAAAAACAGAGGTGCCTTTTCGGTTAAAATCTCCTTCTAATCCATGCCCAATAGCTTCATGTAGTAATACACCTGGCCATCCATGTCCTAATATTACTGGCATATTACCAGCAGGAGCATCATGCGCTTCAAGTGCGACTAGCGCTTGACGAACTGCCTCTTGAGTATAAACTTCGATAAAATTATGATCAATAAAATAACGATAATCATAGCGGCCACCACCACCACTTGAAGCTGACTCAACCCTACCATTATGTTCAACAATCACGCTAACATTAATGCGCACCATTGGCCGATAATCTTTTTGATAAACGCCATCAGTTGAGGCAATTAATACCTCAGTATAAGCACCAGACAACGAAGCATTCACTTGTTTAACTTTCGGCTCATTCCTAGCAATACTGTCAATTTCTTTTAATAAATCAACTTTTTGTTCTGAATTTAGACTGTCTAATGGGCTTAAACGATTATGCTTAGCAACATAAGGAATAGATTGAAAAGTTTGAATTTTTTGTGTCGTATGGCGCTTGTAAATACCTTTAGCAAAATTAACAGCCTTTTGAATAGCATCAATGTTTAAGTCGTCTGAATAAGCAAAGCCAGTTTGCTCTGCCTTGACTGCGCGAGCACCAACACCATGACTAATACTATAGGTACCAGACTTAACGATACCTTCTTCTAAGAACCAAGATTCAGCAACTGAATGTTGGAAATATAGATCTGCATAATCAGCATCTTTGACAAATAAATCCGAAAGTAAACTTCCAATTTTGTCTTGGTTTAGATAGTTCTCATTAAATAGTTGTTCAATCATTGTTCTTTAATAATAGGCCCGTCCCACGGTCCGGTTATTTTATATTCAAACATAATAATTTTATTAAGAGTTTTATTAATTAAATTACCATCAAATAATGTTTTGTCTAACGCCCACATACCCAATCCGATCAACCCACCACCTGCAAGATATGTTGCTATAGGCACAGCATCATTGATAGTAGGCGTTACTTTTGCCGTCAAATCATACTGTTTATCACTAATATTACTTTGTCCAGTAAGAACAATATCACTTGATGAGGCCTTTAAGTTAAAATTCTCAATCTTAATAATTTTATTTTGCAAATGTAACTGTGCTTCTATATTTTCGTAGACAAGCCCTTTACTTGTAACATCAGAAAAATTTAAATTTAGGCGTTTAGCAATTGATTTAATATTCAATAATGACAAAATTCGTCCAATATTATTTTCTTTATCGGTAAAAACACCTTCTTTAATGTTAATATCAAAATAACCAGTAATATCCTGATAGTTTATGTTCCATGGGGCACAATCGCAAATAAGGTTTATGCCAAAATTAAATTCCTCACCTGATATTTTTTCTTTAATTTTTAGTTGTTGTAAAAATTCAATTAAATTTTTACCTTTTATTTTAGCATTAAATTGTATTTTTTTACCATCCCAATATCCTTGAACGTCTATCTCTTTCTTATTAACGCCAACCCCTTTTAACTGTAAATTATTAATAAAAAATGTGCCGTTATTAGAAAATAATTCTACACTAAAGTTTGGCAAAACATATTTATTAATACGAACGTTTGTAGTATTCAGACGTATGCTAGGTAAATCTTTTGGTGTAATTTTCCAATCACTTTTAATCGTATCCAAGGCTATTACTTGCATATTTAATAACTCAACGTCCATAATACCATCTTCATTCATGGAAACCACTACACTGCCATTAACCAATTCAGATTCAACCTTCGTATACCAAGATTGATCAAGTCTCTTAGTTATGTAAGCCTTAAAATTACTGCTATTATTAATCAATTCAACCAAAAAAGTGCGTTCATGGTCATTATCATTAGATATATTGTTAGAGTTGATACGAGCGCCAAACTGCATACCGCGAATATCACCAACACCGGTGGTAGTAATTTCATTATTATGAAATGTCAGCTTTGAATTATAATTTTCAACTAAGGCTACACCATCTAGAGTAGTCAGGCGAATATCTTTAAGCATTAAATCAATATCCAATATTGGCTTTCTTTCATCTAGTGACATTATTAAGTGCATATCGCCATCTACTTTGCCGGATAAATTAAATTGATTTAACATTTTATGCACTGATTTATTGAGCGGTACTAGTTTGATAAATTCAATCAGGTGTTTGCCATGAGTATCAATTTTGCCAGTGACTTTGACGTCTAAATCTTGTTGGTCTATATCGTTAATTTGAAATTTAATACTTGTTATCATCGACAAATCTTTATTACTAATTGAGACTGGTAAGCTTAACATCACATTCTTAGGTTGTACGCTAGGAATAGCAATAGTAATATTTACCTTATTTTCGTTCAATTCTGATACATTAGAATTTAAGCTAAACCCAATAATTTTAAGCATAAGTTGCTTGTCATTAGAGGTAATTAATATAGGTGCGATTTCAATATTTTGCTTATTTTTGATAATAGTTTTATTAATATTTAATATGTTAAAAAAATTAAATATTTCTGAATTAGGCAGAGCTGATAAATACTGAATTTGTTCAATGCTAAACTTGTTTTGACTTTTAGAGGTATTTACATTTAAATCAAGTGTCAAAGTGTCAATATAAATTCTACCTAAACTAGCAATATCATTTAATATTGAGTATAAGTGTAATTCTAATCTCAAGTTATCAGCTACTACAACTAAATTTTTCTGCACAGTAGTAGCTTCTAGCCTATCTATTTGCAAAGATATATCGCCATTCTTGATGCTAATATAAGGCTTGGATATCTTAATATCTAAATTACTAAGTGCCGATAATTGTGCTTCAAGTGGTTCTTTAATCAGCACAGGAAACATAATAAGAGCCATTACGACAAAAACAATGAATACCGCCAAACCACCACCAACCCAAGCGCTTAGCTTAAATATTCTTATGCTGTGTAATAGTAGTTTTTCACTCATTTTGTTGGCATTATAACGCTTAGATATTTTCAAAAATACCTAGCAACTTGTTTTTTTGCACCTTATCAAAATCAAATACTTTGCCATTCATGGCAATATAAACACCAGGTAACTGAGTTTGTGCGCTACTAAGTGCAAAACCTAAATTAAACAAAGCATCTGATTGATCCACTAAATAAGGCACCATTGCACCAAATAAGACAATAGTCTTGTCTTTGATGTTATCACCTAATAATTTAGCAGTCTCCACTATAGTGTCCGTTCCATGCGTTATTAATATGGAGTTTTCTTCAGATTGCTGACACTTAGATAAAATAAAATCCCTATTGTCATGCGTTATTTCTAATGAATCCTTTAAAAATAATACTTCCGATAAGGTATCTGCCATTGAACAAGAGCGATTTAGCATATCAATAATATGCGTTTCTACAAAAGTTAATTCACCTGTTGAAACATTATATTCTTTATCTATCGTGCCTCCAGTAATTAAAACCTTAATTTTCATGGTACGAATGATACCCTGCCAAAATATTTAGAATTCAATAAGTTATGCTATAATTTTCCTGGATTTAAATAATCTTCTCGATGAAATTCAACCAATCTAGCTAGTCATTCGTGATTATATATTTATTATGTTACTAACAATTGAATATATTTAGTAGGCTATTTTACAGTTTATATAATAATACATTTAAATTTATAAAACTACCTGTCTAAACTTAAAATCAATATACATACTTAAATTTTTAATAAATAACTCTTTTCGCTGAGTATTTCTATATTGAATTTTTCTGCATCTTTGATTTTATTTTGTCCTGCATTTTCTCCAACTACCAAATAATTAGTTTTAGCACTTACACTATTTATCACTTGTATGCCAATAGATTTGGCATTTTTTTTCATCTCATCTCTTGAGCTGTTCATTTTACCAGTAAAGACAACTTTTTTACCGACCAATGCATGGGTGTATTTTGTTATTTCCTTTTGTAAAGGTGTAATTTCAAAGTTAAAGTCATACTTAATCAATAAATCAAACTCATTTTTAATATTTTTAAGACCTTTTACAACAGCTTGTGCTGTTAATTCGGCAAAACCTTCAATATTTTCTATTGTTTTTAAGTTCAATATAAAAACATCACTTAATAAGCAAGATCTAAGTAATTTCTCACAATTTCCCATACCTAACCTCGCAATACCAAAGGCTGCTAAGAAACGCCAATCTTCAATTTGCTCAGTGGTTGATTTAGAGCGCTCAGCAATTAAATTTTTACTAGTCTTATCACCAAAGCCCATTTTGGTTAAATCATTATAAGTTAGTGCATAAATTTCTGAAGTTTTGCGAATACCTTCGTTATAAAAATTTTTAATAGTAGCAATGCCAAAACCATTACTATTGCTCAATATTTTAAAGAAATATTCCATTCTTCCAATTACTTGTGCTGGGCATTCTTTGTGATTCACGCATATTAAGAAATCTGACTCCCATTGTAATATTTCATCACAGCTTGGGCACATAATTGGAATATTAATTTCTGAAGGTTTTAAAATTTTGTTAATTTTAGGAATCACTAAACCAGAGCGTGTCAACTCAATAATACTACCTGCGCCTAATCCTTGTTCTCTTACTAAGCCATAATGATGTCCTGTGACACGATTAATGGTTGCGCCACTTAAGAAGGTAGGCTCTAATTCTGCAACTGGTGTAATCTTGCCTGTACGCCCCACTTGGGGCGTGACAGATAAAACCTTAACTTGTGCTTTGTCTTTATTTTCTTTAAAGGCAATTTGCCAACGATGAAATTTCCTATTTGCGCCCATATATGTTTTTAAGTTATCATTTGTTACCTCAAACACCACGCCGTCCACATCGAAATCTACTCCACTAAGTGCATCAAAAACAACAATATCGAACTGATATATCAACTCGTCAATACTACCTAACCAATATGGTAATTGATTAAATGGTACAAATAATGCTGCCTTATTTTTTATAGCTTGTTGTGCTTTTTCATCTAAAGATTTTTCTTTAATGAGACTGGCTTGAAAATTGCGTGGATATTCAAAATCTGTGGATAAATATTTCTCAAAATAACTTTTCTTAACTACAATCTCCCCTGCTCCTTGTCCACGTTTTGCGCTATTGTAAACTTTTAATCCTCTATCAAATACACGGCTAATATTACTGCCTTTCTTTCCATCGCCCCGCGTATAAAGACATATACCGTCATCGTAGCCAGCAAAACCATCTAACTTAGGTGTGGCTTTAATTTGAATAGCATGAGTATCAAAATCAATTTCAATGGCAGATTTTTTAATACGCTCCAACCACTTACTAACTTCTTTTTGAGAATAAGCTTTATCTGTGGAAAGCATTACCTCTGGTAACAAAACCTTATCAGTTGAAAAAGCCACACCTTCTGGTTCCACCGCTTGCAATAATGAATGTTTTGGTATTCTCTCCCTGAGTGCTGGCAGATAAATAAAATCATAATCTTGATCACTAACTATAGGATTACCAGCACGATAAGCAGTATTAAGCATATCGCAGAAATCAGCTAATTGTTGGTCAGTTAACTCGTCTACTAATATTTCTTGTAGGGCAATTTTATCGTTAATGCCTTGTGATAACACTGCCTACTCTTACTGAAATTGTTTAGCAATATTACTTAAGAATTTATGGCTAAATTCAATATCTTCTTGTGTGTTACTTTCATCTAAATCGTTCAAATATACTTCAGTTATATTGGCGTCAATCTGTTTGACAATAATTTGATAGGACTTTTGAATTGCATTATCGCCAAAGATATCTGAAAAAATGCTATTATTATTTTCATTGGTAGAATTCACATAAAAACTACCCTCTTTCACATCTTTATCTTCAATATCAATATTTAACTCATCAAGTGCCCAATCAATACTTTTCCAAGTTTCGTACATACCCAAAGAAAATTTAAGTTTTGCGTATCCGCCCAATCCTGTCATTATTTCTGCATTTATTATCTGCTTTTCTTTAGCAGCAGTAATCTTATCTCTTGCAATAGCATTATCACTACCAAGATAAACCATAAATCGGTAAAGCATTTCAGTTTCTAACAACTGATCTTTGGAACGTACCTGCCAAATAGTGTTTTCATTTTCGCTACCTGCCTTGGTAACTACTTCTTCCATAGAGTTCAAAGTGAAATAAACTTCAGCTCCATTGCCGCTATCTGCAGGCTCAATTCTTATTCTGTATTTATCAATAATTGGCAATGTATATTTAGTATTTATAGTTTTTTGTAGTATTGCACGAATGAAGCCCACTGACTGATCTGGAGTTTCTGAATGATTTTCTAAAAAATTAGTTTCCATAATGCCAATCTCTCTGTCACTTCTCTTGATTACAAAACCATATGATTTAAAAAACTTTTCTGCCAAATTCCACACTACGTCTATTTTTTTATCAACTACTATCCAACGAATTTGACCAAATCTTCTAACTTTAACTTTTGCGAAACCATTAACAACGCTCGCTACCTTTTTATTAACAATAGCATCGTCTTTAGAAAAGCTAATAACATCTTCTTGAGTGTTTGTGATATAATTACTCAATTTAAGTGCATTTTGCAAGTTTGGCTTGGTTAAGTCTGGCGGCACTTCTAAAGAGGTTGTGGTTTTATCTGCATAATATTTAATATTTCTGTTACTAAAGCCGTTTTTTGATTTCTTTACTTTTTCGTTAAACGGCAAACAACCCACTAAATAAAATGCAAATAGCATTGTTGTTATTATTTTTATCATACAGCTCCTAAATTAGATAAATCTTGTTCCAATATAATTTGATATTGTGGTGATAATTTTATTAATGGTAGGCGAATTCCACTACCACATTTACCCATTTTATACATCGCCCACTTAACAGGAATTGGGCTTGACTCAATAAATAAATGCTTATGTAAATTATATAAGTTTGCATTAATATTTTCAGCTAATTTTCTATTTTCATTCAAAGCCGCTTGATAGGCACTAGATACTTCTGCTGGCGCTACGTTTGCGGTCACTGAAATACCGCCATGACCACCCATTAAAATAAATTCAACCGCTGTGATGTCATCGCCACTATACAATAAAAAATCTTTTGGGCATCCATCAATTAATACTTGTGCAACTGACAATTTACCTGTTGCATCTTTAATACCAATAATATTGTCAATCGCTGACAGGCGGATCACTGTTTCTGGCAATAAATCTATAGCAGTTCTACTTGGAACATTATACAAAATTTGGTCAATGTCGACTGTATTAGCAATAGTCTTGTAATGCAGATACAACCCTTCTTGTGTTGGTTTATTATAATAAGGTGTGACTAAAAGTGCAGCATTGGCACCCATGTCTTTGGCAGCTTGTGTTAATTCAATCGCCTCAGAAGTAGAATTAGCGCCTGTGCCTGCGATAATAGCAATACGCCCTTTAGCAAACTCAATGGTTTTCTGCATCACTTCAATATGCTCATCTTGATTAAGCGTTGCACTTTCGCCAGTTGTACCCATAGAGATAATAGCCTTAGTATTATTTTTAATATGAAACTCAACCAAATTTGCAAGTGCGTCAAAATCCACCGAACCATCTTTAAACATCGGAGTAATTATGGCGACCATAGCACCTGTTAATGAATGTTTTATACGCATTGTGTTATTATTTTTATAAACTACTAAACATTTAGTGGCCCCTTGCTTTAATTGCAATCTATAAACTTACAAATTATAGCCAATTTCCTCATGAGAACTAATATCCAATCCTTGCTGTTCTTCTTCTGAGCTAACTCTTAAACCAATTATCATTTCAACAACTTTAAGAATAACATAGGTCACAACCGCTGTATAAACAAAGGTTGCTACTATGCCAATAAATTGTACTCCTACTTGTGAGGCAACAGTCATGCCTTTTGCTAAACCTTGCCCGCTAAATAAACCAAGCTCATTTGAAGCAAATATACCAGTCATCAATGTACCTAAAATACCTCCTACGCCATGCACTGGAAATACATCTAATGAATCGTCAATTTTTAATTTTTGCTTAATGATAATAACCATATTAAAACAAACAAGTCCAGCAATAATACCAATCACCAATGCACCTGCAGGGCTAACAAAACCTGATGCTGGGGTAATCGTACCTAAGCCAGCAACCATACCTGTAACTGCACCCAATGCAGTTGGCTTACCAAACTTAATCCATTCATAAAACATCCATACCATTGCTGCAGTTGCAGCAGATATATGTGTAACCAGCATAGCCATCGCCGCATCGCCATTTGCCGCCAATGCCGAACCACCGTTAAAACCGAACCAACCCACCCAAAGCATGCCTGCGCCAGTAATCACCATTGTCATATTATGTGGCGGCATTGGTCTTTCTCCAAACCCCTTACGTGGGCCTACGACCATTGCCGCAACTAATGCACCAACACCTGCAGTGATATGTACGACTGTACCCCCAGCAAAATCTAACAAACCCATTTCTTGTAGCCAACCACCACCCCATACCCAATGAGTAATTGGGGCGTAAACCATAATCAGCCAAAATGTGCTAAATAATAATACTGCTGAGAATTTCATTCTTTCAGCAAAACCACCAATAATTAGTGCTGGAGTGATAATAGCAAATGTCATTTGGAAAAGCATAAATAAACTCTCGGGAATATCGCCACGTAATGAGCCTTCTAGAACACCTAAAAGCATGAATTTAGACAAACTACCAAAATAAACATTACCGTCAGCAAAAGCGATTGAATAACCAACTACTAACCATAAAATTGAAGAAATACCTGCAATAGCAAAACATTGTATAAGCACTGATAGAATATTTTTACTACGAACCAAGCCACCATAAAATAACGCCAAACCTGGTAAGGTCATAAACAGTACTAATGCTGTTGAAGTTAAAACCCACGAAGTATTTGCACCATCTAAACCTTCGGCAAATACGCTCATTGGCATTAAGGTTAATAAGATTAATATCTTTTTCATTTCTATTTCCTTACAGAGCGTCTTGGTCAGTTTCTCCAGTACGAATACGGATCACTTTTTCAACTGTACTAACAAAAATCTTACCATCACCCACTTTTCCAGTATTGGCAGTTTTAGTAATTGCTTCAATAACGCTGCTTAGTTCTGACGCTGCAACTACAATTTCTAATTTAATCTTCGGTAAAAAATCAACTTGATATTCTGCGCCACGATACATTTCTGTATGTCCTTTTTGGCGGCCAAAACCTTTAACTTCAGTAACAGTAACGCCAGATACACCGGTTTCTAATAATACTTCTCTTACATCATCTAGCTGATGTGGCCTAAGAATCGCACTTACAAGTTTCATATTTCTTCTCCCATTAATTACTTATTAATAATACACATCATTATACAAAAAATATTTACTGTTATTTTTATATAATTATAGTGATTAGCAAAATATTAAACCTTATCCTTCTACTGATGACTACACAGCAATATACTAAAATTATGAACTTACTACTGCACGCAATAGCTAAACAAGTTACCTACTTTTTAGTAAATCAGGGCGTTTTTTATAAGTATTTCGTTCTGCTTGCTCTGTGCGCCAAACATTAATCTTTGCTTGGTGCCCATTAAGTAAAATCTCTGGTACGCTTTGCCCGTCAATCTTTTCTGGACGTGTATAGTGTGGATAATCTAACAAGCCATCGACGAATGAATCATTAAGAGATTCTTGATTGCCCAATACTCCTGGAATTTGTCGGCTAACGGCATCAATTAACACCATCGCGCCTAATTCACCACCACTAATAACATAGTCGCCAATAGAGATTTCTCTATCAATATCATTTTCAATAACACGCTCATCTATTCCTTCGTAACGTCCACATAACAAAGTAAGTGATTCAAGCTCAGATAATTCAACGACCAATTTATTATCTAATTTTTCTCCCTGTGGTGAGAGGTAAACAACGGTAGTATTAATAGTTTTCTGTTTTATTTTACTAATGCAATCACGAATAGGTTTGACTTGCATCACCATACCACCACCACCACCATAAGGAGGAGCATCAATATTACGGTATTTATTAACACTAAAATCTCGTAGCTGCCAAGTATTAACAGATAATAGAGATTTTTTAATCCCACGAGCAATCACTCCTTCGTCTGTAATCGCTGAAAACATTTTAGGGAACAGCGTGATAATATCAAAATGCATTAACTTTGCCTTTAAAGAATAATATTTTTAAGAATTTTATAATAAATAATACTTAAATCCTCTAAGTCTTGTACTCTCACACACTCATCAACTTGGTGAATAGTAGCATTTAATGGACCAAGTTCCACCACTTGTGCGCCCAATATTGGTGCAATAAATCGCCCGTCTGAAGTACCACCAGAGGTAGATAACTCACTATCAATACCTTTTACTGATTTAATCGCTTCTATACAAACATTCACTAAATCCCCTTTTGGCGTTAAAAATGGATAACCAGAATGCTCCCAATCAATTTTGTATTCAAAATTGTACTGATTTAAAATCATTAAAACTCTTTGTTGTAGATCTTTATAATTAGATTCGGTTGAATATCTAAAATTAAACATAACTTCCACTGTGCTAGGAATAATATTAGACACACCAGTGCCAGAATTAATATTGGATATTTGAAAACTAGTCGCTGGAAAATAATCATTACCCTCGTCCCATAATTCATTGCACAAAGCGTCAAGTACTGGTATTGCCAGATGGATTGGATTATTCGCCAAATATGGATAAGCAATATGTCCTTGTTTGCCAATTAAAGTCAACCTACCATTTAATGATCCACGACGACCGTTTTTAATCACATCACCCAAATATTGGGTTGATGATGGTTCACCCACTAAGCAATAATCTACATTTTGACCTTGTGCCTTTAAGTGTTCACATACCCTAACCGTGCCATCAATCGCAGGGCCCTCCTCATCAGAGGTAATTAAAAAACCAATACTGCCTTTATGCTCTGGAAAATCTGCAACAAACTGCTCAGTTGCGGTCATCATTGACGCCAGTGAGCCTTTCATATCTGCTGCTCCGCGACCATATAATATTCCATTAATCACTTCTGGTTTAAATGGATCGGTCTTCCAATTACCACCAACTGGCACAACATCAGTATGCCCAGCGAAGACAAAGACAGGCGAGTAATTACCATGCCATGCCCAAAAATTATCTACTTTACCAAATTTTAAACTACTAACTTTAAAACCAACTTTTTTTAGTCTATCTATCATCAATCGCTGACAACCATTGTCATTAGGGGTTATTGAATCAATAGCAATTAAATCTTTAGCTAGCTGCAATGTATCACTTGTCATAACTTTAATTCTACTACTGGATTATCTCTAACATCAATTACTTGACTAACTGCTTCAATATCACTCACTTGTCGCATTGCCGAACCAGATTTGCTTAAACGCACTACGACAAGCACTTTTGAAGATTGTGATAATTTTTTACTCGGTATTACTGAATTTTTATCGGTCAATACCACCACGCCATTAAAATCTTTTAACTGAATTTTTTGAATAGCAATCGGCATGGGGCTACCTTGTGTAGCTTTAATATAAATCATCAAATAATGCTTTTGAAAATTTACCTGATGTAAGTGCTCAGATATAGTAATATTAATTGTCACCTGATGTTGCTGTATTGGCTGAGTGTTCTCATTTTGCATTTGCGATAATTCATTCAATACATTTTGTAGAATTGCTCTTTCTGGTTGATTATTAGATAATAATGATAATGTTCTTTGCCAAAATTTTTGCGCTAAATCAAATTGCTGCGCATTAATTGCTACCCAACCTGCTAAATACAAAGCATCTGTCGAATTCACATCAATTTCCAACGCCTCACGTACCAAAGTAGAAACACGGCCTGTAAATTGATTATTTTGAGAAATTGCCAAAGTTGAGGCGTATTCAACTAACATTCCAATATTTTTTGACTCCAATTGGTAAGAGCTCTCATAAGCCTCCAAAGACAAATCAATTTCATTAGATTTAAATAATGCTAAACCCAACATTCTCCACGCTGCCGCATCATCAGGTTTTTCTTCCACTCGCTGTCTAATTTTAACAATACTTTGTGCTAAAGTTGTCATTTTTTCCGTATGTACTGTTGGTGTTGTGTATGAGGTAAGTGATTCATATACAAACAAAGAAGTACTAGGTAGAAATACCAAAATTAGCACAATTAGCCATATTGGAATACTTTGTTGCGTATTATCAATAATATCATTTATTTGTTCTATCTCAATACTTAAAGTTTGCACAATTTCATCTTTTGCTTGTTCAAATGCTTGTTCGTCAATCAAATTGCTTTGTAAATCTTGTTCTAATTCTTCTTTCTTTTGTCTACCTAATGCGATATTAGAGTTTTCTAGATTTAGCGTATTACTTTTTAACGGTCTATATAAAAACCAAATCAACCATAATACTGAAATCACTAGCATAAGTACAAACCACAGATACAAACTCATGACTTTGCTCTCACTCTAATTCGGTAACGTCTATCAAATGCTGCTAGTAAAGCACCTAATGTAATAAAGATGCCTCCTAACCAAATCCATCTAATAAGTGGCTTATAATACAACCTTACGCTCCACGCACCGTCACCTAATGACTCACCCAAAGCAATATAAATATCTCGGTAAAAAGATGGGTCAATCGCCGCTTCAGTCATCGGCATACCAGTAACATATTGACGCTTTTCAGGCTTTAAAATAGCGATTCTCTCGCCTTTATATCCTACTTCAACCACACCTTTATACCCTGTGTAATTCTGTCCTTTAAAATTATTAACGCCCTTAAAAGTAAAACTGTAGCCTTCAATTTCTACCATCTCATTTGGCGTCATCTTAATGTCTTTTTCCACGCCATATTGCGTGGTGACAGTTGCACCTAACAAAAAAACAGCAATACCAATATGCGCTAATATCATGCCTAAGAAAGAGCTATTTATATTGCTCTTTTTAATTAACCTTTGTGCTAATAACAATAATGAATGCAGAACCACCCAAATAAACAAAAACACCGCTAATGCCACATAAATATTATCTATAGATAAATAAGTGATTAGCGTTATCATAATAGCGATAAACACAGTGTGTATAGTAGCATCAATCATCCTACCTACACTATCTTCTTTCCAGCGCAAAAATGCACCAATTGCCATAATCAACACCGCTGGTATCATTATAGGAACAAACACTGTATCAAAATATGGCGCACCAACTGAAATTTTACCTAAACCAAATGAATCTAGTAAAAGTGGGTACAGTGTCCCTAAAAAAACACTCAATGTTGCTGCTACTAATAAAATATTATTCATCAACAAGCCACTCTCTCTAGATAATGGCGAAAATTTATTACTACTACGCATTAAATTAGCACGCCATGCATATAAAACTAGAGACCCACCAACCACAATCATTAGAAATATCAAAACAAACAGACCACGATCAGGATCAGAAGCAAAAGAATGCACTGAAGTCAAAATACCTGAACGCACCAAAAAAGTACCTAACAAACTCAGAGAAAAGCCAGAGATAGCAAGTAATACCGTCCAATGCTTAAATGCGCCACGCTTTTCACTCACACTCAATGAATGCACCAATGCAGTCGCCACCAACCATGGCATAAATGAGGCATTTTCTACTGGGTCCCAAAACCACCAGCCACCCCAGCCAAGTTCATAATAAGCCCACCAAGACCCTAACACAATGCCAAAAGTCAAGCATGCCCAAGCAACCAATGTCCACGGGCGCGACCATTTTAACCATGTGGAATCCAACTGCCCACGAATAAGTGCTGACAAAACAAAGGCAAATGGTACCGCCATTCCTACATAGCCCATATACAATATCGGTGGATGCACAATAAGCCCAAAGTCTTGCAACAACGGATTGAGCTCACGCCCTTGTATTGGCACAATATCTAAGCGCTCAAATGGATTAGAAGTTAGCAATAAAAACAATAAAAAACCTACACTAATCAGCCCTAATATAATTAAAATATGATTCACAACCTGTGTTGGCAAACGCTTAGAAAAAATAGACACTGCCACACTCCAAGCCGATAATATCAATGCCCACAGCAATAAAGATCCTTCATGTGCACCCCAAACAGCAGACATCTTAAAGATATCAGGCAATTGAGTATTAGAATTACTGGCAACATATTTTACGGAGAAATCATCTATCACAAAGGCATTCATTAACAATGCAAACGATAGTACAACCCAAAATAATTGCATCCACGATAAAGGTTTAGCAAGCTGCATCAAGACAACTGACCCACGTAACATCCCTATACTTGGTAGCAGCACTTGCAAAATAGCTGTCATCAAAGATATAATTAAAGCAAAATGTCCAATCTCAGGTAACAATTTAAAAAATCTCCTAGAATAAATCCATTATTTTATCTAATCCGCTAACATTAATTACAATATTTGCTTTCTTAATAACTATAGGATTAGCATGGTAAGCTACCGATAACCCAGATAATGCCATCATTTCTAAATCATTTGCACCATCGCCCGCCACAATTACTTGGGATGGCGATATCTTATATTTCCCGCATAATTTGGAAACAAATTCAGCCTTAGTAGCAGCATTAACGATATCTCCATCCACTTTGCCTGTTAATTGATTGTTCTCAACCATCAATTCATTTGCACAGTCACAATCTAAGCCGATATCTTGTACCAATCTATGCGTAAAATACTTAAATCCACCTGAAACAACCGCTGTTTTTATCCCTTGTGTTTTAAAAAATTGAATCAACTCTTTGCCACCATGATTCACTTTCAAACGCTCAGTATAAACTCGATTCAATACTGATATGTCTAAACCCTTAAGTAAAGCAACGCGCTCAACCAAAGATGCATTAAAATCCAGTTCTCCTTGCATCGCACGCTCGGTGATTTTAGCAACTTTAGGTTTAAGATTAGCAAAATCCGCAATTTCATCAATACACTCAATGTTAATCAAGGTTGAATCCATGTCACTAACAAATAACTTTACCTTAGAAAAATTAAATACAGGTAAATAATTAATATCCACATCAAATACCTTACGCAAGACTTCAATATCAATACTCTCATCTGTTGAAAAACGAAAATGCGATGGTTTAGATTCAAATGTTACGCCAATAACATCTGCTATTTTATTGGCAATATGCAAATCTTTAGTGTGCAGGATAATCGTATTCATTATTATAAATTTTACCCAATTTATATATACAATTAAGTGATTAATAAAGTTAAACAAAGCTATTAACCACTAACCTAATAAAATAAAATCTTTTGTTATGCAAATAGAAAGATGATAATAAACTACAATTTGATATACAAAAATAGAGATAGATCAAAATTATAAAAAAACCAACGCCAACCTGTTATGTGTGGTAATAGATCTAGCACATCATTAGAGCATATTTCCTGATCAAAAAGAAAATATTAACAATATTGATTTTAGGAAAAATTTAATAAAAATATTTCCGTGCGATATTCATAATTCTAAAAAGAACAAAGATGATGAATATTTTATTTTTACTATAATTAGTTACTATCAGGAGAATTCATATAAAAGAAATAAAAAAGTATTACGCGCTATCGGAAGAAAACTCCACATGTGTATGAATATTTTATGCAAAATACAAAGAATACACCTAATTTAGATTACACAGGTATTCATGTTGATAGAAAAAAAATTTGACAATATATATTACCATATAGCTAAGAAGATTTTTTACCATCATTGTGATAAAAAGTGTCTTTTAAATAATTGTCATGTTGCATTTTATTTTATGTTAAAAATAAACAAAGATATGAAAAATGTCACATGCATGCTAAATCTGTTTTTTATGCCATTGATTCTGATAAGTTTGGAGAAAATAAATTTTTAAATATCAAATTGCATAAATTAGGAAAGAAGTCTATTTGCATATATCTTTCTATGAAAATATATAAATCACTATAATATTACAAGATACACACACCAAAAAATCAACCTAAAAAAATATGCATAAAAAATTTATTATAATTGAACTATAATAAGTTTTTTATCAAAAAATGGTGCGGAAGGAGAGACTCGAACTCTCACGCCTTACAGCACTGGAACCTAAATCCAGCGTGTCTACCAATTCCACCACTCCCGCTTGGAAATGAGCATTATACCTAAATAGAGTTTTTTGTATCTGTTAGAATAAAAACTTTACATCTACAAAGGACAAGACAATGACAGTAAATAATGCAGTATTAGCAATAGCAGGGGTTCTTATCATGGGATCGCTATTACTTAATGGTATAAATTTTAATGAACCAAACTGGCTATGGTTAAGTTTATTTATCGGCTTTAATTTATTTCAATCCGCATTTACTGGATTTTGTCCAGCAGCTAAAATTTTCAAGGCAGCAGGTCTTAAAGACTAAAACACAGATCACTATACTGAATCAACATCAAACCAGTTTAGTTTTTCTCTTAGCTTAACCACCTCACCGATGATTATGAGTGTTGGCGCATGAATGGTTTCATTTTCTACTAAAGTAGGAAGTTTCTCCAAGGTAGTAGTATGCACTTTGTGCTCAATTGTGGTGCCTTTTTCAACTAAGGCTACTGGCATATTGCCGCGCATACCATTTGCTTGTAATTGCTCGGAAAGATGTTTAGAACCTTTAAGCGCCATATAAAATACAATAGTTTGTTGCTCAACTGCTAACTCATTCCATGGTAAATTCATGCTTCCGTCTTTTAGATGTCCTGTAACAAATCTACAAGATTGAGAGTAGTCTCTATGTGTGAGTGGAATACCTGAATAAGTAGAACAACCAGAGGCAGCAGTAATACCTGGTACAACTTGGAATGGCACGCCATTTTCAGCTAAAGTTTCGATTTCCTCTCCGCCACGACCAAAAATAAACGGATCGCCACCTTTAAGACGACAAACACGCCTTCCCTGCTTGGCTAAATCCACCAATAATTGGTTAATGCCATTTTGTGGGATACTATGATTATCACGCTCCTTACCAACATAAATGAGTTCTGCATCACGTCTAACCAATTCCATAACTTTATCTGATACCAGACGGTCGTACAAAATCACATCGGCTTGTTGCATTAAGCGCAATGCTTTGAAAGTCAATAAATCTGGGTCTCCTGGGCCACCGCCCACCAAATAGACTTCACCAATTTCACTATCAGTACTATTGTCAAGTTGCGTTTGTAAATTTAGCTTTGCCTCATTAACCTTACCTAAAAAAACTTTTTCTGCAACAACTCCTGAAAAGGCTTTTTCCCAAAAATAACGTCTATCTTCTATATTATTAAATTTGGCTTTTACCTGCTCTCTAAAGCTGCCTGCCAATTCTGCTAATTTTCCATAGGCATTTGGAATGGTGCTTTCTAGTTTTGCGCGAATGAGCCGCGCCAATACTGGCGCCCTGCCTGCCGATGAAATAGCAATCACAATCGGACTTCTGTCAACAATAGATGGCATAATAAAAGTGCATAAATCAGGAGAATCTACCACATTTACAGGAATATTCACACCTCTTGCTAAATTTGACACTTGTGCGTTTAGTGCTTTATCATTAGTGGCTGAAATAATAAGCACTTGTGTATTAATATCACTTAACTCAAAGGCTTTTTTAATAACTGTGATTTTATTATTTTCTGCTAACTGAATAATGCCATTACAACATACTTGCGAAACACAAGTCACTTTTGCACTTGCTTTTAATAATAACTTAATTTTTCGGTACGCAATGTCACCACCGCCTACCACCAAACATGGCTTGTGCACAATATCAATAAAAATAGGCAAGTAATTCATAGAATATTATTATAATGTGTTGAAGTTTTAAAAAATGGATTGTTAATAACTCGACGTGTAAATATCTTATGTATAAGGTTTAAAAAATTCAAGATATAAATTATAGTTAATAACTAGTCTTTAACGAAAATTACAATACTAACCAAGAAGTTTTACTAATATCTTGTGTGGTATTTAACTGCTAGTTGATTATGCCAAACAAACACTATATTTGTCCTTTTTCACATTTAATCTTAAATGGTCGTTGTGGTTGTGAATTTTCTGCAAAAGACTGTATAGCTGAAAAAGAATTTGGCACTTGTTTAAACAAAAATACTTCAAATAACTGCAAATCACTATATCATCATCTCAGAAACAATAGTGATTTTGTCTTAAAATCTCATCATCAATCTAATTTATCAGCTGGTCAGCAATCAAAAATTAAAATGGGTGGTTTGCTTGCTTTACAAGAAATTATTAGCCACTCATCTATTGATAATATTGATAATATTACAATGTTGGTTGATATTGTTAAAGAAAAATATGGTGGTTTTAAAAAAATCCCATTTTCTCAACTAATGCCAAAAATTGCTAAATTCAATTTTAGAAAACGCTAAATTAATAATACAAAAACTCAAATCTATAAAATGCTTTGTTCTAATTTTAATAAGCGTTTCTTGACTGGTAATCCTCCACCATAACCAACCAAACCCCCGTCGCTTCCAATAATACGATGACAAGGAATAATTAAAGCAATAGCATTCGCGGCATTCGCGTTGGCAACTGCTCTAAAAGATTTTTCATTCTTGATGTTTTTTGCTAGTTGTAAATATGTCGATGTCTCGCCATAAGGGACTTTCATCAGCTCCCTCCAAACACTCTTCTGAAAATCGGTTCCTATTATTAATAATGGAACATTAAAATCATTTCTGTATTTATTAAAATATTCATCGAGTTGTTCTTTTGTTTTTTTTAATATTTTATCATCTTGTTCTACAAATTCAGCTCCTAAATTTTTCTTAATTCTATTGTCAACGACCTTTCTCATTCTCCTATATTTAAAATCAAGAATACAAAGTTTATTATTAAATGAACCGAGTATCAATTTTCCTATTTTTGTTTTGTAAAACTGAATATTAATTTGATTCATCGTATTCTATAGCACTTGCTTTATTAATGGAATGGTGATACCAGTCTTTTTCTGTAATGATACTTCATCTAGTTGCTCAACAATACTAAGTAATGAACTTAAATCTCTTGAATAATATTTGAACAAATATGTATATATTTTGTCGTCAATATGAATATTTTTATCTATCATTTTGTTTTTCAAAATAGTTATTTTTTGTTTATCACTCAAATTTTCAAGAGTAAAATTAACTGCTAAAGATAATCTAGTTTTTAAATCTTTTAATAATCCTAATTCTGTCGATAACTTTTGTGCACTAACTATGAGTTTGGTTTGTGTATGCTTGATCTGATTATATAAATCAAATAATTCTTGTTGTTGTATATCACTTGCATATTCAATATTATCAATACACACCAAATCAGCTTTGGATAATTGGGCAATAAAACCTTCGGGCAATTCTTCTTTAATATTAATATAAAAAGCATTTAGTTGTTTATCCATTGCCATAAAAATACAGCCTTGCAAAAGATGTGTTTTGCCACTAGATTTATCACCAGACACCATGACAACAATAGAATTACTATCAGTAAATAGTGTATCAATAAAAGTTAAAATTTGACTATTTTTATCGCCAATAAAATTATGTAGTCGCATTTTTGCATTCAACAACACAGGAAGTCCAAGTTGCTTCATTTTTGCTTTTGCTTCTCCTGAAAGATAGCTTTCTCAAACCAAATCCAAATATAATCAATGCCACTCAAAACAGTGGATGTAGCAACAACAATAAAGAATATAATGTTCCACTCAGATAATATTAGATACAATTTTGTCGCCACCAAGAACAAAACCAATGCAATTTGTAAGGCAGTATTAATTTTTGATAATTTTGATGGCATTAATAAATTATTATCGAACTCACTACCACCCATAAAACTACCGACTGTGCCAGAAACAATCATCAAATCTCTCACTAAAATCAATAATAACAACCATAATGGTAACAAACTAATAATACTTAGCGTTATAAAGCTACTAACCAATAATAATTTATCGGCAACTGGGTCAAGAATAGAGCCGAGTCTAGTTTGACACGAATAATGCTTTGCAACCCAGCCATCTAAAGCATCCGTAACACCTGCAACAAAAAATAACATCATCGCCAAAAAAAAATCATGATTTAACAAAGTTAAAACCACTGGCACTGTTAAAATTATGCGTAAAATTGACAATGTGTTTGGCAAGGAAGAAAGGTTCATTTATCTACGTGAAAAATAAAATTAATTATACGGAAAAAATTATATGTCGCCATTGACTTATCAAGACTCTGGAGTTGATATCAACAAAGGTAATGATTTAATCGAACAAATCAAACCAATTGCCAAAGCTACTACTAGAGAAGGTGTATTAACAGGGTTAGGTGGTTTTGGCGCGATGTTTGAACTACCGACCAACAAATATAGTAATCCTATTTTAATTTCTGGCACTGATGGCGTTGGCACAAAGCTAAAAGTCGCTGAAATGCTGAATAAACACGACAGCATTGGCATTGATTTGGTAGCAATGTGTGTAAATGATTTAATTGTACAAGGCGCTGAGCCTTTATTCTTTTTAGATTATTACGCTACTGGTAAGCTTAACACTGATGTTGCGGTTTCTGTTATCTCTGGTATTGGCGAGGGTTGTAAGCAGTCAGGCTGCGCACTGATTGGTGGCGAGACAGCTGAAATGCCTGGTATATATAATGGTGAAGATTACGACTTAGCAGGATTTTGTGTGGGTATTGTTGATAAAGAAGATGTGATTGATGGCACTAAAGTGACAAAGGGCAACCATATTATTGCACTTAGCTCATCAGGTCCGCACTCAAATGGTTACTCTCTCATTCGCAAAGTGTTAGAACGCACTAAGCCAACTAAAAGCCAACTGCAACAATTGATTGAACCAACCAAAATTTACGTAAAATCAATACTATCATTACTTAAGCAACATTCAGTGTATGCGATATCACATATTACCGGCGGTGGCTTGTTAGAAAATATTCCAAGAGTATTGCCTTATAACTTAGCGGCAAAATTAGACAAAAATTCATGGCAGATGCCTGAAATTTTTCAATTTTTACAATATAATGGTAATATTGATATAATGGAAATGTATCGCGTATTTAATTGTGGTGTTGGCATGGTGTTGGTGGTAAATAGCAACAAAAGTGCAGATATCGTCAAACACTTAAAAGCACAAGGAGAGAAAGCTTGGTTAATTGGTGAAATTGTTGAAAACAATGGTAAACAAGTCATTTTCTAAGATAATTATATTAATCTCTGGATCGGGATCTAATCTGCAATCTATTATTGATAATTCTGACAATATCGGTGTTAATATTCAATCTGTGATTAGCAATAAAGCCGATGCTTTTGGTTTGAAACGGGCAAAAAATGCAGGTATTGCCACCAAAGTTATTGAGCGCAAACAGTTTGCTACAGATAAAGATTTTGACTATGCTTTAATAAGATACATCAATACTCTTAATCCAGATTTAATTGTATTGGCAGGCTTTATGCACATATTAACAACTAAATTCATAAATACATTTGCAGGTCAAATTCTTAATATTCACCCTGCGCTTTTGCCAAAATATAAAGGACTTAACACACACCAGCGTGCTATTGATGCTGGTGATTCTAAAGCAGGTGCTAGCGTACATTTTGTTACCAATGAATTAGACTCAGGAGAGATAATACTACAAAGATCAGTGCCGATTGACTTAGATGATAATGCGGCAACTTTAGCAAAGAAGGTCTTAGAACAAGAGCATATTCTTTACCTAGAGGCAATTCAAAAAGTTTTACAAAGGTGAGGTTCTTACTACTATTAATTCTCTCTTCTTCAGTATTAGCTCTAAAACCACACATAGCTACCTATACACTATCAATATCAGATCTTGAAATTGCTAAAGAATTACGCGTATTGTATAAAGAAAAAAATGTTTATTACTACACTGCTAATGCGAAAACTATAGGCCTAGCAAATCTCATTAAAAATTATGAAATACGCTCCAAATCTACTTTTGTAATTGACGAGCTTGGCGTACACTCGCAACACTATCAAAACTTTGAGCGTGATGGTAATGAGATAAAAAAGGACTTTGATATATACCCAATAGGACAGCAAGTGGATTCACTTAATATGCTACTTGTTGTTACTCACGAATTAGAAAACAATCCAGAAAAAAAATATTTTAATCTGCTAGTAAACAATGGCAGAGTTTTAAAGAAACAACGCTATCAACAGGTGCCAAGTGGCAATGATAACTTAATTAAAATAATTAACAAAGAAAAAAAACTTACAGCTTTTTTTGCCAAAGATAAGTTTTATCTACCAATCTTAGTGCGTAAAAATAAATTTACTTATACACTAAATACAATTGATTTTAATTAAACTAAAGTTTCACCTATCATAGGATTAGTTTAATCAATTATTACACTATCTGCTGATAGCTACATTTATTACAAGTGGTTACTTAAGAAGCGGTCGCAAATATTGCCCTGTATAAGACTTTTTAATCTGTGCTACTTCTTCAGGGGTACCAGTGGCGATAATATTACCGCCTTTATCACCGCCTTCAGGGCCTAAGTCCACAATCCAATCAGCAGTTTTAATTACATCTAAATTATGCTCAATAATAACAATAGTATTTTTACGATCACGTAAGCGACTAATCACTAATAATAATTGTTTAATATCGTGGAAATGTAGACCTGTGGTAGGCTCATCAAGAATGTATAAAGTATTACCTGTATCTAATTTAGATAATTCCTTAGCAAGCTTAATACGCTGCGCTTCACCACCTGATAATGTAGTAGCATTTTGCCCTAAGGTAATATATGACAAACCCACATCCATTAAAGTTTGTAATTTTTGTTTGATTTTTGGAATAGGCTCAAAGAACTTAACTGCTATTTCAACGGTCATACTCAACACTTGTGCGATATTCTTGCCCTTATAAAAAATCTCAAGTGTTTCTCTATTATAACGATGCCCACCACAAATATCACAAGATACATAAATATCAGCCAAAAAATGCATTTCCACTTTAATTAAACCATCACCCTTGCATGCCTCACAACGACCACCTTTAATATTAAAACTAAATCTTCCTGCTTTGTAACCACGAGAACGAGACTCTAATGTTTGTGTAAATAAGTCACGAATTAATGAAAACACGCCAGTATACGTAGCTGGGTTTGAGCGTGGTGTACGCCCAATAGGGCCTTGATCAATATTCACCACTTTATCAAAATGATTCAAACCCTTTATTGTCTCATAAGATGCTGGCACAACTTGAGAGTGGTTTAAATCCCTAGCAACCAATGAATATAAAGTATTGTTAATCAGCGTGGATTTTCCAGAGCCAGAGACACCAGTAACACAAGTCAACACACCCACAGGAATAGACAAATCAACTTTATTTAAATTATTGCCAGTTGCTCCTTTGATGCTCAGCCATTTAGTGGCTTTTTTGCGTTTTTTAGGCACAGTAATGCTTCTACGGCCACTGATATAATCACCAGTAATTGATTTAGGATTGTTAGCTATTTGCTGTGGCGTTCCAACAGCTATAATTTCGCCACCATGTATGCCCGCACCAGGGCCAATATCAATAACAAAATCCGCCTGTTTAATGGCGTCTTCGTCATGCTCAACTACAATCACGGTATTACCAATATCTCGTAGATAAGTCAAGGTGTTTAATAGTTTTTGATTGTCTCGCTGATGCAAGCCAATAGAAGGCTCATCTAATACATACAATACACCCATCAAACCTGCTCCAATTTGGCTCGCTAAACGGATACGTTGTGATTCACCACCTGATAGTGTGCCAGCACGACGATCTAAACTTAGGTATTCTAAGCCAACATTCAGCAAAAATTCTAAACGCTGGATAATCTCTCTAAGAATCTTTTGCGCAATCTCACCACGTACACCTTTAAGCTTTAAATCCTTAAAAAACTTATAGCTATTAGCAATCGAAAGTTTAGTGATGTCTGGTAAATTATAATCAGCGATAAATACATTTCTAGCAGACTCATTTAGTCGATTGCCTTCACAACTTCCGCAGTTTTTACTCACTATATAACGCGATAATTCCTCACGTACACTACGAATTTCGCTCTCTTTATAGCGACGTATCATTCTAGGAATCACACCTTCGAATGGCTTAGGTTTATTTGACCAACCTTTGCGTGTTTTAATTCTTGAAAAATCAATGCTATCTTTACCGCTGCCATACAACACAATTTTTTGATGTTCAATACTTAATTCTTTGTATGGCGCCTCAACGCTAAAGCCGTAATATTGCCCAACCAAAATTAGAGTCTGATAAAAATAAGCATTTGAACGACCCCAGCCATAAATCGCGCCATCGGCTAAACTAGCTTCAGGATTATTTACAACTTTGTTTTTATCAAAAATATCCTTAACGCCTAGACCATCACAGCTTTGACAAGCGCCAACAGGATTGTTAAATGAAAATAATCTAGGTTCAAGTTCGATTAAAGAATAACCACATTCTACACAAGAAAACTTAGCTGAAAATACCAACTCTTTTTGCTTAGATTTTTCATCCATTGAAGCGATACGCACTAATCCAGCACTGAGATTTAACGCAGTCTCTAGCGACTCAGATAAACGTAAAGACACGCCTTCTCTTACCTTTAAACGATCAACAATAATCTCAATAGAGTGGTGCATTTTTCCATTCAACTTATCCATGCCATCCAAATAAATCACTTCTCCATCTATTCTGGCACGCAAAAATCCTTGATGAGAAAGTTCTTCTAACATTTTTGTGTGGGCGCCCTTACGATTTTGCACCATAGGCGCAAGTATCATAATCTTTCCATTTTCTGGTAAAGTTAAAATATTATCTACCATTTGTGAAATAGTTTGCGATGCCAAATCAATTCTATGTTCAGGACATTTTGGCAGACCAACACGTGCAAATAATAATCTTAAATAATCATATATTTCTGTAATAGTTCCTACCGTTGAACGCGGATTGTGTGAAGTAGCTTTTTGCTCAATTGAAATAGCTGGAGACAAACCCTCAATATGGTCCACATCAGGTTTTTCCATCAACGATAAAAACTGTCGTGCATATGCTGATAACGATTCAACATAACGACGCTGCCCTTCAGCATAAATCGTATCAAATGCTAATGAAGATTTGCCTGAGCCAGACAATCCAGTGATCACTATAAGTTTATTTCTAGGAATATCAATATTAATATTTTTTAAGTTATGGGCTTTAGCGCCCTGTATGCTAATTTTATCCATAAAAAATTTGTATAATTATAAGTGATTATTCAATAACATATTTTATTGAATTTGGAGTTTTTATCTATTATGTATAATGATTTATAGAAATAACGAATCAAAATCACAAAACTGATAACTAGTATAATTTTGATGATTGTTCATAATTACACAAAAACCTCTAAATATCAGGCAAAGGATTAATTATAACGGTAAAATTACTAAGTAAAAACAATTTAATTACTATCCTGATTATGAATAAATATAAACGCATTCTATTGAAGCTCAGTGGTGAAGCACTTGCTAAAGACGGCAATACAATAGACCCTAATACACTTAGTCAAGTAATAGATATTATTAAATCTGTACTTAGGCAAAAAATTGAAATAGGTATTGTTGTTGGTGGTGGTAATATTTTTAGAGGTGCTAAACTTGCACAAGCAGGTATTAATCGTGTAACTGGAGACCATATGGGTATGTTAGCCACGGTAATTAATGCTTTAGCAATTGGCGATGCTTGTAAACGCGCGAATATTAATGCAATAGTCATGTCTGGTTTTCCAATTGGTGGTGGCGTTTGTGATACAGTTGATCATAACAAAGCAAAACAAGCGCTTAGCGCCGGAAAGGTTGTTATTTTCTCAGCAGGTACTGGCTCTCCATGCTTTACCACTGATACAGGGGCAGTGTTGCGTGCAATTGAAATTGAAGCAGATGTTGTATTTAAGGCTACTAAAGTAGATGGTGTTTATACAGATGACCCAATAAAGAATTCTAAGGCAATACGTTATAAAATACTAAGTTTTAATGAAGCGATTGAAAAAAAATTACAAATTATGGATACAACAGCATTTGCCTTATGTCGTGAACACAACTTAGATATTTGTGTTTTCAGTATGCTTAAAAATATCGAAACATTGTCTGATATTTTAAATGGCAAACCTTCTGGTACCATTATATCTACTCTTAATAACTCAAAAGGGGTTTAATAATATGTTAAATGATATACAACAAGATGCTAAAAATCGCATGATAAAGAGTATTACGTCATTAGATGATAGTTTTAGTAAAATTAGAGCAGGTCGCGCACACCCTTCTTTACTTGAACAAATTCAGGTTGATTATTATGGCTCCATGGTGCCTATTTCGCAAATCGCCAATATTAGCGCAGAGGATTCTCGTACACTTAAAGTATCAACATGGGAAAAAGAAATGGTATCAGTAGTTGAAAAAGCTATCATCACTTCTGATTTAGGGCTAAATCCACAAACTATTGGTCAAGTTATGCGAATTCCTTTGCCACCACTCACTAAAGAACGCAGACAAGAATTGGTACGTATAGTAAAAAATGAAGCAGAACAGGCAAAAGTTGCTATTCGTAATATTCGTCGTGATGCCAATTCTGACTTTAAAGAATTGTTAAAAAATAGAGATATTTCAGAAGATGAGTCACGCAAAGCAGAGGAAAAAATCCAAAAACTCACCAATAATTTCACTAAATCAATCGACGAAAAATTGGACAAAAAAGAAAACTCATTACTTGAAATTTAAGATCCCAATAGTCAATAAAGAACCACACATTAGCAGATTTTCTTATTATAACTGTGTGGTTAATTGAGTATTAACCGTCATATTTATTTACACAATCAAAATATGCATCCCACCTCTTAGGAGAGAATACTGTGCCAAGCGATGATTCAATTGGCCCTACATTATATAAATAACCACCAGATATTGCATTTCTAAAATTAGAGATATTGCTTTCAGATAAACCAATCGTTGCTTGACAAGCAGCGTGTGCGCGAGTAGATATAGCTCTACTATCTATCATCAATTTCATTTTTTTTGGCTCCTGTATATTAGTAGATTTTTTAATAGTTGGTGCTACTGTATCTAACGGCTCTACTGGGCCTCTATCACGATCATCACCACCTGCGATAACGCTTGTTGATATAATAAGCATTCCCATTAAAATTAAACTATTCTTCATATTCTTTTCCCTAAAAAATTAAAAAAATTATATCTAGATATAGTAAATTTTATATTATTATAATTACCTATGGTTAGTTATTTTAAAAAACAATGTGTGCAATCAAAATTATCATCTATATGCGATGAATTACTTGATATATCAAAACAAACACTAATTGTTAATAATGGCAACATATCTAAGTGGGAAAACGCCATTAACGAACTTAAAAAATATGACAAAGGAACGGTTAATTATCAACCGCCTTATTTAAATATAAATATCTCAAATGGTAATATTAAACCATTACAACAGTCTTTAAAAAAACTAATTCCATGGCGTAAAGGCCCTTATCAAATAGGTAATCTACAGCTTAACAGCGAGTGGTGTGGTAGTATGAAATGGGATAGGATATCACCGCATATTCAACCACTAAAAGATAAAACCGTATTAGATGTCGGCTCTAACAATGGTTATTTTACTTATTTAATGGCGCTATCAGGTGCGCAAATAACGTTAGGTATTGAGCCATTTTTACTATTTAATTATCAATTTATGGCAATTCGCACACTAATTAAGAACCCGCCAAATGCGTTTATTTTGCCACTCAAACTGGAACAAATGCCAAAAGAAGCATTATTTGATACAGTATTTTCAATGGGAGTTTTGTATCATCAAAAAGATCATTTACTACATTTACAGCAACTAAGAACCCTGCTAGTAAATGATGGAGAATTAGTTTTAGAAACTTTGATTATTAACAAAAAATATGGAAAACAAATTATCCCTAAAGGCCGCTATGCCAAAATGCGTAATGTTTGGTGCCTACCATCAACAAACACACTCTATACTTGGCTAAAAAAAGTGGGGTTTAAAAACATTAAACTAGTAAATGTAACAAAAACTACACCTGAAGAACAACGCACTACATATTGGATTGGCGATAATACCCAATCAATTAAAGATTTTTTAGACTATAATGATGATAATTTAACCATTGAAGGTTTGCCAGCGCCACATAGGGCAATATTTACTTGCAGTAAATAAGTATAAGAATCAACCATGTATTTACACATTGCCCTACTATTTTACCTTATTAGCTCAATAACACTAGCAGAACCTAGTATTATTGTTAGCATTAAACCCATTCACTCAATTGTTAGTAATATTACACAAGGCATTACTACGCCGAAATTGTTAATAACAAACAATCAATCTCCACATTATTTTCACTTAAAACCATCACAAATATCTTTAATACGTCAAGCAGATTTAATTATTTCTGTACATACAAATATAGAATCAGGTATTGCTAAATTACTTAGTAATATTGATATTCAACGTAAATTATATGTTGTTGAAAATTCACAACAAAATAACAAAGATGGGCATGATGAGCACGATGAGCACGATGAGCACGATAAAGATTATCATGACTGGCTGAATATTAGTGCTGTGCAAAAATTTTCAATAAGGTTAACAAATAAGTTGATTTCAATTGATGCCAATAATCGCTTAATTTACCAATCAAACTTGTTAGCATTTAATAAAAAATTAAATATACTTAAAAAACGTATTAAAGAGCAACTCTTGCCTTACCAAAATACTCCTATAATGACTTATTCAAATGCTTTTAAACAGTTTATACAAACAAATCAGCTTAATGCCATCGCAACATTTGTAAATAATCACGAAAAACTCTCAAGTATCAAAAATATTTTAAGCGGTAGGGAGGTCATCAGATCTAAAAATGTTCAATGCTTAATATCAATCATAGGAGTTGCTCCAAAAAAAATAAATAGCATGATTGAAAACTTTAATATAAAGCATGAAAGTATTGATATTATTAACCTTAATTATGCTCAGAATAATTTTTATTATTCAGTTTTAATGCAAAATATTGCAAATAAGTTTGAAAAGTGTCTGAAGTAAGGTCGGCATTTAACAAAGCATCGTCCCAATATGATAAATATGCATTTTTACAAAATGAAATCGCCACTCGTCTTGATGCAAAATTAGAAGTAATTTCTAATAATACCAGTGTTATTTTGGACTTAGGGGCTGGCACTGGTTTGTTATCTAAATCTTTATTACAACGCTTTCCAGATTCAAAACTTATTTGTCTGGATTTTGCTCAAGAATCACTTAAGAATAACCCATCAACATATAAGATATGTGCTGATGCTAACTATCTGCCTTTAGTTAATGATAGTATTGATATTATTGTTTCCAATCTAATGATGCAATGGTGCCCTAATTTAAAACAACTATTTACAGAGTGTTATAGGGTGTTAAAAAATAATGGACTCATACTCTTTTCTACCTTTGGGATTGATACACTTAAAGAGTTAAAAAAGAGTTGGGCAGTGGTTGATAATAAAATGCATGTCAATACTTTTGTTGATATGCACGACATCGGTGACCAACTATTGCAAGAGGGTTTTCAATCACCAGTGATGGAGATGGAAAACTTAACACTAACCTACCAAAGCGTAACAGATTTATTGAGAGATTTAAAGGCAATTGGCGCACAAACCGTTGATTCACGCTCTAAGTTTCTCACTGGTAAAGATAAATTCCAATCAATGATCAATATGTATGAATCCTATCGTCAAGATGGTAAACTACCTGCCACTTATGAAGTGGTTTATGGACATGCATGGAAAGCAAGAAATCAAGTTTATAAAATTACACTTAATAAGTCTTAATTTTAAGCCATAAATATAATACTATTTAATTAATTAAAAGATATATTAATTGCCTATTTAGGCTAATAATAAAAAGTGTTAGACATGCCCATAACTGAACCATAAAACGAAAATACCTTATACATATGGTAAATAAATAATAATATAGCCAAATATTTCTATATAGTTCACTATTTCTACAGGTATTTTTTGCAAGTAAAATATTCAAAAATACAGATGGGGTTATATACTATGTAACTAAGTACTTCTTAATATTTAACACAGATAAAAACAAAGTACGCTATAAAGATTATCCTTTCACTTGTGCTATAACCTCATCAACAAAATTTTCTTCTTTCTTTTTAATTCCTTCACCTACTTCAAAACGAACAAATGACTTGACATTAACACCTTTGGATTTAACCAACGTACCGACTGTTATATCTGGATCTTTAATAAAAGCTTGGCCAGAAAGTGTGACTTCGTTAATAAATTTCTTCATACGACCACCAATCATTTTCTCAATTATATCATCTGGTTTGCCAGACTCTCTTGCTTGTTCTACAAAAATTGCCTTCTCTCTTTCTAAAATATCTGCAGATAATTCATATTCAGAAATGCACTCTGGTTTAGATGCCGCAATATGCATTGCTATGTCTTTTGCTAGATCTTTGTCGTCACCATCTAATACACTCAATACTGCAATACGTTCACCGTGCTTATAAACACCGATAACACCGTTGCCTGCATTCACAGTTCGTACACGACGAATTGTTATATTTTCACCTGTATTAGCAACAACAACTTCACGTGCTTCTTCTAATGAAGCGCCATTCTCCATTGTTTGTGTTAAGAAATCTTCAACATTGTCTGGTTTTGTTTTAAGCGCTAATTCGCCTAATGCGTCAACAAAATCAATAAAGATATCTCCTTTAGTCACAAAATCTGTTTCAGAGTTAACTTCTAAGATAATTGCTGTTTTCCCGTCAGCGCTAATATTAACTTTAACCAAACCTTCTGCAGCAATACGACCAGACTTTTTAGCAGCCTTTACTGCACCCGATGCACGCATTAAATCAATCGATAATTCCATATCGCCATTGGTTTCACTAAGTGCTTTTTTACAGTCCATCATACCTGCGCCAGTTCTTTCCCTTAATTCTTTAACCATTAATGCTGTAATAGCCATACCATCTCCTAATTTATTATTGCTTTATGCAAGAATTTTATCAATCATTACACCTTTAGTATCACTAACATTAACGTTAACACCTTGCTTTTTTGCATAACTCTCTAACTCTGTTTTTTTCATGACAGTTAGTGCCGCCTTGTTAAGTTTGTCACTCCCCATTACTTCTTTGGTGGCAGGCTCTTTTTTAACAACAACAGTTTTTTTTGTGGCTACTTTTGCTTTACTCTCAATAGACTCTTTCTTTTTTTTAACTACTTCTTCTTTGGTGGCAGGCTCTTTTTTAACAACGACAGTTTTTTTCGTAGCAGTTGCTTTATTAATCTCTTGCGTTGAAATTGAAGCTTTGGCTTCTAAAACTGCATTTGCAATTCCTCTTGCGTAGAAGCTAATCGCTCTAATTGAATCATCATTACCTGGGATTACATAATCAATACCCTCTGGGTTGTGATTGGTATCTACTATGCCAATTAGTGGCAATCCTAATTTTTGTGCTTCTTTAACAGCATTCTTTTCATGACCAGTATCAATAACGAATACTACATCAGGGATACCATTTAAATCTTTAATGCCGCCTAAACTACGCTCTAATTTTTCCATTTCACGTGTCATCATTAATGCTTCTTTTTTACCAAACTGAATAAAGTTTTCTTCTGCTAAGAACTCCAAGTCTTTTAAGCGCTTAATTGAAGCTTTGATAGTCTTATAGTTTGTCATCATGCCGCCTAACCAGCGGTGATTGACATATGGCATGCCACAACGTATTGCTTCTTCTTTCATAATATTGCTTGCTGCACGTTTTGTGCCAACAAATAAAATAGAGCCACCAGCTGCTGCTGTTTTTGATGCAAAATTAAGTACATCATTAAACATCGGTAGTGACTTCTCTAGGTTAATGATATGCACGCCATTGCGAGTGCCATAAATGTAGCGTTCCATTTTTGGATGCCAAAAACGGCTACGGTGACCAAAATGAACACCAGCTTCTAACATTTTTTTCATGGACATTTTTGCCATATTATTATTTCTCCGGGGTTAAATAAAAAATGCCCATAGACATTTTTTCTTCCACAACTCCTACTAACCAACTCCTTATTTTTAAAAAGAGCACCCTAGCTAATATGCCAAATTGTGTGATATATTAAAAAAAACTAGACACCTATATTTTAGATACCTAATTCAACTTTTGATTTTTTAGCCTAAGCCTTTAAAATCACGAAATGTGCAATTATACCCAAGTCTTACAACAATAAGTATGTAGGTAGCAAATTATATCTTAGCCAATTAAAGGTAATTTACATTTGAATTTCTAGAAACCATTATTTACCTCATCTAATTCCTTACGCATTGCATCAATAGTGACTTTATAGTTATCCGTGTTAAAGATAGCTGATCCTGCAACAAAAGTGTCTGCTCCTGCTTGTGCAACTTCACGAATATTATCAATTTTAACACCACCATCGATTTCCAAGCGAATATCTCTGCCACTAGCGTCAATTAATGTACGTACTTGCCTACATTTCTCTAGCGTGTGTAGAATAAAAGATTGGCCACCAAAACCAGGGTTAACTGACATTAACAAAATCATATCTAGTTTATCCATTACATTTTCTAAAATACCTAAAGGTGTTGCTGGGTTGAATACTAATCCTGCTTTACAGCCAGCCTCTTGAATTATACCAAGTGTTCTGTCAATATGTTCAGAGGCCTCTGGGTGAAAAGTAATATATGATGCACCTGCATCAATAAAATCAGGAATAATTCTATCTACTGGCTTAACCATTAAATGTACGTCAATCGGCGCACTTACGCCATATTTTCTTAGCGCTTCACAAATCAATGGACCAATGGTTAGATTCGGCACATAGTGATTATCCATAACATCAAAATGTATAATATCAGCGCCAGCGCTTAATACGTTATCAACTTCTTCACCTAGTTTAGCAAAATCTGCCGCCAAAATTGATGGGGCAATAAAATTAGATTGTTTCATTTCTATTTCCTATTTTTATTATTTAAAAGTTATTAGACTACTTCCAGTCATTTCATCAGGTTGTTCAACATTCATTATCATTAATAATGTCGGTGCAATATCAGATAAAGACCCAATGCCAGGATCGGTAATTTCTACCTCTCTGTCGCTAATAAATATCAACGGTACTAAGTTTTTCGTATGTGCTGTGTGTGGTTTCCCTGTTTCGGGATCAACCATTTGCTCAACATTGCCATGATCAGCAGTAATCAGCATCTCTCCACCATCAATTGATCTTAACGCTTGATAAACAACGCCCAAACACGTGTCCACTACTTCAACTGCCTTAATGGCTGCGTCTAATTTACCAGAATGTCCCACCATATCAGTATTAGCAAAATTACAGATGACCAAATCATATTTTTGACTCTCAATATTTTCAGCCAATTCATCAGTAAGCTCGAAAGCGCTCATTTCTGGCTTAAGGTCATAAGTTGCAACATCTGGAGATGGAATTAACACACGGTCTTCACCATAAAATGGACGCTCAATACCACCATTTAAAAAGAAAGTGACGTGTGCATACTTCTCAGTCTCAGCAATCCTAAGTTGTGTCATGCCTAAGTTAGATAGATATTTCCCTAATACATTATTAAGTTTTACAGAAGGGTAAGCCACTGGTAAGTTAAACTCTCTTTTATATTCTGTTAAGCAAATAAATTGCGTTGGTATAAAGGTGCCACGAGAAAAACCTTGAAAATCCTCATTGGTAAATGCTTGTGTAATTTGCCTTGCTCTGTCAGCACGATAATTCATAAATATCATAACATCGCCTTTTTTTATTTTTATTGGCATTTTAATCACAGTTGACTGCACAAACTCGTCAGTTTCCCCGCGCTCATATGCCATATCGATTGCTTCGATTGCATTCTTCGCTAAAAATTTACCCTTACCATTGGCAATTAGTTCATAAGCACAGCGTACGCGACCCCAACGATTATCTCTGTCTAAAGAAAAATATCGACCAATCACGCTAGCTATTTCCCCCACACCTAACTCAGAAATTTTATCTTCTAATTTTTGAATGTATTTTTTTGCACTTTTTTGTGCACAATCCCTTCCATCAGAAAATATATGTAAATAGACACCTTTGCAATTATATTGCTTAGTCATTTCTAACATAGCATATATTTGCTTTTCATGCGAATGCACACCACCATCAGATAACAAACCTATAATATGAACTACTTTATTGTTATTATTAGCATATTCTAATGAATTTTTGAGTATTTGATTTTTAAAAAAATCACCATTTTCAATTTCATTTTGAATACGAGTAAAGTCTTGTTTAACAATGCGCCCAGCACCTAAATTAAGATGCCCTACTTCTGAATTACCCATTTGTTCGCCAGGTAAACCTACTTCTTTGCCACTAGTTGAAATTAAAGAGTGTGCAAACTGGTCATTGAATTTATCCCATACTGGTGTACTTGCCTGAGCAACTGCATTATTCTGTATAACTTCTGAATGCCCCCAGCCATCCAAAATAATGAGTACTTTAGTTTGTTTTTTAGTATTCATTGTGTATTAATTATAACTTAAACATTAAACAAGAAATGCACAACATCACCGTCTTGAATAATGTATTCCTTGCCTTCTGAGCGTAATTTTCCTGATTCTTTTGCGCCTTTCTCACCTTGAAACTTAATAAAATCATCAAAAGCAATGGTTTCAGCACGAATAAAGCCTTTTTCAAAATCACCATGAATTTTACCCGCTGCTTGGGGGGCATTATCACCAATATTAACGGTCCAAGCGCGTACTTCTTGCACACCAGCTGTAAAATAAGTTTGCAAACCTAACAATTTATATCCTGCTTTAATAAGTCGATCTAAACTTGATTCATCTTGCCCTATTTCAGACAAAAACTCTTGTTTTTCATCACCTTCTAACTCAGCAATCTCCGCCTCAACATCAGCACAAATAGCTATAACTTGTGCATTTTCTGCTTGTGCAATTTGCATAATAGCATCCAAATGTGGATTATTATTAAAGCCGTCTTCGCTGACATTAGCGACATATAAAACAGGTTTAATAGTTAATAATTGAAAGTCTTTTAATAACTTTACTTCTTCATCATCAAAGGACAAAGTGCGAATACCCTCACCATTTTCAAGTACTGGTAAAATTTTTTCCAACAATGCTTTCAAAGGTAACCCATCTTTTTGACCAGACTTAGTATTTTTTAACGAATTTTGATATAGTTTTTCAACCACAGATAAATCAGCTATAGCCAATTCTGTATTGATAACCTCAATATCATCAGTGGGTGAAATTTTTCCAGACACATGCACAATATCATCGTTATCAAAAGCACGAACTACATGCACAATCGCATCTGTCTCACGAATATTAGTTAAGAATTGATTGCCTAGTCCTTCGCCTTTTGAGGCGCCTTCAACCAAACCTGCAATATCCACAAACTCCATAGTGGTTGGCAAGATTCTTTTCGGACTAACAATTTCAGCTAATTGACCCAAACGCTTGTCATTAATCGGAACAATACCAACATTTGGCTCAATAGTACAAAACGGGTAGTTTGCCGACTCAATGCCCGCTTGCGTAAGTGCGTTAAATAGAGTTGATTTTCCTACATTAGGCAAACCTACAATCCCGCATTTAAATCCCATATTAGCCCTCTTTTTCTTGTGTGTGTAACATTCTCATCGCAGATTCAATATCTCCTTTTACTATTTGTTCAATAATATTAAGTGAATTAAATAGTGCATTTTGAATTACTTCAAACTCTGACTTGTTAGGTGCATGTAAAACGAAGTCTGTCACCTTGGATTTATCTCCTGGATGACCGATGCCAATTCTAAGTCGATAAAAATTCTTGTTATTTAGCACTTTAATCGTATTACGAAGTCCATTATGCCCGCCATGCCCGCCGCTAAATTTAATTCTAGCAAATCCAGAATCAATATCTAGCTCATCATGCACAATTAAAATTTCGTCCACATTTATTTGATAGAATTTAGCAATGCTTTGAATCGATTTCCCAGAAGCATTCATATAGGTGCTTGGTTTTAATAATAGAACATTTGTCTCAGCGAGATTGACTTTCGCTACTTCACCGAAAAACTTAGATTCTTTCTTAAAGACACTTATATATAAATGCGCAAGCGCATCACAAAACCAAAAGCCCACATTATGACGATGTGCCTGATAATCTTTGCCTGGATTGCCTAATCCAACAATCAATTTAATCGTCATAACAAGTGCAAATTAAGTTTATTCTGAATCACCTTCTGGTTTGTCATCACTATCTTTAGCTATATTATCAACACCTTCTTCATCTTCGGTATCGATAATTTTCTCTTCAACTTCTTCAGCCATTAATCTCGGCTCTTGAATGACAACAACACTTTGGTCATGTGCTTCAATATCTCCATGTGTTAACGCAGTAATAACAACGTCTTTCGGCATTGTTATATCTGTCAAACTGACATGTTCATCCATTGTAAGATTGCTAATATCAACTTCAATAGCATGTGGTAAATTTACTGGCAAACAAGAAATCTCAATTGTAGTAATGAGCTTGTTAAGAATTGCGCCAAGACGCATTGCGTCGTTATTTTCTTCTCCAATGAAATGTAGTGGAATACTAGTAACAATATTCTTATTCATGTCAACACGCAGGAAATCCACATGAGCAATAAGACTTTTAGCTGGATGATGTTGTAGATCTTTAATAATAACCGGCTCAGTTTTTTTATCAATCGATAAATCTAGAACAGAAGCGTATACTTCTGAATTTTCTAAAATATGTGTCATCTCATGCAGATTTAGTGTAATTGCGGCAGGCGCTTTGCCTGAACCGTAGACAATAGCAGGAATTTTTTCTTGATGACGCAGACGGCGGCTCGCACCTTTCCCTTGATCTTTACGCATTGTAGCATTAATTTTAATACTCATTTTTTTCTCCAAAAAGGCCATTGTATTAGATATAAATATTGCACAAAGGAATGTTTTTTCACTCATTTGACAACTTTTATAAAACCTGAATTATTCCTAACTAGAGCAGGATTTATAAAAAATTACCAACTTAATCAACCTTGCAATTTACCCAATACAGTGGTCTTAAAATAAAAAACACCCTATTAATGGATGCACTTATGATAATATGTTTTGCGACCAAACACACCAAGCGAATTATTTTACCCGAAAATGTGTAAAGGAGGAGACGGTTATCTAGCTTTAATCCAAAATACTAAGGCAACTACGATACTAATGCCGCTGGCAACCCATAAATTATTAACTGCCAAAATACCTGAGAGAATAAGTATAGCTCCTGAAAAAATAGCCAAAGTTTGCTTATTGGCATTCTTCTTTAACTGGTTAACAATTGCATCAGTTTGTTTACTATAAAGACCGTTAATATTTTTAATTTTATCTATTTGCCTAAGTACATTAACCATCAACCCTGGTAATTCAGGAATTTCTCTTAAGATCTCTGGTGCTTTTTCTTTCAGTTTTTTAATCGTGCTTTTCATACTATATTTTTCTTTAACTAAATCTTCTAAAAAAGGTTTTGCTGTTGCCCATAAATCAAGTTGTGGATAAAGTTTCCTGCCTAGCCCTTCAATATTTAATAATGTTTTATCTAATAATAATAGTTGTGGCTGAACAGTAATATCAAAAATTTTTGCTTCAGCCATTAAGTCCATTAACACTTGGCCAAACGATATTTCATTCAAAGATTTTTCAAACATTGGTTCGCAAATTCTACCAATCGCCCGTTCAAAGGCATGAATATCTGTGCTCGCACTTGCCCAGCCTGATGCAATATAAGCGCTGGCAACGCCGTGATAATCTTGATTAAAAAATGCCAAGAAAATATCAGCTAAAAAATCTTTATCCGACTCATCTAATACACCCATAATGCCAAAATCAACGCCAATATAATTATCTTCTGGTCCAACAAAAATATTACCAGGATGCATATCTGCATGAAAAAAATTATGCTTAAATACTTGAGTAAAGAAAATAATAACACCATCTTCTGCCAATTTTTTAAGATCAACGCCATCAGCCTTGAGTTTAGTAATATCTCCCACTGGAGTACCGTAAATACGCTCGGTCGTCAGCACCCCCTCGCTACACAAATTCCAATATACCTTAGGCACATACAGTAAATCAGAATCTTGAAAATTTTTTCGTAATTGTGCGGCATTTTTTGCCTCGGTTAACATATTAAGTTCGCCCAAGATAATACTTTCAAACTCAGCCACAATTTCTCTTGGGCGTATTTTTTTACTAATCGGATGCTTATTAATAAGCCTCGCTAAGGCGTACATTAACGCAATATCGCGCTTAATAACTTTTTCCATATCAGGTCGTACTATCTTAATTACAACTTCATCCCCTTGGTGAGTAATGGCGGTATGTACTTGTGCAATTGAAGCGCTAGCAAGTGGTTCAATATTAAATTCTTTAAACAACTTATCAACATCACCATCTAATGATTTTTCAATCATTGCTTTAGCCTTCTCACCATCAAACGCAGGACAAGCGTCTTGCAACTTGGTGAGTTCTTCACCAATATCTTCTGGCAATAAATCAAGACGAGTAGATAATGTTTGCCCAAACTTAATAAAAATAGGGCCTAATTCTTCAAGGGCTAAACGAATACGCTCTCCTCTAGTAAATTCTTTTCTAGGAATATAATGCCAAGGCGTTAAATATAGCAGTAATTTAAAACGTTTTAGAAACGAAATTGAGAGCAACAAGGCATCTATACGATAACGCATTAGAATGCGTATAATAGCAACAAATCTAACTAAATTATGCATCAGTGAAATAGTTTTGGTGCAATAATAAATTTGGTAATTTTATCCTTAATAGATGTCGAAGAATTATCAGATGATTTGAATTTTTTCATGATTTTACCTACTTTGTACGCAACAGCATCTCCTGTATATTTAGATAATTCTTCTTCAAAATCAAATTCTATTTGTTGTAATAAATCGACTAATAATTGCGCAGTCTTAATATCGCCATGAATGATAATTTTATCTTGTCTTAATAGTTCGGCTAAACTTTGTCCACGAATCAACGCCAAAAAACTACTTAAATGAAGTTTAATATTAACATCAGATGTCGCGTCAGTATTATTAGTCACAAAAATACGCTCATTAGTGCAAACAAAATTAACCTTTATCGGTAAATCTTGCAAAGAGAAATATATGACCTTACCATCTAATAATTGGGTATCAATTTGATGTACTTCAAATAAATAGTTTAGCGCACGTTGTAAAATTATATATTTCATATAATTTTAAATTTTTATGCCTTTATGCAATGCGACAATGCCGCCTGAAAGGTTGTGATATTCACAAGCACCAAACCCTGCATCTAGCACCATTTGTTTTAGTATTTCTTGATTAGGGTGTTTACGAATAGACTCAGCTAAATATTGATAAGAATCTTCGTCATTAGCGATAATTTTACCAAGCTGTGGCATTACATTAAATGAATAAAAATCATAGCATTTTTCTAATAATACAATGTCTGTTTTAGAAAATTCTAAAATTAACAAACAGCCTCCTGGCTTTAAAATACGATACATTTCACGAATACACTGGTCTTTATCGGTAACATTACGCAAACCAAAAGCAATTGATACACAATCAAAACTACCGCTTACAAAAGGAATTTGTTCTCCGTTCAATTGTACAAATTGTACATCTGTAGTGCCATTATTGATTAAATTTTTACGTCCTTCACTTAGCATAGCGGCATTAATATCAGAAAGCACAACTTGCCCACTATAACCAACTTTTTTCTTAAAAGCACGTGCTAAGTCTCCCGTACCTCCGGCAATATCTAAGACTTTATCACCTACTTTAACATTCGATGTGGCAATGGTGTAATGCTTCCATAATCGATGTGTGCCAAACGACAATACATCATTCATCAAATTATACTTACTAGCAACTGAATCAAATATGCTACGCACCATACCTTGCTTATCCTCAGTAGCGACATCTTTAAAACCAAAATGTGTTGTTTTTTTCATGTATACCTTTATATAATTATATGTAATTAAGATAAATAAAAGATTTTATGAGCTTTTGAGCTTTTTAAACTTACTCATAGTAACATATCTAATGGTATTTTAATAATTACATAGGGTCTTTTGCATATTTTTTTGGATAAGCCCTAAAATTTGCACCTATATAAACTTGTGTTGGCCTGAAAATTCTGTTGCACTCAACCTGCTCGTGCCAATGAGCAGCCCAACCACTCGATCGCGCCATAGCAAAAATTGATGTAAAGTGTTTTCTTGGAATTTTAAAAATCTCAGAATATAAAATACCTGAGTAGAAATCAACATTCGGATAAACGCCTTTGGCACTAAGTAAATTACAGCAAATACGCTCCACCTCTAATGCTATTTCAAAACGCTTGGAAAGTGCAATATTGGACTTCTTAATATAGCCTTCAATCATTCTTTGCAAAATCGTAGCGCGTGGATCTTTAACACTGTATTCTCTATGCCCCATACCCCAAATTACTTTTTTATTCTTGATACGTCCCTCAATGTAAGTTTTCACATTTCTAACATCACCAATTTCATCCAGCATATCTAAAACATCTTTATTTGCGCCACCATGCAAAGAACCTGCTAAAGTACCAACAGATGCTGATACTGAGGCAAATGGGCTAGCAAGCGTAGAGGCAGTTACCATTGCTGCAAAAGTACTGGCATTAATCGTGTGCTCAGCATGCAAAACCAAACAAGCATCAAATAACTTAACAATATCATCATCTGGCTCTTCACCAAATGACATATATAAAAAATTTTTAGCATATGACATTTTTTTACTTGGCGGAATTGGGTCATATCCTGTTGAAATACGCGCCCACATTGCCACCAACGTACTCATATTGGCAATAATTTTTGTCAATGCGCTCTGTGTATAATCTGAATTTGGATCTTGTGCGCCTGCATCAGGATAAAAAGTAGCCATTGATGCAATTGCTGTTTGTAAAACATCCATTGGGTGTCCATTAGCTGGCAACGCCCACATCATCTGACGAATATCACGCTTAACTTCATAACGCTGATGTAATACTCTTTTAAAATCACTTAGAGCTCTGGCACTCGGCAACTCGCCATCTCTTAGCAACATCGCTACTTCCTCAAATGAGCTATATTTAACTAAATCCTCAATTGAATAACCACGGTACGCCAAAATACCGTTCTCCCCATCAATCGAAGAAATAGATGATTCTGTTACTGGAACACCTGCTAAGCCTGGAATATATTCAATCATATATCTTTAAACTGAAAAGGATGAGCCACAACCACAAGTAGTTTTAGCATTAGGGTTATGAATAATAAAACGAGAACCTTGCAAGTCTTCTAAATAATCAACTGTTGCACCAATTAAATATTGATAACTCATAGGATCAACAACTAATTGTACGCCATTTTTTTCAACACTAGAGTCACCTTCTTTATTTTTTTCATCAAAAGTAAAGCCATAAGAAAATCCAGAACAACCGCCGCCTATAATATACACACGTAATTTCAAATTATCGTTTTTTTCTTCTTGAATAAGATCTAACACCTTTTTAGCAGCGTTATCACTAAAAATAATATCCGCTAGATCTAAATTTTGTTCTGCAATCATATTTTATTTTCCATTCAAGGTATCAATCCAATTTGCTTCAAGCCTAAATTTTCATCCAGTCCAAATAGTATGTTCATATTTTGAATTGCTTGTCCTGACGCACCTTTAACTAGATTATCAATCACCGACATCACAATTAATTTATTTCCATATGGTGCTTTTTGCACACCGATTTGACAGAAATTAGAACCTCTAACATTACGCGTATCAGGTGTATTTCCAGCACCTAATACAGTAATAAAATACTCGTCTTTGTAAGCACTTTCAAATATGGATTGCACGTCAACATCGCTGTCTAATAAGTCCACGTAAATAGTAGCTTGCATACCACGAATCATCGGCACAAGGTGTGGTACGAATGTCAAGTTCACATTCTCGCCTGCTAATAATGATAATTCCTGTTTAATTTCTGAATAATGACGATGACCACTAACACCATAAGCTTTAAATGACTCACTAACTTCGCATAACAAAGTAGCTTTATTAGCGCCTCGCCCAGCGCCACTCACGCCTGATTTACAATCAGCAATAATATTAGTCAAATCAATCAGTTTATTATCAATTAAAGGTTTTAACCCCAATGCAACAGTAGTTGGATAACAACCTGGATTAGCGATTAAATTGGCATTTTTGATTTTCTCACGATTAATTTCACACAAGCCATAAATTGCTAATAATAATAATTCATCTTGTGTGTGATCTAAGCCATACCATTTTTTATATTCATCTTTATCATTTAAGCGAAAATCTGCGCCCAAATCAATAACTTTAATGCCTTTTTTAACAAAAGCACCAACACCTTTCATTGCTACGCCATATGGCGTAGCAAAAAATATCACATCACATTCGTTTAAAATTATATCATCTGGCAATGAGAAAATCAGATCACAACTCCCAACCAAAGAAGGAAAAATTTCATCTACACGCTTCCCTGCTTCTGAACGCGAGCTAATCGCAATCACTTCTACCTTAGTATGGTTATGCAAAAGGCGTAATAGCTCAATACCTGTGTAACCTGTACCACCTATGATGCCTACTTTAATCATCAGTGTAATCTCTCTAGCATTTTTTCAAGATAATGAATATTCATCCCGCCCTTACGAAAAATTTCATCCTCCATAATGCATGTCTGTAAGGGAATGTTAGTTTTAATCCCATCAACCACCATTTCGCCCAAAGCATTTTGCATTTTAATAATAGCGCCCAGTCTAGTATCAGCAAAAGTAATCAGTTTACCAATCATAGAATCATAATGCGGTGGCACAGAGTATCCATTATATACATGTGAATCAATACGCACACCCAAGCCACCAGCGACGTGGAATTGTGTAATTTTACCAGGGGATGGCATAAAGTTATTTGGGTCTTCTGCATTAATACGGCACTCAATTGCAAAGCCTTTAATGTTCACGTCATCTTGTGTAAACGAAAGCTTTTGCCCATCTGCAATCAAAATTTGCTCACGTACAATATCAATACCAGTAATCATTTCAGTCACTGGATGTTCCACTTGTATGCGTGTATTCATCTCAATAAAATAAAATTCATCGTTCTCAAATAAGAACTCAAAAGTACCAGCGCCACGATAATTAATTTTCTTACAAGCATCAGCACAAATACTGCCAATCTTATTACGCAATTCAGGAGTTATACCTGGAGCAGGAGCTTCTTCTACCACTTTTTGATGACGGCGCTGCATAGAACAATCACGTTCACCTAAATGTACTGCATTGCCGTGTTCGTCAGCCAATATTTGTATCTCAACGTGGCGCGGTGTGGTTAGGAATTTTTCCATATATACTTCTGAATTACCAAAGAAATTCTGCGCTTCAGTCTTTGTAAGTTCAATTGAACTCAGTAAATCTTTTTGTTTTTCCACCACACGCATACCACGACCACCACCACCACCAGAAGCCTTAATGATAATAGGAAGGCCAATTTTATTAGCAATTGCAATATTTTCCTTATCATCCGTGCCAAGTCCACCACCAGAGCCGGGAACACAAGGAACATTTGAGCCTTGCATAGCTTTAATGGCTGATACTTTATCCCCCATCACACGAATATTATCAGCATATGGTCCAATAAAAATAAACCCACTCTCTTCAACGCATTGTGCAAAATCTGCATTTTCAGACAAGAAACCGTAACCTGGATGAATCGCATCTGCATGCGTCACTTCAGCTGCTGCAATCAGTGCAGGAATATTTAAATAACTTGCTACTGATGAATGTGGCCCAATACATACTGCTTCATCTGCCAAGCGCACATGCTTCAAAAATTTATCAGCCGTTGAATAAACCGCAACCGTCTTAATGCCAAGCTCTTTACAAGCACGCAAAATACGTAATGCAATTTCGCCACGATTGGCGATTAAAACTTTATTAATTTTATTCATTTAGTGATAGCCTTATTTAATCACAACTAAAGTTTGAGCAAACTCCACTGCATCACCGTCGCTACACAGGATTTTAGTCACTGTACCAGATTGATCTGCCTCAATTTGGTTCATAATTTTCATCGCCTCAACAATACAAATTGTATCACCTTGATTAACATGCTGTCCAATCTTAACAAACACTTCAGAAGTTGGCGATGCACTGCCATAGAATGTGCCAACCATCGGTGAAGTAATTGGATGCCCATCAACTGCTGGTGCTTCTATTGTTTCAGTAGCAAGCGTGGCAACTGACGCAGGCACTGCTGCTACAGGAGCTACCACTTGTGCAGGAACAGCTACTGGTGTATTGCCGTAACGAGAGATACGAACTGACTCCTTATCTTCTACAATTTCTATTTCCGCCATGCCAGAATCTTCTAATAACTCCATTAATTTTTTTACTTTACGAATATCCATTTTTTTTAATGCTCCTTGATATATTTAATTGCCGCATCAAGTGCAAATTCATAGCCTTGCGCACCAAAACCCGAAATTACACCTTCTGCGATATCTGAAAAATAAGATCGCTTACGAAATTCCTCACGCTTATAAACATTGGATAAATGCACTTCTGTAAAGGCAATGCCTGTTGCTAACATTGCATCACGTAAAGCGACAGAAGTGTGTGTAAACGCCGCAGGATTAATAATAATGTATTTTGTGTTATTTTTACTAGCAGCGTGAACCTTATCAATCATCCCGACTTCTGAATTATCCTGATGATGATCAATTGATAGCCCTGCATCAATGGCTAACGTGCTTATACGACTAACAATATCACCCAAGGTTTGTGTACCATATTGATCTGGCTCACGAATACCAAGCATATTTAGGTTAGGACCGTTAAGCAACAAAATATTCATTACACACAACTAAAGTTAAAAATTATAAAATATGTTAATTTTACCACCAACATAATGAATGTTCGTCAATTTTAACTACTTAATATCACTACATCAGACATTAATATTGACTAAAAACTAATTTTTAGTCAATATCTGCCTAATATAATGTGTTCTCTACTTTGAGTTATTTAAATGTTTAATGAAATCTTGTGCATTAATTTCACCAACAATACGCTGCGAACGATTTTCAACGCCATCTTTGAAAAATAAAATTCCTGGTGGGCCAATAATATTAAAACGCGCCATTAAAGCCTTATCAATCACATCGTTAGCGGTAACATCCGCTTGCAAGGCGATAACATCTCTCATCTCACTGACCACTTTAGCATTCGAAAACACGAAACGTTCTAACTCTTTACAAGAAATACACCAATCTGCATAAAAATCCAACATCACAACTTGATTATTATTCTGTGCCTTAATAAGCATGCGATCTAAATCATCATTTGATTTGATTTTTTCAAAAGTAATACTTACTTTTTCTGCTTGCACGCTAGTACCATAACCAGACAATGGTGCCAACATATCGCCGCCGCCACGAGCCACCAAGCCCCATAACAATATGCCATAAATTAATATTAATAAACCAATACCTTTAAAGATACGTTGCCATACAGATGTTGTACTAGTAATGGAGTTTAATACGCCCATTGCAATGGGCGATAAAGTAAATAGAGATGCCCATAATATCAATGATACAAATGGTGGAATAATTCTATCAAGAAAATAAATTGCCACTGCCAACATTAATATACCAAATATATACTTAACATTATCCATCCAGCCACCAGCTTTAGGTAATTTACTTACGCCAGCTCCAACTAATAACAATGGCGCACCCATTCCCAAACTCAAGACAAATAAAGATAAGCCACCAAGTATGGCATCACCTGTTTGTCCAATATAAATCAATGCACCTGCTAATGGTGGTGCTACACAAGGGCCGACGATCAATGCTGACAAAAATCCCATAATTGCTACGCCAAATAAACTGCTGCCTTCCTGTTTATTACTAATTCTAGTGATTTTATTCTGCAAACTAGATGGCAACTGAATCTCATAATAACCAAACATTGAAAATGCAAGTACCACAAAAATTAAACTAAATAATATTAGTATCCAAGGTGTTTGGAATAGTGCTTGTAAATTCTCACCAAAATAGCCAGCTAACACACCAGCCATTGAATAAGTAACACTCATAGCAAGTACAAATACCATTGACATAATAAGTGCTTTTTTAGTGGTTACTTCATTTTTTTGTCCAACAATAATACCTGATAAAATTGGTATCATAGGAAACACGCAAGGGGTTAACGACAACAATAAGCCAAAAACAAAGAACCACCATAATGTTATCAGCACATTATCCTGCTGTAATAATGTGGTGATTTTATCAGTTTCATTTAATGTTTCTATTTTTGTAATACTTGGAACTAATTTTATTGGGGCTTTAGCTTTAATAGACTGAAGTTCCGTACTATTATTTATCATAGGCAGTGTAATATTTGTGCTTTTTTCCACTGGTGGATAACAAACGCCACCTAGCCAACAACCTTGAAACTTAGCAATAAAGGTAACTTGCGATGATTTAACGTCAACCAATGGAATATCTATACTAAATTCGCCATTATAAATCTGCACTTTCCCATAAAATGGATCTTCTTTTTCTTCCCACTTAGGTAAATTAATATTGCCAAACTGTGCGTCTTTGATATCGAGAAAAAATTTATCACGATAAAGATAATACTCTGGATGTATTTTCCAACTAGCACGCAAAGTATTTGCGTCAAGTGCTATCACTGAATAGGCAAATGCCTCGTCCACAGGCAGTGGCTCATCAGAAATTGGCGTCACCTTATCAACGATTGATTGTATAGCGGACTTAGTCTTAGATAGCATATTAAACGCATTATCAATCAACGATTTATTATTACCAACTTTAAGAGTAATCGATTTAGATATTGGCGGATAACACACGCCTAAATCTGCACAACCTTGGAATTCAACATCGATAATAATAAATTTTGACTCGCCCCCAAGCACAGGAACAGTAACCAAAACATCATCACGATAAATACCAACTTTACCAAAAAACTCATCATTTCTAATTTTTGCAAAAGGAAACTCTACCTCTCCTAAACGCTGAGATTGATCTGATATAATTTTAATTTTTTCCTTATAAAGATAATAACCTTTGGCAATATCCCAATTCAACAAAATATTGTTATCAACAACTTTAGCCTTAAAAGCAAACGCCTTATCCGCAAACAATAGATTGTTCTGCGCACCAACAAATAAAGATATTATTAAAAATAAAAATAGTAAAATGCGTTTCATTGATTTTTCCTTTAATAATGATATATATTGTGTTATACGCTTAAATCACAATAAATAAATATTATTTACTACAATTAATCCATTACGCAAGCAACTCATTTTGTTTATATATAAGAAAATAGTTGCAAATTATTTATAAATTCACCTCTAAAATAATGCAATACTTCTTGTCAATAAACTTACACAAAGAGAGTGATTTAACACCTTACATCAAAACTCAAAACATCTTGTTTTTATAGATTTTTATAATTCATTAGAATATACAAATCCTACTAAATTTTGCACTTGTTTAAAATACTTACGCCAGTTTTAAAATTACAATTCATAACAATAAATTGTAATTTAGTTTAATTTGGTTATTATTTTATCAAATTGCTAAATTTTGGTTGACTTATGCAAAAATTTCTATCTGATTAATAGCTTTAATAGTCTTACTAATATTCTGCTCTCAAGAAAGATATATTATTATTATTGCAAGCGGATACAAAAGATAAAGTTAATAAAATATAGTAATGAAAAGTATTGCGTCACTAAATATGTAGTTAATACAAATCTTTTAATTTAATAGGTTGACATTATAAATATAGTCAAGACTCAATATCATCTTAGGCAACGAATATTTCATTAACCTTAGTAGTAGTAATTGTTTTTTACAAAAAATAGTTTATTGTGTATGTAGAACTACTATCTTTATTTATCAATAACGTCACTCAACGTAGTATCGTAATTTGTTATTATCACAGTAATAGTTAATCCATTAGTAGCCAGATGATTATATTTTGTATTTTTTATTTACAGGGGTAAGAGCCAATGTTATTTTACTATCAGTAGAAACAGTTAGTAGTTATTGCGTCTATACTTATATTTTAGAGTTGAGCTAAAGGCAATTACAGTTATAAAAAAAATATACCTAAATATATTAGGCAAATTAAACCTATTAAACAATATATTAAATTAACATTAATTTGCACGATAAATCTAACTATAAAAATAAGACATTATTTTATGCTCTTTATAAATCTTATCATTACAAAAGAAGGACAGTATAAAGTTTACTCAAAAGTCACGTGTGGGCTATTAAGTGCACCTGAGCTATCGCCATTAATATAGAAAGCCACATAGGTTGTCGTCTTATACCCACCTGTACTTAGTGATAATGTGTAAGTACCGTCACCAACATCAGTAAAAGATTCCAGTATATCGTATACACCGCCTCCAACATAAGTAATAATATCTTTTAAGCCACCAATGAGTATATTGTTACCATCCGCATCTTTTGTTTGCACGGTAAGAATTATAGCTTCATTAGCAGGAGCGGTCAATCTATCTGCTGTCACGGTTGAAGTTGCAGAAGATACAACTCCAGTAAAATTAACTGTAGTTGTATTGGTTACGGCTTCTGTATTAATACTAGCAGTAATAGTGACAACCTCAGCAGTATTATTAGTAATATCTACTGTGTAAGTACCATCACCAACATCGACCAAGTTGCTTAGAACAGCGCTACCAGTTGTACCCCAAGTAATAGCTAAACCACCAGTAATTAGATTATTACCTTGTGCGTCTTTTGTTTGCAGGGTAATGGTTACAGCATGGCTTCCACTAGCGTGCATAATGGCTGAACTTGCACTTAGAGTTGAAGTTGTAGTAGACACCTCACCTATTGTAAAATTCACTGTGGCTGTATTGGTTACGGCTTCTGTATTAATACTAGCAGTAATAATAACCTCTTCAGCAGTATTATTAGTAATATCTACTGTGTAAGTACCGTCACCAACATCAATCAAGTTGCTTAGAACAGCATCACCAGTTGTGCCCCAAGTAACGGCTAAGCCACCAATAACTAGATTATTATCTTGCTCGTCTTTTGTTTGTAAGGTAATAGTTGATTTTGCCTCACCATCAGTAATAACAGTTGTTGGAGATGCACTTAAAGTTGAAGTTTCTTTAGATGCAGCTGGAGTAAAACTCACTGTGGCTTTACTGATTACAAAGCTTCCATTCATAGATGCGAAAATAGTAACAACCTCAACGGTATTATTAGTAATATCTGCTGTGTAAGTACCGTCACCAACATCGACCAAGTTGCTTAGAACAGCGTTACCAGTTGCAGTTGCATCCCAAGTAACGGCTAAGCCACCAGTAATTAGATTATTACCATGGACGTCTTTTGCTTGCAGGGTAATGGTTGCAGCATTGATTCCATTAGCGTGCATAGTGGCTGAACTTGCACTTAGAGTTGAAGTTGCAATAGATGCTTCACCTGGTGTAAAACTCACTGTAGCTGTATTGGTTACGGCTTCTGTATTAATACTAGCAGTAATAGTAACAACCTCAGCAGTATTATTAGTAATATCTACTGTGTAAGTACCGTCACCAACATCAATCAAGTTGCTTAGAACAGCATCACCAGTTGTACCCCAAGTAACGGCTAAACCACCAATAACTAGATTATTATCTTGGTCGTCTTTTGTTTGTAAGGTAATAGTTGATATTGCCTCACCATCAGTAATAACAGTTGTTGGAGATGCACTTAAAGTTGAGGTTTCTTTAGATGCAACTGGAGTAAAGCTAACTGTAGTTGTATTGGTTACGGCTTCTGTATTAATACTAGCAGTAATAGTAACAACCTCAACAGTGTCGTTGGTAATATCTACTGTGTAAGTACCATCACCAACATCGACCAAGTTGCTTAGAACAGCGCTACCAGTTGCATCCCAAGTAATAGCTAAACCACCAGTAATTAAATTATTACCTTGTGCGTCTTTTGTTTGCATGGTAATGGTTGCAGCATTGTCTCCATTAGCGTGCATAGTGGCTGAACTTGCACTTAGAGTTGAAGTTGCAATAGATGCTTCACCTGGTATAAAACTCACTGTAACTGTACTGGTTAAAAAGCTTCCATTCATAGATGCCATAATAGTAACAACCTCAGCGGTATCGTTGCTAATATCTACTGTGTAAGTGCCGTCACCAACATCAATCAAGTTGCTTAGAACAGCACTACCGCCCATTGTATCCCAATTAATGGCTAAACCACCAATAACTAGATTATTATCTTGGTCGTCTTTTGTTTGTAAGGTAATAGTTGATTTTGCCTCACCATCAGCAATAACAGTTGTTGAAGATGCACTTAAAGTTGAAGTTTCTTTAGATGCAACTGTAGTAAAGCTAACTGTAGCTGTATTGGTTACGGCTTCTGTATTAATACTAGCAGTAATAGTAACAACCTCAACGGTATCGTTGCTAATCTCTACTGTGTAAGTACCGTCACCAACATCGACCAAGTTGCTTAGAACAGCGTTACCAGTTGCAGTTGCATCCCAAGTAACGGCTAAGCCACCAGTAATTAGATTATTACCATGGACGTCTTTTGCTTGCAGGGTAATGGTTGCAGCATTGCTTCCATTAGCGTGCATAGTGGCTGAACTTGCACTTAGAGTTGAAGTTGCAACAGATGCTTCACCTGGTGTAAAACTCACTGTAGCTGTATTAGTTACAACTACTCCAGCAATACTAGCAGTAATAGTAACAACCTCAGCAGTATTATTAGTAATATCTACTGTGTAAGTACCGTCATCAACATCAATCAAGTTGCTTAGAACAGCATCACCAGTTGTACCCCAAGTAACGGCTAAGCCACCAATAACTAGATTATTATCTTGGTCGTCTTTTGTTTGTAAGGTAATAGTTGATATTGCCTCACCATCAGTAATAACAGTTGTTGGAGATGCACTTAAAGTTGAAGTTTCTTTAGATGCAACTGTAGTAAAGCTAACTGTAGTTGTATTGGTTACGGCTTCTGTATTAATACTAGCAGTAATAGTAACAACCTCAACGGTATCGTTGCTAATCTCTACTGTGTAAGTGCCATCACCAACATCGACCAAGTTGCTTAGAACAGCGCTACCAGTTGCATCCCAAGTAATAGCTAAGCCACCAGTAATTAGATTATTACCATGGACGTCTTTTGTTTGCATGGTAATGGTTGCAGCATTGCTTCCATTAGCGTGCATAGTGGCTGAACTTGCACTTAGAGTTGAAGTTGCAATAGATGCTTCACCTGGTGTAAAACTCACTGTAGCTGTATTGGTTACGGCTTCTGTATTAATACTAGCAGTAATAGTAACAACCTCAGCAGTATTATTAGTAATATCTACTGTGTAAGTACCGTCACCAACATCAATCAAGTTGCTTAGAACAGCATCACCAGTTGTACCCCAAGTAACGGCTAAACCACCAATAACTAGATTATTATCTTGGTCGTCTTTTGTTTGTAAGGTAATAGTTGATATTGCCTCACCATCAGTAATAACAGTTGTTGGAGATGCACTTAAAGTTGAAGTTTCTTTAGATGCAACTGTAGTAAAGCTAACTGTAGCTGTATTGGTTACGGCTTCTGTATTAATACTAGCAGTAATAGTAACAACCTCAACGGTATCGTTGCTAATCTCTACTGTGTAAGTACCGTCACCAACATCGACCAAGTTGCTTAGAACAGCGTTACCAGTTGCAGTTGCATCCCAAGTAACGGCTAAGCCACCAGTAATTAGATTATTACCATGGACGTCTTTTGCTTGCAGGGTAATGGTTGCAGCATTGCTTCCATTAGCGTGCATAGTGGCTGAACTTGCACTTAGAGTTGAAGTTGCAACAGATGCTTCACCTGGTGTAAAACTCACTGTAGCTGTATTAGTTACAACTACTCCAGCAATACTAGCAGTAATAGTAACAACCTCAGCAGTATTATTAGTAATATCTACTGTGTAAGTACCGTCATCAACATCAATCAAGTTGCTTAGAACAGCATCACCAGTTGTACCCCAAGTAACGGCTAAGCCACCAATAACTAGATTATTATCTTGGTCGTCTTTTGTTTGTAAGGTAATAGTTGATATTGCCTCACCATCAGTAATAACAGTTGTTGGAGATGCACTTAAAGTTGAAGCTGTGTGAGATGCACCTGGAGTAAAGTTAACTGTAATTGTCATTGAAGATGAGGTTTCACCATCAATGTAGAAAGCAACAGTGCCACTACTATCATCGCCGTTCAGAGCTGGCGTCCCCGTGACTACTGTTGTATAAGTGCCATCACCAACATCAATAACACTTCTTCTCACTGTATGGAATGCAGAGCTTCCCTCAGCATGAATAATATCTGCTAAGCCGCCAATGAGTATATTGTTACCGTCCGCATCTTTTGTTTGTAAGGTAACAATTATAGTTTCATTAGCAAGAGCACTTGGTCTATCTACTGTCGCGGTTGAAGTTACAAAAGATGCAACTCCAGTAAAATTAACTGTAGCTGTATTGGTTACGGCTTCTGTATTAATACTAGCAGTAATAGTGACAACCTCAGCAGTAGTATTAGTAATATCTACTGTGTAAGTACCGTCACCAACATCGACCAAGTTGCTTAGAACAGCGCTACCAGTTGTACCCCAAGTAATAGCTAAACCACCAGTAATTAGATTATTACCTTGTGCGTCTTTTGTTTGCAGGGTAATGGTTACAGCATGGCTTCCACTAGCGTGCATAATGGCTGAACTTGCACTTAGAGTTGAAGTTGTAGTAGACACCTCACCTATTGTAAAATTCACTGTGGCTGTATTGGTTACGGCTTCTGTATTAATACTAGCAGTAATAATAACCTCTTCAGCAGTATTATTAGTAATATCTACTGTGTAAGTACCGTCACCAACATCAATCAAGTTGCTTAGAACAGCATCACCAGTTGTGCCCCAAGTAACGGCTAAGCCACCAATAACTAGATTATTATCTTGCTCGTCTTTTGTTTGTAAGGTAATAGTTGATTTTACCTCACCATCAGTAATAACAGTTGTTGGAGATGCACTTAAAGTTGAAGTTTCTTTAGATGCAGCTGGAGTAAAACTCACTGTGGCTTTACTGATTACAAAGCTTCCATTCATAGATGCAAAAATAGTAACAACCTCAACAATATCATTGGTAATATCTGCTGTGTAAGTACCGTCACCAACATCGACCAAGTTGCTTAGAACAGCGTTACCAGTTGCAGTTGCACCCCAAGTAACGGCTAAACCACCAGTAATTAGATTATTACCTTGTGCGTCTTTTGTTTGCAGGGTAATGGTTGCAGCATTGATTCCATTAGCGTGCATAGTGGCTGAACTTGCACTTAGAGTTGAAGTTGCAATAGATGCTTCACCTGGTGTAAAACTCACTGTAGCTGTATTGGTTACGGCTTCTGTATTAATACTAGCAGTAATAGTAACAACCTCAGCAGTATTATTAGTAATATCTACTGTGTAAGTGCCATCACCAACATCAATCAAGTTGCTTAGAACAGCATCACCAGTTGTACCCCAAGTAACGGCTAAGCCACCAATAACTAGATTATTATCTTGGTCGTCTTTTGTTTGTAAGGTAATAGTTGATTTTACCTCACCATCAGTAATAACAGTTGTTGGAGATGCACTTAAAGTTGAAGTTTCTTTAGATGCAACTGGAGTAAAGCTAACTGTAGTTGTATTGGTTACGGCTTCTGTATTAATACTAGCAGTAATAGTAACAACCTCAACGGTATCGTTGCTAATCTCTACTGTGTAAGTGCCATCACCAACATCGACCAAGTTGCTTAGAACAGCGCTACCAGTTGCATCCCAAGTAATAGCTAAACCACCAGTAATTAAATTATTACCTTGTGCGTCTTTTGTTTGCATGGTAATGGTTGCAGCATTGTCTCCATTAGCGTGCATAGTGGCTGAACTTGCACTTAGAGTTGAAGTTGCAATAGATGCTTCACCTGGTATAAAACTCACTGTAACTGTACTGGTTAAAAAGCTTCCATTCATAGATGCCATAATAGTAACAACCTCAGCGGTATCGTTGCTAATATCTACTGTGTAAGTGCCGTCACCAACATCAATCAAGTTGCTTAGAACAGCACTACCGCCCATTGTATCCCAATTAATGGCTAAACCACCAATAACTAGATTATTATCTTGGTCGTCTTTTGTTTGTAAGGTAATAGTTGATTTTGCCTCACCATCAGCAATAACAGTTGTTGAAGATGCACTTAAAGTTGAAGTTTCTTTAGATGCAACTGTAGTAAAGCTAACTGTAGCTGTATTGGTTACGGCTTCTGTATTAATACTAGCAGTAATAGTAACAACCTCAACGGTATCGTTGCTAATCTCTACTGTGTAAGTACCGTCACCAACATCGACCAAGTTGCTTAGAACAGCGTTACCAGTTGCAGTTGCATCCCAAGTAACGGCTAAGCCACCAGTAATTAGATTATTACCATGGACGTCTTTTGCTTGCAGGGTAATGGTTGCAGCATTGCTTCCATTAGCGTGCATAGTGGCTGAACTTGCACTTAGAGTTGAAGTTGCAACAGATGCTTCACCTGGTGTAAAACTCACTGTAGCTGTATTAGTTACAACTACTCCAGCAATACTAGCAGTAATAGTAACAACCTCAGCAGTATTATTAGTAATATCTACTGTGTAAGTACCGTCATCAACATCAATCAAGTTGCTTAGAACAGCATCACCAGTTGTACCCCAAGTAACGGCTAAGCCACCAATAACTAGATTATTATCTTGGTCGTCTTTTGTTTGTAAGGTAATAGTTGATATTGCCTCACCATCAGTAATAACAGTTGTTGGAGATGCACTTAAAGTTGAAGCTGTGTGAGATGCACCTGGAGTAAAGTTAACTGTAATTGTCATTGAAGATGAGGTTTCACCATCAATGTAGAAAGCAACAGTGCCACTACTATCATCGCCGTTCAGAGCTGGCGTCCCCGTGACTACTGTTGTATAAGTGCCATCACCAACATCAATAACACTTCTTCTCACTGTATGGAATGCAGAGCTTCCCTCAGCATGAATAATATCTGCTAAGCCGCCAATGAGTATATTGTTACCGTCCGCATCTTTTGTTTGTAAGGTAACAATTATAGTTTCATTAGCAAGAGCACTTGGTCTATCTACTGTCGCGGTTGAAGTTACAAAAGATGCAACTCCAGTAAAATTAACTGTAGCTGTATTGGTTACGGCTTCTGTATTAATACTAGCAGTAATAGTGACAACCTCAGCAGTAGTATTAGTAATATCTACTGTGTAAGTACCGTCACCAACATCGACCAAGTTGCTTAGAACAGCGCTACCAGTTGTACCCCAAGTAATAGCTAAACCACCAGTAATTAGATTATTACCTTGTGCGTCTTTTGTTTGCAGGGTAATGGTTACAGCATGGCTTCCACTAGCGTGCATAATGGCTGAACTTGCACTTAGAGTTGAAGTTGTAGTAGACACCTCACCTATTGTAAAATTCACTGTGGCTGTATTGGTTACGGCTTCTGTATTAATACTAGCAGTAATAATAACCTCTTCAGCAGTATTATTAGTAATATCTACTGTGTAAGTACCGTCACCAACATCAATCAAGTTGCTTAGAACAGCATCACCAGTTGTGCCCCAAGTAACGGCTAAGCCACCAATAACTAGATTATTATCTTGCTCGTCTTTTGTTTGTAAGGTAATAGTTGATTTTACCTCACCATCAGTAATAACAGTTGTTGGAGATGCACTTAAAGTTGAAGTTTCTTTAGATGCAGCTGGAGTAAAACTCACTGTGGCTTTACTGATTACAAAGCTTCCATTCATAGATGCAAAAATAGTAACAACCTCAACAATATCATTGGTAATATCTGCTGTGTAAGTACCGTCACCAACATCGACCAAGTTGCTTAGAACAGCGTTACCAGTTGCAGTTGCACCCCAAGTAACGGCTAAACCACCAGTAATTAGATTATTACCTTGTGCGTCTTTTGTTTGCAGGGTAATGGTTGCAGCATTGATTCCATTAGCGTGCATAGTGGCTGAACTTGCACTTAGAGTTGAAGTTGCAATAGATGCTTCACCTGGTGTAAAACTCACTGTAGCTGTATTGGTTACGGCTTCTGTATTAATACTAGCAGTAATAGTAACAACCTCAGCAGTATTATTAGTAATATCTACTGTGTAAGTGCCATCACCAACATCAATCAAGTTGCTTAGAACAGCATCACCAGTTGTACCCCAAGTAACGGCTAAGCCACCAATAACTAGATTATTATCTTGGTCGTCTTTTGTTTGTAAGGTAATAGTTGATTTTACCTCACCATCAGTAATAACAGTTGTTGGAGATGCACTTAAAGTTGAAGTTTCTTTAGATGCAACTGGAGTAAAGCTAACTGTAGTTGTATTGGTTACGGCTTCTGTATTAATACTAGCAGTAATAGTAACAACCTCAACGGTATCGTTGCTAATCTCTACTGTGTAAGTGCCATCACCAACATCGACCAAGTTGCTTAGAACAGCGCTACCAGTTGCATCCCAAGTAATAGCTAAACCACCAGTAATTAAATTATTACCTTGTGCGTCTTTTGTTTGCATGGTAATGGTTGCAGCATTGCTTCCATTAGCGTGCATAGTGGCTGAACTTGCACTTAGAGTTGAAGTTGCAATAGATGCTTCACCTGGTGTAAAACTCACTGTAGCTGTATTGGTTACGGCTTCTGTATTAATACTAGCAGTAATAGTAACAACCTCAGCAGTATTATTAGTAATATCTACTGTGTAAGTGCCATCACCAACATCAATCAAGTTGCTTAGAACAGCATCACCAGTTGTACCCCAAGTAACGGCTAAGCCACCAATAACTAGATTATTATCTTGGTCGTCTTTTGTTTGTAAGGTAATAGTTGATTTTACCTCACCATCAGTAATAACAGTTGTTGGAGATGCACTTAAAGTTGAAGTTTCTTTAGATGCAACTGTAGTAAAGCTAACTGTAGTTGTATTGGTTACGGCTTCTGTATTAATACTAGCAGTAATAGTAACAATCTCAACAATATCATTGCTAATCTCTACTGTGTAAGTACCGTCACCAACATCGACCAAGTTGCTTAGAACAGCGTTACCAGTTGCACCCCAAGTAACGGCTAAACCACCAGTAATTAGATTATTACCATGGACGTCTTTTGCTTGCAGGGTAATGGTTGCAGCATTGCTTCCATTAGCGTGCATAGTGGCTGAACTTGCACTTAGAGTTGAAGTTGCAACAGATGCTTCACCTGGTGTAAAACTCACTGTAGCTGTATTAGTTACAACTACTCCAGCAATACTAGCAGTAATAGTAACAACCTCAGCAGTATTATTAGTAATATCTACTGTGTAAGTACCGTCATCAACATCAATCAAGTTGCTTAGAACAGCATCACCAGTTGTACCCCAAGTAACGGCTAAGCCACCAATAACTAGATTATTATCTTGGTCGTCTTTTGTTTGTAAGGTAATAGTTGATATTGCCTCACCATCAGTAATAACAGTTGTTGGAGATGCACTTAAAGTTGAAGCTGTGTGAGATGCACCTGGAGTAAAGTTAACTGTAATTGTCATTGAAGATGAGGTTTCACCATCAATGTAGAAAGCAACAGTGCCACTACTATCATCGCCGTTCAGAGCTGGCGTCCCCGTGACTACTGTTGTATAAGTGCCATCACCAACATCAATAACACTTCTTCTCACTGTATGGAATGCAGAGCTTCCCTCAGCATGAATAATATCTGCTAAGCCGCCAATGAGTATATTGTTACCGTCCGCATCTTTTGTTTGTAAGGTAACAATTATAGTTTCATTAGCAAGAGCACTTGGTCTATCTACTGTCGCGGTTGAAGTTACAAAAGATGCAACTCCAGTAAAATTAACTGTAGCTGTATTGGTTACGGCTTCTGTATTAATACTAGCAGTAATAGTAACAACCTCAACAGTATCGTTGCTAATCTCTACTGTGTAAGTGCCATCACCAACATCGACCAAGTTGCTTAGAACAGCGCTACCAGTTGTACCCCAAGTAATAGCTAAACCACCAGTAATTAGATTATTACCTTGTGCATCTTTTGTTTGCAGGGTAATGGTTACAGTATGGCTTCCACTAGCGTGCATAATGGCTGAACTTGCACTTAGAGTTGAAGTTGTAGTAGACACCTCACCTATTGTAAAATTCACTGTGGCTGTATTGGTTACGGCTTCTGTATTAATACTAGCAGTAATAGTAACAACCTCAGCAGTATTATTAGTAATATCTACTGTGTAAGTACCGTCACCAACATCAATCAAGTTGCTTAGAACAGCATCACCAGTTGTACCCCAAGTAACGGCTAAGCCACCAATAACTAGATTATTATCTTGGTCGTCTTTTGTTTGTAAGGTAATAGTTGATTTTACCTCACCATCAGTAATAACAGTTGTTGGAGATGCACTTAAAGTTGAAGTTTCTTTAGATGCAACTGGAGTAAAGCTAACTGTAGTTGTATTGGTTACGGCTTCTGTATTAATACTAGCAGTAATAGTAACAATCTCAACAATATCATTGCTAATCTCTACTGTGTAAGTACCGTCACCAACATCGACCAAGTTGCTTAGAACAGCGTTACCAGTTGCACCCCAAGTAATAGCTAAGCCACCAGTAATTAGATTATTACCATGGACGTCTTTTGTTTGCAGGGTAATGGTTACAGCATTGCTTCCATTAGCGTGCATAGTGGCTGAACTTGCACTTAGAGTTGAAGTTGCAATAGATGCTTCACCTGGTGTAAAATTCACTGTAGCTGTATTAGTTACAACTACTCCAGCAATACTAGCAGTAATAGTAACAACCTCAGCAGTATTATTAGTAATATCTACTGTGTAAGTACCGTCATCAACATCAATCAAGTTGCTTAGAACAGCATCACCAGTTGTACCCCAAGTAACGGATAAACCACCAATAACTAGATTATTATCTTGGTCGTCTTTTGTTTGTAAGGTAATAGTTGATATTGCCTCACCATCAGTAATAACAGTTGTTGGAGATGCACTTAAAGTTGAATATGTGTGAGATGCACCTGGAGTAAAGCTAACTGTAGTTGTCATTGAAGATGAGGTTTTATCATCAATGTAGAAAGCAACAGTGCCACTACTATCATCGCCGTTCGGAGCTGGCGTCCCCGTGACTAATGTTGTATAAGTGCCATCACCAACATCAATAACACTTCTTCTCACTGTATGGAATGCAGAGCTTCCCTCAGCATGAATAATATCTGCTAAGCCGCCAATGAGTATATTGTTACCGTCCGCATCTTTTGTTTGTAAGGTAACAATTATAGCTTCATTAGCAGGAGCACTTGGTCTATCTGCTGTCACGGTTGAAGTTTCTTTAGATACAACTCCAGTAAAACTAACTGTAGCTGTATTGGTTACGGCTTCTGTATTAATACTAGCAGTAATAGTGACAATCTCAGCAGTAGTATTGGTAATAGTTGCTGTGTAAGTGCCATCGCCAACATCACTAACATCGCCTAAAGTAGCATCACCTGTTGTTGTCATAGTAACGCCTAAGCCACCAGTAATTAGATTATTACCTTGTGCGTCTTTTGTTTGCAGGGTAATGGTTACAGTATGGCTTCCACTAGCGTGCATAATGGCTGAACTTGCACTTAGAGTTGAAGTTGTAGTAGACACCTCACCTATTGTAAAATTCACTGTGGCTGTATTGGTTACGGCTTCTGTATTAATACTAGCAGTAATAATAACCTCTTCAGCAGTATTATTAGTAATATCTACTGTGTAAGTACCGTCACCAACATCAATCAAGTTGCTTAGAACAGCATCACCAGTTGTACCCCAAGTAACGGCTAAGCCACCAATAACTAGATTATTATCTTGGTCGTCTTTTGTTTGTAAGGTAATAGTTGATTTTACCTCACCATCAGTAATAACAGTTGTTGGAGATGCACTTAAAGTTGAAGTTTCTTTAGATGCAGCTGGAGTAAAGCTAACTGTAGTTGTATTGGTTACGGCTTCTGTATTAATACTAGCAGTAATAGTAACAATCTCAACAATATCATTGGTAATCTCTACTGTGTAAGTGCCATCACCAACATCGACCAAGTTGCTTAGAACAGCGTTACCAGTTGCACCCCAAGTAATAGCTAAGCCACCAGTAATTAGATTATTACCTTGTGCGTCTATTGTTTGCAGGGTAATGGTTACAGCATGGCTTCCATTAGCGTGCATAGTGGCTGAACTTGCACTTAGAGTTGAAGTTGTAGTAGACGCCTCACCTATTATAAAATTCACCGTAACTGTACTGTCTACATCTACTGCAGCAATACTAGCAGTAACAGTAACCTCACCAACAGTAGTACTACTAAGTTTTGCTGTGTAAGTACCATCACCAATATCTCTAACATCGCCTAGAGTAGCAACACCAGTTGTTATTGTCATACCTACATCTAAGCCACCAGTAATTAGATTATTACCTTGTGCGTCTATTGTCTGTAAGGTAATAGTTGGTATTTCACCATTAATAACAACAGTTGCATAATCTGATACTAGAGTTGAAGTTGCAGTAGATACCTCACCTGGTATAAAACTCACTGTGGCTGTATTGGTCACATTTTCTCCAGCAATACTAGCAGTAACAGTAACCTCACCAACAATAGTGCTAGTAATAGTTGCTGTGTAAGTGCCATTGTGATTATCTATAACTGCATCTAATATAGCAGATCCATTTGTCACTACCATAGTAACATTTAAGCCATCAGATTCTAGATTATTACCTTGTGCGTCTTTTGCCTGTAAGGTAATAGTTGATAACGCTTCACCATCAGCAACAACAGTTGTTGGGCCTGCTATTAAGGTTGACCTTGTAATTGATGGAGTACGTAAAGCAGCAACAAAAGTAACTGTAGCTGTATTAGTTACTTTTTCTTCATTAATGCTAGCGGCAACAACAGAATATCCAATAGTAGTGCCACTAAGTTTTGCTGTGTAAGTACCATCACCAACATCACTAACATCGCTTAGAGCACCACCACCAGTTGTTATTGCCATAGTGACACCTAAGCCACCAGTAATTAAATTATTACCATAACTATCTTTTACTTGCAAGGTAATAGTTGAATATGCTTCACCGTTATTAAGCACCCGTTTTGGAGTTGCTATTAGTGTGGAAGTTGCAGTAGATACGTCACCTGGTATAAAACTAACTGTAGCTGTATTAGCTACAACTGCTCCAGCAATACTAGCAGTAATAATAACCTCTTCAGCGGTATCGTTAGCAATATCTACTGTGTAAGTGCCATCACCAACATCAATCAAGTTGCTTAGAACAGCACTGCCAGTTGTACTCCAAGTAACAACTAAACCACCA
>JAQRGB010000002.1 GCA_029237605.1 Candidatus Thiodubiliella sp.
TTACTAACATTAAGGCCGAGACTGTTACTATTACTGCTAATGCTTCTGGAGTAGCTATCATTAATACAGTAGCGATGAGTTTTATACCAGATGATGCATCAGCTGTAGACTCAACTCTAATAGCAAGTCCAATAACTATACTTGCTGATGATATTGAATACTCAACTATTACTTTACAAACAAAAGATGTTAATGGTAATAATTTAATTACTGGTGGCTTAGTTGTTAAAATGACAACAGATAGCCTTTATGCTACTATAAGCGCCGTTACTGATAATAATGATGGTACTTACACAGCAACCATTACTAACACTAAAGCTGAGACTGCTATTATTACTGCCAGTATTGCTGGAGTAGAAGTAATTGATAAAGCTGGGGATAGCTTTACAGCAGGTGAGGCATCACTTACAACTTCAACCTTAACAGCATATCGAATAAAAGCAATTAATCCAGATGAAATAAATGTACTTGCTAATGGCGTAATGTTTTCAACAATTATCTTACAAACAAAAGATGTGCAGGGTAATAATTTAGTTACTAGTGGCTTAGATGTTAAAATGACAACAACTGGCGCCGCTAAGATGAGTGCAGTTACTGATAATCAGGATGGCACTTATTCGGCAACTATTACTAACACTAAGCCTGAAGAGGTTATTATTACTGCCAGTATTGCTGGAGAAGAGGTAGATAATACAACTAAAGTAAATTTTGTAATAGGCTACATATCGTATACAAAATCAACCATAATAGCATCTCCAACAACTATACTTGCTGATGGTAAGGCCAAATCAACTATTACCTTGCAAATAAAGGATTGGAGTAACTCTGATTTAAATTATAGTAACTTTGATGTTAGAATGACAACAGATAGCTCTGCTATTATAAGCGACATTATTGATAATAATGATGGTAGCTACACAGCAACTGTTACTAGCACCAAAGCTGAAGAAGCTATTATTACTGCTAGTATTGCCGGTGGAGAAATAGCTAATACAGCTACGGTTAACTTTATACCAGGTGATATAGATCTTAGAACAACAATCCTAATTGCATCTCCAACAACTGTTCCTGCTGACGACGAAACAACATCAACTATTACATTACAAACAAAAGATGCGCATGGTAATAACCTAATTACTGGTGACTTAGATGTTACCATGGTAATGACAAATGGCGATGCTACGCTTAGTGATGTTACTGATAATCTAGACGGCACATATACAGCAACTATTACCAGCACTACTGTTGGCGATGTTACTATTACTGCTAAGATTGCTGGAGCAGTTGTAACTAATGCAGTTACAGTTAGCTTTACTCTAGTTATAGGTGAGGCATCAGTTATAACTTCAACTCTAACAGCATCCCCAACAATGTTAGTTGCTGATGGTATAGAATATTCAACTATTACCTTACAAACAAAAGATGCACATGGTAATAACCTAATTACTGGTGATTTAAGCGTTACTATGATAGCAACCGCCCCTGCTACACTCAGCGCAGTTACTGATCATAATGATGGCACTTATTCAGCAACTATTACTAGCATCGTGACTATACTTGATGTCACTACTATTACTGCTAGTATTGATGAAGTAAAGGTAGTTGATACAGCTGAGGTAATTTTTACACAAGCTGCTGCATCACCTGCAACCTCAATCCTAACGACAGACCCAACAACTGTGCTTGCTGATGGTAAGGAAAAATCAACTATTACTCTACAAACAAAAAATGCTCAAGGCCGTAATGTAGACTGGGGTGGTTTAGATATTAGAATGACAACAGATAGCTCTGCTACGATAAGCGCCGTTACTGATAATAATGATGGTACTTACACAGCAACCATTACTAACACTAAAGCTGAGACTGCTATTATTACTGCTAGTATTTCTAGAGCAGAAGTAATTGATAAAGCTGGGGTGATTTTTGCTACAACTATAATTGATGCATCGCTTACAGCTTCAACCTTAAGTGTAGATTCGGCAATTGTGGTAGCTGATGGTAATGCAAAATCAACTATTACTTTGCAAGCAAAAAGTGTGAATGGTGATAACCTAGTTACTGACGGTTTAACTGTTACTATGGAAACAACTGGTTCCGCTAAGATAAGTGAAGTTATTGATAATCATAATGGCACTTATTCAGCAACTATTACTAGCATTGAAATAGGAGAGGTTGTTATTACTGCTAATATTGCTGGAGAGAAGATAAATGATACAGCTAAGGTGAATTTTATAATAGGAGTTGCGTCAGCTACAATTTCAACTCTAACTGCATCTTCAACAACTGTAATTGCTGATGGCAATGCAGAATCAATTATTACCTTACAAACAAAAGATGCACATGGTAATAATCTGATTACTGGCGACTTGGATGTTACTATAGTAGTGACAAATGGTGATGCCACTATAAGTGATGTTACTGATAATCATAATGGCACTTACACAGCAACTATTATTAGTACCACTACTGGTGACGTTACTATTACTGCCAAGATTGACACAGTAGTTGTGGTTAATACAGCTGAGGTTAGTTTTACAATAGGTGATATATCAGTTACAAAATCAACTCTAACTGCATCTTCAACAACTGTAATTGCTAACGGCGAAACAACATCAACTATTACCTTACAAGTTAAAGATGTAAATAGTAATAATCTAGACTATAGTAACTTCGTTGTTAGTATGACAACAGATAGCTCTGCTATTATAAGCGACATTATTGATAATAATGATGGTAGCTACACAGCAACTGTTACTAGCACCAAAGCTGAAGAGGCTATTATTACTGCTAGTATTGCTGGAGAAGAAGTAACTAATACAGCTACAGTTAGTTTTACACCAGGCGAGGCATCAGTTGAAACTTCAACTCTAAGTGCAGATCCAACAACTGTGCTTGCTGATGGCGTAACAAAATCAACTATTACTTTGCAAACTAAGGATATAAATGGCAATAATCTAGTTACTCATAACGTAGTTGTTACTTGGGAAGTAACTGGGTTTGCCAAGATAAGTGCAATTAAATATAATAATAACGCTACTTATTCAGTAACCATCACTAATACTAGAGTTGAGGATGTTATTATTACCGCCAAGATTAATGCAGTAGTTGTAGCTAATATAGCTACAGTAGTTTTTGTTCCAACTATAGGGGATGCATCAGTTACAACTTCAACTCTAACAGCAGATCCAATAACTGTAGTTGCTGATGGTTTAGCAAAATCAACTATTACCTTACAAGGTAAAGATGTGAATGGTAATAATCTAGTTATTGGCGACTTAGCTGTTACTTGGCAAACAACAGGTAGCGCTAAGCTGGGTGACGTTATTGACAATGAAGATGGTACCTACACAGCAGAGATTACTAACACTAAAGCTGAGACTGTTACTGTTACTGCTAGAATTGCTGGAGTAGAGGTAGTTGATACAGCTACAGTCGACTTTAGTATAGGCGAGGTATCGCTTAAAGTTTCAACTCTAACAGCAACCCCAATAACTGCTCTTGCTGATGGCAATGCAGAATCAATTATTACCTTGCAGACAAAAGATGCACAGGGTAATAATCTGATTACTGGCGGCTTGGAGGTCGCTATAGTAGCGACAACTAGTGATGCTACTATAAGCGATGTTATTGATAATAATGATGGCACTTACACAGCGACTATTGCTAACACTAAAGCTGAAACTGTTATTATTACTGCTAGTATTGCTGGAGAAGACGTATACGATACAGCTACAATGAGCTTCACAATGGGTGAAGTATCGCCTACAACTTCGTATTTATCTGTCATAATACCTGCATACGATGGAACGTTATCTGCTAATGGCATAGAAAAGGGATATCTTCGCTTACATGTTAAAGATGTAAATGGAAATAGGTTAGTTGTTGCTGATGGATCTGTTGCTATGAGGGCAACCGGCTCCGCTAAGATAAGCCCAATTTTTCTTAATAATTCTAACGTTTACATAGCAACCATTACTAATAATAAGATTGAGGATGTTGTTGTTACTGCTAGTGTTTATGGGGTAGATATAATTAATACAGTTGGAGTGAGTTTTACAATTGGTGCTGTATCGGTTAAAACTTCAACCCTAAGCGCAGATCCGATAACTGTAGTTGCTGATGGTATAGAATCTTCAACTATTACTTTACAAACTAAAGATGCGAATGGTAATAATATAGTTGATAATAATGCAGTTGTTACTATGGAGACAACTGGCTCAGCTACGATAAGCAAAGTTGTTTATAGTGATAATGGCACTTACACAGCAACCA
>JAQRGB010000003.1 GCA_029237605.1 Candidatus Thiodubiliella sp.
GGTCTCTTACAACTCCTTGGCTCACAGAACGACATGGCTACGATCCGACTTTGTCGGTCACATGAGGAACATGGAGAGAAAAGGGGGTTATTTTCCGGAACACCACATATGTATTCCGGAACACAAATCAGTACTCACTTATATGCATAAAATAAGTTAAATATAGCCTTGGCCCAAGTTTCGGCTACCATGAGCACCCGAATAACTACAATAACACTGATTGCAAGACGCAAAAACATCACCGCGCTGTGACAGGACCAAATTGGGCCATGTCTCGCTGTAATCATAGATGAACAGATGTGTTGTCCTAACTTCTTCCGATAAAACAATCCCCAAATAAGTTGGCTGCACGCTTAGATCAGACATTATACGAATTACGTGATGAATAAATCAATATCTCTGAGCGCTGGAATATCAAACGGTAATCGCCTAGACGAGAATGATAACGGGTAAATAAAACAATAGGATTATTGGCAGAATTGTATTTAAACGAAATAATAATATCCAGATATACCCGCGCCGATCAAAAATCGTACTTTTAATTGTAATCCGTACTACCGTCTATCTAACGTATTTCCCGGAATAAATACGGAAAAATCGTAACAGTTGGCAGTTACGCATCTCCTGCCAGTGCAGAGAGCGATCATAGAAAGAAGTTGAGACTACACGCACCTCGTGCATTTAGGGCCTAAACAACCCAGCTGCAGAACCACTTACTGTAGAATAAACTCAAGTAATGGCCCTATCTATCCAACGGAAGACAAAGGATTGCGATACCTCCCGTTGGCTTAAAATTGGTAATAAGAAACTTTACGGTCGGACCGGATGTCCTAATTCTTCCGAACCTAATGCTTCACCGCACGGACTGGACAGAAAGTGTGAACCACTGTCGCTGACAGGCGTGACGGAGGGAGGCCCGAACCACAACTGATTCCAGATCATGTGAGAAGGGATAAAGTATCTGAGGGAGAAATCTCGGTCATAGGAGAAACTGCTGATGTGTAAACAGTAGTGTGCTAAGTCGGATCGTAGCCATGTCGTTCTGTGAGCCAAGGAGTTGTAGCTAAGTGATGGAGTGACAACAGCATGTTGTATATACAGTCGATACGCGTTATGTCGACATTGCTTACATCGATATACCTGCTTATGTCGATATACGCTAGTGGTCCCGGCCGAACTGCTATATAACTCATACATTACATACCTGATATATCGATATCGGAAATGTCGACATTTCGTTTATATCGATGTGGAAAACAAGTCCCGGAGTTGAGTTGCCAATTTGTCTTCCTAAGACCGCTTGGCCTCCGACTTTGTCGATATGCAATTTGAACAGCGGGCGTCGTAAAGTCTGGTCAAACTTAATTGGCACAGGTAAGTTTTTCACACATACAAAGTGATCAAAACATGCCGCCGGTAACCGTGTTACAATCGCGGAATACCGTCAAAGCCGACCACGTAAGCCGTGGTCAACCAATTAACGACAGTGTGACGTGAAATCACAAAAATACTCTTGTTAATAGCCAATTATATGCCTGACATGAATCGATCCGTAAATGCCATAATCATTAACGGACGCTTGTTTATAATAATTACAATTTGAGTGAATTACATGCGATCTTATAAACACGAACAGTTGGTATCTCAAATCACTTCCTTAGCAATGTCCAACATGCAGTACATGGGTCCGAAGTTATACTGGAACGAGTAAATTGAAAAATCCGAATCGGTACGTGGGCGCAAACAGTGGAAAAAATAAAACCGACGTTTGAGCCTTGCCGCAACAAAACCACAAATGGATACCCCCATCCGGACAAGATAGCACTGGACACCAACGGATGCAGAAGCCATTCCGTCAGAACCGGAGATGACCGCAGAAACCATAACCACCTGTCCGTGCAGAACAGAATCCGCCGCTGTCAACCCCCGGAACACTGCCAAAAGCTAAAACATGTTGATGTGTCCCTGAGTTTCCTGCACTGACCACCAACACACCAATGTAGGGGCTCCAATGAGCCCCCCAGCCTTCTCACGATGCGTCTGTGGACAGAAAGCGAGTAGGAGGAGGTAACACCATGGGAAATCCCTGTAGGAACCAGACCTCCACTGCCCACCATCTGATACAACGTAGGAAGATGGTGATCCTAGGCAGAGACCGATCCAAAGGATCGGGGTGCGGCCTCCATAGCCCTAGTAAGTAATACTGGAGGTCGCAAAGTCGGAGGCCAAGCGGTCTTAGGAAGACAATCCTTTTGTACAACTCCCGAAATTCCAGGAGTGCAGAAATTTCCTAGCTGACAGAGAACCTCTGACCAGTACCCGGAAACTAAAACAAGATGCCACGCACCCTGTCCAAAGGTACTATGATGACTGATAGATCGGTCAATAAGCTCATTCCCACCTAAGAAAAATCCTGTGTGGGAACCAACTACGACTACTCTAGATCTCTAAAAGACACAAAACTCGGAAACAACTTAAACTTCCGAGAGCATCTGCGGAAGGGCACGTGGAAGTACGAGACCCGCAGATCTATGGAAACAACCCAGTCTACCGGGCAAATGGCGCTCCGACCACGTCCCGAACTTCCTCTATAGCACTATACTTCAAGAGAGAGACTCTACTAAACCCTTGAAAATACCCCCGTCAGGGGAAACGACCCCACAGGAGGTAGACAAGAAGGAGCAGCAGGAGGGACCATCGGTACCGTAGCTGCCCTTTGGCCGTTCGATCGCACAATTAACAGAGGTCAAAAGAGGCGAACGAAGCAAAACTATGGCCGTTCAAGAAAAAACTAGCCGGCTATCACTGCGTCTCACCTGGACAAGAGCATGTCCATAGAAAACTCCAAAGACATGTTGACAAGAGGCTTAGCGGCACAAATCGCCGACTGAAGCACTGCGTCCAGAGACGATGAATCATACTGATTCAAACATAAATCGAAAGTTGGCATAGCCACAATCGACTTAACAGCCTACACCCATGCCTTCGCAAACGCGAACCAGGACCAGGAGCCGAAGATATCCCAAACGCTGCGGCGTCCTTGTCCAGAAACGGAGATCTCAAAAACCATACCGCATAGAGGGGCATGTAGAACTTAGACCCCAGTGTGGCGATCAAAGTTTGAGCACTAGGAACCCCGCAGTGGCCAAATCCTACCTAAAGCTCCCCAATGTACGTAACAAGAAGCCCTACTGTAGGAGAGCAATGAAACCACGACAACTCCGGCAATTCCACCACCACCGAATCAGCCTCACAACAGCCATCCGAGGAAGTACCCATATGGGAGGCTCCACTGGCAAAACCACCAGCTGTGAAAGAGCCGACAAACCCACTAAGTACTAGGACTTAGACAGGAACTCCAGAATCTTAGCCAACTGAACCATCATAACTCTATCGCGTGTCGAGTCCTGAATATAGACTGGGAATTCGAACTCATATACACTCGAATAAAGAGCAGGCCAGACAAGTACGGAGCCAAAGCACCACGGCGTCCAATACCACCTCGACCGTCTCCTCCGAGAACGGAAGAGCTAGATCTCGAGGAGCCGGATACAAAAACACAATATGTACACAGGATACGAACCCACGAACACCCCGGTCAGAAATAGTTGCTACCCCGGTGCCCGGTACCCGGTGCCTGCCCGGTGCCCGGTGCCCGGTGCCCGTAACACAATACCGGCACCTCTCCTGCGAGAGTTAGGGTACGTTGTGACCGGGTGAATGTGATAAGCACCTGCCGCAGCAACCCTAGACTGGCAGTCATCTACCACATACGTGGAATCTGATTCAACAGAACTGTACTGTATCGTTCCAAATAGTATATGTACTGCCGAAGCTAGTACTACATGTAGAAGCCCTATACAACCGTCTCCTACGACGAACAGGAGAACGAGATCTAGATGAACCTGTTCCAAAACCTGAGAATGACCTCGAGGAAAAGGAAGAACAAGATCTAAACTCCGAACCCGAAATCGAAGAGCTAACCCAATCCTGACCTACGACGAGATCGACTCCTCGACTTACGTGAACACGTAGAACGAAGACCAACCGAAGACAAGAACGTCTTCCTACCGGAAGCAGCAGGCTGTCCAGGGAGAGTCTGGTGCCCGGTGCCAGGTGTTTGACCGGTGCCCGGTAGCCTAACCGGTGCCCGGTGCCCGGTGCCCGGTGCCCGAAGTCGGATCGTAGCCATGTCGTTCTGTGAGCCAAGGAGTTGTTATCAGGT
>JAQRGB010000004.1 GCA_029237605.1 Candidatus Thiodubiliella sp.
TGGATGCAAGATAAGTACGCTCCAAAGCTGATCGGCAAGACTATTCAGTTTGTAAGCGGGGAGCAATGTATGCAGCTAACTAGCACTGATGGTAAGACTACACAAACTGTTGAGATAGAGGAGTTGCACTCATCGCAAGAGGAGGCGGATACACGGCTAATCCTGCATTGTGCGTACCATGCACTGCATACACCAGAGAACAGCACCATTATTGTGAGATCCCCAGACACGGATGTGTTTGTTTTGATGTTGAAATTCGGACAGAAGCTGAAACAACAACTGCTGTTAGATACCGGAGTTGGGAACAAGAGGCGGCTGGTTGACATACATGGTGTCATTGGAGACATAGGAACTGAACTGTGTTTGGCATTGCCTGCACTCCATGCTTTTACAGGCTGTGATAGCACAAGTGCTTTCGTTCGGCGTGGTAAAGTTACTCCTTTGAAAACACTCCAGCGGCATCCAGAGTTTATTGAAGCCTTCCAGAAGTTGGGAATGTCTCAGTCAGTTGATGAAAAGCTATTTCAAACGCTTGAACACTTTGTATGCTTGCTGTACAACAAATCAGACATTACAGATATCAACAAGCTACGAATGGAGCTATTTCTACAAAAGTGTAGCCCCAGGTCTGGCGATCTTCTTTCGACGTACAATGGGGCTGACCTGAGCCTTTTACCACCATGCAGATCGTCACTGAAAATGCATGTAGCAAGAGCCAACTATCAAACGCTCATTTGGAACAATGCTGACCGGCGTGATGCAGACATACCGCCACCAGATGAACATGGATGGGAAGTTAACAATGGCTTGTTAGAATGCAAGTGGACAGAAGGAGATCACCTGCCAAGTGAAATGGTTGATCTGTTAATAGAGGAACGGGATGACGTACCTGATACTGATGAAACAGAAGATCCTGAAGCAGAGAGCCTACTTGATGCCATGTTTGACACTGATGACGCGTATGACTAGTCTGGATTTATCTTAACCTACTCTCACAATTAGAACTTCACATAACTTGCCTGATGTTGTGACGATCGCAATTTGAATATTGTAAACCATGATGTATTTTGCCTCTTGAATTGTATTATATGTGGCTGGAACGTTTGTATATTGTGTTTCATCTTGCCTGATGCTGTGATGATTGCCTCGCCATAGATGCGATGTTTTGACATTAACAACATGTATACTTTTTTTTTGCAAGTTGAATGCTGTAAACCATGATATATGTTGCCTCTTGAATTGTATTATATGTGGATCAAGCTGTTGCCTATTGTGTTTCATCTTGCCTGATGCTGTGAGGATTGCCTCGCCACAGGTGCGATGTTTTGACTTGAACAACATGAAGTCGGAGGCCAAGCGGTCTTAGGAAGACAATGACTGTCAACTCCTTGGCTCACAGAACGACATGGCTACGATCCGACTTATCAGATGAATCGCTCTATTGCATATCTTCAGGGGCGCCAGCTCCTAAAGATGTCGTTGACGATCTGCTGTCTGCAGAAATGACAGGAAAACAAAGGTTTGCGCGGTTTGTCCAGGAGCGGTTTGTTGAAAAGTCAGTCAGCTTTCATGCACCAATAAAACAGTTGCGCCTGAAAACATTTGCATCACTCGCTAAAGCTGTGAAGCTCACTGGTACGCAGAGAAAGACAAAGGAGTTAGTAGCTGAACGAAATATATTTGGGCAGCTAATTTCACTTGCTCTCAAACACAACATTGACATGGAAAAGGTGCTTAGCTACCCATTGGGACCTGTGCCATGGTCGCTCGCCACTGCGGATGGCTCGCCAGCAAAAACTGATAAAGCTAAACTCATGCACCAGCTTGAAGGACAATCACATAGTGTTGATGTACCTCCGACGGGTCAAGTGAGCTATATTATTGACGGCAATGCACTGTTACACATGCAGACCGCTTTGCCAAACACATTCGCGGATCTTGCAGATAACATATATCATCAGCTCCCGAAAGTTGAGCGTGTAGATTTTGTGACAGATACATACCAAGACTTGTCAATAAAAGCATCTGAGCGACTACGCAGGGGTACATCAAAGACTTACATTATAAAAGGACCTCTCACAAAAGTTCCACGAGATTGGAAACTGTTCTTGTCAAACAATTCAAACAAAACACAACTAATTAGACTTCTCATGTCTGAA
>JAQRGB010000005.1 GCA_029237605.1 Candidatus Thiodubiliella sp.
ATGTATAAATATTGTAGAATCTCTTTGAGTTTGTGACATAATTTGCATATGTTACTTCGCACAATGCTGGGTTCTTTGATACTGACTATGTGGGTATAGACACAGTATGTCAGAACAAATGTGTATAGACTTCCAAGTAAGCAATATATGTGTGAAGTATGTATTTGTGACTAGCAAATGTGATATAAACCATGACAAGACTCATCAAATATTTGACATATTTGATATATTTCTGGTGTATTGTTAGACTCTTTGATATTGAATGCATTGATTAAAGCATTCACATGAAGTTCACTATTTGACTTTTTCACTTGTCTATACTTGGCAAATCGTTTTACTTTGGTGGCAATTTTGAAAGTAAACATGACTCGTAATTATTATGCTGTTGCTAGCAAAGATATTATCATCAATAGCAGATCATGTTGGCTTATTTAATTTTCTGCAGCAAAGTAGTTGATTTGTGCTCCGGCATCACTACTTAGTACTAAGTTATTTTCAGCATACCTGTATTTATAAGAAAAGGCTGTTTGGCGGCCATTTTTAAATGTAAATAATGGCAACGTATAAGAAACGACATCACTACATTTCTTATACGATACTTTGAACTACAAATATAGGTAAACATGCATAACATTACGCCCATACGTGTCTTACATACCAACCTATTTGAAAACATAGCTTTTTGGCGGCCATTTTTAAAATATAACCGTCATACATTGACAGTATTGTGTGTTTCTGCTATTAAGATGCAGAATATATATTATTCCGGTCTTTCTGGGCAATTTATACGGTTATCAGTTCAATGAGAACTGCAAATTATCATATCAATATTTTTATTAGGACACAAAGAATGCATGAAGTTCAATGACCTTGAAATGACCTTGACCGTGGTTGGAAAAAATGGCAACCAGATATTTTGGAATTCCGTCCGTTTGTCCGTCTGTCTGTCCACGTTAAAGTTTTTGGGTACCGAATATCTCTGTAACGGTAAGTCGGATTGACCTCAAAACTTCATATGCTTCCTTATCATCATCCTGCGTCCATAAGATTTGCGTAGTTTTCGGGTACCCATTATATCTGCAATGGTATGTCGGCTGTAATAAGGGAGCCTGGCACCAGATCAGGACATTGTCTTTCAGTGCTGAAAGTAAACTTTATTATAGTAATTCCGGTATATCCGTTAAAGTTTTTGCTATTATTTTAATTTATTCTTCATCTAAATTGCTTGGCCCTAAATAATACCTTATTTAGATTTTTCTAGACTTTTGATATGTTCTTTATAATGCTATCTTCAGCACATGTGTAAAGAAATAAATTATGTTGAGGTGATCATACAGGCTGACTGGACTAATTCCAGTCTTTGTTCCGGTAAATTGACGCCGCGAATTCGCACTTTGAGCGCAAACTGACACTACGACTTAACGAGAGTGAAATACCACACATTTCTGTGTTCGGGACCTAACAATTAGTTCGAATTGGTGAAAATTTGACGTAACGAAATTCGACGTAACCGTAGCCAGTTACATTGAAAATAATAGGATCTGAAACGGGACGAGGGAATTCGACTTAACCGACTTTGAGTAAACGAGTGTAAACTGTAGTATATCGTTGTAACTATGTATATTATAGATTTGTATATACGGTACATTGTATTGAAGAAAACTTATTTAGTCCATGCAGGTTTCATGAATATCATCACATTCAAAAGCTTTAGAACTATACATGCTATTCACGCAGCACATGAGCAGAGCCGAATAACCACACTATTAGTTCCTGGTATGGGGTACCCCTGAGCACTCTATAAACCCATTTAATGTATGTGAACACCTAGTCGAGTGAGCAATTCTTTTTACCCACAATGACAATTACATAAGTATGTTAATCTGTGTAAATGTTCCAATTACGTCATATCCTTGTGCAGCATGTTCACACATTAAGGAGCATGC
>JAQRGB010000006.1 GCA_029237605.1 Candidatus Thiodubiliella sp.
AACACTGCTCAATTAAGTAAATTTCAGCGTTATTACATGTCAAATGAGGTAGCTGTGAGCTGTGGCCGCTAGTTTCCAAGATTGCCACTAAGGTTTTGGAAATTATTCTGAAGGCCAATATACTGTATGAAAACCGATGTATTTAAACTCAATTAATATTATAAAACGGATCACAGGTACCATCCACATGATTTATCTTTGACTCGCTGTTTGATACTGGTCGATATAATTGTCCAAAATCAAAATGGCTCCAAAAATATCTTCTGAAATCGCGAAAATAACCAAAAAATATAATTATAACATTTACTTGTGGTACAAATTTGCTTAGAATACCTTCATATTGGTTTATGTATTACTGAAAAATGTTGTGTCTATATGTTCCTTTGTACGTTGAGTAGCGCTTAAGCCTGTGCTAGGTGGCGTTTGTGTCATCTACTGTGACTATTTTGACGCAGTCTGTGACACAGATGAACGAGCAGAATAAAACCCTGCTCGCGACGTATTTGTCTGGTAGTTGTGTTCAGCGATTTGCAAGGATCGCTCGACGTCTCGGTATTTTAATGAATACTAAATTTTATTTTTCTCAGAATAAATAATGAAACAATAAGGTCCTTGAACTTTTGTGTAGAGTCCGTGACTGTTAAAGTTGTTTACCGGTATCTGATATTTTAGCTCGCCTGGACAAAGTCCATAAGAGCTTATGGCATACCCCCGGTGTCGGCGTCGTCCACAAACTTAACGTTGCGGTTCATGTCTTATAACTTCTGTGACCTTGCATGGAACACCTTGATATTTCATACATGCATTCCTCAGATGACCCTCTATCACCCTAATTGTAATTGTCTGAGTTTAACAAGTCACAGCATTCATTGTTTATGAGTTGCTATACTTATAGGAGCACAGTGTATAATAGATAATTAGAGAAATGTGTTCATAGATTTATTACTAAAGAGCTATTGTAATTGTTCGAGTTTAGCGAGGCACAGGCATTCATTGTTTATGAGCTTCTATACTTATAGTAGCACAGTGTACATGATGCATAATAGATGAGTAGGGAAATGTGTTCATATATTAGGAGCTATTGTAATTGTTCGAGTTTAACGAGGCACAGGCATTCATTGTTTAATATGTACAAGGTTTACGAGACATATCATGGTTTATGAGGTACCGTTCAGTAACTCTGAAAATATGAACAGAAATAGCTCCTAATATGTGCCGGCTGTTGCCCGGGGGGGGGGGGGGGGGGGGGCATATGGCTAGAAATTGTAGTGCATTTTAACTTGTGATTGAAAATGTATGTGAAAAAACAACCCTCTATTAAGCAGCCACCTCTGTTAAGCTGTTAAGCAGCCACTTTTTCCACTTCCCTTGGATGGCTGCTTAAGACAGGTTCGACTGTACGTGGGATAGTTTGATCCCTATAGATTGCCTTGAAATTATAATGTGCAATACCAAACTGGCCGGAATCAAGAAGGTGGACATGTCAAATGAGGTAGCCGTGGGCTGTGGCCGCCATTTTCCAAGATAATAACCCCCAATATTTTGGAAATTATTCTGAAGTCAGATATACTGTGTCAAAACTGTTCTTAAACACAATGAACATAATCAAAAGGTTATTTATGAATGACTGTTGAATTGATACCTGTATGAATAATGTGCATAAAACAAAATGGCCGCCAAAATATCTACCAAAATCTCAAAAATAACCAATTACATGTGATAGTTTGATCCGTATGTCAGAGCTCCAGATACGTTTTGTATTAAAAGCGTATGTTACCCCTAGATTTAAAATTCAATGCGTATTTTACTTTTACAAATATGTTATTGATTTTCCTCCTTATTAAATAAACAATTGATAAAAAGATTTAAAAAAATCACTTATTTGAGCTGCAAAAAGCA
>JAQRGB010000007.1 GCA_029237605.1 Candidatus Thiodubiliella sp.
ACAGAACCCTGGTTCCATACACTTCCTTTGCTGTAGGCCAGTTGACGCAACTTCAGTTCTAACGTACGTTTACTCCACTGCCAAACCATTTCATGACATGCGGTCATACCACTTTGCAATTACACGGCAATAAGGTGGGTGAGAAATATAATTACTATGCATGAGATAATTAATAAAGCCAACTCTGTAGTGGGCGTCATCAGAAGAATATTTCATTACATTGACAAACATTCATTTAGAACAGTATTTACATCGTTGGTGAGACTACATGTAGAATACGTTAAGTCTACACACGAGCTGGTTGACAATTCTAGCCACAAGACAGCTTAGATTTATGCAAATTGGCAAATATTATCAAATAAACAAAAAAACGCGGTCATATGATAACCACGCGCGCACCTTTGTAACGTCACGTTACACAAATAAGACAACAAGATGACGTCAGACAGTACTGAGACATGGTGTACCAGTGTCATTGGCGCAGATAGCGTCACGTGAGTTGTGATGTCACATTTTCGCGCCAAATGTATCTGTTTTAGAATTAGATATATAAGCATATAGTACAGACTTATTTATTCTTGGAAATCCCCATATTTTCTATGATAATGTATGCTTTATTTATGTATCTTATATGTCTATGGTATAATACATTAATAATGTGTTTGTTTTGTTTCCTAATTTATAAAAAAAACACACAAATTGTCAACGTGTTCATTTAAAGGAGCTTGTTAACAAATCAAGCCCCAAGACAACTTAGAAATATATCAAATCAATACTTAGTATTTCAATCCATAGTTGGAACAGAACAAAGACCAATCGCAAATTTGTTTTATTGCATCTTTTGAAAGTGAAAGTAGAATCTATGTTGCATGTTACGGGAACCCATGTTAAAAATACGCGGTCAAACTATCACTACGGGCGCACTGGTATGACGTCACATCATTCAACAAGATGATATCGGACAATACTAGTGTTACTGCATAACGTGCCAATGCAGCTGCCGCAGATACCGTCACGTGGGTTGTGATGCCACATTTTGCGCTAAATGTCTTTGTTTTAAAATTAGATTAGATAAGTATGTATACGTATACAGATTGAATTATACTTGGGAATCCCCAGTATTGTCTATTCTATCCGTCATAAAACTTGAGGCGAGGAATGTATGGAAGGCTTGATTTTATATTTCCAGGATGGAATTACCATGATCTTTAAATTGAAAATTTCTCCCTCAAAGTATACTTTCCTAGATAAGTATACTTTGCAAGTTTGATGAAATAGGCTACTGGTTTGCGCTGAGCAGCAAACCTTCCGCTTACCTCGCGAGCATGCCTCAAAATGATAGACAAGGCAATCTAAAACGAGTAAAATAATGGACGATAAAGACAAACTAATCATAAATAAAAACAACACATTATGCATGAAATGAACGATAATATTGTAAATAAAACTATACAAAAAGAAGGAAATATAACGCCACAAAAGAAGAGATGACATGGTATAATAAAAAATAGCTACTAAGACAGTAAGTTCCTAACAAATAAGCTTTTTCAAAAGAAAAGAGCCAACATATAATACAACAGAAGCAAAGAGCTCTGCGGTCAATAACAACCAACATAATTAGTTGGAGCAGAAGGAAGTAGCTGTCGTCTTAAAGAGGAACATTAAGGCACACTCAGAACAACTTCTTAAAACGTAACTGTTTACATAACGTATTAATATGTTTTATATAATGTCCCATATTACGTGGAATCTACATCCATAAAACCTTCCTGAAAAACGTCACGGCAACGCTATGACAAACGTGCTGTGCTAACTAGGCTAGTCCATGACATGTATAGCCAAATTGTGTTCAACTGCCAAAATGACAGTTATGTTCAACTGG
>JAQRGB010000008.1 GCA_029237605.1 Candidatus Thiodubiliella sp.
TTGAATGTGTCAACGATTAGCAGGGCATCAATTGAACTGTTGAGGTTAATTTTTTTATTTGTTAATGTTTTGTAAATAATATGGCTTCATTAATTGTGTCTGGTGCAACAATTTTAAAGATATTTTATTTAGTTATTGTGCTATTCTTATCGAAAGTCGGCACAAAATGTGTCGGTTTTGAATCTGTAAGCAGATACGGACAGCATGGTAGTAATTTAGAGTTACGGTGCCGTAACATATAGACCCTGTTCATAATCGTGATAATTTGTCATTTATCACAAAAAAAACATGATCTGACAGCACACTACAGTAGAATCGTCTTTTGGAGACGATTTTAGAGTGCTGTCAAAACATGTTTATGTTTAAAAATATTGAAAAAAGCAGACAAAATGCTTAATGTGCCCTAGTTGCGAACACGTAACTGATGCATACTGTCATAAGCAGAGTTACGAATCCTTCCATAGGCTTCCCTAGCAGAGTAGCGAATCAAATCTGATTCACACTTTGGCTGTTAATTACTGTAAAATTATATTCTGTGATATATCGATAAAATTAATAAGTTTCACGTTTATTGGGAATTAATATATATTTTTTAGACTTTTCAACAGAAAAAAATGTTAGCATTATAAAAGTAAAACAAACTGATAATTCTTAAACAAATTGTATCATTGTGGTAGGTCTAGAGGATTAAATATTGCCTTTTCAGTAACTGGACCCCAATATATACTTTCGGAAAGGTATCGTCCCGTAACTCTGATACGGACAGCATGGTAGTAATTTAGAGTTACGATTCCGCAACTAATTCGTTTCCCGCGTTGTAAGGGTTTAAAAATAAACAGTAAATCGCGAAAACTAATGACACAAATATTAAAGAATTATACCTTATGCTTGTGACGGCTTGAGTGGTATAACTCGGCGAACAAGTCGACGCGAATAACTGGATATCGTCAGTGTAGATTTCAGCGTGTACACGTGTTGTACGGAGTTCAGAAGCGGAGTGACTCTATCAGTTCGTTCATTCATTCGGCTCATATCAGTTTGTCGCGTGCGGGTATATCCGGGTCCGACTACTCGTCCCACGCCAACTCGTCTGCGTAACGCAAATCACCACAATATACAGACATATACCGTACAACTGCGCTGATTCGTCTTTCTTTACTCAACGGACATACGGACGTACGCCGGTAACACTATATGCCCCCGTACCTTTCGGTAGCCGGGGCATAAAAATAAGAAGCTTTAAGTTTTGTGAAGGATGGACGCACGTACTCACAGACCGACAACTTGTTGCACAGGTATAATAATGATAGATGTTTCTCGTATTAAATATATTTAAATATGCACATATATATATAAAGAGCAGAATAGATGTCATCACCTTTGACAGGCTGCATACGGGGTTTCAGGGTATCGACATTGTGGAAGAATAGTCTATCTGCCTGAACCAGAGCCACGTCCATACCCCGCAGTTTAAGGCGATTCTGGGGTGCAGCTTACGGAATATCTGGAATAAATCACATCTCTTTAGTATGGAGGCTAAACATAGTATTACCATCAGAGAAGACTTTGATTACACGATGGGATAATTATTAAATCACTAATTACTCGAGCCTTGCGGGGCGGATAATACAATAACTAAATACAATATCTTCAAACATTTTGTACCAAAACACGCACTGATCCAAATGCAAGTGGACAACATAAATAAATAATAAATTGGACTGCCACAGTTCACGTGATGCTCTCTCTACTAGCCCAACACAGTTCACGTGATGCTCTCTCTACTAGCCCAACATCTGTGTTTATCTGCAGT
>JAQRGB010000009.1 GCA_029237605.1 Candidatus Thiodubiliella sp.
GCTGACTAAGGCTGCTATCAAAGAAATGATCGTACCATCTATATTGCCAATTCTTTTTCCAGTTGTGGTTGGTTTATTGCTCGGCGCTGAAGCGCTAGGTGGTTTATTAATCGGATCAATTACAACTGGTATTTTTGTTGCTATCTCAATGACAACTGGTGGTGGTGCTTGGGATAATGCCAAGAAATATATAGAAGATGGCAATTGTGGTGGCAAAGGTTCGGACGCCCACAAGGCTGCTATTACTGGCGATACTGTAGGAGACCCATATAAGGATACGGCTGGTCCTGCTATTAATCCACTTATCAAAATTATGAATATTGTTGCGATTATGATTATTCCATTATTATAAAGCTTTAACTCAATAATTAAAAAAACAAGTTAAAGTAAAATGTATACTAATGGATAGCGCTGTTCTTCATAACGCTATTATCCATAGAACTGAATGGATTTCAACAGAAAAAGAAATGTGGAATAGAGAAAACTTATAAATACAGGCAAGCTTTGTCGTATACTTGTATTTTTAGATAAAAATCTGGAAAGAAAAAAGAAAAGCCGTGGAATTCTATTAAATATTTACCCTCTATAGCATATTTAGCAAAAAAAAACAACATATTGATACTATGGGCTTCTGAAAAAACAAAAGAGTCAATAGCAAGTAGATTAGTGAGATAGGCTGGTTCTGGACTTCAAGGTATAAAGGCTTGATGCCATAAAAAAATATTAATCATCCTATGGCTTTAAGTAGTTGAGAGAATATCGACTATAAAAATAAAAAAATAATTGGTTTGTATTAATTATTAGTTAAAACTTTAGGAAAAAATAACTTACAAGACGTATGGCATATTACAGTTGCTAACGATAACGACTGTTATTGTTTTTTTAACTATAGATTGTAAATTAATTTCAAATATTGAAGTACAAAATATTAAGTTGCTAAAGACAAAAATAATAACGCCAGCAACATTTACTAAAACTTTCGATGTTGTTGCAATTAAACTATAAACATCTTTCTTATTATGACGCACCTTTCTTCGTTGAGCCTAATCTTTCTATAAAGTCGGAGGCCAAGCGGTCTTAGGAGCTCACAGAACGACATGGCTACGATCCGACTTTTACAGGCGATGGCACTAATGTGATTGCTGGCTTAGGTCTGTCAATGAAATCCACTGCATTGCCAGTATTGGCAGTATGCATTAGCATTTGGGGAGCGTACACATTAGGTGATTTATACGGCATTGCTATTGCTGCAACTTCCATGTTATCGATGACAGGAGTAATTGTAGCACTTGATGCTTATGGTCCAATTACTGATAATGCAGGCGGTATCGCTGAGATGGCAGAATTACCTGAAGAAATTCGCAATATTACTGACCCGTTAGATGCAGTTGGTAACACAACTAAAGCAGTAACTAAAGGTTATGCGATTGGCTCAGCTGGTTTAGCTGCTTTAGTATTGTTTGCCGATTTTACCCATTCTTTACCGAATGAGACTTTCTTTAATTTATCTGACCATAGGGTAATTATTGGTTTATTTCTAGGTGGCTTAGTGCCTTATTTATTTGGCGCTATGGCAATGGAAGCAGTTGGACGTGCAGCTAGTGGCATTGTTAATGAAGTGCGTAGACAATTTAGAGAAATACCAGGTATTATGGATTATTCACAGAAGCCTGACTACTCTAAGGCAGTAGATAT
>JAQRGB010000010.1 GCA_029237605.1 Candidatus Thiodubiliella sp.
ATTCTGTGTGTGTAAGGAGACATAACGGTTCTATAAGTGATGCCTTTGTGCGTAATAAATTCCCCATCATATAAGTAATTTAGCTCAACTTTAGACTGTACGTGCATGTAGTTATATATTTTAGCACTAATTATAACTTTTTTACTAGGTTTATCAGTATAAAGTATATTCATTGTATAAGTGCCATCACCATTATCTATAACTGGACTCGTTTCTGGGTCGCCAGTTGCAGAAGTTGCTTTCATAGTAACTGGCACACCACCACTAGTTATAGTATTACCATACCAATCTCTTGCATGCAAGGTAATAGTTGCTTGTTTTCCACGACCAGCATAAATAGTTGGTGTATTTATTGTTAAGAATGAAGTATTAGGCGCTATACGGGCGGCTGCAAATCTAATTGTAATTGTATCATCTATAGTATATCCATTTATCTTGGCGGTAATAGTAACATCTTCAGCTGTAGTGTTGGCAACACTTACTGTGTAAATGCCATCACCAACATAATTCTCGTTGAATAAAATAGCACTACCAGTTGTTGCCCAAGTAACATCCAAGCCACTAGTAGCTAGATTATTACCATGCACGTCCTTAACTTGTAAGGTAATAATTGACGCCCTTTTTTTATTAACTACAGCATTTAATTGGGTTGCTGTTAGAGTTGAAGTTGAAGTTGAAGCTACGTTTTCATCTGCTGTTATAAAGCCAACCATGGTTGTGCTAATAAATTTATATTTACTGCCGTTGGCTATCGTAAGGAAAGCACTTACAGTAACTTCTTCAGCAACATAATTAGTCATCCTTGCTGTATAAGTGCCATCATTATTACCTATAGTTGGACTTAAATTAGCGCTACCAGTTGCCTCCATACTAATGCTTACACCAATATCATTAACTAAATTCGTGCCCTCATCATCTTTAAGTTGTAAGGTAATAATTGACTCCGTTATACCATTAGCCAAAACATTTGTTGGTGTTGCTGTTAGAATAGAGGTATGCATATCCCAGGCACCTGGTTGTGACCATCCTCCATTTTTAAGTCGGAGGCCAAGCGGTCTTAGGAAGACAACACTTTAAAGTATGTAAATTAAAGTTTATTGATCTTTAATACAGCGAATAGACATACCATCACCTCGAACATGTGCGCCAGATATTGCATTATCATCAGAAAATTCAATATACTTAGATGATATACCAATTCCAGCGCTATCCCTAGTCCAATAGAACGCCTTAAGGTCAGCATCACGAATAGGGGCGTCACTACTTGGAGACCATAATAAATGCATGTCATTCAGATTAGTCCATGGATTAGGACTGCTATCGCGATAACCAGAAGCTACCAACTTTAAGAAACCATTTGACACTTTATCTAAAGTATTATCACCTGCATTTATAGTATCGGCTAAAAACTCTTCTTCCAGTGGTACGCTAAATCCTGCTGGACAAATAGCATTAACGCCACCGTCAGCCCAAGCAGCTTTACGCTTTGAACCAGACTCATCTATTACCCTTCTTAGCCAATCTCTGCTATCCCTATTGTTAATAAATTTACCATGAATTGTAGTAATAAAAGCGTATGAAGCCCGATTCGCAACTAGCGTGTCTTTTACCTGATGCCCATCAGGATTCCTACCCCATTGATACATATCACCATCAATATTTGCCCCAAGGTTCCTATTTAGCCAA
>JAQRGB010000011.1 GCA_029237605.1 Candidatus Thiodubiliella sp.
TGCAGATGACACATTGTTGTACTTAGCTTTACATAGCCCATCTGACTGCAACAAACTTCAAGAGGACCTTCATAATCTCGAGAGATGGGAATCCGACTGGCAAATGTCTTTTCATCCTGACAAATGCGAGGTTATTCACATTACCACCAGGAAGGCTCCTGTTATGCATAACTACTCTCTCCACGGCCAAATTCTTTCTTCAGTTCCTTGTATTAAGTACCTCGGGGTTAACATCAGCCACGATCTGAAGTGGAATAAACATATAAACTCCGTCTCATCTAAGGCCAATCAGACTCTAGGTTTTCTGAAACGTAACCTCAGGATCAACTCGAAGACTGTCAAAGAACGAGCTTATAAATCCCTTGTTCGTCCTAAACTAGAATACTGTTCCACAGTCTGGGACCCCAAGAGCATTAGCAAAGACAATGAGGGTGACTTAACTTTGCATAGGCTTGTACACCAACTCGAGATGGTCCAGAGGAGGGCTGCAAGATGGGTTTCTAACCGTTATCACAACACATCTAGTGTAACCGATATGCTGCACAGTCTGGAGTGGAGATCACTTGAACAGAGGAGAGTCGATGCCAGACTGAGTATGCTGTACAAAATTAGGAACAATCTTGTAGCCATAAATGAGGATAACTACTTAACACGAGGCACTGGTAGACGCCAACACCAATACCGCCAGTTGCGTGCCGACAAAGACTACACTCGTTTCTCCTTCTTCCCCAGAACCGTTGTACAGTGGAACCAACTGCCCACTGACACCTGCCTGGCAGAGTCGCTGGATTCCTTTAAGGCTCAGGTCTTGAAGGTTCAGCACTCCAGACTCATTTAATTCTAAACCTTCTTCTTTCTCTTTTTCTTTCTCTCTCTATGCTTCCTTCTACCGTTCCTTGGCCTACTGCTCTATCTAGTCTTTTTCGTTTTTCCTCTCATTTTCCCCTAGCACTCAACTGGTGATAACACTCATGTGTGAGGGTATACCAGTATACCGGCAAAAGCAAAAAAAACACAGCTCAAATATGTCCAAGTCGGATCGTAGCCATGTCGTTCTGTGAGCTCTCTACCTTGTCTTCCTAAGACCGCTTGGCCTCCGACTTCAGCAGTCTCTACCAGACATTTGGAAACAAGCCAATGTAACACCAATATACAAGAAAGGTGACAAAACGACACCTTCGAACTATCGCCCTGTCTCTCTAACTTGTATCTGCTGTAAGCTCTTGGAGCACATTGTTTGCAGTAATATGATGCAGCATCTCAATAGGAACAATATTCTTTATCCCCTCCAGCATGGCTTTCGGGAGAAGCGTAGCTGTGAAAGTCAACTTATTGAATTTGTTCACGACATAGCCCTCAACATGCAGAGTGGTAGACAGAATGATGTTGTAGTCATGGATTTCGCTAAGGCCTTTGATAAGGTAGCACACAATAGGCTCCTCTACAAACTCTCATCCTATGGCGTGAAGGGATTAGCACTCGGTTGGATAGGATCCTTTCTTAGTGGTAGGTCTCAGCGTGTCGTCCTTGAAGGGAAAGCTTCTACGTCCGTTCCAGTACTATCTGGTGTTCCACAAGGCTCTGTGCTTGGTCCTGCGTTATTTCTTGTTTATATTAATGACCTCCCGGAGTACACAACCCATAGTACTGTCCGGCTCTT
>JAQRGB010000012.1:0-30077 GCA_029237605.1 Candidatus Thiodubiliella sp.
TAAGTGCATGCATAATAATCATATTTTAGTTAAGTATATTTAGTCATATTTTAAATAAGTGTATTTAACCATATTTTAAATAAGTGTATTTAACCATATTTTAAATAAGTGTATTTAATTATTTTGATGTATGCCTTTTACTACTATTAGGTCAATTGATTGATTTGTGAATTGAGTTTTTTTGAGCTATAATAAATACTCTTTTTCTATTTTGAGGTATATTAAAGTCAATTCATCATTTCAGACAATCCATACTTAATTCAATCTTATCTCGCTCATTATACGAAGCAAAACACCAGCCAAGAAATGAAAGCGGCTATTCCGAGTGGAATTAGCACGGCCCCCAGCATCATTAGAGCAAATAGTAACAGGTCTGCTTCTGATTTTAAACGATACAACTTTACTGCTCTTTTAGAGATTGATAAATTAAATTTAGGTAGTGAGACCTTTGCATAATCCATAAACGCCTGTCTTAACTCCAATTCCTAAAATTTTTCAAAAAATATTGTTCAAGATTATCCATATTTTCTTAAAACAGCCAAAAATCAGACTCATTGCTTACATTTCTTGGCAATTCCTTGTCTATTTTCACCTTATTTTCAGCCATCAGAGATAACAATCCTTCAAACTTCGCATTTGCTTGAATATGTTCATCCCAGTCTTTAGATTGTGACTCATGGCAATCAGTTGAGCCCTGGTCTTGTTCCGTTCTAGTCCAAGGTATCTTGCCTTGCCTAAACCATGGTGAAGTTTGTTTACTCAGCTACAACGAAGCTGATTTCAAGAAATATAAAAAAGATGACTTTGCTATATTAAAGTCTAATAAGATTCATTTAAAAGTCTTAATACATATTCAAGCCTTGTGCTTGTCAAAGCAAATAAGCTGTAATGTAGTTAAATTTAATCCGCAAGAATATTTCAAATGGCTTAATGATAGTGGTAAGCAAGATAGCGAGATACAAAAGAGTGAATGGGCATCTATTGGGATTTAAGAAAAGGGAAGTAATATTCAAAGGAATAGAGCAGTCTTATTATTATGAGGGATATGAAAAAAGTGAGTCACAAAAAAAGAGTGTAAACCCACCTTTTCATTCTTAACTATATCAAGCCCGAAAATGATAAGACCGCTCTATTTAGAGAATTATATAGAGCGTTAAATTTTTCCACTGTTAAGATTATCTAGCCAATCAGCCCATTTTCGCATCATTTCTACCCTGTATTCTAACTTTTTTGCTTTATTGTAAACACCCCTAACGCCCTGTATTTTATGCGCAAGCTGTAGCTCGATTGCATCTGCATCATAACCTTGCTCGTTTAACTGAGTAGATGCTAAGTGCCTAAAGCCATGGACCGTTTGTTTACCTTTGTACCCCATCCTTTTAAGTGCGATTGTCAAAGTGTTATCGCTTATGGGTCTGCCTTTATAGTAAGAAGAAAATATATACTTCTTGTCATGGAAGTCGGAGGCCAAGCGGTCTTAGGAATAATACTTTAACTTGAATAGACAATGGAACTAAGTGCTCTCTCTTTAGCTTTGTCCTCTCTGCTGGTATCCGCCAAACATCATCTTCAAGTTCATTCCATCTAGCAAATCTTAACTCACCTGGTCTTACAAAGGTATAAGAAGCTATTTTTAATGCTAACCGCACTTCTACCATTCCTTTATAATTATCAATATCAAACATTAGATTCTTAATATCTTCAATTTTTTTAACAAATGGGAAATTCTTGCTCTTTTTATTTTTTAAAATACGAGATAGCCCAGTTGTTGGATTTATGTTTGTTAAGTTGAGAATATTTGCATATTCATACACTCTTGAAATAATCGACCTAGTCCTTTTAGCAGTTTCAATATGCCCTCTATTTTCAATCTTTTGCAAAAAGGTTAGTACTTGGATTGAATCTATCTCAGATATGGGGATATGCCCAAATTCTTCAATAAATCTATTTAAGCGCTGTGCTGTTGTGGCTATCGTTCTGTCGGATAAATAATCTTGTGTTTGTAGCCAATCTAGCGCAATATCTCTGAATAACTTAGAATTATTTGATTTGTATTTTGGATTCTTCCCATTTTCAATCATCAACAGGTAGTCATCTCGTTTTTTTCTTGCACCGACTAAAGAAGTTAGAGGATATTTACCAATTTTAATTTCAAGACGCTTCCCATGCCACGCATATCTAAAATAGAAAGACTTTGTGCCCTTGGGTGAGATGAGTAAATGAAGCCCGTCAGTGTCGTAAACTTTGTATTGTTTATCTTTTGCTTTTGATCTATCTACAATCGCTTTACTTAGCATTTAGGAATAATTTTAATTAATAATTAGGAATAATTTTAACATATTCCTAATTATTGTTAAAAACTATTAATAGTAATTAATAGTTTTTAACAATAATTATCAAAACAAACCCTTGATAACTATCAATAATTAGCAATTTTTAACAATAATTACTAACAGATTTGGCGGAGAGAGAGGGATTCGAACCCTCGGTACGTTTCCGTACACCCACTTTCCAAGCGAGCAAATTAAACCACTCTAACATCTCTCCAAAAACTGTTTCCAAGTGAATTGGCACTAGAAATAAAATTTATTACTGATAATTTCTAATAGTTTAACTAATTTTCATACCTGCTTGTGCACCAGAATCAGGAGACAAAATATATAGAGATTCCCCATTAGCTGCAGCTAGTATCATGCCTTGTGAGATGCCAAATTTCATCTTCTTTGGCGCTAAGTTGACCACCATCACAACAAGCTTACCTTCTAAATCTTCTGGATTATAATGTGCCTTGATGCCGGCAAATACATTTTTAGTGGATTTTTCACCAATATCAAGCGTGAGTTGCAGAAGTTTATTTGCACCTTTGACATCTTGTGCATTAACAATCTTAGCGATACGTAAGTCTATTTTAGCAAAATCATCAATTTGAATTGTATTCTGTTCCTGGGTTTTTTTTTTCTATTATCTGTATGTTTTGTTTAGATGATTCAATAACTTGATTAATTTGCGTACCTTCAATGCGTGACATCAGTGGTTTAAATTTGTTAATTTTATGATTAGTAAGCGGATGTTTAAGGTCGTGCCAATTCAACGTATCAATATTTAGAAAAACTTCAACATACTCTGCCATCACTGGCAAGACTGGCTTTAAATAAGTCATTAACACTCTAAATAAGTTGATTGCCAAAGAAGTAACATCGTGTACCTGTGTTTGTTTGTTTACTTCTTTAGCCATTTGCCAAGGTTTATGCAAATCAATATATTGATTTGCTTTATCCGCAAGTTTCATAATCTCACGCATCGCTTGATTATAATTGCGTGCCTCATATAATTTAGAGATATTATCTCCTTGTGCGACAAATTCATTATACAAATCTTGTTTAATCACATAAGCAGACAGAGTTTTATTAAACTTTTTAACAATAAATCCTGTACTTCTGGAGGCAATATTCACTACTTTACCGACTAAATCAGAGTTTACACGCTGCTTGAAGTCCTCCAAATTAAGATCAATATCATCAATCTTAGATGAAAGTTTATAAGCATAATAATAACGTAAACATTCAGGATTTAGGTTTTCTAAATAAGTTCTTGCCTGAATGAATGTGCCACGAGATTTACTCATTTTCTGTCCATTAACAGTTAAAAACCCATGTGCAAAAATTGCATTTGGTGTGCGATATTCAGCACCCATTAGTATTGCTGGCCAAAATAATGCATGAAAATAAACAATATCCTTGCCAATAAAATGATAAAGTTCAGTTTTAGAATCTTTGTTAAAATATTCATCAAAGTCAATACTCTGTTCGTTGCACAGCTTCTTAAAACTTGCCATATATCCAATAGGAGCATCTAACCAAACATAAAAGTATTTATTTTCCACACCCGGTATTTGAAAACCAAAATACGGTGCATCACGAGAAATATCCCATTGCTGTAAACCTTGCTCAAACCATTCAGCAAGTTTATTGCTAATTTCATCTTGTAGATGCCCTGAATGTGTCCACTCTTTCAATTGTGCTTCAAATTGCGGCAAATCAAAGAAATAATGTTCAGAATCCTTAGTGATAGGTATTGCACCAGAAATAGCAGACTTGGCGTTTTTTAGCTCGGTTGGTGAATAAGTAGCGCCACAAACCTCACAGTTGTCGCCATATTGATCAGTTGCACCGCATTTTGGGCAATCACCTTTGATAAACCTATCTGGCAAAAACATCTGTTTTTCAGGGTCAAATGCTTGAGAGATAGTGCGTGTTTTGATGTATCCAGCATCATTTAATTTATTAAATATATTTGCCGATATTTCTCTATTCTCATCTGAATGTGTTGAATGATATTGGCTAAAATTAATAGCAAAATCTTTAAAATCCATTTGATGTCGCTCACTCACACCCTTAATTAACTCTTCTGGAGTTATATCAAGTTCATCAGCTTTTAACATAATTGGTGTGCCGTGCGCATCATCTGCACAAACATAATGGCACTCATTACCCATCATTTTTTGAAAACGTACCCAAATATCGGATTGAATATATTCAAGCAAATGCCCTAAATGTATTTCACCATTAGCATACGGTAGCGCTGAAGTAACAAGAATTTTTCTTTGCATTAATATTAATATTATAGTTAAGCAATATAATTATACGATAAAATAATGCACTTTACTTACAACTGATATAACTAATGACAAATTTAACTCAAAATAAAATCAAGGAAATACTTATAAATATTACTTTAGGACGATATTTATACTGAGCAAGATATTATTTCTTCAAATGCACTAGACAGCATTGAAATTAATAATAACAAAGTCACTATTAATATCGTCCTAAGCTACCCAGCGCAAAGCTACCACCAAACATTAACAGATGAAATCATAAATGCATTATCAAATGCTGGTGTCAACGATGTAAGTGTTAATATTGATACAAAAATTGCTAAATACTCTACACAAAAAGGCGTAGATATCCTGCCAGAAGTTAAAAATATTATCGCTGTTGCTTCTGGTAAGGGTGGAGTTGGGAAATCAACTACTTCAGTTAATTTAGCACTTGCACTACAAGCAGAAGGGGCAAAAGTAGCGTTATTAGATGCAGATATTTATGGGCCTTCCCAGCCAAGAATGTTGGGTGTCGCTAAACTTAGGCCGGAGCAAACGAATGAAGGTAAATTATTACCCATCTTAGGTCACGGTATGCAAAGTATGTCTATTGGTTATCTTGTCGATGAAGAGAATCCAATGATTTGGCGTGGCCCTATGGTAACACAGGCCTTGGAACAAATGCTTCGTGATACTTTATGGCGTGGCGTAGATTACATGATTATTGATTTACCTCCTGGCACAGGGGATACACAGTTAACACTTTCACAAAAAATTCCAGTAAGTGGCTCGATTATTGTTACCACTCCACAAGATATCGCCTTATTAGATGCTAAAAAAGGTTTAAAAATGTTTGAAAAAGTAAATATCCCAATATTAGGCGTTGTTGAGAATATGTCACTACATATTTGCTCCAAATGTGGACATGAGGAGGCTATATTTGGTGTTGGCGGCGGTGAGTCAATGGCAAAAGATGCTAACGTTAACTTCTTAGGCGCTTTACCATTAGAAATAAATATTAGAACAGATGGAGATGAAGGCACACCAACGGTTGTCAAAGACCCAGATGGCAGGATCGCACAAATCTATAAAGAGATCGCCAAAAAAGTATCAGCTAAACTTACACAACAAGAAAAAACATTAAGCTCATTTCCTAGTATATCGTATTGAGAATTATCGCGTTGTTTTATACAAAATATAAAATACTGTATATAATTTATAATTATATTTATAATTTTATTTTTATAATTTAAAACAATGAAATATTATTTATTTAATTTTATATTTGTAATACTGGCGGTAATAATTCATTACAAAGGATACTATTTTGGTGTGCCAATTTGGGTAATTATATCTTTATTTTTTACGCTACTTTTTGCAATATCTTTAATTATTATTATTGATAAAAAATGGGATGATCTATCGTGATTCCATCCATTGATATATGGATTATTTTTATTTATTTATTTAGTTTGATCCTCGTTGGTGTGTATGCTAACAAACAAAGTAAAAATAATTCATTATTAGATTTATACTTAGGCAATAGAGAATATGGTACATTTTTTCTATTTTTAACCTTTTATGCTACACAGTACAGTGGTAATACCGTTATTGGATTTACTGGCAAAGCTTATAGAGATGGATGGATAACCATATTTTTTGTTACTTCTTTATTGGTTGTTGTTGCTGGATTATTAAGTTACGCACCAAAGCTTTATAAGATATCCAAAGAAAAAACTATATTACTATTAATGATTATATTGAAGATAGATATCCAAATAAAATATTACATTACTTTCTTATTGTAATTATTTTATTTACATTAGGAAGTTATATTCTGAGTAATTTAAAAGCTGTTGGTTATATTGTTCAAACTTTATCAGACGATACAATAAATTATACTTTAGGAATAATAATAATAACTACAATTATTTTTATTTACGAAGCCTTAGGATCTATGCGATCAGTAGTGTTAACTGACGCCATCCAAGGTATATTATTATTAATCACTATACAAATTATATTTTTTGTAATATTAAGCGAGTATGGTATAAATACAAATTTTGACTCATATTCTGCGTCAAAAATAGCACAAACACCTGATAACGCACAACAAATCACCTGGATTAGTACAATAATTTTACTTTTTTTGGTGCTTCAATATACCCACAAGCCATTCAAAGAATTTTTATGGCAAAAAAGTTTCTGATTTGAAAAAATCTTTTAAGCTGATGTCAATTATGCCATTTTTTACCGTATTACCAGTAATTATTATTGCCGTTATTGCTATTGATATTTTTCCTAATTTACCAAAAGAACAAAGTGATTTAATTATGCCGTTAATGTTGAAAAAACTATCACATATACCGATGCTACACTGGGTTGCTATATTATTTTTTGCTGCTACGTTATCTGCCATTATGTCTACAATTGACTCTAGCAATATTGCAATACACTCAATGCTTGTTAAAAATGTATTTCTTAAATACTATCCAAATTCTACTGAATCAACGGTTAAGCTTTTCTCTATTGGCATTTCATTTTTATTATTATCTTCACTAGCATATTTAGCTATTATGATTGATGGTTCAATTTGGTCAATTATACGCCTAAAATTAGAAATATTAGCGCAACTATTTCCAATGATTGTACTAGGTGTATGGAATAAAACAATTAATTCTTTATCGGTACTTACAGGTCTTATTTTTGGCTTAATTATTACGTTGAGTTTAGTTTTATTATTTGATATACCTAAAATACTGTATATACATGCAGGTTTATGGGGTGTGATGGTTAATATTACTGTATTATTTTTGCTACATTTCTTTCAAAAAACTCATTTAGTAAAACGCTTTTTAAGACTAAAAGTCTAGATTTCTAAACTATAATAGAATTTTAGTTATTTTCGGAAACTTGGTTTATAGTGTATTTTGGAATTTCAATAACGAGATCAGTTTCATTAATAATAGCTTGACAAGATAGGCGCGAATCTAAGTCTAACCCCCACGCCTTATCTAGTAAATCATCTTCTATTTCATCGGATTCTTTAATTGAATCAAAGCCTTCGCGAACATAAACATGACAAGTGGCGCAAGCATTTGACATCTCGCAAGCATGTTCTATCTCAATATTATTGACAAGCATAGCATTGCAAATGCTTATGCCTTTCTTAACTTCAAGAACCACTCCTTCTGGGCAAAGTTCTTCATGTGGCAGTATAATTAATTGTGGCATCTTATTTTTTACTACCATCTTGGAGTTCATCAATATTACGACCTTGTATGGCTTTGTTGATAGTTTTATTCATACGTATTCCCACAAATTTACTACTCACTGCTTCAAGATTATCAATCTTGCTTTTAATTGTTTTTTCATCTTTATTCCTAGCAACTGCTTCTAATTGTGCTCTAGCATGCATAATATCATCAAGCATTATCTTATCTATCATTCCTTTATCTTTGGCAAGTGCAGAGTCAATCGCCTCAATTGTCCTATCAGCTTCTACTTGCATCTCATATAATTGTCTAACATTGATATCGTCTTGTGCAAATAAAACAGAGTCTTTCAGCATACTCTCCATCTCATCATCATTAAGCCCATAAGATGGGTTAATATTAACATCTGCTTTAACGCCCAAAGTCTCTTCAGTAGCACTAACAGATAATAAGCCATCGGCATCTACTTGAAACTCAACACGAATACGTGCATTACCTGCTAACATTGGTGGAATACCTTTAAGCTTAAATTTACCAAGTGAGCGACAATCTTTCACTAACTCTCGCTCACCTTGTAAAACATGTATGCTCATTGATGTTTGTCCATCTTTAAAGGTGGTAAATTCCTGCGCACGAGTAATTGGAATGGTAGTATTGCGATGTAACACTTTTTCTACTAAGCCGCCCATCGTTTCTAAACCTAACGACAAAGGTAGGACATCTAACAATAGTATATCGTCTTGTGGCTTGTTGCCTACCAATAAATTCGCCTGAATAGCAGCGCCTTTGGCAACCACTTCTTCAGGATTTATGCTACACAAAACTGGTCTATTTAATAAATTACTAACCATCGTTCTAACTAATGGCATGCGTGTTGAGCCACCAACCATAATAATATCTTTAATGTCATCTATAGTAATCTTAGCATCTCTAATAGCACGTTTAGTAAGTAATAGTGTACGTTTAACAAGTTCCATAGACAAAGATTCAAACTTTGATTTACTAATGCAATATGATGCTTGCAGCCAGTTAAATTTGGCAAATTCATTATCAGTTAGAGTTTCCTTAGCTGCACGTGCAAATTGTTTAATTTCTTGCATTTGCGTAGGTGTTAAATCTCCCAACTTCAACGTCTCAACACAATCATTAATAATTAACTGATCAAAATCATCGCCACTTCCTAAGACCGCTTGGCCCTCCGACTTCTTTAAATACACTTTTTTGAAAATTTAAAATTGAAATATCAAAGGTCCCGCCGCCTAAATCGTACACAGCATGTATGCCCTCTTCACCTGATTCTAAACCATAAGCAATTGCCGCTGCTGTTGGCTCATTTAACAATCTTAAGGTATTTAGACCTGCCAATATTGCCGCATCTTTAGTAGCTTGTCGCTGTGCATCATCAAAATAAGCAGGAACGGCAATCACTGCGCCAATTAAATTACCACCTAAGGACTTTTTCGCACGTTTTTTAAGAGAAGTTAGAATTATTGATGAAATTTCCACAGCAGACAAATCTCCCATTGCCGTATGAAATTGCACATTATTGCCATTTTTCACTAAATTATATGGGCAATTTTTAAACGATTTAACCTCTGCATAATTAAGACCCATAAAGCGCTTAACTGATAGAATAGTATTTGTTGGATCGGTCTTTGCATAAAGTAAAGCCTCATATCCAACTGTCAGTTTATTACCTTTTCCGCAATGTACTGCCGAAGGCAAAATCGCCTTATTATTCTCATCTATTAGCACCCTGCTTTCTCCACTTTGCACAGACACTACTAAAGAATTAGTCGTGCCTAAGTCAATGCCAATAGACATTTTATGCTGATGTGGCGCACTAGTTTGCCCTGGTTCTGAGATTTGCAATAATGCCATTATGCCATTATGCCATTATTTTGTAGAGAAAGCTATATGATTTAAAATTTTATCAAAAGCAGTACAAAGTATATTTTCAAACCCAAAATTGTAATCGGTATACATTTTTATTCCGTATCTATTATTACTATTTTTTAATTACTCTAAATAACAATTTAGCACTCTTTTTATCGGAAAAATTATTATAAACATTATACAACCCTCTATTGTTAAATATATTGATAGTTTTATTTATTTGCACGCCATTATCAATACTTAATATTTTTTTTATTTTTCAGCATTCACTATCTAGTCATTAATAGCAACGAGGAATTATCTAACAGAAAAAATATCTTTGATTATTTTCTTTACAAATTCCATTTTTGTATCAAATTTTTGATTCATAACCATTCGTCTATTAACTGATTCGCCTGTATATTTAATTGCATATAAAACTTCAATTCTCTAACCAATTTTTTAACAGAATCCAATATATTACGTTCAAACGATATTTGAATTTTATAAATATTTCTCTTTATTTTATTAGTAATATCTTTAATAAAATTATCTAAAGCCACTTTATTTTTTGTTATTTTTATCTCTTCTAATAATTCTCTAAGTTCGATTTGGTTCATTAAAAAACTCACGTCCATGTTCGTGTCTTTCTCATTAAAAGCATTAATGCCTTGTAATTCTAATAAATAAGTAGCACGCAGTAGTGGTGATTGTAATGTGTCAAAAGCAGTGTTAATCAACGAAGTATTCTGCATAGCTATCATTTTTTCTTTATTACTTTTGGTGGCAAATTTATCGGGATGCTGTTGTGCAACTTGTATCTGATAAGTTTTCTCTAAAGTGTTCAAATCTATTACAAAATTAGGCAATATGTGAAATAATTCAAAGTAATTTTGCATAACAAAAAAATATTAAACCGTGAACGATTCACCACAACCACATTTAGCCTTAGCATTCGGATTGTTAAACTCAAATCCCTCATTTAATCCTTCTTTAACAAAATCTACTTCTGTGCCATCTAAATAAATAAGGCTTTTAGCATCAACAATAATTTTCACACTATTGCTTTCAAAGATAATATCGTTATCATTTACGATATCAACAAATTCTATATTGTATCCCAAACCAGAACAGCCTGTGGTTTGCACAGATAGACGAACACCAATGCCTGAGCCACGGTTAGCTAAAAAGTCAACAATACGTTGTTTAGCAACATTAGTTAAAGTAATTGCCATAATTAAAGTTTATTTTTTATTTTTATATCGCTAATTGCCGCTTTAATCGCATCTTCAGCTAATACTGAACAATGTACCTTAACCGGTGGTAACTCCAATTCATCAGCAATATCTGTATTTTTAATAGTAGCTGCCTCATCTAAAGTCTTGCCTTTCACCCATTCTGTTAATAATGAACTTGCTGCAATAGCAGATCCACAGCCATAAGTCTTGAATTTAGCTTTCTCAATCACACCATTTTCATCTACCTGAATCTGCAAACGCATTACATCACCACAAGCAGGTGCTCCCACCATACCTGTGCCAACATTTTTAGCATCTTTATCTAAAACACCAACATTGCGTGGTTTTTCATAATGATCTAATACTTTTTTACCATATGCCATATTATTATTCCTAAAATTTATTATTGTTAATTTCTAATCAATACCCATATAAAAAAAGTAAGTATACAAAGAACTTAAACAAACAAACAAACAAACAAACAAACAAACAAATAAATAAATAAATGTATATTTAATTCAAATTAAAACAAATAATGTAGTAGTATTTTGAATTGATATTAATGTGCAGCCCATTCGACTTTACTAATATCGATACCATCTTTATACATATCCCATAACGGAGACAAGTCACGCAATTTTTTCACTTTATCGCGTACCAAAGTAATTGTCTTATCAATATCAGATTTAGTAGTAAAACGACCAATAGTAAAGCGAATAGATGAGTGTGCTAATTCATCACTCAAACCTAGTGCGCGCAACACATATGATGGCTCTAGGCTGGAAGAAGTACATGCCGAACCAGATGAAACAGCAATATCATTAATTGCCATCATTAGTGATTCTCCTTCTACATAGTTAAAGCTAATATTTAAATTACATGAACTACGTTGCTTATAATCACCATTAATCACCACTTCCTCCATATCAGCAAAGCCTGCTAATAGACGGTCACGCAAGATAAAACTTCTTTTATTTTCTTCGCTCATCTCAGCCTTAGCAATACAGAATGCTTCGCCCATGCCAACTATTTGATGGGTCGCTAGTGTACCTGAACGCATACCACGCTCATGGCCGCCGCCGTGTATTTGTGCTTCCACACGAATGCGTGGTTTACGGCGTACATACAAAGCGCCAATGCCCTTTGGGCCGTATACTTTATGCGCTGAAAAACTCATTAAATCAACCGATAAACTTGATAAGTCAATTTTCACTTTTCCTGCTGATTGTGCCGCATCAACATGAAAAAATATTTTATGTTTACGACAAATATTACCAATTGTTTTAATATCTTGAATTACACCAATTTCATTATTGACATGCATAATAGAAACCAATATCGTATCTTCACGTATTGCATTCTCTAAAACATTAAAATCCAATAAGCCATTTATCATCGGGTCTAAATAAGTGACCTCATAACCCTCACGTTCAAGCTGACGACAAGTATCTAATACTGCCTTATGTTCTGTTTTTAGCGTAATAATGTGCTTGCCTTTATTCTTATAAAAATGTGCAATGCCTTTGATAGCTAAGTTGTTAGACTCAGTTGCACCTGATGTCCAAACAATCTCTTTTGGATTTGCACCAATCAAATCTGCCACTTGTTTTCTGGCAGTCTTTATTGCTTCATCTGCTTTCCAGCCATAATAATGTGAATTAGACGCTGGATTACCAAATTCACCATCCATAGTAAGATATTTCATCATTATCGAAGCAACGCGTTTATCAACTGGAGTAGTTGAAGAGTAATCCATGTAAATAGGCTTTTTCATTAATTATATTCCTTTGTGATTATTAATTATCATTTCTAAAGTTTTATTACTTAAAAATTCTCTAATTTGCCCACTCACCTCACACCACAATTGATGAGAAATACACTGTATACCAGCATTACAATTAATAAGTCCTTTACAACGACGCAAATCAATGTTCTCGTCAACTGCTTCAATAATTTGCGCTAAATTAATATCTTTTATTGATGCATTAAGCAAATAACCGCCACCAGGCCCACGCACACTTTTTACCAAATTTGCATTACGTAATTTAAAGTCGGATCGTAGCCATGTCGTTCTGTGAGCCAAGGAGTTGTCTTTGCGAAATAACACTTAAAGTAATAGGCCCTCCAGAATTATCACTTGCTAAGTCTAGCATTGCTGTTATTGCATAACGTCCTTTTGTACTAATCTGCATAATTATTTATTTAAATAAAAACAATTATACATTAGTATTTTAGTAAGGTAAAAAAAATATGTTTTACTTACTTTCTATTTCTAAATTATTAATACTAATTGTATTATTTTTTCCTTCTTTAATATTTAACTCTTTTGACACTTTCTGTAATTGTGCATCTATGTCTTGTAAGTGTAGCAAAATTGAGTTAATTGCCTTAATTTTAGGATCATCAATATTTACATCTACCGCATAAGAATCAAAACTATCTGATTGAATTTTGACATTCTTCAGCACGTTAGCAGGTACGCCAGTAACAGTTTGTCCATTGCTAATTGACTTAACCACAACAGAATTAGAGCCTACACGTACATTATCACCTAAAGTAATTGGGCCTAATATTTTAGCGCCTGCGCCAATTACTACATTATTACCCAATGTCGGATGACGTTTTCCTTTCTTCCATGTCGTACCACCTAAGGTAACGCAGTGATAAAGCGTGCAATCATCACCAATCTCAGCAGTTTCGCCAATCACAACTCCCATACCATGATCAATAAAAAATCGACGCCCAATCTTCGCCGCAGGATGAATTTCAACACCTGTTAGCCATCTAGCAATCATTGAAATAAACCGTGCTAACCACTTAAGTTTCAGCACCCATAAATTGTGCGCTAAACGATAAAACAACATAGCTTGCACACCGGAATAAGTAGTTATTACTTCAAAAATATTCCTCGCTGAAGGGTCACGCTCAAAAATACTTCTTATGTCTTCAATAAAATTCATTGAAAAAATTATACCTTCAATTTAAATGTAGGTTAGACAATAGCACGTATATTTGACATTTTTTTTAAATATATTATGTAATAATAATTTTAGGAATTATATATCTAAATCTACAAAATCCATTTTTCAAGTTTTTTATCAAGTCGCCATTTTTGATTTTTCTCAAATTTATATGGCTTCTTGTTTTTATATTTAACTTTATCCTTTGGTTTGGATAATAATAGTATCTCTTTTAGTATTTTTTCTAACTGCCTTAAATGACTCATAGTAATCTTAAATTTTAACTTTCTAGAAAAATAGCATTACAATCTATACAAAAAGCCTTAACTCCATATTTGCCACATAATATATTGCCACATAAATTACATGCATATTTATATTTTCTTTTGGCTTTTGCTACAATTTTAATTTCTTTGGATTGATAAGTATTTACAACAACAATCGGTGGTTTATTATAAAGATACAATAATTCTTTTGAGTCCGTCTCTTGCTTGCTATAAGCGGATAAATTACTATCACATTGTTTAACTGCTGGAATTTTATCTATCCATTTTATTGAAAATCCATTTTTTATTAGAATTTTACAAGACTCTTCAAACAGCCTACCACTAACTGGTGTATCCCATATCTTCTGTCCAGTTTTTTTGCTGTTTTTATAAGTCAAACATTTTTGTATTATTTGTAAATTATTATGCCACTTTTGAAACAAAAATAAAGACAATATTCCTTTATTTGTAAAGGGTTGTGAGTGATTTTGTAGATTTAGGTATATAAGTCCCATAATTTTCATACCAGGATAAATTAAGCCATTACCTATTTCAATTAATAATTTTTTAATCAATCTATGCTTTATTTAAGCTATGGAAATAAATTTTACTATTGTTATTCACGATACGCTTGTGTCAGCTATTAGATAAATACAAAAAAATAAGCAGTCAGATATTTTGATTTAATTAGAATCATTAATGTCAATTTTAAGAATATAATTTAATTATCGCTAAATCTTGCTCACTTCATCTAGTATCGGTTTCATTGCACTAAGTAAGTTCTTATATAAATTTGGTACACGCTTTTCCTCACTTAGCAACCACTTTTTAAAATACTCACGTTCGCTCGGCATTTTATAACACGCTGGGCACGAATCTGCTATCACTGGCAAATCAGCAGACTTAGCAAAATCGACTAACTGCCGCTCACGCACATACGCCATCGGGCGAATAATACGTAAATCTTTACTATCATTAATATAATGTGCTTTCATTGTTTGAATCTTACCGTTATGAAACATTGACATTATTAAGCTTTCACACAAATCATCCAAATGCTGCCCCAAAGCCAACACATTATAACCTTTTATGCGCGCTACTTTATACATCAAACCGCGCTTAATACGTGCACAAAATGAACAATAAGAGTCCCCATTCATACTTTTTTTTGCCTGTTCTAAAATAGGAAATACTTCAAAAAAATAAGGTGTATTAAACTTCTTAAAAAAAACCTCTAATGCCTGTGGTTCAAAACCTTCCACTTGTGGGTCAATCGTCACTACACCTAATTTAAACTTCACTGGTGAGGTTGCCTGAAAATGACGCAAAATATAAAATAAACTAAGTGAATCCTTGCCACCTGACACTGCTAATAAAATCTTGTCACCAGTTTTAATCATACTAAAATCAGCGATTGCTCGTCCAACTGGTTTTAACAATAACTTAGGTAACTTTAGATTTATCATTTGTGGAATTTTACAGTCTATCTAACGGCACTCCTGGCTATTACACTAGGCAATAATTTTTATTTTATACTATCGTAATTAGCAATATTGCAATATGGTTTAAAAAATTAAATTATTAAAATGAATATTACTTTAATCATCACAAGTTACTTATTGCTATTTGTACAAGATATAACAATAGCAGGCAAAGTTTATGCAAACATATTGGCTGGTGATCATTTTAGTTTGAGTAGTTCTTTAAAATACTTAAAAAGCTAGCCATATAGGATTGATACTGATATTGTAGAAGTTTCGCTAGCATTCTATCGTAATACAATGTCATTGACAGCTTATAATTTAAAGAGAAAAGTATTAGAATGGTAAAATTTTCAATGAAGGACAAACTATTTAAAAACAGGATGCGTGTTTACTGAGATTATAAATAAATAGCATAAAGATGTATTTATAGAGAGTGCATAACTTATTATTTTCTATGTTGGCAAAAGTAGCATTTTTTCTCTTTTAAAAGAGGTAACGCCTCGTAGTTTAGTCATCAAAAATATAGAAACAATATTGTCATCTAGCAATTACATTCAGTCTACATAAAAAATAAGGAGTAATTATAAGGCTACTCTTTTGCAGAAACTTTCATAGTGTTTAATGCAATTAAACTAATAATGCCAGCAATACTAATATAAAATGTAAAGAACAAGCTATTATGTGTTTCTAACGAAATCCAACTAGCTATTAAAGGAGCAGTGCCGCCAAAAATACCTGCAGTTAAATTATAACTGATTGCAACACCACTAGCACGAATTGATTTTGGTATATTGCTAATTTGCAGTCTTAAAGCACAAGGAAACCCTACACCCATCAATAGCGCAAGTGTTACTTCACCAATTAATATTAATATAGGATCTTGATGAGAAATAAGCCAAAATAAAGGATAGACAAGCACGCTAATTGCGCTAAAAGAAATATTAAGAATACGCTTTGCATTAAACTTATCTCCTAAATATCCTCCTATCAAAATTGCAATTATCAACACAATAAGTGAAATAAGATTAATATCAAGCGCAATCTCTTTTGAGATATTCATTTGCTCCGTTAACCAAGAAATAGTATAGACAAATAAAATATAATATAAAATTGAATTTAATAATTCGAGCCCAATATTTTGTAAAACCAGTGACTTATGTTTATAAAATAAGGTTTTAATTGGTATTTCTTTATTTTCTTTAAGGGTAATTTCTGGCATATGTTCTCTTAACCAAATCCCAACTAAAGAAATAATAATACCAGAGAAAAATGCCGCTCTCCATCCCCAAGAATATACTTGCTCATCGGTTAAAAAGTGATTAATTGATAAACTAACTAATGAGCCTAATAAAAAACCTGATACTGCACCAACCACAACTAAAGCAAGTTTTGAATTTTGATTTTTATGATTAGTTTCCATAACATAAATAGCAGATGAAGTGTATTCTCCGCCTACTGATATACCACCTAAAATACGCAAAATAATAAGTAATATACTTGCCCATACCCCCATTTGCTCATAACTGGGTAGAAGTGAAATAGCAGTAGAAGAAAGTGCCATCAAAATAATTGAATACAATAATGCTTTTTTACGGCTAATTTTATCTCCAATATATCCAAAAATAATAGCGCCCAATGGACGTGCTAAATAACCGGAAGCAAATACAGCAAATGATGCAAACAGTGATAGCGATGGGTTGTCACCAGGAAAAAAAGATTTCCCATAACCACTGCAAAATAACCATAAATTGCAAAATCATACCATTCTAAAGTATTACCAATAGCGGCCGCTAAAGTGGATTTATTTTGTTGTTTCATAGTGAGACGCCCATTGTTTTCGTTGATTTAAAGTCGCCTTATTCACTTTAGTGTCAAGCATCAAAATGCAATGCGTTTTATCACAAAAAGTGATTATTAATTGTATATCACTTGGCAACTCATCCCTTAAAATATTTATTTTAATACTATCTCCTTCGCCATAAATGCCAAATCTTTTACTTAAGTCTTTAGCAAGTACTTTGTTATCGTTAATACTAATAATTTTATCACCAACATATAGACCTGCTGTTTGAGCGCAAGACGTATCAAAAATATGGGTAATAATTGCATATTCCTGTATTTTATTAATACCTATGCCAAACTTCGATAAATCATCTTTTTTATAGCTAAATTCACAATTTACACCAACATACTTAAAGGCCTCTTTGAGAGGCAATTCCTCCACACCGTATAAATACGCATCAAAAAACTGACTGAAGTCACTTTGTGTCATATGTTTAATAATTTTTTGCACGGTATTATCCTCTAATCCAGAGGCTTGGTAATTGTCCCAAATCAGGCGCAATACATCATCTAATGAATGTTTATTGCTACTACGCCTACGTATTTCAATATCGAGCACAAATGCTAATAACGCACCCTTAGTGTAATAGCTAACAATTGCATTTGGTGCATTTTCATCTTGTTGGTAAAATTTTGTCCACGCATCAAAGCTTGACTCTGCTATTGACTGCTTAAAACGTCCACTCCCCTTTTGAACTTTGCTAATAGTTTGTGCAAATAGCGTAAGATATTGTTCAATAGAAAGTATCCCAGCGCGCAATAGTGACAGTTTATCATAGTAAGAAGTAAAGCCTTCAAATATCCATAGTTGCTCAGTATAGTTCTCGCGACTCATATCTATGTTGTGGAAACTGGCAGGTTTAATAGTTTTGATCCACCAAGCATGAAAATACTCATGTGAACAAAGTGCCAAAAAACGCGTATACTCAGGTGTAATGTCTTTTTGTTTTAAAGTCGGTAACTCTTTTCTGGCACAAATCAAACTACTAGATTTTTTATGCTCTAACCCGCCATAATCTTTACTCGTTACTAAGGTTAAAAATAAATAATCATTAAACGGAATATTTCCACCAAAAAAACCAATATGATGCTCGCAAATACGTATTAAATCAGATTTTAGCCTCTCAATATTGGTCGAATGTTCACCAGTAATCGTCATTACATGTGGGGTATTTGCTACATTGAATTTAAAACGTGTGAAGTCAGCCATTTCCACAGGATTGTCAATTAAATCTAAATAATTATTAGCTGTATAAATTTCAACATCTTGTTGCTTGTCTTTTAGTATTAAACTAGTAGCGCACGCCCAATCACCCAGTACCTTGTCTATTGGGTAGCTGATTTGTACTTCGCAAGCATCATTTTCAAAGCCAATAGGCTTTAAAAACACACTACTACCATTAAAGAATGCTCGTTGATTACTTAAATAAGCACAACGTACTGATAAGTCAAAGGCATAGACCTCATATTCTAAAACAATACTTTCGGCACATGGGTGGGTAATCCAGTGATTCTTATCTAACTTTTTAATCCTAACAGGCTTATCATAACTGTATGCCCGAATGCTGACAATATGCTTGGCAAAATCACGAATTAAATAACTGCCTGGAACCCAGTTTGGCAATGAAAAAACTTGCCCTAATGGATTAGGGTTATTCAATGTTATAAATACTTGAAATACATGTGCATTAATGTCTTTAGGTATTATTTGATATTTAATCACAGTAGGTTTTGCATAATTTTTAATGAGCGCTCATAATTATACAAAGTCTATCTTACTAGGTGATCAATTGTAGCCTGAAATTCAAGCACTGACTTTTGATAATTTTTAGCAACTTGTGCATAACGCAGTCTTACGACTTGCTCATTATTTTGCGCATTAATAACAAAACTCGCTTGTCCATTACCATTATTGTAGCGCTGTTTTTCTTCAATAGTGCGTGCTTTAGCTATTTTGATTTGCGCCTGATTAGACTGTAATATTTTCTTCAACAATTGTATTTTTTTCTTTAATGTCTTTGCCTGTATATAAATATTTAACAATTGCTCACGTTTAAATTGCACTGAGCTTTCCAACTCTATATTGGTTTTTTCAATATCACTATCAGCCTTGATACCGCCTATTGGATAAGATAAACTTAATCCTGCCTTCCAAGTTGTGCTTTGATTGCTAAGTGATTTTGAATAATTAACATTTTCTCCAGCGCTACTAATGCCCAAATTTAAATCTAGCTCTGCTTTAGACTCATTTTTAAAACTACGCAATCGGCGTTTTAATATTTTTTGTAATAAATTATTGATTTTTAACACTCTAGAATTCTTTAACAAATACTCCTTTAGTATTATTTCATTGGGGCTATAAGTTTTATACAAATCTATGCTAGATATCACTTTATCTAAATCTAAATCCAGTGTAATAGCAATTTCGTGACGCACAATTACTAAGTCCTGCTGTGCTTGTAACAGTTTTTGATTTGCTGTCTGATAAGCGTCTTGCTGCAATAAAACATCCACCTTTTTAATCACTGAAGCAGCGTATTTTTTCTTTGCTAGCACTAATTCTTTTTCGGCCAATAATAATCTATGCTCATTGATTAACTGTTGTTCTTGCGCATACGCCAAATCAATAAAACGACTTAACTTACCCAAGATAAAGTCTTCTTCTGTTTCTAATCGCTGCAAAGCATTCTGATTAATATAAATTTGCGCTATATCAAAGTTCAAGCGGTCGTTAATACCATCCTTATTACGCAGTAATGGATAAGTATAATCAATTGAAAATTCATTTTTAGTGTTATTAACACCTTTGCTCTTATCTTTCCAAGTATGTTTAATGGTAATATCACTACCTGTGTTGATGTTTTTCTTAGTTGTGGAAATTCCAATAGATGTGGTATCTAAGCGCTCATAAGTAGTAGAAAGAGATGCGTTAGTGGCGTCATTTTCATTTTTATATAAACTTTTAATTGCAACTACCCAATCTTCATTTGCTCTAGTAGCACGTTTTTCAATTAGTTTAATCTTACTAAATAGCATTTGCTGATTGAAAAAAGGATGAGTTGTTCTCAAGCGCTCAACAAAAGTTTGCTTAGTTAACGCCTGGACATTTAGGGCGCTTAATAATATAGTCATTATTAGAATAATCTTCATTTATTCACAGCTTTTTTAATTTCATTAATGATAGAGTATAATTTCTTGCCTGTGGTATCAACTGCCACATCTGCCACATCTTGATAAAATCCTTCTCTAGCTACTAATAAATCACGCAGTGTTTTCTCTCTGTCATCAGACTGCTCTAATAAAGGTCGCGTTCTAGATTTAGCAGTACGCTTAACCAGTTGCCTAACACTAGATAATAAATACACCACAAAACATTCTTTTTGGCTACGATCCGACTTGATTTTCTTTTTTAATAACTATACCACCACCTGTAGCAATCACTATATTAGGGATTTTGCATAAATTATTAAGCATTTGTATTTCACGCTGACGAAACCCATCTTCGCCTTCTATGTCAAAAATATAATCGATTGCCACGCCAGTATGCGCTACTATCTCAAAATCTGTGTCAAAAAAATCACGTTTTAATACACAGGCAAGTCGGCGACCAACTGATGTCTTACCAGAGCCCATTGGGCCAATTAAAACGATATTCTTGGCTGATCTAACCATAAATAAAAATTGTTTAAAAGCAAGATGGCTTTAGATTAACTCGTATTTTAAGCCACAATAAGGACAAACAGCACTTCCCTGCTCATTAAACTGCATATACACTTTAGGGTGCATATTCAACTGCTTAGCATCCTTAAAAGAGCAATATATAGGTAAGTCATTACTATCTACTACATTATGACTTATATTTCTTTGTTGCAAATTTACAATATTTAGCATATTAACACCTTCCTTTACTAATCCATTGTTTATATTTGTCATTACGACCATGTACACAATCAAAATATAATGTTTGTAGTTTTTCAGTAATTGGCCCACGCATACCTATACCAATCGTACGATTATCTAACTCACGAATTGGGGTTACTTCTGCTGCTGTACCAGTAAAAAATGCCTCATCAGCACAATACACTTCATCACGGGTAATACGTTTTTCAATTACTTTATAACCTAAGTCAATTGCTAAAGTAGTAATCGTATCACGGGTAATTCCTGCCAACGCTGAAGTTAAATCAGGAGTATAGATGACGTCATCACGAATAATAAAAATATTTTCACCACTGCCTTCTGCAACAAAGCCATCAACATCTAACAATAAAGCCTCGTCATAGCCATCTGTCAATGCCTCTTGTAATGCTAACATCGAATTAATATAGTTACCATTAGCCTTTGCTTTGGTCATAGTAATATTGACGTGATGACCTGTATAACTCGATGTGCGAATACGTAAACCATTCTTCATATTATTTTCACCCAGATACGAGCCCCACTCCCACGCAGCTATAATGGTATGAACTTTTAAGTCATTAGCACGCAAGCCCATGCTTTCTGAGCCATAAAAACACATTGGACGAATATAAGCGCTATCTAAATTATTCTTAGTCACGGCTTCTCTTTGTGCTTGGTTGATTTCATCTTTAGAATAACCAATATCCATATTCAGAATTTTGGCAGAATTAAACAATCTATCTGTATGTTCTTCAATGCGAAATACGGCTGTGCCATTATCAGTTGAATAGGCACGAATGCCTTCAAACACACCCATGCCGTAATGCAGTGTATGCGTTAACACATGAACTTTAGCATCACGCCAATCAATCCATTGCCCATCAAACCAAATTAAACCATCTCTATCATCAAAATTTTTCATTTCTTATACTATTTTCCATTTATTCCCAAAATATTTATCACTAAAATGCAGCTATCTCTAGTATCAAGTCCTAGCATAATCTTATTATTCACTCAAATTAAAAGCACTATGCAATGATCGTACTGCTAATTCTAAATATTTTTCATTAATCACAACTGATATTTTAATCTCAGAGGTAGAAATCATTTGAATATTCACATTCTCTCGATGCAATACTTCAAACATCTGTGTGGCAATTCCTGCATGTGAACGCATACCGATACCCACTAAAGATACCTTGACTACTGCATCATCGCTTTGCACTAACTTGGCATTCAAATCACCACGAACTTTTTCTAAAATATCTTGCGCCTTATTAAAGTCGTTTCTATGCACAGTAAAAGCAAAATTTGTCAAGCCTTCACGCGCTGATACACTTTGCACAATCATATCCACTTCAATGTTTGCCTCACTAATAGGTTTTAAAATTTTATGCGCAATACCTGGCTCATCTGGTACACCAATTAAACTTAATTTTGCCTCATTTTTATTATGTGCAATCCCCGATATAACTGCTTGTTCCATAATTCTTTCCTCACTAGTAATTAATGTTCCTGTTGGATTATCAATCATAGATGATAATACCCTTAAAGGAACTTTGTATTTTGATGCAAACTCAACTGAACGAATCTGTAAAACTTTTGAACCAAGTGATGCCATTTCCAGCATCTCTTCATAACTCACTAACTTCATTTTTCTAGCATTAGGCTCAATGCGAGGATCAGTAGTATAAACCCCGTCAACATCAGTATAAATTTGACATTCATCGGCTTTTAATGCCGCTGCTAAAGCAACCGCTGTGGTGTCTGAGCCACCACGCCCTAATGTAGTAATATTGCCATTCTCATCTATACCTTGAAAACCTGCTATTACTACAACTTTACCTTCATCAAGACTAGTGTAAATACGCTGATCATCAATTGACTTAATGCGTGCCTTGCCATATTCAGAGTCTGTAGTAATTCTGACTTGTGATCCAGTATAAGAAATTGCATCACAGCCAATCTGTTGCAACGCCATAGAAAGTAAGGATATACTTACCTGCTCACCTGTAGACAATAGGACGTCCATTTCTCTTAAAGACGGCGTATCTTGAATTTCTTGTGCTAAGATATTCATACGATTGGTCTCACCACTCATTGCAGACACGCTAATAACCAACTTGTTACCCATATCAGCAAAAGCTTTTATTTTTTCAGCAACAGCCTTAATCTGTTCTATTGAACCAACTGAAGTACCGCCATATTTTTGAACAATTAACGCCATAAATAAATAAATAAAAATAATTTTTAAATTATACTTGAGTAAATTATCTTTTCAATAATAAAAAAAGGCTTGCTATAACAAACCTTTTTTATGCTTTGTTGTTAATGCTAACTACTTCTTGCCGAATACATATTTTGGCTTAAAAACATAAACTAATAATGGAATAATAGTTAATGCCAACACCATATCAATAATCAACGCTTCGGATATAAATACACCAAGTGCCCAAGTATTAGCCAGCTGAGTCATTAATAACGGAACGAAACTCGCTATAAGCACAATAATAGACGCAAACACGGCGGCACCTGTAGTTTTTAATGTATTTCTAATAGATTCAATCCATTGACCACCTGTGGCTTTCATTTCTTCTTTGAGTCGGAATATCATGTAAACGCCGTAGTCCACGCCTAGGCCCATAGAAATAGATAGCGACACCAATGTAGCAAAGTGTAAGTTGCCTGACCAGTTTTCAACACTAGTGTAATATGCACCTAATCCGTATTGACCAAATAATGTGATGAGTAGTGTTGAGGTTAAGATAGCAGCAATTAATGGCGACCAAAATATTAACGTCGCAATCACAAAAATAGCCAAAGCAGTGACAAGTGGTGATTTAAGATATTCAACTGCAGCAATATCATGTGTGGCTTCTGTCGCACCTAAAAAACCACCGACTGATACTGTATTAGTATCAGTATCTTCTATTTGTACAATTTTACAAGTCGGATCGTAGCCATGTCGTTCCAGACTTATAACCCCAATCAACTAAATTAAAACCTTTTTTATTTTCATGATCTTTAAAAAACTGCTGAATATCTTTAACTGTTTGATGAGTTTTCACTGGATCCAGTGTATTTACAAAACCCATAATCACACCTTCGTTCCAATCCTTATCTACAAATGAATCTAAATCACCTTGATTGGTATTAGCTTCTAACAAGCCATTAAAACCCGTAACAATCTCATTAGCATCTGGAACCCAAGCTTTATCTTTAGTGTCACCATACACATCCATATTATTAGCTATAAACTCTGTATTCGGTATATGGAAGTATTTAAGATTTGGCTCTTGTCTTCCTAAGACCGCTTGGCCTCCGACTTGATAATTTTCATAAACTGAATATACGAACCAGTAAAGCCAATATTTGGATGTGCTCTCATCCAATCTTCGGTTTTCTCAATTGCTGTTTGTACTTCAGCATTATTAAATGCACCTTGTGGCGCATCCTCATCTTCATTCCAACACTTAACATTTTTAATTTGTAAATCATTATAGGTACAAACTGGTAGCATCGGGAAGTACTTAGCCTTACCCTTGATCGGAATATTCACTGATATTACTCCTGGCATTACCTCGCCTAAACGGCGCAAATCAACATTCGCATCAGATTCATATTTAAATGCCGCACGAGAATAATTAATACCTATCTCTAACCCTGGCATTAAGGTTTTATCTGTTGGCATAAAAATTTTTGTTTGTATCGCACTCCAGGTCAATAATGCTGCCACTAATGCAATTGGAATAATCTTTAACTTTGTGGTAACTACATTAGTTAAACTATTTGCCATTACAGTCTCAAACTTAGAATTTTGGCATAAATATTTTTCTTTGTCTTTAACCAAATCTTTTGAACAAAAAGTTGCCATCAAAATTGGTGCTATCGTAGTGGTGGTAAATAAAATAGTCATCATACCAAACATGCCAAAATACGCATACGCCTTGTAAAATGATATATCTACAAATGACAAAGTAAAAAAACCAACCATATCTGTAATAATAGCCAATGTTGCTGGCACAATAGTAGTCGTAATAGCATTCTGTGCCGCATGAATAGGAGTCATCTCTTTAATATGTAATTCATTTAAATAACGCCTAACAACTTGAACCGCATGTCCTGTACCAATTGCCAATAATAACATTGGCGTTAATACCATCATAGTGGTTAATTTATATTGGCTAAAACCCATTAATCCTAACGTAATAAGGATAGTTGAAAACACACCAATCAGCGGAAATACTGCGCCACGCCATCCATTGTTGAGTTTCCATAACATCGCCGCTACAATCAAAAATGAAATTAGAAATAGCCACCATTTCTGCACTAATTCATATAGCATGAATGCTAAAAAATATGGCTCGCCTGCAATACGCACTTCTACTCTATCGCCATGCTTGGCTTTAATATCATTAACTATCTCAACCACAGATGAAACCCAAGGTAGATAATCAGTTTTAACTGTATCAGCATAATCACCAATGATAAAAAAACCTTTCGCTTTACACGCAGAATCATCATACCATTTACCTTGTGCAAACTCACACCTACGACCATCTTTATCTTGCTTAAGCATTAACATCGGCGCAAGTACTGGGTTTGTCTCAATACCTTTTTTTAAATGTGCCAGTTGTTTTGTAGCTTTAGCTTTATTATTACTAATACCTTGCACAGGAATTAAACGCTCAAATTTCAACACGCCATCTGTATTGGTACCCATATATTTAATCTTTTGAGCAGCAATGTCCATAAAGTTTTTGCCACGTGCATGTTTAAGTGTAACCATGTCATTATGTGCTTTTTGTACCATATTAATAAACCACGGCTGATACACATCATTTGTAATTTCCCATGAGCCGCCTGCTTTTTCACAGATTTTTTGAGTTATTTTCATAGCGTCAGACTCATCAATTCTCAATCCTGTTTTTAGATCAAAACGTACAATCTTATCAGCATCAGCATAAGGACTATCGCCGCCCACACAATTTTTTAGAATAAAACCCATTACCATAATATTACCAAAACCAAATTTTTGCTCTCCATAAGCATTAGTTGCCACATAGCGATTAGATTCTGGCAACAAGGTATCAGGATCATTACGAATATCTAAATCTTTAATAAAGAAAACTGATAACAACGTAAAGATCACCATTATTACCAATAACAACTTACGATTATCGACAGCAAATTTAGCGTATTTTTGTGCAAAATTATTCATAATTTTTATTTGGATTCATTGCATTAATTCATTCTTTTTATTAAGTTATTTGTATGCATAAAAAAAGGCCCACTTTAAGCGGGCCTTAAATCATTAAATATTAAAATAAATATTTAATACCAGTTTGAACATTAGACGAATTTTTCAACTGTCCAAACTGCGTATTTTCATCACCCCAATATTTATTGTATTCAATCGTTACCTGCATATTATCATTAATAGAAAACTCAGCATCTAATCGATTCCACTTACCGCCATTTTCTTCAAACATAAAGATATTATTCCATCTATGTTCACCAGATAAACCAAATGGCTTTGAAAAGAATAAAGAATAGAACTCTTTATTCTTTTCAGATTTATGAAAACCATTAGATAAGCTCATAGTTGAATAATCTGCGGTGTACCCACTGTCATCATCTACATAATCTAAGTTTCTATCTTGAATAAACTGAGCCGAAATCAGCATATTTTTCAACAAGGTAATATCAGCGCCCAACACATACTTAAATCTATCGGCTTTTCTCATTTGCAATGAACCTACTAAATCACCAATTGCTAATTTATCTAAAGCCATTATCGGTGAGTAACCATCCTTAGTATAAAGTGTTTCACCACGAAAAACTATTGGACCTAGTATTTTGGTTTCAATTGCTGCATCAAATGAACCGCCTAACTGCTTAACTCGTTTAACTTCTTGTAAGAACTGCAAAGTTGCCGCTCCAGAACCACCAGAACCACCATAAAGGCCATTGGTATCAGTGGCAATAAATGTATCTTTAGCAGGATTTACAAGTGTTGGATCGTAAACTTGTAAACTTGTATTTTTATTTGCACTTACTACTTTATGAGTAGATAGTTCTTGACCTTTGTCTCCCTTCCAAGATAAATTAACAATTGGGTTTTTATCATAATTATATGAGGCATTTATTGAGTAATTTAGACCGCCTTGTGTTGAACCATTAAACCTTGTAGCAACGTCCAAATCAGTATCTTTTGGCATGTTATAGGCATACTGAGATTTAGCATTAACAAAAGTATCGAAAGTCGGAGGCCAAGCGGTCTTAGGAAGAGTTTTATCCATGTATTCAAATGCTGTTTGGACTTGTCTTCCTAAGACCGCTTGGCCTCCGACTTACTCTGAATTCGTTGCGTAATCCGCAAGCTTTGTATTATACAACGTGCCAAATCCATATTTCAACATATGCGAACCTTTTAAATATTTTGCTTCTGCGCCATCCAAACCTAATGCGTCCCGAACAGCCGCAGCAGAACCCATTCTACTTACTAAACCATTCCATACATTATTAACAGCTGATTGAAAGCCAGAAGACAATGCCCCGCCCATAAATCCAGCCATTTGTTCCATCGTTGAACTTACAAACGATGTGCCTGATGCGTCACCTTCATTTCCAACAATAAAATTTTCCATGCCTGAACTCCCTAAAGCACCTTTGCCACCAAATGCGTAAGCAAACTGCCCTGCTACAGAACCTAAATCAGGCACAATATTTAAAAAACCATTTCGCTCACCTGTGATAGTATCAGGCCCTTTCATCGTAAAGCTATGCCCTGTATCGACGCCATTATTTAATGTTTCGTCGAATAATCCACCTGTTGCTCCCATTGATTCATCGTTTCCTCTTACATTTGTATTAATATCACGATTAATCCCTGCAAAAATATTTTCTTTGGGCTGAGAAACTATAATTTGAATATTGCCACCATTTTCTAAGTCTTTTTCAGCATTGATCATCCAGGTGGTAATTCGCGAATCTTCCATTTGATTTTGTACCATTTCTGAATAATCAGTCGGATTAATTAAATCCAAAAGCTTAATGCCGTCAGCTGTACCCCAAACTACTTGCTGCTTACCTATGCGCACCGACCAATCGCCATATTCGCTATCTATATACGCTTCACGTAATGGATCACGCTGCGTATAAGACTTAACAGAACTATAACCATCTATTGCCTTACTATCAAATACATCTTGTACCTCAATATGAAAAGTAGAATCACTAACATCACCATCAAAAAATATCTGTGCTTTCATTTCTGATTTAGATGAATCGCCAGAACTATGTGATGGCGTATCTGTTGTTTGTACGCCTTGATAAGTAGAAAGGCCACGATTAGGCGTAGTTGACGTGCCAGAATCACCAATAGTAGAACCTGATTTAGTAAAAACTGCACCTTCGTAGGTCAACTTACCAGTTACTTCGGTCTTAGCCATTACAAATGAGTTTGTAAATAATACTACTAAAACAATCGTTAATATTTTTTTATAATTTTTCATTTTTTTCCTATTTTAAATATGTTAATCATTTAATCTTTTGCGGTATTCTGCGTAATGTTTTGGTTGACCACAAATTCTTTTTCTTGTATTTATGGTTTACCTTAGTTACGCTTGATGGAATAAATGCTAAAGTCTCATGACCTGTTGCTGGCGTTATGCCATACCAATAACCCCAATAACTTGCACGAGGATCACTAAGGCCCGATGGTGTCCAGCTTCTGTCAATCATTTTAACCTTACTACCATCTTTAAAATACTCAGTGCGATAATCGGCAAAACTCTTAATATCAATATAACTGATACGATAGTCATACCACCAATCAGTATTTTTAGCAATTGATTTAAGTTTATAAACTTGTTTGCCCTTAACTGAACAGTCGGCCTTAATATCAGTATTTTGCGTGTATTTATTACGTTTAATATTTTGCATAATATTCAAACAACTTGACATAGTCGTTCTACCCAAGAGTTTATGAGTTTCATGCTTTGGCTTACGCAAGGTTACATCGCCAAAAGTAAAATCTGAACCACCCCATGCATCATCACGTGCAGGCTGGGCAAAACGACGCACTTTACGAATAGCTGGAATAAAAATCTCATAAGATTGTGATTTATTCTGGTCCACAAAATCAGTAATCAGCATGCCTGTATTCTTAAGTTTGCCTGAGCGAAATATTGCCAAATCCTGCGCATTGACACTAGATTTTTTTGGATTATTGGTTAAATAACGCTCTAATGTGATTGTTAACGGATTTGAATCTTTAGGCCTAAGAATAAACGCAGTAATATCTTTGTCATTTCTACCAATGCCATAATTATCAAATGAGTAGAAATGATTAACAAAATAAGTTTGCGCAATAATATCATTTGCTGAAACATCCCCAGATGGATAAGCTAGGTTCTTTGATACTGATGCCCCCACAATACCTGTTGTTGTTAATAGCACAACTAATAAAGCAAATTGCTTCATATATTACCCTCCTTATCTATTAAAAAAATTTTTGCTAATTATATATCTTTTTTAGAGACAATGTCATATGAATAATATATTAATTATAAATGCAATAAAATCTAATCTAATCTAATCTAATCTAATCTAATCTAATCTAATCTAATCTAATCTAATCTAATCTAATCTAATCTAATCTAATCTAATCTACTCTACTCTACTCTACAAAAA
>JAQRGB010000012.1:30173-81079 GCA_029237605.1 Candidatus Thiodubiliella sp.
CTACTCTACTCTACTCTACTCTACTCTACTCTACTCTACTCTACTCTACTCTACAAAAAATTTTCACAAAAGGATTGGATGTTATTTAAATATAATCCATTAAATGTATAAAAAAAATAAGCTACAATTAAATGTTCAGCTTTAGAATGGTATTTTTTAATAGTTATAAAGTTAATAAAGTAAAGAAATTTTTATACATTATGATCATTCTAAAACACATGGAAAGACCTGTAAAGTTAGCATTAATATTGAGGTAAATTAAAATTATCAATTTTATGAAAGAATGCTCTAGATTTAAAGATATAATTTTTTAAATTAGATTTTTTTATATTAACTGAGTAATCATATCATATCATATGCTATTTAAAAAAAACTTTACGAAAATCCATTACTCAAAACATGGGCTATAATTAATTACTAGCTCTTACGCTAAATCTTACCATCAGATGCAAAGCCAACAATATATCAATTGAAGGCTTTTATTAAGACTTTAAATATTTGGTATTTAATTACTAAATTAATATGTAAAATAAAAAATCTTTTCGTACCTCACAAAGTAAATCAATATGAAAAATATTAATATAAAAATAATATTATTAAGTACGTGCATAAAATGAATAAAGTAATTAAAGCAATACTGCTTGTTTTGCTTACTGGATTTATTTACCTAAGTCAAGCACAGGCCACTAATCTCGTTTATTCATAATATTTTTAGATAGCAATGATAATATACTCGATATTAGTAAAAATGCCAATCATTCAACCATTAATTAGCGTGCAAAGTTCTTGTAAATTTAGCACGTAAAGCCGCACTCAATAAAAAACAATAAAATAATCAGTAGCGATATGAAATTCAATCTATTTACTTTACTTTTTTTAATTGCCACATTCTCTTATGTGGTTACGATGATGTGGCTCAATATGCGACAGGTAAAATCCGTGCTTAATTCATTTAACAAAGTACCAGGCGAGTTTGTGGAAAAAATAACCTTAAAACAACACCAAAAAGCCGCCGATTATACTATAGCTAAATTAAAAATTAACCACTTAGAGATACTATTCTCAACATTAGTATTATTGGCTTGGACATTAGGTGGTGGATTAGATTACTTAGATAATATTTGGCGCTCTTTAATAGATAACACTCTGGTTATTGGTGTTGGTTTTATTATTAGTTTAATGGTAATTAGCATACTGATTGATTTACCATTTAGTTTATACCGCACTTTTGTTTTAGAAGTAAAATTTGGCTTTAATAAAACTACAATAGCTACATTTATCAGTGATATATTTAAAAGCTTTATATTAGCTTTAGTTATTGGCGTACCATTATTATATGTCATTTTATATCTAATGAATGCTATAGGTACATACTGGTGGCTATATGTTTGGTTAGTGATCACAGGTTTTTCTTTATTAATGCTGTGGTTATATCCTACTTTTATCGCACCACTATTTAACAAATTCAAGCCCTTAAAAAATCAGAAACTCAAAACTAAGATTGATAAGCTGTTAGAACGCACAGGCTTTAAAAGTGATGGTATTTTTGTAATGGATGGCTCTAAGCGTTCATCGCACGGCAATGCTTACTTTACCGGCATCGGCAAAAACAAACGTATTGTGTTTTTTGACACCTTGCTTAAAGACATGAAAAATAAGGAAATAGAAGCTATTCTAGCACATGAATTAGGGCATTTTCATCATAAACATATTCGTAAACAAATAATTATTTCATTTTTAACCTCTTTAATCGGTTTAGCTCTATTGGGTTATCTAATCAAGCAGCCTTGGTTCTTCTATGGCTTAGGTATTAGTGAGATAAGCAACCATACCGCCTTAGTATTGTTTGGCTTAATAATACCGATGTTTAGTTTTGTTATTAAGCCAATCAGCAATGCCTCATCGCGTAAACACGAATTTGAAGCCGATGCTTTTGCCATAAAACACACTAATGCCAATAATTTGGTATCAAGTTTAATTAAACTATATCGCGATAATGCGTCAACACTGACTCCAGATAGACTATACTCAGCATTTCATGATTCACACCCTAGTGCATCTATTCGTATTAACCACTTAAAAGAGGCGATACAATGAAAAAAATATTAATAATAATCGCACTATTATCCACAGCAGTATTTGCTAATGATGGCAAAGTACTGCATAATGAATCTTGCAGTACTTGTCATATAATGACACACGATAATACTTTTTATACACGTAAAAATAGAAAAATAGATACATTATCAAAACTCAATGCACAAGTCAGCAGATGCGTGCATACTTTTAGTATTAGCTGGTTTCCTGATGAGGAAAAATCTGTAGTAGAATACCTTAATAACGAATACTACCAACTTAAAAAATAACATCTTGTCTCTGACTCGTCGACAAAAATGGAACATTCAAAAAATTCAAACTGAGGGCATTAAAAGAGTCAACAAGGTAGCAGATGATGCTCAAGATTTAGGTCATGATGCCATAGCACAAATAGGTTTAGTGATTACTCGCTATGGCCAACATCTATTAGTAGAAGATAAATCAGGTAACTTTATACAATGCACTGCCAGACGCAATATTGATTTATCAGTTGCTGGTGATAAAGTTATTTTTCAAGCAACTAATAACGATGAAGGCGTTGTCACTGCATTGCTTGAACGCGATAATATCTTAAAGCGATCAAATAAATTAATTGCCACTAATATTAATAAACTATGCTTGGTAGTAGCAATAGAGCCACATTATCAATTTGGTTTAATTGACCGCTATCTAATAATTGCGGAAAACAATAATCTTCCAATTCAGATTATTGTCAATAAAATTGAGTTAAGTGACAATATTAATCAAGTCAAAAGTGACTTTTTTATGTATGAAACTATCGGATATCAAGTGAGTTACTTAAGTGTGAAAGCACAAAAAGGTATTAACACGCTAAGAGCCAAACTCAACGACAAAAAGCATATTTTCTTAGGTCAATCAGGTGTAGGAAAGTCTTCTTTAATTAATGAGCTTATTCCTGAGTTAAACTTACATATAAATGAAATATCGACCAAAAGCAAACTAGGAAAACACACCACAACCAACACTACACTCTATCACATCCCTTCAGGTGGTGATTTAATTGATTCTCCTGGGGTGCGTGAGTTTCACTTAGACAATCTGAGTAACAAGGAGATTCTCAATGGTTTTAAAGAATTTAAACCATTTATCAATCAATGTAAGTTCAGAAACTGCGCACATATCAACGAGCCTGTCTGTGGTATTAAAAATGCACTGAAAACTGGCGATATTCACCTAAAACGATATCAGAGTTATTTAAATTTAATTAATTAGTCTGATTGTAAATATTTTTTTTATTTCTTGAAGAGATAATTATATTTTGCTAGTAAAAAAAAAGAAAAAGAAGGTACATGCAAAGATGATACTAAAGCTTTAGTTAGTAAAATTAAAGATACATTAAAAATAGTTGAAGAAATTTTACTAACTAATGTTAATAATGTTGTGGCAATTGATCTATCTCACCTGCCTTCTATGATTACCTCATTTCTTGACCTATCTAAAAAAAAACTTACGTATATGAATTGTATGACTGACGTAATAAGGCTAAGTAATGAATGCAAAGGTCTTATATTTACTAAAAAATAGTTTCTGCTTTCTTAGAAGATATTCTTGAATATCATAGTATAAAATGTTTACAAACTATAGATATATATGTAAATAAATTATATAAATTATATAACTGTTAGTTACTATACTAACAGTTATAGACTGTAACTCTGAAGTTAAAAAACATAAACATAGAGCGTCAAGTGACATAAATTTTAATTAACTTTTTTGCTAACTTAGAAAAAAATTTCATTGTTATGTTAAGAAGTAAAAATTAATAAAATATTTTCATAATATAATTCGTAATTTGTTGTCTCAATTTTATTTTGTCTGTTTTTTAAAAAAAATTCCAAAATTTACTATACTTTAAAAAAGTATATATCTAAATCTACAAAACCCGCCTAATGTCAATTAAACCCTGCTATTTAATTGTCATTTCTGATTTTTCTCAACCTTTGTGAATTTCTTATTTTTGTATTTAGCCTTAGTCTTTGGTTGAGCAATAAAAACTTCTTTTAAAGTTTTTTCTATTTTAAATAAGGTAATGGTTTCATGTAATTTTCTATAAATATCCAATCTAGCTTTTTTATCTTTCGTTGGCAATTCAATTAAATAAATTTAAAATGATTGTTGTGCTGGATATGCAAAAGATATGTAACAGTGGTTAGAATACAAGCTGTAAAAATAAATTACTATCTGTATTTTTGTGGGATATCTATCTAAAGATACGCGTAAAATTAAAGATTTATACCATCTGTGATATGATTGCTATGTATAATATATTACAAGATAGCTTAAAAAGATTACGTATACTTAATAATATCTATTCAGATTTAAAAATCCCCATTCTAATTTTTAAAAAGCTGATTTTTTGCTATATCGTACAAAATACTCAGGTTTTACTAATAAATGCCATCGATCATCATCAAGCGTATTTATCTGCTGTATTTAACAAGCTACTAAAATCAGATGAGATTAAATACAATCCACTCACTAACATTCCTAGATTCAAAATACAAAATACTGAGTTTACTTATTTTAAAAATGATCAGATTAAATCACTACTTGATGCGTTAAAAATACGCAGTATTTTATTAGCCTTATTTTGTACTCAATGGATCAAAGTGCAAACTACTCGCCAATAAACAGATAAAACTCAATAATTTGCCTAACTAACAGCTAATAAATCAAAAATTAGCAGATATAATTAAAAGAAAATAAATCAATTAAATCCAATTGATTTTTAACAACGTAGGATTTTTGTAATTTTTTCTAAAAAAAAAGTAAAAAAGTTATCTAAATTAGATAACTTTTTTGTTTATATGGTGGGTCGTGAGCGATTTGAACGCTCGACCAGCGGATTAAAAGTCCGATGCTCTACCAACTGAGCTAACGACCCATAAAAAATTAAAATTATACATTAATGCAAATTCTAAATTAATTTTTATTAACAACTTCTCTAAGTGGTTTTCCTGGCTTAAAAAATGGCATAAACTTTTCTCCAACCTGTGTTCTTTCCTTAGTTTTTGGATTTATACCTAAGCGTGCTTTTTTGTACTTTCTGTAAAAACTGCCAAAACCTCTAATTTCCACACCTTCACCAGAATAAATACCTTTTGTTAATGCTGTTAAAATAGTATTTACACATATCTTTACTTCTGCTTTAGGTAGTGTAGATCTTTCTGATAATTCAAAAATCAGATCAGTTTTTTTCATTAGTCTAAATTAAATAATTATTATATGAGTAAAGCTTAAAGAGATTAATGCTTAATCTTTAGCTTTCTTTAATAAGTCGCCTAAAGTAGCGCCTTCTACCGCATCAGAAGATTCTTTATTATAGCCTTCCATTGCTTCTTTTTCTTCAACTGAATTTTTCATTTTAATACTAACAAAAATGTTACGTGATTTTTTATCAATATTAATAATTGCCACTTCAACTTTGTCAGCAACTTTAAGAATAACACTTGCATCGTCAACACGCTCTTCTGAGATCTCACCTGCCTTCAAATAACCAGTAATGCCTTCTGCTAATGTGATAACCGCACCTCTTGCGTCTACTTCAGAAACTACACCTTTAACAATATTGCCTTTTTTATTTAGCAAAGCATAAGACATAAAATCATCTTCATCCAATTGCTTAATACCTAAAGAAATACGCTCTTTCTCAGCATCAATATTTAAAATAATAGCTTCAAATTCTTGTCCTTTAGAATAGTTAGAAACCAACTCGTCTACAGATATTTTCTCCCAAGAAATATCTGTTAAGTGAATTAAGCCATCAATACCTCCTGGAAGTCCAACAAATAGACCGAAATCTGTAATTGATTTAACATTAATACCAATCTTATCGCCTTTATTGTGTGTTGCTTCAAATGCTTCCCAAGGGTTTTCTTGTGCTTGCTTCATTGATAATGAAATACGATGCTTAGACTCTTGAACATCCAACACAACCACATCAACTTCTTGGCCTAATTTAACAAGTTTAGATGGACGAACATTAGCATTTGTCCAGTCCATTTCTGAAACATGCACCAAGCCCTCAACGCCTTCTTCAATGCGCACAAATGCACCATAATCTGTTAGATTAGAAACTACACCTAAAACTTTCTTGCCTAATGGCAAACGCTCAGAGATGTTGTCCCAAGGGCTTAATGTTAATTGCTTAAGTCCTAGTGATACACGCATTCTCTCTTTATCACAATTTAATATCTTAACTTTAATTTTATCGCCAATGGCCAGCTTCTCAGATGGGTGGTTAATACGTTGCCATGAAATATCGGTAATGTGTAATAGACCGTCAATGCCACCAAGATCAATAAATGCACCATAATCTGCAAGATTCTTAACCACGCCTTCGACTTCCACGCCTGCTTCAAGTGTGTTTAGTAATATTTCTCTATCTGCAGAATTTGCCTCTTGCATAACTGCTTTTCTAGAAATAACAATGTTATTTCTAACTTCGTCCATCTTAATAACAATTGCCTCAATTTCTTGACCGATTAAGTGCGCAAAGTCTTTAACTGGATGAATATCAACCAATGAGCCTGGTAAGAATGCCTTAACAATACCGATATCAACCGTTAATCCGCCTTTAACAGAGCCAGTAACAATACCGATTACCACTTCTTTATCATTCATTGCAGTTTCAAGTGCTTGCCATAATTTAATGCGTTTGGCTTTTTCACGAGATAATAAAGTATGACCTAAGCCGTCATCAACAGACTCTAAAGCGACTTCTACAACATCACCTTCTACTATTTCTAATTCACCTTTAATATCTTTAAATTGTTCTAGGGGTATAAAGGCTTCTGATTTTAAGCCAACACTGATAACCGCTTTTTCACGATTGATGCTAACTACAGTGCCCATTAATAATGATCCTATTTTGGTATTTTGTTGTTCTACGCTATTTTCAAATAGCTCTGCGAATGATTCTGACATGTTATTTTTTAGATATTGACCGCTAAATAATCCAACAACGGTATAAAGTTGGAATTTATCGAGTTAGTTTATTTATAAAATATGACCGATCATATTTTAATTAAATCGCTCACCTGAGCAACAACCTCATCAATCGATAACTTAGTGGTATCAATGATAAAAGCATCTTTATCTGGCTTTAGTGGCGAGTTCTTGCGAGAAAAATCTCGCTCATCTCTTGCCATCACATCTGCCAATATTTGCGAAATTATACCCTTGGTGCCTTGCGCTTGCAATTGTTTTAAGCGTCTTTGTGCGCGCTCCTCACTATTTGCAGTTAAAAATACTTTAAATGGTGCCTTGGGAAATACTACTGTGCCCATATCACGCCCGTCTGCAACCAGCCCTGGCGCTTGTGCAAAGTTTTGTTGACGCTTTAATAATGCGCTACGAACCACGCCGATAGAAGCAATTTTAGATGCCATCTCACCCGTATACTCAGTGCGCAAAATTTTAGAAATATTTCTGCCATCTAAAAATACATTGACCAATTCACTATTTATTTTAGATTTAAATGTTAAGTCAAGTGTTTGTGCAATTTCTACTAAGATGTATTCATCAGCAATATCCACACCTCTAGCATCAACCGCCAAGGCAAAAGCACGATAAATTGCACCAGAATCTAGCAAATGCCATCCTAATTTTTGAGCCATCATACGTGCAACAGTTCCTTTACCTACGCCACTTGTGCCATCAATTGTTAAAACATTATTCATTATCAATGTTTTTTAAATTCCGACACCCTAATTCTACCATTGACCATTTTTGATTTTCGTTTATTGATTTTTTCCATTTTTTGCCAAAATGCTTCATTTAAATTAAATTCAGCACTAATAGCTATACCCATTAATAAAATTAATAAATCAGCTGATTCTTCGGCTAAATCTTGTTTGGACTTGCCTTTGGTTACACAAGATGATATCTCACCCAACTCTTCTACCATCAATGCCACACGATAAACCAAATCCTCGCCGCCATTGTTCTTAAAATCATGTTTATCATGAAAGGCTTGAATCGCCTCCAGCATTGACTGATATGAGTCTTGATTCGTTATTTTTAACATATATCTAGCGTCCATTCATGTTTAGGGTCTCAGGGATAAATGTTACTCCATTTCCTCTTACTGATGCACTAAACAAGCTACCCACCAAATACTTTTGCTCAAGTCGGAGGCCAAGGCGGGCTTAGGAAGACAATCCTTTTGTAATAGCTTCCCATTTTAATTCTTTCACATAATCTTTAGTAAAAATTCCCATTATTTGCTCTCTAATTTCATATGTGGAAATAATAACACATCACGAATAGAAGCTGAATCAGTAAACAACATTACTAAGCGATCAATACCGATACCCTCACCTGCAGTTGGTGGCATGCCGTATTCTAGTGCACGGATATAATCAGCATCATAATGCATTGCTTCATCATCACCTGCATCTTTCTCTAGTACTTGTTTTTTGAAGCGCTGTGCTTGATCTAGTCATTGTCTTCCTAAGACCGCTTGGCCTCCGACTTAGTAATAAATGGATTGTCATCGTTACGACGTGCTAGAGGTGATACTTCAGTTGGGTACTCGGTAATAAAAGTCGGTTGTATTAATTTTTCTTCAACTGTAGCTTCAAAAATTTGAATTTGAATTTTACCTAAACCCCAACTATCTTTAACTTTGATGCCTAATCTTTTGGCAGTAATGTTAGCATTATCTTCGTTTAAATCATCTGTACAAAGATCAGAATTGTATTGCAAAATTGAATCAAACACACTGACTCGCTTAAATGCTTTATAAAAATTGAACTCATCGCCCTGATATTTAATCAAAGTACTGCCACAAATATCAGTTGCAATACCTCTAAATAACTCTTCAGTTAAATCCATTAAATCGTGATAAGTTGCATATGCTTGATAAAATTCAATCATGGTGAATTCTGGATTATGGCGTGTGGATAAGCCTTCGTTTCTAAAATTACGGTTTATTTCAAATACTCTGTCCATACCACCAACAATCAAACGCTTAAGATAAAGTTCAGGGGCGATACGCAAGAACATTTGCATATCTAGTGCATTGTGATGTGTCTCAAACGGTTTGGCTGTTGCGCCACCAGGAATATTTTGTAACATCGGTGTTTCTACTTCCATAAAATCATTTTTATCAAAGAAATTACGGATATAACTAATAATTTTAGAGCGTCTTTTAAAGGTGTTGCGAGATTCTTGATTCATGATTAAATCAACATATCGCTGACGATAACAAGTCTCTTGATCGCTCAATCCATGGAATTTTTCAGGCAATGGGCGTAGAGATTTAGTCAGTAATTTTATCTCACTAACGCGCACCGACAACTCGCCAACTTTAGTTTTAAATAGTGTACCTTTAGTGCCTATAATATCACCAATATCCCATTTTTTAAACTGCTCATTATAAAAATTTTCAGGCAATTCATCACGTGTAACGAATAACTGAATCTGAGCACTATTATCTTGAATATGTACAAAACTAGCTTTGCCCATCACACGCTTAAGCATAATGCGCCCTGCTATTAAAACTTGGATAGCTTTTTCATCTAATTCTTCTTTAGAAAATTGCGCATAAGATGCCAAAATATCTTTGGCAAAATCTTTTGGTTGAAAATCATTAATAAATGGATTGCCTGTTTCTCTCAATCTGGCCAATTTTGATCTTCTTTCTGCTATTAATTTATTGTCTTCTTGATTATTCATAGTATTTTATAAATATGTTATTCATTATACTCCTTGGGTTTTTAAATCTTGCTGTGCTAATGTTTTTGCCTTTCTTAAATCCTGTTCAGCTTGAGTGTGTTTTCCCATACGCTTGAGCAAAGTTCCACGATTATAATAGGCTTGATAAAAATTTGCGTCTAATTCAATAGCTTTTGACAAATCTTTATATGCTAAATCATCCTCTCCTAACTTTAGAAAAGCATTGCCACGATTATAAACAGCAGCAATGTAATTATCATCTAATTTAAGCGCTTGAGAATATATTTCAATCGCCTCAGTTGGCTTTTCCAATCTATCGTAACAATTACCTAAATTATTAAGTATGCCACAATCTTTATCATTTAATACCAAGGCACTCTCAAAATGTGCAATCGCTGCATTAAAATCTTCTTCTTTTTGTGCTATATGCGCTAAACAAAAATATGCCTCACTACTATTTGGATTAACCTTAATGGCATTTAAAATATTCTCAATCGCTAAATCATCATTGCCTTGCAAATGATGTAAATTACCCAAATTTAGGTATGTATTGGCCCTCAAGTCTTTATTCGTAGCCTGATGATTAATTAATGCATTCCATGCCTGAATTTCCAAAGATATATTGCCATTTTTCTTGTGTTTATAGGCTGTTATTATTAAATCACTAAGTCCAATTTCCACTCACATGAAAGTGCTATGATTAATTTTTTATTATTTTTACCCGAGCGATGCTTATGCAAAAATAATCTCTGATACTTGCCCAGTGCTAAGTTGCCATCAGTCACGTAAATGGTCTTTGGATATCCTCTTGGTATACAGCGAATATTCCCAGACATATCGAAATAACCTTCATTGTTATGACGATAATATAGGTCAGAATCTGCGACACTAGCTTGAAAATAATCTTTAATATCTAAAAGTAAGCTTTGGTATTCGTTAGCAATAATCATCAGCGATGACGAAGTGTATGGAAAATATATGGTGCAGTTGTGTATAATTTTGATTAGCAATCATCTTACTTAACTGTTGGGTAATCTCAACTACACCACTGACATTAATAGTAACTATTAACTCTTTCAATTAAGTAAATTCCTAGCTTTAGTAGTATCTACACAAACTATTTCTTCTTTGTTATTAAAAGTACGAATAAGAAAGAACACAGCAAACAACAAAAAGATAAATGGCGCAAACCATAGTAAATAAGTTCTTTTATTCACAGGTGGCTTAAATACTACAAAATCGCCATATCTGTCAGTCATAAATTTGCGGATATTATCATCAGTTTTTTGTTTTAAAATTAAACTTCTAACCATCGCCCTTAAGTCTTTTGCTAGATCTGCATTTGAACCACCGATACTTTGTCCTTGACATACTGGACAACGAATCTCACCAATTAATGCTCTATATCGCTGTTCTTGCTGTTTATTGGTAAAACTGGTGACATCAATATTAGCGCCATAGCTGGAATTAATAAATAGCAATAGTAGTATAAAATAATGCACAATAAATTTAAGTCGGATCGTAGCAAAATAAATTAATGATTTTACCTATATGCCACTCATAACATTAGACAATCTCTCTCAGTTTCTCTGAAAAGCCTATCTTAAATGAAGTCAGCGCTACTATTTTAAAAGGTGATAAGATCGCACTAATTGGCCGTAATGGTGAAGGCAAATCTACTTTTATGCGTATTTTAGCAGGCTTGATTGAAGCAGATAACGGTGAACTTAAAATTAAAAATGGCATTAAAATAAGTTACTTAGAACAAACTCCACCACAAGATAATGATAAAAATTTATTTGATATTGTTGCTGATGGTTTGGGCAATATTGGAGCAATGCTCTCACAATATCAACATTTGATAATAGGTGGAAAATTAAATAAGGCCGCCGAATTACAAAATAAAATTGACCAACTTGATGGTTGGCGGCACCTACACAAAATTGAAGCCATTTTGCAACGCTTCACTTTAAACCCAGAGAATACTTTATCTAATTTATCAGGTGGTTGGCGTAGGCGCGTAATGTTAGCAAGGGCCTTGATACAAGAGCCAAATATCTTATTATTAGATGAACCAACTAACCATATGGACATCACCGCTATTCTTGATTTAGAGAAAATGTTAAAAGATTTTCATGGCACCTTGATACTCATTAGTCACGACCGCTCTTTTGTCGCTGGTATTGTTAATAAAGTATTCGACCTTGACCGTGGTAATTTAAATATATTTGAATGTGGCTATAATGAGTACATTAAACGCAAAGAAAACTTACTTAATTCAGAAGAATTAGCAAATAAAAGATTTGATAAAAAACTAGCGCAAGAAGAAGTCTGGATTCGCCAAGGTATTAAAGCAAGAAGAACGCGCAATGAAGGTAGAGTACGATCCTTACAAGAGATGCGGGCATCCTTCATTAACCGTCGTCAGAAGCAGAGTAATATAAAAATACACTCGGTAGCAGAAGACGAAAAACGTGCTTCAAAACTAGTATTCGAAATCAAAAATATATGTTATAAAATTGATAACTTAGAGCTGATAAAGAAATTCTCTGTGCTAATTTTAAAAGGTGAAAAAATCGGCATTATTGGTGGCAATGGCACAGGAAAATCTACCTTTATTAAGCTGTTGATTGATGAGTTAAAGCCTGATAGTGGCACTATTCGTCGCTCTAAAACCATTAAGTTAGCCTACTTTGATCAAATGCGTGAAAATCTAGACCCAAATATAAAAGCAATGGATTTTGTATCTGGTGGTCGTGAGCATATTGATATTGGTGGAAAGAGTAAGCATATTATTGGTTATTTACGCCAATTTCTATTCACTGGAAAGCAATCAATGGCGCCAATTAGAATGTTTTCTGGTGGTGAGAAAAATCGCCTAATGTTGGCTAAAATTCTTTCACAACCTGCTAACTTATTGATACTTGACGAACCAACTAATGACCTTGATGTAGAAACTTTGGAGTTGCTAGAAGAAATGTTAATGAGCTATACTGGTACACTTATTTTAATTTCTCACGACAGAACTTTTTAAATAACGTAGTAAGTTCCACCATTGCAATGGATGGCAATGGTGTTGTTGAACAATATGCGGGTGGCTATGATGATTATTTATTGCAAAAAAAAGTGATTTAAATAGAAAAAAAGATGACAAACACAAACCAAAACAAATTAATAAATCCAACAATACACCGAAGAATAAACTGACTTATAAGCAGCAACAGGAGCTTAATAAACTACCTGAGAAGATTGAAAAAATAGAGATTGAAATTGGCAAAATACAATTAAAATTATCTGACCATGAGTTCTTTCAACAAGACGAATCGCAAGATGCGCTTATCCATCTTTCTCGCTTAGAAGCTGATTTAGAACGCTATTATGAAGAATGGGATAAACTGGAATAATGGATAAAAATACCCCTTTAATTGTTGATTTAGACCATACATTGATTGATACTGATTTATTGTATGAGTCCTCTCTTGCGGCGCTTAAAAATAGTCATTGGCTGATAGTGCTGTATCCATTTTGGCTCATACAAGGTAAGGGCTACCTTAAAGAACAATTAGTTAAACATTGTAATATTGATATCAGCACTCTACCTTATAACCAAATCACCATTAATTATATTAAAAAACGTAAGAAACAAGGAACAAAAATTATTCTTGCCACTGCTTCTCATAAGTTCTATGCCTATAAAATAGCCAAACATATTGGTTTATTTGACGATGTAATGGCAAGCAATAAACACTTTAACCTCTCTTCACACAATAAGGCACGAAAACTCATTGAATGCTTTGGCAAAAAAGGTTTTGATTATATCGGTGACCATATGCGTGATTTACCAGTGTGGGAGGCATCAAACTTAGCAGTTTTGGTTAATGCATCAGACAAAATTATTCGAAAAACACAACATTTAAATACCTTAATTTTATCAAAAAAATAAAAAGCAAAGATTTTGCCACTTTTAAATTAAATCCTCGTTACTTCATAACTGAGGCATTACTCATTTTATGGTAAGACAAAAAATTAACAAGTATTTCACCAAAAGATACAATTACAAAATCAAGACTCAATCAAATAAGATAGAATGCCAAGCACTAAATATACTAGTGAAATGATCACTAGGGTTGCAGCGATTACTCTGGCAAGTTTTAAATTTCTACCTAATAGCTTATTGTTCACCGACCAAATAACGCTTGGCCTCCGACTTAATGCAATAACTAAAAGACGAAATAAAAACATAACTCAATTTATTGTTTAAGGGTTTTGGCTATTTTAGTCGCTAAGGTGTGACTAATGCCACTGACTTTTTGCATTTCTTTAATAGATGCTTGCTTAAGATCTTTTAATCCGCCAAAATGATTAAGTAGCGCTGATCGGCGTGCTTTTCCCACACCTTCTATGCATTCAAGTATTGATGTAGTGCGTTTTTTACCACGTTTTTTTCTGTGATTTTTAATAGCAAATCTGTGTGATTCATCACGAATATGATTAATCAATATTAAGGCTTTGTCGTGTGGCGCTAGGTTAATTTTTTGTGTTTTACTATCTTTAACCATAATTAAAGTCTCTAAGCCTGCTTTCCTGCCCTCGCCTTTTGCTACGCCAACGAGTTGAATAGAATTAATGCCAATAGAATCCATCACCATAATCGCTTGATTGAGCTGCCCTAGTCCGCCGTCAATAAATACCACATCAGGTAAAGATTTTTTACCCTTCAACAAGCGTGAATAGCGCCTAAAAACTGCCTGACTCATAGCCGCATAATCATCGCCTGGAGTGATATTTTTTATATTAAACTGGCGATATTTTTTAATATTTGGCGAACCTTTTTCAAATACCACGCAGGATGCAACCGTTGCCTCACCCATGGTATGACTGATATCAAAACACTCCATAGTGTTAGGCGTCTCTTTAATATTAAGTATAACTTGCAGTCGTTTTAATTGCACATATTTGGTAAATTTTGAAGCCAAATATTGTTTTAGATTTTCCTGTGCAGTTAAGTCGGCAATTTTTAAAAAATGACGCTTATCTTTTTGCGGTGTGTCAATAATTTTTGTGGACAAAGCCTTTGCTATGAGCTCTTTATCTAATAATTTTTCACTGATTAATAATTGCTTAGGCGTGTCTTTGCCTAAATAATACAATGGCAAAAAGGCCGATAAAACTTCTTTATTGTCTTTACCTTTAGCATGTTTTGGAAAAATGCATTCTTGCCCAATTTGCTTTCCAGAACGTACAAATAATACCTCAACAACATGGATATCATTCTGCGTGGCAATACTAATAACATCTATATTACCCATACTTTGAGAGCTATGCTGCTCAAGGCGGATCGTAGCCATGTCGTTCTGTGAGCCGCAAGTGTGCTGCTAATTCAAATTCTTGATTTTTGGCAAAAGCTTGCATTTTTTGTGATATCTTATTCAGTGTTTGCATGCCCTTTCCTGACAAAAATAAAGACATCATTTCTACGTCTTGTGTATAATTTTCATCGCTAATTTTATTTACGCATGGTGCACTACACAACTCAATTTGATATTCTAAACACGGTCGTGACCTTGAGCGATAAGTAGCATTAGTACATTGCCTAACTTTAAAAATTTTTTTAATAAATTCAGCGAATCTCGCACCACATGTGCAGATGGATAAGGCCCAAAGAATTGATAGTTTTTATTCTTTGTGCCTCGATAAAAACTTACTCTAGGATGTTTATCATTGGTAATGTAAATATAAGGATAACTTTTTGAATCTTTTAGTAAAATGTTATATCTAGGTTTATGTTGCTTAATCAGTTCGTTTTCCAATAATAATGCTTGTGTCTCTGTGTTAGTAATTATTACATCAAAATTTTGAATATTAGCAACCAATACTCTGGTTTTATTGTCTTGATGTATTTTATTAAAATAACTTGAAACACGTTTTTTAAATTTTTTGCTTTACCAATATAAATCACCATACCTTGTTTATCAAGCATTTGATAAACACCTGATTGCATTGTTAAATTTTTTAGTTTTTCTGATATCATTGGGTAAAATAAGAAAAAAATCTATTAGGACATGATTAGGACATGATTAGGACATGATTAGGACATTACTTATTATAGGGTCTATTTTATCAATGAATGTGGCTTTAGCAACAAACGACATATTATCAGTTAATAATTATAATTCACCAGAAATAGCTGTATTTAGTATTATTAAAAACACACTCTCATTAGTTAAAAAACTCAAAAAACAAAAAAAAATACATCTGAAGATGTCAGAATATTAATTGAAAAAGAACTTTTTCCAAATATTGCGATAAAAGTTTCAGCACAAATATCGTTAAAGAAATACTGGCATAATCTGGATAATCAACAAAGTCAAATTTTTCAAGACTATATAAAAGAATCATTAATTAAAGATTATTTAAGCGTTTTTAATTCTTATGATGAATTTAATAATATTAAAATTTCAGTTGATCCAAAAGTAAGGCGTAAAAATAATAAAGCTATTGTTAAACTTGCTATCAACTTTATAAACAGACCAAAATCTAATCATTTTTCTATAAAAGTGATTTATTTACAACGGTGGTATATTTATGATATTGCAATCTCAGGTGTTAGTCTGATTAAGACTTATGAAGCTCAATTTGACTCACATATTAAGCGCAAAGGTATTGACAGCCTAACTGACAAATTATTAAAAAAACTTGCAAAAAATTAAAGGAGTACTTTTATAAATGTATAAATTAATTATCCATGGTGGCAAACCTTTGCATGGCAGTGTTAAAGCCGCAGGCTCTAAAAACTCTTCATTACCTATTTTATTTGCTTCTATTTTAGCGGATGCCCCAATAACACTAAACAACACTCCACAACTTAGCGACATATCCACTACACTAAGATTATTAATGAGCATGGGTGCTGATTTTATTTTAGAATCTAACTCTTCATTATTTGTCGATTCATCAAAACTAAATAATTTAGTTGCTGATTATAATTTAGTTAAAACCATGCGTGCATCAATCTTAGCGTTAGGCCCCATGTTGACAAAATATGGAAAAGCCAAGGTATCTCTACCTGGTGGTTGTGCTATTGGCACGCGTCCTGTTAATCTTCATTTGAAAGCATTAAAGGAATTAGGCGCTAGTATTAAAGTTGAAAATGGCTATATATATGCAAAATCTGATGGTTTAGTGGGCGCTAATATTCATTTTGACCAAATAACTGTAACTGCCACAGAAAATATTATCATGGCTGCCACTTTAGCTAAAGACACAACTACGATTAGCAATGCTGCACAAGAACCAGAAATCTCTGACTTGTGCCATTGTCTTAATAAAATGGGTGCAAAAATTAGTGGCATTAATACCTCAAACATCATAGTTAAAGGTGTAAGTAAACTAAATGGTGTAGAATATTCAGTTTGCTCTGATCGTATTGAAGCAGCAACTTATTTAGTCGCAGCTGCTATCACTGGTGGTTCTATTACTGTTAAAAATACTAATCCTAAAGTGATACACTCAGTGCTTGAAAAATTAATTGAAATTGGTGCAGATATTAAAACTGGAAATCAATCAATCATCCTAAATATGAAAGATAAAAGACCTAAAGCTGTAAGCATTAAAACTGGCGCTTATCCAAATTTTCCAACTGATATGCAAGCACAATTTACCGCACTAAGTACTATTGCTGATGGTTATAGTAGTATTACCGAAAATATTTTTGAAAATCGTTTTATGCATGTTCCTGAATTAATACGTATGGGCGCTAATCTGACATTAGAAAATAACACTGTAGTTTGTAAAGGAGTAAAATCACTCACTGGCGCACATTTAATGGCAACTGACTTAAGGGCTTCTGCGTCGTTAGTACTAGCAGGATTGGCTGCCAAAGGCACTACTATTATTGATCGTGCCTATCACCTTGATCGTGGATACGAAACTATTGAAGAGAAGTTAAAATTACTTGGTGCTGATATCGAAAGAGTACAGGACTAGGTTGGGTAAAAAAATTATGTTAACAATCGCATTATCAAAAGGCAGAATTCTTGAGCAAACCTTACCATTGTTAGAAAAAATAGGGTTAAAAATTGCCGATAAAGAACTTAACTCTAGAAAACTAATTCTAGATACCAATCTTAACGACGTTAGGATAATTATTATTCGTGCCATAGATGTACCAGTATTCGTGCAACACGGCACAGCTGACATAGGTATAGCTGGAAAAGATGTGTTACTTGAATATGGCACTAATGGCTTATTCGAATTATTAGACTTAGGTATTGCTAAGTGCAGACTCCTTGGCTCACAGAACGACATGGCTACGATCCGACTTAGCAAGACAGCTTAAAAGTTGCTACTAAATATGTCAATTCTACCAAGCGTTACTTTGGCGCTAAAAACCAACAAATTGAAATTATTAAACTCTATGGCGCAATTGAGCTAGCGCCAATTGTTGGTTTAGCACACTGTATTGTTGATTTAGTTGACACTGGAAATACATTAAAAGCTAATGGCCTTATACCACTTGAACGCATTGATGATATTAGTTCTCGTCTTGTGGTAAATATTGCGTCATTTAAAACTAAGAATACGCAAATCAAAACTTGGGTTAAAAGGATTGAGAGAAATCTATGATAAGTAACCTCAACTCAACTCAGTCTGATTTCCAAGACAAACTTTCTGAATTAATTACTTGGGAAGGCATCTCAAATAAAGAAATTACCAATGCAGTTGACAAAATTATTGCTGATATCAGAGCAAAAGGTGATGCAGCACTAATTGATTATAGCATTAAGTTCGATGGTGTTAATGCTAGTAGTATGGCCGATTTAACCATTGATATAGATACGCTAAAAACTACATTTGATGGCTTAGACAACAACAACAAAACTGCACTACAGATTGCAGCTGATAGAATCCGCAATTATCACGAAAAACAAAGGCAAAACACTTGGACTTATACTGAAGACAATGGCACGATATTAGGGCAAAAAATTACCCCAATTGAGTGTATCGGTTTGTATGTACCTGGTGGTAAGGCAGCCTACCCTTCTTCAGTATTAATGAATGCTATTCCTGCCAAAGTTGCTAAGTCGGATCGTAGCCATGTCGTTCTGTGAGCCAAGGAGTTGCTGTTTGGTTGTGCCTACACCTAATGGCATCAGCAATCCATTAGTATTGGCAGCAGCTTATCTAGCAGGCGTAGATAGCATTTATACCGTTGGTGGCGCACAAGCGATTGCCGCACTTGCCTATGGTACACAAACTATACCAAAGGTCGATAAAATAGTAGGACCTGGTAATATATATGTAGCAACTGCTAAACGTGCAGTATTTGGAAAAGTTGGTATTGATATGATCGCTGGCCCAAGTGAAGTATTGATTATTTGCGATGGTAAAGCAAACCCTGATTGGGTTGCCATGGATTTACTCTCACAAGCTGAACACGACGAGGATGCACAATCTATTTTACTGTGCCCTGATGCAGATTTTATTGCTAAAACAAAAGTAAGTATCTCTAAATTTTTACCTACCATGGATAGAAAAGATATTATTGCTAAAGCACTTAAAAACCGCGGTGCTTTAATTCAAACAAAAGATATATCTGAGGCTATTATTATCTCTAATCAAATAGCCCCTGAGCATTTAGAACTTTTTGTTGAAGACCCAAAATCTATTCTTAGTGACATCAAGCATGCTGGTGCGATATTTATGGGTATCAACACCTGTGAATCTTTAGGTGATTATTGTGCGGGGCCAAATCATATATTGCCTACCTCAGGCACAGCACGTTTTTCATCGCCACTTGGTGTTTATGATTTCCAAAAAAATCTAGTTTAATTATGGCCTCTGAACAAGGTGCAAATATACTAGGAGAAATCGCTGCTACTTTAGCCGAAGCTGAAGGTTTGCAAGCACATGCACAATCTGCACGTTATCGTATTAAATCATAGTTATTTATGTCTATAGATATAAATCTTATCTATTTATATTTACTTATTAAATATATTCACATTTAAATACTTATTCTGCTCTAATATATGTAAGTATGGCCTGAGTAGTATTTTTTATTATATTAATTTCTCTATCCAGTTTAGGATCTTTAATGTATAAGATTGTTATTAATATATTGCTATTTTTAACCTTTATTACATTTTAATTCATTAATACTGATTTTGGATCTAAAATCAAAGGTAGATTGTTTATTTTTGATAAAAAAACTCATATAACTCATAACAATATGTTTCATCCCGTTCTAAGTTTTCCTGATATTGTTAAGCTAAATGTAATAAATAAATACTTGAATTTATACAATAACACCACCTGATAACAACTCCTTGGCTCACAGAACGACATGGCTACGATCCGACTTGGTAGTTTTATTTTTGACAAATCTGGCAGCCCACCACTGCCTTGCATACCTGTCATTTTTGACATTATCTTTTGCATTTTTCCACTACCCATTTTCTTCATTTGCTTTTGCATTTTATCAAATTGATTGAGCAGTTTATTGATATCTTGTGGCGCAGTACCAGAGCCTCTAGCAATGCGATTTTTGCGAGAACCCTTAATGAGTTTGGTGTGAATACGCTCTTTAGGTGTCATGGAATTAATAATAGCAACCATTTTTTGGTTTCTATAGAAGATATTATTTTATTTTTAACACTCTTAGGTGTTTGCCCCATGCTTGGCATTTTATCCATCAAGGCCTCCATGCCACCCATTTTATCCATTTGTATGAGTTGATCACGCATGTCTTCCAAATCAAATTGCCCTTTTGCTATTTTATTAGCAGATTTTTCTGCTTTTTTACGGTCAATTTTTTGTTCAATTTCTTCAATCAAAGATAAGACATCGCCCATGCCCAATAGACGCGAAACAATTCTATCTGGGTGAAATGGCTCAAGCGCGTCAACCTTCTCACCCACACCTAGGAACTTAATCGGTTTACCAGTAATATGACGCACTGAAAGTGCTGCGCCACCTCGTGCATCGCCATCAGTTTTAGTTAAAATAATACCTGTAAGTGGCAATCTATCAGCAAAAGTTTTAGCGATATGTGCCGCGTCTTGGCCAGTCATTGAGTCAACAACAAACAAGGTTTCAATCGGATTAACCTTTTTCTGCAAGACCTGTATTTCATCCATCATCTTACTATCAATATGTAATCGGCCTGCAGTATCAACTAAAAGAACATCAAAGAATTGTTTTTGTGCGTATTTTTTAGCATTAACAACAATATTCGATGGTTTTTCATCAATGTTAGATGGGAAAAATTCCACACCAACTTGCTCTGCCAGTACTTCCAGCTGTTTAATAGCTGCTGGACGATAAACATCAGCGCTTACTACTAAAACTTTCTTTTTTTCTCTATCTTTTAAATAACGCGCCAACTTGGCAATTGAAGTGGTTTTACCTGCTCCTTGCAAGCCAGCCACCATCACCACCGCTGGCGGCTGTACCTTAAGATCTAAAGTTTTATTTTCACCACCAATAATATGCGTTAATTCTGACTCAACTAGTTTAATAAAGGCCTGTGATAAATTCAAACCTTCATTAACTTTTAAACCTATCGCCTTTTCTTGTACCCCGTTAAGAAATACTTTAATAACTTCAAGCGCGACATCTGCCTCTAATAAAGCACGACGCACCTCACGAATAACATCTTTAATATTGGATTCAGATAATTTGTTCTTGCCTTGTAAGGCTTTAAAACTATTGGAAAGTCGATTGCTTAAGCTGTCAAACATTTTTTTAATTTAATAAGATAAGAATATAATATTATAATGACTTGTATTTACCTAACAAAGATTATTATGCTTTTATCTTATTTTGCAATTATTGCTTATTTGTTGACTACATTATTGTTGATACATTCTTTTACACAAGAAAACACTCAACACCAAAAAAGTATTATTTTATTACTTAATTTTGCAATAATAATGCACGCATTAACCTTCATAAACTTTTGGACGACTAATGGTATATTCTTCGGGCTTGCCAATAGCGCTTCTTTTGTTACTTGGTTAATTGCTATTTTATTACTCATATCATCTATCTCAAAACCGGTACATACACTTGGTATTTTGGTTTATCCAATGGTTGCCTTATCACTAATATTCAGTATCTTGTTCCCCGATACTGCTAACAAAACTATCTCTTTAAGCATTGCTTCACATGTATTTTTATCTATTACTGCTTATGCCTTACTTGCTTTAGCAGTGTGTCAATCTATATTATTAAGAATTCAAGAAAAACATTTGCACAAAAAAAAAATCAACCATTTTATTAATAAACTTCCACCATTACAAACTATGGAAAAATTGATGTTTCAAGGTTTACTGGTTGGTTTTTATCTATTAACCTTGTCACTGATTACTGGCTTTATTTTTATCGATGATTTCTTTGCTCAACACCTTATTCACAAAACAGTGCTTTCATTTGTGGCTTGGGTTATTTTTGCCATGTTAATCTTTGGACACAAAATATTCGGTTGGCGTGGTAAACAAGCTGTTGCTGCTATACAAATAGGATTTGGTGTATTGCTATTGGCTTATTTCGGTTCTAAATTTGTCTTAGAACGCTTATTGTCTTAATCAAATATGCAATACAGCTAAAAATGCCTCTTGTGGAATATCAACACGCCCTACGCTACGCATACGTTTTTTACCTTTCTTCTGTTTATCCAATAATTTACGTTTACGCGATATATCGCCGCCATAACACTTAGCAGTTACATTTTTTCTGAGTGCTTTGACATTAGTTCTAGCAATAATTTTCACTCCAATACAGGCTTGAATAGCAACATCAAACATCTGTCTTGGCACTAGTTCTTTCATCTTATCAGCAATTTCCCTGCCCTTACGTACTGAATCTTCACGGTGAATAATTAACGCCAAAGCGTCAACTGGTTCCTGATTAATCTGAACATCAAGACGAATTAAATCAGCCTCTTGGTAACGCTCAAATTGATAATCCATTGAAGCAAAACCTCGTGATACTGATTTAAGCCTATCAAAAAAATCAAGTACCACCTCATTGAGTGGTAATTCATATACCATTGATACTTGTTTACCCATGTAAGTTAGACTTTTTTGTACACCTCGTTTTTCCACACAGAGGGTAATAACATTGCCAACAAATTCATCAGTTACTAAAATATTTGCGATAATAATTGGCTCCCTAAACTCAGAAATAAATTGATTTTCTGGTATTTTTGACGGACTATCGACAAGCAGTGTATTTCCTTTAGTATCTAAAATTTCATAAACTACGGTTGGTGCGGTGGTGATCAAGTCTAAATCGTATTCACGCTCTAAACGTTCTTGAACTATTTCCATATGTAGTAAACCCAAAAAACCAATTCTAAAGCCGAAACCTAGAGCATCAGAATTTTCAGGTTCGTATTGTAATGCAGCGTCATTTAGCCTAAGTTTTGCCAAAGCATCGCGAAACTTTTCATAATCCTCACCTGAGATGGGAAACAAACCAGCAAATACACGTGGTTGCACTGGCTTAAAGCCTTCTAAAGCCTTGGTTACTGGATTCTTGGCGCCAGTAATAGTATCACCCACAGGAGCGCCGTCAATATTTTTAATACTAGCGATTAAAAAACCTACTTCTCCAGCTTTTAGACATTCAGTTTTGATACGTTTAGGAGTAAACACACCAACTTCATCCACTAAATATTCTTTGCCATTTGAGAATATTTTAATCTTATCTTTTGGTTTAATTTCACCATCAACTACACGGATAAGAGAAACAACACCTAAATAATTATCAAACCAAGAGTCGATAATTAATGCTTTGATTGCTGCATCAACATTGCCTTTTGGTGCAGGGATTTTTTCAACAATTTGTTCTAAAATATCTTCTATACCAATACCAGATTTAGCGCTAGCATGAACTGCATCATGCGCTTCAACGCCAATCACATCTTCAATTTCATCCACCACTCTATCAGGATCTGCCGCTGGTAAATCAATTTTATTTAGTACTGTTACCACTTCCAAACCTTGCTCAATAGCAGTATAACAATTTGCTACCGTTTGTGCTTCTACCCCTTGCGAAGCATCAACAATTAATAGCGCTCCCTCACAAGCAGAAAGTGAGCGTGATACTTCATAAGAAAAGTCCACATGCCCTGGTGTATCGATAAAATTTAACTGGTATGTTTTGCCATTTTTGGCATTATAGTCCAGCGTTACACTTTGTGATTTAATAGTAATGCCACGCTCTTTTTCAATATCCATTGAGTCAAGTAAAGTCGGAGGCCAAGCGGTCTTAGGAAGACAATTTCTCTATCACTCAAACCACCGCAAAACTGAATAAAACGATCAGCAATAGTTGATTTCCCATGATCAATATGGGCAATAATTGAAAAATTACGGATGCTTGGCCTCCGACTTTATGATAAAATAGATAATTTAAGCGCATTATTATACAGTTATGAATAAAGTTCAACCAACTACCTGCCAAGCCACAAATAATTTAAAAATCAGTATTCCTGATACTAATGGGCACAATATAGTTTTGTATTTCTACCCAAAAGATGCTACACCTGGTTGTACTACTGAAGGTCAAGATTTTCGTGATAACCATCAAGCATTTTTAGATGCAAATACAGTAGTTTACGGTGTCTCGAAAGACACTTTAGCCAAGCATGAAAAATTCAAAGCTAAGCAAAAATTCCCCTTTGAACTCATCGCTGATGTTGATGGTGACTTATGCGAAACATTTAATGTGTGGCAACTAAAGAAATTTATGGGGCGCGAATATATGGGCATTGTCCGCTCTACCTTTATCATTAACATAGATGGTAATATCCTCAAACAATGGGATAAAGTAAGGGTCAAAGGTCATGCTGAAGAGGTTCTAAAGGCGGTGCAAATATTATGAATAACGTAGACTTTAATGAAGTTAATAAATTTTCTGCTTTAGCATCACGCTGGTGGGATAAAAACTCTGAATTTAAGCCATTGCACGAGATTAATCCACTTAGACTAAACTACATTAAAGAAAAATGTGGTGGCTCGTTGAATGGCAAAAAAATTCTTGATGTCGGTTGTGGTGGTGGTATTTTGACAGAGTCCCTTGCTTTAGAAGGTGCAATTGTTACTGGTATTGACATAGCAGAATCTAGTCTGGAAGTAGCAAAACTCCACCTTCTTGAATCTGGCTTAGATATTAACTATCAAAAAATCCTCATAGAGGATTTCGCCAAAGAGAATACCCAAACTTTTGATATTGTTACTTGCTTAGAAATGCTAGAGCATGTGCCTGACCCAAGCTCAATCATCAATGCCTGCGCTAAACTAGTCAAAACTGATGGGCAAGTATTTTGTTCAACCATTAACCGTAATACGAAATCCTACTTATTTGCTATTATTGGTGCAGAATACATCCTTAAACTTTTGCCACAAGGCACCCATAATTGGGATAAATTTATCCAACCATCTGAGATGGATGGATGGGCAAGAAACTCAGGATTATCACTCAAAAATATAATTGGCATGACTTACAATCCATTCACTAAAACTTATAAATTAGAAGATGATGTTAATGTAAATTATATTTGTTATTTTCAAAAATGAAAAGATCTATTTTAGAAAACACTCAAAAATTAAAAAATTTATTTTAAAATACCGCTTTTTCTCTTTATGCATAGGTATTATTGTAAGTATAATTCTAATTAAATACTTACTATTTCTCTATATGTTAATTAATTATAGGCGATAACTGTAAGCCATCATCAATCAATTTTTACTTATGGCATTAATAGCACTACCAACTACTACTATATTATGGTTTTACGGACTCATGATACTCGTGAAAATATCCATCAAAATAACTTATTTAATGCTTTAAAAATACTCACTGATGATATGCTTATTCGTCGCGGAATAGCAATACAAAGACTAATTAATTTAATAAAAAAGTACCTGAGTATAAAGAATATGTGAAACTAGCCTTTATCAAAGTATTAAAAAGTTTTTCAAAAAAAAACAGGAAGCTTTAATCTAGAAAAAATTGACATGAATAAAATTGACTAAAACAAAAAGACTCTTAGTAACTTAACAAAATGAAAAAAATATTATTCGCTTTATTTTTAACAATAAGTTTAGCAATTAATGCCTTGTCTCCTAATGAAATGCTAGTGATCATCGGTGCGGTGAAATACTATAATGAAAACTGTAATGGGTTAAATCCAAGGGGAGTGATAAGAATGAATAAAGGTTTAAAGAGATTTAAGATGCACAAAACACCTGTTCATATCTTAGAGAGAAATTCAATTGTTATTTCAGGTTATAAAATAGCAGAAAAATTTGGCTGCAATGGTACGAAACATGAAGCTTATAAAGCAGGGTTTGGGCAATATATTAATTAACAATTCACCTTGTAAAAAAATACTTGCTTAGCCTAGGTTTTATATTGAGTGAGAATTTACTGCCACAATCCTCTAACAACTTATATTATGCTTCACCAAGTTCTAAGACAACAAACGCCACAGCATTATATTTTTCATCAGAAAGACTAAGATACGCCTGTTTAATATTCTTATCGACTAAATACAGACGGAGTTTCTCACTAGGAATAAAATATGGCTTACCATTCTCATTATTTCTAATACAAGTCGGATCGTTGAAAACTAACAATCTTACCAATGCCTGTACCTAAAGCCTTAGCAAAAGCTTCTTTAGCGGCAAATCGTTTGGCACAATATGCAGTGCTATCACCTTTATTGGAAAATAAAGCCTGTTCATGTTCGGATAATACACGTCGAATAAAACCATCTTTATTTTTATTTAGAATATGCTCAACACGCTCAATATTGACAATATCTGCTCCCACTCCGTAAATCATGTTCTAGCCTTTGTAATTAATGTTTTAATTTCTTTAACAGATTGCTCTAAACCTACAAACACCGCTCTAGCAATAATTGAATGACCAATATTAAGCTCAACAATTTCAGGTAATTGAGCAATTGATCTGGTATTTCCCATGGTTAATCCATGACCTGCATTAACCTGCAAGCCAATTGAATGTGCATAAGTTGCAATATTTTTAATACGTTCAAATTCAGCTTTTTGTTCATCTCCTGTTGTATCTGCGTAATGCCCAGTATGCAGTTCAATAACTGGCACGCCACACTGATTAGCAGCATCAATTTGATCTTTCCTTGGCTCACAGAACGACATGGCTACGATCCGACTTGATACCACAATATTAGATGCTTTGAGTTGTGCACAAACATCTGTCATTCTTGGAATTTGACTAGCAACATCTAGCCCACCCTCGGTGGTAAGTTCCTCACGCTTTTCTGGTACTAAGCAACAATCTTGCGGTCTGATTTTACTAGCAATGGCGATCATCTCATCGGTGCTTGCCATTTCTAAATTCATTTTAGTTGAGAGTTGCTCACGTAGAATTTCCACATCACTGTCTTGAATATGGCGTCTGTCTTCACGTAAGTGTAAAGTAATACTGTCTGCACCTGATTTCTCACATAGTAACGCACCATCTACTGGTGACGGATATTTTGTATTTCTAGCCTGCCTAATCGTAGCTATGTGGTCAATATTAACCCCTAAATAAATACTCATTTTCCCCTACTTGTTAAAAAATAAAGAACGACTTTGCAAAGGCTTATTGCCAAGTAGTATTTGTAATCTCGTTCTATTCAAATTTCTACACATTTTTAATTGCTCGACATCTGGTACATCTGATACATCTTCTGATAACATCAATTGGATTGTTTTTCCTAATATTTTACCTGTATCGCTACGCACAAAACCAAATTGAAGCTTATGCTTGTAATAAACCTCTTGCACAATTTCATCACCATTTACATCACTCTCTAAATCATATCCATAACCCAATTCAGACAATAGATTATTTTCAAATAATCTAAGTGACCAGTATCTTGCTTGTTGTTCTAATTTGGTAATCTGGCTGATGAACTTTTTGTAAACATCAAACAATGTAGTATGTGGGTCTTGTTCTTGCAATAATCTAGAAATTAACTCATTTACATACATTCCTAATATCAATATTTCTCCTTGTAGGTTTCTTGACTGATCATCCGCCTCCCAAGTCGTCAACGACTTAAGCTCGCCTCTACCAGAAAAAGATATTTTCATATGTTGAAATATTTGTAAAGGTGTTTTCGACTTGCGTGAACCTAGTCCAACTAGACGAATCTTACCATGCTCTTGAGTAAAAAAATCTAACAATAAAGAAGAGCCCTTAAACGCCCTACGGTGAATCAAAAAAGCTGGGGTTAAATCAATTTTAGTCATAATTAACTACCAAACATTCTACCTATAGTCCCTTAATTTTAACTAAAAATCTATAAAATTCTAACTTCCTAAATTTGTTGTCTATTTTTTCAGCAATAATAAAACTAAATATTGAATTTTTAATATTACTCATTTTTTTAAATTTTGCAAAATTAACTAACTGCCATTCGATCTAAAATTATAAAAATTTCTTGAAAAATTTAACATACTTATTTATATTTTTAAGATTTACATTCTTTAATGATTGCTTATTGCTTATAACCAAAGATATTCACATAATACTAGAAGTACATTCTCCTCATCTATATTTACTACATTTAGTCAAATTGACTCAATTAGTAATTAATCATACCCTAATGAGGCAAGTAAGCGCTTATCATCATTCCAGCCTTGTTTAACTTTAACCCAAAGCTGCAAAAATACTTTACGCTGCAAAAAACCCTCAATACTTTTGCGAGATTCGGTACCAATAAGCTTCAGCATTTCACCTTTATTGCCGATAACGATGCTTTTTTGTGAGACTTTATCGACAAAAATTTTAGCAGCAATTCTTTGCATCTCACCGTCCAGTTCGTATTGCTCAACTTCAACAGTAAGGTCATAAGGTAATTCATCTGTCAAATGACGCATTAGTTTTTCACGAATAAATTCAGCAACAATAAATTTTTCACTTCTATCAGTCACATAATCTGAATCAAAAATATTATCTTGCTCTGGTAAGTATTCTAGAATTAATGCACGTAGTGTTTTAGTATCACGCTTATTAAATGCTGAAAGTGGAAATAAATCATCAGGTTGATATTTTTCTCCAATTTCTTCTAAAAAAGGCAAAATTACCTTTTTGTCTTTGAACTTATCAAGCTTATTTACGCAAAGTATGACTGGCACTTGTGTTTTTGATACATGCTCTAAAACGCGCGCATCTTCTTTAGTCCATTTTCCTACTTCAACTATCCACAAAATAATATTAACATCACTAATACTAGAGCTAGCGGCCCTATTCATATAAGCATTAATGGCTTTAGTATTGCCAATATGCATGCCAGGTGTATCAATAAATACCATTTGATAATCATCAGTAGTGTCAATGGCATGAATACGATGGCGTGTAGTTTGTGGTCTGTGTGAGGTAATAGAAAGTTTTTGACCGATAAGTTCATTAATTAAAGTCGATTTACCTACATTTGGACGACCTATAACTGCAATAAACCCTGCTTTATGTTTCATGTATTATTTAGTTTATCTAACAAAACTTCAGCACACATTTGTTCCGCTCTCTTGATACTTTCAGCTTCTTGTTGGATTTGTATTGATTGATTTTTTAAAAAACAATTAACCGTAAATCTTGCATTATGATCTTTACCCGTAGTTTTGATTAATTCGTATTGTGGCAATACCTGCTTAAACTTTTGCAAGCGCTCTTGTAACTGCGTCTTAAAATCTTTTAATGTATCATTTTGGTTGATAGCATCTATATATTCTTTAAACAAATCCAAAATTACTGTATTAACAGTATCAAAACCTGCTTCCAAAAAAATAGCACCTAAGATTGACTCTACTGCATCAGATTGAATAGATTTTCGATTATGTCCACCACTTTTTAATTCACCAGAACCCAAAATCAATAAATCTGATAATTCAAGGTTAGCTGCAATCAATGACAGCGTTTGCCCTCTAACAACATAAGACTTAAATCGAGACAATTTACCCTCAGCAATACTTGGAAAACGCTTATACAACTCATAAGAAATCACCACACCTAATATACTATCACCTAAAAACTCTAAACGTTCGTTATTATTTTTACCTATGCTGCGATGCGTTAATGCCTGCTTCAACAGAGCAATATCTTTAAATTTATAATTAATTCTTTTCTGTAATTTATCCACTATCTAAATCCAAACATGAAAAATATTCTTTCTCAACACTTCTAATAAATATAAATCATCATAACTTTTTATTCAATCAACATTCACAAAAAATAACCTATTAATAACTAAGTTTTTTTTACAAATGCAGAAATAATTATAAATTATACTATCTTTGCGCTTTTTAGACTGGGATTTAGACTTTATAATGAATGTTATTATAAAAATCTTATTTCACTATGTTTTGGCAAGAAGATATTAAAGAAGAGCGTTTTACGCTTCCTAATACCATTCAAGATGCTGTATTTAATATTCACACCAATGTTCTGCCGATTGACCACGCTTATTTACTGTCTAAGGCACTGCTTAAACACCTACCTTGGTTGAAAAAAGTAAATGCTGGTGTGTTTGATATTAGCGTAGCTGATGGCAATGGTTGGGAGCAAGATCATGAATCTAGTCTCTACTATCCTTCTAAACGCTCAAAACTTAGCATTAGAATACCTAAGGAAAGATTAGATGATGTGACAGTTTTAATTGGAAAAACGCTAGTTTTAGGTAAATACCAAATTAACATAATAAAAGCATTAAAATCAAAGATGATGAGTGATATGCAAATAGTTTTTGCCAAACATATTGCTTGCGATGAAAACACCAGTGAAGAAGACTTTTTACAAACTTCATTCATGCAACTTCAAACGCTAGGTATTCAACCTAAAAAGATGATGGTAGGTTTAAAACGCAAAATATCAACACTAAATAGTGTTATTCATACACGCTCTTTGATGGTAGCTGACTTAAGAAAATCAGAATCTGTCAGGCTGCAAGAATTAGGTATTGGTGATTATCGTTTACTAGGATGTGGACTATTTTTACCACAAAAAGGCATTGAAAGCATTAATACAGTCTAGTAGTTAAATATTTTTTTAAGCAACATTTAGCCCAAATTTGCATTAAGCAAACTTTAGAGTTACAATTAAATCATGCTACTTGTATTTTTAATATTTTCTTTATACCTTCCATCAATGTCTGTCGCTCAAGAAATAGTGAAACAAGGAGATTTTTTAGGCGCTAAAATCATTGACTCTCCACCTAGTTGGTTTAAAACAAGCTTTATGGATTTCTCTGAAGACTTAGAAGAAGCTGATAACAAAGGTCGATATGTAATGATTTATTTTCATCAAAATGGCTGTCCATACTGCGCTAAATTGATAAAAGATAATTTTTACAATGAAAAATTGGTCTCCAAATTACAAAAATATTTTGATGTAATTGAAACCAATATGTGGGGTGATAGAAATTTGACTGATTGGACGGGTAAAGAGTTTACTGAAAAGGAATTTTCAACACATATGAAAGTTCAATTTACCCCCACCCTTGTTTTTTTAAGCCCTAAAGGTAAAACTATACTCAGACTAAATGGTTATCAATCCATTGAAAAAATGCACGCTTCCTTGGATTATATTGCCGATAAAATTTATCTCAAACAATCCTATGCTAGCTACCTTAATAAATTAAAGCAAAATAAAATTGGGCAACTTAACCCACATACAATATTTGCACCAGGACCACACTTATTAACACGCAACAAAAATTCACCAGCACAAAAGTTTCTAGCGGTATTTTTTGAAGAACCAAACTGCACCGAATGTGACTCTTTTCATGCTAAATTAATGCCATTAAAGCAAACGCAAGACTATTTAAAACAAATGCAAGTAGTGCGCTTTAATGCATTGTCTAATGAAAAATTAATTACCCCGACAGGCAAACGTACTACTGCCAAAGATTGGTATGAGAAATTAAAACTTACCTACAAACCTGCTATTGTTTTCTTCGATAAGACTGGTATGAAATTATTCGAAAAGATGCTTATTTCAAGCAGTATCATTTACATAGCATTATGGATTATGTTTTAACAAGTGCGTATAAAACCCAGCTAAATTTTCAGCGTTATATTGAGCATAAGTCTGATAAGTTAAGAGAACAAGGGATTACAGTTGATCTTTGGAAGTAGTTATATTTTTTTAACAAATTCTAATTTAGAACTTCATTCCACCAAAACCTGTGATTTTACAATCAATATCGTGATCACCATCGCACAGACGAATATTTTTAACTTTAGTACCAATTTTTACCACTAATTAATAGCCTTTGATTTTTAAATCTTTAATGATAATTACTGTATTATTACCATTCAAAATATTGTCATTTACATCTTTAATAACGCTATCTTTATCGTTTAAATGATCTGCCAAAAACTCATAAACATATTAAAGATACATTTTGACACTTAGGTAATTTTATACTGTAAATGGATATTTCACCGCTGGATGATGCTCATAACTAAGTAACTCAAAATCATCCATTGTCACCCAAGTTTCTAAATCTTGTAAAGTTTTAATATCTGGATTAATTTTAAGTTTTGGGAGTGGTAATAGTTTACGACCCAACTGTTCATTTTTAAAAATCTCAACTTGATTTTCATATAAGTGCACATTTGACAAATGATGGCGCATTTTCTTAGCCTTCTTGCCAGTAATTTGTGCAGTAATCAATAATAAAAATGCCGCTTGGAAATGATTAAACGGCTGCCCAAGTGCATAATCACTACTGCGCTGATAACTCTCAAGATATAAATCATCACTTAATAAATTAAAATGATGAGTGTGCATACACGCTGGTAAACACGCACGATGAATAAGATTAGGATGATTGAAGGTCATGATTTCACGTCTATCATCAATACCACTAGATAAATCAGTCACAATCTTTTTATATTGATCTAAAGTCTCGTCGTATTCAATGCCGGGAAAAGCTCGTCCAATAACACCATAACAAAGTCCCATATCATCTTCACCTTTTCTATATGGATTGTCCAGCCACGCTTGATTTTTATTAGCATTAGCATTCCAAGTGTTGCAGCCTAAATCTCTAAATTGGGCTGCACTTTGATAGCCACGAATATAACCCAACATTTCAGCAATGGCTGATTTCCAAAAGAGTTTTTTAGTAGTTACCACTGGTACTGTACCATCAGACAAATCGTGCTCAAAAGTAGCACCAATAATAGTCAAGGTTTTTTGCCCAGTGCGTACATTAGATAGCCACACACCTTCGTCTAAGATTCGCTTGCCAATATCAATATACGTTTTCATTCCTGCACTCTATCTACTTTTAAAAGTAGATAAACACCAAACATAATCATTGGCAGACTTAACAACTGCCCCATAGTGAGCCAGTCAAATGCTAAATAACCCAACTGCACATCAGGCACTCTAACAAACTCAATTACAAACCTAAACAATCCATATAAGATTAAAAATAATGCAGAAATTGTCATAGGTGCACGCGGCTTCTCACTAAATATCCATAGAACTACAAATAACACTAAGCCTTCTAAAAATGCTTCATATAATTGTGATGGATATCGCACAACACCCTGCTCTTGAACATACATGCCGAATTGACTTGTGGTTACCTTGCCCCAAAGCTCACTATTGATAAAATTACCAATACGCCCAAAACCCAAGCCTAACGGCACAAGTGGTGCAACAAAATCCATCGTTGAAAAAAAAGTTTTATTGTATTTACGATTAAACAACGCCATCCCCAGTAACACACCTAAAAGTCCGCCATGGAACGACATACCTCCATCTTGCAAGGCAAAAATAGAAAGTGGATCTGATAAAAAGACGCTAAAATTATAAAACAACATATAGCCTATACGGCCACCAAAAACAACGCCAATAGCGCCGTAAAAAACCATATCCTCTACTTGCTGTTTATTCCAGTTATTTAGTTGCTTAGTGCGATGATTTGCCAATAAATAAGCACTAAAAAAAGCTAATAGATACATTATTCCATACCAATAAATCTTAATAAAGCCTAAGTCTAGTGCGATTGGATTGATATTAGGATATGTCATATGGTATGGTACGCTCGAGGTGATTTGAACACCCAACATTTAGCTTCGGAGGCTAAAACTCTATCCAATTGAGTTACGAGCGCATAATAAATTATACAAAAATATTTAAATTAGTTATTTTTCAGGACAAAAAACTTCTTTCATACTAGCAACTAATTTCAGAATCTTTACATCTTTTATTTTACATAAAATTTTATTACCATCACGCCGTGATTCAAGAATATTCTTGGTTCTAAGAATATCAATATGTTGGGAGATATTGGACTGAGAAGACCCAACATACTTTACAATTTCTAACACTGCCATTTCATTGTCTCTCAATACACATAAAATCTTTAAACGCAATGGATGTGCCATGGCTTTTAGCGCTCTAGTTGCCTTATTAATATCTTTTTCTTCTTCTAATAATTCCATTGTCAAATCCTACCTAACATACCGTACACGCCATATCTTCTTACTTTAATTAACACCATTCTTTGATAGTACTTAATCAAACTATCACGACCAAGCGCCACATCGGAAACCTTCCACTTACCTGACATGCTTTTGTGAAAAGATAAATCAAGATTAAAGCCGTATCTAAAATAACCTTTAGCATTCAATCTAACAATAATTACATTACCTTCTTTTATTGGTCTTGCGTAGATAAAATCAAGTGACCTTGAACGGCCTTGTGCTAATTTTGACAACAAAGTGTTAATAGCATTTTGCTTTAATGAATTAGAAAAATATTTAAACTCCTCATCGTTTAAATTTACACGGATTGCAGATAACACCTCATCGGCAATATATTTGAAATCAAATAATGGTGTAATTTCTTGATTAACAAGGAAACTCATCATTTGTGGCGAGTAAGTTGCCATGTTAGTTAATTGATTAAGCTTAACAATAGTTGCCTGTATAGCTTTAACAGGATTATATTCTGATACTGGTGCTTCATATATTCGTGTATCTTTATTAGTTATTGGTTTATTTTCGTAGGCAAGCGTAAATGATGATGTTAGTATGCTAAACATTAATAAGGTTATATTTAGTTTTTTCATATTTTTCTCCATTATCTAACAAATAAAAACAAGTAAAATTCAAGATATATTTGTATATTATATATGCTTTAAATTTCTTTTTTTAAAAAAATAATCATATCATGGTCTCTTTAAATTTCTTACAACGCCCATTATTTTTAATAATCTTTTCCGCTTTCTTTATACTTAGTGCTTGTAATGCTACAGAAAAAAATATAGAAAGTAAAAAGCTAACTATTAAAGAAAAACAAAACTTAGGGGTATTTTTAGACGACCTTGAAGCATTCACTATAGTTTATAGTCGTATTAAAAAACTGTATGTAGAAGATATTGATAATAAAAAATTATTCACTAACGCCATTAAAGGCATGGTAAGTGGTCTAGACCCACATTCAAGTTATTTAGAACCAAAAGATCAAAAAACCTTATTAGAAAATGCATTAGGTAAATTTGGCGGACTAGGCATCGTAGTCAGTAAAAAAGACGATGTTATACAAATTATCTCTCCGATTGACGATACGCCGGCTTATAGAGCTGGCATCCAAGCTGGTGATAAAATTATTAAAATTAATAATAAACCTGTTAATGATATGTCGTTAGAAGATGCCGTTACATTAATGCGTGGCAAGCCAGGTTCTGATATTAAAATTACTATTTTGCGTAAAAATATAAAGCCATTTGTGGTAAAAATTACTCGTGAAATTATCATAGTAACCTCAGTTAAAGGTTATTTACTTAAAGATGGCATTGGTTATATTCGTATTTCCAGTTTTCAAAAACCAACTACTAATTTACTACAAGAAACTCTTAAGCGCTTGACTGATGAAAACAAAAGTGAATTAAAGTCACTAATTCTTGACTTGAGAAATAACCCAGGTGGTATTTTAGATGGTGCGATTGATATTTCCAATATGTTTCTTGATGACTCCGGCATAATTGTTCATACCAAAAGCAGATTTAAGGAGAGCAACATTAAATTTAATGCTGACCCAGGTGATGTGTTAAATGGTGCACCAATGGTTGTCTTAATTAATGAAGGTTCTGCTTCTGCCTCAGAAATTGTTTCTGGTGCATTACAAGACCACAAACGTGCAATTATTATGGGTAGTACTTCATTTGGGAAAGGCTCAGTACAAACTATTCTTGGGCTTGAAGGCGGTTATGGACTTAAAATCACCACTGCAAAATATTATACGCCAAACGGTCGCTCTATTCAAGCCAAAGGTATTGAGCCTGATATTAAACTAAAAAATATCGATCTAAAAAATGAAAAAAAAAGATGAAATTATCGATACCAAAGAAAGTGATCTAGAAGGTCATTTAGAAGTTGAAAATCCATCTGAATTGTCTTCTAAAGAAATTTTAGACATACAAGGGAAAAATAAAACAGAAATAAATGAGAAGGCACTTACAAAACTTGAAAAAGATTATTTTGTGCATGAAGCACGAAATCTACTTAAAGCACTTATGATATTAGAAAAGTAATGGCAATTATTCTATCAGTTGCAAACCAAAAAGGTGGTGTTGGTAAAACCACTACTGCAGTTAATTTGAGTGCCGCGCTTAAAACTGTCAATAAACGTGTGTTGATGATTGACATTGACCCACAAGGTAATGCTACAATGGGATGTGGCATTGATAAATATAACTTAGAAAACTCTACTTGTGAATTATTATTAAATGAATGCAATATTAAAGATGCTATTGTTCATTCAGACAAGGTACAAGTAGACATTATTCCTTCTAATACCAATTTAATCGCTGCTGAGGTTGTTTTACTAAAAAACGGCAATTCGGAATATATTTTAAAAAAAGCACTTGCTAAAGTGAATTATAAATATGATTACATTATTATTGACTGCCCACCTTCGCTAAACATGCTAACTATTAATGCATTTACTGCATCTAATGGCATTCTTATTCCAATGCAATGTGAATATTATGCGTTAGAAGGCCTTAGCTCACTAATACAAACCATTGAAAAAATACAAGCAACCACTAACTTTGATTTAGAAATCACTGGCTTAATAAGGACTATGTATGACACACGCAATAAACTATCAAAAGAAGTGTCGGTGCAACTACAACGATATTTTTCAAAAAAGTATTTAAAACTATCATCCCCAGAAATGTAAAACTAGCAGAAGCACCGAGTTTTGGTCAAGCAGCAATCAATTATGCAAGGTCTTCCAAAGGTGCTATTTCCTATATTTCACTAGCAAGTGAAATTGTTAGAAAACAAAAAATATTAAATTAAGTATGACAATGTCTTCAAAACTAGACCGTGGATTAGACATCTTATTAGGACAAGTACCTAATAGCGATCAACCTAATAGTAATTTAAAAAATTTAGATATTAATAAATTACAGCGTGGTCAATTCCAACCTAGAGATGACATTGACTCTGATACATTAAGCGAACTTGCTAACTCAATCTCAACGCAAGGTATTATTCAGCCTCTAATTACACGTAAGATTGCCTATGATAAATATGAAATCATTGCTGGTGAGAGACGTTGGCGTGCTGCAAAAATTGCTGGACTGAATAAAGTCCCTGTCATTATTCGTAAAATTAATGATCAAGTTGCACTAGCAATTGGTCTGATTGAAAATATCCAGCGTGAAGCACTAACGCCACTTGAAGAAGCTAAGGCGCTTCAGCGGTTAATTAAAGATTTTAAAATGACGCATGAAGAAATATCACATGTGGTTAGTCGTTCTAGATCTAGTGTAAGTAACTTAATACGCCTATTACAACTTGGCGACAATGCCAAGCAATTACTTAGTAATGGCGATATAGAAATGGGTCACGGGCGTGCCTTACTGTCATTGAGCGACAAACAACAGTTTGAGGTTGGTAACCAAGTAGTAAAAAGATCTTTATCTGTACGCCAAACTGAAGAATTAGTCAAAAGGGTTCTTGACCCAAAGCCTACTAAGTCCAATACAATTAAACCTCATATCAAGACATATATAGATTTTTTAAGCAAAAAACTTAGCTCAAAAATAGAGATTAAGGACAGCGACAACAAAGGTAGGGTTATTATTCATTACCAATCTAAAGATGAGCTTAATAAAATCTTAAACCACATCAATTAAATATCAAAAAATTGCTATATAACGCTAATCAATAATACCGTTACGAGAAAATGTAAAGGAGTTGGGTCTAGTCATTGTCTTCCTAAGACCGCTTGGCCTCCGACTTTATCGCCATGCGCCCAAATATAAAAGGCTTTACCGAGCAGATATTCCTCAGGTACAAAACCCCAAAAACGACTGTCACTACTACGACTTCGGTTATCACCCATAACGAAATAATGTCCTTTTGGAACAATTAACATAACACTACGAGAGCTAGCATTAGGATGTAATAGAACATCGTGTGGATTGTTATCTAATATCTCACGATAATGCTTATACCCAGTCATCCCAACACCTTTCTCAATACCTGTATAAGTACCAATTTTTTGGTATTCAATCACTTTGTCATTCACCATAAGCTTGTCTTTAACATATTCAATCTTGTCACCTGGAAGACCAATCACACGCTTGATAAAATCTGCACCTTGGTAAGCTTCTTGTTTCTCATAATTAGGATACCTAAATACCACCACATCACCACGCTCTGGATCGCCAATATCTATTAACTCAGTGTTTAATATTGGCAAATGAATGCCATAAGAAATCTTATCCACTAATAAAAAATCATAAGTTAAAAATGTTGGCATCATTGAATTAGATGGAATTCTAAAAGGCTCTACTACAAAACCTCTAAATAAAAAAACCAGCAATAATACTGGATAAAATTCTGCCATAAATTGTACAAACTTGGGGCGATGTGAATATTTTTCTGATTTATTAAATTTTAAAAAACATACAAAATACAGCCATTTACCCAGTAAAGATTTTTTCTCAGATGGCACGCTAACTTCTGCTCCACCTATAAAAAAATAATCAACAAGTACAATAATAAACGCCAAAATCAGAAATGCCGCTAAATAAGAAGAAACATCCCAAGCAAAAAATGATGATGCATGTTCAATAGTCATAATAAAAATAAAAAATCAATAAAGTTAGTATTATATAATATCAACTTTATTATTATTCAACAATGGAGAAAAACAAATGGCATTATCTGACTTAGAAAGAGATAACCACGGTTATTTAGTTAACCTTAATCAATGGAACGAAAACATTGCTAAAGAACTTGCAGAAGAAGAAGGTGTTAATTTAACTAACGATAGCTTTAAACTTATCAACTTCTTGCGTGATGAATACATCAACAATAACGCCAATCAACCCAACGAGCGCAATATGGTTAAAGGTTTAAAAGATGATTGGGGCGGTAAATTAACCACTAAAGAGCTTTACACACTATTCCCGAAAGGCCCAGCTAAACAAGCGGGAAAAATAGCAGGACTACCTGAGACTAAACGTAAAGGTGGCTACTAAGATTTATTAATATAAAAATTTAATAAAAAGATACTCATTTAAAATAACACCCTTTTATACTTCTACGATATTCATACCTGCAAAATTTGCCAATTCAACAAAATTTGGAAATGAAGTTTTGACATTATCCACACCGTTTATTTCAATGGTATATTCACATCTGAGTGAGGCTACAGCAAAAGACATTGAAATACGGTGGTCGTGATGCGATTCAATGATGTTGCTTGGCTTTTGAAAGATGCCGCCTTGTATTTTAATGCCATCTTCTGACACTTCGTTTTCAATACCAAGAATATCTAAGCCATCTGCCATTACTTGTATACGGTCACTCTCTTTCACACGCAATTCTTTTGCGCCAGTTAAAATAGTTTCGCCTTGTGCGCAACTTGCTGCAATAAATATCGCTGGAAATTCATCAATAGCAAGTGGCACTAATTCTACTGGAATATGAATACCTCTTAACTGTGACGATTGAACGCGAATATCGGCCAACAATTCACCACTAATCTCTCGTTCATTTATCAGTGTTAGCTTAGCACCCATTAGCTGTAAGATATCAATAACACCAGTGCGTGTTGGATTTATATTAATATCTTTTAGTATTATATCTGATTGTGGCGCAATACACGCCGCCACCATAAAAAATGCGGCTGACGATATATCGCTTGGCACTTGAATTTTTGCAGCTCTTAACCCCCCATCACCACTTAAACATATTTTATTATTCATCACTCTTACAGAATATCCTAAGCCCTTAAGCATTCGTTCAGTGTGGTCACGCGTGGTTTTTGGCTGACTCACACAAGTCTCACCCTGTGCGTATAAACCAGCCAACAATATGCAAGATTTTACTTGTGCTGATGCCACTGGCAAATTATAATTAATACCTTTGAGAGGATGAGAGCCTTTAATTTTTAATGGTAGCTTACCATCGTTACTTTCAATCACTGCACCCATATCTGTTAGCGGGTCAATCACTCTACTCATTGGGCGTTTAGAAAGTGAAATATCGCCTATTAATTCACTATCAAAAGATTGCGCCGCCAAAATACCTGACATTAAGCGCATAGAAGTACCAGAATTACCTAAATCAAGTGGTGAATTAGGCTGTTTTAAACCATGTAACCCAACGCCTTGAATGATTATTTTATCACTATCTTGCTTAATATTAACGCCCATTTTCTGAAAAGCCTTAAGCGTAGCTAAAGAATCTTCGCCTTGTAGAAAGCCCCTTATCTCTGTGATACCATTTGCCAATGAGCCAAGCATAATGCTACGATGGGAAATAGACTTATCCCCTGGTATTTTGAGCTTGCATAATAATTTTCTAACAGGTTTGGCGATAAATTTACTCATTCAACCAGCCATCTCTTGCCATTTTAGCATTAACAAATAATGACTCTATTTTTTTTATTTTGCCATCTTTAATTAAATCTGAAAGTTTAGACAAACTTTGTTGAAATCCTGCAATGTGCTTAACTATTTCATTAGGATTATTTATGCAAATATCACGCCACATTGTAGCATCGCTTGAAGCAATACGTGAAAAATCTTTAAAGCCTCCTGCAGCATAATCAAGAGCATTTGAATCACTCTCAATTAAATAGTCCATCAGTGAAAATGCTAATATATGTGGCAAATGTGAAGTCATCGCTAACAAATCATCGTGTATTTTATAGTTCATAATTTCTACCTTTGCACCCAATGCTTGCCATAATTCACTAACGCACTTAATCGCTTGTATATTGGCGTTATTCTCTGGAGTGAGAATAACACGTTTATTATTAAATAAATTACCATCTGCTGCTACAACACCGTTTTGTTCTTTACCAGCAATCGGATGTGATGGAATAAAATTCTCAGGCATAGCACCAAATACTTCTTTTGCTGTCGCAATAACGCTACCTTTAGTGCTACCAACATCACAAATGATAACGCTATCACTAATATGTGGCTTGATAATTTCAAGAATACTTTTAAAACTATTTACTGGTGTGGCAATCAGCACCAATTCTGCGCTAAACAACGCTTGTGCAATATCTAAGCTATACTCATCAATTACACCTAAGGCTTGCGCTTGTTGCAAATTAGCCTCATTCCTGTCAAAACCAACAAAACTAAATTGCTGAGATTTGTTCAAACTATTTTTCAGCCCTAATGCAAATGATCCACCAATCAGACCAACACCGATAATACATATTCTATTCATATTAATACCAATTTTAACGCATCTAAAAATGCGGTATTTTCATTTTTAGTACCAATAGAAATGCGTAAATAATTTGGCATTTCAACTGGTCTCACAATAAAGCCTTTTTTCAATAAGGCTTGATAAATTACACTTGGCTCATCAACTTTCACAGCAATAAAGTTTGCCGACGATGGAATATAAGGCAAACCTAATGCCCTAAATCCATTAGTAAGTTGTAATAGCCCTTGCTTATTACACAAAATAGATTTTTGTAAAAAATCCTCATCTGCTAAGGCAGCAATCGCTGCACTTTGTGCGATATGGTTAACATTAAAAGGTTGACGAATACGATTTAAATAATCAGCAATCTCACTACTTGAAACTGAATAACCCACTCGCAAACCAGCTAAGCCATACGCTTTAGAAAAAGTGCGCGTAATCACTAAATTATCAAACTCTTGCAACCAACTAATAGTGGCGGTGGCGGTATTTAAATATTCAACATACGCCTGATCTAATACCACAATAATTGAACTTGGAACTTTTGACAAGAATGCATAAACTGTGCTATCTTCCAATAGCGTGCCTGTCGGATTATTAGGATTAGCAATAAAAATTAACTTAGTGTTATCAGTAATCGCTAAAAGCATTGCATCCAAATCATGGCTAAAATCATTTGCAGGTGTCACTACTGCTCTAGCACCCAATGCTTTAGTAACCAAAGAATAAACCACAAAAGCATACTGTGAGAAAACCACTTCATCGCTCGCGCAACACACACTTATTCTAGCTAATAGTTCCAAAATATCATTAGAGCCATTGCCTATGGTAATATGCTCAGCAGATACTGACAAATACTTAGATATAGCCTGCTTAAGTTCAAAGCCATTGCCATCAGGGTAGCGCCCTATTCCACTGATAGATTGCTCAATTGCTGTGCGCACTTTGTCGCTAACAAACAGAGGATTTTCGTTGCTGGCCAGTTTTACAACCTCATCTAAACCCAACTCGCGCTGTAGTTCGCTAATAGGTTTGCCACCACGATATGGACTTAGAGAAAGTATAGACTCGCAAATATTCATTATTATTCAACCAATTGAAGTAATTTGTAACAATACTTAATGCTTTATTATCAAAAGATAATAGATCATAAATAAGTGGATTATTTTTTGTATTATTTTCTTTAAAACCTTCATCTTCTGTATTTTCTATTTGATGGGCGATTAAATCCACAACTACAAAACAGTAACAGGATAAGAACCTAGGATATCTAGCTTAAGAGCTTTTTCAGCAATTTGCACCAAGGCGCTTTGCACGCACTTTTCTTGCTGATGACCATCAATATCAATTAGAAATAGGTACTCCCATTTCACACCTGGTATTGGATGGCGTGCAATCTGCAGTATGTTGATATTTTGATTTTTAAAAGGTAACAACAAGTCAAATAACGCACCTGCTTCGTGTTTAGTGACAACCAATAAAGAAGTTTTATCTTTTCCTGAAGATGCAATATCTTCTTTGCCAAGCACTAAAAAGCGCGTGACATTGCCAGTTTTGTCTTCAATATTTTTAGCAACACGCTCTAACCCATATAAACCAAGTGCTGCTTCTGATGCAATCGCTGCAGCACTCATTTCATCTTTAACAATACGAGCTGCTAAAGCATTTGACGCCACAGACTTGAGCCCCACCTTTGGATAATGATTTTTTAGCCAACGTTGACATTGTTCAAGTGCCTGTTGATGCGCGTAAATTACCTTGATACTCTTTGACTGATCTGCCATCATTAATTGATGATGAATTGAAATTTCAATTTCACCACAAATTTTTAGATCTTGAGAATAAAGCATATCAACCGTTACGCCAATCACGCCATTAGACGAATTTTCAATCGGTACAACGCCATAATTTGCATTGTTTTTTTTCACTTCATGAAAAATTTCTTCAATGCTACCACAATCTAAAGTTGATACCGCATGCCCGAAATGTTTTAGCGCAGCTTCTTGCGTAAAAGTACCTTCAGGACCTAAATAAGCAACATTAATACCCTGCTCAAGCGCAAGACAAGCAGACATAATTTCACGGAAAATATGTGCCATATCTTTATCCTTAACCAAATTATCATTACGCTTGATAATCGTACGCAACACTTGCGCTTCACGCTCTGGACGGTAAAAACTACTATTATCTTTTGCAACTTTTTTAACTTTTGCAACAGCTGATGCTAGCTTTGCACGCTTACCAATTAACGACTGAATCTTCTTATCCAGTACATCAATTTCAACTCTTAGTTTTTCCAGTTCTTTGTTCATTTTTATCACTTACAAATTTCTTACCATCAATACGCCTTCGACTTGTTTTAGATTTTTAACTACTGTATCAGAAATATTGCCATCTATGTCAACCAAAGTATAAGCAACTTCGTCTCTTGATTTGTTCAACATATCAATAATATTCACACTCTCTTTAGCAAGTATAGTTGAGATTTGACACACCATATTCGGAATATTTTTATGAGCAATTGACAAGCGAGAGCCACTAGTTCTCAACATTCTTGTTTCTGGAAAATTCACCGAATTTATAATATTACCGTTCTCAAGATAATCTTTTACTTGGTTTATTACCATAATTGCACAGTTATCTTCTGCCTCAGCAGTTGATGCACCTAAATGTGGTAAAGCAATTACCCTGTAATGATTTTTTTTATCATCAATTGGAAAATCTGTCACATAATATTTAACTTTGCCTGCTTCAAGTGCTGTAATCAACGCATCTTCGTCAATAATACCATCTCGTGCAAAATTCAAAATTGTTGCACCCTCTGGTAACAAAGCAATGCGCTCTTTGTTCAATAAATTTTTAGTGCCTTTTACTAATGGCACATGAAAAGACACGAAATCACTTTGTGAAAATAGTTCATCAATATTCAGTGCCTGCTCAACATTAGCTGAGAGCTTCCAAGCGCTTTTAATAGTGATGCTAGTATCAAAACCAATCACTCTCATGCCTAACATAGTTGCTGCATTAGCAATCTGTACACCAATCGCACCCAAACCAACAATGCCTAGTGTTTTACCTGGTAGTTCTGAGCCTGCATAATTTTTCTTACCATCCTCTACCGCAGTTTTTAGACTATCTAACGGCAAATTATTGACATAATCCCACGCTTGGCAAATATTACGACTGGCAAGCAACATTGACGATATCACTAACTCTTTTACCGCATTCGCATTTGCACCTGGTGCGTTAAATACTACTACACCTTTCTCACTCATTTTATCAAGTGGAATATTATTAATACCAGCGCCAGCACGGCCAACAACCTTAAGATTGTCACCGATTTCTAACTTATGCATTTTAGTGCTGCGCACTAAAATACCATCAGGGTTTATTATTTCAGTGGAAACTTCATATTCTTCTTTTGATAATTTCTTTAAACCAATAGGGGAGATATTATTTAATGTTTGTATTTTATTCATTATCCGTTCTCTTTTTCAAAATCTTGCATAAATGCAACTAGCTTATCAACGCCCTCTTGTGGCATTGCATTATAAATACTGGCACGCATACCGCCTACAGATCGATGTCCTTTTAAAGTAATTAAACCATTATTAGCTGCTTTTTCTAAGAACAAACTGTTAAGATCTTCATTTGCCAACAAAAATGGTATATTCATCCAAGAACGGTATTTTTTTGCCACAGGATTTGAATAAAAACCAGACATATCAATCGCATCATAGAGTGTTTTTGCCTTATGTTCATTGATTTTTACTATTGCAGTCAAACCACCTTTCTTCTTTAGCCATTCAAATACAAGACTTGCCACATACCAAGGATAAGTTGATGGTGTGTTATACATTGAATTATTATTTGCTTGGGTTGCATAGTCAAATAAAATCGGCTGATTTTTTACCACATTACCCATTAAATCTTCACGCACAATTACAATCGTCAAGCCGGAAATACCAATATTTTTCTGTGCACCAGCATAAATTACACCATATTTTGATACGTCAATTTCGCGTGATAGAATCATTGATGACATATCTGCTACCAACGGCATATTCACTTCTGGCATGTAATCAAACTCTAAACCTGCAATAGTTTCATTTGGTGTGTAATGAAGATAAGCAGCATTTTCATCAATATTCCAATTTTCAAAATTAGCAATATCTGTATATTTATTACTAGAACTATCTGTGCAAATATTCACATTGCAATAACGCTGAGCTTCAGTAATTGCCTTTTTAGACCAATGGCCTGTATGTGCATAATTAGCTATTGTCTTGCCATGCAGTAAATTAATTGGTATCATAGAAAATTGTGCTGACGCACCACCTTGTAAAAACAAAACTTTGTAGTTATCAGTGATGTTCATTAAGTCACGCAAATCTTGTTCAGATTTTTGTGCCAATGCCATAAAATCTGCACCACGATGAGATATTTCCATCACTGATGCTTTGGCATCGTTATATTCTAATAACTCCTCTTGCATTAGTTGCAACACCTGCTTTGGCAACATAGCAGGACCTGCGCTAAAATTATAAATTTGACTCATTTAAATTTGTCCTATAATTGATTATAAATAAAAATATAATTTTATCAGAACTCAGCTATTTAGACTTATTTAATGATACAATATAACTTGTTTTGATTATGGAAGTGGGTGTAAGTCCCATGCTGTCCTCGCAGCGGTATTTGTTTATTTTAAAACATCAGTCCGATACATAATCTAGCTCAGTCTAACTCACGAAGGATGAATTTATTAAAAAAATACTTAGTGGTGCAATACTTATCACCAGTCTTAATGCAAACGCAATTTTAGGGCCTATTCCTATTTATCTTAACACCGAATATCGCACTGATAGTCCGGTTATTAACTCTATTGCTTCAACACTTAGTTTTAATGCTGATGATATTAAAGCAACAGGTGCAAGTACTTTTTTAGATTTTTTAGCAACTGTACCAAGTGTGGGCTTATATAACCCACACGGCAATATACCTGCGATATTTATGCGTGGTGGTGATTCAGACCATACTTTAGTTTTAGTTGATGGGGTTAGTGTTAATAGCATTGATTCACTAAATGGTGCTGTTGAATATGGATTAATAAGTATTGCACTTAATGATATTGCAAAAATAGAAATAATTAAAAACTCAGGTTCGGTTTTATATGGTTCGTCAGCAATTGCAGGCGTAATTAGCATTACAACAAAAAAAGGCGCAGATGGTGCGAGCACTGCAGTAAGTATCAAATCTGGAACACATAATCTTAAAAATTACACATTATCAGCAAGTGATGGAGATAAAGATGGTTATATTAGATTTACTCACAATAAATACACAACCGATGGAATTAATGCTCAAACCGGTGATAGAACTGGTGAAAAAGACGGCATCAAGAGTCAAACTACACAAATCAAAGCTGGCAATGAGTACTTAGGTGTTAGTTATTTAGAGAGTATAAATAAAACTGAATATGATGGCTTTGGTGGCACAAATACTGGTGAATTAGGAGATAGAAAATTAAATAAAATAGCTATTAATGCAAATAATAAATTTAGTAACACTTGGAAGGCTAAATTATCTCTTTCACAAGCCAAAAGTAACAGAGATAGTGGTACAAATGCCACCACTATTGGTGATAAATACAAAAATACCTCTTTAACTGTACTTAACGACATAAAAATTGATACTGCTTTACTAAATATCGGGTTGTCACAAGTTGAAAGTGAAAACACAACGAATAAACTAAAGCATACTAGTAAGGATTTATTTATAAATTGGCAAAAAAATATTAATTCCTTAGATATTAATACAGGACTTCGCTATATCAAACATAATAAATTTAGTAGCCATACTGTTTACAACATAGGATTTGGTAAAGAATTGGGTAATAGAATAAGAATGACAGGTAATTACAATACAGCCTTTCAAGCGCCAACACTTAAAGAAGAAACTGCTGGCAGTCAAATAAATGATTTAAAACCAGAAACTTCAAAAAATATTAATATAGGATTAAACAGAAATCATGTTTGGGGTGAAGTTGGTTTGTCATTATTTAAAAATAAAGAAGAAAATGGAATTAAGTATACAGGTGGATGGCCAAATTCTATTTATATAAATGAAGATGAATACAGCGCTAAAGGAGTTGAGGTATCGTTAAATACTAATGCCTTTTGGTGCAATATTGACTTTAATCATACTTACTCTAAAAGTAGTATAAATAACAGCAACACACAGCCTGCAAGAAGGCCTAAGAATATCACTAACCTGATGGTTAATAAGCAATATTATAAATTTAACTCAAGAATACAAGTCATTAAAAAATCATCTAGTTTTGACGGTATTAAATTAGATGGCTACATCTTGATTAATTTATCAAATAGTTATGATATTAACAGTAACACCAAAGTATTATTAAATATTAAAAATGTTACTGATAAGGATTACACTATAGCCAATGGTTATAAACAACTAGGTAGATCACTTGAAATAGGCTTAGATCATCAATTCTAAACGCACGCTACTTAATAGAGTAGCAGAAAAGACAGTACTTATGCCCACACTTACACCTAAAAATCTAAGTATTAATCCATAAGACATTTTTACAACTGTTAGTCAAAAATTTAAACTGGTTATTATTTCATTTTTAATTACATAATACCCTAAAAATATTAACATTTTTTTTGTCAAAATTTCAACACACTTATCATATTTCTTCGCAGGCTTCCTGCATAAATTTAAATCAAATGTTAGCTCAATATTAGCATCGGCATCAAAACTAAAATAGCTTGCATTAACTATGAGTAGTTAAATGACGCCCATACTTGGTACAAATATAGTCAAGCATTACTCAACACCATACAAAATAGAATTGGGCATCTGTGGTAAAAATAACGAATTTCACACTTTTGTATACGATACACCTTATTTTAAGTGGCAAATTAAAATAACCCAAGGAAAAATCATTCAACACGATAATTTCATCTTTACCGATTAGCTATAACATTATAATAAAGATCTTAATCACAATGCTACTAATCAAATTTAGCGAGCAATGCAAAAAATAGGTAAAATGAAATTACATAATGTGTTTATATTTTATTAGTAAATAAAGTAACACTAAAAGGATTAAGAAATGACAAAACAAATCAACAATTTATTCGCTACGTTTATCATGGTGCTTTTAATTATTGCCACTCGTGGACACGACAACTGGCTCTCATCATCCGTGCATTTACCAGACTTCACCATCCCTACACTGTTTATTGCCGGCGTATATTTCCGACAATTTTGGGTAGCATTTACGCTTATATTAGGCAGCATAGCTATTGATAACTACGCCATTATACATCAAGGCATTAGCGCTAACTGTATCACCCCTGCTTATAGCCTATTACCGCTGACTTACTACGGTATTTTTTGGGTAAGTAAATACATTAGTACGTTGATAATTGATAATAATATCGTTAAAAATACATTTATTATTATCGCTGTTACCTGTACACAATGGCTTATAGTAACAAGTAGTTATTACTTTTTCACCGCAACCTATAATAAAGTAGGATGGGTCGATTTCCCAGCATATATAGCAAAATGGTCAATCATTGAGATTGCAATCGTGTTATATTGGATGATGGCAGTGATTGTCACCTTTACGCTGATACCACACATTAACCATGCATTAAAATATTCAAAAAGTGTCTAATGAATATAAAGACAGAATGCAGCGTAAAAAAGCGCACATTGATGCTCGCATTAAAAAAGCAAGTATAGATAAAGGCATTATTGTCTTACTTACTGGTAATGGCAAAGGCAAATCTTCTTCCGCACTTGGTATGGTATGCCGTGCATTAGGCCACAATATGCAAATTGCTATTGTTAAATTCCTAAAAGGTACACAAGATACAGGTGAAGATGTTTTTCTTACTAAACAGACAAATATCCGCACCATCACTATGAATACAGGTTTTACATGGGATACACAAGATAGAGAACTTGATAAAAAAATGGCATTAGAAACTTGGCAACAAGCTGAGCAATACTTTGGAGATAAATACATTGATTTAGTGGTACTTGATGAGCTTACTTATATGATTAATTATAAATATTTAGACGAGAAAGTCATTTTAAATACACTCAATAATCGCCAAAAAAACCAACATATTATTATCACTGGTAGATCTGCCACTAAAGATCTAATTGCCATAGCGGATACTGTCAGTGAAATAACAGACATCAAGCATGCTTTTAGGTCTGATATCAAGGCTCAAAAAGGCATTGATTTATAAATTAACAAGATTCGCGCACTTGTTATTAGATATTTAAATTTTACTTTTACAAATGGATTATTTATGTTTTTCATTACTAAATAGGGAATATATTGCTTTTTTGCAGCTCAACAAAGTGAATTTTCAACTTTATTTTCACTACTCAATTTGAAATTCAATGCATATTTTTACATTGCTGTGCGTATTTTGTACTCCCACTTTTGATAATCAATGCGTATTCAGCTAAAATAATTGTAGCACATCTATATTAAGATTTTTTTTAATCACTTGATAAAAATCACTGGCTTAACTACCTTAAAAATCTTTGTGATAATATTTCCAAATTAACTATAAAAAAATATTCTTATAGAGCCTTGTAAGATTCTATAACAAAACATTATAAAAATAAGTTATTTGCGCTAAATTTTATTCGTTGTTTAAAAACTACAATAGTGAAATTTAACCTTAAGTAAGAGTATATTTGGTTTATTTTTATTTCAAATTACTGTATTGAACTTAACTTAAGTGTAATAATAGATTTTCAAAAGGATTGTCTTCCTAAGACCGCTTGGCCTCCGACTTAAGAATTAACTACAAACGCAACACTTTGCTCGATTACACTGCGTCTATCACCATTAAAATATTGCGTGGTAGCAAAATGCACTTCATTAATAAAAAATCCAAAACACACAGTGCCTACAGGCTTGTTTTTTGTCCCGCCTGTTGGCCCGGCAATACCAGTAATAGATACGGCAATATTGGCATTGGAATTTTTAATAATACCTTGCACCATCTCTATTGCGGTTTGCTCGCTAACTGCACCAAAGGTATCCAAAGTAGGTTTTTTCACGCCAAGTAACTCTATTTTTGCTTGATTACTATAAGTGATAAAACCTCTATCAAAATAATCAGACGAGCCACTCTCTTGAGTAAGTAACACAGATAAACTGCCGCCAGTACAAGACTCTGCCACAGCTATAGTGAGTGATTTTTTCCTTAATAACTCAGTTAGCTGACTCATTTAAGTGCTGCCTGAACAATTTCAAAAATATCTTAAGTCGGATCGTAGCCATGTCGTTCTGTGGGC
>JAQRGB010000012.1:81086-176734 GCA_029237605.1 Candidatus Thiodubiliella sp.
CTTCCTAAGACCGCTTGGCCTCCGACTTATTGTTGTTTTTGAAGAATTTTTAACTCAGGAGTAAAACGTTTCCAATGATTGTAAGTTGTTACTAACCTTGCGCCAATTTGTGGGTTGCTAGTATTTAGTCTAAGTATCACATCAGTGAAAAATTCATAACTTGCTTGTTTATGAAAATTTGTATAATTATGGGAAAAGCCATTAACCACGCTACGCAAGCGATTTGGTGTGTTAAAAGAGAATAATTCATGCTCCATTAATATTTTGACTGAATCAACATCACACACATTACTAGATGCTAAAGTAGAAAAATATTTATCCATCACTTGTGTATCATTATTAAATTCTTGATAAAAACTATCTGATGCTTGTTTTCTATATATATTATCGCTATTTAGTAAAATTCTAAATGCTGTAAATTTGTCGCTCATACAATCGGCTGTGTAAAATTGCGTATTAACTAAATCTAACTCGCCATCTTTTGCTAAATAAAATAAACAAATGTTTTTTAATGCTCTTTGTCCAACGGCTTTTGTCGTGAATTCATAAGCTTTTTTGGTATTGAGTAATTGATATATTTCAAGTAACAAAGGTTTGAATCTTGTTAATATTTTTTGAATAACCATTTCGCGCTTATTGTGAATATCAAATACATCTATCACCGTTTGATGATTATGAAGAGCACGCTCAGATGGTAGCGTTAATAATTCACAAACCAGTGACTTGTCTTGCGTATTTTTAATCATGGATTTAATAGCGTCAAAAAATAACACTTCATCCATCTTTTCAGGCGTGAGTATCAAAGATAGCCACAATTGTTGCACATGATTCCATCGATTAAAGCTATCATGATCATGCTTAACTAAAAATATTTTTTGTTCAAAACTTAAATTATCATTAAGCTTAATTGGCGCTGAAAATCCACGCAACCAAGAAGGTATTGGCTCTGATATCATATTTTTAAATACGAAACTTTGTTCTTTATTTTTAATAGTTAATACGCCTTCTTCTAATTCATTGCCTGTGTCATCAAGTAATGCAAATGATAAAGGGAATAAATAAGCATATTGCTGTTTAACCGTTACCGTGTAGGTGCTTTTATCATCATTATAGTGTGTTGATATATCCACCTCAGGTGTGCCAGATTGTGAATACCAGTGTTTAAATTGCGTGAAGTCAAACTCATTAGCATCACTCATACTACTAATAAAGTCATCAATTGTCACTGCCTGAGAATCGTGACGTTTAAAATACAAAATTATACCTTTTTGAAAGCCTTCTTCGCCAAGAAAAGTATGGATCATGCGAATTATTTCCGCACCTTTCTCATAGACAGTCAGTGTGTAAAAATTATTCATTTCAATATAGCTTTCAGGGCGTACAGGGTGCGACATTGGCCCTGCATCTTCAGCAAATTGGTGAGTGCGTAACATATCCACATCATCAATGCGCTTGATTGAGCGTGAATGCAAGTCACTAGTAAATTCCTGATCTCTAAATACGGTTAAACCTTCTTTTAAACTTAACTGAAACCAATCTCTGCAGGTCACGCGATTACCTGTCCAGTTGTGAAAATACTCATGCCCAATAATTGCTTCAATATTAATAAAGTCATCATCGGTTGCACTCTTGTTATCTGCCAATACGCAAGCAGAATTAAACACATTCAGACCCTTATTTTCCATAGCACCCATATTAAAATCATCAACTGCCACAATCATATAAATATCTAAATCATATTCCAATCCAAAACGCTCTTCATCCCATTTAAATGCGCGTTTGAGTGCATTCATAGCAAACTGCGTTTTGTGTTCATTATGATCTTGAACATAAATTTTTAGGGCTACTTGCATACCAGATAGCGTTGTGTAGGTATCTTCTAAGACAATAAAATCTCCTGCCACTAAAGCAAATAAATAACAAGGTTTAGGTGCTGGATCGTGCCAAGTTGCCGTGCCATTTGAGTGTGCAATCAAATTACCATTACTCAATAGCACAGGATATTTATCATGCGTTGCTTCAATATGTGTAGTAAATACACTCAACACATCAGGGCGATCTAAATAATAAGTGATTTGGCGAAAGCCATGTGCTTCACATTGTGTGCAAAAATTATCACTTGATTGATATAAGCCATTTAAGCTGGTATTGGTTTCTGGGTGTATTTTAGTTTGTATTTCTAAGATAAAGCGTTGTGGTATTTTTCTCAATTCTAAGCCGTCTTTTACTAGAGTATATTCTGGCTTAACGCCATCAACTAAGATAAAAATCAATTCTAAGTCAACGCCATTTAAAAATAAATTGCCACTTTTATCAGTACTTAAAGGATTTTGATAAAAATCAATTTTTGACGATACAATTGTCCCATTCTCGCCTAGGAGAAAACTTAACTCAGTTGTGCGAATTAAATATGGGCTTACTGTGTAGTCTTTGCGATAAATAACTTGTGGTTTGTTCATTAATGATAATAAAAGTATTTAACTAAATATTTTAATTGGCTTTTTGGATAAAATAATGGTATATTTTTTTACGCTGAGTGGCTTTGAAATTTACCTGCCGTACTTAGCATTATTTTTTACTCTACTTTATTTACCATTAGTATTGTTCGATAATAAATATACACTAAAGTTATTTATAACCATAATTTTAATCATCAGCATAATTGCTTCTTACTTCTCGCAGATTGGCGTGGTGTTTCATGAGTATACGATTATCAATTGAAGTCGGAGGCCAAGCGGTCTTAGGAAGACAAGACCTGATAACAACTCCTTATCCATACTATTAATTATATATATGCTTTTATTCCTATTCTATTACCTTGCTATAGCTCGTTAAAATTAAACTACAAAAATTCTTAATAGAAAGTAGAAATAGAAGCTTAAGTACGACTATAGTTATCATCGTTGCATTTGTTATTATTTTACCCAATATAAAACTTTTGACTTATTTTGAAAGAAAGAATCGTTATTCAAGGAACTTCGTTGATCCTATTTTTATTGTTAATTAATTAGCCAAATATACAAAAAATACCTATTATACAAACAAGCAAAAAAATTATTGGTAATGGCGCAACAATTACAAAAGTAAACAAACAAAGGGCAATCTGGATTTTTATTATTGGAGAGACCGCAAGAGCAGATCTATTTTCACTTAATAATTATAAAAAACCAACAAATCCTAAATTTAATAAACAAAATTCTAGTGTTTTAATTGTTCTACGTTCACTTGACTCTCATGGTCCAAAATATTACAAACACTATCCTAAAGAATTTGACCTTACTTGCAAAAATATACCAGAACAATGCACCGATATAAAATTAATAATACATACGGTAATAGTATTTTGCATACTAATTATTTCATTGATAGTATTATTCAACTAATAGAAAATAACTACCACAATGGCTTCGTATTTTATACCCCATGATCATAGTGAATCTTTAGATGAAGACGGTATTTATTTACATTGGTGACCTATAATATTATTACACCTAAAACACAAACCCGTGCTCCAATATTAGCATGGCTTATTAATGAAATATCAGCTAATATTGGTAAAATATCATCACATGATAATATTTCACATTCTTTATTGGGATTGTTTAATATTGAAATAAAAATTTATGATAAGAAAATGGATTTATTTAAGTACTTTGCATAAATAGTAGTGATTAGCAAAATAACAGATTCTGCTAAATTAGTAAAAGATGGTATTTTGATAATTATTCATATTTATGTAAATGTTCTTCTGATTAGCAATGCCAAATGCTTAAATTGTAAACAAGACTATAGCCAAGATAAGTCTATAAATCACAAACGGCATCATACCCAATTTGTCTAGTAATTTAATGAAAAAATAAATAGTCAAATAAGCAAAAATTGCAGAAATCAAAAATCCGATGAGTAAATACAGCCAATTGACTTGCTCTGGAATTTTGTACAAATCAACAAAAATAAATAATGAAGAAAGTAAAATAACAGGAATTGAAAGTAAAAAGGAAAATTTTATTGCAAGTTTATATCCAAGGCCTAATAATAATCCAGCGGTAATAGTTACACCACTTCTTGAGGTGCCGGGAATTAATGCTAATGCCTGAAAACTACCTATTATCAATATATCGCTCCAAGTAATATCTACTTTAAAAAAATTATGCTTTCGATTGATATAATCAGCAAAGCCTAATAGGATTCCAAAAATAAAGTTGTATAAGCAATAATTTCAGTGTTGCGTAAATTATTTTCTATAATATCTTTAAATAAAAACCCAAAAATACCAACAGGAATGGTTCCAATAATTACTCCCCATCCAAGTTTTGAGTTAGCATCTATACTGGGACTTTGAGTAAAGCACGCGTAAATAATCTTGCTAATACTATTATTATAATAAAAAATAACTGCACTTAATGTGCCCATATGTATTATTACGTCAAACGCCAGGCCTTGGTCGGGCCAGTTATTTAACTTAGGCACTAAAATCAAATGCGCAGAAGAGGATATTGGTAAAAACTCGCTAACCCCCTGTATTAACGCTAAAACAATTGTTTGAGTAAAGTCCATTGTTCTTTATAATTTACAAGTTAAATCTTGCTCTTTAAAGCCTTTTAATTTTACTCGCGTATTTTTACTCAATGCTAATACTTTAAAACTCTCGCCCATTGCACTTGGTAATACCAATTGTTTTATTTGTTGCGCTAAACTGATACGTTTATCTTCATCTTTTTCGCTCAATAAGTATTCATCAATACCCAAAGAAATAAGAAACATAGCCTGAGTAGCATAACCAGACACCGTAAAACCACACTCAAATGCCTTGTCAGCAATATCGGAAAAATTAACCGAAGTGGTTATATCTTGCTCACCAATATATTCAAACACATTGTCACTCGCCTTATGTTGATAATAACACCTTAATGTACCCTCATTACGCTGAGGATGAAAATACTCATCTCGTCCCATGCCATAATCAATCAATAAAACCACGCCATTATCCATTATCTCGCTTAAACTTTCAGTCCATGCTATCGCTCTTTCGTTAATTTCGGTAATATAACCATATGTAGCTTCAAGAGGTAATTGTATTTTATCATTGATATAAAGTTGCTTTAGCGCTTGCCATACTAACTTATCGTCTTGATAGTCTACACCTAATTCTTTAAAGCCATCAGTTTGATTAATCAGTCGTTTAGCTGGCATAGCATCCAACACCTCGTTAGCGATTATCACGCCTGAAAAATTCTTTGGTAGAGTACTTAACCAAACTACTCTATCCATTAATTCTGGCAAAGCCTTATTAATGGTATCTTTTTGTCTTTGCTGTAATTCAGCACTTAATTCTAAAATAAAATAAGTGCTTGGCAGCTTGTTAAGTCTCCCTAATTCAAATAATATTTGTGCCGCTAATACACCACTACCTGCGCCAAATTCCAATAATTCATCTCCATTATTTAATACTTGTGCACATTGCCTAGCAAGACAAAAGCCAAATAAATCAGAAGTTTCAGGTGCAGTAATGAAATCTCCTCGCTCACCAAATTTTTGCTCGCCACTACTATAATATCCTTTAGCTGGATAATATAACGCTAAATTCATAAATTCATCAAACCCTATAGGCTCAGATTTTTGTATAATAGTATTCTTAATAATTTTTTCTAGACTCACAAGAGTCATTTTATATGAAAACAGCGCTCATTACAGGTGGTGCGCAGCGTATTGGTGCACAAATCACCCAAACACTGCACGCACGCGATTACAATGTAATTATTCATTATAGAAATTCTAACAAAAAAGCACAATCCTTAGCTGATAAGCTTAATAAAGTGCGTGCTAATTCAGCTATCCTTGTACAAGCAGAGTTATCTGACATTCAGGCATTGCAAATTCTAGCAAATTCAATTAAACATTTAAATTTACTAGTAAATAATGCTTCTATTTTTTACCCAACTCCAGTACAAAATACCGATGAAAACGATTGGAATAAAATCATCAATACCAATCTAATGGCGCCATTTTTTCTATCGCAATATTTATCAGCAACTTTATCAAAAAATAATGGCTGTATTATTAATATTGTTGATATTCACGCCCATCGTCCATTAAAAAATCATGCAATCTATAATATTTCCAAAGCAGGTGTATTAATGATGACGCAAACTTTAGCAAAGGAATTAGCGCCAGAGATTCGTGTGTGTGGTGTTGCACCAGGATCAATTTTATGGCCAGAAAACGAAGCCGAGATCAATGATGAACAAAAACACAATATCCTAAGTAAAATACCTTTGAATAAACAGGGTAGCCCAGAAGATATTGCTAACGCAGTTTTGTTTTTAACTATCTCTACTTATATCACTGGTCAAGTTATTAATGTTGATGGTGGGCGTACATTAAATCAATAGTAATTTTTATGTTATAATACAAAATTAATCTAATGATAATTAACACTACATTAACAAAAGAATTTTTTAAGTTTTTAGATGCAGGACAAAACATAACAAAAACAAACAGATAGGTATTTATAAACATTTGGCTTTTGCCACACATAGAGAAATATAATTGTTTATTACTTTATAAATTAATAAACTAAAAAAGGCTAGACAAGCCGATAGAAAATAGATTTTTGAAATATTAATGAATCGAATAAATCACATTTTAAACTTAATTCAACACAACTGTATTGATTCTCTATGCGTGGAAAGGCTCTACTATTAGGACTAAACCATGAATCACATTTTAATCAACGCAACTCACTCTGAAGAGATTAGAGTTGCTATTGTAAGAAACAAAAAACTTACTTCTCTCAATATAGAAACTAGCCTTAATCAAAAAAATAAAGGTAATATTTACAAAGGTAGAATATCCAGAGTTGAGCAATCCTTAGAGGCTGCTTTCGTCGATTACGGAAAAGAGAGACAAGGATTTTTACCATTTAAAGAAGTTACTGAAGCATTAAGAGTAAACACACAAGCCTCAGGTGAAAAACTCACTATTTCTGATGTTTTAAAAAAAGGACAAGAGATTATCGTCCAAGTTGAAAAAGAAGAGCGTGGTAATAAAGGTGCTGCACTAAGCACTTATATCAACTTAGCTGGTGCCTACATGATATTGATGCCAGACAATGCAAAAAGTAATGGCATTTCTAGACAGATCACTTCATCAGATAGACAGTTGCTAAAAAAATCATTACTGAAATCACCATGCCAGAAAACTCTAGCTTGATCATCCGAACTGCTGGTGCAGGTAAGACTTTAGAAGAGCTACAATGGGAGGTTGACTACTTATCGGAGTTATGGGGCTCAATTAACGCCACAGCACAAGAGCGTTCAGAGCCTTTTTTAATTTATCAAGAAAGTGATATAGTGATTCGCACACTGCGTGATTATTTAAGAGAAGATACTGATAGTGTAATTATTGACGACCTAGAGACTTTCCAAAATGCTAAAGAGTTTGTTAGTTTTGTTCTACCACATCACTTAGACCGTATTAAACAGTTCGATGCCTCTGAGGATTCTTTATTTAATAATATGGGCATTGAGTCACAAGTAAAAAGTATTTTTAAGCGTGAAGTATCCCTGCGCACAGGTGCTACTATTGTCTTTGACACAACTGAAGCACTGACTGCCATTGACATTAACTCTGCACGTGCCACTAAAGGCTTTGATATTGAAGAAACAGCTTACAACACAAACTTAGAAGCCACTAAAGAAATCGCTGCACAACTACAGCTACGTGATATTGGCGGATTAGTGGTTATTGATTTTATTGATATGGCATCTGAGGAACACAAAAAATCCATTGAGAAAGCTATGGAAAAAGCCACTAATTCAGACCGTGCCCGCATCCAAATTAGCACAATTTCACGCTTTGGGCTATTAGAAATGTCAAGACAGCGTTTAATGAGTTCGGTGACTGAGTCAGTAGAAAAAACCTGTTCTTCTTGTAGGGGTCGTGGCACTGCACCAACTGTTCCAAGTTTGGCATTAAATATTTTAAGGAATATTGAAGATAGTTGTAATGCCTCTAGTCAAACACAAAAGCTTACTATTCAGTCTAGTGTTGATGTTATTACATACTTACTTAATGAAAAACGCACTAATATTGGTAAATTAGAAAACAAACATGGAATGACAATCACCTTATTGCCTAATCCTTATATGCAATTCCCAAACTTTAATATAAACAAACAAAAAGGTGATAATAAATCACGTCACAAGAGCTATCAAGGTATCTCCAAACCACAACAAAATATTGCAGAAAATGGCTTAAGTATTACCAAAGAAAAGGCGGCTATTAACACTAATCACCCAACAACGCGTGTCCCTAATCAAAATAAAACTAAGTCTTTATTATCTTTTTGGATAAAAATTAAATCTATTTTTACCCATAATAAGAAAAAGAAAAATACAAATAGAAAGTACAATAATAGAAGAAATCGCAATAAAAACAATCGTAACTACGGCCAAAATAAAACGCAAAATATTCAGCAAAATAAGCAGAAGCCAAAACCTCATAACAAACCTCAGAATCAGAAAAGTACTAAGAATAAATCTCAGAAAGATACTAAAACACAAGATAAATTTAAAGAAAAATCTCAAGAAAAGCCTAATAATAAAAATAAGATGAAGGGACAAGTTAAAAAAAGCTCTCAGCTAAAACTAGAAGAAAAAAGATAATTAAGTCCAAAATACAAGATAACGAAAAAACAAAAGTCAAATCAACAAATAAAACTTCAAAAGAGTTCAATTCTAATGTTAAGACTGATGACAAGGTAGAATAAGTATGAAACTAGCAGTTTTTGGCAATCCTATTGAACATAGTCTGTCGCCCAATATTCATATGCTATTCGCACGGCAGAACGACATGGCTACGATCCGACTTTACCAATTGATAGCTTTGCAGAAATAGCGCAAGATTTTATCAAAAAAGGTGGTAAAGGTTTTAACATTACTGTGCCATTTAAAATTGATGCCTTTAACTTAACAACGAAGCAATCAATCAATGCACAAATTACAGGCGCTGTTAACACCATCAAAGTTAACAATGATGAATTAATAGGCGAGAATACTGACGGCATTGGTCTACTTAATGACTTAACTAAAAATCTTGGTATTGATTTATATAACAAAACTGTATTAATTTTAGGTGCAGGTGGTGGTGCTCGTGGCATCTTATTGCCATTGCTACAACAACAAACTAAACGACTAATGATTGCCAATCGTACTACATCAAAAGCTGTCGATCTTGCTAAAAATTTTGAATCTTATGGCAAAACTTGTGGTTTTGGTTTAGAAAAAATCAAAGATACACCTGTGGATATTATTATCAACGCCACCAGTGCTTCTTTAAATGGGAAAATACCAGATATTGCCACTGGCGTTGCTAATAATGCGATTTGTTATGATTTAATGTATGGACAGCAAACACCTTTTATGAACTGGGCTCAAAATAATAATGCATTAATGGTTGTTGATGGTCTTGGTATGTTGGTTGAACAGGCGGCTAGTGCATTTGAATTCTGGACGGGCAAACAACCAGATACTCAAGTAGTCATTAAAGCCATAAAACAAACACTAAATTATCAACCTAGCAGGTAAATGCCATACGTTAAAAAGTTTAAAAAATTCTTTTAAAATGTGAATTATATTGAATATCTGGATTAGTTGTAAAAAATTCACAGCACTAGTATTAAAATATTTTATTAAGATTTTAGATATACAGCAAATAACAGCATGCCTCTATATTTTGTTGACCATACCACTATATACCTTTTGCATAAGTCTGTTACTCATAAATTAACAATGCATATTTATCTAAAGGCTAAAACCATAGTAAATATCTATTCCATAGCTAAACTTGTTACTACAAAACATAATGATCAGACAAAATAATCTGATTACCGACAAACCAGTGACTTAAGCTTATTCTTCCATCAGTATGCGTAATCAAAGACTTACCTCGGCGCTCTACGTCCCATGAATTAACATCTCTAGTCCATATTTAATCTGTATTTTTAACTAATGGTATTTAACAAGATGCTATAGATGAGTCTTGAGAGTTAAATTTATTTTGAATAATACTGCATTCAAATTCTTGATTTGAATTACAATTTAGAGCGCCAATAGAACAAAACTGCTCACTACCAACAGCTGTACAGCTACTAGTTTCTCCCGCATCAGTTGTATCGCCATTGCCATCTAAATCTTGCCACAGACAAAGTTATTAGAATAATAGCTAACTGAGACTAACATGACAAACAAACAAATAATTTTTTATTTAACTTTCTCATCTGCCTTTCGAACTAAACGCGCTAGATATTCTGATGTATATGTGTGTATTTGACCGTATTTGTAAAATTGGGGAGAGGCAAATTTTATAACTTTGTTTGTGGATAAATCTTTATAAACTACTTGATGAGTTGTTCCTCTAAATAAGAACTCTGCTTTTTTTTAGAGTAATCTTGATATAAACACCATCTTTTGATAAATCATTTAACTCCGCATAAATTGGTTTTGTAAGTTTTACTTCACCACTATGGTTATCAATGATTGCACATTTATATTTAACTTTAAGCTCTTCAATGCTATCAAGAAAATTATCGCAAATAACAGCGCTTCCTAATTCACTCATTGAATTTTCTTTATTTGAGTCAATAAAATTGACATATACTATTTTTTTTATCTACCATACTGGTATCTATTAAGCCAAAATCCTCTTCGTCCCATAAAGTTCTTGCATAACATCAGTCATTACAGTTTCTACAACTATTTGGGCAATAGTGCCAACAACCTTGCAATAAAGTAACGCTCAATGCTATTACTGCTAATTTTATTTTTATATTAATATTATTATTTCCTTTTTATTATTATAGGTTTTCTTTCTGATCGCCTGTTGTACAAACAAGGTTTTAATTACTAGGTCAATAAATTAAGGAGCTAAACGACTAATATTCCACGTATTATCTTTGCGTGTATAAACAAATCTATCATGTAGACGATTTTTTCTACCTTGCCAAAACTCAATTGTGATTGGTGCTATACGATAGCCACCCCAAAAATCTGGTAAAGGTACTTCACCTTTACTAAATTTTTGACTCATTGCATTAAACTCAGAAAGCAGAACTTGTCTTGCATTTAAGATAGATGATTGGTTTGACGCCCAAGCTCCTAACTGAGAATCTTTGGGACGTGAAGCAAAATATTTAATTGACTCTAAGGTTGGTATTTTTTCCGCTGCACCACAGATTTTTACTTGACGCTCTAAACCCAACCAAGGAAATAACAATGCCACCTTAGGGTTGTTGGTAATTTGCTTAGATTTCTCAGAATTGTAATTAGTAAAAAATACAAAACCTTGTTCATCAAAGATTTTTAATAGAACCGTTCTAATATTCACACCATATTCATCACTGGTAGCCAAACTCATGGAATTTGGCAAAGTAAGTCCAGCATCAACTGCTTGCTCCATCCAAATTTTAAACTGAACAAAGGGGTTTTTATCCAAATCAGATCTAGATATTCCATTACTGGTAAATTCACATCTTAACTTAATTAAATCAACACTCATATTTAATCGCTCTATCTAAGCGCTTTAATGTGGTTTCTTCGCCAATAAGCTCAGCCACTGTGTCGATATTACCTGCATTGCCGTTACCACTAAGTGCTAATCTAAATGGCTGCCCCACTTTACCAAAGCCAATACCTAATTCATCACATACTTGTTTGATGATGATTTTAATTTCATCGGATTTCCAAGTATCTAATTGTTTTAATTTTTTAACTAAAGCCTTAAGTGGTACTTTATCTTGAAACTGTTTATTAGCAAGCTCTTCATCAAACACATCAAAATCTTGGTAAAACATTTTTAATCCTTCAACCATCTCTAATAACGTTTTAGAACGCTGTTGTAATGACTCAACAACTAACACAAGCGCTGGCCCATTATGAGTACTGATTTCTTGATTATTCAAATACCACTCCAAATGCTTAATCAAATACTCAGGTGTAGCATTCTTTATATACTCTTGATTAAGCCACAATAATTTTTCTTCATTAAAACTGGCTGGTGCTTTGTTAATATCTTTTAAATCAAATAACGACACAATTTCATCTAAAGAGAATACTTCTTTGTCACCATGCGACCAACCTAGGCGCACCAAATAATTAAGCAACGCTTCAGGTAGAAACCCAGCATCTCGATATGCCATCACACTTACTGCACCATGACGTTTTGACAAACGTGCACCATCACTACCAAGAATCATTGGCAAATGCGAAAACTCAGGCAAATTCCAATTCAGCGCCTGATATAAATTAATTTGCCTAGGAGTGTTGTTAATGTGATCATCGCCACGAATAACATGAGTAATACCCATATCGTGGTCGTCAACCACAACGGTTAAATTATAAGTAGGCATGCCGTCAGTGCGAGCAATAATCAAATCATCTAACTCTTTATTTGCAATAGATATTTTACCTTTAACTGCATCATTAAAAACCACCACACCATTCGTAGGATTTTTAAATCGTACAACTTTATGATGATCAAAAGACAATCCTTTATTACGACAACAGCCATCATACATAGCCTTTTCACCTTTTGCTATTAGTTCTTCTCGCAAATTACTTAATCGCTCTTTTGAACACTCACAATAATAGGACTTACCTTCATCTAGTAATTGCCTAATCACTGCTTTATAACGCTCAAAATGTTGTGTTTGGTAAAATGGGCCTTCGTCATAATCTAACCCCAACCAATTCATACCATCTAAAATAGCATCAACCGATTTCTGCGTAGAGCGCTCTACATCAGTGTCCTCAATACGTAAAACAAAACTACCTTTCTGTTTTTTCGCCCAAGCCCAAGCAAACAAAGCAGTACGAGCGCCACCGATGTGTAAACAACCTGTTGGAGATGGTGCAAATCTTGATTTCATAAAGAAGTGGCTCTATCATGCCAATACTGTTTTTTTTCAAGGTCTTTTTCAATTTCCTTGCCATCTTCGTAAAGCATACTTAGTGCATACATTGCCCCTTTTAGTCCATAATCAGCAGCCTTTTCGAACCACTCAATTGCCTTCCCAATATCCTTTTCAACACCCTCTCCAGTCATATACGCCACTCCAATCATATGGTGCGCCAAATCATGCCCTTGCTTCGCTGCTTTGACAAAATTCTCAAATCCAAGAGGCTGATTTCCAACCATACCCAGTCCATTCATCTGCATCATGCCAAGACGCCATAGACTCTCAGCATTACCACTCATAGCAAGCGGTGCTAATAATTGATACGCCATTGAAAAGTTCTTAGAGTCAAAGGCAGCCAAGCCACTGGTTAAATCTGCCTCAAAAGCATCCGTTTCGTTAAAATTTGACAAGTCGGATCGTAGCCATGTCGTTCTGTGAGCCAAGGAGTTGAGTTGACATAATTTTACAAGATTCATACACACAAGTTGCTGAATGTTTTTTAGATATAACTAAACAGTATTTGCAGTATTTGTTAATTAGAATTAATTTTTAAGACCGAAATAATGTTTGTTATACTTCTTATAATAAATGCTTCTTAAAATTATCTGTATAACAAAATAAGTAAATAAATATTTAAATGCAGATCAATAACTATAATAGTTATTATTTAGAAGCTATCAAAGATAATTATGATGAAATTAGGCTTAGTATTCCAAGAAAACATAGTAGTTAATTTTTAAACCTATTATTATAATCCACAGAGTAAAAGGCGCTTTAGCTATTAACTTTTGCGCCATCTTTTTTATTGTCATTCAGTGTAATAACACAGTTAAATGCTAAAGTTAATAAATATTTGGCAAATAATCTAATTCGCCCTATATGGTGTTTTGCATCCACATCTTTAATACCGTCTTTTTTTGTACCGAGCAATTAGTTGATTAATAGCATTGATATTAACTAAATAAGTATTAGCAATATCAGGCATAAACGAAGGTAAAATAATTTTTGTCATTAATGGGATTGTATTGAGAGCTAATATATTAAAATTATACAAATGTTTTGTTATTATAATACAATTTTCACATCATTAAATACATTGATATTTTAGTTATGGAATTTATTCAACAAGATAATAATAAAAATAGTATTGTTTCTATAAAACATAACGTAGTGACTTTATCGTATACAACACTTAGCGCTCCTTGTTTTATCTCACCTAAGTACCATATACAAATTCCTTGTTTGACATTAGATAAACTAGATAAAATGACATTATTCCCACTCAGCTCAAAAGATAACATTGATATTTTAATTATAGGCACTGGTAAAAATAGTCAATTTTTAAACCCACAACAGCAAATAGCACTACAGCAAATGAGCATTGGCGTTGAAAGTATGAACAATGAATCGGCTTGCCATAGTTTTAATTTGTTATTATCCGACGCAAGATTAGTTGGATTACTACTACTATGACACGAATTAATAAAGCTTACCATTATTGGTATAATTTTAAAGTAGATACATCGTTATTCTTAATGTTAATGAGTGTCAGTGCATTTGGCTTGTTAATGCTTTATAGTGCATCAGAATCAACAGGTTTGCTATTAAAACAAATAATACACTTTGTACTTGCTATTAGCATTATGTTAGTTGTTGCACAAATACCACTTCATTTACTTAAACGCTATTCTCCTCATTTAATATTGTTTGGTATTTTCTTGTTATTATTGGTATTACTATTTGGTTCTAATAGCGGTGGCGCTCAACGATGGTTAGATTTAGGATTAATACGTTTTCAACCATCAGAGCTAATGAAAATTATTATACCAATTGTGATCTCTTCAATTCTTAGTGAAAAAACACTACCGCCACAACCTGTGTCAGTATATATCTCAATTTTTGCAATTATTACTACGGTTTTACTAATTGCCAAACAACCTGATTTAGGAACATCATTACTCATTGGCGCTAGTGGTGTTTATGTATTATTTTTCTCAGGTATTCATATTCAAATTATCAAGCGTAACAAATGGCTTAATCTTAGTGTAATTTTTGGCGCAATCATTAGTAGCGGTTATATTGCTTGGAACTATTTATTAATGACCTATCAAAAAAACGAATTATGACGATGATCGACCCAAGTTCAGACCCACTGGGTGCAGGTTACCATATTTTGCAATCTAAAATTGCCATTGGATCTGGTGGCCTATTAGGTAAAGGCATTGAGCAAGGCTCTCAATCTCAACTAAACTTCTTACCTGAGCATGCTACTGATTTTATTTTTGCAGTTATTGCAGAGGAGTTGGGATTTTTAGGTATATTATTATTATTATTATTTTATAGTTTAATTATTTGGCGTTGTTTTGTCATTTCTTTAGAATCAGAAGATACATTTTCTAAATTATTAGGAGCAAGTTTGACGCTTACTTTCTTTACTTATATCTTTGTTAATATTGGCATGGTCTCTGGTTTATTACCTGTAGTGGGTGTGCCACTGCCACTAATTAGTTATGGCGGCTCATCGCTGATTACACTATTTACTAGTTTTGGTATCATTATGTCAATTCGAAAACATAAAGCACCAAGTTACCTACTATAATTCTAAATAATGTTAAAACTATTCTTATTTTTTATCCTGCTTATACCGTCACTAACATCGGCTAAAGAACTGCCAGCAACATATTTTAAAGTAACACAAAGCTTTATTGATAAAATGGTAAAAAAACATAATTTTAATAAAGATGAGTTAACAGCTATCTTTTATAGTATCAAACTTAAAACTGCTGATAAAAATATTAAAAATAAACAAAAGAAAATCAAACGCATCAAAAGATCGTCACCAATATTTTGGAATAAATTCCTAAGACCGCTTGGCCTCCGACTTGTTTATCACCAAAGAACGTATTAAAGATGGTGTTAAATTTTGGCAAAATAATTTAGAAACATTAGAGCGTGCTGAGCAAATTTACCATATTCCTGTTGAAATTATTATTGCCGTCTTGGGCGTAGAAACTAATTATGGTAACAAAAAAGGTACACACCCAACACTAGAAACACTGACAAAACGTTCATTTGGAAATTACCGACGTCGTACTTTCTATCAAAAAGAATTAGAGCAATTTTTGCTAATGGCTCGTGAAAATTCTATCGCACCTTTGTCTATCAAAGGTTCATATGCAGGCGCGATGGGCTTACCACAATTCATTGCTAGTTCATATCGCCACTATGCTGTTGATTTTAACAAAGATGGAAAAATAGATTTATTCTCAGATCCTGTTGATGCTATCGGCTCAATTGCGAATTATTTTGACAAACATCAATGGCATGATTTTGGAGAGATTGCTCGCCCTATTTTGCTAGATACTAAACATCTAAGTCGGATCGTAGCCATGTCGTTCTGTGAGCCAAGGAGTTGCTGTTTGGACCAAAAAAAATGCCAAATATTGGCGTAATAAAGGTTTTGAAATCGACACAGATATTGATAATAAAACTAAATTGTCTTTTATTCGCTTACCACAAAAAATAAATGAAGATACTTGGCTCACTTTTTGGAATTTTTATGTGATAACTCGTTATAATCATGACAATAGATATGCAATGGCAGTTTATCAATTATCAGAAAAATTAAAACAGGAGTATTATTTAAATATTTATGAAAACAACACTTATTAAAACACTGTATATAATAACAATTATTACGCTTAGTACATTGTCAATCAATGTAAAGGCGGCAATTTTTATTACCCCTAAAGCGCCGTCAATTAATGCCGCTGCTTATATTGTTATAGATCATAATTCAAACGCAATTATTGCTTCAAGTAAGTCTGATGAAAAACGTTCACCAGCAAGTTTAGCTAAACTAATGACCGCTTATGTGGTTTTTCAGTTGATTAAAGATGGCAGAATAAACTTAAAAGACGATGTTAAAATCAGTAAAAAAGCATGGAAAACTGGTGGTTCAAAAAGTTTCGTTGAAGTGGGTAAAACCATTAAACTTGAAACACTGCTTAAGGGTATGATTATTCAATCTGGTAACGATTCAGCTGTAGCATTGGCAGAACATATTGCTGGAACTGAGGGTACTTTTGCCACTTATATGAACGAATACGCTAAAGAGCTTAACATGAGCAACACTCGTTTTGAAAATGCCTCAGGATTACCACATAAAAATCAACACACTACCGCTAGAGATATGGCGACACTTGCCTCGGCAACCATTCGCGATTTTCCACAATTTTATCAATGGTATTCACAAAAAGAATTTACTTACCATGGTATTAAGCAACGTAACCGTAATAAATTACTATGGAGTGATCATACAGTAGATGGAATGAAAACAGGTTTTACTAAAAAAGCAGGTTACAATATTGTTGTTAGTGCTAAACGTGTTGGTATGCGACTGATTTCTGTAGTACTAGGTTCAACAGGAGCACAAGCAAGAACTTCTCAAACACAAACTATTTTAGATTACAGTTTCCGCTTTTTTGAAACAACAAAAATCAGTGGAATTAATAAAAAAATACCTATTTTTGGCTCTACTAAAGAACAAATTAAAGTTGGCTTTAAAAGCCCACAGGCAGTTACTCTGTCACGCGGACAATATAAGCTTTCTCAACAAGTAATTAAGCTGAATGCTGATTTTCAAACACCAATTAATACAGGTGATAACATTGGCCATCTAATCATTCAATTAGAAGGTAAAATTCTTGCGAAGCTGCCAGTTATTGCACTTGAAGATGCGAATAAATCTGGTTTTTTCTCTCGTATGCTGGATAAAATCGGATTGTGATAACGCCTTGTACACACTGAATAACTATCTTACTAATTATCTATAATTATATAAATATTTTATTTTATGGTTTTTCTTAACGGTGTATTTATTTTGAAAAATAAAGCCTCTATTCCAGTTATGGATAGAGGTTTTTTATTTGGTGATGGTATATACGAAGTTATTCCATCCTATCAAGGTAAATTGTTTTACTTAGATACACATCTTAAGCGTTTACAAAGAAGCCTAGATGCAGTACAAATACCAAACCCTTACACAAACAATAAATGGTTAGAGATTCTCGAACAATTATTAGGCTACTCTCAATCAACGAACCAATCGCTCTACTTACAAATAACTCGCGGCGCTGATACACAAAGAAAACACAGTTTCAAAAAACTAAACCCTACTGTCTACATTGAATCAAACCAATTTATAGTAAAGAATAAATCATTATTAGAAAAAGGCTTTAGCGTAATTACACAGGCCGATATTCGCTGGTCTAGATGTGACATCAAAGCCACTTCACTCTTGGCAAACATAATGTATATACAAAATGCAAAAGAAGCCCGAGTAGAAGAGGTTATTTTACATCGTAATAATATTATTACCGAGGGTGCGACCTCAAATGTTTTTATGATTAAAGACAACACGCTATACACCCACCCTGCTGATACACATATTCTTTCAGGTATTACCCGTGATTTAGTCTTAGAAAGTGCTATAACTTGTCATCTAAAAATTGATAAATCTGGTTTTACAAAAAATAAATTGTTAAATGCTGATGAAGTGTGGATTTCTAGCTCTACCCGTGAAATTATGCCGATTACCAAAATAGATAACTGTACCGTTAACGATGGCAAAGTTGGGCACTATTGGGAATGTGTCTATAACTATTATCAGCAATTAAAGAATGATTGACCAAAGGTTTGTCTTACTTACTAATTGGCTAACGAATTTTTTTGGCGACAAGAACTACGTTATTAATAACGCCAGTGATGATGCCAGTTTTCGCCGTTATTTCAGAGTTAAGCGCAATAACAATACCTTTATCGCTATGGATGCGCCACCAGCAAAAGAAGATAATAATACCTTTATTAAAATAGCTACTTTATTTAGGATAAATAATCTTCATACGCCTAAAATTATTGCCTCAAATCTAGCACAAGGCTTTGTGTTACTTGAAGATTTAGGTAACACTACTTTTCTACAAGCACTCAACAAAAATAACCGAATTAACCTGTATAAAAAAGCTATTGATGAAATTATTAAAATTCAAATAATTGATTGCAAAAATAATAATTTGCCTTATTATGATAAGATCCTATTAAAAAGTGAAATGCAATTATTAATTGATTGGTATTTGACTAAAAATACCAATAATATTCATAAGCAACAGCTCTTAAATATATTTCACATTCTCAGCGAGAATGCCATTAACAGTTTGCAGGTTCTTGTGCATCGCGACTATCATGCACGTAATATTATGATAATTAAAGATAAACTTGCTATTATTGACTTCCAAGATGCAGTTATCGGCTCAAATACTTACGATTTATGCTCATTATTAAAAGATGCCTACTTGGAATTATCAGAAAATGACATTCAAACCCTACTCAACTATTATTACACACAAACCAATATTGATATAGAATATTCACAGTTTAAAAAACAATTTGAATTGATGGGCTTACAACGACATTTAAAGATCTTGGGTATTTTTAAACGCCTATCAATACGTGATGGAAAGCACCAATATCTAAATGACATTCCATTGGTTAAAAAATATGCCTTACAAATTGCTGATAAATACCCAGAATTCTCTGTACTCAAGGACATTCTATGAAGGCAATGATTCTAGCTGCAGGTAGAGGGAAACGCATGATGTTACTCACCAAAAATACACCAAAGCCACTAATCAGAATCCGTGGTAAAACACTTATTGAATACAGTATTGATACACTAAAAAATGCTGGCATTACTGATGTTATTATCAACGTCGCCTATTTAGGCGAACAAATACAAAAACATTTAGGCGATGGTGTCAAGTTTGGTATTAATATTGAATACAGCATTGAGCAAAATGCACTTGAGACAGCTGGAGGTATTGTTAAAGCACTTCCACTGCTTGGGAATGTACCGTTTATTGTAATTAACTCTGATGTATTATGTGATTATGATTTATCCGCACTCACCCTACCTGATAATTCATTAGCACATTTGTTATTAATTAATAACCCTGAGCACAATCCAAATGGTGATTTCTCTTTAACTGGTAATAAAATCACTTTACGTAATACTCAAACTTACACTTTTGCAGGTATTGGACTATACCATACAGATTTCTTCCAATCACATCTACACAATTATGAGAAATTACCCCTATCATTCCTATTTAAAGAAGCGCTTAACAATGGACAATTAACAGGTGAACACTACTTGGGTTGTTGGCAAGACATCGGCACACCTGAACGCTTAGATTTGGCTAATAACTAAACAAAGATATATTTAACCCAAAGTTAAATAAATAAAATAGCAATTGAAGTAAAAATTAATGACTTAATTATATTATCTCCATTTTTAAGCATCATGTGACTGCCAATATAATTACCACTTATGCTAGCCAAAACCATTGGAATACCAATGATAAATACCATTTTCACTGCAATAAAAAACGCTATAAATGCACCTATATTTGAGGAAAGATTAAAAATTTTAGAAGTAGCTGATGATTCAATAAGTGGCATATGAATTAAAAAATGTAATGCTAATATTAGAATACTACCAGCTCCAGAGCAAAAGAAACCATCATAAAAACCAACAATAAAACAAACTATAGGCAAAATTATCATAATATCTTTTTTACTAGGCTGGCACGCTTTACATTTTGCATCCTTTTTAGAGATAAAAGAAAACAACAAACCAACTGGTATTAAGAAAAATATTATTTTACCAACTATTTATTCATCAATATCTAAAATAGCTTTGCCACCAATATAAGTACCTATTAATGCAGTTGGCATACCATATACAACTACTTTACAAATAATTTTAGCATCTTTAAAATAGTTATATATTGCCGAAAATGTTCCTAAAGTGCTAACTAATTTTTCTTACCCTAAGTCCAATTGCGGCGGCATTCCAGTGAGTATAAATACTGGCACTAAAATCAATCCCGCACCACCGGCAACTGCATCTAAAAAACCAGCTATAAAAGAGGCAACTATTAATACTAATATGCCAATTAATACATAATTGGCAAGTAATAAACCTTCAATAAATATATAATTTTCCTTAATTTTGTAAAAAAATCGCTAAAATACCTAGGTTTTTATTATAATTTTTTTATTAAAAACTAATATTTATAGTGAATACTATTGGTGTAATTATAGCAATCTAATTTATTTGAATGCATTCAACGCTATGCCTAGTCATATTGATTGTAAATACTTCTTGAGTAAAAAATACCTGATAATAAGGCTGTAAAAGAAAATATTAATAATCATTAATTATATTAAAAAAGATTTTATTTCATAAAACCATATAAGCTATTTTGCTGAAGACAGTTGATATTTTTATATTATCCAATATAGTTTAAAAACAATATAACTTTACTTTAGACGCAAGAACTGAAAAAAATAAAGTAATATCATTATGTAACAGCATATTTTTTATTATTAAAATACATATTAATTGAAAAATATAACCATTCAATTCAAGTAAAATAAATTTTGGTAGTGTTAGTGTGCACTTACAATAAATGTTTATAAACCCCGCCAGGTCCGGAAGGAAGCAACGGTAATAATCTTTTTATGTGTTGGATGTTATTCTAGCACTACCACTTTTAATTTGGAACCTAACATGAGCGAACCTTATCAAGTTTTAGCACGTAAATATCGCCCCCATACCTTTGGTGAAATGGTTGGTCAGGCGCACACTGTTAAAACTTTAATTAACGCACTTGATAGAAATAATTTGCATAACGGCTTTTTATTTACTGGCACACGTGGTGTTGGTAAAACTACAATTGCCAGAATTTTTGCTAAATCTATAAACTGTGAAAGCGGTGTTAGCTCCAAGCCTTGTGGCAAATGTGCTACCTGCATCGAGATTGACAAAGGACAGTCTGTTGATTTAATCGAACTTGACGCAGCATCACACACAGGTGTTGATAATATGCGTAGTATTTTAGAAAATGCGCAATATATGCCAACTAAAAATCGTTATAAGATTTATCTAATCGACGAAGTGCATATGCTCTCAAAAAGCAGTTTTAATGCATTGCTTAAAACCCTTGAAGAGCCGCCTGAACACATTAAATTCCTATTGGCGACAACCGACCCACAAAAAGTACCTATTACCGTGCTTTCTCGTTGCTTGCAATTCATATTACATAAGCTCACTATTGATGAAATTTTAGGTCAATTAAAATTCATTATGGATTCTGAAGGTTTGAAATATGAGGAATTAGCCCTTAACCAAATTGCTGATTTTGGCAATGGCTCTATGCGCGATGCTCTTAGTTTACTTGACCAATCTATCTCTTATGGTAATGGATCAGTAATGACGAAAGATATTAAAGCCATGCTTGGCTTAGTGCATCACGAAGATATTATTACTTTGGCAAAACACTTATTTAACCAAGATGGTGAGGCGTGTATTAATTTTATTAGAGAATTATCACATAAAGGTGAAAATATAACACATACGCTTAAAGATTTAAGCTCTTTATTTCATCAAATATCAATCGCACAAATTATTAATAATACAGAATCTTCTAATGACATTAAAGCACTATCTGCCCAAATATCAAATCAAGATTTACAACTATTTTATCACATAGCAATTAATGGCAATAAGGAGTTGTCGCTAGCACCAAGCGAACAAATCGGATTCGAGATGACATTATTACGCATGCTTTCATTTAATTCAAACTCATCTAAAATAAAAACACTGCCGGAAAAAAAAACATCTAAATTAGAGCTAACACCAAAAACTAAACCTAAAATTAAACCCAATGCTATACCAAGTCGGATCGTAGCCATGTCGTTCTGAAAATTTTAACTCAACACAAACAGCTCCCTATTCAATACTAAATATCAACTCTCAAAAGGAGTGGGAAAAGATAATTAAAATACTTAAATTTAACACATCAGCACGTATGTTACTTAAAAATACCTTGTTTGAAAATACCAACCAACAAACTCTAACACTGAGCTTAGATGAGCAGTTTTCTCCTTTACTAACAGATAATATTCAATGCACTATTCAAGAAATATTGCAAACAAATTTTGGTGATATTACTTTAAATATCAACACAAGCAAACTCAAAGCCAAAACATTAGCACAAAAAGAAATACAGGCTAAAAATAAGAAAATAGATATATTGCAAAAGACTTTTTAGCTGATAAAGGGGTACAAAAATTACAACAAGTTTTTAATGTAGTTATTGACGCTAAGAACATTAAAGAAATACCATAATATAATTAGTTTAATTCGACAACGAAAAAACTATATGTGAAATAAAATTCTATAAGTGTATTAATTTATATATAAAAAAAATACAAAATATATAGGCATCTGTCTAAGTTAAATGGAGGTAGAAAATGTTTAAAGGTGGCATGGCTAGCATGATGAAAAAAGCCCAGCAAATGCAAGACAATATGCAACAAGCAAAAGAAGAAATAAAGCAACTAACAGCTGTGGGTAATGCTGGTGGTGGTGCAGTAAAAATTAGCATAAATGGTGAACATCAGGCAACAGATATTCAAATTGATGCAAGTATAATGAATGATAAAGACATGTTAGAAGATTTAATCTTAAGTGCTATCAATAATGCTAATCAGAAAATTTCTGATGCATCTGCTGCAAAAATAAAAACTGCCACAGGTGGCATAAATTTACCAAATGGAATGAGCTTGCCGTTTTAATTAATTATGATTGAAACACTTAATAAAGCATTTTGTACATTACCTGGAGTTGGTAAAAAAACTGCACAACGCTTTGTTTATCACTTATTAGAGCTCACAGAACGACATGGCTACGATCCGACTTTATTAAACTCGCTAAAGCCATAGTAGATGCAATGGAATGTGTTCAACATTGTTCATCATGTCGCACTCTTAGTGAAAAAGATATTTGCAACATTTGTGCTAATGATAATCGTGCAGATACGCAACTTTGCATTGTTGAAACACCAAGTGATATCCATGCTATTGAGCAAAGTAGTATCTATAAAGGCAAGTATTTTGTGCTCAGTGGTTACTTATCGCCAATTGATGGTATTGGTGCTGTGGAGTTAGGCTTAGATGTGTTGAAAGATAAATTACATAAACAAGATATTAAAGAGGTCATTCTCGCTACCAATGCCACCATTGAAGGTGAAGTAACTGCACACTATATTAATAATATGGCAAAACAATTTGATATTCGCATTACTCGGATTGCACATGGGCTTCCAATTGGTGGGGAGCTTGAGTATGCCGATATTAACACCATAGCGCATGCTCTATCAGGACGTAAAGATTACTATTAAAATAAATGTCAAATACACTTAATCACTGGGATAATATTTACCAAACTAAAGACAATGTTAAGTTAAGTTGGCATCAAACTCAGGCGAGTATTTCGTTGAATTGGATACTGCATTACACCAATAAAGAAGATGCTATTATTGATATAGGTACAGGAGTTTCAGTGTTAGGCGATAATCTAATTGATAAAGGTTACAAACATTTATCACTATTAGAAATATCGCCTAACGCCATTCAAACAGTTAAAAATCGCCTAAAACATAGCCTTGAATATGTGACTTTCTACAATGAAAATATCCTAGATTTTCAATCTAATACTAAGTTTGATCTATGGCACGATAGAGCGGTTTTTCATTTTTTAACTTATGAAAAAGAGCAACAAGCTTATATCCATAAACTCAAACAACATCTTAAATTAGGTGGGTATTTTTTACTTGCCACTTTTGCGCTTACGGGGCCGAAACAATGCTCCGAACTTGATGTTACTCGATATAACAGCGATAAAATCATTCAGTTGCTAGGTGTAAGTTTTAAATTAATCAAAACCACCAGTGAAACTCATTCACTCCCAAATGGCAATACACAAGACTTTAACTACTTTTTATTACAAAAGTGTTAATTTTTCATCACGTCTCATTGCCTTAATTTCACACTCGCGTTTTAGTGCCTTGCTTCTGTTTCTTGCTTGCTCTTGATACACCAACACACAAGGTCCGTTCGCTCGTGTATATTTTGCACCACCTGCAATTTCACCATTGTGTTGACGCAAGCGTTTATCAATATCATTGGTCACGCCACAATACAGTGAATTGTTAGCGCATTTTAGTAAATACACAATCCATATTTTTTTTCTTAGTGTTTTCATAAAAATATAGTATAATGACAAAGTTTTATCCATCTTTATAAAGTTGAAGCTAAGTTAATGGAAAAAACCTACAATCCTAAACAAATCGAATCCAAATATCGTTCGCTTTGGGAATATAAAAATCTATTCTCTTCTGATTTGAATTCTACTAGTAAAAATGCTTATTGTATTATGTTGCCTCCACCAAATGTTACAGGTAGTTTGCATATGGGGCACGCATTTCAACATACCATTATGGATGTATTGACACGTTATCATCGTGGTAAGGGCTATCAAACACTTTGGCAACCAGGTACCGATCATGCAGGTATCGCTACACAAATGGTGGTTGAGCGTCAACTATCTGACCAAAATATTACGCGTCATGACATAGGGCGTGATAGATTCATTGATAAGATTTGGGATTGGAAAGAACAATCTGGTGGTACAATTACCACACAGATGCGTCGTTTAGGAGCTTCAGTTGACTGGAAAAGAGAACGCTTTACTATGGATGAAGAACTCTCAAATGCAGTACATAAAGTCTTCATTCAACTGTATAACGAAGGATTGATTTATCGTGGAAAGCGCTTGGTAAACTGGGATCCTATCCTACATACTGCTGTTTCTGATCTCGAAGTTATTAATACCGAAGAACAAGGGTCTCTTTGGCATATGCGCTACCATATTAGTGATAGCAATGAAGTTATGATAGTTGCTACCACACGCCCTGAAACCATGTTGGGTGATAGTGCAGTCGCCATACATCCAGATGATAAGCGCTACACACATCTTATCGGAAAAACTATTGACTTACCACTAACTAACAGAAAAATCCCAATCATTGCTGATGATTATGTCGATATGGAATTTGGCACTGGTTGCGTTAAGATTACCCCTGCACATGATTTTAACGATTATGAAATAGAAGTCGGATCGTAGCCATGTCGTTCTGTGAGCCAAGGTATTATTAGCATTTTTACAAAAGATGCCAAAGTAAAATCAGAACAATGTGATGACACATTTACTGATATTAATCTTGAAAAATCAAATGTGATTTGGAAAGATAAAGATATTATTAAAGTAATTCCAAAAAAATACCGTGGACTAGACCGATTTAAAGCACGTAAACAAATAATTAAGGATTTAGATGAACTAGGTTTTCTTGAAAAAACTAGACCCAACTCCTTGGCTCACAGAACGACATGGCTACGATCCGACTTCACGAGGCGATAGAACTAACGCAGTGATTGAGCCATATATGACAGATCAATGGTTTGTTAAGGTTTCGCCATTGGCAAAGCCTGCAATTAATGCGGTAAAAAATGGTGATATTCGTTTTGTACCTGAAAATTGGAATAAAACTTATTACAACTGGATGGAAAATATTGAGGACTGGTGCATCTCTCGTCAGATTTGGTGGGGACATCGTATCCCTGCATGGTATGATAAAAATGGCAATATCTTTGTCGCAGACTCATTAGAAGAAGCGCAACAACAGGCAGGCGAAGGTGTGGCGTTAATACAAGATAATGATGTGCTTGATACTTGGTTCTCTTCAGCATTGTGGCCATTTTCAACATTAGGCTGGCCAGAAAAAACTCCTGAACTATCACGTTTTTACCCAACTAATGTATTAGTAACTGGCTTTGACATTATCTTTTTTTGGGTTGCACGAATGATTATGTTCGGACTAAAATTTACAGGTAATGTGCCATTTAAAGATATTTATATAACTGGCTTAACTAGAGATGGCCAAGGGCAGAAAATGTCTAAATCCAAGGGTAATGTTCTAGACCCAATTGATTTAATTGATGGCATTAGCCTTAAAGATTTATTAAAAAAAAGAACACAGGGTATGATGCAGCCAGAAATGGCGGAAAAAATAAAAAAGCAAACTAAAAAGGAATTTTTAAATGGTATTCCTGCTTTTGGCACAGATGCACTACGTTTTACTTTCGTAGCACTAGCCTCTTTTGGCCGTGATATTAAATTTGATTTAAAGCGTGTTGAAGGTTATCGCAACTTCTGTAATAAATTATGGAACGCCTCTCGCTTTGTACTTATGAAACTTGAAGGAAATACCATTGACACAAATGCAATATTATCAATAGCTGATAAGTGGATTTTATCGCGTTTACAGGACACCAAGTCTAAGGTTGAAAAACATTTAGGTGACTATCGTTTAGACTTAATGAGTCACGAATTATACGAATTTGTTTGGGGTGATTATTGTGACTGGTATTTGGAATTCTCCAAGTCTTTATTAGCAGATAAAACTACTAAGGCTGGCACACAAGCTACACTCATTAAAGTTTTGAACGAAATCATAACCTTGCTCCACCCTATTATTCCATTTATTACTGAGGAAATTTTTAAACAGTGTGGTGATATTCTTGCTAGAAACAATGGCAGCCTTATGTGCAAACCTTATCCAAAAGTTGACACAAATCTTATCTCAAAGAAAGCAGAAATAGAAGTTAAATGGTTGCAAAATTTTATTCTTGGTGTCCGTCAAATACGCGCACAGATGAATATTTCACCGAACAAGGTATTGAATTGCTTTGTACAGAATTTTAATACGACAGATGAAGCCTATCTCAACAACAATGCTAGTATTTTGAGTGCTTTGTCAAAAATGAAAACTATTGATAAACTCTCTATTGACAATGAAGCGCCTGAATCAGCAACAGCATTAGTTGGTAAAATGAAAATTCTTATTCCTTTAGCAGGATTGGTTGATAAAAAACAGGAAATTGTGCGTCTAAATAAAGAAATTGAAAAGTTAAATAAGAAAAAAATACACTTTGAAAGTAAATTAAATAATGATAAATTTATCAGTAGCGCGCCTGAGATGATTGTACATACCGAAAGAGAAAGATTGGCTTCAACTCAAAACGCTATTATTGATTTATCTACGCAACTGGAAAAAATGAACAAATTATGAAACACCTCTCATTTATAATATTTTTTATTGCTAAATTCAATAATTAATGCTAAGTCCTATGTCTATGTTACTGACATGGTGCCCATTCCAATGCGCTCTGAAAATATAATTAAAAATAACCCAAGTAACCTTATTAAAATGTTAAATTCTAACACTAAATTAGAAATTTTAGCCACCAAAGATGGGTGGACTAAAGTTAAATTTAAAGACACCGTTGGCTGGATTGTTTCGCGTTATTTAACTTCAAATATACCCACAAAAATACAATTAGAAAATCTTCAACGTAATGATAATTTACTCAAACTATCACTTTCTAAGCAAAATAAAGAAAATACTATACTTAAAAAACAGACATCTAATTTAAAAATAAAAAACACCCAACTTTCTATTCAAGTTGGTAAATTAAAATCTGAAGAAAAATACATTAGACAGATTTGTAAAGATGCACTTATGCTAGAACACAATAATAAAAATCTTAAAATAAATATATTGCAGCTAGAAACAGAATTACAATTATTACAAAACAATAACATTATCGAACAAGAAACTATCTATAGAAACTGGTTTATTATTGGTGCACTGGTATTATTTTTTGGAATTATGATAGGTTTTATTTTTCAAAAACTTACAAATAACAAGAGGACTTAAAATGAACTTACTAAAAACTGCACTTACTTTTGATGATGTGTTACTTGTACCTGCACATTCAAAAACAATGCCAAAAGAAGTCAGCCTAAAAACACAGTTAACTAAAAATATTACACTCAATGCTCCTATTTTATCAGCGGCAATGGACACGGTGACTAAAGCCAACTTAGCTATCGCTATGGCGCAAGAAGGTGGCATTGGTATTATTCACAAGAATATGTCTATTGAAGAACAAGCAACAGAAGTATGCAAGGTTAAACGATTTGAATCTGGCATTATCAGAGACCCAATCACTATTAACGCCAATGCAACCATTAAAGATGTACTTGATAAACAAAAACAATATAAAATTTCTGCACTACCTGTAATGAATGATAATACAATTATTGGTATGGTAACAGGTCGTGATGTTCGCTTTGAAACAAATCTCAATAATTTTGTCGAAAATGTAATGACACCACAGAATAAACTTATCATCGTCAAAGAAGACACAAGTATGAGTGAAGTACGTGCACTATTACATAAACACCGTATTGAACGTGTAGTTATCACTGGTGATGACTTTAGTCTACAAGGCATGATTACCGTTCGTGATATTCAAAAATCAAATGCCTTTCCTAATGCTTGTAAAGATGAAAAAGAACAATTACGTGTTGGCGGCGCCGTTGGTGTAGGTAGAGGCACAACTAAACGCATTGATGCATTAGTTAAATCTGGTGTTGATATAATTGTGATTGATACCGCACATGGGCATTCCCAAGATGTACTTGACCGTGTTAAAAAAACCAAAAAAGAATACCCTAATTTAGATATTATTGCCGGCAACATTGCCACAGGCTCTGCGGCACTAGATTTAGTTAAGGCAGGTGCAGATTGCGTAAAAGTCGGCATTGGCCCTGGCAGTATTTGTACCACGCGTATTGTTACTGGTGTCGGTGTGCCACAAATTACCGCTATATCAGATGTAGCGAAAGCTTTGCAAGGTACTGGTATTCCATTGATTGCTGATGGTGGTATTCGCTACTCAGGTGATATTGCCAAAGCCTTTGCTGCAGGAGCTTATTGTGTAATGCTTGGTTCGATATTGGCTGGCACAGAAGAATCCCCTGGTGAAGTAGAACTCTACAAAGGTCGTACTTATAAATCTTATCGTGGCATGGGGTCAATCGGTGCGATGAATCAAGCACATGGATCATCTGATAGGTACTTCCAGGCAGATTCCAAAGCAAATAAATTAGTCCCAGAAGGTATTGAAGGTCGTATACCGTTCAAAGGATCTATCCGTACAATTATTCATCAAATGATAGGTGGAGTTAGGTCGTCAATGGGTTACATAGGTTGCGCAACACTGGACAAGATGCGTAGCGATTCAACTTTCGTGCAAGTAACTTCAGCAGGAATGATTGAATCACATGTACATGACGTTAATATCACTAAAGAAGCACCAAATTATCACCAATAGTGAATTCACATCGTAAGTATAAAGTACTCTTTAATTAGTCAAAAAGTATATTAATTACAAACTGGGCAATTCTTATCTTTGCTAATTTTTACTGTTCTAAAATTAAGATTTAAGGCGTCAATAACCATCAACTTTCCTACGAGTTGTTCGCCTAAATTTAGAATTACTTTAATAGCTTGTAATGCTTGCATAGTGCCAAGCATTCCTGCAACAGGTGCAAGAATGCCGTTATCAATGCAATTCTCATCACTATGCTCAGTACTCGAATATAGACACTGATAGCACGGTTGGTTTTCTTCATAGCCTTTAAACACCGATATCTGTCCTTCAAAACGAATAACAGCAGCTGACACCAAAGGTATATGTTGTGCAACACAAGTTTCATTAATTTTAAAACGCGTGTTAAAGTTATCCGTACCATCAAGTATGACATCGCACTTCTTTGCCCATTCTCCTATATTATCTTCACTTAAATTTGTTAATGTAGTGATTTTAATATTAGGATTAATCGCCAACATTTTGACTTTAGCAGATTCTACTTTATCCCTGCCGATATCCTCTGTGCAATGAATTACCTGTCGTTGTAAGTTAGATAATTCTACTTGGTCAAAATCTGCAATAATCAAATGCCCAATACCGGCAGCTGATAGATACATTGCAGATGGCGACCCTAATCCACCTATTCCAATTAATAATACAGTTGAGTTTAATAAAATTTCTTGCCCGTCTTCTCCAACTTCTGACAAGATAATTTGGCGGGAATATCTGAGTAAATTTTGATTATTCATAAGTTGAGACCTTTGCCTAATTCATATTTTTTTGTCTTAACTCTAATTTTTGTATTTTTCCATAGAAACTTAAAAAAATCTTGTTCACTTCACCTTTTCTTGTTTTATTTTGAGCCTTTTATTTCTCATTATAAATAATAACCATTCGAATCTCGCCTATGTTTGAATATGTTCATTCCATTTTTAAGATTAGATAAGTCAAAGATTTTTAGCCAACCACTCCCCTTATCAAACAGTTATTTTACCAGTGACATCCTTATTCTGCACCTGTTCTTTGATAGACTCGTGTTTGTTTATTTTAGAAGACTCCATGACAATTCTACATTGACTAAGAATGTTTTCTTCCAGTTTTATAGGTTCTGTGATAACAGATTGCGCGCAGAGGATATCTACATTAAAGTGCTATCATTTTGTAGCACTTAAAATACTAATCTAGCCTTGAATATTTAATTCGTTCTTTACTCATTCTTTTATTCCTATTTTTGTTAATTTAGTTTAACTTGTTAAAAATAAGAAATTTGAAATTGTTGTTTATAATTATTAGGTTTTTATATCTTATAGTCCTTTTCGTTGATACTCAGACCTTATTAAAAACTCTACAACACGATCTGAAAAGTCCGTGAATACTCCGTCAACCCCAACTTGATAATAAAAAATATTTAACATGCCCTCAAAGCTCGACGCATATTGTGGAATTATTCCATAATCTAAACGAAAAGTATTACATAAATATTACATAAATCTAGATTTATTATTAAAATATATATTTATCAAAACTTATGTTAAATATTGCGCCATCTCCATTATTATTTATGAAAAAATTATAAGTCTGTGCATGCAATAATTAAAGCACTAAAGTCACTTGCTACAAAGGACCGTAAAGCCGCCAATGAATCATTTTTCAAAACTGGTAAGGGCGAATATGCACAGCATGATGAATTTATTGGCATACGTGCGTCACAAATCCGACAAATAGCAAAGAAATATTTTAAATCACTTACTTTTAATGAAATTGATAAGCTTATTAACCACCCCATTCACGAAGTACGTCATTGCGGGCTCATTATACTGGTTAGCCAATATCAGGCAGGTAACAAGAGTGCTATTTTTAATTACTATATCAATAATATCCATGCGGTTAATAATTGGGATTTAGTTGATACAACCACACCACAAATTATTGGTGATTACCTATACCAACATCAAGATAAACTGTCATTACTGTTTGATTTTGCACAATCATCTAACCTTTGGAAAAAACGCATTGCCATTGTAGCAACTTGGTCTTTTATAAAGAACGGTGAGTTTGCGCCAACACTTAAAATCACTAAATTATTATTAAGAGACGAGCACGACTTGATTCACAAGGCTATTGGCTGGATGCTTAGAGAAATATATAAAAAGAATACTGATGTTTGTAAAATATTCTTACGAAATAATTATACTCAGCTACCTAGAACTACTTTAAGATATGCAATTGAACGTATGCATAAAAACGAAAGGTTGCTTTACTTAAAAGGGGAATTTTCTTTGAAATATCAAATCAATTTTTATGTACCAATAAAATATGCACAAGTTGTTAAAAATGCAATGTTTGACGCAGGCGCTGGTAAATTTGATAATTACGAGCATTGTGCATGGCAGACTTTAGGTACGGGGCAGTTCAAGCCCATTGGTGATGCTCGTCCTATAATTGGTGAATTAAATAAACTTAAGGTACTTGAAGAATACAAAGTTGAAATGTTATGCACAAAAGATAAGATTAAACAGGTAATAAGTGTAATGAAACTCACGCATCCTTATGAGCAAGTAGCTTATTCAATATTTAAAATGGAGTAACTATGAGCAAATCTTATGAACATGGCTTTATGTTGAGCTTATTAATATTAGCCATCAGTGGTGTGGTGTGGTTATTCACACCTCTTATTCCTTCTTTGTTTTTAGCATTATTAATTACAATTACCACTTTTTCACAATATGAAAAATTTAGAAAAAGATTTTCAGATTCTATTTCTGCACTTATAATGACATTACTAGTACCGACTACTCTCATTCTGCCATTAATTTATATTTTATTAATTAGTGGATTAGAAATCTCTAAATTAATACAAATTATTAATACCAATTTTAATACTGGAAAAATTGACCGCTTGGCCTCCGACTTATCAAATCATCTCAGGCCTGCCATTATCAGAATCAATCAAAGAAACACTAAATGCAGCGCTAAGTAATAACTTAGATGGGTTACTAACAAATACCAAAAACTTTGCGCTAAGCATTCTAAAAAGCATTGTATCCTTATCCTCTTCTATTGTATTTTTTTTTATTATTACCATATTTTCGCTATACTATTTTTATATTGACGGCAGAAATACCGTGAAAAAATTAAAGAAATTATCGCCACTCGAAAGCCACTTAGATAATATCTTATTCGACCAGTTTTCAAACTTATCTATGACTTTAGTTAGCAGTGTATTTATCGTTGCAATATTACAAGGCGTGGTATTCTCTATTGGTGTAATGATTGTTGGATTACCAACTTTGTTCTTTGGAATTGCAATGGCATTAGCAAGTTTTATACCAGTTCTGGGAGGGATTATTATTTGGTTGCCTTTAACACTATATCTATACACACAAGGACAGAGCGCCAATGCTATTGTTATTCTTGTGTTTGGTGCATTATTGGTTGGCGCTATTATTGACAACATTATTAGACCCATTATTATCAAAAAATTATCTAGTAGATTAGCAGAAAAAAGTATATTAGACCATACGCTAATCACTGTTTTATCAACACTGGCTGGTATTATTCAATTTGGCATTTTAGGTTTGTTTATAGGACCTATTATTGCTGCAATGGCGATTAGCATTTTTGATATATACGAGCTAAAAAAAGGTATCTAAATAATCCTAATAGTTTTTAACAAAAGCAAATTATTCATAAATGATGAAAATATTGATTACTTTTAAGTTTAGCGTCTAAAAGACAATAATACTACACCCAACATAACTAAACTAATGCCAAAAATCTGATAAATTCCAAATGGCTCAGAAAGTATCAATACCGCCAGTACGATTGTAATAACAGGACCTAATATTCCAACAATACTTGTTTGCAAGGGTGAAATTCTGTGAATTGCCTCACTGATTAGGAAACTAGGGATAACTGTACTTACTATTGCTAATAAAAATACCCAAATCCATGCATTAAGTCGGATCGTAGCCATGTCTTGAGACAAATCAAATAATAAAAAATAAAAAAATAAAACAAATATACTGGAAGCGCTCATAGCAATTGCGGTAAACAAAACAGAACCAATTCTACTGATAATTTTTTTACTAAATAATACATAAAATGCATAACTTAATGCTGAGAATGATACTAATATAACGCCAGTTATGACATTATTACTGTATTACTCAATAAGTTTTCTTGATTAAACATAATCCATAATCCATAATAAATTATAACTAATACAGCAATTATGCGTTTAGTTAATGGCGTGGAAAAGAAAATCGCACCTAAAATTGCAGTAAAAGCAGGATAAGTAAACAAAGTCAATCTTTCTAAACCAGCAGAGATGTATTCAAGGCCTTTTAAGTCTAATAAAGATGCTAAAAAATAGCCTATAAAACCTAGCCAAATAATATTAAAAACTGTTTTTTGAGTTAGCATTCTAGATACACTTCTTTTCCAAAGAAAATAACTTAATATAGTAAAATAAATAGGTAGGGAAATTGCCATACGTAGCATAAGAACAACATCACTATTTAACCCTTCAAAATAAGCTAACTTGATGAATATGGATTTGAGGGCAAATAAAAATGTACCTAAAAATGCTAATAAAAAGCCTAAATAGATATTTTGTTGAGTACTATTCATAAATTTTGTAATTATAATATACTTTTATTTACTAAAAAAACAGGTTGATGCTAAAAAAACTCGTTAAATTTATAGAAAATAATTATCCTGATAGTAATATTGATAATTATTTGGATGCTAAATACATACAACTCAGTAATCCACAATTAAAACAAATTGCTGATGCCCTAGATAGCGGTAAGTTGCAAATAAAACCAGCATCAAGTTGTATAGCAGAAAATTTTATTTTTCATTTTGGCGATACAGTAATATTAGTGCAAAAAGATAACAATATCTACCACGCTGAATTTGCATGGGAAACAGATTTTTTAGCGATTCATTCAACCAGAAATAAAGGTAAGGGATTTTATTTTATTGAGTTTGAATTTAATGACGATTATCAAGTAACACTAAAAGAAACAAATAAATCATTAGAAGACCAAATAAGAAATATTGAACAAGATAAAGAATTGGTTGACAAAACGATGCTTATTTTAAAGGGCTTTATGAGCACTATATCAAAGTAATTACCAACAAACAAAATATCAAAACTACCTATAAATACAAAATACTATAATTTATGTCTTTTTGGTATAAATGATATATTAAAATATTTAAACACCTGACTTTGTTATCTTCTTAAGCTTTAGCCCAGCCTTAAAAGTTGCTACTTTTCTTGCTGAAATTATTACTGGCTCGCCTGTTTTTGGATTTCTACCTGGGCGAGCTACTTTCTCCCTAACTACAAAATTACCAAAGCCAGATAATTTAACATCTTCACCTTTGGAAAGAGAATCTTTAATCACATCAAAAAAATTATTTACCATTGATAGAGCTTGATTGTGTGTGATACCAATTTGGTCTACCAATAAATTAGCTATATCTTTTTTAGTAATTGACATTATCTCTGTACCGCGTCAAATTTTTTTTGCATTAATGCCAATACTTCACTAACTTTACTATTAACTTCGTCATCATTTAAAGTCGCCTTAAGTGATTGATAAGTTAAATTAAGTGCAACACTTTTTTTACCCGGCTCAATATTTTTACCTGCATAAATGTCAAACAAATTGACATTAACAAAGTCAGGTTGCTGTAACGCTTCAATGCTATTTATTAATTCGGCTACAGGTATCGCTTCATTTAACATCAAGGCAATATCACGCTGAACCTCTTGATACTGAGAGAAGGATTTATATTTAGCTACTCTTCCTGATAATACGGCATTTAACTCTATTTCAAATAAATAACACTTAGGTAATGATAATTCTTTAGCTACATTTGGTGCTAACGCGCCAATCCATCCCACTTGCTCAGCATTAAATTCTATCTTAGCAGTTTGTCCTTTTTGCAAGACTGGATGCTCACCTGTTGTAAATGTAAACTTAGTAGATGTTAATTCAAACAATGATTCCAAGTCAGCCTTTGCATCAAAAAAATCCAATGGCACTGCTTCACTTGCCCACTGTACATTAAAACGATTACCCGAAATAATGCCTGCTAATTTATTCAATTGTTTATTTGCTTCAATACCATCAAAACATAATCCTATTTCAAAGAATCTTGCATTACTATGCCCACGTCTCTGATTTGACTCAACGCTTTGCAACAATCCCGACATAAGTGACGAACGCATCACCGACATATCTGCTGAAATTGGATTAGACAATACAATCTTATTGGCATTAGCATTAATTAAGTTATGGTATTTCTCTGAAACAAAACTATAGGTAATTACTTCTTGATAGCCACGCGCTACTAAAAACTGCGATATATCGTATTTATCAAGTTGTGCCTCTGGCATTGCGTCTATATTTACATCAAACATAAGCTTTTGTACTGGTAATTTATCGTAACCATACAATCTTGCTAATTCTTCAATAAGATCTAACGAAATACGAATATCAAATCTAAAGCTAGGTGGGATGATTGTCCAAGAATTATCTGTTTTATCGCAAATTTCAAAACCTAGTCCAATGAATTTCTCCTCAACCCATTTAGAATCTAACTCAAAACCTAAAATCTTATAAATTTTATCTTGGGTAATAGTAATTGGTGTTAATTCTGGTAAATTAACTTTGTCAATACAAGTACTCACATCACTCGCCCGCCCGCCACAAATTTCAATAATTAATTGTGTAGCACGTTCCATTGCCACCTCAGTAATGGCAAAATCTACACCGCGTTCAAAGCGCAATGATGACTCAGTGTGTAAGCCATAATTTCTAGCAATACCTGCAATTGATATTGGGTTAAAAAATGCACTTTCTAATAAAATATCTATACTATTGGGCTGTGTTGAACTCAACATAGAACCTATTACACCTGCAATTGCAAGCACTTTTTCATCATCACTAATCACCAAAGTGTCGCCTTGTAATGTGACTATGGTTTCATTTAATAACTCACATTTTTCACCTAATTTAGCATTTCTAACTTCTATACTGCCATTAATTTTAAGTGCATCAAATGCATGCATAGGCTGACCAAGCTCTAATAAAACATAGTTAATAATATCAACTACAGGAGAGTGTAATACCTGGCCAGAACGCATGAGTTTGTCAACCATCCATTTAGGTATTTCAACCGTATTATCAATACCTAAAATACTTCTAGTTAAATATTTAGGGCAAGCAGTTGTGTTACTAACGTTAGTCTTGATGCTTGATATACCTTGCGCTGAAACACTAATATTAGGCATTTTAAATGGTAAGCCATAATTAGCACTAACTTCACGCGCCACACCCAATACCGAGAAACAATCAGCACGATTAGGAGTGATGTTCAACTCAATAATATTGTCGTCTAAATCTAAATATTTTCTTATATTTTTGCCAATTGGCGCATCAGAATCTAACTCACTAATACTATTTGAATCATCTGCTATACCAAGTTCAACTTCTGAGCAAATCATACCGAATGACTCAACGCCACGGATTTTGGCTTTTTTGATTTTCAATCCATTTGGTAATATAGCACCAACCATAGCAACAATCACTTTTAAATTGGCACGAATATTTACAGCCCCACAAATAATTTGCAAGTTATTATTTTCACCAATATTCACTTGACAGAGACTTAACTTATCTGCATTAGGATGCTTTTCACAACTCATCACATAACCCACCACTACATTTTCAAAATAAGGGGCAACAGGTACAATGCTATCGACCTCTAAACCAGCCATCGTCAAACGTTCTGCTAATGCCTCATCACTAATCTTTGGATTAACCCATTCTCGTAACCATGTTGTTAAGTCGGAGGCCAAGCGGTCTTAGGAGACAATCCTTGAAAATATATATTAAAGTCTTTAAGCGCAAAACAAGTTTTGATATTTGCTTAAATTGATTTAAGTAATTTTTTGTTCTCAGTATTATTTTTGTAGAGATAACAATAAGTATCTTTACAAAAAATACCCTGGGAATGAAAAAAATATCATTGTTAAAAATTATCATATTTATTCAGGTTGAACTATTTAAACTGTCGTAAGAAACGAATATCATTTTCGAAAAATAAACGTAAATCATTCACGCCATAACGCAACATTGCCAAGCGCTCAATACCCATGCCGAAAGCCAACCCAGTATATTTTTCACTGTCTATTTTTACCGAATTTAAAACATTAGGATGGACAACTCCACAACCTAATACCTCTAACCAACCTGTTTTTTTACAAACACGGCAGCCCTCTCCATCGCAAATAACACATTCAATATCCGCTTCTGCAGATGGCTCAGTAAATGGAAAATATGAAGGACGAAAGCGCACTTTTAAATCTTGTTTTTCAAAATATGTACGCAAAAAATCAATCAATAAACCTTTAAGTTGCGCGAAGTTTACATCTTTATCAATAATTAAACCTTCTAATTGATGAAACATTGGTGTATGTGTAATATCTGAATCACAACGATATACCTTGCCAGGAGCGATAATACGTACTGGTGGTTTTTGATTTTTCATAGTACGGATTTGCACAGGCGAAGTATGTGTTCTTAATACCGAACCTTCGTCAAAATAAAAAGTATCATGCATAGTACGTGCTGGATGATGTTCAGGGATATTAAGCGCAGAAAAATTGTGAAAATCATCCTCAATTTCAGGGCCAGTTTCCACTTTAAAGCCGTTTTTTACAAATAAAGATTGTATACGCTTAAGCGTAATAGTAACAGGATGAAGTCCGCCTATTTCAACATTACGACCTGGCAGAGAAACATCTATTTTTTCATTTAAAAGGCGCTTTTCTAGCTCAATTGCCTCTAGTTGATTTTTACGCTTACACAATAAATCTTGTACGATAAATTTAGCCTGATTAATCGCCTTTCCAATTTTTGGACGCTCTTCTTTAGAAAGTTTACCAAGTTCCTTTAAAATAACTGTAAGTCTACCTTTTTTACCCAAGAACTCAACACGAATCTTATCTAAATTAACTAAATCATTTGTATTATCAATTGCGCTTTTCGCTTTTTGCGTAACATCATTAATCATTTTTACTGATACGAATAGGGCCGCTACCACTAATAATATAAACCTTGTCTCCTACTTTTAAATCTTGCTTGGTAATATCAACAAAAGCCTTGACACCAGATATGGTTCTAATTAAAAACTCATATCCTGTATCTTTGGTTATAAATTTTTCAGCAGTAGAGCCTAATATAGCACCAGCCAAAGCACCAATAGCAATTGCTACCTCTTTATTGTATTTCTTATCTGTGGTAGAAGCACCGGAAATACCTCCAAGTACTGTGCCAAATATTGCCCCCAACCCTTTTGAACCAGAAAGTTTAACTTGTTTAATAGATATAATAGTGCCTTCAGTTACATTTGAAAATTTACCCCGTTCAGCATTCGAATAAGACCCAGAATCCCGCTCTTCTTTAAAAAATCTATCTAATGAAGAACAAGCAGATAATGACATCACAAAGATAATTATTATAAATTTTCTAAACATAACAAATCTCCAGAGATAAAACAAATATTAATTAAAAAAAATCAGCCTTAATTCTACACTTAGTTTAAAGATGCTTTGGCTTGATTTGCAATTTTTGCAAATGCAGCTTTATCAAAAATAGCAATATCTGATAATACCTTACGGTCAATTTCAATACCAGCTTTATTCATCCCATCAATCATTTTTGAATAACTTAAACCATTATTACGTGCTTCAGCATTAATACGTACAATCCAAAGTCTACGAAATTGACGTCGTCTTTGACGACGATCTCTATACGCATATTGGCCTGCCTTGATAACAGCTTGCTTAGCAACACGATAGACCTTTGATCTTGCGCCATAATAACCCTTGGCCTTCTTTAAAATTTTCTTATGTTTTGCATGCGCCTGCACGCCTCTTGATACTCTTGCCATTTTCTATACTCCTATTAACTATACGGTAACATTTTACGAACCATTGGTACGTCTACTTTCTCGATTGTATCTGGTGCGCGCAATGAACGTTTTCTAGAAGTACTCTTTTTTGTCAAAATATGACGTAAATGAGAATGTTTGCATTTATAACCACCACTGGCAGTTTTTGTGAAACGCTTTGCAGCGCCTCTATTGGTTTTTAATTTTGGCATCATTTTCTCCTTGTCCTATTGGACATATAACTACTTTTTTTTAGCAGTATTTTATTAACATTAAAAAACAAATATAGTGTTTTATATAAGCACTATATTTATTTTTTCTTTGATTTGGGTGCCAGCATCATGCCAAGCTGACGACCCTCCATCTTTGCTTTTTGTTCTACATTAGCAAATTCTTCTGTATCTTTTTCAATTCTATCTAACATTTCCATGCCGAGTTCTCTGTGTTGCATTTCACGCCCACGAAACCAAATACCAACCTTGACCTTATCGCCATTATCTAAAAACTTAACTAAGTTTTTAAATTTGATCTGGTAATCACCTTCTTCTGTACCAGGACGATATTTAATAGTTTTAACAGTTGCTTTCTTTTGTTTCTTCTTTTGTTCACTCAGTTGTTTTTTCTGCTCGTATACAAACTTACCAAAATCCATTATTTTGCAAACAGGTGGTTCAGCATTTGGCGACACTTCCACTAAGTCTAATCTAGCATCTGCTGCCATTTTTAATGCTTTTATTATATCTAATACTCCAACTTGATCACTTTTATTATCAATAACACGAACTTTAGGTGCTTTAATATACTTATTTATACGTATTTTGTTTGATTTTTTAATAATTATTCCTCATTGTTCCTCTTTTATTAACTCAACAAATTCATTAATTGACATAGATCCAAGATCTTCACCACCACGTTTACGTATTGAAATCTCTTTATTTTTCATTTCCCTATCACCTACAACTAACAAATATGGAAAACGCTGCATAGAATGTTCGCGTATTTTAAAGCCTATCTTCTCATTTCGCAAGTCCGAAATCACTCTAAGCCCTTGTTTTTTTAATTTTTTCTCAATAATGAGAGCAAAATCAGCTTGTTTTTCAGAAATATTTAAAATAACTGCTTGAATTGGTGCAAGCCACGATGGAAATGCACCTTCGTAATGCTCAATCAAAATACCGACAAATCTTTCTAAAGAGCCAACAATAGCACGATGCAACATAACTGGAGTTTGTTTAGAGTTATCTTCAGCGATGAATTGTGCACCTAAACGCTGTGGCATAGAAAAATCTACCTGCAAGGTACCACACTGCCATTGCCTATCTAAACAATCTTTTAAAACAAACTCAATCTTAGGTCCGTAGAATGCACCTTCGCCTTTTTGCAATTCCCAGACGATACCTTTGGCGTTTAATGCTTCAACCAATGCCGCTTCTGCTCGGTCCCACACTTCATCTAAACCAACGCGCTTTTCAGGGCGGGTAGAAAGCTTAATATCCACATTTTCAAAGCCAAAATGCTTATAAACTTCAAAAGTTAAATCAATAAATTTTGATACTTCTGATTGAATTTGCTTACTACTGCAAAAAATATGCCCGTCATCCTGTACAAAATTACGTACTCGCATAATACCGTGTAAAGTACCTGATGGTTCGTTACGATGACAAGATCCGAACTCTGCCAAACGTAATGGCAAATCACGATAAGATTTCAGGCCCTGATTATAAATCTGAATATGTGCAGGACAATTCATTGGTTTTACTGCATAATCACGATTATCACTTGATGTAGTAAACATTGCATCGCCAAATTTATCCCAATGCCCTGATTTTTCCCAAAGACTTTTGTCAATCAATTGTGGCGTATGTACTTCTTTATAGTCATTATTTCTAAATACTGAGCGCATAGTTTGTTCGACAATTTGATACAAAGTCCATCCTTTCTCATGCCAAAATACCATACCTGGCGCTTCTTCTTGCATATGAAACAAATCTTGTGTTTTGCCAATCTTACGATGGTCACGTTTTTCAGCTTCCTCCAAACGGTATAAATAACCTTCTAATTCTTCTTTATTGCGCCAAGCAGTACCATATACCCGTTGTAACATTTCATTATTAGAATCACCGCGCCAATAGGCTCCTGCTAATTTTGTCAACTTAAAAGCTTTAAGCTTAGCGGTTGAAGGCACGTGTGGCCCACGACATAAATCAATGAAGTCACCTTGCTGGTAAAGTGATAAAACTTGCTTTGCAGGAATAGATTCTATAATTTCTGCCTTGTAATACTCGCCCTTATCTTTGAAAAATTTAATAGCTTCATCGCGCGACATTTCGCTACGCTCAATCTTTAAATTTTGCTTAACCAGCTTATTCATATTTTTTTCAATTTTAACTAAATCATCTTCTAAAAAACCGTCTTTATACGCAAAATCATAAAAAAACCCATTGTCAATTACTGGTCCAATAGTTACTTGCGCATCAGGGTAAAGCATCTGCGTAGCCTGTGCTAATAAATGTGCGGTAGAATGACGAATTGTCTCAATCCCTTCTTTATCCTTATCGGTGATAATGGATAAAATACTGTTGGATTCAATCAAAAACGAAGCATCTACGAGCTCACCATTCACCTTGCCAGCAATGGTTGCCTTAGCCAAACCTGAGCCAATCGACTTAGCAACATCAAAAACACTGATAGTCTGCTGGTCAAAGGATTTTTCAGTACCATCTGGCAGTGTAATAATTAACATGTATAAAATTTAAAAATAAAAAGAAATATTTTACGCTAAAACCTTTAATTGTATAAGGTATTCGCATAATTTTTCATTTTAACTACCATCTTTGTAGTTTTTACAAAAAAATCTATTTCATCCATCAAAACTCAAAAACATCTTATTTTTATAGGTTTTTATTTCTTTAAAATTTATATCATCAATAATAAATTAATTAAAGTTAATAAATTTATTTTAAGACATGATAAAAAGGTATTTGTACGACCTGTAATAAGTAAATTTAACACAGAAATTGAATGTAAGCTTGCAAAGCAATAATTATCAAAAGAAAAATAAAAAGAACGCAAGAAGAATTCAAAAACAAAATATTAATAATCCTAAAATTACTGTTTAAGCGTTTTATTGTGCATAGGCATACTGCTTTTATTAAAATAAAAATTAAGACACATTAGCTACTTTATACTTTTTTTCTCTTCCTTAGTCTTTTAAGCATCTCATTTATTAAAATTCTTTATCTTTATAATTTAATAATGCGAATGCTAAAATATTGAACCAAGGTATTTAACACTGAACCACACTACCATAACAGATTTTACAGCCTTTTATTATTTATTAAAATATAACAATTATTCAAACTTCGCACTTGTTTAAAATATTCATACTAGTTTTAAAATTACATCTCATAGCAATAAGTTATAATCTAGTTTTATTTGTTCTTAATCTATTATATCTTATCTAAATCGTGATAAAGTTTGAGCAGCCAAAATGTGCATTCAATCACATAGCAAATAGATGAACGTTATTTGTTGTTGTTAATATAAAAATTAAATTTATTTTAAAAATAATTTGAATTTATTTATTTGAGTTTCTTTTTAAATTACCAAAAGTTTTATTTAATCTGTTCAATCATCAGCTGTAAATTGCTGACACCTTGCCATTTATTAACAGATAGCTTATAAGCAATTTGCACTATTGTTTTATTAACAGGTGCTTGAAAAAATGCAATAGCATCATACACTATGTTACTGTCAACAAGTTTAATACTGCATTTAAGGTGTTTTTCGCCTACAATTTTTTGTTCTATTATCTCAAAATCTCCATAAAAAACTGGCTCCTCAAATCCTTGCCCCCATGGCCCACTATCTGCTACTAATTGCGCATTGTTTAAAGTTATGTCAAATGCTTCTAATTTTCCATCAGTCAATAACTCCATCTTAGGTAATTTGTTATTCAAATGATCCTGAATAAAATCATTAAATACCTTTTTAAATACTGCAAAATTCTCTTTATTAATACTTAATCCTGCTGCCATTGCATGACCACCAAATTTTAAAATCAAATTAGGATTTTTTCTATCTATTAAATCTAATAAATCTTTAATATGTACATCAGGAATAGAGCGAATAGAACCTTTTATAAATTTTTCTCCTGATTTAGCGAATACTGCCACTGGGCAATGATAATCTTCTTTCAACTTGCCAGCTACAATACCAACAATACCCTCATGCCATGACTCATCAAATAAACTTAGTGCAAATTTACCTGTTTCAATATTCTGCGTATTAATAATAACTTGCGCTTGTTCTTGCATACGAGCCTGCTGTTGTTTACGTTCTTGATTAAATTGCTCCAACTCCATAGCATAACGCCTAGCATCATTTATATTATTACTCAACAAACATTTAATGCCGCGAGAAATATCACTCAGGCGTCCTGCCGCATTAAGTCTTGGCGCAACTGAAAAACCTAAGTCACTAGCCTGTAAAGTTTGCGCCTTTCTATTTGCAATTTCCAATAATGCCAAAATACCAGGCGAACATTGGCTAACACGAATATGTTTAATACCTTGATTAATTAAAATTCTATTATTTTGGTCTAGTTTGACTACATCTGCCACTGTACCAAGTGCCACTAAATCCAATACTGTGCGCAAATCTGGTAATGGGATATTTTGTTTAGTGAAATAACCACACTTAATAAGATGTGTTTTAAAAGCTGACATCAAATAAAAACATACTCCAACACCTGCAAGATTTTTACTTATAAATTCACAATCTTTAAGATTAGGATTAATAATCGCATCTGCGCTGGGTAAAATTTTACTAGGTAAGTGATGATCGGTGATAATCACATTAATGCCAGATGCTTTTGCCAACGCCACCCCGTCAAAACTTGATATGCCATTGTCAACTGTAATAATCAAATCTGGTTGTTTTTCTTGAATAGCTAATTTAACAATTTCTACACTAAGTCCATAACCATGCTCAAAGCGATTAGGCACCAAAAAATCAATAAATTTAGCACCCATTAGCCTGAGCGATTTAATTGCCACAACCGATGCAGTGGCACCATCACAATCAAAATCACCAATAATTAAAATACGCTTATCGCTCAATAAAACTTTTTCGAGCAAATCAAGTGCAATATTTAATTGCCTAAAGTTAGGACTTAATAAATTATCTAGACTTAAGGATAGCTGTACTTCTGAAACGCATCTAGTAGCATAAACGTTCTTTAAGAAAATGGGGATATCGTCTGAATAGGATTCAAATAGATCTTTGTCTATTTCTCTAGTTAACACACTAAATCTTTTATTCTATTAGCACTTTCAGGTGCCATGCTAAGCCCATTACGGAAATGTCCAGTATTGACATACAAGTGCTCTAACTGAGTATGTTTTTCAATAATCACATCCGTTTTACTTGCAGGCCTAAATCCAGCCCAATGATGCTTAATCTTAGCGCCTTCTAGCTGTGGAAACCTCTCAGTCACGAAAGCAAGCAACTCATCGCCCACTTTCTTATCAATGCCTTTATCAAAACCTACATCTTCCATAGTAGAGCCGACCAAAATATGCCCATCTTTTCTAGGAATAATATAACAACCCTGATCAAGAACAATATGCTCTAGCATATCTATCTCAGCCTTAATAACAATCATCTGTCCTTTTATAGGAAATATTTTGTTATCGTCGCTCAACAAAGAGGAACTCCAAGCGCCACCACATATAATCACCTTATCGGCATAATAATTTTTGTATTCAGTCTTAGCACCAAGCACAACATTATTCTCAGTAATCAACTCATCAACCTTAGTGTGTTCAACAACCTCAACCCCTCGCTTAAGAATATCGGATTTAAGTGCTCTTAATATCCTGGGATTACGCACCTGTGCCACATCTTTAAATACTCCGCCTCTTAGGTGTTTTTGAATGTTAATATTGTATTTATCCATCCATACTCGCGCCTTTGGTGTGTCATATTTATCCATCATTAACAAACCTGATTGGATATATTCAGGGTCAATGCCAGTATCCTCAAACAATGCAGCGCATAAGTCACCATACACCATTTGAGATGCAATACTAAAATCGTTGACTAAATCACTATAATCCCAGGGATAAAGCGGACTGATAATGCCACCGCCTGCCCAAGAAGATTCTTTAGCGCATTCACGTTGGTCTAGTAGAGTCACACGAGAGCCTGCCATTGACAATGTTCTTGCACTCATCATGCCAATAATGCCACCACCAATGATTAAACAGTCACTCATTTTTTCCAATCCACTATCAATAATAATGCTACGCCAATAACAATAACAATATCGGCAAAATTAAAAATTGGCCAATTAAAACCTTGATAATGAAAGTCAATAAAATCAACTACAAAGCCATTTATAATTCTGTCAATCAGATTACCAATAGCACCAGATAAAATCAAAGTTAAACTGATTAGCTTAAATTTTCTATTTAAAGGCGTTTTAAATATCCAAATAACAATAGCAATACTAGCAATAATAGAAACGCTTGATAAAAAATAATATTGCCAACCGCCACCATTAGAAAAAATGCTAAATGCTGCACCATAATTATGGACAAAAGTTAGTGAAAAGAATTCATTGACATCAATCGAATTACCAATACCACCTAAATATTCATAGGCCAATAGTTTTGTTAGTTGATCAAACACAACTAATAGTACAACTAATAAAAAATATTTATTGTGTTTCATGTTCTGCTTGGATTATACTTAACAATTATCACAATCGGAATTATAAAGCCTAAAATAATCACTACCCATAGCAAATCACCGAGTTGTGAATAATCTTGCGCAACTACAATAACACCATCATTTACCACTTCGCGCTCATCTTTAAAAATATCCGCTAACTCGCCACCAACCCAACTGGTAATAAAAATAGCAAAACCTAATGATAGGCGCCCTAATACTTGAATACTTGCTAATTCTTGATGAATTTTTTCTTCAGCCTGACTCTTGTCTATCACCTCAGTGCTCATTGTATCTGCCACCACATCTTGCATAACAAAACCAATAATAGCAATCACGCTGGCAAAAATATAAACACTCTTTTTAGAAAATGCTGCAATGATTGAATAATCGCCAACAACTGCAATCATTAATAAAGAGCTAATAGTAATCAGTAATGCACCGATATAGATATAAGATTTACGATTAGAGCCAAAAATTAATACGCTATCAACTAATGAGCCAAAAATCATTTTCACCGTCCACGGCACAGTGAGCCATACACCCAACTCTGCCAAATTTGCCGCGCTCATATCTAACGTATCTTTCACCCAAAAGTTTGTGGCAATAGCAGTAAAAACACTACTGCCATAAGCAAAATATACCAATAACAATGGCACATAGCGTAAACGTAAGGCTTTAATTGGCGTTAAAAAAATATTCAGCATAGAAATTTCGTAGTTTTTATTGGTGAGAGTAAAAATACTCAACATATAAGTTATGGGGGTAAACTTTTTCATTATAATTTACTTATTTCAATATGGTGAGAATATTATGGGATTTTTAAATGGAAAGAAAGCATTAGTTGTTGGAGTTGCCTCTAACCGTTCAATTGCGTGGGGCATTGCACAAGCAATGACAAGGCAAGGTTGTGAAATTGCGCTAACCTACCAGAACGAAAAGCTTAAAAAACGCGTAGATAAGTGCGCTAAAGTTTGTAACTCCAATATTGTCATACCTTGTGATGTTGCTACCGATAGTAGCATTGAAGAAACTTTCACTGAATTAAGAAAATATTGGAATAACTTTGATATTCTAGTACATTCAGTAGCTTTTGCACCGCGTGAAGCATTAAATGGTAACTATATTGATGTCACTACACGTGAAAACTTTACCATCGCACACGATATAAGTTCTTACAGTTTTACTGCACTAGCAAAAGGCGCAAAACCTATGCTAAATAAAAATGGATCACTATTAACAGTAAGTTACCTAGGTGCAATTCGTGCAATTCCTAATTACAATGTAATGGGCGTTGCAAAAGCTTCACTTGAGGCAAATGTTCGCTATATGGCAGCGGCAATGGGTCCTGATAAAGGCATTCGTGTCAATGCTGTATCAGCAGGTCCAATCAAAACTTTAGCAGCATCTGGCATTAAAGATTTTAGTAAATTACTTGATTATGCGGCCACCTCATCAGCACTTAAGCGCAATGTAACAATTGAAGAAGTTGGCAATGCTTCTGCATTTTTATGCTCAGATTTAGCATCAGGTATTACAGGTGAAACCACATACATTGATTCTGGTTATAACTTTTATGACAAAGGTCCTGATTTATAAGTCAAAACTAGGAATAAAAACCATAAAGTACAAGTTTTTTTTATTAACCGCCTAGTTGAAATTGACGTCTAACTTGTTTTAAGATACTTTTTATATCTTCTTGCCAGCGAAAAATAGTCATGCGCTCGTCATTAGTTTTAACTAATGACGATAGTATAATTGGTGGTGTAGCAATCAATAAAGTATAATTACCCTCTTCCATTACTGTAATTTTTAATGGCAAAAATGGTACAATTTCAGGATATTTATTACTCATTTTTTTTATTTCATCATATTCGCCAAAAAATAGAATTCTATACTTGTCTGATTTGTAATTAAGCTTATTCAGTGCAAAGTCACAACGCTGAAAATAAGCTGGATGATAGTGATACGCCACAATAGTCTCATTAAGTGCCGCCCAAGTATCTACAAAATTTGCATCTACACGCTCAGTTAAAATCTTATTGTATACCGCAAATGTTGTGGCACTTAACAACATTATTATGCATAATGTTAAAACTCTAATTACCATAGCGCCTCTTCAACCATTTCTTGCATTTCTTTAATTAAAATAATGGCTGCTTCGCTGATTTGTTCGTTATTAAAGCGCGCCACTGCATACTTATAGTTTGCAAGCACAACACGCACTTTACCCTGCTCATCTTCCACAACTGTGACCCTACATGGCAACATAACACCTAATCTTGGTTCTATTTTTAAAAAATTCTGCATATTATTAAAATTACAAAAACGAATTACAACTTGTTTTTTATCATCAACACTAAAATTCTCTTTTCGCAAACCTTCAAGTAACGTCCTATTTGCATAAACTCTAAAATTATAAGACGCAACAGAGTTTCGTATTTTTTTCACTGTTTCTTTTAATTTATATGGGCTATCGTAAATAAATGATACTGGTTCACGTATACGTCTAATAATGTTCTTATAACTAGGTGGCTTCTCATGAGAGCGAATAAAACTCACTACATCATTTAACATTTGGTCGGTAAAGTTAAATGCCGTAACAAATGGTACCATCTCAGTATTTTTAATACCATTTGCAATAATATGTTTAATCATTTGATCTTCTGCTGAATACAAAAAACCTCGATTTATAAGTGATGGTGGTGAAACCAGTCTATCTTTTTGCCAAGAAAAATTTTTCCCAATACCTTGTCCACCTTTTAAATCATAGCCATGACAACTTTGACAATACTTCTTATAAATACCTTGTCCATTTTTAACATTACCCTTGATAGCTGCTACATCATATTTTGGTGCTTTAATCCCAGCACGTAAAAATCTAATAAGTTCAGTTATCTGGTTATCAGAAAAATTGAATCCCTGCATAACTCGACCTGGTCTGCCACTTTTAATAGTTCTTTGCAAATACCTATCAGAATGATTGGCAATAGTCGATCTATATAATGGCAAACCTAAAGAACCTTGTTGAGAGAAGCCATGACATTTTTCACAATTTTCGCTGTAAAGTTCTCTGCCTCCTGCCAAGCTTAATAAAGGCAATAACGCCAATACCAATATTAACTCTAGTTTTAGTTTCATAAGCTTAGATTTTTAAAATACTTTCTTATAAGCGATCTGTAAATATTTCAATATTAGTATTTTTACGTAATGTTCTTAAAATACTATCAAACAATTCTTCAGACTCAAAATTAAGCATTACACCTGATAATATATCATCTGATATGCCTTTAGATACTTTGATTGCCGATAATTTCAATACAACTGATCGTTGTTTATTTAAACTTTGTGCGCCATAAGTTGCGCCATTATTTGGCTTTGGTAAAGAAAATACGCTATTAATAATCCCAATATCCTCTTGCTTTGACCCTCTTTCAACCCAACCAACATCTTTCCATTTAAGTTTATATTCATCTATTAATTTTTGAACAACACCTGTGTCACCAGCATTAAGTGAAGTGGAAATTTTATTGGCAATCTTGTCAATAAAAGTCTTTGCTAATAAACTAGATAAATGTTTAGTAATTTCAAGTTTAGCTTCATCAAATTTTTTTTGCCTTTTAGTGATTTTCTTATTAATTTTTAATATCATAAACTTATCTTTAGATAATTCAATTAATTTAGAATTCTCGCCCTTGTTCAATACCACGTCACTATAAGCTGCTGCCACAAACTTAACATCATATTTCCTTGTATCTTGAGTAAAGAACTCAGAAACTTCAAACTCTAGGTCCATTTGTTTGGCTGCTTCTTCTAAACCTAATTCATATGATAGATTACTTAATTGCTCTGTAAGTTTATAAATAGATTTTTGCACTTCACGTTCAGTGTAAATTTTAGTTAGCTCACTGCGTACTACTTCAAAAGTTTTAGTTTTTGCTGCCTTAATTTTATTTAACTTAATAATATGATAGCCAAAACTAGTTTTTAATGGTGCGCTCACTTCATTCTCTTTCATACTAAACACCTTGGCGTCAAACTCAGGTACCATTGTACCTTTAGTAAAAAATCCTAAATCACCGCCGTTATCTCTTGATGACTTATCTTGTGAGTATTTAGTGGCTAACTTAGTGAAAGATTTACTTTGCTTTAACTGCGCAGCAATAGTATTTGCTAATTCTTCAGACTCAACTAAAATATGCTGAGCTTTACGCTCTTCTTCAGTGCTAAAAAGCGCCTTCTCATCTTCATAAAGACTAAGAAGGTTATCGTCATTCACTTTAATGCTTTTGGCAATTTTTTCAGTTGATAATTCAACAAAATTAACTTTTACTTTTTGTGGCTCAAAAAATATTTGTTTATTTTTATCAAAAAAATCTCTAACACTCTTAGGATCAATCTCCGCTTTATCGGTGTAGTCTTCTATATTAAGCGCAATATAACTAAACTTACGCTGTTGGTTATTCAATGATTGCATGCGTTTCAGCGTCAATGGCGTCACAAACGCAGAATCCAATAAATTATATTTAATTTGATTTTGTATTAATTCTTCTGTTTGTATACTTTCATATTCAATATCTGAAAAACCTTTTAATCTGAGTAACTGTTTATATTTGTCTATAGAAAACTTACCTTCTACCTTAAATGCATCATTTGTTTGAATAAACATCCACAACTCACGCGGAGTTATCGCATAACCAGATTCATCTGCTAATTTATTCAAAATTCGTCTATTGATCATTGACTGGATAGTTAAAGGCCTTAGTTCAGAATTTATATCGTCTGTATAACCTTCCCCCAACTCTTTCTGTAAACGTCTTTTAATAGCGTTAAATTCTTTTAAATATGCCTCTTTAGAGATATCATCATTGCCAATACTGGCAACTATAATATTCGAATCACCTGTAAAGTATTCACTAACGCCAAACAAAGCGAACGGGATTGTAATCATACCAACGATTAAATAAGCAACCCAGCCTTTAGTTTTATTTCTAATAGAGTTTAACATAGCATTACTTTATAAAAAAATTAGAACGATAAATTATAATTGGTTTTTATCATTAAATAAAGAAATTTACAACTCTTTCGATGATTTAAGGTTAAGCCCATTATTGCAGTATTAATAAAAAAACGAATAGCTCAGTAAAGTAGCCATTAAAAGAGATAGATTATAAAAAAAATTAAATAGCTTTCGTTTCTTATATAATTTGTAGATATATTAATCTTAAGTCACTCTCATATTCTTTATCAATTAACAACCAACAACTAAATTTTGCCTTATGTGACATCCCATCAAAAATATAATATAATGTAATAAGATAACTACAAATAAATAATACCACATTTTAATATTAGATTAATAATAAAATAACTTTATGAATAAACAAATACCAATTACTGTTATTAACTTAAAAAAAGATACTGGTAGAAAGAATAAAATTACGCAACAATTAAATGATCTAAATCTTGAGTTTAGTTTTTTTGATGCAATTTATGGTGCTGAATTAAATGATAAAGAGTTTAATGCAGTATATAACCCAAAGCACTCGATTAAGAAAAACGCAAGACTATTAAGAAAAAATGACATTGGTTGTGCATTAAGCCATTTAGGAGTCTACCAACAAATGTTAGATGATAATATAGATAAAATGATTATATTGGAAGACGACGTCATTCTTGACAAAGAGTTTGTAAATGCATTAGATATTATTGGATATTTACCTGAAAATTTAGAAATATTTTTATTAGGTTATTCATCAAAGAGGAGAATGCCTTGTAATTTTAATATAAAATTAAAAAATAACCATACTGCATTTAATATAGGAGTGTCGCCAAAACAGAGGGGTGGTCTTTATGCCTATGTTATCAATAAGAGAGGAGCGCTCAGAATGTTATCCTACAAAGACTCTATATATCAATCTATAGACTCATATACTGGTGATTATCGTTATATGAATGTTTATAATATATATCCTAGAGTGGCAATGCAAAATCATAATATTCCTAGTTCAATTGGCTATGACGACTGCGTGAGCGATGAACCTAGATGGAAGCAGCAAAAAATTATTAAAATTATTAGAAATTATAATAATAAAAGAAGAGCTAAAAGACAAAAAAATGAAGCAGTGTCTGTAAGTTGCATATTGCATAAAATTAAATTTAAAATTAAAAATGGTTTTAAAGATTATTATTCATAATATATAGGTTGTAAATTTTAGTGTAAGTCGGATCGTAGCAATATAAACCACAAAAAATCAATAAATTACATAAGTAAAAATTAGAATATAATGCATAATACCGCTATATTACGTCAAATTAATAGCAGCTTAAGCCAATAAATAGATAATTAGGATATTTAGCGAAAGGCACAACAACCGTTATTCCTCTAAAATAAATAATTATGACGTATTTACTACTAAAAACCTTTGGGTAATTTTCGAACCTAAACTCAACAAATAATTTTTTATCAAACTAAGTAGTGATTTTATATTTTTTTTAATTTTTTCCACATAAGTGGAAATAGCTTTAGGATCTTTACAGTTGTTCTTTTGCAAAAACATTATTTGCTTCGACAAAACCTTTAACACTACCACAATCAAAACGTATCCCTTGAAATTTATAAGCAATAACCCTACCTGCTTTAGCGAGTGTCATTAAAGCATCGGTGATTTGTATTTCACCATTTTTATCAGGCTTAGTTCTTTCTAGAGCTACAAAAATATCATGTGTAAGGATATAACGACCAATAATTGCTAAATTGCTTGGAGCTTCTGCTGGCGTAGGTTTTTCCACCATATTATGTACACGATAAGCATTACTTGAACCTTTTAATAATTCACCGTCAATAACACCGTATTTATCTACTTCACTACCCATTACCTCTTCAATCGCTACAATACAACAATCAGGGTTCTGTTCATACAACTTAGTCATTTGCAACAACACAGTATCGCCATCATTGGTACATAAATCATCTGGTAAAATAACCGCAAATGCTTCATTGCCAATCAGTGGCTTACCAATATAAATTGCATGCCCTAATCCTAACATTTCTTGCTGCTCTATATAAGCAAAATTACACCATTCACCAAGATAATTTATTTCATCTAATAATGCCTCTTTAGTGGTATTTTTAATGCTTTTCTCAATATCTGTATGTGGTTTGAAATAATTTTCAATGGCCTTTTTGTATTTATTTGTTACCATTATCATGCTAAAAATGCCAACATTCATTGCTTCTTCCACGCCATATTGAATCAATGGCTTAGTAAGAATAGGTAGCATTTCCTTAGGAATAGCTTTGGTAACAGGTAGAAATCGAGTACCATAACCCGCAACTGGAAAAAGACATTTATTAATAATACCCATTATTTATTTTGTAGACTTTTTTAAGAATATCTTTTCCTTTTTCTACACTTGGTTGGCTGTAGGTATTAATTTGTAAAAATTCACCAATGACAGAGACCAATAATTGGTAACTAAACATTAGTTTAGCGATATTGTATTCATCCACGGTAGAAATAGTAATTACATCGCAAGGAATGTCAGTTTGGTTCTCAACAGATTGAATAGTAGCATCAGCTTGTTGGTTAAGTAAATCATTAAAGCTCAAGCCTTCAATGTATTTCAAGCCCAAGTTATTATCACTAGATTTAGGAATAATAGTATTATCTTTTAGATCAGAAATCTTAATAAAGGTAACAGTCTTATCACGTATACCATCAATAACAAGTTGCAAGAAGCTATGCTGGTCAATAGGCCCTATCAAGGCGATTGGCGTAAGCGCCTGTCGAGTTCCATTGATATTAATCTTACCTAGACTTTCTGCCCATAGTTGTACATACCATTTATTGAATCCCTCAAGTGCAGAAGAATAAGAAAAAATCACATTAATATTAAATCGTGCTTTATTTTCCACTAAAAAACGTGCTTTCATAATAATAGGCGCATAATAATTAGACTGCTCAAAAAAGCTGCCTGACACACGCTTGCAACCATTTAAAAGGTTGTCAATATCTATACCTACCATCGCAAGTGGAACTAAACCAACTACGCTAAATACTGAAAAACGTCCACTGATATTCTTATCCAATTCAAACAACTTAATATTTTGTTGTTGTGCAAATTGAGCTAACCCGCTACTAGCCTGGGAAATAATCGTACAATTATCACTGTTTACCTCAGTCAGAGTATGTAAATATTTAAATAAACTAATGGTCTCAATAGTGTTGCCTGACTTAGAAATCACCACAAAATGTGCATTAAAAATATCAATTTTAGTTAGGCAATAATTGACCTTAAGTGGGTCAACTGTCTCTAAAAAGACCAAATCTTTTTTATATTTATTTGACGGCAATAAGAATTCATAAATTGCCTTAGCACCCAAACTTGAACCACCGATACCAATCACTACGATATGTTTTTGCACTATCGTCTTAGCGTACGTCTTAATGTTGCTAGTATCCTGATACGGCAAATCGTAATAACCGATTGTATCACGTTCATTCTGGATGCGCTGGAAAATATTATTCTTCCTAAGACCGCTTGGCCTCCGACTTGCTTTTGGTAAAAATTCTTGTTGTATTTCATTTAATGTACCTCAGAAAATTTCCATATATTTTTATAAAAAGCATAGCATATAAATAACTATGCTATGCATATAATGCTTGGGTTGAAATAATCTCAAAGTCTTTTTAAAAAAAAGCCAAAAAAATTTTATACTCTATTGTCAAACCTAGATTTATATTGCTTTAGCTGTAAATTAAATATTTTTTATTCTTTTTTTTTAAATTTTACCAATCTAGTTTTTGTACACCATCTACAAAATGATTCAATTCAGCTAACATGAGGTGTTTGCTCTAGCAAATTAATTCTTAACGCTATGATAAACTATAAAATTATTCCTATAACCAAAATCTGCAAATTTATTATATTACCACCATTCATTAAAATTAATAACGCAATTAAATTGTTAACCTCTTTTTCTTGATAATTCTTTATATGGTAATGCTTTTATAGTCTAGAATTAAATTCATAAACACATCGCAAGTACATCAAATAATATTAGCCAAATAAAACATTAGTTTTATTTAATTATTCCTAACCATGTAGAAACCCTATCTATTTCATTATACTTAGTTAGGTCAATCTGCAGTGGCGTTACCGATACATAGTTATTAGTAATCGCATAAAAATCTGTACCAACTCCATTATCAGCTTGCTTGCCATTCTTGCCAATCCAAAATTTTAAATTGTCATCTTTGTCAGGTACAATTTTTTCCGATTGATGACGCTTGCCCAAACGCGTAGTTTGGAATCCTTGAATATTTGCTAGAGCAACATCTGGCACGTTAATATTCAAAATAGTATCATGTGAGAGTTGTGCATGAGTAATTTGAGTAAGTAATTTCTTTGCAATAACGCCCGCTGTTTCAAAGTACTCGCCTTTCCAACTAGCCAATGAAATAGCTAACGATGGTAGACCTAAAAAGCGACCTTCAATTGCACCTGCAACTGTGCCAGAATAAACAACATCATCGCCTAAATTTGGTCCAAAATTTATACCCGTCACCACTAAATCGAATACTTTATCTAACATGCCACTAAGTGCTAAGTGCACACAATCACTCGGTGTTGCGTTAACGCTATAAAAATTTTTCTCAATTTCAATGGGTTTCAGTGGCTTGTCTAGAGTCAAAGAACTACTAGAAGCCGATTTATTTTCATTCGGAGCTACAACAACAACTTCATGATCTTGCGATAAATATTGCACCAAAATTTTTATACCCTGCGCGTCAAACCCATCGTCATTGCTGATTAAGATTTTCACTTACTAATTTTAAGCCATATCTTATCTTTCTTAACGCCAACTTCTACCATACCGCCATTAATAAGCTCGCCAAATAACAACTCATCTGCCATCGGCTTGCGAATTTCTATTGAAACTAAACGTGCCATTGACCGTGCACCCATTTTGGCATTATAACCATTTTTAGCGAACCATTTACGCGCTGCATCAGACACAATTAAAGCAACATTTTTATCTTCTAAAGTAGACTCTAACTCAAATAAAAACTTATTCACCACATAAATAATTGTTTCTTCATTTAGCGAATTAAAATAAATCACTTCAGATAGACGATTTCTAAATTCTGGAGTAAATGTTTTTTGTAATTCACTTTCATAATCTAATGAATGATCTTGTTTATTAAAACCAATTGATGCGCGACTAACCATTTGTGCGCCAACGTTAGATGTCATTACTAAAATTACATTTCTGAAATCAACTTCTCTACCATTGGCATCAGTGAGTTTGCCATTATCCATCACTTGTAACAATAAATGAAAAATATCTGGGTGTGCTTTTTCAATTTCATCCAGTAACAATACAGCGTGTGGATTAAAGTTAACTGCTTCGGTAAGCAATCCACCTTCGTCATAACCAACATAACCTGGTGGCGAACCAATCAGTTTAGATATTGAATGACGCTCCATATATTCACTCATATCGAAACGCAATAATTTCACGCCCAAAATATGTGCAAGTTGTTTACAAATCTCAGTTTTTCCAACACCTGTTGGACCTGCAAACAAGAACGAACCCATCGGCTTGTCTTCGTGCGCCAAGCCAGAACGTGCAAGCTTAATGGCGCTAGATAAACTATCAACAGCAGCATCTTGTCCAAATACACCAAGTTTAAGGCTTGTTTCTAGGTTTCTAAGTAATGATTTATCATCGTTAGTCACTTGGCGAGATGGAATACGTGCCAATTTAGCAACAATATCTTCAATATCGGTCACACTAATGTTAATCTTACGTTTAGATTTTGGCCGAACTTGTTGCAATGCTCCAACCTCATCAATCACATCAATTGCTTTATCTGGTAGACGACGGTCATTCATATAACGATGTGAAAGTTCAGCTGCCGATACCAACGCTGCTTTTGAATATTTAACTTTATGATGGTCTTGATAATATTTTTTCAACCCATTTAAAATCTTAACTGTATCATCCACTGATGGCTCATTAATATCAATTTTTTGAAATCGCCTAGATAGAGCATGATCTTTTTCAAAAATTTTACGATACTCTTCATAAGTAGTAGATCCCATGCATTTAAGCGAACCATCTGCCAATGCTGGTTTAAGTAAATTCGATGCATCTAATGAGCCACCTGACACACTACCAGCGCCAATTGTTGTATGAATTTCATCAATAAATAAAATAGCATGCGGAATTTCTTCTAAATTATTTAATACTGCTTTTAGACGTTTCTCAAAATCACCTCTGTATTTTGTACCAGCAATCAACATACTAATATCCAGTGAAAGTCGGATCGTAGCCATGTCGTTCTGTGAGAAATTTCAGGTACTTTTCTATCTACAATATGTTTGGCAATACCTTGTGCAATTGCCGTTTTTCCAACACCTGCTTGGCCTACGAATAAAGGATTGTTTTTACGACGACGAGATAAAACCTGAATGGCTCTTAAAACTTCTTCTTCCCTACCCAAAAGTGGGTCAATTTCCCCAGCTTTCGCCTTCTCACATAAATTAACTGCATAGCTTTCTAACGCATTTTTCTTGCTCTTCTTTGGACTGAATTTTATCACAGGTGGCTCTACATCTATCTCTGGCAAGTATGTTGAAATCGCTTCCATAACTTCAAGACGTGAAATATTATTAAGCTTTAATAAATAAGCCGCATATGATTCTTTTTCAGCAAAAATACTCACCAACACATTCATTGCATACACGGTATTTTTTTGCGCTGATTGCGCCTGATAAACACTACGCTGTAACACGCGCTGGAAACCAACTGTTGGCATGATATCAACCTCTGAATCCTTTGAAATAAGCGGTGTATTGGAATCAATATATTCTTCTAACTCCGTATACAGTTCTTTAATATCAACTCGTTTATTACGCAGAAAACTAACAACTTCATCAATATTAAACAATGCGATTAACAAATGTTCAACCGTTACAAACTCTAAGCGTTTATTGCGCGCCTGTGACATAATATAATTAATTTCTTGTTGTAGACCTGTTTCAATCATAAAAGTTATTATACTTCTAATTCACGGATAATGCACATTAGTGGCTGTTCATTTTGGCGAGCAAAATTAATAACTTGTGATACTTTTGTTTGAGCCACATCGTGTGAGTAAATACCACAAATACCCTCACCATTAATATGTACTTTAAGCATAATAGCCTGTGCATCTTCTTCATTTTTATCAAAAAAATATTGTAGTATTTGAATAACGAAGTCCATTGTAGTGTAATCATCATTTAACAACAACACCTGGGCTAAATTTGGTTTTTTAAGTTTTGATTTTGCTGGTTTAATAATTATCTTTGCCATTACTAAGCTGATTTCTTCTTTAACAAGAAAAAGGCAATAATCAACACTACAATAGTCGGCATCGACACACTAAACAATGGATCATAATCAAAACGTAGTGATACAGCAGTAGCAATGCGTGATGATAATTCAAAAAATAAAGCAATAATTACACCTAAAAATATCTTCTTACCCAAGGTCGCATCTCTAAGTGAACCAAAAATAAAAAACATTGAAAGCAGTAGCATTGCAACCAGTGTAACTGGTTTAACTATACGCTTATATAATTCTACTTCAAATATACTTGACGCTAAATTATTATCTGCAAGAAGACTAATATACTTATACAATTTCCAGCTAGATAATTCATTAGACTTCTTCTCTAAAGCTTCAATCAAAGTTCGTTCAAATGAAATTTTAGTGCTATATTTTTGAAGATCCTTAAATTGAACTTTGGTAAACTTATCATTTTGACTGAACTGATAATATTTAGTTTTTTTAAGATTTAAATTATTATTATCAAATAATGCATAATCAGAGTAGGAAATAGAATCTAATTGATTAACTTTATTTAATTTAATTAAAGTCACGCCACTAAACACATGCTCGTCAAAATTTTTCTTAACATTAATAATTGTATTGTCGTCTTTAAACCAGAAACCTTGTTGATTAACTGTAGAAATATTTTCCTTTAATGCTTTTGCTTTAAACGACTCAGCATATTCTACGGTGGATGGCACAATAAATTCACCTAATAAAATTACCACAAAAATAAACATTAACGCTGCATTCACCACTTTTTGAGTAATTTGCATAATAGACATGCCGCAATTTTGAATAATAATCAATTGAGAAGTTGCCGCCAAGTGACCCATACCTAATAAGCAGCCTAATAATATAATGACAGAAGAATGTAAATAGATAATCACTGGCAAATTTATCATCACATAAATGATCGCTGATAAAGTATTGTAATTCTGTTTCCCAATTAAATCAATTTCATTAATAAAATTAAAAAACGTATAAACACTAACCCAAACCAACATTACACTCAAAGTGTAAAAGAGTAACGTTTTAGCAATATAGCGATCTAAAATTCTCATTAAATTAAACGAAGTTATTAAAGCCTAATATTTTTGTTAAAATTTGTTAAAATTAATCTTAAAGAAAAAATATTCAAAATAAATATTAGGCTTTAATAATCTAATTATTATATTTTATATTTATATTTTACAGAACGACATGGCTACGATCCGACTTTGACAAATATTCATCTTGATAAAATTCTTGTTCTTGATTTTGGCTCGCAATATACGCAATTAATTGCACGCCGCGTGCGTGAAATAGGAATTTATTGTGAATTATTACCATATGATGTTGATGACAATTTTATCAAAAAATTCAATCCAAAAGGTGTAATCCTTTCAGGTGGTCCTGATATTGTCACATTAAATGATTCTGCCAGAGCGCCACAAATCATTTTTGAGCTTGGTGTGCCAGTACTTGGCATTTGCTATGGCATGCAAACAATAGCTATGCAATTCGGCGGTCAAGCAGTCTCAGCAAACAAACATGAGTATGGTTCTGCACAAATCAAATGCGAAGATGACGAGTGTCATTTATTTACCAATCTAAGTGATGACACAAATGACGATGGTCACGCACTACTTGACGTGTGGATGAGCCATGGTATTGAAGTTAATACATTGCCAGACGGATTTAAATTGATTGCTAGTACCAATAATTGTGCCATCGCAGGTTTTGCCAATATAGAAAAACATTACTATGGTTTGCAATTCCACCCAGAGGTCACTCATACCAAACAAGGAAAACACATCTTAGAGCATTTTGTTGCAGGTATTTGTAATTGAAAAAAAAATGGACCACAGATAATATTATCTCGGACTTGGTGAAAAATTTAAAGAAGAAAATTGGTGATAGTAATGTACTGCTTGGCCTCTCAGGTGGTGTTGATTCATCTGTAGTGGCTGCGTTACTTAACAAAGCCATTGGTGACCAACTCACTTGCGTGTTTGTTGATAACGGTTTATTACGCTTAAACGAAGGTGATGAAGTCATGCAAACTTTTGCCGATAATATGGGTGTTAAAGTTATTCGCGCTAACGCCCAGAAAAAATTCTACGAAACATTATCAAATGAGGGAGAGCCAGAAACAAAACGTAAAATAATTGGTCGTGCCTTCATTGAGGTTTTTGAAGAAGAAGCGCGCAAACTTGATGATATTAAATTCTTGGCACAAGGAACTATCTACCCCGATGTTATTGAATCAGCAGGCTCTTCTTCTGGTAAAACAAAAGTCATTAAATCACACCACAATGTTGGTGGATTGCCTGAATATTTGTCCTTTGAATTAGTAGAACCATTAAAAGAATTATTCAAAGACGAGGTAAGAGAGATTGGTATAAAACTCGGTATCCCTACACATATGCTATATCGTCACCCATTCCCAGGCCCTGGATTGGGCGTTCGTATTTTAGGGCAAGTCAAACAAGAGTATACTGATATCCTACGCTTGGCAGATGCAATATTTATGCAAGAACTTTACAACCACAATTTATATGATAAAGTTAATCAAGCATTTGCAGTATTTTTACCCATTAAATCAGTTGGTGTAGTGGGTGATGAGCGTCGTTATGACTTCGTTATAGCATTGCGTGCCGTTGAAACTATTGACTTCATGACTGCTCGCTGGGCACACCTGCCATATCACTTCTTAGATCTTGTCTCCAACCGTATCATGAATGAAATTCCACGTATCTCACGCGTTGTTTATGACATTTCAGGTAAGCCACCTGCTACCATTGAATGGGAATAACGCCTAAAGAAGGCAATGTCTTTCCAACTTTGGACAAAAAATGGATGCAACTTGCACTTAAACAAGCAAGACTTGCTCAGAAAATTAATGAAGTACCAGTTGGTGCAGTATTAGTGCAAAACAACCAACTTATTGAAACAGCACATAACCAACCTATTAATAACAACGACCCAACTGCTCATGCAGAAATTCAATTATTGCGCAAAGCAGGGACTAAGCTAAACAACTATCGTATGCCTAATACTACTTTATATGTTACTTTAGAGCCATGTACTATGTGCTTAGGTGCGATGATGCATGCGCGCATAGAAACAATTGTTTTTGGTGCCTTTGATAAAAAGACTGGGGTCTGCGGCTCATGCCAAGACCTTTCAAGCAATAAATGTCTCAATCATTCTATTAAAATAAAAAGTGGTGTGCTTGAAAGGAAGTCGGAGGCCAAGCGGTCTTAGGAAGACAAGTCCAAATGCTATTATTATAATTTATGAACTTTCTAAAAGTTATATTTTTCCTTTTTCCTAATTTACTTATGGCTCATTCAAATCAAGAGTTACAAATAGTTTATCAACAAAAAAGTTCTGATTACCAACCGCGCACTAAACATTTTGAAAATAACAAAGCAAAATTTACCAATCATTTAATTTTAGCCAATTCTCCATATTTATTACAGCATGCACATAATCCTGTTAATTGGTATAGCTTTAATGATGAAGCCTTTAAACTAGCACAAAAAGAAAATAAATTAATTTTTTTATCGATTGGTTATGCTACTTGTCATTGGTGTCATGTAATGGAAGAAGAGAGCTTTGAAGATATAGAAGTCGCTAATGTACTTAATAAAAACTTTATTGCTATTAAAATAGATAGAGAAGTATTGCCTGATGTGGACAGTCACTTTATGAACATTGCTCAATTACTAACAGGTAGTGGTGGCTGGCCACTAAATGTAGTACTAACTCCAGTAGGCGATGGTTTTTTCGCAGGTACTTATTTTCCTAAAAATACATTAATTACCAATTTAAAACAATTACAAAACATTTGGCAAAATGAACAGAATAAAATCTTAAAAATAGCCAAAAATATTAAAAATATACTGCTTGAGAAACATTCTTACCCTACGCAATTAGCTCAAAATTTACAAAATTTAGCTGTACAAGATTTGCTCAAAACATTTGATGAGTTTAATGGTGGCTTTGGCGACGCACCAAAGTTCCCACATGAAGCACAATTGTTAATGCTGATTAATGAACAAATGCATAATCCAAGCGATGAAAAACTAACCTCCATCATCATCACTTTAGACGCTATGGCAAGTGGTGGTTTTTACGATATGGTTGCTGGTGGCTTTCATAGGTATGCCACCGATAATAATTGGTTATTTCCACATTTTGAAAAAATGCTTTACAATCAGGCACAATTGGCAATAGTGTATAGTAAAGCCTATCAACTAACTGGCAAATCTCTTTATAAACGCATTGCTAAACAAACATTGGATTATGTTATTAGAGAAATGCAACATAGAAATCAAGGTTTTTATAGTGCGACTGACGCAGATAGTGCTGGCAAAGAAGGGTTGTTTTTTATTTGGGATAACAAAGAATTAAAATCAATTTTAGGTGATAATTTTATTGAGTTCGGGCGTTATTTTGATTTATCAGAAAGTACTAAATTTGAACAACAGCATGTGATTAGATTCAAAAACATTAATAAAATCCAAACCTCTGATTTTATAAAAATTGACGTTTTGTTGAAAAAACTCTATCAAAAACGACAAAATCATGAAAAGCCCATACTTGATAACAAAATTTTACTATCATGGAATTCCTTATTACTAAAAGCATTAGTTATTGCCAGTGAGATTGATAATAAATATTTGCTTACAGCGCAAAATTTAGCTAATTTTTTATTAAATAATTTTTATAAAAGTGACCTAAAACGTGTACAAATTGATAATCAAACTTCACAACAGGCAATTTTTGAAGATTATGCTTATTTTGCTGATGGACTTACATCCGACTTATATGATATAAATAATAATAAAAAATACCTAGTCAACGCTAAAAAACTCATCGATGAAGCTATTGATAATTTCTGGGATAGGCGCAATTTTGGCTTTAAAATCAGTAATAATAAACGTATCAGTAATAACAAAGAAATTTATGACGGTGCAATTTTTAACCCTAATGGTGTGGCTTATGGCGTACTAAATAAATTATCTGTACGTATTCAAGATACAAAATACCAACAACTTGCCAAACAATTATTATCAAGTTTTAGCACACAAATTAATCAAAATCCTAGAGCCTACGCTAGTATTGTTAAAAATTACAATGACAAACAAAAAGGTATTTTAGCAAAAACCGTATATGCTTATAATGGAAAAATTAAAATCCAATCTGGTGGTAACAAAATTGTTCTTTATATTGAAAAAGGTTGGCATATTAATGCCAACAAAGTATTACAAAAAAGTTTAATTGCCACTCAACTAAATAGTAACAACATAAAATCAGTTAACTACCCTGCAGCTAAATTAATTACTTTGGAATTTAGTAAAGATAAATTAGCAATATATGATGAAAAAATTACACTCAATTTTTCATTAAAAGATAAAAAATTTACCATTGCGCAATTAGATTTACAAGCTTGTAGTGACAAAGTATGCTTACCGCCGCAACAAATTAAACTGATTTTAAATTAAGATAAGTTTTGTAAAATTTAATTAAATATAGGCTATGTTATATTTTTATAAAAAATTAACGTAAAAACAGCTATTATTTTGCAAAAATAAAATAGTATATTTCTAGGCATATTTAAGTTGCCATTGGGCTGATAATTTAGAAATTATTGCCCTTGTAAGTGTAAGTATTTAATTAACGGTATTTAAATTATTAGTTAATTATGCAATTTTGTTAGTACTTAAATCTACTAAAAGAATACTTAATTATTTCTCTAGAAATCTTAAATAAGTTTAATATAGTAAAAATGGCTAAGTCAAGCGCTATACATTCCACCATTCACATGTAGTGTTTGCGAAGTTATATATGCGCCACTTTCACTCGCTAAAAATAGTACTGATTCAGCAATATCATTTACTGTACCAAATCTACCCATTGGAATTTGTTTAGATAGGGCTTTTTTTTGCTCTTCTGGTAGTGCATCTGTCATATCAGTTTTAATAAAACCTGGTGCAACTGCATTCACGGTAATGCCACGAAGTCCAACTTCACGTGCTAGTGATTTAGTGAAGCCCATAATACCAGCTTTAGTAGCGGCATAGTTGGTTTGACCTGCATTTCCTGTGCTACCTACCACTGAAGCAATTGAAATAATACGCCCAGATTTTTTTTTCATCATTCCACGTAACACGGCCTTAGACATTTTATAAACCGAAGTAAGGTTGGTATTTATGATATCATCCCATTCATCTTCTTTCATACGCATCAATAGATTGTCTCTCGTAATGCCTGCGTTATTAATTAAGATATCAACTGTACCATAAATATCAGTGATGGCTTTCATCACTTTAACAATTTGATCGTTGTCTACGACATTCAACGTCATGCCTATACCAGTCACACCACTATCTTTTAGCATTGTGCTGATTGCATTTGCACTTTTGTTACTAGTTGCTGTACCGACAACAGTTGCGCCTGCCCTACCCAAAGTTAATAATATTGCTTGCCCAATACCTCGGCTTGCACCTGTTACTAATACGATTTTACCATTTAAGTTATTCATTCTATCTCTCCTACAATTGTTGCAATACTGTCTGTGTTTAATGCAGCATTTACAGTTAATGATTTATCAATTCTACGAGTCAAGCCAGCTAACACTTTTCCTGGGCCAGACTCAATCAGTTTTTCTACGCCCATAGTATGCATAGCTTGTACTGTGGCTGTCCATAATACAGGTTTGTACAATTGTGTCACAAGTTTGGCCTTCATGTCAACAACATCACTTGCTTTCGCTGCATCAACATTATGCAATACATCAACATTACCCATTTTCAAATCTAACTCCTGTACTATATTGGCAAATGCGGTTGCCGCACCATTCATTAAAGAGCAATGTGACGGCACACTCACAGGCAATACTACTGCACGTTTTGCTCCAGCTGCCTTCATCGCCTCACAAGTTATATTAACAGCTTCTTTATTGCCAGCAATAACCACTTGTCCATTTGCATTAAAGTTAACTGCCTCAACGATATCTTTACCAGTATAATCGTTACAGATTTTTATTACGGTTTTATCATCCAAACCTAAAATAGCTGCCATAGCACCTACTCCTGGTGACACAGCTGATTGCATCAACTCAGCACGTTGACGCACTAATTTAATGCCATCACTAAAATTCAATGCACCTGAGGCAGATAATGCTGTATATTCACCTAAACTATGGCCAGCCATACAAGTAGGGGATAAATCTATTTCACACTCAAGCACGCGATAGGTTGCATAGCCAGCTGCCAACATTGCAGGTTGTGTATTTTGCGTCTGATTAAGCCCTTCTTGATCTTCTTGCGTTAATTTCCAAAGATCAAAACCTAAAACATCACTTGCATCTTCAAAAGTATTTTTTACAGAAGGAAAGTTATCAGCTAAATCTGACAACATACCAAGTGATTGAGACCCTTGTCCAGGAAAAACAATTGCATAGCTCATAAAACTAAAATAATAAAACTCAAATAATAAACTCTTATTTTAAATAATAAAAAAGCGCCAAATAGACGCTTTTTTAAAATAACTTATCTAGTCAATACTTATGTCATCTCGATTGAAATAGTTTGACGCATAAATTTACCTTTCTTGGCAAAGACAACTATTCCGTTTGCTGTAGCAAACAATGTGTCGTCCCTTCCCCTACGAACATTGGTGCCTGGATGAAATTTGGTGCCTCTTTGACGAACTAAAATATTGCCAGCCAACACTGCCTGACCTCCAAATCTTTTAACACCAAGGCGTTTTGATACAGAATCTCTACCGTTATTAGTACTACCGCCTGCTTTTTTATGTGCCATAGTATTATCCTACAAATTAATTTTTGTAACTTCAATCTCAGTAAATAATTGCCTATGACCTTGTTGTTTCATTGAGTGTTTACGACGACGGAACTTAAGGATATTTATCTTTTTACCTTTGCCTTGTGAAATCACTTTTGCCTCAACACTGGCCTTTTCCACTAAAGGAGTGCCAATTTCAACATTATCATCATCAACGACCATTAAAATATCTTTAAAGGTATTTTTTTTACCTGTGTCCACTTCTAATTTCTCAACTTTTAACGTTGCACCCTGTTCAACCCTAAATTGCTGACCACCTGTTCGAATAACTGCATACATAATAAATCTCTGCGTATCGTAATTTAAAAAAGTATTATACGCCAACACACTTCTTTAAAAGAGTGTTTTTTAAGTATAATTTGTATTTTTTTAAAACAACATAAAAACTATGATTATTTTTGAAACAAATATAGGAGAATTTTGCATTGAGATTGATGTTAATAAAGCGCCAAAAACTGCTGAAAACTTTATTAATTATGTTGAAAGTGATTTTTACAAAGACACAATTTTTCATCGTGTTATAAAGAACTTTATGATTCAAGGTGGTGGTTTTACTGAAGATATGGGTGAAAAATCCACTAAGTCTGAAGTTGAAAATGAAGCAAAAAATGGTTTAAAAAATACCAAATACACAATAGCAATGGCAAGAACAACGATGCCACATTCAGCTAGTTCACAATTTTTTATCAACACCTCAGATAATAATTTCCTAGATTACCCTGGACAAGATGGCTGGGGTTATTGTGTATTTGGAGAAGTAGTTAAAGGGCAAGATGTTATTGATAAAATCAATAACGTAACAACATCTCATCACGGCATGCATGCTGATGTGCCAAATGATAATGTAATTATTAAAAAGGTGACTATTAAAAAATGACTAAAAAATTTATTGCTAAAAAAGTTATTAAAAAGATAATTAATAAATAATACGTTCTATGGCGCGTATATTACTCATTGCAGATTTACATCTTATCTCTAGTAAGTTGGATAAAATTAATTTATTTATCAAATTCTGTCACGAGAAAGCGACAAAAGCAGATCAGCTTTTTATCTTGGGTGACTTATTTAATACTTGGCTTGGCGATGATCTGTCTATTGACGCCTATCCAAGCGTTATTTCAGCACTAAAGATACTTAGTAAAACTACTAAGGTTTTTATTAATGGTGGTAATCGTGATTTTTTATTAGGTAATGAATTCACCAAACAAACAGATTGTGTATTATTCAATACACCTTATCTACTTAAGACTAATAATAAAAATTATGTACTGATGCACGGCGATGAATTATGTACGGATGACAGACAATATCAAAGATTGAAAGGTTTTTTAAGGCATCCAATCACTAAATTTATTTTCTTACACTTACCAATAAAAATACGACTTAAGCTTAGCGGCCAATTGCGTAAAAAAAGCATCAAAAGTCAACAATATAAAATAAGTAAAATCATGGATATTAATCAAAATACAGCAGATAAATTGATGCAAAAATACCCATATGCAGACTTAATCCACGGACATACGCACAGGCAAAATACCCACCAAAATGAGCGATATACACGTTATGTTTTAGGTGATTGGGATGTTGATAAAGGCAATGCTATTGAAATTATTGAACAATTAAACTACCTTGAAATTTACTGACCTATCTACCAGGTTTACTCTACTTACCTGAAGTTGTATTTCTTCATTTAACTTAGGTAGTTTTTTAAACTTAATCTGTGTCATCATTCCAATTTTAGGAATTATGAATAACACCTTATCTGCGCGAATATCAACTACTATACCTATGCCTATCCATTCTGGATTTTGACTTAAAAATATACACTTAAAATGCTCATCACTAAAGTGACTTACTTTATTGACACTTGACAATGCGACATTTACTGAACCGATAATTCCTTTCACTTGACTAACAGATAACATTGGTTTCTTGGTAATAAAATTAATAATTTGTTGGTGTGCTAACAAATCATAATAACGTCTCATTGGGCTGGTGACACGCAAATATGCACTTAACCCCAAGCCATAATGTGGGAGTGGTTTTACTGAAATAGCAGAACGCTTAAAATTCTTAATCGCTAAAAATGACTCACTTAGTGTTAATGAATTTTTCTTTGCTAAAAAATCATCAGTAAAATCACCTTTATCTTGTAATGCATAAGGCACAGGTATTATATTATCACTAGTAAATTGTGCCATTGCACGTCCTGCCATTATCATCATCTCAGCTACTAAGTCTCTACTAGCGCTAATTATCTGTGGCACAATCGATACTCTACCATTAATAAAACATACATCTACATTTGGCAGATGTAGGTTAATAGAGCCATTGCTGTCTCTAAATTTTTTATGCGCTATAGCGACCTTTTGAATCTGCACTAAGTTCTCATTAGAATTTTTTGTTAAGATTTTATCAACTTCGCTGTAAGAAGTCGGATCGTAGCCATGTCGTTCTGTAACCTCTATATTATTAATATTTTTACCATCAAATTCAAAACTAAATGATAAGGCATTAGACTTATCTGACACACCTAATGCACTAGCGTACGTCACTGAAATTGGCAACATATGAATAATCGTCTCTGGCAAATAAAAATTAGAACCGCGCTCCTGCGCATAAACATCTAAATCTGAGCCAGATGGTACAATATTAGCCACATCAGCAATATGTACCCACAACTTATTACCTTCAATACTAATTGCATCATCTGCATCATTTGATCCTTCATTATCAATTGCATAACTAGATAAATGTGTTAAATCAACACGCTTAATTGTTGGTACATCCACAGAAATTTCTACATCTGTTGGAATATTAAAGCGTGTGGGGTAAGGGTTAAAGCTAGGCTCTAAATATTTAATTTTAAGTAGTAATTTATAAGCATCCTCAGATGAGTTATTTACCCCGATACGACTTAATACTTTGGCAGTTTTTGACTGATTAAGCGCCACTCTAGCAACTTCTTTTAAATATGGCTTATCCTGTTCATCAAAGGTATTTTTAGACAAATTATCAATACAATGTGTTAAACTTTCAGCGGCTATTTTTTTCATTCCGCCTAATACGTACACTTTCAACTTGTTCAATTGGACGCACAAAAACTTTATTTTTTTCCAGTAAAAATATAGCCCATCTTCAACTAATAGGTAAGTGCACCAAGCCATTTGCGCTGTAAATTCATCAAATAACCACTCGGTAATTTCTTGTAAACTTAATACCTCTTCTTGTAAATCTTCCAACACAAAAAAATCAGCGTGCATGCACAAATCATCCACCTGAGAAAATTCAGGATGAATCACTCTAAAATCTTTTTCTCTTACCTTAAGTGTTGAACTATCAGAAAATTCTAACTCAAACTTATTTGTCTGAATATCAATAATACAAGCTGGCTTACCTTTGTAGGCAACTAGAAAATTAATCACAAATTATTAAAAAATAACACTAAAAAATGCCAATCTAATCTTTGTTTGTTTCAACGTAAGCATCAACACTCATTAGCCCATCGATTGAATTTGATCTAAATTTCACTAGCCAACCACTATCATAACAACTGCTATTAAGTAATTCTGGTTCTGTATCAAGTGCTTCATTTACCTCAACAATTTCCAAATCGACAGGCGCATATATACCACTTGCTGATTTTACAGATTCTACCACGCAAAATTCATCTTCAATAGATAATCTGTTGCCTTCGCTAGGCAATTCGACAAATACTATATCGCCTAATAATGTCTGAGCATGATCAGTAATGCCCATTGTATAGGTACCGTCGCCATTATCTAGGATCCACTCGTGATTTTCAGTATATTGCACAGAACGACATGGCTACGATCCGACTTATTACACACTTCCTCTCTTTCTTCATTTTTGTTTTCCACTTTTAACTAAGTAAGGCGTTTTGCTGTTTATACCAAAATTTTTCCATTTCTGACAAATGGCGGTTTAACTATTTTAGCTGATACCATTTTATTACGCATCTCAATTTCGCACAACCCATCGCTACCTTTTGGCACACTGGCAAGTGCAATTCCTTTACCTATTGTTGGTGAAAAAATACCTGATGTTATTTTACCTTCACCTAAACTTGTCACTACTTTATGATGGTCACGAATTACGCCATTACCTTCTAACACCAAGCCAACAATAGTCTTTTTCACACCTTTTTGCTTCAATGATTCTAACGCACCTCTACCCACAAATGCACGGTCTTTATCGGATAAATCGACTGTCCAAGTCAGATCAGCTTCCAAAGGCGATACTTCTTCATTTATTTCCGCACCATACAAACTCATACCCGCTTCCAAGCGCAAAGTATCTCTCGCAGCCAACCCACAAGGCTTTACACCAGCTTCAAGTAACATATCCCAAGTAAATTTAGCTGAGCTCAACGGTAGCATAATCTCAAATCCATCTTCACCTGTATAGCCTATGCGTGCAATAAATAACCTACCTAAACTAACCGCACTAAAGGGCTCTAATTCACCGCAAATTCCTTCAGTGCCTGGTATCGCTTGATAGACTTTTTCTCGCGCATTTGGACCTTGAATTGCAATCAAGTCGGATCGTAGCCATGTCGTTCTGTGAGCCAAGGAGTTGAGTTGCCAACAAATACATCAAAATCTTTTGATTGTACATTAATCCACTCAATATCTTTCTGCATTGTACAAGCATTAATCACTATTCTATAGTTTGTATCATCATGATAATAAACAATCAAATCATCGACCACACCGCCGACTTCATTAAGCATACAACTGTATAGCGCTTTACCAGTCATTTTAAGTTTATTAACATCGTTTGCAATTAGAATCTGCAAAAACTTTTTAGCTTCCTTACCTTTAAGGTCCACCACGCTCATATGTGAAACATCAAACATCCCCACATTATTACGTACCTGGTTATGTTCCTTTAATTGTGAACCATAATTAAGTGGCATTTCCCAAGTACAAAAGTCAACCATTTTTCCATTAGCGTCTAAATGCGCCTGATACAAAGGTGTTTTTTTCATTGCGCTATTCCTTTCTTTTAACATATTTTGGCTACGATCCGACTTAACTATTGTTAATAAAATAAGTATAAAGGTTAATCCCATTGTGCCAAATAATTTAAAGTTAACCCAAGAGCTTTCTGTTTGTTGTGCATTTTGACAAAGTTGCACAGCAGTGGTTGTAATACAATCCAATTCAGCTAATTCTATTTTTTTATCTAAAACTGTGGCTGCAAATAATTTTTCCCTTGCTGTCAATGCCAATCGCACATAATAACTATTGACAATAGCAATACCAATAAAACCCAAGCCCCAAAACCAAGTAATCCTTCTCCAAATTTTTTGTGGCAAGTCTAATTCTTTGCCAGCTATTCTTTGCATTAAAGTTTTTTCTCCAATCCATAAACTAGCAACTAATACTAAAGCAAATACAACATACAAAACACTAACTTTCCACATTAAAAACGCTGGATCTCTAACTATAAGTGTAATACCACCAAATACCACCAACAGGCCTAAAGTGATTAAATGCATCTTCTCAAATTTACCAGTTTGTAATCGTGCCACCAACATCTGCACCATAGTAGCGCCAATCATTGCATAAATCGCTGGATATAATCCCATCATTTTATAAACAATAAAAAACAATGCAATCGGAAAAAAATCAAGTAAAAATTTCATAAATAATCCTTATTTTAAATGCTCTTTTGAGCAATACACTTTACCATTTTGAATAATAGCTTCACTTTCAGGAATATGCATATTGCAAACACTACAAGCCAATATCTTATTAGTAGAGGGCCGTTGCGCCATTTTACCGCTAAGTTTTCTAAATTTTTTCAACAAATAAAATCCAACAAATACCAATAAAACAACAAAAATTAGTTTAACAATGCCCATAAAATATCAATCCAAAAAAATATAATTTTACCAATGGTTGAAGAGACTATTACATAATTATAAATGATTAATAAAATAACTAGGTTAGTAAAAGATAGTACCTTCATGATTGTTTATAATTATGTCAGTCTCTAGTATAATCTCTTTTTTAATGTGTCAGTAATTCACAAATTGCCCGGGTGGTGAAATTGGTAGACACACAGGACTTAAAATCCTGCGCCCTCACGGGCGTGCCGGTTCGATTCCGGCCTCGGGCACCATACTCAAACCCTTTGTTTAATAGGCTTTATAGCCTTTTTAAGTAGAGGGTTTTTTATTGTCTGAAAAACACAAATAATGGCAAAGTGACGACACACTGACGACATTTAAAAGTCAATAGGATTTAAACTGGTCATATCTTGCAAGTGATTTGGAGATAGGTGCGCGTAACGCATTGTCATATTTAAGGTGCTATGATCCAGTATTTTTTGTAGCGCTAAAATATTACCGCCATTCATAACATAGTGACTTGAAAAAGTATGTCTGAGCAAATGCGTTAGTTGAAAATCATTTTTTTTCAATCCTAATTCATGCAGTATTTCTTTAAAAACATTATAAGGATCGCGAAAAGATGCTTTTTCTTTGATTTCTTTTGCTAGCTCTGATGTGATGCTAAGATATCTGATTTTTCCATTTTTGCCCAGTACATTAATTTGATTATTATTCACATCCTTAACTTTAACGTTACAAGCCTCACACGCCATCGAGTGCCAGTAGATAAACATATTTTGGCTACCATATAAGCGTCAGATTCTCTAGTATGCAACGCACTCATCAACACTTCAATTTCAGGTTTTTCAAGATATGATAACTCAGTTGCATCAACTTTTAAACACTTGAGCTTATCAAGCGGATTAGTTTTGATTTGGTCAATGCGTATTAACTCGTTAAATACGGCACTTAAATATGCATGGTAGTGATTTAGTGTACTTGCACTAACGTTTTTGTTATTCGAGCGATAAATCATAAAGTCTGCACGAGTGAATTTGCTAAACCACGAATCACCCAACTCTTTACAAACTTTGTTAAGCGTTTGCATTCTAACCTTGCCATTTTTGAGAGTTTTACCGTGTATTTTATACCATGCATCACACAACTCGCTCAGTTGATAATCTTGCTGTCTGAATGCAAAATCCCACGCATTGCCTTGCGCATAATTGCCACGCACTGATGCTGCAAAGTTTGACGCCTCTCTTTGAGTGCGAAAAGTTTTACGAATACGTTTTCCGCCAAAAACTAACCGTCCGCCAACGCTGACATCTGCTAGCCACTTGCCTGATGTAGTGCGATTAATTCCCATTCTGGATTAAATTATAAGTTATGTATAAAAGTATCATCATTAATACTTTTATTTTAAATCTTTTTTTATTAATTCAAGTGTTTCACTCATACAATCAACAATCTGACCATTTTTTATCAATTTTTGGCAGATTTGGCTTGGCGATTGCATCTGACCAGTTATGAGCCACAATGCATATTCAGGAAATCGCTTACAAATACGCTCAATCTTGGCAGACCCTACCTCTTTAGTTTTGCCAGATTCTATTTCTCGCACTCTTCTACCTGAATATAACCCCCTTAATTTAACAAATTGAGAGATGAACATGACAAACAAAAATAACACACTAACAGGAGTAAATTTAAATGACAATAATAGAAATGCCTGAAATTTCTGCCAAAGCATATGCAGAACTCAATAAATTATCAAAAGCAAAAGCAAATTATATGTGTTTGACGAAAGAATTACCTTGTCGTAAGATTGGAAAATATCCAAAAAGTGGCACTAGGGATTTGCGTATTTAGTGGGTTAATTTGGAAAAAATCAAAGCACAATTAGAAAAAGAGCAACTAGAAGTAGAGCAATTAGAATAGTTATAAAAAATATGTACAAGATTGAAATGGTAAGCGTTGTTTTTATAACTCAGTTCGCTTTTATATTTTTTAAATATTTAAACATCAGAATTATCGCTAAAGCGCATGTATTTAAATCGGTATTTATGACTTTTTTAATCCAATCTACTTGGTTGATTAGTACCGCAATTGGAGTAAAAGCAATTTGGGACGCAGAAGTAGTGATAATAATTGCTTATTTGCTATCAGGCATGCTTGGTTCATATTTTAGTTTCAAGGTGTCAGTATGAATACAGGTCGTATCAACCAAATTAAAGAGGTAAGTAATCTAGGGGAAATTGTAAAGGACTTTGGCGTAAGCCTTAAGTCTCAGCGTGGCAAATGCCAGTTTTGCAAATCTAAGACAACATCATTTGGAATTAAAGACACATACTTTAATTGTTTTAAATGCGAAGCAAAAGGCGATGTAATAGAGTTTGTACGACAAGCACAATCCATTGTCTTTGTGGATGCAATTAAGTTTTTGGGTAATAGAGCTGGCATATCAACCGATGTGTCTATCACTAAAGTAGCCGGCGCTGAACCTAAGGCGGCCGCTAAGATGTATCTCGAGACTGAACGCAAATTAAATATCAAAGACGAATGGTATGAGCAAGAGACATTTGGTTATGGTAATAAGCACACTGCTACAGTCCGATTTTATCTAGACCATGAGCGCAAGTGGTTTTGGGAAAGATATGTTGATGGGCATTTGTTCGATCGCAATTTTAATTGCACCAAGGGTGGTAGTTATGGTTTTGGCTGGCAACCACCAGGGCAAAAAATCCAAACAGGCAATGAGGTCTACATTACTGAGACTATATTTGATGCCATTAGTTTATTTCAATTAGGCAAAAAGGTAGCAACGGCATTGAGTTGCCATTCATTGCCTGTTGATTTAATTAAAAATCACTTAAACGCCAAGTGGATGATGGCTTTTGACGGAGATGAGGTAGGTAGACAATCCGCCATTAAAGCCAAGAGCAAAAGCTTTATTTATAAGGCATGTGGGATTTTATTTTTATTTGGCTTTTAAATCTTAAATCACGCCGCACAATAACTATATTCTATTTAGGCACAAAAAGAAGGCATTTTAGAATGAGCGCTTCGGTGATTAAAATTCTTTACTCAAAATAATTTTTTTCACCTAAAAACTACTTATGAAATTTAACATATTTAAAAATATGTTAATATGTCTATAATTAGAGCTAGGAATATTTTTTTTAAGCATATTTAAAATTACTTTATTGCCAACAAATTATAAATATTATTCGTCTCCGCACCCGGACACCATATTTAAAAAACTTGTAAAAACACAGGCTTTTTATTTTGAAGCGAATGAAAAGATGAAGTAAAATTCAACAATATTATTATTTGGAAGCTGTTTATGCAAAAAGATACTATCTTAACTAACAAAGCACCTAAAGCAATTGGCGCCTATTCTCAAGCAGTCGCAGTAACTGGCGGCACAACAGTCTATTTATCAGGACAAATTCCTTTAATACCTGAGACAATGGAAATGATTGATGGTGATATTAGTCAACAAATTCATCGAGTATTTAAGAACTTAATGGCCGTGTGTGAAGCAGCAGGTGGTGATTTGAACGATATTATAAAACTCAACATTTTTTTGACAGATTTAAGTAATTTCTCAACAGTAAATGAGATTATGGCACAATATTTTTCTCAGCCTTATCCTGCACGTGCAGCCATTGGTATTAAAGAATTACCACTAGATGCACAAGTGGAAATAGACGGTATTTTACTTAAAAAAGACTGCCATAAGTAAATAAGGACGGTCTTAACAATAATGAAATTATCTAATTCAATCATTTCAATCAAAGGATTAGGGCCAAAAGCACGAGATAAATTAAATGCAATTGGTATTTATAATCTAGAACATTTGTTATTTCAACTACCCTTTCGCTATCAAAATAAAACATCAATTACACCACTAAATAAGGTACATGCTGGTGATGAGATCTTGGTGCAACTAACCATTGAGAGTATAGAAACTCCACCAACAAGACCTAGTGCTAAAACTAGCCAATTATTATGTTATCTTATTGATAAGAACAATCTGCACTTATTATTGCGATTTTTTCATTTTAATCAATATCAAAAACAACAATTGGTGCGTGGTAATATTATTCAATGTTTTGGCGAAATAAAAATTGGCAAAGATGGTTTAGAAATGCATCACCCTGAATATCGACTAATTTCTAAAGGACAAAAAACTTTATTAGAAAGAACTTTAAGCCCGATTTATCCATTAACTGGAAACATTACCCAAATACAAATGAAAAAATGGATTAATATTGCAATGGATACACTAAAAATATCACCACTAATAGATAATTTTGAATCACTACCAAATCATTCTATGCCGTCATTAAAACAAGCATTAGAAACATTGCACCATCCAAAAGAAGATGAAAATCTAGAGCAAATTGAAGAATTTAAACACATTGCGCAACAACGATTGATTATTGAGGAATTATGCGCACAACAACTTAGTTTGCTTAAATTAAAGAAACAGCGCAAGAATAAAGTAGCAAATATTTTTATCATTAAAGATACGCTATCAAATAAATTGCATAGTAATTTAGGTTTTGAACTAACCAACGCTCAACAGCGTAGAAGTCGGAGGCCAAGCGGTCTTAGGAAGACAAATTGGTATCATCCAATCATCCGATGTTAAGGTTGTTGCAAGGTGATGTGGGTTCTGGGAAAACCATTGTTGCAGTTTTTGCTTGTTTACAGGCAGTTGAGAATAATTTTCAAACAGTAATTATGGCGCCAACTGAGATTTTAGCATCACAACATCTACAAGGTTTTTCAAATTATCTAAATTCTTTAGGTGTTGAAATAGCATTTTTAACAGGATCGCAAAATACCAAAACAAGAACAGAACAATCAGAAAAGATACGATCAGGTCAAGCGCAAATAATAATTGGCACGCACGCTCTATTTCAAGATAATATTACCTTTAATAAACTCGGGTTAGTTATTATTGACGAGCAACATAAATTTGGCGTGCATCAGCGCCTATCTTTGGTGCAAAAAGCATACAATACCCCACATCAATTAGTAATGACTGCTACCCCTATTCCACGATCATTAACAATGAGTGCTTACGGAGATTTAGACTCGTCAATTATTGACGAATTGCCTCCTGGTAGAGTACCAGTACAAACGATTGCACTAAGCAATGAGCGTAAAAATGAAGTAATTAAAAAAATCAAGCAAATATGTAGTATGGGTAATCAAGTATATTGGGTATGCACTTTAATTGAAGAATCAGAAGCTTTACGTGCTGAATCTGCCATTAATACACATTATTATTTACAGCAAAATCTACCAAATCACTCTGTTGTACTAATTCATGGAAAAATGAATAAAGATGAGAAAAATACTATTATGCAACAATTTGCGCATAATGAGATTAATGTATTAGTAGCAACGACTGTAATTGAAGTGGGTGTTAATGTTCCAAATACATCGCTAATAGTAATTGAAAATTCAGAACGATTAGGCTTAGCACAATTACACCAATTGCGTGGACGCGTAGGTCGTGGTAATAATAAAAGTATTTGCATACTAATGTATCAAGCGCCACTTAGCGCCAATGCCATTCAACGCTTAGATATCCTTAGACATAGTAATGATGGTTTCGTAATTGCTAATAAAGACTTGGAATTACGAGGTCCTGGAGAGATTCTTGGTACACAACAAACAGGTCTTGCTAATATGAAAATTGCCAATATCGTACGTGATGGGTATCTGCTCAAGCAAGTGCATTTTTATTGTGATAAGTTTATCAATGAAAATGAAAAACAACAACAAGCATTAATTCATCGATGGATTGCCCATGACAAATCTAAATACGCTAATACATAGGTAAAATATCATTTATGGACACTAGAAACCTTCTTTGGGTAAACTCAGATGCACAAATAACAATACCTGTAGCACTAAAATCGTGGCTGATTGATGATAAATCACTCACGCAAAAACTCAAACAAACATTTGAGGATTTTTCTGTGAATGTACTATCACAAATACAATGTAGGGCTCACAAAGATGAAGCAGATTTAATTAATACTAAAGCTAATTGTATTATTCGTGAGGTAGAATTATTGGGCAATCAGCAGGTAGTGGTTTTTGCACGCTCAATAATACCAATTACCAATGATACTAAAGATTTACGTACTATTAACGACAAGCCGTTAGGTGAATTTTTATTTAATGACAGTAACATTATACGTGGTGAATTACAAATAACGCACACAGGTAATATTTGGGGTAGGCGTTCAACTTTCACCATTGGTAATACTAAATTGTTGGTTAGTGAATTCTTTCTTAAAAATCTTTATGCGTGATAAACTATTTAAAAAAAGACAGATTTAGTTAACTTCACTTTTAATGAAAATGTTGCCAATGTTTTTAATGATATGGTTAGGCGTTCAGTGCCTGGTTATCAAGCTATGATTGAAATGATCGGTCTTATGGTAAAAATTTATGGGCAAGATAACAGTAATTATTATGATCTTGGCGCATCAACTGGAACAACCTCTTTAGCGCTAAGCATAAACAACAACCATATCAATAATAGAATTATTGCTGTTGATAATTCGCCAAATATGATAAAAAAATGTGAAGCCAATTTTGCAAATAAATTATCAAATTTAGAAACTATTTGCAGTAATATTGAAGATATATATATCGAAAATGCATCTATTGTTGTTCTTAATCTTACTTTACAATTTATCAAACCAGAAAAAAGGCAGTCACTTATTAATACTTGAGAATTTGGATGTGGGGTGTGCGTAATGAAGCATCATCCATAGACAATTGTATCAGAAAAAATTCATTTTAATGATACGCAAAAACAAGATGAAATCTCCAAATTACATGTAGACTTTAAACGTGCGAATGGATATAGCGAATTGGAAATTGCCAATAAACGCCAAGTAATTGAGAATGTATTAATTACTGACAATGAACAAACACATTTTGAACGATTTAAAAATGCAGGGTTCACTCAAAGCTTTCGTTACTTTCAGTGTCTTAACTTTATATCATTTTTGACTGTAAAATAAAGACATTATGTTGCTAATGATTGACAATTATGACTCATTCACCTATAACCTAGTACAGTATTTTGGCGAGTTAGGGCAAACGGTTGAAGTATATCGTAATGACAAAATTACAGTAAGTAAGATTGAAAAACTCAATCCAGAATTCTTAGTTATATCGCCTGGGCCTTGCACACCAAATGAAGCAGGGATTTCAATTGAAGTAATTAAGCATTTTTCTGGTAGAGTTCCAATGCTTGGTGTATGTTTAGGCTTTCAGTCAATGGTTCAGGCATTTGGTGGTAATGTGATTGGCGCTAAAAAAATTATGCACGGTAAAATATCACCTGTGTATCATACAAACAAAGGTATATTTAATAATCTCAATAATCCATTAAATGCCACACGCTATCACTCACTAGTGGCTGAACAATCTAGCTTACCGAGTTGCTTTGAAATTAGCGCCTGGACTGAAGACAAGCAAGGTGATTGTGATGAAATTATGGGTATCAAGCACAAAAAAATGGCAATTGAAGGGGTACAATTTCATCCAGAATCTATTCTGACTGAGCAAGGTCATGAGATGTTAGATAACTTTTTAAAAGGAGAATGAGTATGGAAATTTTAGATTTTTTGCGAGATGATGAGCAAATTTTTACTACAATTACACTAGTGATTTTAATTATATTGCTGATTGGTAATATTGTTGTAGATAAATTAAAAAAATATAAAGATATCGATCTTAATGCAGCGGTTACACTAATGGATAAAAAAGATTTAATTATCTTAGATGTACGTGAAGAAAAAGAACGCAATGCAGGTTATATTGTAAATGACACCCATATCCCAATGGGACAAGTTAAAAATAAACTTAGTACCTTGGATAAAAATAAAAAAGTATTAGTATATTGTCGTAAAGGATCTCGTTCAGCACATATTGCAGGTATGTTAACGCGTAATAAATTTGATCAAGTTTATAACTTAAAAGGTGGTATAAATGCCTGGAAAAAAGCCAACCTACCTATTAAATCTTAGAGTGTACAAATGAAAAAAAACATAATTTATTGTTCTGACGCTTGTTCATTTTGTCAAAGAGCTTATCAATTATTAGAAAGTAAAGGTATTAACTTTAAAAAGCATTATGTCAAAACACCAGATGACTGGAATAAACTAATGGAAAAAACTGGTAAAAATACAGTACCCCAAATATTTATCAATGATATATATATCGGGGGTTTTGATGATTTATCAGCTGCCAATGCCTCTGGAAAGTTGGAAAAAATCCTTAATCAATAATGAACAACAATATTAGTATTATTGGTGCTGGTGCTTGGGGAAGTGCTTTGGCAATTGCCTTGTCAGACAACTTTGATACTATATATTTACACACTCATACACAAGAAGAAGCTGACACACTACAACCAAAACACCACGCCCTATCGGTAAATTATACATCAAATATAAAACTCACTTTTGGTTTATTACATATACAAGATTCTCACAGTATTTTAATTGCAGTGCCAAGTTATGGTTTTACTGACACACTGAAAATACTACAGCCACTACTCACAAAAAAACAACATATTGCTTGGGCAACTAAAGGTTTTGACACTAAAGGGCAATGTTTTTTACATGAAAGTTTTGAATCTATTTTAGATAGACACCCAAGTTGTGTTATTTCAGGTCCTAGTTTTGCCTTTGAAGTCGCTAGTCGTAAACCAACAGCACTTAGCATTGCTGCAAAAGATAAAAAGATTCAAGATCACTGGGCACAGATTCTAAACACTCAAGTACTTAGGACATATACCAATTATGATGTAATTGGTGTGGAAGTTGGCGGTACAGTAAAAAATATTCTGGCAATTGCCGCAGGTATTGCCGCAGGTTTAAACTATGGTGCTAATACTCAAGCAGCTTTAATTACACGTGGATTGGCTGAAATGATACGCTTAGGCGTGGCATTAGGAGCGAAAACATCGACTTTTAATGGCTTATCAAGTCGGAGGCCAAGCGGTCTTAGGAAGACAAGTCCAAACAGCAACTCCTTGGCAAGGTGTTAGCAAAAAATCAAAATGTAAAACAAGCATTAGATAGTGTTGGTGCAACTGTTGAAGGGCTCAATGCCTTAGAGTTAGTATTGTCAATTGCAAAAAAGTATCAAATTGAAATGCCAATTTGTGAACAAGTCAAACAAGTTATTGATAAAAAAGCAACTCCTAGTGAAGCTGTTAATCAGCTAATGTCAAGATCACGAATTCAAGAATGATTATTAACCTACTAAGATATGGTAAATACAAAGAAATTATTTTATATCATGGCAGTTTACTTAACAGAAAAAACTGACAAGAAATGTAAATATCAACAAATAAAAAGCACTAGGATTTTATTGCAACTTTGCTAATAATGCGATGTTTGGTATTTGATCGATATTTATCAGAAATATAGAATATTAAAATATAAGTGTTTTATTTATTAAAGGAAATAAAATTTGATGATTGGCAAGACAGAAGTGCTAAAAAATAGAACAAGCTACAATTAATAGTTGTTTAAACAAAAATCCGTAAGAACCGGCCATCAGGTGTAAAATATTTATACAATTTCCAAGCAACTAATATTGTCTACGTTAGAACTAAGAATACAAAAAACAATCAAGGTCAATTAATCTTGATTGTTACTCATACATGGGCAATTAGATCTTGCTTACTCAACCTAGATATTGAAAAAATAATTATAATGAACATCGCTTCAGCATCTTATGAACGGTTTAAGCTGTGAAAAAATTATTATTTATTATCACTATAGTTTATGGTGTTACGGCTCAAGCTTTTAATATATGGAATTTTATTTCATCAATCAATACACAGAATGGGTCAAATTTTAACAAAATAAAGGATTCTAATCGAAGGAAAATTGCTTTCTTTGCTTACTTATTGCCGATGGTAGAAGTGGAAAATAATAAACTTAACGACACAGATATTAAAGAACTAGTCAGGAAATATAATATTAAGAATGAGAGTAAAGAATCATTACTAAGCGCAATAGACACCATTCCCACTTCTTTGGCATTGGTTCAAGCGGCGATTGAATCAAATTGGTGGCGCTCAAGATTTTCCAAGCACTATAACAATTATTTTGGTCTATCGTGTTTTAAACCTAGTTGTGAAATTGTGCCTAAAAACCAAAAAAAGGCTTTAAGCATGAAGTTATGGATTTACCATTAGACAATAAATTCATTAAATACTGCCTGCTAAATCTTAATAGTTATTATGCCTATAGGCCTACTAGGACAAATTAGAGCTTATAAGCGTAAACACAATCTCAAGATCACAAGCTTCTTTATAGGGTTAAGTAAATATTCAGAAGTTGATTATAAAATATATTTAGCTAATCAAAATATTATTAGGCAAAATAAACTATCTAAATTTGATTATTAGCGCTTTGAATACTGCTCACTCTTACGCGCTTTCTTATGCCCAACTTTCTTACGTTCAACAATTCTTGCGTCACGAGTAACAAAACCGGCTTTACGAAGATCGCCTCTAAGTTCTTCGTCGTACTTCATTAACGCACGCGTTACACCTAAGCGAATTGCGCCAGCTTGACCAGTATCACCACCGCCCTTCACCATTATATTGAAATCAAACTTATCTCTCATGTCTACTGTATCTAATGGTTGATTGACAATCATTGAAGAAGTTTCACGACCAAAGTATTCTCCCATTGGGCGTTTGTTCACGGTAAATATACCCTTACCTTTAGTCATATAAACACGAGCCACTGAAGTCTTTCTTCTACCTGTTGCATAAAATATTTGTGTTTTTGTCATAATAACTCTTGCCTTAAATATCTAAAAGTTGCGGCTGTTGTGCGCCATGTGTATGCTCAGCACCAGAAAATACTTTCATTTTTCTAAACATATCTCTGCCCAAATGGCCTTTTGGTAACATGCCTCTTACAGCTTTATTAATAATTTCTTCTGGCTTTTTGGCTTGTAAATCCTTAAATGCTATTGACTTCAAGTTGCCAACATAACCAGTATGATGACGATACATTTTATCGGAGTTGTACAAAAGGATTGTCTTCCTAAGACCGCTTGGCCTCCGACTTCACCTACATCTACGTGTGGTGTATATTCAGGTTTATGCTTACCACGAAGGCGAGAAGCAACTTCTGCTGCCAAACGACCTAGCGTCTTACCATCAGCATCAACCAATAACCAATCTCTTTTTACTTCATGTGCTTTAGCACTAAATGTTTTCATTAATCTGTATTCATGCAAAATAATTGAATTATTATAATCATTTTTGAATTTTAATGTTGTTTATTCGCTTAATAGAATCTAATTTTTATCCATAAATTTTAGTTCTAAGGCTAAATAATCTTAATAAAATATAAAAATACTCATTTTTTATATAATGATAAAAACATACAAAATAGTAACGTACTATTGTCATAATGAATACATTTAGAAGCTAGCCGCTGAATTTCTACCAAAAATGAATAATTAGTCTTTAGTAACTATTCAACAAAAATACATCCATTCTACCTCTTACTGCCATAATAACTAACTTATTGTGTTTATTGCATCCATGAACTATTTTAAATTGACGCTCATAATATGTGATGGAATAGAACAAAATGATTATTAAAATTGGTTTTGTTCTATATTAATTATCAAAACAAAGCCTTGGTAGCTATGAATAATTAGTAATTTTTAATAAAAATTACTAATAAATATGGTGCCGAAGGCCGGACTCGAACTGGCGACCTACTGATTACAAATCAGTTGCACTACCAACTGTGCTACTTCGGCATAATGTTTAAAAAATAAACAATCTTATCTAATATAATTAGATTTATACTTAAGATAAGATTGTATAAATTCTTAAATATGGTGGTTATAGGTGGACTTGAACCACCGACCCCAGCATTATGAATGCTGTGCTCTAACCAGCTGAGCTACATAACCGTAAAAAATAGTATTATCGGGACTTTCACTATAAAAGTCAATAGATAATTACAAGAGACTATTTACAATTGTTAAAATTAACACTTATGACAACACTTAAAATTGCACTGACTGGTGGCGTTGCTTGCGGAAAATCACAAATGATTCAGGTTTTTACCAAGTTGGGTGCTGACATTATTCGGCTTGATGATATTTCTAAACAAGTTACTGCCCCTAACTCAGATGGACTCAGAGAGCTGGCAAATGCCTTTAATGAAAATATCATTAATCAAGATAATAGTCTTAATCGACAAATGTTACGAGAGATTTTATTAGAGAACAAGAGCAATAAAAATCGTATTGAAGCTATTTTACATCCAAGAATATTAAAAATAATGCAAAAATGGCAAAAAAACTCACAAAAACAATTAAGTATTGTAGAGATACCACTACTTATGGAGAGGAAATTATATTATCTGTTTGATCAAATCATTATTTTGACATGTGATGATAAAAAACAGTTAAAAAGACTGCAAAATCGTGAAAATATTGATGAAAAACAAGCAAAAAAGATGATTTATATACAAATTAGTCAAAAAAACAGACTAAAAATTTCTAAAGAGCTATCATGTAGTATTATTGAAAATAATGGCACTCTTGCTGATTTAGAAAAAAAAACTAAACAATTATATCAAGAGTTAGTCTATTAACTGGCCTACCTGCTATTAAATGCTTATTGATTATTTCATTAATATCATATCTTCGTTAATGTATTTATACCAAACATTATCAAGATATAGCAGCCACTATCCCAAACTCACATCTACCCAAACAGCATAATTCTCTTACACCAATTTTTTTTATTTACCAAATTTACCTTTGTTACGACATTTGTCTTTAGCATAATAGCGATGTATTTTTGTCCAACACCTAGCTGTGAACAACAAGATACACCATTTTTACATTTATTATTGCAAAAGAAAATATGTCGTGTGTATTATATAAAGCTCTCTAATACTCAATAGCGCGTTGATAACAATATTTTTTATCAATACCTATTATTTTAGCAGCAAGTTTTGCAGCTTTAGATGCGCCCATTTCTGTGAGCAAAATTGGCAAAATTTTATCCAGTTGTACTTCAGTATCAACTTTATTATTTTTACCAAAACCTGAAATTAATATGACAAACTCACCTTTTTGGTGATTCTCGTCTTCGGTCAAATATTCAATTAAATTTGGCAAAGTATCCGTCTTGATAGTTTCAAAAGACTTGCTGATTTCTTTAGCAAAACATACAATTCGTTCGTCACCTAATACTTGTAACAAATCATTAGCACAGATTAGAATGCGTTTAGGAGATTCGTAAAAGACAATAGTTTTATCTAGATGTGCATTGGATTGGATTGTCTTTAGGCGTGCTACTTGTTTGGTAGGCAAAAAGCCAACAAAACTAAAATGGTCGCTAGCAATACCAGAAGCTGATAAAGCGCTAATTATTGCAGATGCACCTGGAATAGGGGAAACCTTTACATCGGCTTTTTTCGCTTCACTAACCAGTACATAGCCTGGATCACTAATCAATGGTGTGCCTGCATCACTAATCAATGCAATATTTTTTCCTGCTAATAATTGTGCTACTATGCCGGCTGTTTTAGCAGACTCATTATGCTCGTGAAAAGCTTGCATTGGCGTATCTATATCGTAATGATTGAGTAATTTTTTACTGTGTCTGGTGTCTTCTGCTAAAATAATATCCACGTTCTTAAGTGTTTCTACCCCCCTAAAAGTGATATCATCTAAATTTCCAATTGGTGTAGCAATAATATATAACGGCATAATGTGTTTAACTTAAAACGACAAATAGGCAATAAAGCAGAATATATAGCCCTTCAATATTTAAAAAAGCATGGGTTAGAGCTCATTCAACAAAACTATTCAACCAAGCTTGGTGAAATAGATATCATTATGCTTGATAAATTGGAGCAAATATTAGTTTTTATTGAAGTTCGTTATCGTACAAATACAAATTTTGGCTCAGCAAGTAGCACAGTTGATAATAATAAACAGAAAAAAATTATCCGCACTGCCGAATATTTCCTGCAAAAATATACACAATATGACAATTTCATCTGTCGATTTGATGTTGTTGGACTTGAATTTGATTTAAAATATCCTAAAATTAATTGGGTCAAGAATGCTTTTGAGGTAGTATAAATTTATGAGAAAAATTATTCTAATTACTATAATAATAACCAGTACATTATTCTTAAATAGTTGCTATGTTACATCAGCAATTGGCACAATTATTATGGCTTCTAATGATAGACGCACTGCTGGTGAAATTCTTGATGATAAGAATATCTTGTTTAGTCTGTTGACATGGAGATCCAGCGAAGAAGACAAAAAAATACTGAGTGCGAACTTAAATTATATGGTTTATGATACAGAAGTATTGGTAACAGGCGAAGTACCTAATGAGGATGTGCAAAATTATATTGCTGCACAAATATTGCTCAAAGATTTTAAAATTAGCAAGGTTATTAATGAACTACGTATTGCGCCAAATAGTGATATGTTAAATAGGGCTAAAGATTCAATAATTACTGCGCAAGTTAAAGCTCTCTTTTTTAATCAAGAAGTCTTTAATCCAATGCACGTCAAAATTACAACTGAGAATCGTACTATTTATTTAATGGGGAAAATGACATCACGTGAAGCCGCTAAAGCCACTAAAATAGCATCTAAAGTAAATGGTGTAGAGCGCATTATTAAGTTATTTCACTACTTAAAAACTCGTCCAGCTTCTGAAATTCAACGCGAAAAAGAGAAAGAAGCACAGGCAGAAAAAAAAGCGGCACTTGTAAAAGATCGTAAAATTATTAAAGCTAAAAAAGCAGAACTACGTCATCAAATAAGAACAATAGAACTTAATGATGGAACAAGTTTTTCACTGGATGAAATGAATAACGATGCTGACTTTTAATAGCGCCAAATTTTTCTAAGGCATTCAAGTGTTGTTTTGTGCCATAACCTTTATGTTTGGCAAAACCATATTTAGGATAGTATATATCCAATTTTATCATCTGTCTATCACGGGTCACCTTTGCAATAATTGAAGCTGCAGAAATCACTGCCTCAGTTAAATCGCCTTTAACAATTGCGATGCAATTATCCAAATCTGGACAATAATTGCCGTCTACCAATACTTGATCAAATTGCACACCTAAATTCTCAACTGCACGACGCATAGCAAGCATTGTTGCCTGTAAAATATTAATTTTATCGATCTCCAAACTACTAGCTTCACCAGTAGCCCATTGACATTTTTCGGTAATTAAGCAATATAAAATATTACGTTTTTTCTCACTAAGTTTTTTGGAATCAGTTAACCCTAGACAATAAAAATCATCAGGTAAAATTACCGCACCAGCTACCACCGAGCCCACTAAAGAACCACGACCTGCTTCATCAACGCCAACAACAATCATTAATATACCTCAATTCGTTCTTTTAAATCATTCCATACAATTACGTTTATATTGTTGCAAAAGTTACAATATTTCAAAAGAAGGGCGATATTTTTCATTTATACTGAAATTATAATCTATTAGAAAGAATGCATTATAAAATATGAATGTAATGTAATAATTTGCAATACTATATTAAAGAACTGAAATTTTATAACTTTTTTGATTGTAAATAAGATTTAGACTATTAAACGTGACAGGATAATTATCAGCAATAGTTCTTATTTTTCAATTATGCTAGATAAAACTATTGCTCTTAATGCATCTAGTTAAATTATATATACTCCTCAATAAATTCTTTAAATTTTTTATGTGACATAATCTGCGTACCATCACAATTGAATGACATTGACACTGTTGAGTTAAATAAATTAATAGTCACTGAACGTAAATAATAACCTTCAAGATACCGTAACTTACTGAGATTTTCTAAAATAAAACGCAGATCATTAATATTGGTTAATTCTTGCATATTTTGATTTCGCTCCTGTAAAGATTGCTGCCATTCTTTAGAGAGTATGCTAAACATCTCATCGTTTTCAAGCATCTTATAAATGCGTTTAATCAATCTACTTTTTTTCTCTAAAGGAATTTTATTGAAATGAAAATTTACATAATCAGGATTAAGTAAATCATCTGCCAAATGTACTTCAGTATTAAACGGATCAAACACACTTGCCACACGTATTTCAGCATTATTAAGTCCAATAACCAAACGATATACACCTGTATTAAGCAATAAATCTAACCAAACTTGTGAGAGATGATTTAAATTCTTATCCACACTATTAAACGCTCGTTCACGGTCATAAACACTCTCACGTAGGCTTTTATCACCTTTGATGGAGTGCATCAAATTGTTATTAAAATAATAACCAACAAGTGCGTCCTTTTTATTCATATAAATAGTTTTTTGGGTTGTAAATAATTATCCTCTACTTTTCCAATACCTAAAAAGATAGCATTTTTATTAAATATTTTAACCAAACTATTACTCTTATTTTCAACTTTAATTTGTCTACCATAGCAAATGTCAATACTCTGCTTCTTATTAATAATAACACTATCAATATTAGGCAACATCTGTTCACTTTTAAAAATTTTTATATCCATTTGTAAGAAATCATCACTTTCTAATGCCTTTAAATCAGAAAATTTAATCGTCTGAGTGATGTCAATATGTGCAAACCCCGTACGTCTGAGTTCAATAACATGTGCACCACAATCTAATTTATCACCAATATCTGCAATCAATGAACGAATATATGTACCTTTTGAACATGACACTTCTAAACTTATAATACCATTTTTATAATCCAAGAAATCAATATTATAAATAGTGATTGAACGTGCTTTGCGTTCAATATTAACACCCTGTCTAGCAAGTTTATATAAAGGCTGACCATTTTTTTTTAATGCTGAATACATCGGTGGTACTTGCTCAATATTGCCTTGAAAACTTAGCGCAACTTCTTTCACTTGCGTTTTGTCAAGTTGCTTAAAATATTTTGTATCAGTGATTTTACCTTCACAATCTAGTGTATCAGTTGTTTGCCCTAATTGCCCACGTACAAAATAACGCTTATCATTATCAAGCAAAAATCCCGCAATCTTGGTAGCTTGCCCTAAGCAAATAGGTAATATACCGCTGGCTAGAGGGTCTAACGCACCTGTGTGTCCTGCTTTCTTTGCAAAAAATAAACGCTTAACTTTTTGTAGAGCGGCATTTGAACTCAACCCTGTGTCTTTATCAAGTAATATAATGCCATTAACATCTCTACCCGTTGGATTCCGCCTTGACATTATTAAAGCTTAGCTAACAAATCATCAATCCTTGCACCAGTGTTTGGCGCCGAATCATAAATAAACCTTAGTACTGGTGTGTGCCGTAAATCTAGCGTTTTTGAAAGACGAGAGCGAAAAAAACCGCTGACTTTATCAAGCAAAGGTAAAATTGCAACTCTCTTATCTTCTGGCACAGAATAAAAAACCTTGGCGCTAGATAAATCACGACTACTTAAAACACTAGTAATACTTACTGTTTTCAATCTTGGGTCTTTAACATCTTGCTTTAATAACATTGTTAATTCTCTACGAATCAATTCGTTAATTCTCTCAACTCTGTAAGACGGTTGTTCTACCATTAGCTAAAGATGATACTATAAAGTACGAGCGCTTTCTATGCGCTCAAAGACTTCTATTTTATCGCCTACTTTAACAACATAATCAACAACACCAATGCCACATTCAGAACCTGATTTAACTTCCTTAACATCGTCTTTAAAGTGTCTTAAAGACTCTAATTCACCTTCAAACACAACCACATTGTCACGCAATACACGGATTGGCAAGTCCTTCTTAACTATTCCTTCTTCAACTATACATCCTGCAATATCTCCCAATTTTTGAGATACAAATACTTCTTTTACATTAGCAATGCCAATAATATTTTCACTAAGCTCAGGGCTAAGTAGTCCGCTCATAATGGCCTTAACATCGTCAATTAAATTATAGATAATTGAATAATAAAGTCGGAGGCCAAGCGGTCTTAGGACTTCTTCATCTGCTGTCTTGCGTGCCATGACGTCAGCACGCACATTAAAACCAAGTACCAAAGCATCGAAAGTAGTTGCTAGAATAATATCTGTATTATTAATACCACCCACACCACTTGAAACTACTTTAACTCTTACTTCATCCGTTGATAATTCTTCTAAAGCCTCAACTAATGCTTGTGCCGAACCACGAACATCAGATTTTAAAAGTACATTAACCGTTGATACCTCACCTTCTTCCATTTTTTGTAAGAAATTATCCATCTTTGACGCTTGTTGTTTTTGCAGTTCAGACTCGCGGTCACGAGCTTTTCTAAAATCAGCTACTTCACGTGCCTTTCGTTCAGATTCCACTACTAAAACTTCATCACCTGAATCTGGTACACCCGATAAACCAAGTACTTCAACTGGCATTGATGGAGTAGCTTCTTTTATAATTTTGCCTTGATTATTAATAATTTGCTTAACCTTGCCGTACTCTAAACCAGCAATAATAATGTCTCCTTTCTTTAGAGTACCTGATTGCACCAGAATAGTTGTTATTTTGCCACGACCTTTTTCAAGACGCGCTTCTAATACCGTACCTTGTGCCGGCCCTTCGACAACTGCTGAAAATTCTGAAATTTCAGAGGTAAGTATAATAGCATCTAATAATACGTCAATACCATTGCCAGTATGCGCCGATACTCCTATCATCATCACATCACCGCCCCATTCTTCCGAAATAACATCATGCGATGAAAGCTCTTGCTTAACCTTATCAATATTAACACCTTCTTTATCAATCTTGTTAATTGCTACAATAATTGGAACTTTAGCGTTTTGCGCATATTTGATTGACTCAATTGTTTGTGGCATAACGCCATCATCTGCTGCCACCACTAAAATAATGATATCAGTTATATTGACACCACGCGAGCGCATTTTTGAAAATGCTGCGTGTCCTGGCGTATCAATAAAAGTAATATCCTCACCTTTTACATGTACTTGATAAGCGCCAATATGCTGAGTAATACCGCCAACTTCACTATCAGCAATTTTCTCCTTACGAATGTAATCTAATAACGATGTCTTACCATGATCAACGTGACCCATAATTGTGACCACTGGCGGACGATAACTTTCATCACCACTTGCCTTTAACTTCTCGATTAATTTATCTTCAATGGTTTCTTCTAAGCTAGCAATACCTGTGTGCCCCATTTCTTCCACTACTAAAAGCGCAGTATCTTGGTCAATAACATCGTTAAGTGTTACCATTACACCCATATTCATTAATACTTTTAAAACTTCTCCTGCTTTAGTGGCCATCTTTTGTGCTAAATCACTAACCTTAATATTGTCAGGTATAGAAACTTCATAAATCACTTTTTCAACTGGTTTTTGAAAGCCGTGCTGAGATTGTTCTTCTTGGATTTTCTGACTAATACGTGTTCTATCTTTCTTTTTCAGTTTTCTATTTGGATTCTTCTTAGCAACATGCAGTTGCTTACGTTTACTCGTATCTGGTGTATTAAATAAGCGTTTTGGTTTTTTAGTTTCTTCCAACTTATTATCACTACCTATCTCATCCACTTTTTTGTCATTTTCTGTTTGTTGCTTTATTTGCTCTTGTTGCTTTTTTAAGTTTTCTTCTTTCTTTTTCTGCAAATGCACCATCTCTTGTCGCTTAACATCTTGCATCAACAATTTTTCATCTGCTTTACGACCTATTTCTAAGGCTTCTTTTGCCTTTAAAATTGCCTCTTTACCTTGCACATATCCTACATCCACTTTTTTTGCATGATGCTTTTTCTTAACCTTAATGTTAATATTATTATTGGTTTTAGCGTTAAGTTTGCACGAAACTGAAATGTGGGATTTAGTTAAACCACGCTTAGATAAGCCAGACATCAAAATTTTACGCTCATCACTTGAAATCTCAGAATCAGCATTTTTACCTTCAATGCCGGCATTTACTAGAATTTCAATAACTTCATCTGAAGTTTTTTTAATGCTGTGGATAACGATTGAACTGTAGCCATATTTTTTACCTATTTATATAATTTTTAACGAAAGTCTTTACTTACTTAAACCAGCCTTCATTTTCTCTCGCTGTCATGATAATCACCGATGCCGCTTCTTTATCCATATCTTTAATGTCTAATAATTCATCAATCGACAATTCCGCTAAGTTATCTATTGTAGCAATTTCAGCTTCAATAAGTAATTGTGCTAATTCTCCATCAACTAGACCCAACTCCTTGGCTCACAGAACGACATGGCTACGATCCGACTTGCACAAGTTGTGCATCAGAAGCGCGTTCTTGTAATTCTTCAACCATTAATGCGTCAAACTCCTCAATCGCATCCAAACTAGTAGTATCTGCATCTACAACATCATCAATACTGCTAAAGCCTTCATCAATTAAAACACCTGCTACTTCAGAATCGATACCTAGTTGCTCAGCTAACTTTTCACTAATTCTTTGATTTTCTTCAGCTTGCTTATCGTCAGACTCACTCACTGACATTACATTTAGCTTCCAATTAGTCAATCGTGATGCTAATTTAATATTTTGACCACCACGACCAATTGCTAATGCTAACTGATCTTCCTCAACAGCAATGTCCATTGTGTTTTTATCTTCATCTACTATAATTGAACTTACCTTTGCTGGGGCCATTGCATTAATCACATATTGTGCAGGGTCTTTATCCCACAAAATAACATCTACGCGCTCACCATTTAATTCATTTGATACTGCCTGTACTCGTGCACCACGCATACCAATACAAGAGCCAATTGGATCTAGGCGCTTATCTTTTGCTTTAACCGCTAGCTTCGCACGCAAACCAGGATCACGACTAACACCCATAATTTCAATCACGCCTTCAGAAATCTCTGGTACTTCCATCCCAAACAACTCAATCATCATCTCTGGGATAGTTCGGCTCAAGAAAATTTGAGCGCCACGCGGGCTTGATTTTACTTCTTTAATATAAGCTTTTAGACGGTCATTCTTACGAATTGATTCATTTGGAATTAGGTCAAACTTAGAAATCATGCCATCAACACCGCCCATATCAACATAAGCATTCCCTCTATCAATACGTTTAACAGTTACCATAATTACCTCACCCACACGCTGAATATAGTCTTCAACGATCACTCCTCTTTCCGCTTCATGAACTTTTTGAATAATTATTTGCTTTACGATTTGTGCGGCGATACGGCCAAATTCTTCAGTTTCCATTGGTTCGCGTACAAAATCTTCAATTGATACGCCATTTGCATTTTTTGCATAAATATGTAATTCTGAGTCAAATTCAGTACCATCATCATCAACAAAGTTTTCGCCATCTTCGACAACCATCCACTGCCTAAAAGTAGAAAATTCACCAGTTATTCTATCAATCTCAACGTGAGCATCTATATTGTTGTTTTTTCTAGTTGCTACTGCTAGTGCCTCTTCTAAGGCTTTAAATATACACTCTTTTGTAATGTTTTTCTCATTAGAAACCGCTTCAACCATTAAAAATAAATCCTTACCTTCCATTTTCTTCTCCTAAAAATGAGCTACTAAATTTGCTTTATCAATTAACTCAATGTCCAGCTTATAACTGCCTGTATCTGTCATCAGCTCAATGCTGTTATTGATTTTACTCACACTACCAATAGCGCCATTAAACTTTCTTCTACCATTTACCGATCTTAATAACCTTAATTTAACATCGTACCCCAAAAAACGCTGGTAATGCTCAATATTAAATAATGGTCTTTCAACACCTGGTGACGAAACTTCCAAATTGTATTGCGTTGCAATCGGGTCTTCCACATCAAAAATACTACTTAATTGACGCGATACCACCTCACAATCATCAAGCCCAATACCTCGATCCGAATCAATATATACTCTTAAAATACTGTGTTTTCCTCTTGCAACATATTCAACGCCTACCAATTCATACCCTATATCTTTTATCACTAATTGAATTAATGATTCAATTTTATCCGTAATTTTTGCCATAATTTTTTACAAGAAATCCTAAGATACTTATTATATATTATTAATAAAAACCCCCCTTAAAAAGGGGGGTCAAAATTATTTGGTAGCGGGGACAGGATTCGAACCTATGACCTTCGGGTTATGAGCCCGACGAGCTACCGAACTGCTCCACCCCGCACTAATTAAGAGTAATTTTACGCGTTTATATTGCAAATGTCTACTAAAAAACATACTAATCCAAATATAGGAATTATCATGGTGATAATATCCATTGCCTTACCTAGGTTTGCAACAAAAAATTTTACCTGCATGCAGGTAAAATAAAAAGAAAACATAATAGATTATTAATTGAATTTAAATTACAACGATATTATTAAATATAACTTAGAGTATGCCAATTTATTAAAGGTTAATATTATTTTTTCACTAACTAATATTGATAAGTCTCTATTATTCAGTAAGAATTTTAACTATAAACTTACTGCTATACTGTAATACCCCCATTTTCCATACAACTCTAAAGTAGAGGTTTGACTGTTTACAGTCATTTTATTACGCCACCTTTGCTCTTGGTGGTATTCCACC
>JAQRGB010000013.1 GCA_029237605.1 Candidatus Thiodubiliella sp.
TAATATTTATGTGATATATTTAGTAGCAACGCACGTGCGTGTTCTATGAAAAGAAAGTGCGCGATTTATGAAAAGCCGGAAGTAAAGTAAAGTCCTATATTTTAAGCAATTCTGTTCGGATTTTATTTGAGAGTGGTTGCTAAATTTGGCTAATTTTTATGAAGTTCGGATATATCAATATATTTGGCTCAGTCCGGTCAACTTCGAGATAACGAGAATTACCTGTAATTAAAAAAATAATTATTTAATTGTAGATTTGTATTTCGTTTGACCTATATTTGTACTACGTTTACCTTGTTTTTGTTGCGCCTGCTTTAGCAGAAGGCGCGACTATAGTTGCCGCTTTTTCCGTCGTCCGCGTCAAAAAGTTTCTACAAGTTTCTTCATCATTATATAACTTTAATATTTCTTTATGGATTGCTTCAATATTACGGTAATTGATACATATGAGCATATGGAACACACTCGTACCGCCATTAACATGACCTTGACCTTTTTTTTACCTTCACATTTTTGTGGAAAAACTTAGCCATTTTTGTCGCGACTGCTTTTTCTGTGTCATCGTCGTCTATTTACCTTTAATATTGCTTGAAAGATTGCTTCAATAGTTGGACACTTGATACATGTGAGCATTTGGAACACAATCATGCCACCATTAACATGATCTTGACAATTTTATGCCCCACAACGATAGTGGAGGGGGCATTTTGTGTTACCCTTGTCTGTCCTTCAGTCCGTCCGTCCGTCCGTCACCAACCTTGTAACTCGTAAATCTTTTAAACTGTACTAGCTACAGACCTAAAACTGGGTATGTAGCTTCCTTATGATGAGTAGATGCGCAAAGTTCAACCCCTGTGTCGTGAATTATCTCCCCCTTTTCAACTTTGAATTTGGCTATTTTGCCTTTTAACTCGTAATACTTTTAAACCATACTAGCTACAGACCTGAAACGTGGTATGTGTCAAAAAGTTTCTTCAACCATGACCTTTTTCATGTTTAAAGCATGCACTTCTCTGACGATTTTCAAGTCGGAGGCCAAGCGGTCTTAGGAAGACAACACTTATCCTAAGACCGCTTGGCCTCCGACTTTGTGATCCTCCCGTACAGTACGTACCAGACAGTTAGATAATGGACTGTGAGTGTGTAACTTCAGATTAGTTGCAGCCTGTAACTCTGTGTCCCTCCCGTACAGTACGTACCAGAAAGTTTTGCTTAAAAAAAAAATGGCCATATTTTACATCAGTATTTAGGTCTCAGATACATATAAAATGCCACCATTGGGCACCATTGGGCACCATTGGGCACCATTTTTTCAAAATTTTCACGGGGGAGCATGCCCCCGGACCCCCCTAGGAAACTCGCTCGCTCAGCTCCGCATCAGTGTTGCCCCTATTTTCAAAAACAAGGGGGGCATATGCCCCCATCTATTATAATCCTGGATGCATCCCTGCAAGCTTGACATGATTTGACTTGGGCCGAATTTGTTTGTAGCCAACATGGTTTGGGGACGAAATGTGTATCTTGCATGATACAATTGAATAATAAAAACATTGTCAGAAGAGATGATGAGTGTTGACATTTAGATGTAACGATTATTCATTGATGTGTATTGGTTATGTGTTGCAAAACAAATGTTGTGTACCGGAAACTGTATCATGCA
>JAQRGB010000014.1 GCA_029237605.1 Candidatus Thiodubiliella sp.
GGCCTTGGCAGCACTATCTGCCCTGTCATTGCCCTTGATACCAGTATGACTGGGAGCCAACAAAAAATAATGTCCTTGCCAGACGAAAGTAAAATATGGTGTAGCTCCATGATTTGGCGGATAAGTGGATGTTCAAGCTTCATGTTGTACAAAGCTTGTAGTGAAGATAATGAATCGGAAAATAAAATGAATTGCTTTCTCCAAGATATTTTCGCGAAATCAAGAGCAAGTAAAATCGCCCTCAATTCCGCAGAAAATATCGAAGATTTGTCTGGGAGTCTGGATTGAAGATCTCCCTCGGGGACAGCGGCAGCAGATGCTACCCGGTCCCCGATCTTTGAGCCATCAGTAAAAAGCGGAGTGTATGTATTGTATCTGTCTTTAACCTCAAGAAAAAGTGATTTAAAAATGGATGGATCAGTTGTTGCTTTCGTGTGCTGACTAAGATCGAAGATCACCTTGGGCTGCTCCAACTGCCACGGTGGAGTATCTGGAACAGCGTATTTGGCAATGTGATCCAGATCCAAGCCAGCATCGTGTATAAAGGATCCATTCTCTTGCCGAATGGTGGCTTGAAGCTTGGTTTCTTATCGAATACAGCATCTGTAGTTCGATGAAAGACAGTGTCATAAGCTGGATTAGATGGATTGGAATGTAGTTTAGTGGCGTATTGCAAAGATAATTTGGTGCGTCTGTCGTGGAGAGAAGGCTCATTTGCTTCGGCATATAAGCTCTGTGCGTTAGACGTACGGAATGCACCCAGGCAGAGTCGTAAGCCTTGGTGATGTATTGGATCGAGCGTCCGAAGATCGGATTTACTGGCAGACCCATATACAGTGCATCCGTAGTCTAGTTTTGAGCGCACATGTGCGATGTAAAGGCGGTGCAGCACCTTTCGGTCTGCACCCCAGTCATGATTTGCTACCACTCGCATTAAGTTGAGTGCTTTCTGGCATTTAGCTTTCAAGTATCGTAAATGGGGTTTAAAAGTGAGTTTAGGATCAAAGATAAGACCAAGAAATTTCTGCTCCCGAACAACTGGGATGGGATGTGATCCCAGTTTAAGTTCGGGATCAGGGTGAAGACCGCGTCTTTTGCAAAAATGCATGCAGTTAGTTTTAGATTTCGAAAACTTAAAGCCGTTTTCTGTGGTCCACTTGTTTATTCTATTGAGGCTCAGTTGTAATTGGCGCTCAATAGTATGCATGTTCTTTGATTTGTAACATATTAAAAAATCATCGACATATAAAGAACAGTCAACACCTGGTTGCAGGCATTTTACAATATTATTCAGTTTAATGCTAAAAAGGGTAACAGACAATATACTTCCCTGCGGTACACCCATTTCCTGTTCATGGGGATCAGAAAGGGTTGTACCGACTCGGACTTGGAATTGTCTGTCTTTCAAAAAATTAGAAATAAAATCAGGGAGATGACCCTTCAGACCGAGGTCATGAAGGTCCTTCATAATCCCATACTTCCACGTCGTGTCATATGCCTTTTCTAGGTCAAAAAATATGGCAACTATATGCTCATTGTTAACAAACCCGTCTCGAATGAATGCTTCGAGTCTAATCAGATTATCGGCAGTGCTTCTCTGAAGTCGGATCGTAGCCATGTCGTTCTGTGAGCCAAGGAGTTGACTCTCTA
>JAQRGB010000015.1 GCA_029237605.1 Candidatus Thiodubiliella sp.
AGTTTTCGTAGATTGTACGCATGCACAATAAAAATCTCCATGATTTTTATAACTTTACAACTCTATCATTATCAAACATTTAGGTGTAAAAATTATATTAATAAAACCAAAATACCCAAGCAACTCTCTAATTTCATTGTGTTTGTAATGTCTAACATGAAAATGGTATTTCTTATATTCATTTTAAGTTGAACAAACAAATTATCCCCTCTCCCTTAGTTTCAGTAAATCAAAAAGATGCAATACTAATTTTTTAACATTTGTAATACATTTTATAATCTAAAGAGATATTACAAAATTGAATGATTTTTTTCTAAGGCGGCCGTTTGTACAATAGTATAAATAAATGTGCTATTTTTACGCTTACATAATTTATTTGTAGACATAGTGGTAGTTTCTAATATATTCACAATTACCTATCCTTCTTTTTGTCATCATAAAAGATCAATAACCAACGTCATAAGCGGAATCTATTGCTTTCATATTTAGTTTTATCAACTTAAATACAAATTCATACCTTTTTAAATGATCTGTGCGGATATTCTGGTAGAAACCTAAATTCTATTTGTTTTTCACTATGCTACGGATCTAAAAATCTATATAAATATTTTACTTTAAGTTTACTAATTATACAAAATAATTCTTTGATTTGAATTTGATTTTTGGCATAATAAATCAAGCTCTATATTATAAAAAAGCTTGGTCTAGGGTATAACTATTTTACGCTGCATTAACCACTCAATTTCAACAGTAGAGTTAATGGTACAAATAATATCAGCGTTTTTTATTAGAATACTGATTGGAACGCTATTGTCAAAAGATATTTTTGGATTGTTCTCAAAGCTATTAATTAAACTTGTGTAGTTTTAGTTTTAATGGCATTTTAGGTGTGCCTTAAATACAATATTGTATTTTTTCAGCAAATATAGACTAAGCTAGGTAATAATTTTCGTTAGTGCGTACATATAACTAGTCTAAGGAGAAAATTTAACTTAATTACCTTAATTATAGGAATATTTAAAATATTTTATTGTGAAGAGAGCGACATGGCTACGATCCGACTTGTAAATTAGATGTTAAATTATCATTTGTTAATTACGCTAGCGTGCATTACATCTCTGCGTTACATGGCTCAGGCGTAGGAAAATTATTTACGCCTATTACTATTGCATACACCAATGCTGGTACTAAATTTAGCACCTCTGTGTTGAATAAGATCTTAGAAAAAGCCAATCAAGCTCATCAACCACCACCAGTAAAAGGCAGAAGATTAAAAATTAAATACGTAAATCAAACTGATGTATTTCCACCAACTTTAACATTTCACGGTAATCACTTACAAAATGTGCCTAATTCTTATGACCGTTACTTAAAAAACTTTTTTATTAATGCTTTAAAACTTACCAACACACCAATACATATTGAATATAAAAGTGGCGATAATCCTTTTAAAGATAATAAAAATAGTCTAAATGCCAGGCAAATCGCTAAAAGACGTCGTTTAATGAAATTTTCCAAAAAAAAATAACTATGTATCTTAAATCTTAGATCTTAGCTAGTGCATCTCAAAAATTAAAAGACTAAAGCTTACTATTGCATGCAGTTCCCTAATGATTCTTATGAATCACTG
>JAQRGB010000016.1:0-675 GCA_029237605.1 Candidatus Thiodubiliella sp.
GAATTGTTGAACGTAAGAAAGTTGGGCATAAGAAAGCGCGTAAGAGTGAGCAGTATTCAAAGCGCTAATAATCAAATTTAGATAGTTTATTTTGCCTAATAATATTTTGATTAGCTAAATATATTTTATAATCAACTTCTGAATATTTACTTAACCCTATAAAGAAGCTTGTGATCTTGAGATTGTGTTTACGCTTATAAGCTCTAATTTGTCCTAGTAGGCCTATAGGCATAATAACTATTAAGATTTAGCAGGCAGTATTTAATGAATTTATTGTCTAATGGTAAATCCATAACTTCATGCTTAAAGCCTTTTTTTGGTTTTTAGGCACAATTTCACAACTAGGTTTAAAACACGATAGACCAAAATAATTGTTATAGTGCTTGGAAAATCTTGAGCGCCACCAATTTGATTCAATCGCCGCTTGAACCAATGCCAAAGAAGTGGGAATGGTGTCTATTGCGCTTAGTAATGATTCTTTACTCTCATTCTTAATATTATATTTCCTGACTAGTTCTTTAATATCTGTGTCGTTAAGTTTATTATTTTCCACTTCTACCATCGGCAATAAGTAAGCAAAGAAAGCAATTTTCCTTCGATTAGAATCCTTTATTTTGTTAAAATTTGACCCATTCTGTGTATTGATTGAAGTCGGAGGCCAAGCGGTCTTAGGAA
>JAQRGB010000016.1:685-1618 GCA_029237605.1 Candidatus Thiodubiliella sp.
ATTAATTGACCTTGATTGTTTTTTGTATTCTTAGTTCTAACGTAGACAATATTAGTTGCTTGGAAATTGTATAAATATTTTACACCTGATGGCCGGTTCTTACGGATTTTTGTTTAAACAACTATTAATTGTAGCTTGTTCTATTTTTTAGCACTTCTGTCTTGCCAATCATCAAATTTTATTTCCTTTAATAAATAAAACACTTATATTTTAATATTCTATATTTCTGATAAATATCGATCAAATACCAAACATCGCATTATTAGCAAAGTTGCAATAAAATCCTAGTGCTTTTTATTTGTTGATATTTACATTTCTTGTCAGTTTTTTCTGTTAAGTAAACTGCTTGTCTTCCTAAGACCGCTTGGCCTCCGACTTAATGTATCGTCATCATACTGGTTATGTTGGCAACTTGAAGTCAATAGCATTTAAGGATTTACAAGCCAAAAAGCCAGAAGAAATTATTAATAAAGCTGTAAGAGGCATGTTACCAAAAGGCCATTTGGGCAGAGATATGTTTAGAAAAATGAAAGTATTTTCTGGTGCTGAGCATACACATGGCGCACAACAGCCGCAACTTTTAGATATTTAAGGCAAGAGTTATTATGACAAAAACACAAATATTTTATGCAACAGGTAGAAGAAAGACTTCAGTGGCTCGTGTTTATATGACTAAAGGTAAGGGTATATTTACCGTGAACAAACGCCCAATGGGAGAATACTTTGGTCGTGAAACTTCTTCAATGATTGTCAATCAACCATTAGATACAGTAGACATGAGAGATAAGTTTGATTTCAATATAATGGTGAAGGGCGGTGGTGATACTGGTCAAGCTGGCGCAATTCGCTTAGGTGTAACGCGTGCGTTAATGAAGTACGACGAAGAACTTAGAGGCGATCTTCGTAAAGCCGGTTTTGTTACTCGTGACGCAA
>JAQRGB010000017.1 GCA_029237605.1 Candidatus Thiodubiliella sp.
ATCCTCTATTTTTCCCTTGCATCGCAAAGTATTTCTCTTTCTCTAGATGTTCTACCAAAGCCGGTCTATCTAGTGTACCGGAAAAGTCTTTCGTGTAGTCCACACAGTAGATTTCCATTCCAGCTGCTCGCAGTCTAGTTTGCAGAGATTGCAGCTGCTCTTCTAGAATTTCTATCGCTATTTCGGACACTGCTATTTTTGCAACAAACAATGCGAAGGGGTTTGCCCCTTGGTGTATTTCTACCCACCTTCTTTTTGCTATGCTTCCGCTAGCTTCTTCTATGCGTTCTACAGTATTTCGAATGGAACTATTTCCAAACTCTTCCCCGCGTCGAATTGTGTGCACGATTGTAGTGTGCAGTGGTTTGCTATCCTTCCCAATTGTTTCTCTAGATGCAATTGCTATTCTACCCACACAATTTTTCGCAGACCCCTTTTCCCCAGTTGTGCAAGATGCTTTGTTTCCTACTACTACGCATTCTTCTCTATCTAGGTACCCAAACACGTACAAATCGTCTACAAATGCTGGCAAACCTTCTAGAGGTTGCAAATTTGTTTGTCCCTCGTGGTTTTCGAGGTAGTCTACGCGCCCAATGTCGGACACAAGATTGTTTTCGAATGCGTTCTCCAAGAGCAAATGCTTGGAAACACTTTTCGCTGCACGGATTCCCATCGCTTGGAAAGTTGTTGTTGTGGTTGTCATTTTTCAAACTTTGTTGTCGAATACATGTACAACAACATATGTTCAATTGGTTGTTCGAGAACATTTCGACAATTTTTGGCAATTTTTGGTACTGTTGGGAAACTATTCGAAAGATTCTATCGAGACCATCGTAGACAGAAAATGTACTACAAACATCTAGATTTTGGTGCTAGAAACGCTTGCTTTGGTTTTCTCTAGATTGTGGTTGTCGAAAACATGAAGTCGGAGGCCAAGCGGTCTTAGGAAGACAACACTTAGCTACAACTCCTTAAGGAGTTGCTGTTTGGACTTGTCTTCCTAAGACCGCTTGGCCTCCGACTTCTCCAGCAATCCTACCTGTACCTGTGTGCACATACCATGCTACAAAGATCTCTCCACATGGTTTGTCTCCTAGCACAAAACATCTATCGATGGATTTTGCTAGATTTTCCCATTGTTTGTACGGAGGTTGTACGACGAATAGATTTGCCCCCGACACTTTCTCTTCTGCTTCTGCAAGCACCTCTAGTGCTGTCTCTTTGGAAATATCTGGAGAACCGTAGACCGAAACCTCGATTCTAGTGCAACCTCTTCGTTGTACATCCGCATGTTGGAATGTTTTCCGAAGATGGTCGTTTGTGCAATCTGCGTAGTCTGCTAGATGCCCACCAATGCTTGCTCGTACTTCTCCTGCCTCGAAATTGGAAACTACCTTGTTGTACAATTTCGTTCTAGTGGTTCTGTTGTCTCTGGTTTGTACCCAAGAGCAAACATGGTTCCCTACTGTACCTGTGTTGTCTAGAATTGTTCCTACATCTTCTTCGAACCCTCCCC
>JAQRGB010000018.1 GCA_029237605.1 Candidatus Thiodubiliella sp.
TACTGAGTGGGCATGTACCTTTAACGCTAGCTCCGCCCTGTCCAGTGAGACCTATGCATGTGTTAAGTTTCATAAAAAATATTGCAAAGGGTGTTCGCGTTATGCTCCGGACAAATCAGTGCGCGAAAAAACAAAGGGAGATAACTAAACTAGAAAATGTGTTCATAGAACACGGATACCCCACATATCGCTTTGATAGTAAACAAGGCAAAATTCCAGTGTCCAAAAGGGAGAGATAATCCATGACACGGGGTTCGAATCAAAAATCGAAATAAACTTTCCGCATCTACTCATCATAAGGAAGCTACATATCAAATTTCAGTGCTGTAGCTATTACAAAAGTTTTACGAGTTACAAGGCAAAATTTTCAAATTCTAATTCAAAAAGAGGGAGATAATCCATGACTCGGGGGTCGAATGAAAATAAACTTTGCAAATCTACTCATCATAAGGACATACCAAGTTTCAGGTGTGTAGCTATTAGGGTTTAAAAGTTTTACGAGCTACAAGACAAAATTGGAAAATTCTAACTTGAAAAGGGGGAGATAATCCATGACCATGGGGTCGAATCAAACATACATGTACCAAGTTTCAGGTATGTAGCTATTACGGTTTAAAAGTTTTTCGAGTTACTAGGTTGGTGACGGACGGAAGAACGGACAAGGTCAAGGGTAACACTAAATGCCCCTCCTCTATCGTGGTGAGGCAAAAGTTGTCATATACAAGTAACTTACCTTAATTTATCAGTTACACATCAGACGATGAATGAACTTCCTAAGACCGCTTGGCCTCCGACTTTATTAAAGTTATTCATTATGTTCAATAGTGCTGCTTTGACATGACGTGAAATTAAAACATGCATGACATGATCTGGAAGAATAACCACAGACCAAGCACGCATATTCAGAATCACGTCTGTCGGTTCTTATCCAGCTCCGATTTCTGTCACCTGTCCACAAAATCCAGAATCCAACATTGTCGCAAATTTAATCCTCTATGTTGGTGTACGTTAGAACAAAATGTCACTTAGTATATTATCCAATGCGGGTTGTAATCTCTTGTTTCTCTAAATAAATGCGTCCAACAATCCCTGTAGCTGCTATCGTGATAAAAAATGTTAAAGGTTCCGTCAGCGCCTCACATATTGATCTTAATATCCACCATTTTGATTCCAAGTACCAGAATAATGATGTTTCCATGCGCCGTCGTAGTGTTATCTGTCAGATTCCGTTGTTTATTTGATCAAATTGATGGACAAATTTGTGTCCGCTAATGTCGCCAAGAGCATAATCTGTGACGTTGACTGTAATAATTTGGCATAACTTCTAGCTTGTGAATTTTTGGTTGAATGAAGTGATCACTATGGTGAATAAGTGTGTATTTGTGCCCGGTTTGCTCAGCAGGTAGAGCGATGGTGTGGTAAACCAGAGATCCCCGGTTCGATTCCGGGCTGGTG
>JAQRGB010000019.1 GCA_029237605.1 Candidatus Thiodubiliella sp.
ATACCAAACCCGTTGCGCTGTTACAACTGCCAACTGTACGGCCACCACAAAGACAGATGTAAGAGAGATCTTGCATGTGCACGCTGTGGCATTGCCAAGCACAGTAATGAAAACTGTGTGGAGGCCGAACATTGTGTCAACTGTAATGGTAACCATTCGGCATATTCGAAAGACTGCCCGAAGTGGAAGATCGAGAAGGAGATAGTTCGCGTGAAACATACACGCAACATATCATTCCCTGAAGCCAGGAAGATTGTTGAAATACCAACAACTCCTATCCCTGGCTTTTCTTACGCTTCGGCTGCAGTCTCTCGCAAGCCCAGCAGAAGTATTTCAACTCAAACGGACGTTTCTTGGAAACCAGCTGAACACCCCACTATAACGTGGACCTATAATACGCCACACTACAAGCCTTCCACATCTAACTCATCTACACAATCTCCCCGAGGCCGGAGCCCAAAGGCCTCAACATCAAAACCTTCTTCGGAAGGCAAAACCTCAAAGGTCACGCCTTCCAAAAGCCCTAAAGGTCGGGCTAAAAAGACCTTAAAACAAATCACGGCCGTGTCTCCTCTGCGATCACGGCAAGGGCCGGATGACAGGTCGGCCTCTCCACTACCACTCAGGGGTAGGCCCACTGCCATGGAGAGGATCCCTACAAAACCGCCCAGGAAAGGGTCTGATGACCCTGGATCGCAGAAAGGGTCTGATGACCCTGGATCGCAGAAGGGGGCAGACGGCCCCATTCCACTTAAGAACAGGTTTGAGTCGTTGGACTCGATGGAGACTGAAGAGTCTTCTGACACTCCAACGGCCAAACCTGTTCCACCCCGCAAACCCATACTCCCACCAAGTCGGATCGTAGCCATGTCGTTCTGTGAGCCAAGGAGTTGAGTTGCCGGCAACTCAACTCCTTGGCTCACAGAACGACATGGCTACGATCCGACTTGCCACTGGCCTCGATTCCTTGTGGTCCATGCAACTGACACTGACAAGCCTCTTGACAAATTGTCTGTCTTTGTTTTGTCAAAGATACTGAATAGTGTGGCAGGAGAGCCAAAGAACTTGAAACGGTTGCGCTCTGGTGACCTTCTTATTGAAGTTGACAGAAAGAGTCATGCAGAGAATCTACTGCTTTGTACCAAGTTCTTGGATACCCCTGTCGACATCCAGCCGCATAAATCTTTGAACAGTTGCAAGGGAGTTGTCCGATCACCGGAGTTTGCTCATGTAAGTGAGCAAGAAGTGATCGAACAACTCGAGCCACAAGGAGTTGCTGATGCTCGAAGAATTAATAGAAAAGTGAACGGACAACTAGTCCCGACTAATACCTTCATTCTAACTTTCAACCTGACTGAACTACCAAAAGAACTTAAACTAACCAGATGGTTACTCGTCACAGTTGACCCATAC
>JAQRGB010000020.1 GCA_029237605.1 Candidatus Thiodubiliella sp.
ATTCCCGGCTACCACAATCAACGGTGACTTTACCCCGTGAGATATCCCTCCCCAGACCATAACCGAGCCACCCCCAAACCTATCCCTCTCAAGAACGCAAGCGTCGGCGAAGCGTTCCCCACGACGTCGGTATACACGACGTCGACCGTCCGGACGAAAAAGAGTGAACCGGGACTCATCTGTGAAAAAGACTTGTCTCCATTGCCTCATTGGAAATCGTCTGGGAGCATGTGCCGCCAACCAAGCCATACGACGCGCGCGACGTGCACGAGTGAGAGGCAGACCAACGTAGGGACGACGTGCTCGCAGACCAACCTCGCGCAATCGATTTCTTACAGTTTTGGGGTGAATGTGGCGATTATGATTGCCTACCGTGTTAATAGCGGTTTCAGTGGCAGTAACGTGGCGATTACGTAGGTGGGCGAGACGAATAGCCCTGTCTTGACGTCGCGACGTTACGCGCGGACGTCCCGATCTCGGTCGGTCGGCAACCCTTCCGGTCTCTCTCAGACGACGGACAAGACGTTCTATGGTGGAAACATTCACACCGAACTGCATAGCAACCTGCTGTTGCGTTTGACCTTGCATTAGCAATGCAATAGCCTGACCCCTCTGAACTTCCGTCAGACGTACCATGATTGTGAGAGCTATAAATTCAGTGTAAATAGCGGAAAACGATGTGTATACCTCAAGCGTATCAAGTGGTATGACAAAATGTTTTGACGAACTTATCATCATCATGCTGCACGTGTTTTTGGCTTTTTATCACTTTCTCTATGTGGTACGGTGCATTACACGGTTGAGTAACTTTAGGCACCGGTTTGGGTGAAGTCGGAGGCCAAGCGGTCTTAGGAAGACAAGGGTCTCTTACAACTCCTTGTCTTCCTAAGAACCGCTTGGCCTCCGACTTGTTTTGACCGATAATTCATTAGTAATTGAATCACAATTGACGGTACCCCCCAATATCGCACAGTGAAATCCACTGTTTTGTCAGTATCTCGTATGCCCCCCTCGCGCATCTGTCACAGCCCTGATTCTCTTGTGCATGGAATTCATCAGTGCATTTATCCTTCTTATTGGGATATTGTTCCACTCTTCCAACAATGCAGTCCTTAGTTGGTCGAGATTAGAAGGGGTATTCCGACACCCCCTTATCCTCCTGTCAAGTTCGTCCCACAGATGTTCGATTGGGGACAAATCGGGACTGTACGCTGGCCAGTCGAGTGGGTTAATGTTATGGTCAGCGAGAAAGTCTTGACAAACTCTGGCTACATGGGGCCGGGCATTATCATGCTGGAAAATTAGTTGACGCTGTTGCACAAATGGAACAACAACCGGGCGGAGGATTTCATCCCTATATCTTACGGCGGTTAA
>JAQRGB010000021.1 GCA_029237605.1 Candidatus Thiodubiliella sp.
GGAAAGTGACATAAAGCTAGATAAATTATTTAGAGCTAATAATTGGTTAAGTTGTGGGTGTGTAGCTTTGTCATCACACAAACCATTAGAAAAAACCATAAAAAACTTTTTACACTTTTTACCAAATCTTCTTCAGCCTGGCGCCAAACCCATTTATGTCACTAGAGTTAGAGTTGAAGATGAAAAATTACAATATGTAACACAGGTTAACAAGCACAAAGAAGAGGATATTGTAACTTTTAATAATACAACTGGTATTGTCAATAATGTTTTAGCCTCTTCTTCGTTACGCCCTTTGTATCACTGCTATACTATAAACGGTGTTAATTATAGGGATGGCGGGCAAACTGGTGGCAATAATATTCCTTATCAAATATTAGAGCGAGAAGAAAAGTTAGATAAAATTATTATTGTTTCTTTGGTTGAGAATGATCTTTTGCCTATAAAGGATAAATATATTAACATAAAGCTCGATCCATCATATAGCTCTAACACTCATAGACTTAATTTTATACGCTTTAAAGCCGACTTTGCAAAAAAATTGATTGAACTTGGTATGCAAGATGCAAAACGTATTTTGGGTGGTTAGCGTCTAAGGTCTCTGAATTTTTTGGAAAGAGATACTCATTAAAATTACCCCCTGTTATGTTGTCTTTTTAAGAAAGGCAAAATTAGGTTTTCTTACCGCACATTTTACTAATCATTTGCAGTTGCGCCATTGACTCGGCAAGTGCAGCTTGGGTAGATGAGATAATGCCCCATCTCAGTGCAATACCCCAATTTTCCATACAACTTTAAAGTAGAGGTTTGGCTGTTTACAGTCATTTTATTACGCCACCTTTGCTCTTGGTGGTATTCCACCTAGTTTTTTATTATAGAATTTTCTACTTTAGAATGGTTTGGTTTTTTGGTGGTATTACACAGGTATTATTAACCAATAAAAAGTTGCATTTAGAATTTGAATTTAGGGATTAAAAAAGGAAAAAAATGAGCATTATTAATGATTCAGATAGGGTTGGGCTTGTGTTGGGCGGAGGGGCAGCGCTTGGTGCTTACCATATAGGTGTTTATAATACAATTAAAGCATTAGGAAAAGACACTAATATTGTTGCTATGTCTGGATCTTCTGCAGGTGCCTTGAATCTTCTTCTTTTACAAGAAGATGATGCTTTCAATGCAATCACCAAATTTTGGAATAATATTCAATGTGGTGATGCTTTAGATGGTATTGTCAAGGACTTGTGCAAACTTCAAAAGATGCAAAGCGATCGGCTTTTAACCAGCGATTTACCATCACAATCTGAATTACAATTTGCCATAAGCCTAATACAAGAGCAGCTTGTTTTTGGTAAAAATCA
>JAQRGB010000022.1 GCA_029237605.1 Candidatus Thiodubiliella sp.
CTGGAGCCTCACCTGCCATCCAGTCTGGTCATGCCCAAATTCAAGGTAATGATATTGACATTAGTGAAATTGCGACTAAATTTGTCAAATCTCTTTCTTGCGTATGAATTTGACACTACTCAATCAACAATATCTAGACTTTTTTACACGGACAATTGACTGTATGTACAAGCGGCTAAAGAAACTCATAAGATGGCCAGAGCGCGAGACATTGAGAAAAACCATGCCAATGGAATTTAGGAAGTACTTCGGCCACAGGTGTGCAGTGATAATTGATTGTTTTGAGTTATTTATTGAGAAACCAAGTGGTTTGAAAGCCAGAGCAGAAACCTGGTCTTCATACAAACACCACCACACTGTGAAATTTCTAATTAGAATTACTCCTCAGGGCAGTGTGTCCTTCATATCGAAAGCATGGGGTGGTCGTGTGAGTGACAAGTTTGTGACAGAGAACAGTGACTTCCTGTCCAAGTTATTACCTGGGGATTTAGTGTTGGCGGACAGAGGATTTGATGTCAAGGACAGTGTTGGCTCGGTAGCTGCAGAAGTGAAGATTCCAGCATTTACGAAAGGTCGTGATCAGCTATCCCCTCTGGACGTGGAATCAACGCGTAAACTTGCCCACTCAAGAATACATGTGGAACGGGTTATTGGTTCAGTTCGACAGAAATATACTATATTGAACAGTTGTCTTCCCATTAATTGTCTCATGAACAAGGATAAGTTTGGTAAGACGGTCACTGACAAAATTGTTACCGTTTCGTGTGGACTAGAAGTCGGATCGTAGCCATGTCGTTCTGTGAGCCAAGGAGTTGTAAGAGACCAACTCCTTGGCTCACAGAACGACATGGCTACGATCCGACTTTGTTTCAGGAAAGAAGGCAGAGTTGTATGACCATCTTAACCCAAACTGGGCACCATCAGTTAATCTGGGCGGACAAAAGCGAGCACCATCTACATCAAGATATGATCGGCAGCAGGAAAAGAAGAGAAGGAAGCCAGCTGAATCCACAACTATTGTTGGACCTGATCACACTGAGACGGGTATGGATATGGGTGACAGCGTTGATGAAGACGGCGTTCAGTCACAGACTGATGTTGATGGTCCACTCATGGAGGCTATGTCGCTGGAGCTGCAGGAACTGCGTACAGAGAATGGGGAGCTGAAGGAAAAAGTGGCCCATTTGGAAACTAAATTCACTGCAAGTTATTTTAAGGGTAGTGACGAGAAGGTGAAACATTTAACAGGATTACCATCATTCACAGTTCTATCTATATTGTTTAATTTT
>JAQRGB010000023.1 GCA_029237605.1 Candidatus Thiodubiliella sp.
CTCACAGAACGACATGGCTACGATCCGACTTGGTAAAAAATAATACGCCAATACCAGGTGGGTTTACACAATACTATGATAAAGTGCCTTCAAAGTTTGCAAATATGTCTAAAGCAGATTTTAACGCTATGGGGGTGCGCATAGTACCACCGGCTAGTGTACGCCATGGTTCATTCATCGCTAGAGACACGGTACTTATGCCGTCATACGTCAATATTGGGGCTTATGTTGATTCTGGAACTATGGTAGATACTTGGGCAACAGTAGGTTCTTGTGCGCAGATTGGTAAAAATGTACACTTATCAGGTGGTGTTGGTATTGGCGGTGTTTTAGAACCATTACAAGCTAACCCAACCATTATTGAAAATAACTGTTTTATCGGTGCACGCTCAGAGATAGTAGAAGGTGTAATTGTTGAAGAAGGAGCGGTAATTTCAATGGGTGTTTACATAGGACAATCTACTAAAATTTTCAATCGGGAGACTGGAGAAGTAACTTATGGTCGCATACCAGCAGGATCAGTTGTTGTATCTGGCAACAAGTCGGATCGTAGCCATGTCGTTCTGTGAGCCAAGGAGTTGTTATCAGGTGGATGCAAAAACTCGTTCTAAAGTAGGCATCAATGAGCTTTTAAGAGGCATTTAGACTCAATCTATAATAACAGATAACGCTATTCCAATAAAAATTACCATACCAAAAAAATTATTGTGTAAAAAAGCTTGAAAGCAGGCTGTTTTTTCTCTATTTTTAATTAATTTTTGATGAAAAATTATTAAAAAAACACTCAAAATTATCGAAATATCATAAAAAATACCTAAGTTAAAAATCTTCGAAACTTTAATTAATACTAATAATAGACAGACTTGTAACACACCAATGATTAATTTGTCGTATCTTGCAAATAGAATTGCGGTGGACTTAACACCGATTTTTAAATCTTCTTCTCTGTCTGCCATTGCGTATATAGTGTCATATATCACCGTCCAGATAACAGTTGCCAGAAAAATCCACCATGAATCATTAGGTACAATACCTTTTGTTGCAGCAAATGCCATTGGTACACTCATGGCAAACGCTAAGCCTAATACAAGCTGTGGCAAATATGTCCAACGCTTGGTGAATGGATATAACATTGCTAAAGCACCTGCAACGAAAGATAATTGTATAGTGAGTTTATTAGTAAGCAATACCAATGCCAGCGCAAGTATCATAATTACAACAAATAAAATCAAAGCTAACTTAGGGCTGACCTCACCTGAGACGATAGGACGATGTTGCGTACGCTCAACTAACTTATCAATTTTCCTATCGGCATAATCATTAATAACGCAACCTGCGCTGCGTATTAAAATTGTACCAAGTACAAAGATAAATAGAGTTTTCATATCAGGAATGCCATCTGCTGCTAAAAATAATGCCCATAGCGTTGGCCATAGCAATAGGTAAATACCGATCGGCTTATCAAGGCGCATTAATCTAAAATAAGCATTCATATTTTTTGCAAAAATTTAGGAGTTGACTCTCTACCTTGTCTTCCTAAGACCGCTTGGCCTCCGACTTACTTGGGTTGGTAAACTTTAGTTGATGTGCGTGTAAAAATAAACGCCTCAAGCCTTGGGTATGTAACTTATGGTTAAATTCTCTGTCACCATATTTATCATCACACGCCAAAGGATGCTGAGCATATTGTGCATGCACACGAATTTGATGCATACGCCCAGTTTCAATTAACACCTCAACTAAAGAGGCATTAATACCTTTAAAATTTTTTATCGGCTGAAAGTGGCTAAGTGCATCTTTACCTTCAACATCAACCACGATACAGCGAGAATTTTGATACAATGGCGCATCAATGCTATGGCGTTTTTTAGACCATGTGCCTTTAACCAAGGCTGTATAGCGTTTTTCCATTTGGTGTTGAGCCAGTTGCTCATGCAGATTTTTTAATACGCTGCGTTTCTTAGCAATCAACAATAAACCTGAAGTAGCACGGTCAATACGATGCACCAGTTCAATAGAAATTTTATATATTTCTCTTAAGGCCTCAATCATTCCAATATCAATGCCACTACCGCCATGTACCGCTAAACCATTTGGCTTATTAATTACTAACAAACCCTTGTCTTCGTATAAAACACTATCGGTTAAAGTCGGATCGTAGCCATGTCGTTCTGTGAGCCCTCAGGAGTTTTTGTTGTTTTTGATTCAGATATACGTATTGGCGGTATGCGTACCACATCATTTAATTGCAGCTTGTACTCTGCTTTTTCCTACCTTTATTAACACGTACTTCGCCCTTGCGAATAACGCGATATATGTGCGATCTTGGTACATTTTTTAGATTCTTTAATAAAAAATTATCTAAGCGCTGTCCTGCAGAAAACTCATCGACTGTTTGAAAGCTAACTCTCATGCTAAAAACAATTGTTTAAAATTATTAGTAGTGATGTTAGCAATGGTTTTAATGCTTTGCGTATGAATATTAGCTATTTTTTCAACCACATAATAGGTATAGGCAGGTGAGTTTGGCTTTCCACGATAAGGCGCAGGCGTTAGATAAGGTGAGTCAGTTTCCACCAAGATTCTATCCAATGGCACCTTTTTAACCACTTCACGCAACTCATTAGCATTCTTAAAAGTAATAATTCCTGAGAATGAAATATAAAAACCTAAGTCTAATGCCGCCTTAGCAGTGGCCCAATCCTCGGAAAAACAATGCATAACACCTTTCTCTGCCCGCTCTTCTTGCATAATGGCAATAGTATCAAAACGTGCATTGCGAGTATGGACAATCATCGGCTTTCCAGACTGGTTAGAAGCAGCAATATGCCTCCTAAATCGCTCCCTCTGCCAGTCAGCTGTGTCTTTTTCAATATGGAAATAATCCAACCCTGTCTCACCAATGGCGATAACATTATCGTCATCTGCTAACGCTAATAATTCTTCTACTGTAGGGTCTTTTCCATCTAAATCACAAGGGTGTACACCTACTGAGGCGTAAATTTGTGGATATTTCTTCGCCAAATAAAGCACATTATCAAAATGTTCTAGGTCAACACAAACACATAGAAACTCTTCGACTGATAATGTCTTAGCATGCGCTAATAGTCTTTCTATGCTACCACCAAAAGCCGATAAATCTACCCTATCAAGATGACAATGTGAATCAATAACTTTCATTATCTTTATTAAAAACTAAAATTTTTAAACAAATATTTTGCCTTATTTTTAAGTTTATCACCTTCTACACCGAGTTGCTGTTTAATTTTTCTACGCAAGTTGTATTTAATTTCTTTTTTACTCATTTCAACACCCTTTTCTTCTAATACTTTTTTCAAATTATGTAGAATTTCTTTAACAATTTCTTTTCCAATTTCATCAACTCTAACACCTGAATTGCCGCCGAAATTACTAATGGAAATATTAGGAACTTTAAGTGTAGTTTTCAGCCACTTAGTATCTACTTTAAGGTTAATATTAATAACTTTAAAGTGCTTTATTATTATACGTTCTTCGTTGATAATAACACCGTTAGACGAACTAGAATACTTTGACTGCACTTGATTCACATTATCAATAAATTTATTTAAATTCACATTGGAATCATTTTGCTCCAAGATGAATTCTAATCCATTAAAAACTAATTTATCAATAACAATCAAGTCGTCGTCAATATCACCTACTTTTAAAAAAATGATTTAAAGAAATAGTATTTTTATTCTTAGAATTAGATATATTTTTCACCTTAATAAAATCAATATTAATACTTTTTGCTAAAAAATTAGAACTAAATTGGCTGACTGTAACTGGTGCTTTTAATAGTTCAGTAGCATACTGTTGAGTAATTTTTTTCCAATTGGATCAAATAAAATAATGATAGCTACTATTACAATAATAATTAATCCAAGCAATATATAAATTATCTTTTTCATATTTATTTCCTTATTTCTAATAAGAACCGCTTATTCGAAACATTCGACACAGATAGTTGATGGATTTCTGTACCCTTAGGTAATGTTTCTTGCTTAACATTAGCACCCTTCATTAATAAATAACGCCCATTATCGCATAATAAATGCTGTGTTAATTTTAATGTTTTATTCACTTCAGCAAATGCTCTGGAAGTAATCTGCCCAAAGCATTTACCAGATTCAAATGCTTCAACACGCTCATTTACTACTGATAATTTTTTAAGTACTAGTTGAGATTTTACAAACTGCATAAAATGACATTTCTTGCCAACTGCATCTAACACACTAACACAAAGATCTGGGCGCATAATGCTAATTACAATCCCTGGTAATCCTGCACCTGCTCCCACATCAAGTAAAGGTGATTTATCAATAAATGGCACAATAGACAAACTATCTAATAAATGTTTTTTAATGCCATCTTGCATTGTGCGGATCGCACTTAGGTTATAAGTTTTATTCCATTTAATTATCAATTCTAAATAATCAATTAGTTTTTTTGCCTGCGTATTGTCTAATTTAATGTCTGTTAGTTTAGCATCATCTATTAGATTTATTATTCTTTGTTCTTTAAAAATAATAGTTAACTCCTAGAACAGAATTCTTGTCCTTATATTTTTTTAAAAATAAGCTGTAATTTTTAGTGAATTGTTTTTGCCATTCGTATGAAATTGACGATTCTCCTTCTTTAAAATTAAACTCAGTTGATACTAAAAAATTTCCTACAATATTTCTATGAATTATACTCAAACGAGATTGCGACGAAAATTCATTATTAGTTTGGTTTATTAAAGCTGATATCATAAAATACAAAAGGTCATTTTCATTAGAAAATAAAACTTTACCAATGCCAACAACAGCTGATGACTTGATTTTATCATTAATATTTTTTACCCCAAACTGCACTTCCCATGATATATTTTGATGAGGATAGTTTTTTAGATAATCATTTAATTTAATGATTTTTATAATATCTAATGAATGTAATTTAACTCTATTTTTTTATCATTGAATAGTGTAATTCTAGGAGTGACTAACTCAAAATTTTTAAGACTGTGTTCTCCTAATAAAGTATTATTGAAAATACTAAATTCACTATAAAGATTATTTTGATGCCATTTTTGCAATGCGCTACAAAAACTTGGATATATTTCATACTTCTCCAATTTAACTTGTTTACTAAGCCAGAAATATCTATCAGGAAACAAACATCTAGGGTGTTTATTCTTAAGTGATTTAGGTTTACCGTAAGACTCTTTTAATGCTTTTACTTCTTCTGTAATATTATTTTTGCCTTTTTTAGATAAATAAAAATATATTTCATATCATTTAACAGTATTATAATTCAAATACGTCTTTTTAAATAAACAAGCAAGATTGAGATTGAAGCCGGTGTTATACCTTGAATGCGGCTTGCTTGACCGATAGTTTCTGGACGATAGTCGCTAAGTTTTTGTATCACTTCATTTGACAGTGCTTTAATAGAGTTATAATCCATATCACTAGGTAAAACAGTGTCTTCGTTCTTGCGATATTTTTCAATTCTCCTTGGCTCACAGAACGACATGGCTACGATCCGACTTCATACTTAATCTGATTTTCCACAACTCCGATTAAAGTTGTATTAGTCAGAAAAGGCTGCCCAGATTCAATCTGACTTAAAATTCGATAATCCACTTTTGGTCGTTTTAATAATTCCAGCAATGAATATTCATGATTCAGTGTTTGGCCTAAAATCTCAGATGCCTGCGTATCATTAGCTTGAATCCAAGTGGATTTTAAACGCTTTTTTTCTTGCGCTGCTGCTTTATATTTAATTTGAAATGCTGTCCAACGCTCATCATCTACCAAACCTAATTCTCTACCCTTAGGCGTTAAGCGTTCATCAGCATTGTCTTCTCTCAATAACAAACGATATTCAGCACGCGAAGTAAACATACGGTAAGGCTCGTTTGTACCTTTAGTAATTAAATCATCTACCATCACGCCAATATAAGATTCATCACGTTTTGGTAGCCAAGCTTCTTTTCCTAATACAGCACACCCTGCGCTCACACCTGCTAACAATCCTTGTGCTGCTGCTTCTTCGTATCCAGTGGTGCCATTAATCTGTCCAGCAAAATAAGTCGGATCGTAGCCATGTCGTTCTGTGAGCCAAGGAGTTGTACAAAAGATCATACTCAATAGCATAACCAGGACGCACAATATTGGCATTTTCAAAACCTTTAATTGAACGAATAAAATTTCGCTGTATTTCATATGGTAAAGAAGTAGAAACGCCATTTGGATAAACTTCATTCGTCATTAAGCCTTCTGGTTCAACAAAAATCTGGTGTGTGTCGCGCTCGCTAAAACGTACAACTTTATCCTCAATCGAAGGGCAATATCTTGGGCCAATGCCTTTAATATTGCCTGTGTACATTGGAGAATACTTTAAACTATCACGAATAAAATCATGCGTCTGTTCATTAGTATGTGCTATATAACAAGGAATTTGTTGTGGATGCTCACTTATCTTACCCATAAAAGAAAAAGTTGGTAATGGTGTATCATCTAGCTGTTTTTGCAACACACTAAAATCAATAGTACGCCCATCAAGCCTTGGCGGTGTGCCAGTTTTTAATCGACCAACACCTAGATCATAATTACGCAATGTCTTGGATAAAGCATTGGACGGTGCATCGCCAGCCCTTCCACCTTGAAAATTCTTTTGCCCAATATGAATAATACCTCCTAAAAAAGTACCAGAAGTAAGAATTACCTTATCCGCGCTAAATGATAAACCCATTTGTGTTACCACTCCTTTAACCACATTATTCTTAATAATTAAGTCATCAACTTCTTGTTGAAAAAGTGATAAATTTTCCTGATTTTCTAATGCATAACGAATAGCTGCCTTATACATAACCCTATCTGCCTGAGCGCGTGTGGCACGTACTGCAGGGCCTTTTGATGCATTTAAAGTTCTAAATTGAATACCAGCCTGGTCAATAGCCCTAGCCATTATTCCTCCCATAGCATCAATTTCTTTAACTAAATGTCCTTTACCAATCCCACCAATAGCAGGATTACAGCTCATTTGCCCAAGTGTTTCAATATTATGTGTTATCAACAGTGTATTTACACCCATACGTGCAAGCGCAAGCGACGCTTCGGTACCTGCGTGCCCACCGCCAATGACAATAACTGAATAATGTTGTGATTTCATATAATTAAAAAAGGCTCGTGTTGAACGAGCCTTTTTATTAACCAGTCATTAAATTTTACTTGATTTGTGCATCTAACTCACCAGATAAATATCTTTTACTCATTGTATCTAATGAAGATACTTTAATTTTGTCAGCGTTACCAGCAGAACCAAATGCTTCAAAACGTGCAGTACAAATATCAGCCATTGCATTAGTTGCATCCTTTAAGAATTTACGAGGATCAAAGTTAGCTGGGTTCTCAATCAAGTGCTTACGGACAGCGCCAGTTGAAGCCATACGCAAATCAGTATCAATGTTAACCTTACGCACGCCATTCTTGATGCCTTCTTGAATTTCACTTACTGGCACACCATAAGTTTGACCCATATCACCACCGTGAGAATTAATAATTTTTAACCAATCTTGTGGCACTGAAGAAGAGCCATGCATAACTAAATGTGTATTTGGTAAACATATGTGAATTTCTTTAATGCGATCAATGCGCAAAATTTCACCATCTGGCTCTTTGGTGAATTTATAAGCACCGTGTGAAGTACCAATAGCAATTGCTAAAGCATCAACATTAGTTTCTTTTACGAAATCAGAAGCTTCTTCAACTGAAGTCAATAGTAAATCAAGATCTAACTTGCCTTCGGCGCCATGACCGTCTTCTTCACCCATCTCGCCAGTTTCAAGCGAACCTAAACAACCTAATTCACCTTCTACAGATATGCCACCTGCATGTGCCATTTTAACAACCTCTTTAGTCACCGCAACATTGTATTCAAATGAAGAAGGTGTTTTGCAATCTGCTTCTAACGAACCATCCATCATTACTGATGAAAAACCTGACTGAATTGAACGCAAACATACTGCTGGTTCGCTACCATGGTCTTGGTGCATTACTACTGGAATGTGTGGATACATTTCAATTGCCGCTGAAATTAAGTGACGTAAGAACGGCTCACCTGCATAACCTCTAGCGCCAGCAGAACCCTGCATAATTACTGGACTGTTTGTCTTGTTCGCAGCCTGCATAATCGCATGCACCTGTTCCATGTTATTAACGTTAAATGCCGGCATACCATAACCATTTTCTGCCGCATGGTCTAATAATTCCCTTAATGAAATTAACATATTTTTACTCCTTTTTTACTTAAATTTAATATTATCTGTTTATTTAAAAAAAACATATTTTTTGTTATTTTAGCTTGTTAACTTTAGTATTTAATATTGTTCATCATTATCAACACAAAGAATTTTCATTAGGTTAGTGCCGCCTGATCCTCCTTTATACATGCCTTTAGTTAATATCACTAAATCTCCATTTTCTACAATATCTTTATTTTTTAACACTTGAATTACTCTAGCATTGACCTTGCCCCAATCTAAACTAGACATATCCTTAATACCACAAGGATAAACGCCACGATAAAGTGTAGTTTTACGCAAAGTAACGATGTTATCACTCATTGCATAAATTGATATATTAGAACTCATACGTGACATCCACAATGATGTTTTACCACTCTCGGTAAGCGCTGCAATTACTTTAACACCTAAATGATTCGCCGCATACATTGTGCTCATAGCAATAGTTTCATCAATATGTGTAAAATCTTTATATAGACGATGTTGTGAGTTTTTTACAATTGGATTCTTCTCTGCCTCTATACAAACATCGCTCATAGTCTTCACTGCGTTTTCTGGGTAATCACCTGCAGCTGTTTCAGCAGATAACATCACTGCATCTGTACCATCTAATACTGCATTTGCTACATCAAACACTTCTGCTCGTGTTGGAATTGGATTATTAATCATTGATTCCAACATTTGTGTTGCGGTAATTACAATACGGTCATTTGATCTAGCTAATTTAATTAAACGCTTTTGCTGTGCTGGTAATTGCGGATCGCCAATTTCAACGCCCAAATCACCACGCGCAACCATAATACCAGCAGACTCTTTTATAATGTCTTTAATAGTTACATCTACTAAAGATTCAGCACGTTCAATCTTTGAAATAACACCAGCTTCAGATCCAGCTGCTTGCAATAATTTCTTGGTAAGGCGTACGTCATCACCATTTACTGGAAATGAAAGCGCAACATAATCTGCCTTTGCCTTGGCAGCAGTTATAATATCTTTTTTATCTTTTTCAGTCAATGCGCCAGCGGATAAGCCACCACCACGAAGATTGATCCCTTTTTTATCTGATAATATACCACCTTGTGTTACCATAGTGTTAATTTTATTACCTTTAATATCGGTAACTTCTAAAATAACCTTGCCATCATCAAGTAATAAAATATTACCAACTTTTACCTCTTGTGGCAATGTTTTATAAGATATACCAACAGCATTTTTATAACCAGATACTTCATCCATATCTGCATCAAGTGCAAATTTATCACCGATATTTAACTTGATTTTTGCTCCATCTTTAAAACTAGCAATACGAATCTTTGGCCCTTGTAAATCCATCAAAACACCAATATAAGTATTGTTATTATGTGCCCAATTACGCACAGACTTCACTCTACATAAGTGCTCTTCTTCATTGCCGTGAGAGAAATTAATACGAACAACATTGACGCCAGCTACTAGAATGCTTTCTAATACGCCTGGCTTATCTGTTGCTGGGCCAAGTGTTGCTAATATTTTAGTTCTTCTTAACAAGCTCCTCATTCTGTTGCTCTTTGTTCTAAAATTTCAACTGCAGGCAAAATTTTGCCCTCTAAGAATTCTAGAAATGCACCACCACCAGTAGAAATATAGCTTATCTTATCTTCAATGTTATATTTATCGACCGCTGCTAGAGTATCGCCACCACCTGCAATTGAAAATGCTGAACTTTCTGCAATTGCCATTGATAATTCTTTAGTACCTTGGTCAAATTGATCAAATTCAAACACGCCAACAGGACCATTCCAAATAATTGTATTTGCGTTATTTATTATTTCGACTAATTCTTTTATGGAATTTGGACCAATATCAAAAATCATATCATCATCATCAACAGATGAACTATTTTTGGTTTTTGCTATGGTTGTTTCTGAGAATTCTTTGCCACAAACTACATCGTTTGGCACAGGAATTTCACAAGTTTCCATTAGTTTTTTAGCTGTTGGAATTAAATCATTTTCACACAGTGATCGTCCAATATTATGGCCTTGCGCAGCAATAAAAGTATTAGCAATGCCGCCCCCAACAATTAATTGGTCAACAATCTTGGATAAAGACCCTAACACTATCAATTTTGTTGATACCTTGGAACCACCGACAATCGCAACCATTGGGCGCGCAGGATTATCTAGTGCCTTGCCTAATGCTTCAAGTTCACCTGATAATAATGGACCAGAGCAAGCAATTGGTGCGTATTTAGCCACGCCATGTGTTGAGGCTTGTGCGCGATGTGCTGTACCAAATGCATCCATCACAAAAATATCACACATTGCTGCCATACGTTTAGATAGCGTATCATCATTCGCCATTTCACCCACATTAAAACGCACATTTTCGCACAGTATAACCTCGCCATCATTCATCTCAATACCATCTAACCACTTTGTAGCTAAATGCACTGTAGTGTTTAGCAAAACACTTAAACGATCGGCAACTGGCTGTAAAGTAAATTCATTACTTGCCTTACCTTCTGTAGGACGGCCACGATGTGACATTAACATTACTTTAGCGCCTTGTTTTATTGCCATTTCAATAGTTGGTAGTGACGCTTTAATACGCTTATCACTAGTAACAACACCGTCTTTAATTGGTACGTTAAAATCCTGGCGAATTAATACTCTTTTTGAACTTAAGTCTAAGTCTGATAAATTTATAACTGACATATTTTTTTCCTAAAATAAAATTTAATCCTTAACTATTTATCTTTAGAATAAGGAGAATTGTAAATAGCTATTTTTTAACATCATTATTAAGTGAGACAAATAATACTGGGATTATTGTCTTTAAGCAATGCACTGAACTAAACGCAGCATATTACAAGTATAGCCATACTCATTATCATACCATAGACCCAACTCCTTGGCTCACAGAACGACATGGCTACGATCCGACTTCAGCATTAGCATCAAAAATTGAAGAAGCGCTAATGCCACGGAAGTCACTAGATACAACCATATCTTCTGTATATTGCAAGGTTCCTTTCATTGAACTCTCTGAGGCTTCTTTAACTGCTGAACAAATTTCAGTGTAACTTGCACTCTTATTTAACTCACAAGTTAAATCAACAACCGAAACATCAACTGATGGAATGCGAAAAGCCATACCTGTTAGTTTGCCGTTTAATTCTGGCAATACAATGCCTACTGCCTTAGCTGCGCCTGTTGATGAAGGAATAATATTCTCAAATACCGCTCGACCACCTCTCCAGTCTTTCATCGAAGGCCCATCAACAGTTTTCTGTGTTGCAGTAGACGCATGAACTGTTGTCATTAAACCACGCTTTAAGCCCCAATTATCATTGATAATTTTAGCAATTGGCGCCAAGCAGTTAGTCGTACAAGATGCCGCCGAAACAATAGACTGTCCATCAAGTCGGATCGTAGCCATGTCGTTCTGTGAGCCAAGGAGTTGAGTTGCCAACGACTTTCTTAGCGCCAGCATCAATATGTGCTTGACAAGATTCTTCAGTTAAGAAAAATCCAGTGCAGTCAATTACAATATCTACATCAATATCACCCCACTTAAGATCAGCTGGGTTACGCTCAGCACTAAGGCGAATCCTTTTACCATCAATTACTAAATCGTCATTTTCAACAGCAATATTTCCGTCAAAACGACCTTGCGCTGTGTCGTACTTAAGCATATATGCCAAGTAATTATTTTCTAACAAATCGTTAATACCTACTACTTCTAACTCTGGAAAATCCTTTTTAATTGCACGGAATACCATACGTCCTATACGACCAAAACCATTAATACCTATTTTAATTGCCATCTCCATTACTCCTTTTTTTATTTTTTAAAATTACGCTAAAACTTTGTTCACAGTCTTGACAACTTAGCTACAACTCCTTGGCTCACAGAACGACATGGCTACGATCCGACTTGCTGGAGCTGATTCGCCAAAACTAGTCATACAAACTACATCACCATCTAGTCCAACATATTTATACCAAGCATCGCCAACACCTGCTTCAATTGCAATACGTTTCACGCCTGGAGTCAATACAGAATCTTGGTAAACTTTATTTTGTGTATCGAATGCATCCGTCGAAGGCATAGAAACAACGCGTATTTTTTTATCACTCATTGCTACAGCACTTTCCATAGCTAAGCCAACTTCAGAGCCTGTTGCAATTAAAATAATGTCTGGTATTCCTTCACAATCCTGCAACACGTAACCACCTTTTTCAATATTTATAACTTGTTCAGCCGTTCTTTCCATTGGTGTTAAATTTTGTCTTGAGAACACCAATGCAGTTGGCGCATTACCCCTTAACATTGCTACTTTCCAAGAAACTGCTGATTCAACTGCATCACAACCCCTCCAAGTTTGAAAGTTTGGAATCATTCTCATAGTCGCTAATTGCTCCACAGGCTGATGCGTTGGACCATCTTCACCTAAGCCAATAGAATCATGTGTAAGTCGGATCGTAGCCATGTCGTTCTGTGAGCCAAGGAGTTGTAGCTATTGCGCATAAATTCCATAAACATAAAAAATGTTGCGCCATAAACTTTGAACCCACCGTGCAAAACCATGCCGTTCATCATATGTGCCATGCCAAATTCACGTACCCCCCATGAGATATAATTACCATTCGCATTTTTTTTATTAACTTTAACTGTGCCTGACCAATTAGTTAGATTTGATCCAGTTAAATCAGCACTACCGCCAAACATTTCTGGTAATAATGGACCCATTGCTTCAATCGCATTTTGACTTGCCTTGCGTGATGCGATATTTGGCATTTCATCTTGGGTCTTAGTAATAAACTTATTCATCTCAACTTCAAAATTAGCTGGAAGTTCATTTGCCATACGACGCTCAAACTCAGCTGCTTCTGTTGGAAATTCTGCTTTATAAGCAGAAAATTTATCATTCCAAATACCTTCATCTGCCACGCCTTGTGCCTTATGATTCCAACCTTCATAAACATCGACAGGAATTTCAAATGCTGCGTGGTCCCAACCTAATTTCTTACGTGTTGCTACGATTTCCTCATCACCTAAAGGTGCGCCATGACAATCATGTGTGCCTGCAAGATTAGGCGATCCAAAACCAATCGTTGTCTTACAACAAATCAAACTTGGCTTGCTGGTCTCTGCTTTAGCTTCAGCAATTACCTTGCTGATTGAGCCAGCATCATGTCCATCAACAACAATCACCTGCCAATCATAAGAATTAAAACGCCCTGGAACGTTTTTTTCCATCCAGTCACCAATATGACCATCGATTGAAATGTCATTATCGTCCCAAAATGCAATCAACTTACCTAAACCTAATGCGCCTGCCATTGCGCAAGATTCATGCGATAGACCTTCCATTAAACATCCATCACCCATAAATACATAAGTATGATGGTCAACAATTTTATGACCTGGCTTATTAAATTGTGCACCTAATGTACGTTCTGCAATCGCCATACCCACAGCATTAGTGATACCTTGCCCTAGTGGGCCTGTTGTTGTCTCAATACCTTCTGCATAGCCATACTCAGGATGACCTGCAGTTTTTGCATGTAATTGACGGAAGTCTTTAATGTCATTAATTGATAAATCAAAACCTGTTAAATGCAATAATGAATAAATCAACATTGATCCGTGTCCATTAGACAAAACAAATCTGTCTCTATCTGCCCAATTAGCATTAATTGGATTGTACTTCATGTGGTCGTTCCAAAGTACTTCTGCGATATCAGCCATTCCCATTGGGGCACCTGGATGACCTGAATTTGCTTTCTGAACTGCATCCATGCTTAAAGCACGAACCGCATTTGCTAAATTTCTGCGTGACGGCATGTTTAAATTTCCTTTAAATTAGAAATCAGATAATTATACGTAAAAATTATAAATTTATCAACACAACTATAAACACTTATGCTGCAAAAATGAATAACTCTTTAATGGACAAAAATATCAGTTTGTAGTTACAATGCCATAAAAATAATCTTAACAATACTTAGCGTATAAAAATAATATTAATCAAAGTATCATCAGCAAAGACTGGGCATTTTTATACAACAACTAAGAATAAACGCCTTCACCCAGAGAAGATAGAAGTTAAAAAATTCGATCCAGTTGCCCGACAACACGTAATGTACAAAGAAGTAAAAATTAAGTAATTTGAATTTGAATTGGCGTAATAAAAAACAGTGAAAATTAAAACCACCAACCCACTAATGATTTGACTTCAACTTAAATAAACCACACAAACAATACATAAATAATAAAAATAACACACCGTTAATTGGTGGATCAATTGCCACTTTACTATTTGTTGTATTGTTGTGTTGTTGCTCTTAACTTGATATTGAGTGATTAATAGATATCAAATTAACAGCCTTATAGCCATGCTTTATTACTATCTTTGTAATACTCTTTTAGCTCTTGCACATATTGATAAATTTTTATATAAGGACAAGACTTGCAAATACTACAAAACGTGTTATTTTTCAGAAAATCTGAAGAAATGTAGAATTATTTTTCTAGATTACAATAATTATTATTATAAGTTCGTTATCTATATTAATTTAGAACGCTATTATTCTACTAGGAGATAAAAATAAAAAGATATCACTATGAGTACTTACGTGCCTTCAATGCAGTGCTGAGTATTTAGAAGCTTTGCATTGCTGCCTATCAATAGAACTTTTTCTAATTAGAGGTGTGGTGTTGGTCTAAGGACAATCTTGAATAACCTAAAGCCATGTTTGATAAGATATTTGTTCTTAGCTCTGACAAACTTACGACATCGAAAATAAAAAGCAGTCAATCTTGTTACGTAAAAGCTTTGGATTAATATGGTGCTTTATTAATTAAATCCATAAAGATATCAATATTTTTAAAAGATTCCTTTTATCTTAAACATAGCGTTTTTATAGATGGAATTGTACAACTCTCTTATTACATTTTTTAGATTTGTACCTTTGTTAGCCAGACTCATTCTTGCCAATCCTAACAAAGATGTGGCTCTTTATTTTTAAACTCATATACTAAAAAATTTTTATCTTCAATCCCATAGTTAAAATAAACTAAATTAGAGTTTAGTTGAGCAAAATAGCTAGATAAGGGTATTTTTTATAAAATAATTTATCTTTTTATAATACTTTTTAATAGACAAAAAAAATAGACCCTGTATAAAACCCTTGTTATGTAAGGAGTTATAGAGGATCTATTTCTAAAAGTTAGTATTTAATTAACTTTTATTTAGTTGATGAAGTTTTTGTATAATTTTTACCCAACATCCTTCTTAAAACGTTATCTTTATTAATAAAATGATGTTTAATAGCACCAGCAATATGCAGAACAATAGCGGCAATCATTGTCCACCCTGATATTTCATGCGTTTCACCCATAAATCCAGCAAGTGCGGCATTATGTGGGATAGCCTCTTTGACTATGGGGTCAAATTGTGCTGCAATAATTTCTAAACCAAATACTGAGACACCATAACCACCTGCACCAGACATAATAAAACCTGAAATTGGCATTATAATCATTGTAATTATTAATACCCAATGAACTATTCTTGCCAAATTATGCTCAACTGCCTTATATCCAGTAATAAGTTGGGGCCACCCATTTACAAAACGCCAATAAACTCTGACAATAATTACTGCAAAAATTAAAACACCAATTGACTTATGGATAGGATAAAGCCAAAATACTTCATTTTCATCCATATAAATGCCAACAACCACCAGTGCAATAATAGTTAAACCTACCGCCCAATGCAAAAATATTGTTAAGTTAGATAGTTTTTCTTTTGTATCTCTCATGTTTTTTTTTAATTTTCAATTATTCAAAAAAAATAAAATTTATTGTTTAAAGAATTTAAGTAAGTAATACCTGCCTACCAAATAAAATATTGTAACAATAAAATATGTGCATAAATTATACAACAATATTAGTACAATAAATTTAAATATGCTTAGCCCCCATAAATCCAATTTGTCGCCAAGCCTCATATGCCACAATAGAAACACAGTTAGATAAATTTAAACTGCGAGAACCGTCCTGCATTGGCAAAGTAATGCATTTAAATTTATCTAATATTTCTTGTGGCAGTCCTCGTGTTTCAGATCCAAATAAAAATGAATCATCTTCTTTATATTTTATCTCTGCATAATTGCTTTGCACTTTTGAACTTACTGCAAAAATACGCCTTGGCTTTGCTTTATTTAAATAATCCTCAAAGTTATCATATTCAAAAACTTGTGCTAACTCTTTATAATCAAGCCCTGCACGTCTTAGACGTTTATCAGTAATTTCAAATCCAAATGGCTTAATAAGATGCAAATTAGCTCCCATATTAGCACTTAAACGAATTAAACTACCTGTATTATTAGGAATCTCTGGTTCAAGCAATACTAAATTCAACATAACATTAAGAATAATTTTATTCTTATTTTTTTTACAGTAGTTTCTATCATTTTTTACATCAATTCTTCAGAATAAGGTAATTTTAGCATTTAAGCTGCAGTATTTATTTTTTGCTTTACAATATAAAATAAATCTACAAAAAAACATCTTAATGAATATATGACCATTTTGTTAATTTTTAATAAATATCTAAGTAAATTACTCTAGTACTTGAAGTTTGTTATATCATCCCATAGATAAATAATAACTAAAATAAAAACAATAAAAAATGGATATTAATAAATTAACTTCGCAATTCCAACAAGACTTAAGCGCTGCACAGTCCATTGCAATTAATAAAAATCATGCGACAATTGAGGGCGTGCATATATTAAGTAGTATGCTTAGTAATTACTCTTCAAGTGTAAGTAATATTCTTAAGATATTAAATGTGAATACCAAAAAACTTAAAGACAATATCGATAAAGAGATTGATAATTTAGCCGTAGTAGGTAATCCAAATAGTGCTATTGGTATATCGCAAAACTTATTAAGATTGTTTAGCGCTACTGAAAAATTATCAACAGATAAAGGTGATAAATACCTGTCAACTGAATTATTTTTATTAGCGATTATTAATAACAATGACACAACGACTAAATTATTAAAAGATTTAAATATTGATAAAAAAATCTATCAGCTGCTATAGATAAAATTAGAGGGGTAAAACCGTGAATGAGCAAAATACAGAATCTCAAAGAGATGCTCTAAACAAATACACAAGGAGTTGTAGCTAAGTGTTGTCTTCCTAAGACCGCTTGGCCTCCGACTTGCTTGATCCTGTGATTGGTCGCGATAATGAAATCCGTCGTGCTATTCAAGTCCTACAACGACGTACCAAAAATAACCCTGTACTTATTGGTGAACCAGGTGTAGGTAAAACTGCAATTGCTGAAGGTTTAGCACAACGCATTATCAATAATGAAGTGCCAGAAGGCATTAAAGGTAAACGACTATTATCATTAGATATGGCGGCATTGATAGCAGGTGCAAAATACCGTGGTGAATTTGAAGAGCGCTTAAAAGCTGTGCTGAAAGAACTTGAGGCTGAACAAGGGCAGGTGATCTTATTTATTGATGAATTACATACTATGGTCGGCGCAGGTAAGGCTGATGGCGCAATGGATGCTGGTAATATGCTTAAGCCTGCACTTGCTCGTGGTGACTTACATTGTATGGGAGCTACCACGTTGAATGAATATCGTGAATATATTGAAAAAGACTCCGCCTTAGAGCGTCGTTTTCAAAAGGTATTAGTAGATGAACCTAGCGAACAAGATACGATTGCTATCCTGCGTGGACTGAAAGAAAAATATGAAGTGCATCATGGTGTAGAAATAACCGATCCTGCTATTATTGCTGCTGTTAGTTATTCTCAGCGCTATATTACCGACAGACAGCTACCTGATAAGGCCATTGATTTAATTGATGAAGCGGCATCACAAATTCGCATGGAAATTGATTCAAAGCCTGAATCAATGGATAAACTTGACCGTAAATTAGTGCAACTCAAAATTGAACGCATGGCACTGAAAAAAGAAAAAGATAAAGCATCTAAAGAAAGACTTAAGGAGCTTGAAAAAGTCGGATCGTAGCCATGTCGTTCTGAAAAAACTTGAAAAAGAATATGCTGACCTTGAAGAGGTTTGGAAAAAAGAAAAATCTGTTGTCCAAGGCGCACAATATTTAAAAGAAGAACTTGAGCAAGCGAAATCTGACTTTGAATTGGCGCACCGTAATAATGATTTAGCCAAAATGAGCGAATTGCAATATGGTAAAATTCCAGAACTTGAGGCTAAGATAACAGAATCTGAATCAGCTAATGTGGAAGATATGACGCTACTACGCAATAAGGTCACTGAAGATGAAATAGCATACATTGTTGCACGTTGGACAGGCGTTCCTGTAGATAAAATGATGGAAGGTGAGAAGGATAAACTCTTACAAATGGAGAATATTATTCATCGGCGCTTAATCGGCCAAGACAAGGCAGTTAAGGTAATATCAGATGCTGTTCGTCGTTCTCGAGCAGGTTTATCAGACCCTGATCGTCCTGATGGATCGTTTATGTTTATGGGGCCAACAGGTGTAGGCAAAACAGAACTTACTAAAGCATTAGCTGATTTCTTATTTGATACAGAACAAGCCATTGTACGCATTGACATGAGTGAGTTTATGGAAAAACATTCTGTTGCACGATTAATTGGAGCGCCTCCTGGATATGTTGGTTATGAACAAGGTGGTGTACTGACTGAAGCTGTTCGCAGAAAACCGTACTCAATCATACTACTTGATGAAGTAGAAAAAGCACATTCTGATGTGTTTAATATTCTCTTACAAGTACTCGATGATGGTCGTTTAACTGATGGACAAGGTCGCACGATTGATTTTAAAAATACTGTTATTATAATGACTTCTAATCTTGGATCTCATTTAATACAAGAAAATCCTGGAAAAGATATGAACTCTGAATTAACTCAAATTATCGCAGAACACTTCCGCCCTGAGTTTGTCAATCGTATCGATGAGATTGTTGTGTTTAATAATCTTGAAAAAGAGCAAATTAAAAACATTGCCATATTACAAATTGAAATCCTGAAATCTCGTCTAGCAAAAATTGACCTCAAACTTGAGTTAGATAGTAATGCAATAACTGTAATTGTAGACAATGGATATGACCCAGTATTTGGCGCACGCCCACTCAAACGCACTTCCTAAGACCGCTTGGCCTCCGACTTCTCGATGCCAATTAGCAGGAAGTATATTTTCTTTTTCTACTCGCCCCCAATTCATACCACCACCATCTGTTCCAACAAATATTGTGCGTGTTTGATTGTCATCTTCACTCACAAGTACAGATAATACTCTGCTATCACTCAAAGGAGCATTACAACTAGATAATAGAATAATTGATAAAATTACAATAAATTTAAAAAATAAACTATTCATAATATTGTTTTCTTTGTAACTAAATGTTGCCATCATTATATTTAATTTCTGTCATAAATAAAACACTAAATTGTTCAAAATTATAATTATCTAATTCATTTACAAAACCTTCAATTAATAATAAAATGGTTTTTTAGACCTTTGATTATCAATGCTTTGTCAATCTCTCTCAGATATTTTATAACTGGTTTATTCGTAATTATAATATTATTCTTTCCTTAATGTTAATTTAAAATGAATAATAAAAATACAAAATTAATTTAGTGCCATAATTATTATAAAATATATATGGTAATTAAACCTAATTATTATTACAATGGCATATTTACTCTATGTGTGATTGATAAAATAAAACTAGCGGGTAAATTCAATTAATGTGTAAGCGGGAAATAGATTAAAAATATAGACTGAGTTTAATCTTAAAAATTAAATAAAATTTTTTGGTTATTGTAATGAAGTTTTTAGGATCTCTCTAAAGTATATAATTAGACATCAATGAATGACTATATCAAAATTATAAAAAATGGCTTATGGAACAACAACCAGGCTTTAGTTGCATTATTAGGCTTGTGCCCACTGTTAGCGGTAACCAATAATATTACTAATGCAATTGGCTTAAGCGTTGCCACCACTTTTGTATTAATAGCTTCAAACATAAGTGTTTCTATTTTTCGCAACTACATTCATAAAGAGGTTCGTATTCCAATATTTGTACTAATTATTTCTTCTTTTGTAACAATTGTTGAGTTAATAATGCAATCATATTTTTACGATCTTTATTTAATATTAGGTATTTTTGTACCACTTATTGTTACAAACTGTATTATTTTAGGTAGGGCAGAGGCCTTTGCTAGTAAAAATACTTTTGGCAAGTCTGCATTAGACGGCCTAATGATTGGCATCGGTTTTTCTATTGTGTTAATTATCTTAGGTGCAATGCGTGAATTAATTGGCTCTGGTACTTTATTCGACCAATCAGTATTATTATTAGGCGATTTAGGCAATAAACTTAGTGTCACTGTATTTAAAGGCTACCAAGGTACTTTATTAATAAGTTTACCACCTGGAGCGTTTATTGGCTTAGGTTTGATTGTAGCAATTAAAAATCTCATTGATCAGAAAATATCTAACAAGTCAGCATAAAGATATTATTCAGTTACTGTCTTTAACACTTGGAAAAAATAACGCTTGGTTATTTGCCAATGATAATTACCAACTCAATAAAGATGAAATACAAAAACTAAATGTACTAATAAAAAATAGAGCAAATGGCGTGCCATTTGCTTATTTAAGTGGTGCCAAAGGTTTTTATCACTTAGACTTCAAGGTGACCACTGATACTCTTATTCCACGACCAGAAACCGAACTTCTTATTGACATTGCATTAAACTTATTTACTGACAATAAAGAGCCTTATAATATATTAGATTTAGGCACAGGTAGTGGTATTATCGCCATCACACTAGCAGACAAGAATCCACATTGGCAAGTTAGTGCTACAGATTTTTCTCAATATGCACTTGAAGTAGCGAAGAAAAATTCCACCAATGATATTAATTTTCAACAGGGTAGTTGGTTTGATGCTGTACCTAAGCAGCGTTTTGATTTAATTATCTCTAATCCGCCTTATATTAAGGAAAATGACCCACATTTGCTTAAATTAAAACATGAACCAATCAGCGCACTTGTATCTGGCAAAGACGGTTTGGATGACATTCGCCTTATTATTAAACGCGCGCATCAACACATTAATAAAAGAGGCTATCTTCTATTGGAGCATGGCTACGATCAACAAGAAGAAATTATTTCATTGTTGCAAGAAAAATTCTCTTACATTAAAACATTTAAAGATTATAATTTTAAAAATCGCGCCATCTTGTCAAGACTTAAATAAAAACCTAAAGGAAAAATGAAAAAAATAATACAATTACTCACTACAGCTTCATTATTAATTACAACTGCTAACGCCAATTGGTTTAACAATGACGATAAGCCTAAACCTGAATCAACAATACAAAATAACAAAACTTACACATTAAAATTAGCAGAAACCTGGCCAAGTAATTACCCAATTTTTGGAGATACTACTAAAAAATTTAAAAAATTAGCAGAGACAATGTCAGGAGGTAGGTTAAAAATTAGAATTGATTCTGCAAATAAACATAAAGCAGCGTTTGGTATTTTTGACTTTGTTAAATCAGGTCAATATGATCTAGGTCATTCTGGATCTTACTATTGGAAAGGTAAAGATATTAACACTTTGTTCTTTACCAATATGCCATTTGATATGACAACTGACGAACAGCATGCTTGGTTTGAATATGGTGGCGGTCAAGAGCTAATGGATAAAGTATATGCAAAACATGGAATGAAGTCTATTATTGGTGGTAATACTGGCAACCAAATGGGTGGGTGGTTTAAAAAAGAAATTAACTCAGTTAAAGACTTACAAGGCCTAAAAATGCGCATTCCTGGGTTTGCAGGAGAAATTATGGCAGAAGTTGGCGCAAAACCAACTAATATCCCAACAGGGGAGCTCTACACCGCACTAGATAGAGGTACTATTGATGCTCTAGAATGGGTTGGACCTTCATTGGATTTACGCATGGGTTTCCACAAAATTGCACCTTACTACTACACTGGTTGGCATGAACCTGGTGCCGAATTGCAATTCTTAATTAACCTTAAAAAATACAATACTCTACCCAAGAACTTACAAGCTATTCTAATATCAGCAATGAAATTATCCGCTTACCAGATGTATAATCAGTCTGAACATGAAAGTGCTAAAAACTTGGCGATCATGAAAAAAGATTATCCTAATATTAAAATAAAAACTTTCCCTAAATCTGTATTTAATGTATTACATAAAGCAAATAATAAGTTACTTAAAGAATTAGCTGCAAAAAATACACTCTCTAAGGAAATTATTGAATCTAGATCCAACTATCTGAAAAAGATACGTGCTTGGACGACAATTTCTGATCAATCTTATTTAAACTCTCAATCTAACATAGATAAATAGAAAGTTGTTAAGTAATAAATATACCCAATGGTTAGAGCGATTAACTGTTGGGCTGTTGTTGTTAACAATTTTTAATGTATTTATTAATGTTATACTTCGTTATGTCTTTAATAACTCATCTATCGCTTTGCAAGAAATGGAATGGCATTTATTTTCTGCATTATTTTTATTAGGCATTGCCTATACCCTGCAAAAAGATACACACGTTAGAGTGGATATTTTTTATACAAAATTTTCTATCAAAAAACAAGCTTTAATCAATCTTATTGGCTTCGCTCTATTTGTCTTGCCGATTAGCTTGCTAATTATTTATTACGGAGTTGAATTTGCTTATTCAGCTTATGTAATAAACGAAAAAAGTGGTGACCCTGGTGGATTAACTCATCTTTTTATTATAAAAAGTATTATTCCAATTAGTTTTATTTTGTTAATAATATCTGGCACACTATTTGCCAAAGATAACTACGAGAGACTAAAATAATGATTGGCTTAGTTATGTTTATCGTCACCTTGGTGTTATTAATGGTTGGCTTTCCAGTGGCATTCACCTTTGCTGGCATGGCAGTTATTTTTGGTATTTTAAGCCAAGGCGTTGATTTATTTGACTTTATGCCTTATCGCATCATGAGCATAATGCAAAATACCATTCTTATAGCAATACCATTGTTTATTTTTATGGGCATTGTCTTACAAAAAACTAAACTTGCCGAACAACTACTGGAAGCCATGGGCAACTTATTTGGTAATATACGCGGTGGCTTAGCTATTTCTACTATCTTAATTGGTTCATTACTCGCAGCATCAACAGGTGTGGTAGGAGCAAGTGTAATTGCCATGGGTGCTATTTCTCTACCAGTTATGCTTAAATACAATTACAAAAAAACATTATCTACTGGTGTTATTTGTGCCTCAGGTACCTTAGGTCAAATCATTCCACCTTCTATTGTATTGATTATTCTAGCAGATGTCTTAAGTGTGTCAGTTGGTGATTTATTTAAAGCAGCAGTCATGCCATCTATTATTTTAGTTGGTGGCTATATTGTTTATGTATTGGTTATATCTTACCTATACCCAGAAGTAGCCCCAGCCTTTAAAGATAAGAATAATAACTTGGAAAAATCAAAAAAATACATAGCTGTTATCAAGGCCATTGTGCCGCCTATTGTGCTAATCATTGCCGTACTTGGTTCAATTTTTTTAGGTATTGCCACGCCAACAGAATCTGCTTCTATCGGTGCAGTTGGCTCTTTACTTTTAGCATCTTTCTACCGACGACTTAATTGGGATATATTGTACCAATCAAGTATTGAAACCATTAAAGCCACTTCTATGGTATTTGCTATTTTGATTGGTGCTACTGCCTTTTCAATGGTATTTACTTATAACGGTGGCGACATAATAGTGGAAAATTTTATTCATAGCCTACCAGCCAAAGAAATAAATTTTAAAGTCGGGGGCCAAGCGGTCTTAGGAAGACAATGCTAATTATTTTCATTCTTGGATTCTTTATTGATTTTGTAGAAATTTCACTCATTATCGTGCCAATTTTCTATCCAATCGCCCTATCGCTTGGCATTGATATACAATGGTTCGCCATTCTTATTGCTATGAATTTACAAACTTCATTCTTGACGCCACCATTTGGCTTTAGTTTATTTTACCTCAAAGGAGTCGCTCCGAAGTCTATTCAAACCACTGACATATATAAAGGTGTAATGCCTTTTATTATAATACAAGTCACGATATTAGTCAGCTTAATTGCATTTCCACAATGGTATGGCTTTGATGGGATTTAAATTTAATTAGCTATTTTTATATAAAAATAGCTAATTAAATTAAATCTATTTGTCTATTTGAAATATCATATATAAATAAACAAGGTAATAATATTATGATAAAAAATAAAAATATTTTAATCGCATATACAATTGCTACGCTAATTCCATTTAATATAAGCGCAAAAGATGCTAATTATGACTATCATGAACCAGTTGCAAATAGTATAATTACAGAACAACGTGTATCATTAGAAAAAATACTAAGGGTGCAGGATTTGGGCCACAATCACCACGTGACATTGATAATATAGATATTTGAAATATCATATATAAATAAACAAGGTAATAATATTATGATAAAAAATAAAAATATTTTAATCGCATATACAATTGCTACGCTAATTCCATTTAATATAAGCGCAAAAGATGCTAATTATGACTATCATGAACCAGTTGCAAATAGTATAATTACAGAACAACGTGTATCATTAGAAAAAATACTAAGGGTGCAGGATTTGGGCCACAATCACCACGTGACATTGATAATATAGATATTGGCAACAACCAAAGATTATTTGGTATAGCGCCATCCTATACAGAAATGAATTTATGTCATATTCATTTTCATAAAAATGCTGAGCATAAGGGTGGGGAATTTACTAAATATGCAGGTAATGGTGATGGGCATGGTTTTCAAAGTGGATTTATATATTCATATTTAGCAAAACTAAATAGCGCAGAACTTAAACCTGTTGCACATGAAGTTTGTCCTAGTAAGCACGGTGGGCTTGTCTCTGGAGATACAATTGAAGCTCATTATGTTTATTCAACTGCAAAAATTAGTCCAGGCCCTGGATTAAGTTATTGTTTTAATGACTCAATCAAGAATCCTCAGTTGCGTGTGGAATCTCAGGTATATATCCTTGTTAATGATAAAAATGCTCTAGATTTTAAAAATTTAGCTAAATATAACAAAGTATATGGACTATACCAAGCAACAAATATACCATCTAATACTGGCACTCCAGTTGAGTACATTGGGTCAACTACTGGACCTGATTACAATACAAAAGGGTCTCCGTTTCAAGTTTCATGGAGTGTTCGCCCTAATGTAGCAAAGGTTGATATAACATCAGTAAATGCTTGGTGTAAAAGAAACGTATTTAATGAAGATCATGCGCGCGGCGTACGAAATCTTATTATTAATCCTGATTTGCTTTCAAAAATCAATAAATAGCCTACAGTTAAGTAAGAAAATTTGGTATTACTCAAAAAGCAGCATATTTTATGTTGTAAAGAATTAGAATAGCTTATAAACATGGCTCGTTTAAATTTTTTAATATTATTGAAGTGGATAAGACTTATATAAGCAGTAAAGAGAAAACAAACACACTGATAATAAATTAAAAGATGATTGTGATGTAGTTAATAAAATAATGGCATTCTTTATTTTTTCAAATCGTATAAAAAGAGTTATTTTAAACATACTTAACATCATAGGCTTTAACTCCTGCTAAAAGTATGCCAATAATAACAAAAATACTGAGTCAAAGAAGAGAGGAATATATCGCTTTTATTATGCCAAATGTAGTCAAACCAAGTACACTTAAATACCGGTCACTACAGTTATAAAGAAGGTATATTTTTAGTTAGCTTAATTGTATAAATCCTAGAGTAAGCCTTAATAATTAAATTAATTATATTTAATTTAAGATTCTTTTTTTATAACGCATCACTTACCAAAGCTTTGAAAATGGCTAAGTCGACTGCGCGGAAAAAATGGGTCAAGTTAAAAAAAAGGTCGTTGATTCTATAAAAAATAAATTAGAGAAGTTAGTCTATAAGCCGGGTTCTGTAATAGATAGTCATTCATCTACGAATCTTGTCACCAAAATTCTTTAGCACTCTACCCGTTACCTTGTGCGAGCTTACACCATGGGTAACCTATTTGAGCTTGCTCCAAGTGGGGTTTTCTTGCCACGGTTGTTACCTTCCGTGCGGTGCGCTCTTACCGCACCTTCTCACCTTTTCCCATAAAGGGTAGTCTATTTTCTGCAGCACTTTCCGTTATGTCACCATACCTAGCCGTTAGCTAGCACTTTGCCCTGTGGAGCCCGGACTTTCCTCTGAGAAAAACCTCAGCGACTATCCGACCAACTTCAGTGCTTATTATAGCATTGTATAAAATATTTATAATATAATGATATATAAATATATTATAATATTATAATGTTATAATATATAAAGTTTAAAATAAACATTTAGAAGAAACATGAAAATATTATTAATAACAATACTTTTTTTAGCAAATTTTACATTTGCAGGTGCACGGTTGACTGTATATTTAGAAGATAATAATATAACAGAAACTGTGGTTTTTCAATGTATGAATTTAAATGAATGCGCTGAGCGTATTCAAGAACGTATGGAATCTGAAGGCGGTTGTGACCCACGCGTTAAAAAAGTAGTAATTGAAACGATTCATATTCCTGGAATAGACGACGCTTAAAATTTATTACTTTTCTATAAATATTTACTTAAATAGAGACGATTGACGAAATTACAATTTTCTACCAAATGAATGATTTTATTAAATCTTATCCTAGTAATAACTAAGGCTGGACTTTAAAAACCATTAAGTTAATAAAAAGTAACATTTTGATGATTATTCCTATTTATGCAAAAAATCTATTCTAATAAATTTTTAAATATAGCGTGGATATTCTCACCTTTGGGATCCACTGCGACAGTGACTGGCATATCTTTAACTTCAAACTCATAAATAGCTTCCATACCCATTTCTTCAAAAGCTATTATTTTAGCTTTTTTAATAGATTTAGAAATCAAATAAGCTGCACCACCAACTGCGATTAAATAACTGGCCTTGTGTTTTTTAATGTTTTTGATGGTTGCTTTACCACGTTCAGCTTTACCAATCATACCTAAAATACCTGTGTTCTCCAACATCATATCGCTAAATTTATCCATACGAGTGGCAGTAGTAGGCCCTGCAGGGCCAATCACTTCATCGCCAACTGCATCTACTGGCCCTACATAATAGATAAATTTATTATTAAAATCTACACCTTTAGGTAGTCCTTCGCCATTGTTTAACATTTGCTTAAGTCGCTTGTGCGCTGCATCTCGTCCTGTAATAATTGTGCCAGTAAGTAGTAAAGTATCCCCCACCTGCCATTCATTCATCTGCTCTCTATTTAGAGTATTCAAGTCAATTTTATTATACTTAGAAGTATCTATTTTTAAATCAGGATAAATATTCATATCTACTTTTGGTAACTGCGCCATTCCTGAACCATCTATAGAAAAATGCAAATGACGCGTGGCAGCACAATTTGGAATTATGGCAACTGCTTGTGATGCGGAATGACTTGGGTAATCTTTAATTTTAACATCCAATACCGTAGTCAGTCCTCCTAAACCTTGTGCACCAATACCGAGGTCATTGATTTTATTAAATAAATATAAGCGCATTTTATCAATCTTTGTTGGGTTAGATTTTTGCGCAATTTCACTAATATTAATCGGCTCCATTAGGCTTTCTTTTGCTATTAACATCGCTTTCTCAGCAGTGCCACCAACACCAATACCTATAACACCTGGAGGACACCAGCCTGCGCCCATTGTAGGAATCATTTTTAATACCCAATCAATAACATTGTCATCAGGTTGTAATACAGAAAATTTTGCTTTATTTTCCGATCCACAACCTTTGGCTGCTACAATAAAATTCACTTTATTACCTGATACAACTTTCATATGAATGACTGCCGGTGTATTATCTTTAGTATTGGTTCTGCTAAATAGTGGGTCTTCAACAATTGAAGCACGTAAAGGGTTGTTCTCATTAGTAAAAGCTTGTCTAACGCCCTCATTAATCATATCTTCTAACGATAAGTCAGCGTCCCATGTAACATTCATACCCACTTCAACAAATACGTTGACAATGCCTGTATCTTGGCACATTGGACGCTGACCAATGGCAGACATTTTTGAATTAATTAAGATTTGTGCAATAGCATTTTTAGCAGGTCTATTGCTTTCTTTTTCGTAAGCACCTATCATTGCCTTAATAAAATCAGGACTATGGTAATAGGAAATATATTGCAATGCATTAGCAATGCTTTCAATGATATGTTTTTGTTGAATTTTCATATTATCTATTATTTAAATTTTGTTAAAAAGTAATTGACTATTTATAGTATTATATATACTATTTATTTTATCTAATATTTAGGCGGATTTTTTTATGTTTAATTTTTTCAAACCACAGTGTCTTTCTATTGACCTTGGAACAGCAAATACATTAATTTCTATGAATGGTGAAATTGTACTAAATGAACCATCTGTTGTTGCTATTCATCATGAAAAAGGTGCAATAGAAGCAACTGTTATTGCAGTAGGTCAAGAAGCTAAATTGATGTTGGGTAGAACTCCTGGTTCAATTGAGGCTATTCGTCCAATGAAGGACGGTGTTATCGCTGACTTCAAAATCACAGAAAAAATGCTACAGTACTTTATTCGCAAAGTATCTCATAATAGTTTTTTTTCACCAAGCCCTAGAGTTCTTATCTGTGTTCCTTGTGGCGCTACACAAGTAGAACGTCGTGCTATAAAGGAAAGTGCAGTTGGCGCTGGAGCACGTGATGTGTACTTAATTGAAGAACCAATGGCAGCAGCACTTGGCGCAGGTATAGCGATTAAAGAAGCATCAGGAACAATGGTTATTGATATCGGTGGAGGAACCACAGAGATTGCTATTATGTCACTAAATGGTTTAGTTTATTCCGATTCGTTGCGTGTGGGTGGCGATGTATTTGATGATTATATTATTAAATATATACGCAAAAAGTATGGCATTATCATCGGTGAATCTACTGCTGAAAATATTAAAGAGGAAGTAGGCTCAGCTTTTAATACGACTATTATCAAGAAAAAAGAATTTAGAGGTAGAGATGTCGCCAAAGGTATTCCGGTAAGTTTTGAGGTGACTAATACAGAAATTAGAACAGCCATACGAGAGCCATTAATCAGTATTGTTAATGCGGTGAGGGTTGCGCTTGAGCAAACACCGCCGGAGCTAAGCGCTGATATTGTAGAGAATGGTATAGTGTTAACAGGTGGTGGCGCTCTTTTAGAAGGTTTGGATAAACTTATCAATCAAGAAACTAAGTTACCAGTACGTGTTGATGATGACCCTTTAACTTGTGTGGTTCGTGGTGGAGATATCGCCCTAGGTATGATAGAAAAACACGACATAGGATTCTTGTCAGCAGAATAATTTTTCTTTAGATGCTTTAAGTATCTAAGTTATGCAAAAAAATTTAAAAGTTCTCATACCTATTTTTATCTCTACTTTTATAATCTTTTTAGATTATAAATCTTCCTATTTAAACAGTCTAAAGCAAACAATCAATATACTTATATCGCCAGTATATTTAGTCGCTAATTTACCATCTCAACTCTATATTTGGATTAACGAACAAAATACAACAAAGCAAATATTATTAAGTCAAAATAAAAAACTCAAAGCCGAATTGCTACGTTTAAAAGTTGATTTACAAGTTCATAACGCTCTATTGCTAGAAAATAAAAAACTTGGTCAATTATTAAAATCTCGTTACAAACTTGATAAAAAAGAGTTTATATTAGCACGTGTCATATCTGTTAGTCAGTCACGATTAAAAAAACAAATTTCCATTAATAAAGGCAGTGGTGATGGCATAAAAATTGGTCAAGTTGTATTAGGAGCTGATGGAGTGCTTGGGCAAGTGAGCCATGTAACGTCATTATATTCAAGTGTGTTGCTAATCACTGATCCATCTCAACACATACCTGTTAAGAATGAGCGCAATGGTGTCCGCGGTATTGGTAAAGGTATGGCGTTTTATAAAGAAAAATTAATGGTGAATTTTATTCAGCATGGACTTGATATAAATATTGGAGACATTTTTTTAAGTAGTGCTATCGGGTCAAAATTCCCAGAAGGATATCCGGTAGGCCGTGTAACTCATATAGATAAGAAGAAAAATGACCAATTTTTAACTATCGAATTAACGCCATCTCAAACTATTGAGCAGCTAGAGTTCGTTCTAATTAATAATATATCTAAAACATTCTAAATATGCTTACCCATAAAAGACCTTATATTTTTCTTATCAAAGCTATGTTGTTTGTACTAATTATTAGCACACTTTATCTACCTGAAATAATTTTAGATATTGCTCCTTTTTGGACTTTGTTATTTTTTATTTACTGGATAAAGACTTTTACTATTAATGGACAATTTTATCTTGCTTTGCTATTAGGTATGTTAATTGATGTGCTATATGGAGATATTTTAGGTCAAAATGCTTTGGCGCTTATCTTGAGTAGTGCTTTTATTAATAATGTAAAGCAATCTTTTGTTGTTTCTAATATTACCACACAGCAAACTTATGTCTTTGTCGCATCTAGTATTTATTTAAGTATATTGCTATTAGTACATGCCCTATCAATCCAAGATATTAGTTTTAACCCCAATTTACTACTCAAGCCATTTATAAGCGCATTACTATGGCCTGTAGCTCAAGTATTACTCTCAAAGCTTAAACATTGACACAATATATCTAGACAACTTATGAATAAAGTTAGCAATATTAAGATAGAAAATAAAATTTTTTCTAAAAGAATAACTTTGGCACTAATTTTTATCTTACTTCTAACTTTGATATTAATATCAAGTATCTTTAGTCTACAAATTATTAATTACGATTATTACACTAAAGAATCATTGGGCAATAAAATGCGCATACTACCGATTGCTCCAATGCGTGGTAAAATATTTGACCGCTATGGTGAAATCATTGCTACAAATCAGCTTTCTTATAAACTCACACTTACCATTGAAAAAATCAAAGATATTTCCACAACACTATTGTCACTTAAAAAGTTTGGTTTAATTAATGATAAAGACATTAGCACTTTTAAAAAAATAAATAAGCAGTATAAAAAATTTCACAGTATCCCGTTAAAACACAAACTAAGTGAAGGACAAGTAGCAAAATTTTTAGTTAGCAACCAATTTAAAGTCGGAGGCCCAAGCGGTCTTAGGAAGACCTTATTTTCATAGAATCTATCCTAATAATGATTCTAGCGTACATGTGACTGGCTATATATCAAGAATGAATAAAAAAGATAATGAGCTCTACGATAAGAAAAATTATGCAAATACTTTTTTGTTGGAAAAACTGGCATTGAAAAACAATACGAAACTTTATTACATGGAAAAATTGGTAAGAGGCAAATTGAACGCAATGTTACAGGTCGAATTATCAATACAAAAAATATTCAAAAGCCAAAACAAGGTAGCGATTTATACCTCAGTATTGATTTAGAATTGCAAAAAAAGCAGAATCTCTGCTCAAAGGTAAACGTGGCTCTATTGTAGCAGTTGATACCACGAATGGCGAAGTATTGGTAATGGTAAGTACTCCTATTTATAACCCAACATTCCTGGAGAACGTGGTGGCATTTTGCCTTCTAGGGCTTGGACAAAAATCAAAAGATATTCCACAGCTAAATCGTGCTATTCAGGGATTATATCCGCCAGGCTCAACCATTAAGCCTATGGTTGCATTGGCAGGACTTGAACAAGGAATAATCACTTCTCATAGTAAAACTTATTGCCCAGGTTTTTTCAAACTACCAAATGTAGCACGTAAATTTAATGGCTGGAAGCGCAGTGGACATGGTGTGATAAATGTTAAAGATTCCATTGCACAATCTTGCGATGTATTCTTTTATGATCTAGCTGATAAGATTGGCATTAATGGCTTACACGATAGCTTAGAATATTTTAATTTTGGCAAAATAACTGGCATTGACATTCCTGGAGAACGTGGTGGCATTTTGCCTTCTAGGGCTTGGAAAAAAATCAATAAGGGTAAGCCTTGGTATCGAGGAGAAACTCTGATTACAGGTATTGGACAAGGGTTTATGACAGCTAGTCCATTGCAACTAGCTGTTGCCACGGCGGCTTTAGCTAATAAAGGTATGATTATTCAGCCTAAATTACTAAAGAGAGTTAGGACATCAGATGGTAGTATTAAAAATACTGATAAAATTTTGCAAAAACAAATACCTATTAAAGATATTCATAATTGGGAATATGTAATTGAAGGCATGAGGCGAACCATTTATGCACCAAAAGGTACAGGCAGAAAACTCAACAAAGATTTGAAGTACACCTTAGCAGGAAAAACAGGTACCGCTCAAGTATTTAGTTTAGGTGCTGACGAGCAATATATTGCCGCTAATTTAGATGAACGCTTGCGAGACCATGCGCTATTCACTGGGTTTGCACCTATTAAAAACCCAAAAATTGCAATTGCTGTAATTGTGGAAAATGCAGGTAGTGGTAGCTCAGAAGCAGCGCCACTCGCTAAAGAAGTTCTAGATTTATACTTTGAAAAACAAGCTAAGCATTAATCGCAGTTTTCATCGTTTGCTCATCAACAGGAAAAGTGAGCGCCGTATCTATTTTATAACGCTGTTTTAATTGCTCAAGTTGAGTTTGATTGGCCTCATCATAAAGTATTATAATTCTCACACTAGGAGAATGACTTTCAAGTGTGGCCAATAACGATTCAATATTGCTCACGCGATCACGAAATTCTGGATTGTAACTAAATTCTGCCACTAAAACATCATATTGATTTTTATTAGCTAATTTAATTGCCAAGTCGGATCGTAGCCATGTCTCAAAATTAACATCAAATCCCATATTTAAAAATAATTTGGTAAAGTCATCAAAGCCGCCATTATCAATAAAAAATAAAAGTCTATTATTCACCTTGCATCCCGTGAAATGATTTTTTAAATTCTATAAAAGCATTGTTTTTAATCGCCTCTCTTATGTCTTTCATTAAATTTTGATAATAATAAAGATTGTGAATGGTATTAAGCCGCGCTCCTAAAATTTCATTTTTACGTTGTAAGTGATGTAGGTAAGCACGAGAATAATTTTGACAAGTATAGCAACTAAGACCGCTTGGCCTCCGACTTATGGATTAATATCTAGTTTGTATTGTGCATTACGAATTTTTATGATACCACTTGAGGTGAATAAATAGCCATTGCGCGCGTTACGCGTTGGCATCACACAATCAAACATATCAATGCCACGTTCAACTGCCTCCACTAAATCACTTGGTGTGCCTACGCCCATTAAATATCTTGGTTTATTGTCTGGTAATTTATCAGGTAAATAATCCAAAACATTAATCATTTCTTCTTTTGACTCGCCAACACTAAGACCGCCAATTGCGTAGCCATCAAAGCCAATATTTATTAAAACTGCGGCTGATTCACAGCGTAAATCTTTATACATACCGCCTTGTACGATGCCAAATAATGCATTCTCATTGCTTAACAAATCATATGCATCTTTTGAGCGCTGTGCCCAACGTAATGATAACTGCATAGATTGTTCTGCTATTACTTTATCAGCTGTATAAGGTGTACATTCATCAAAAATCATTGCAATATCTGAACCTAAGTCATACTGAATTTGCATAGATTCCTCTGGCCCCATAAAAATTTTAGCACCATCTTTTGGTGAACGAAAATCAACACCTGCTTCGCTAATTTTTCGCATATCACCCAAACTAAATACTTGAAAACCGCCTGAATCTGTCAAAATAGGTCCTTCCCAATGCATAAAATTATGCAACCCACTATGCGCCATAATCACATCAGTGCCTGGAGTAATTGCCAAATGAAAGGTGTTGCCAAGAATAATTTGTGCACCAATATTTAGAACTTCTTCAGGTGTCATTGCTTTAACCGTACCATAAGTACCAACTGGCATAAATGCTGGCGTTTCAACCACGCCTCTATCAAATATCATTGCACCAAGTCGGATCGTAGCCATGTCGTTCTGTGAGCCAAGGAGTTGGGTCTAGTTTTTTAAATTAAATTTCATAATTATATGAAAAAAAAATTAAAAGAGAGTCAACTCCTTGGCTCACAGAACGACATGGCTACGATCCGACTTGTTTAATATGCTCAAAATCGAAACCTCTGTATTGCAGAAACCGCTGTTGTTTGGCTTTCTCTTTATAATTTTTTGGCACTTCTTCACCATATTTTGACACTCTGACTTGTTTTGCTAAAGCAAAGAAATCATATTCAGATAAATCAAAATTTTCGATGCCTCGTTGCTTTAAATCAATGGCTATCTTGACAGGTCCTTTGCCTTGATTAAAGCGCATCTGAATAAACTCGCTGGAAAAACGCTCATCAGATTGATAATTTTGACTTTTGAGTTTTTCCAACGCTTGCTCTACTTCATATTCTTTATAACAACTTAAGAGTTTTTTATAAAGCTCCAAATAAGAATGCTCGCGTCTAGCGAGCATTTCTAAAGCATTGTCATAAGCCGTTTTACTTAGAGATAGCATTTTGTTTTATATAATCTTCTCTGGTGCCAATATTTTTTGCTTAATTTTTGCCTCTAAATCTGCACTCATTTTTGTATGTTCCTTCAAATAATCGCGTGCATTATCTCTACCTTGAGCTATTCTTTCACCTTTGACGCTATACCATGCACCAGATTTTTCTACAAAACCATGTTGCACACCTAAATCAATAATTTCACTTTCACGAGAGATTCCTTCATTATAAAGAATTTGAAACTCTGCTTGTTTAAATGGTGGCGCTACTTTATTTTTTAATACCTTGACACGAGTTTCGTTGCCTAATATTTCATCACCTTTTTTAATTGCACCTATTCGACGAATATCTAGGCGCACCGATGCATAAAACTTCAATGCATTGCCTCCTGTAGTAGTTTCAGGATTACCAAACATAACGCCAATTTTCATACGTAATTGGTTAAAAGTCGGATCGTAGCCATGTCGTTCTGTGAGCTGTTAATTTTCTTAATGCTTGAGACATTAGACGCGCTTGCAATCCCATATGTGACGCACCCATATCGCCTTCAATCTCAGACTTTGGTGTAAGCGCAGCAACCGAATCAACCACCACAATATCTGTGCCGCCTGAACGCACTAATATATCAGTAATTTCTAACGCTTGCTCACCTGTATCTGGTTGAGAAATCAACAATTTATTCGTATTAACTCCGAGTTTTTTAGCATATTGAGGGTCTAATGCATGCTCTGCATCAATAAAAGCTGCCGTACCACTAGTCTTTTGAATTTCTGCAATTACATGTAACGCTAAAGTAGTTTTGCCTGATGACTCAGGCCCATAAATTTCAATTACACGCCCACGAGGTAATCCACCAATACCAAGCGCAATATCTAAACTTAAACTACCTGTAGAAACAGCTTCAATGTCAGTATTATATCCTGAATCACCTAAAAACATAACTGAGCCCTTTCCAAATTTATTATCAATTTGCGACAATGCTGCTTTTAGCGCTTGTTTCTTTTGTGCATCCATTATGATTCTTCCTTAGGTAAAATATAATTGATTTTACGAGTAATTATAACTATTGTGGCAACTTTTTCAACAAATGACACGCGATTTATGTCGCTAGCGCTTAAACTTGCTCGCAAAGGTAGGTACGGTGTTGGGTCTAATCCTATGGTGGGCTGTGTAATTGTTAGAGAGTCAACTCCTTGGCTCACAGAACGACATGGCTACGATCCGACTTCATAAAACCTTCGGTGAAGCTCATGCAGAGATTAATGCATTGGCGCAAATCAACCACCAAGCTGATGGCTCTACACTGTATGTAACTTTAGAGCCATGCACACATCAAGGCAAAACACCGCCATGTACTCAAGCCATCATTGACGCAGGTGTAAAAAAAGTTGTAATTGCTACGCTTGATCCTAACCCTATAATTAATGGCAAGGGTGTGGCAATGCTGGAATATGTTGGCATTATTGTTAAAATTGGCTTGCTTAAAGACGAATCTAGAAATATCAACCGCAGTTTTATCAAACGCATGGAAACAGGCTTGCCTTTTGTTACTTGTAAAATAGCCATGAGTATAGATGGCAAAACCTCTATGGCGTCTGGACAAAGCAAATGGATTACTAGTAAAGAAGCAAGACATGATGTGCAAAAATTACGTGCAAAAAATCAAGCTATACTCACTGGCTCTGGCACAGTATTAGCAGATAACCCATCAATGACAGTTCGTCTTGGTAATATTAATAATACGCCACTTCGCGTTGTTATTGATGGCAAAAATCAAATTACTGACACTACGCTCAAACTATTTTCCAATAATGAAGTCGGATCGTAGCCATGTCGTTCTGTGCAAGAATACTCAACTAAATAATGCTGGAAAGTTAGATTTACATCATGTCTTAGTGCAATTAACTCAGCAAAATATTAATAGCGTATTACTAGAAGCAGGTCCTAAGTTAATTGGTGCTATGATAAAAAAAGGATTGGTTGACGAATTTATTATATACATTGCACCTATATTAATGGGTAGCGATGCCATTTCAATGATTAATATTGCCATTCAACAAATGGATAAATGCTTAGTATTAGATATTAAAGATATTAGAATGGTAGGTAAAGATATTAAAATAACGGCAACACTAAAATGAATGGGTCATTAAATAATAAAAATATTATCTTAGGCGTTAGTGGATCAATTGCTGCTTACAAAGCGCCAAATATTGTGCGTCGTTTGCAAGATTTAGGCGCAGAAGTACGTGTCATACTTACCAAAGGTGGGTCTCAATTTATTACTGAATTATCGTTACAAGTAACTTCAAAAAATAAAGTATATAATAATTTATGGGATAAAGAAGCTGAACTTTCCATAAGACATATCGAACTGGCTAAATGGGCGGACACAATATTAATTGCACCAGCAAGTGCTAATACCATTGCCAATCTTACTTTGGGTAAGGCGAGCGATTTACTTGGCAGTGTCATCCTAGCAAGTAATTGCCCAATATTCATTGCATCTGCCATGAATCAACAAATGTATACTTCTAATAGCGTACAGGCAAACTTAAAAAAATTAGCCAAACGTCAAATTTTAATTATTGCGCCAGAAAGTGGTTGGCAAGCATGTGGCGATATCGGTGAAGGTCGCTTAGCTAAGTCTAGTTATATCGCTCAAAGAGTTGGGAATATTTTTCAAAATACTAAACTTAGTGGTAAAAAAGTCCTAATTACCTTAGGCGGAACTATTGAAGTGATAGATCCTGTTAGGTATCTATCAAATCATTCTAGTGGTAAGATGGGTTCAGCGCTTGCAGATGCTTGTATTGAGTCTGGTGCACAAGTAACATTAGTACATGGTAATATCAATGTCACACTTAATCAAAAAGCACAGATAATATCAGCAATGAGCGCTAAGGAAATGTACCAATCGGTAATGGATAATATTGCCGGACAAGATATTTTTATTGCTTGTGCTGCAGTGAGTGATTACTCAATGAAAAACATTGAAAAAAATAAAATTAAGAAAACTGAACAGAACGACATGGCTACGATCCGACTTTAACACCCACTAAAGACATTTTAAAAAAAGTATGTGAATTAACAAAAAAACCTTTGTGCATTGGTTTTGCTGCAGAAACACAAAATTTTATTAAAAATGCCAAAAACAAATTAAAAAATAAAGGCTGTGACGCCATTATTTTAAATGACGTTTCCAAGAGCAATTTAGGATTTAAAAGTGATGAAAATGAGGTGTTATTTTTAGATCAAAAGAATAGTATAAAAATAAAAAAAAATAGCAAACAAAAACTAGGTCGGAAAATCATTGAAATACTAAGTGAGAAATTTTTTTAATACAAAAAACCTTGTTAAATCAATATTCAACAGAGTTACCAACAAATATGTGGATAACTCTGTTAATATCTTTATAAAAATAGGTCGAAGTACTTATATATTGCACTTTCTTATAGTTTTGAACAAAAAACAATCACTTATTTTTTTTAATTAAAAATCAATAATTTATAAAAAAAAATGGAAAAAATTAAAAATGTATTTTTTTTTAAATTTTTTTTAAATTTATAGGGGAAAACTTTATAAGTTTTATGTATTAAATTGGAAATTTCATAGAATATTAAATAATTATAAACTTATAAATTTATAAAATTTATAAAAAATTATGACATCATTTTATCGCCACTATTTGTGTTAATTTACGCCCTTAGTTTCTTACTCGGAATTGGGTTATTTTCATTCAAAAGTACACTGCAAATAAGCCCTGTGGAATGGCTGATATTTTTCACGATATTTCTAACAATTTTAACGACATTTAAGCACCATAAAATACTGTATTTAAATTTAGCTATTTTAGTACTTGGTTTTATTTGGATGGGATTTATATCAACACAGGTTTTAAACACTCAAATCCAGCATGATTATCTTAATAAGCCAATTCTTATTAAAGGTGAAATTGTGGAATTACCAGAGAAAACCTTAAGCAGTACAAAGTTTATTTTTAAGACAAGTTATCCCATACAAGGACGATTAAAATTAGTATGGCGCAGTCATTATAATAATCAAACTACTACCTTATTCAAGGTGCCTAATTTGCGTGTAGGAGAATCCTGGCAATTACTCTTAAAATTAAAACACAATAATAGTTATCAAAATCTAAGTAGTTTTGATTATGAAAAATGTTATTCTATAAACGCATTGATGCTACAGGTTATGTGCGTACTTCAATTGATAATAAGCGTATTAATGCCATTGGCAACACTTTGTCAATAGATAGAATTAGACAAGATATCCGCTATTTACTATCGCCATTTTTGGAAAAAAAAGAATTTGGTGGTGTAATTAATGCATTAATTATAGGCGACCGCTCTTTAATTCCTGATGTACAGTGGTCATTGTTTAAATCTACTAACACCACTCATCTTAGTGTAATTTCTGGATTGCATATTGGACTTATATCTGGCCTCATGTTCTTGCTAATACAACTTTTATGGCGCCATTGTCCACGCTTAAATATAATAATACCTGCAAAGATTGCAGCTGCTTACTTTGGGATTATATCTGCATTATTATATACGTTGATTTCTGGCTTTTCAATTCCAACAGTCCGTGCCTTTATTATGGCAAGCGTAGTATTTATATCAATTATTCTTAAACGTCACAATAATATTTGGCAATTATATGGTATAGCGTTAATACTAACATTACTATATAACCCATTAAGTGTTCTTAGTATTGGGTTTTGGCTATCATTTTATGTGGTAGCAGTAATTATCTATGGCTCCGCACAACATCAGAATAAATCTTGGCTATATCGCCTAATTTATATACAGTTACTCATTAGTTTTTCTACATTACCACTTACAATCTGGTTTTTTTCTTCTACTTCGGTTTTATCGCCAATTGCAAATTTAATTGCCATTCCAGTATTTAGTTTTATCACCACTCCGCTATCAATAATTGGTGCATTATTAACTTTTAGTGGCCTTACTGATTTATCAGAAATAAGTTTTTTCATTGCTAATAAGTCATTGATTTATCTATCTATTTTTCTAAAACAATTACAACAATTTGATTTTAATCAATGGAATTACACGCAAACATCATTGACAGATTTGACATTTTTTATCTTTTTAGTATTTATTATTATTATTCCAAAAGAATTAAAACTTCGTTTGTTATCTATACCTATTTTAGGCTTAATTCTATTTGTACCTAATCCTAAAATAGATAACAATTCGGTGCTAATTACTACACTTGACGTGGGCCAAGGGTTAGCTACTATAGTACAAACCAGAAACCATGTTTAAGTCGGATCGTAGCCATGTCGTTCTGTGAGCCAAGGAGTTGTAGCATTACACCTTATCTTCGTGCAAAGCATATTCAACATTTAGATAAAGTTATTATTTCTCACGATGATAACGACCATATTGGTGGACTTAATAATATTTTAAAAAATTTTAAAATAGACGAGATACTTAGCTCAATTCCTGAAAAAATTAGAACGACTTTTATTTGTCAAAAAGGGCAAAATTGGAAATGGGATGGCGTGATATTTGAAATACTAAACCCTGATAAAGATACAGACTTAAAGAATAATAATGCTTCTTGTGTACTTAAAATCTCTAATAGGAAACATAGTGTACTACTTACTGGAGATATTGAGAAGAAAGCCGAATATAATCTTGTACAAAATAATAAAGAAAAACTCAAAAGTACCATTATGTTTGCACCACATCATGGTAGCAAGACATCTTCAACACAGGAATTCTTAAATGCAGTATCTCCGTCATTGATTGTAGTATCTAATGGCTTTAATAATCGATTCAAACACCCTGCTAAAGCTATTATTAAGCGCTATCAATCCAATGGAATTAAAGTATTAAAAACCAGTTGTTCTGGTCAAATTGATATTCCTTGTCTTCCTAAGACCGCTTGGCCTCCGACTTGAAAAGAATCTGCACATTACTATTTGCGTCAATGCAAATAATTAATACGGCTAGACTGATGGCTGCTTAACAACGTATTAATTTCATTAATTAATTGTTGATTTGGGGTAACGCAATATGTTGTATTTAATAGTAAAAAACCTATAGATTGTTCAACCTTATAATGTAGTATAACTTGGCATTTACCCTGGTTTTTTTTAAGAACTGTTGAAAGTTTTTCAAATAATGATGAATGTTGATTATTAAGAAATATATCAAAGTTTTTGGCATATTTTTCTTTCACCACATCTATGTTTTCAATTTTATTAACCACCAATTGCCAGCCATCACGATAATCATCTCTTTCTATTTTTCCAGAAACCACAACTACTGTATCTACAACTAGAGCATCACTCATAGAATTCTCTGCATTTATTTCTGCACTTAATACTTTGGGAAAAATAATTCCATTTAATGTGCTTTTATTATCCTCAAGTGTAATTGAAGCCATTAATTTGCCATTCTTTGTACTTCTATAATACACATAAGAAAGAAGTCCTAATAATCGTACTTCTTTATTATTCCTAAGCACTGTCTCACTAGGTAAAGTGGCAGAAATATATTGTAAATCATACTTGTATTCATCAGTTGGATGATTATAAAAATAATAGCCCATTGTCATCTTTTCAAATTGCAGTATTTGTCTAAATGAAAAACTTGGTGTTAATAAATAGTTCGTCTCATATTCATTACACTCTAACACATTAGTAAACAAACCACTTTGCCCACTTAAATGATCATTTTGTCGTTGCTCAGCTTGTCGCATTGCACTAGGATAAGTATTAATCAAAATTGCCCTATCAATTCTAAACTCATCTAAAGCGCCACTATAAATTAAAGCCTCTAAGGCACGTTTATTAAGAGTTCTCTTTTCTATACGCATACAAAAATCAAACAAATTTTGGTAATCTCCGTTCTTTCTACGTTCAGCAACCAAGGCTTCAGCTAAAGACTTGCCAACACCTTTAATAGCGCCCAATCCATAAGTCAGTGTTTTGTCATCTTGAATACTAAATTCATACATAGATTCATTCACATTTGGACCTTTGATGGTGACCTGCATGACTTGTGTTTCCCCAACAGTAAAACTAACCCTATCTGTGTCAGTCATCATTCCTGAAAGCACAGATGCCATAAAAGCAGCGGGATAGTGCACCTTAAGCCAAGCTGTTTGATATGATATATAGGCATATGCTACCGAGTGTGACTTATTAAAGCCATAACCTGAGAATTTATCAATTAAATCAAAAACTTCATTAGCTTTAATCTCGTCAATATCATGTTTAGCCGCACCCTTAACAAATACATCTCGTTGCACGTCCATTTCTTCAACAATCTTTTTACCCATTGCCCTACGCAATAAATCTGCTCCGCCAAGTGAATAATCCGCCATCACCTGTGCTGACTTCATCACCTGTTCTTGATATAAGAATACACCATTAGTTGGCTTTAAAATATCTTCCAACATTGGGTGTGGGTATTTCGCTTCTTGCTTGCCATGTTTTACATTGATATAATCATCTACCATGCCTGCATCAAGTGGACCTGGGCGATATAAAGCAAGCATTGCTACAATATCTTCAAATGAATCGGCTTGCAATTTCTTTAGATAACCACGCATACCTTCAGACTCTAACTGAAAAATACCAGTAGTGTCGCAACGCTGCAATAAATCATAAACACCTTTATCATCTAGTAACAAAGCATCAATATCAATCAGTTCTTCGCTTAATCCCTTTGCATAAATAAGTTTTACGGTTTTATCAATTACTGTTAAGTTTGACAAACCTAAAAAATCAAACTTAACTAACCCAAGTGCTTCAATATCTTTCATATCAAATTGTGACACAACACTATCTTCTTTACTAGCCTTGTAGACTGGACAAAAATCACTAATTTTACTTGGTGCAATCAATACACCGCCTGCGTGTGTACTGACATTGCGCACTAAGCCTTCTAACTGTAAAGATAGATCTATTAGCGTTGTTACGCTTTCCTCAGAGTTATATCTATTGATTAATTCTTTCGAGAGCCATTTGTCTTTATTTTCTTGAGATTCATCCTCTGAAAAACGACCTAATGCACGTGATAGATTGATTTTTAAATCATTTGGAATAGATTTAGAAATACGATCACTAAAGCCATAAGGATGCCCTAAAACACGTCCTACATCACGCACTACACCCTTAGCCGCCATAGTGCCATAAGTAATAATCTGCGATACTTTTTCAGAACCATATTTTTGCGCTACATACTCAATTACTTCATCACGACGATCGGTGCAAAAATCCACATCAAAGTCTGGCATAGAAACACGTTCAGGATTTAAAAATCTTTCAAATAATAATTCATGCTTAATCGGGTCAATATTGGTAATACCAAGCGCATACGCTACCAGCGAACCTGATCCAGATCCACGACCAGGACCAACTGGTATGCCATTATCTTTAGACCAGCGAATAAAATCAGCAACAATTAAAAAATAACCAGAGAAGTTCATTTGCACAATCACTGAAAGTTCAAACTGTAAGCGCTCATCATAAATCTTACGTCTAACATCCAACCCATCTAAGCGCTTATCCAAGCCTAACTTTGATTCTTGCGAAAAGAACTCCGCCATACTAACGCCTTCAGGCACAGGGAAATTTGGCAAATAATTCTTTTTGTATAATTCAAAATGCACATTACAGCGCTTAGCGATTTGAATAGTATTACTAATAACTTCAGGTAAATCAGAAAACAATGCAATCATCTCTTCGCCAGATTTTAGATACTGCTCTTCACAATAGTGTTTTTCACGTCTAGCATCATCTAATAAACCACCATGAGAAATACAGATGCGCGCCTCATGTGCCTCAAATTCATTTTTTTCTAGGAAAACCACATCATTAGTTGTTACTAATGGAATGTTAAGCTCCAAACCTAATTCAACACAAAGGTGTAAGTGTTGTTCGTCATGAATACGGTTTGTGCGTTGCACGCTTAAATAAAACCTATCTCCAAATGTAGTTTTCCAAATAATCGCTTTTTCTTTTGCCTTAGGTTTTTGATTCTCAATTAGTGCTTGCGCTATATCACTATGGATCGCTGGTGCAATCAATATCAACCCATAATTGTACTGAATTAATTGTTCAGCACTAATGCTTGCGTCATTTATACCTCTATCTTTCAGATAAGATAAAGAAATTAATTCAGATAGATTTAAATAACCTTGTTGATTTTGACACAAGAGCAATAAAGAAGATTTTTTACCTTCATCTTCAAGTATAATTTCAGTACCAAAAATTGGCTTAATACCAGAACTTTTTGCCGCCTTATAAAACTTTATGGCGGCGAATAAATTACCATTGTCTGTTAATGAAATCGCACTCATACCTAGTTTTTTAACTTGATTAACTAATTTTGGTATGCGAATCAAACTATTATCAATAGAGTATTCGCTACGGCATTGAAGGTGTACAAATTCAGTAAACATTTAAATAAGTCGGATCGTAGCCATGTCGTTCTGTTTTTAAAAGTTTAATTTTAATCTTAAAATTAACTAAAACAATGATAAAAATAATTTTAAAACTTAACATTATGATAAGGTAAGTTACGATATAACTTAATTGTAAATATTAAAAAAATTTAAATAATAATGAGCTACTGCTCTAATATTTCTTAGTATTTATATTCTAAAAAATAGCTCCTGAATTAAGCATGACATAATAGCACTAAATCCATATCGAAATAAATATTTTAAAATTACCTATAGATATAAAATAATTTTTTTACTCTAAAGTCTATTAAATAACGCAAACAGCCATTATCTTAACATTTTTTATAATTAACTACTATTTTCTTATAGACAAAAAAATACCCCAATAAAGGGGTACTTTTTTTCAGATAGCTATATAAATCTAAAAACCCATATGACCTGCATTGATCTGACTTATAGCTTGCTTTTGGGCAAGAATTGCTTGATTTTTAGCCATATTAGCCAATTTCACACATTTTTTACCACCAGCCTTTTTAGCTTGTTTAATAAATTTTCCTGTATCACGCCATTCAAAACCAACTTTTCTAGCTTTCTTATTCTCAGCACTTGCTGCAGAGATTGCATTTTTACATGTTCTAGAAAGTTTAGGCTTAGAGACTTTAGACCGCTTATAAATTTTAGGCTTAAAGGCTTTAACAGATGGAGGGTTATTCCAATTATACGTGTAATCTGCCGCAATTGAATCAACTTGAATAGACAAAGCAAATGCAGTTAATGTTATTAACAATAGTTTTTTCATGATATTCTCCTTTATTGTCTATACTCAGTACCAGAAATCTCCATACCATTACTTGGCTCACAGAACGACATGGCTACGATCCGACTTGATTGTTATATTCTTTACGATGTCTTTTAAATGGTTTAGCGCGAACCTGCTTATTACAACCACCATAACGACGCTGAATAGTTCCAAAACCATCACCTTTGCTCTTAGCCCATTTACCACGCCATACTGGGAAATGTGTAGTATGACCTAATGCTGGTGACAATATGTCACCACGAATACGTCGACCTGCGTAGTCTACATGGCAATTTGCACAAGAAAGATTTAACTGTCCACGCTTAGAATAAAAGAACTTTTTACCATCTTTATAAGCCTTCAATGCTTTAGCGTCGCCTTCTGGAACAATTACATTAATCACCTGACCTTCAGCAATAGTAGTTAAGTAAGCCGAAATCCATGCCAATCTACCTTTACCAGAGCCAATTTTTTTTTCACCATTTTTAACACGGCAATCAATAATAGCTTGTTCTAAGGTTTCAACTCTACTTTTTACAGTATCCCATCTTGGAAATTGAGTGCGTATAGTTTTATCATTACCGGAAAAACAACTAGAATAATTCTTACCATTTCTAAATGTTTTCTTCCATAACTTCTCACCTTTCTCAACATGGTCTTCAAACGGAGGCATTTCCATCAAAGTCGGATCGTAGCCATGTCGTTCTGTGAGCCAAGGAGTTGTACAAAATCATTAAACGATAAGTTAGGGAATTTCTTCTTAAAATAACCTTGAAAAGCATCAATATCAGCTTGAACAACTGACGACTGCTGTGCTGCGAATACAACAGCTGAGCTTAATAAAGATGCCACTGCTATTGTTGTTATAATTTTTTTCATTACTCTCTCCTTAATAAAAAACAAAATTACTTAGACTTTGCAATCTTAGAACCAGCTTTACCTTTATTATCTTCATATTTAAGTTCAATCATATCACCTTTAACACCGGCAACTTTAAACTTAAAGTATGGATCTTTAGACACTGCACTGCCAATACTTGCATCAACCACTTTGTTACCATTATGCAATACAATCAAACTCTCAATGTGATTTGCAGGAACTATTTTACCTTTCTTCTTGCGAAGACCGGTTTCCATTGGGTGTTTAATTAATGCTTTAATAGTAATAATACCTTTTCTAGCCTTTGGCTTTAATTTAATCTTTGCCATAATAGTTTCTCCTAATTAATAATTAATATATCAAATTAACCGCCGCAGCCGCCAATAGTTACCTTAACTTCTTTTGTTATTTTAGTTGTATAACCATCTGCAGTAACTAGCGCATCTACTTCTGAAGTTTTACCCATCTTAATACGAGTAGAGACAAAACCAACTGCACCAGAAAAGTTAAATGAAGCTGCTAGTGGTGTAGCATTAGTCATCACTAAAAAAGAAATATTACTAACGTTATTCATTTTAGAGGCGTCTACTTCCATTGGAACTACCGCGCCATTCTCAGCAATTTTAGGGGCTTTAAACTTAAATGAACCTTTAGCAGCACTTTTCCCACGTGATATCACATCATTTGATAAACCTTTAAATTTTGCTGAAGCGGCAAAAACTGTTGATGGTATTAATAAGCCAGCTCCTACTGCAGTTACAACTGCAGAACTTGCCATTGCACTTTTTAAAAATAATCTTCTACGATCCGACTTCTCTCCTTATTTATAGTGAATGAATAAAATCTGTAACTGAATCAATTTGCTTTTCAGTTAATATTTTATGCTTGCCCATTGGTGGCATTAAAGAATTTGGATTATCAACTGTTATATCCCAAATTTTTGCTCTTAAAGTTGCTCTACTTGGAAATCTTGCTTTCATTGCAATAAGTGGTGGCGCAATATTACCCGTCTGCGTACCTCCTTGAATATTATGACAGCCTAAACAATTACCATGACTTCTACTAAATGCAGGTGCGCAACCTTCAATGTCCATAGGATATACTTGTTTACACGATTTAGCCGCATCTTTTAGCGCTTTTTCTCCTTTCTTATCTGCATAAGAAGATGTTGCAAAAATTACGACACTTGCTGCTACGAATAATGCTAATATGGAAAAATGTTTATTCTTAATCATTTTTTCTCCTATTTGTTTAAAAAAAAATAAAACTCTTGGTTGAGTTTATAAATACCAACTACGCAATAATAATACTTACATTAAAAATAATTGCAAGACTATTATTAAAGCATAATATTATGGTATTCTAAACTTGTTCAGAAGCCTTAATAAGCGCATACGCTTTATGCATGGTTTCATCCCACTCAGATTGTGGCACTGAATCATAAACAACACCTCCTCCAGCCTGAATATAGAGTATTTCATCTTTAATTACTGCAGTGCGAATGGCAATCGCCATATCCATACAACCATGCCAAGAAAGATAACCAATCGCACCTGAATAAATATTACGTTTAAGTGACTCAACCTCATTAATAATTTCCATTGCACGTACTTTTGGCGCACCACTAAGCGTACCTGCCGGAAATGTAGCCTTCAACACATCAATCGCGCTCACTCCATCTCGTAAAACACATTCAACATTTGACACAATGTGCATCACATGTGAATAACGTTCAATAGACATTTTATCGGTTAAATCAATACTACCTATTTTAGCAATACGGCCAAGATCATTACGACCAAGGTCAATTAACATTAAATGTTCGGCGATTTCTTTTTCGTCTGCTAACAAATCTTTTTCTAATGCTAAATCTTGTGCTTCATTTTGACCACGAGAACGCGTGCCAGCAAGAGGGCGTACAGTTGCACGTCTATTTTTATCGATACGTGTTAAAATTTCAGGTGATGAGCCGACAATTGCACTATCTCCTAAATTAAGATAATACATATGAGGTGATGGGTTTAAAAGACGCACTTGACGATATAACTCCACAGGTGGCGCACTGAATTTAGCGCTAAGTCGTTGAGACGGGACTACTTGCATAACATCACCTGCGATAATATATTGTTGAATTTTCTCAACTGCGGCCTTATAGTTACCCTCACCAAAACTTGAAACAAAATCTCGTTCTTCTAAATTATCAGATTGATATTGTTCACATTTGTATGGTGTTTGAATTTTATTTAAAATTTTATCCAGTTGTGTTTGTGCATCTTCATAGTTCTGCGTATTTGGATCAATATGGGTTATGATAAATGCTTGATTCAACACATTGTCAAATACCACTAAATCATTAGATACCATTAACAAAATATCAGGCATTCCCAATTCATCTTGTTGATCAATTTTGGCTAATTTTGACTCAATATAACGAATGATCTCATAACCAAAATAACCAACTAATCCACCATTAAAATCTGGCAACTCATCCATCTTCGGTACTTTGTATTGACTCAAGTACTCTTCAACCCACGCTAATGGATCGTTCACTTTATTTGACTCAAATAACTCACCTTGGCGCTCTATATGCACATCATAATCAAATACTTTAATAACAGTTTGTGCGTGCAAGCCAATTATAGAGTAGCGACCCCATTTATCACCTCCTTCAACTGATTCAAAAAGATAAGAATAAGGATTATTGGCTATTTTTAAATACAAGTCTAAAACTGTATTATCATTTATATCAATTGAAATGATTTTGTAAACGGGAATATGATTATATCCATCAACCACATATTTATCAAAACTTATTCTATTCATAAATGTATTTTATATCAAAAATAAAAAAAGCCACTCTAATGTAAGTTAGCGTGGCTTTTTTATTTATCAGTAATAACTACTACCCTTCAGTAGATGTTTTTACCTCCATATCTGCTTCACTCAATTCAGCCGAAAGTGCCGCTTCTGCTTCCGTAGCTTGCATTATATTTTTCATGCGATGTGCTTTACGATCCATATGATAAACAAAGCCTGTTCCTGCCGGAATTAAACGACCAACAATAACATTTTCCTTTAAACCTTGCAAGTTATCAACACGACCAGTAGTTGAAGCTTCGGTCAACACACGTGTTGTTTCTTGGAATGATGCCGCAGAAATAAATGATTCAGTCGCCAATGATGCCTTAGTAATACCCATTAGTAATCTTTGATAAATCACTGGATCCTTGCCTTGTGCTACTAGTTGTTTATTAACATCAACCACACCAGCATACTCAGCTGTTTCGCCATTTACAAATTTAGAATCGCCTACATCAAGCACTTCTACTTTGCGTAACATCTGCTTAACAATCACTTCAATGTGCTTATCAGAAATATTTACGCCTTGTAGGCGATAAACATTCTGTACTTCTTTAACCACATAACTCGCCAATGCCTCTACACCTAATAAACGCAAAATATCGTGCGGGTTTGATGGCCCATCAGAAATAACATCACCTTTCTCAACAGTTTCACCATCAAACACATTAATTTGACGCCATTTGTGTATCATCATTTCAGTGGCTTCACCTTCTTGTGAAGTAATTATTAAACGATCCTTAGATTTGGTTGGACTACCGAAACTAACAATACCACTTACTTCTGCAAGAAGTGAATGGTCTTTTGCTTTACGCGCTTCAAATAAGTCTGCAACACGTGGTAAACCACCTGTAATATCACTGGTCTTAGATTGATCTTTAGAAATTTTTGCTAAAATTTCACCAGCTGAAATTACTTGATTATCTCTCAAATTAATCTTAACTCCTGATGGTAAATAGTGTGTTGACAACACAACTTCAGAATCTTTTTCTTCGACTACTTTAATCATCGGTTTAAAGTCTTTAGCTGCCATTGACCTTTCGCCTTCGTCAACAATCTCAAAAAAAACAAGTCCAGTTAACGGATCTGTATTTTTATTTACTGTTACGCCATCTACAAAATCAACAAAAACTACACGGCCTGCCTTCTCAGAAATAATTGGGTGCGTATGTGGATCCCAGTCTGCAATCTTATCTTTCGCCTTAACTTTACCACCATTTTTAACATGTGCAACTGCACCATAAGGCACCTTATAACGCTCAACTTCTTGACCTTTGTCATTGCGAATTGTAACTTCAGTAGAACGAGAAATTACTACTAAGTTGCCACTTGCATTGGTGATTGATTTAAGGTTTTCAAAATTAGCCTCACCATCATTATCAACATTAATACTACTCACCGTAGTTGATGCAGATGCCGCTCCACCAATGTGGAAAGTGCGCATAGTTAACTGTGTTCCAGGCTCACCAATTGACTGTGCTGCAATTACACCAACTGCTTCGCCAACACCAATCTTATGACCTCGTGCCATATCATTGCCATAACAAGAAGAACATACTCCATAACGCGCATCACAAGTAATAGTAGAGCGCACCTTAATAGACTCCACACCAATATCGTTAATATTATCTGAATCTTCTAATGTCACTAGATAGCCCTTGGCAAACAATACTTCTTTTGAGTCTGGCGATATGACATCTTCAGAGATTACACGACCTAGGACTGCATCTCCTAATGTCTGTACAATATTGCCACCTTCTATAGTTGCTTTCATCGTCAGTCCATTTTCTGTGCCACAATCTTCTTTATTTACAACTAAGTCTTGTGCAACGTCAACTAAACGGCGCGTTAAGTAACCTGAATTCGCTGTTTTAAGTGCCGTATCAGCCAAACCTTTACGTGCACCATGTGAAGTCGGATCGTAGCCATGTCGTTCTGTGAGCCAAGGAGTTGAGTTGCCAATTGGTGTTTCAATAATTGAGCCATCTGGTTTTGCCATTAGGCCACGCATACCAGCTAACTGACGCATTTGCGCAGGAGAACCGCGTGCGCCAGAATCAGCCATCATATAAACTGAATTAAACGAAGGCAACTTCTCAAGCTTACCATCGGAATTTTTAAAATTATCAAATCCAATTTCGTCCATCATAGCTTTTGCAACAGTTTCAGAAGTTCGTGACCAAATATCAATTACCTTATTGTAGCGCTCACCATCGGTCACTATACCTTGTGCATACTGTTTTTGAACCTCTTTAACTTGTTTGTGTGCCTCATCAATCATGCTCGATTTACTATCTGGAATAGTCATATCATTTGAACAAAATGAAATACCTGACTTGGTTGAGTATTGAAAGCCCATATACATCATTTGGTCAGCAAAGATCACTGTGTCTTTCAATTCTTGTGTTTGGTAACAAATATGAATTAAGTTTGATACTACTTTTTTACTAATCGCTTTGTTAATCAAATCAAATGACAAGCCAGCTGGCAAAATTCTTGAAAAAATTCCACGACCAACAGTTGTTTCAACAATACGTTTATTACTTGGCTGATACTTACCAAGGAGTTGCTGTTTGGACTTGTCTTCCTAAGACCGCTTGGCCTCCGACTTCTGCGCCTGACTCATAAGCATTCAATGCTTCAACAGCATTGGCAAAAATCATGCCTTCGCCTTTTTGGTTAACCATATCACGTGTCATATAATAAAGACCTAAAATTACATCCTGTGAAGGTACGATAATTGGCTCACCGCTTGCAAGATGCAAAACGTTGTTAGAAGCTAACATTAAAGTTCTTGCCTCTAATTGTGCCTCTTCAGATAAAGGCACATGTACCGCCATTTGATCGCCATCAAAGTCAGCATTAAATGCGCCACAAACTAACGGATGTAATTGAATAGCTTTGCCTTCAATCAATAATGGTTCAAATGCTTGAATGCCTAAACGATGTAGTGTTGGTGCACGATTAAGCAACACTGGATGCTGATGCACAACTTTTTCTAAAATATCCCAAACTTCTGGTACTTCTGCTTCTACCATTTTCTTCGCAGCTTTGATAGTCGATGCTAAATTTTGTGATTGTAGACGATTATAAATAAATGGCTTAAATAATTCTAATGCCATTTTCTTTGGCAATCCACATTGGTGTAATTTGAGATATGGGCCACAAACAATCACCGAACGACCTGAATAGTCAACACGCTTACCTAATAAATTCTGACGGAAACGACCTTGTTTACCTTTAATCATATCAGCAATTGATTTAAGTGGACGACGATTATTACCCATTACTGCGCGTCCACGACGACCATTATCAATCAATGAGTCAACCGCTTCTTGCAACATGCGTTTTTCATTACGCACAATAATTTCAGGTGCATCCAACTCTAATAAACGCGCTAAACGGTTATTGCGATTAATTACACGTCGATATAAATCATTCAAATCAGAAGTCGCAAAACGACCGCCATCTAACGGCACTAATGGACGTAGGTCTGGCGGGAGAATTGGTAATACATTAAGCACCATCCACTCAGGCTTATTACCTGATTGAATCAAGGAATCAACCAACTTCAAACGCTTGTTATACTTTTTAAGCTTAGTCTGACTTTTGGTATTAAGGCTATCTTCACGAAGGTTTGCCGCTTCTTTTTCAAGTTGCATTTCTTTCAAAATATCTTGAATAGCTTCTGCGCCCATTTTTGCTTCGAACTCATCGTCACCATATTCATCAAGCGCATCATAATACATTTCTTCAGTCAATAACTGTTTATATATTAATGGTGTTGAGCCTGGGTCTGTGACTAAAAATGCTTCAAAATACAAAACACGTTCAATATCTTTTAATGTCATATCCATTAATAATCCAAGGCGCGATGGCAATGATTTCAAATACCAAATATGTGCTACTGGCGCCGCTAAATTAATATGCCCCATACGTTCACGACGCACTTTTGATAGTGTTACTTCAACTCCACACTTTTCACATACAACATTACGAAATTTCATACGCTTATATTTACCGCATAAGCACTCAAAATCTTTCATTGGGCCAAAAATTTTAGCACAGAACAACCCTTCTCTTTCAGGCTTAAAAGTACGGTAGTTAATAGTTTCAGGTTTTTTTACCTCACCATATGACCATGAACGAATCTTCTCAGGAGAAGCCAGTCCAACTCTAATTGCGTCAAAATCTTGTTCTTTATTTTGCTGTTTTAAAATCGTTACTAAATCTTTCATATTATTCTCCTAATTAGTGCTGTTCAAGCTCAACATCAACACCTAATGAACGAATCTCTTTAACTAATACATTAAAAGATTCTGGCATCGCTGATTCAGTTAAATTCACACCATCAACAATACTCTTATACATCTTAGCGCGACCTACGACATCATCTGATTTAACAGTTAACATTTCACGTAACGTATGTGCCGCACCATAGGCCTCTAATGCCCAAACTTCCATCTCACCGAAACGTTGACCACCGAACTGTGCTTTACCGCTCAATGGTTGCTGCGTCACTAATGAGTAAGGCCCTGTTGAGCGTGCGTGCATCTTATCATCAACTAAATGATTAAGCTTTAACATATGCATATAACCAACCGTTATTAGACGATCAAATGCCTCACCCGTGCGGCCATCATAAAGTTGTTCTTGGCCAGATTCTGGCAAACCAGCTAATTTTAATAATGACTTAATATCTTCTTCTTTAATGCCGTCAAATACTGGTGTTGCCATTGGCACACCAGCGCGTAAATTGTTGGCTAATTCAATAATTTCTTTATCACTGAATAATTTAAGCTCTTCTTTCTTGCCATAAGAATTATAAACTTTATCTAGAAAATCTCTAATTTCTTTAACCATTTCGCTACGTTTCTCATCAAGTATTGTAGCAATCTTATCCCCCAAACCTTTAGCAGCATAACCCAAATGAACTTCTAACACCTGGCCAACATTCATTCGAGATGGCACACCCAATGGATTAAGCACCACGTCAATAGTAGAGCCATCTGCTAAATATGGCATATCTTCTACTGGAGATACACGCGAAATAACACCTTTATTGCCATGACGACCAGCCATCTTATCCCCAACTTGCAGAGTTTTACGTGTTGCCACATAAACTTTAACCATCTTCATTACGCCTGGTGGTAGCTCTGCATCTTCATTAATCTTAGCGCATTCATTTTCAAAAAAGGCATCAAATTCAACTTGTTTCGCTTTAACCTGCTTAACCAATGCGGCTACTTCTTTATTAACAATTACATCTTTTACTTTAAGATTTACAAGTTCTTCATCGGTTAAAAGTTTCATTGTTTTAGCGTTTAGTTTTTCACCTACCTTAATATTAGCAATACCTTTTGTTACTTCGTTACCTGAAAGTTTTAGGCGAATACGACGGAAAATATCACCATCAATAATGTCAAACTCGTCATCAATATCTTTCCTAATTTTTGCTAACCTTCCTTCATCGATACTTTGCGCTCTTGCATCTTTTGCAACGCTATCACGAGTAAAGATTTGCACATCTATAACCACACCAGATTTTGATGCACCAACACGCAACGAGGAGTCTTTAACATTGTTAGCTTTTTCACCAAAAATAGCACGTAATAATTTTTCTTCTGGTGAAAGTACAGTTTCGCTCTTAGGCGTAACTTTACCCACTAAGATGTCGCCACCATTAACACGAGCACCAACATATACCACGCCAACCTCATCAAGTTTAGCAAGAGCAGATTCACTAACATTCGGAATATCGGCTGTGATTTCCTCTGAACCTAAGGTAGTATCACGTGCATAAGAAGTCAATTCTTCAATATGAATTGAAGTGTAACGATCTTCTTGTATAACACGCTCAGAAATTAAGATTGAATCTTCAAAATTATAACCATTCCATGGCATAAAGGCAATTTTCATATTTTGACCCAATGCTAATTCGCCTAAATCTGTTGAAGGTCCATCAGCCAATACGTCGTCAGAACAAACTTTATCACCAGTTTTAACTAAAGGCTTTTGGTTAATACAAGTATTCTGATTAGAACGTGCATATTTTGTAAGATTGTAAATATCAACACCTAATTCACTGGCTTTAGTATGTTTGGAATCAACACGAATAACGATACGAGAAGCATCAACTGTCTCAACCACGCCACCGTGTTTAGCAGTTACACAAACACGAGAATCTGTTGCAACAACACGCTCAATACCAGTGCCAACTAATGGTTTCTCAGCACGAAGCGTTGGCACTGCTTGACGCTGCATATTTGAACCCATTAATGCACGATTTGCATCATCATGTTCTAAAAATGGAATAAGAGCTGCTGCCACTGATGATATTTGTTTAGAGTCAATATCAATTAAAGTCACGTCTTCTGAATTTACTAAAACAAATTCATTTTTACGACGACAAGAAATTAAATCATCAGTAAATTTTCCTTTTGCATTAACATTAACATTAGCCTGTGCAATAGTATGCGTAATTTCATCAATTGCAGAAACATAAATAATCTCATTAGTTACCCTGCCACTCTTAACTACTTGATATGGAGTTTCTAAGAAACCGTATTTATTAGTCTTAGCATAAACCGCTAAAGTGTTAATCAAACCAATATTTGGGCCTTCTGGTGTTTCAATTGGGCATAAGCGACCATAGTGAGATGGGTGGACATCACGCACTTCAAAGCCAGCACGCTCACGTGTTAAACCACCAGGACCTAAGGCGGAAATACGACGCTTGTGTGTTACACCTGATAATGGATTTACTTGATCCATAAATTGTGATAATTGAGAAGAGCCAAAAAACTCTTTAACCGCAGCTGATACTGGGTTGGAATTAATCAAATCTTGTGGAGTTAATTCATCTGTTTCAGCTAAGTTCAAGCCTTCTTTAACTGCCTTCTCAACCCGTATCAAACCAATCCTAAATTGATTCTCAATCATTTCACCAATTGATCTTACGCGTCTATTAGCAAGCGTATCAACATCGTCAACTGAATCCTTTCCATCTAAGTCGGATCGTAGCCATGTCGTTCTGTGAGCCAAGGACATTCTGAATATCTTCGTTACTTAATACATGTATACCTGTTTCAGATTCAATACCTAAACGACGATTAAGCTTCATACGTCCAACTTTAGAAAGGTCATAACGCTCATTCTTAAAAAATAGATTATTAAACAACAAATTAACCGCATCTTCCGTTGCTGGTTCACCTGGACGCATTACATGATAAATAGACATGCGCGCTTCAATTTCAGTTTGTGATTCATCTAAACGCAGAGTATCTGAAATATAAGCGCCTGTCTCAGAATTATTAATATAAAGAATTTTAAATTTATTAACTTTATTAACTGTGATTAATTCTAATACTTCTTCGCTAATAACTGTATTAGTGGCGATTAAAATTTCACCTGTTTCTTTGTCAATAATATCTTGTGAAATAACCTTATCTAATAAGTACTCAAATGGTGCATTAACTAACTTCACACCTTTTTTTTTTAAGATTTTTGTATGCTTAGTAGTAATACGACGGCCTTTTTCAATCACCGTCTTCTTGTCCAGCTTAATGTCAAATTCTGCAATTGTGCCATGCAATTTAGTAGAAGATAAGCCAACATCACAAGATTTTGCTTTAAGCGTAATATCAATTTTTTCAAAAAAGGTACTTAAAATTGCATTTGAGTCAAGGCCCATTGCGCGCAATAATATAGTTATCGGTAATTTACGACGACGATCAATTCGCATATATAAATGCTCATTATGGTCAAATTCAAAATCTAACCATGAGCCGCGGTAAGGAATAATACGAGATGAAAATAAAATCTTACCTGAAGAATGTGTTTTACCTTTATCGTGTTCAAAAATAACGCCAGGCGACCTGTGTAATTGAGATACTACAACACGTTCAGTGCCATTAATAACAAAAGTACCTGTGTTAGTCATCAATGGTAATTGACCAAGATAAACATCTTCTTCAATAACTTGCTTGATTTTTCGTTTTTTCTTTAAGGTAGAGCCGTTCTTGTCAAATAAAACTAAATTTAATTTAACACGTAGTATTGAAGCAAAAGTAGCGCCACGTAATTTACACTCTTCAACATTAAACTTTGGTTTTTGTAGCTCATAATTTACATACTCCATTTCCGCGTAACCATTATTTGCTGTTATTGGAAATACAGATTGAAAAACAAGATGTAAATCAGAGTCTGATTCTGTTCCTTTATCAGCTTTAATAAAACTATTAAACGATTTAATCTGGATAGATAATAAATCTGGTTCAGTTAAAATTGATTCTCTTGAGCCAAAATTATTCCTAATTCGCTTCTTTTCAGTAAATGAATAAGCCATAATACCTCGCATTATTTAATCTTACAATTTAAAAAAGACAATCTATTAATAAAACTACCTAAGAAGTAAAAAAACCTCTTTATAATAAGGCAATCTTTGTAGATTGATAACACACTCACCAAAGAGTGTAAAATACCAGAATCCACTCACGTGGATTCTGAGTTTTTCATAAAACTAATTACTTAAGTTCTACGCTAGCGCCAACTTCTTCAAGTTGCTTTTGAATATCTTCAGCTTCAACTTTAGATGCGCCCTCCTTAACTGCAACAGGCGCTGACTCAACCATATCTTTAGCTTCTTTCAGCCCAAGACCAGTGATACTGCGTACTGCTTTAATGACAGCAACCTTTTTATCGCCAAAACTAGTTAACATTACATTAAACTCATTTTTTTCTTCTGCCACGCTATCGTTGTCACCGCTAGCCATTACTGCTATTGGTGCTGCTGGTGCTGCAGATACACCGAACTTTTCTTCCATTGCTGAAACTAGTTCAACAACGTTCATTACTGACATATCAGCAACTGCATTTAAAATATCTTCGTTGGTTAATTTAGCCATGATATTTACTCCTTTTTTATTTATATTTATTATTGTTTTTGTTGCGCTACTGCTGAAACCACCCGAGTCACTTGACAAGGAATATCGTTTAAACTTCTCGCTAGTTTTTCAATCGGTGCCAGCATCAATGTCATAACTAAGCTAATTGCTTGATCTTTAGTTGGCAAGTCTGCAATACGTTTAAGTTCACTTGCTTCTACAAAGTCACCTGAAACACCAAGCCCTTTAACAACTAAATCTTCATTTTCTTTAATGAAATTTTTAAATACTCGTGCCACTGCACCTGGATCTTCTTGTGAAAAACCAAGAACTACTGGCCCAACCAACACAGGCATTACACATTCGCATACCGTATTTTCTAACGCCCTCTTTGCCAAAGTATTTTTTACAACACGTAAAGAAACATTTGCATCTATTGAACTGGTACGTAGATTAGTCATTTGTCCAACTGTCAACCCACGATATTCAGCTACACCAACAGAAATACTACTCTCAGCAAGTTCATTTATTTGCTTAACAACAGCTTTTTTTGCTTCAAGATTTAAAGCCATTTTGCCTATCTCCTAAACAGTTTAAAAAAGAAAGCCATAAAACCTTATAACTTTCACCATAGAGTATTACATAAGAGACTCTAAATGCCATAAGCAAAATTCTAAAATACAATAAGTAGCGTCTTTTAAATCTAAAAACCACTATTTTTTAAATTTTACAATCACACTTAAAGCACTTAGGCTTCCCTATACTCTCTACATAGGCTGAGAAGTATTACCACTCACTTAAACAAACACTCCAGAAGGAGTTTGCTTGCACCTATGGTCTTTGAGATCGTAGAATAACTCTAAGATCTAAAAGAATTCTTTAAATATCTACCGAAGCTAAATCAACGTTTAAGCCAGGACCCATCGTTGATGAAATACTCATTTTTTTAAAATAAATACCTTTAGCCGAACTAGGTTTTGCTTTTTTCAATGCCTCCATTAAGGCAATAATATTTTCAGCCAATGCTTCTATAGTAAATGACGATTTGCCAATGCCAGCATGAATAACTGCCGCTTTATCAGTACGATAACGCACCTGTCCTGCTCTTGCATTATTAATTGCAGTTACAACATCTGGTGTTACTGTACCAACTTTTGGATTAGGCATTAAACCACGAGGTCCCAATACTTGACCTAAGCGACCAACAACACCCATTGCATCTGGAGAAGCAATCACAACATCATAGTTAATATCGCCATCTTGCATTGATTTCATTAAATCATCCATACCAACAACATCAGCGCCAGCTGCTTTTGCTTTCTCTACATTATCACCTTGTGTAAAAACCGCAATACGTACTGATTTTCCAGTGCCATTTGGCAAAACTACTGCACCACGTACATTTTGGTCAGATTTATTTGCATCAACGCCAAGGTTGACACTAATATCAATAGACTCATCAAATTTTGCCGTTGAACAAGTCGGAGGCCAAGCGGTCTTAGGAAGACAAGTCCAAACAGCTTCAGTTATTGCGTAACGCTTTCCAACTTCGATTTTTTCTACAATATTTTTTTGTTTTTTTGTTGTACAAAAGGATTGTCTTCCTAAGACCGCTTGGCCTCCGACTTCCCTCCACTTCAATGCCCATTGAACGAGCTGTTCCAGCAATAATGTTTACTGCTGCTTCCATGTCGTTTGCATTTAAATCTTTCATTTTAATTACTGCAACTTCTTCTAATTGTGCACGTGTAATTTTGCCGACTTTATCTGTATGTGGAACGCCACTACCTTTTTTAATGCCTGTTACTTTCAAGATTAACAATGCTGCTGGTGGTGTTTTGGTAATAAATGTAAAACTACGGTCACTATAAACCGTAATAACCACTGGCACTTTCATACCTTTGTCAATTTCTTGTGTTGCTACATTAAATGCCTTACAAAAATCCATAATATTCACACCGTGTTGGCCTAATGCTGGTCCCACTGGAGGTGATGGATTTGCATCTTGCGCTGGAATCTGCAATCTAATATATGATTCAATTTTTTTGGCCATTTTTCCTTTCCTTTGAGATATTTTCTCGTTTTGGGTGCAAGCGCTATATTAAGTAAGCTTCCCTGTTAAATTAAGTTTTCTGTACTTGTGAAAACTCTAGTTCTACTGGTGTAGCGCGTCCAAAAATCAACACTTCTACTTTTAGTAAATTCTTTTCATAGTCAACCTTTTCAATTGTAAAGTCGGAGGCCAAGCGGTCTTAGGAAGGTCCATCAACAATCAAGATTTCTTCTCCTGGTTGGTAAGCAACCTTAGGCTTAGGTTTGTCAGTTCCCTCTTGCACACGTGCCATAATTTTATCAACTTCACGCTGTGTAATTGGCGATGGTTTGCCAGAATTTCCACCAATAAATCCAATTACATTATTAGTATTTTTTACCAATAACCAACTTGACTCAGTTAATTCCATATTAATTAACATATAGCCTGGGAAAAATTTACGCTCAGCTGTTTTTTTCTGACCATCTTTTAACTCTACTACTTGTTCAGTTGGAATCATAATATCGCCAAATAAATCTGACAACCCCTCTCTCTCTATCGCCTCTTCAATAGCGATCTTTACTTTTGCTTCATAAACACTTCTTGCATGGAGCACATACCATCTTTTAGACATCTTTTAAAAACCCCTTTTAATTTGTTAACAATTGCACAGCCCAAGTAAAAAATGAATCAACAATCCATAAAAAAATAGCAATAATAATTACCGCTATCATAATTATGCCAGTTGTCTTAATAGTTTCATCTTTAGTTGGCCAAACAACTTTGCGTAATTCAATTTTTGTTTCTTTTAAAAAAACGCTCATTTGTATGCCTTGAGGCGATTTAAAAAATACAAATCCTGCTAACACTAAGCCTAATAACAAAACTAACACCTTGTAAAGTGTTGTATTTAACTCTAGCGGATCCAAATAAAAAAGTACGAGAAAAACCACTGCAATCAGGAGTGATGCAATTGCTCCTATTGATGATTTTAATTTAACTTGATTCTCTATATTTTTACTCACATTACATCCTTTAATATGGCAGGCAAGGAGGGACTCGAACCCCCAACCAACGGTTTTGGAGACCGCCACTCTACCAATTGAGCCACTTGCCTAAATTTAAAAATACTTCTACCAGTCCTGCATGCCACTAAAGGTATTCTTTACAAGATTCAAAATATAGAGTCGCTTAAGGAGTTGGGTCTAGTCATTGTCTTCCTAAGACCGCTTGGCCTCCGACTTGTCCACCTTCTCTAATAGCAAACCTCAAGCCATCTTCCATTGCAATTGGTGACAATAGCTCTACATTCATCTTAACATTATCACCAGGCATCACCATTTCTACATCTTTTGGTAATTGACAAGCACCGGTTACGTCAGTTGTTCTAAAATAAAACTGCGGACGGTAGTTATTAAAAAATGGTGTATGACGACCTCCTTCCTCTTTGCTAAGTACATAAACTTCTGCTTCAAACTTAGCGTGTGGCTTGATTGAACCAGGCTTAGCCAATACTTGACCACGCTCTACATCTTCACGTTTAGTGCCACGTAAAAGAACGCCAACATTATCTCCAGCTTCACCAGAGTCTAATAACTTACGGAACATCTCGACACCTGTACAAATTGTTGTTTGAGTATCTTTAATACCAACAATCTCAATTTCATCATTAACATTAACAATACCTGCTTCAATACGACCTGTTACAACAGTGCCACGACCTGAGATTGAAAATACATCTTCAATTGGCATGATAAATGACTTATCAGTATCACGCTTTGGTGTTGGAATATACGAATCTAGCGCCTCAACTAACTTAAAAATTGAAGGCACTCCAATCTCTGATGTATCGCCTTCTAATGCCTTAAGTGCAGAACCAAAAATAATTGGTGTGTCGTCACCTGGAAAGTCATATTCATTTAGTAGCTCACGAATTTCCATTTCAACTAACTCGACTAACTCTTCATCATCAACCATGTCTGCTTTGTTCATATAAACAAGAATATAAGGCACGCCCACCTGTTTAGATAAAAGGATATGTTCGCGTGTTTGAGCCATTGGGCCATCTGTTGCAGCAATAACAATGATAGCACCATCCATTTGTGCAGCACCTGTAATCATATTTTTAACATAGTCAGCATGTCCAGGGCAGTCAACATGCGCATAATGACGATTTTCTGACTCATACTCTACGTGTGCTGTTGAGATAGTAATGCCACGCTCCCTCTCTTCAGGAGCATTGTCAATATCTGCATAATCATTAAACTCTCCGCCATTAGCTTCTGCCATAACTTTAGTTATCGCCGCTGTTAGAGTTGTTTTACCATGGTCAACGTGACCGATCGTACCTACGTTTACATGAAGTCGGAGGCCAAGCGGTCTTAGGAAGACAAGACCTGATAACAACTCCTTTTTCTTTTGACATTTTATTATTCCTTGGCTCTATATATTTATTTATTCAATTTTTCAATAACTTTATCCGCAACATTCTTTGGTGCTGCTGTGTACCTTGCAAATTCCATTGAGTAGCTTGCACGACCTTGTGTCATTGAACGAAGATCATTTGCATAACCAAACATTTCTGCTAATGGAACATCTGCTTTTAACTGTTTACCATTTGGTAGATCTTCCATACCACCTACTAAACCACGACGACGATTAATATCACCCATCACATCGCCCATATAATCTTCAGGAGTAACAATTTCTACTGCCATCATTGGCTCAAGCAGTTGAGGATTAGCCATTCTTACGCCTTCTGCTAAACACTTAGAGGCAGCAATCTTAAATGCCATTTCATTTGAATCAACATCGTGGTAAGATCCATCATAAACTGTAACCTTCATGTCAACTAATGGGAAACCTGCAAGTACGCCATTTTCCATTTGCTCTTGAATGCCTTTATTAACCGCAGGAATATATTCTTTAGGAATAACTCCACCTTTAATTTCATCAACAAACTCATAACCTGTGCCATGTTCTTGTGGCTCAATACGTAAATATACATGGCCGTACTGACCACGACCACCTGATTGTTTCGCAAATTTGTGTTGGTGTTCAACCAATGTTGTAATCGCTTCACGGTATGCAACCTGAGGCGCGCCAACATTACACCCAACATCAAATTCACGCATCATGCGGTCAACAATAATATCTAAGTGAAGCTCTCCCATACCTGCAATAATGGTTTGACCAGATTCTTCATCGCTAGAAACTCTAAATGATGGATCTTCTGCGGCCAATTTACCTAATGCGATACCCATTTTCTCTTGGTCAACTTTGGTTTTAGGCTCAACCGCCAAGGCAATCACTGGTTCTGGGAATTCCATACGCTCTAATATGATTTTTTCTTTCATGTCACACAGAGTATCGCCAGTGGTCACGTCTTTAAGCCCAATCGCTGCTGCGATATCACCGGCACGTACTTCTTTAATTTCATCACGTTCATTCGAATGCATTTGCACCATACGGCCAATGCGCTCTTTTTTACCTTTTGATGAATTATAAACAAAGTCACCTGCTTTTAACACACCTGAATAAACGCGAAAGAAGGTCAATGTACCTACAAATGGGTCGGTTGCAATTTTAAACGCAAGAGCAGCAAATGGCTCGCCATCATCAGCCTTTCTAAGCGCTTTAGTTTCATTTTTGTCTTCTAAAATACCTTCAATTGCATTTACATCTAGTGGTGATGGCATATACATAATCATTGCATCTAATATTGCTTGTACGCCTTTATTCTTAAAGGCTGAACCACAAAACATTGGAATTATTTTATTATTAATTGTTTGCAAACGGATGCCTTGTTTAATCTCATCTTCTGATAGTTCATCTCCTTCTAAGTATTTTTCCATTAACTCTTCAGAACCTTCAGCTGCTGATTCAATCATAAATTCACGCTGACTTTCAGCTACAACTCCTTGGCTCACAGAACGACATGGCTACGATCCGACTTCTCTTGCGTCATAAGTGGCGCCTTGGTCTACTTCATTCCAATAGATCGCTTTCATAGTAATTAAGTCAACAACACCTTCAAAATATTCTTCTGCACCAATAGCAATTTGCATTGGTACTGGATTACCACCTAAGCGCGATTTAACTTGCTCGCAAACACGTAGGAAATCCGCACCAGCGCGATCCATTTTATTAACAAAGCCAATTCTAGGTACATTGTATTTATTAGCTTGACGCCAAACAGTTTCTGACTGAGGCTCTACACCACCTACCGCACAAAATACAGCGCAAGCGCCATCTAATACCTTAAGTGAACGCTCAACTTCAATAGTAAAATCAACGTGGCCAGGAGTATCAATAATATTGATACGATGCTCATCAAATTGATTGTCCATGCCTTTCCACATACAAGTTGTTGCCGCAGAAGTAATGGTAATACCGCGTTCTTGTTCTTGCTCCATCCAGTCCATAGTTGCGCCACCATCGTGAACTTCACCAATTTTGTGAGTACGGCCTGTATATAAAAGAATACGCTCAGTTGTTGTTGTCTTACCAGCATCAATATGCGCCATAATTCCAACATTACGGTAACGCTCAAGTGGATGATTTCTAGCCATTTTCTTATCCTTTTATATTTACCAGCGAAAGTGAGCAAATGCTTTGTTTGCTTCTGCCATTCTATGTGTGTCTTCTTTCTTTTTAAAAGCAGTGCCACGATTTTGAACTGCATCCAAAACTTCGCCTGCAAGTCTAAGTTTCATACCTTTTTCACCACGCTTGCGTGATGCCTCTATAATCCAACGCATTGCTAATGCAATTTTACGCTCTGATCTCACTTCAACAGGTACTTGGTAAGTTGAACCACCAACACGACGAGATTTAATCTCAACCTTTGGTCCGATATTATCTAAAGCTTGCTTAAAAGTATCGATTGGACCACTATTACCTTTAGCTTCAATTGTATCTAATGCATCATAAACTATCTTCTCAGCTACAGATTTCTTACCATCTAGCATTAAGATGTTTACAAACTTAGCCAATACTAAGTCGCCAAACTTTGGGTCTGGCAGAATCTCTCTTTTAGGTGCTGATCTTCTTCTCATAGCTTTACCTCTCTTGTTTTTAGTTTATATATTATATTAGTATATTTATATTTTATTTTTTAGGTCTTTTAGTTCCATACTTTGAACGGCCTTGCATTCTACCATCAACGCCAACAGTATCTAATGCACCACGAACAGTATGATAACGAACGCCTGGTAAATCTTTAACACGACCACCACGAATCAAAATCACTGAATGTTCTTGTAAGTTGTGGCCTTCTCCACCAATATAAGTAGTTACCTCAGCAGCGTTAGTCAATCTAACACGAGCAACTTTTCTTAATGCTGAGTTAGGTTTCTTAGGTGTTGTTGTATACACGCGAGTACATACACCCCGCTTTTGTGGGCAACTGTCTAATGCTGGAACACCACTTTTCACAACCTTCTTTTTGCGTGGCTTGCGCACTAATTGATTAACTGTTGACATAAATATTGTTCTCCAAAAATCTCTAAATAATATTAAAAGTCGGAGGCCAAGCGGTCTTAGGAAGAATAAAGAGTGGAATTATACTGTGTTAGATTATTCTAGTCAATAAATTTTATGCTTTTTTACCAACCAATCTAACAAAAAACCACTAGCACAATTTAGCATCTCAAATACATCATCAAAACATCCTTCAAAATATGGGTCAGGCACGCCTTTACCATTATTTTGTGGAATATTATCGAGTATTAAAGAAAGTTTATACAGATGTTCTAGCGGGCAAATATCTTTCAAATCTATCAAGTTCCTACCATCCATAGCAAAAATATAATCATAATGATAAAAATCTGTCTCATGCACTTGTCTAGCACGCTGAGTCGATAAATCCACATTATATTTATGCGCTGCAACTTGGGAGCGATAATCAGGTTGTTCAGCAACATGGTAGGCATGTGTGCCAGCAGAATCAATCTCAAACAAATCTTGCACACCACGTTTTTGCATTTGCGAGTAAAAAGCTCCTTCGGCAGTTGGTGAGCGACAAATATTACCCATACAAACAAATAAAATTTTGATTTTTTCTTTACTCATTGCATGTAATATTAGATAAAATTCAGCATTATATCAATAAAATACATAATGTATGCCTAACGATTTATTAAGTTTTGCCAAAAAAATTATTTTAACTGAAGCGCAAGCAGTTAGCCAATTAGCTTATAAACTTGACCAAAATTTTGTAGATGCTTGTATGCTCATTCAAGACTGTACAGGTAAAGTGATTTTAATTGGCATGGGTAAATCAGGACATATTGGCAATAAGATTGCAGCAACTTTTGCTTCTACTGGCACACCTGCTTTTGCCGTACATCCAGGCGAAGCAGGGCATGGTGATTTAGGCATGATTGAACAAAATGATATAGCTATTTTTATCTCTTATTCAGGAGAATCTGATGAAATTATAACAATCATACCGGTAATTAAACGTCTTGGTGTTGCTATTATCAGCATGACTGGCAACAAAGATTCTTCTATCGCAAAGACCAGTAATATACATTTAGATGTTGGCGTAGAAAAAGAAGCTTGTCCACATAACCTAGCACCGACTTCGTCCACCACGGTGGCATTGGCCATGGGCGATGCTTTAGCGGTCAGTTTATTGAATGGTAAAAACTTTAGCCCAGATGACTTTGCTCGTTCTCATCCTAGTGGTGCGCTAGGTAGGCGCTTACTAACTTTTGTTAAAAATATAATGAAAACTGGCAATGATGTGCCTATAGTTAGCGCTAATACCAAATTATTAGACACTTTATTAGTAATGAGTCAAAAAGCCTTAGGCATGGTGTTGATCACTCATAATAACAACTTAAAAGGTATCTTTACTGATGGTGATCTGCGCCGTGTATTAGAAACACACAGAAATATCCAAGATATTGCCATAGGTGAATTAATGACATCAGATTGTAAATCCATTTCAGTTGACAAACCTGCGATAGCAGCAGTGGCAATGATGGATAAGTTTAATCTAAATTCATTACCTGTAGTTGATGAAAACAATCAAGTAGTTGGCGCTATCAACACTCATACTCTAATGCAAGCAAAAATTATCTAATTCCAGCATTACTTATTCTAAGTGGTTCAAGAAAAATAACAAATAAAAGCTTAAAAATAAACTTTAAGGCAACTAGAGTGTATTTATTTTATATCATTATATTGCTTTCACCTTGATTGATTTCCAAAAGTTAATAATATAATAACCTAGAGTATATTTTATTGATATTCTTAGTAGCTTTATATTAATAATAAAAGACTAACTACCAGATAATTTCAAGATATTAGATTATATTATCAATCTGGATTGCTAAAGATAGGAATGATTAAGGGGTTAATCGTTATATAATCACTTTAATAACCATTTGTTAGTTAGTTATTTAAATAACTTTAAAAATTGCAAATTAAATTTATCCAATTGTACCGCCATCTTCACAATAAACAGCAATAACGCTAGATCTTGGTATATTGCCATGTTTGTCAGGAAAATCAGAATTGCCTTTCTCTCCAGGATGTTGTACACCTACAAACATTGTTTTTTATCAGCACTCCAAGTAAGCCCAGTAATTTTACATTCTTTTGGACTCACCAAAAAACATTTAATATCACTAGTATCTGGATTACCTAAAAGCATCTGATTATTACCCAATAATACGCTCAAACCCCCACCAAATTCCAATAAAAGAGATAAAAACTGAAATTGGAATAATTGCTATTTTTTATAATCTAAGCCTAATATTTTTATGAAAAATAAAAATAATACTACACCTAATACAATTACACTTTGAGCTAACTCAACTCCAATGTTAAAGCCAATTAGTGTGCTTAGAAAATTATCTGGCGACATTTCAAAACTTTTAAGCATACTAGCAAAACCTAAGCCATGCACCAAGCCAAATAAAAATACAATAATGCTTTTACGCTTAATAGATTGCTTGGTCAATAAATTCTCAATCGCCACATAAGCAATAGAAAATGCAATTAATGGCTCAATAATGCGAGGCGATACTTCTACTGCACCAATCATTGCCAAACCTAAGGTCAGTGTATGTGCTAAAGTAAATACACTGACTAATAACAATAATCTTCTCCACAAAAGTGAAGAAAGTGCCATGCCAATAATAAATAAAATATGATCCCAACCCAAGGGAATCACATGGTCAAATCCTATACTAATAAATTGATAAAAACGCTGTATGGTGCTAATAGGTTCTGGATGATCGATGTTAATTACTCTAGACGCACCATTGCGTAACCACTGCCACTGACTCCAATTATACTCATCTTTTTTAAATATCTGATAACGCAAAGCGCTATCACCATAATCCTTACCGTATTGCCATGATAAAATTTTTGGCCATTCTCTAAGTTGCGTACTATAAGTAAGTATAGTTTTTCTTGAACGTTTTTTATAACCTACGATGTCAATTTTGACATTCTTCAAATGCAAATTTGATACTTGATTATTAATATTCAACTGAAGTTTATCTAGAAATTTGGTCTCAAAATTTTTAAAACGCTGGCGTAGAATATAAGGCGCTAATGCACGCAATTCGTCATATTCTGCCGAAGTTGGCGCATCAGTAGTTTTTTTATACTGTGTGCCAATGCCAGTCATTAAAGCTTCAAGATTAAGGTCAATAACAACATCAAGTTTTTTATCAGGATAAATAGAGATTTCCACTAAAGCAGGTTTAATCACGTCTGCAATCAATGCCCCTGAAAACAATAAAAATAATGTTAAAAACCTTAACAATTTTAGTATTTATGTCTTATTTTTTTATCTAATCTTTCTTGCTTCTTGCGTTTAATTTTATCCCAATCAATATTATCACAAACATCGCAATGACGACTAACAATGCCTGCGTGCGCTAATATTGCATAAAGTGTACAACCTGCACAATAACCAATAATTGCCTCTAACCACATAAATAATAAACACATCCATACTAAATTCAACGCCAACCAAGAAGGTATATAATTTTCATCAGTAGGAATACTGGTACCTAATGAATTATTGATCAATGATGCTATAGTATCTGGATTAAAAAATACAATACATACAGAAATAAAGCTTGCTCCTAATAACCATGCACAACGTTTTGGTTTAAGTGGTTTCCATTTAGTTTTTTTGCCAAGTGCCAAAAAACTAGCTAATAAAATAGTAGGAGAAAATCTTGATCCGATAACTGACAAACCTAATAGCATTTCAAATAAAGCATAAATCAATAATTTAGTCTGAAAAGCATATTCAAACACTCTTTTTGTTGCCTCAACTTTGTAAATTATGCGATCTTCAAAATCAGTATCATAGGTATCAAGCGCAATAGAATTAGGCGTCACCTCCCAAGTTGGCCCATACACTACATCGATAAGAGTAAATACCATATAAATAGGGATAATCAACAAAATGCCAGCACGAATACGTACAGCAATTTCATTAATATGCACATTTTCCTCTTTTAAGTCACGAAACCAAAGGTTTTTAAAGGTATTTTTAATTAAAGTTATCATAGTAATTTAAATAGTTTTTCCCGCATAGTCTTCAATACCTGGATTACCCTTTACGCCTTTAATAGTTGGATGGTTTACTTTTTTAAGATTAAGATATTTTTGTTTGCGTAAATAATCCGCTGCTACATCCCACATCAAGCGACCATTGCCTACTGAGCTAACTTGCGCCCAACCAGATACCTTATAAGATTTATTCGCATCAATTATCGTACCTTCATCATCAACAATATTACTAATACGATTACCTAAACTTTGTACAGGGTCAATAGTGTAATCCAATCCACCCATACGCACCATATCTCCACCTGATTGTAAGTAAGGATCTTGCACAAATAGATTTTCAGCAATACCTTCTAAAATATCTTTCAACTGCGAACCTTTTAACTCGTTCATATAAGTTTCACCATAAGTCATTGAAGTATTAGTCATCAAATCCTCCATAGTAACATCATGCCCTGCTGGTACTGATGTGCCCCAACGTACACCTGCTGACATCGCAAAGTCCGCATCATATTCAGCGCGTAGCGCATTAACCAGTACCTGATCCCAAGTACCCATAAAATTACCACGACGATAAAGTGTTTGTTCAGTAGTGCAAAGTTTCTCAGTCAAAATCGTATCAAAAGTTTTATCTAAGCGATCTGGGTTATTGCTCATTGTGCTACTTCGTGCTTCTACCACATTTTTGTCATATTTAGTATTGCGCATCCTATTAATATATGACACAACTGCTGCATCAGGTTTGATTAAATTGGTAATTATCGGTAACATTTTGTAGTTATAACCCATAACTTTATGGTCTTTAATGTTTAAATCCATAATGCCAATATATTTCCCTGAACAACCTGCATTAGTAACCACAGTAATACCACCTACATTTTTCACTTCAATAGGCTTAGGCATTCCATCATGCGTATGCCCGCCGAAAATAGCATCGATACCAACCACGCGCGATGCCATTTTTATATCTACATCCATACCATTATGAGAAACCACAATCACCGCATCAGGTTTTTCATTTTCACGAATATCGGCCACTAATGCACTCATTTCCTCTTCACGCAAACCGAATGACCAATCTGGGAAAAAGTATTTTTGAGGGTTGGCGTTTGATGTTCTAGGGAATGCCTGCCCAATCACTGCAATACGATGCCCACCCACATTTTTAATCACATAAGGCTTGAATGGCAACGCGTCATCTTCATTGTAAAGCCCTCTACCATCATATTTTTCCGTCATAGTGATGTATTCATCGCCCATCAAAGAGTTCTCTAAAATACGCACATTTTGACCTAAAAAATCACCTTTAAAAAAACCGATATTTTTTAACGTTTCTTCTTCTTTATAAGCTAGACCCAACTCCTTGGCTCACAGAACGACATGGCTACGATCCGACTTGCCTCAACCATATCGGCACCACGTGTCCAAAGTGAAGTACCAGAGCCCTGCCATGTATCACCACCGTCAACAGTCAAAGTATTTTGCACACCACCTGCACTTTCTCTAAGTGAATCTAGCACAGTTTTAATTTGCCCAAAACCACCTGTCTTGCCATATTTAGCTGCAAGTTCTTCAAAGTTATTATAAGTAAATGCATAGGCCTCTAGCGAATCAGGCTTAACGCCAATTTTTTTTAGTAATTTATTGCCAACTACATGTGGTAATTTACCAAAAGTATTGCCAAAACCAAGATTCACATTCGGCTCACGAAAATAGTTCGGTAGCAAATTACCATGCGTATCAGTAATGTGCAAAATACGTGCGTTACCTGTCTTTGCAACTTCATACATATTATCCTGAGAAGATAATTTATCTGCATCATTGCCGCAACCACCAATTAATCCTGCTGCCGAGCCAGCGCCCAATACTTTGATAAACTCCCAAGTCGGAGGCCAAGCGGTCTTAGGAAGACAATCCTTTTGTACAACTCCTTTAGTATAAACAAGCGTGTGATTCTACTCTTTTAAACGCAAATTATAACATTATCACTAAATTATAATATTCTTAAACAAACTATTATCTACTTAATTTCTCTTATAATATCTAATATGAATATTCAACAATTACTTCACAATATAGCTCCAACTAATTTCGTTGTAAGAGACCCTTGTCTTCCTAAGACCGCTTGGCCTCCGACTTGTACAAAATGGCGATGTATTTATTGCCTTACAAGGCGCAAAAAGCCATGGTGCAGACTATATTGAACAAGCTATTGATAAAGGGTGTACGTGTGTATTAATTGATTCAAAATATATTGAATGTAGCATACCTGCTATTTGCATTTATGACTTATCTAAGTATTTGGCTACTTTAGCACAACAAATGTATAGGGATGCTTTAAAAATAGGTGTAATTGGAATTACTGGCACAAATGGTAAAACTTCAGTGGCTTGTTTTGTCTCACAATTACTAGGACACTTAGGCATTAAAAATGGGCTCATTGGTACGCTTGGCATTAGCCATTCTGAGCAATATTCTGAGCAAACTACACCTGATATTTTAACCTTATATCGCGCACTTGATGGATACGCAAAAGATGGCATTGAAACAGCTGTGTTGGAAATATCGTCACATGGCATTGAACAAGATAGAATTACTGGGCTAAACATTACGCATGCACTTTGGACCAATCTTACACAAGATCATTTAGATTATCACAAAGATTTAGAAAGCTATCAACAAACTAAAGCACGATTGTTATCATTAAAAAGTGTAGAATTTGCAATCCTTAACCACGATGATATACATTATGCTAATTTTATAATCGCCGCTAAAGGTAAGAAAATTATTAATTTTGGAATAAATGATTTTGATAATATCAAAACAACTGAACAAGGCTTTTTAGTCACCTTGCAAAATCATGTTTTTGAAGTGCCTTTTTTAGGAAAATTTAACTTACTCAATATTTTATCGGCATTCAATGTACTTAAAACTTTTGGATTTAGGCAAGAGAAAATTATTCCACTGCTACATAAGCTCAATCCACCACCAGGAAGAATGCAAAAAATTGACAATCATTTAGTATGGATAGATTATGCCCATACACCAGATGCTATGCAAAATGCCATTAGCACCTTGCAAGAACACTATCCAACACACAATATCCGAGTAGTATTTGGTTGTGGTGGCAATCGTGATCAAGATAAACGTGCAAAAATGGGTAAGATTGCTTCAAAATTAGCTAACACACTTATTTTAACCAACGACAATCCAAGAGATGAAGACCCACAAGCTATTATTAATGATATCCTCACTGGTATTGATGATAGTTACGAAGTCAATATCACCTTAGACAGACAACTAGCCATTGAAACAGCTGTTACCACTTTAGGTGAAAACGAATGCCTACTTATAGCTGGAAAAGGGCACGAAACTACACAACAGTTTGAAGGCAAAACTGTTAATTTAAATGATGTGCAAATTGTTCAGAATGTAGTTTATCTAATTCAATAAAAATCAAACAACAAGCCAATATCATCCACATCATCACTATTTATTTTCATACGCTCAAACTCAACACGATATTTCATTGTCTCGTTAATTTTTCCATCTATATCAACGCTATAAAATTCATCATCGCCATTGTCATTTACATTTATTTCCGTTATAATGTTAGTTATTTTTAAATCCCAAGAATGCCAACCTAATTTTACAAAAGGTGAATAGTTTTCCTGTAGATTAAAACGGTAAAGCCCATCTACACTAAGGCTATTTCCAGACATATCGACCATAGTTGCTACACCATTTGCTGTAATACTATCTGAAAAAAAATCAGTACATTTCTCTTTAATCAACCAGTTACTGTTTAAACGCATTCAAATCAATGTTTTCCAGTTATTTCTTTTGTATTTAGTAGTCAAGCTACCTAAATCTACTGTTTGATTTTGATTGAACAACGCCTAAACCAAAATACATATTCTTACTTTTTTTTACATAGATTGACGTAGCAACTAAAATTGACAATACAGCTACTTTTAATTGTATTTTAATGTTATTACTCTATATTATTTATTATTTATAAAAAAAACTAGTAATAACTAATTTTTCAAATGTGGGCGATACCTAAAAAAATAACTATTTATTAGGCAGTTCTTTAAATGAAAATTAAAAATACAATAGAAATAGAAATAGAAATAATAGATTTAACGCTCAGAAAAATCGTTGAAAATATAGAGCATGAAAGAAAAAGCAGAAAATATCATGGCTAAATTTAACCATGACAATGGAATATAAGTCCGTTGGTTTAATTTCTTTTATTGAAGCAGGAATAAATAATAAACGATATAATTTGATACATTTAATTAATATCGCTAAAATCTTAGATATTTCGATTTTAGAATTATTTAAAGGGGTTGGTAAGATTTTACAAACAAAACAATAATGCTGTTATCTAATACACACGCCATTGCTAAAGTATTAAATGTCAATACAATTCACATAAACGATGTCGCCTTTAGAGATGTATGCACAGACACTAGAAAGCGTATGGATGGTGCATTATTTGTTGCTCTGTGTGGGAATAATTTTGATGCGCACGACTACATTCATCAGGCGCAAAAAATGGGCGCTGTAGCACTAATTGTTAATAAAGAAGTAGGCTCGAATTTGCCTACTTTAATAGTGGAAAATACACAAAATGCACTCAGTAAAATTGCCACTTGGCACTTACACAATATCAGCCCAAAGGTGATTGCAATTACTGGTAGTAATGGCAAAACAACCACTAAGAATATGTTAAAAAATATTCTTCAATTAAAGGCACCAACTTTAGCAACCAAAGGCAATTTAAATAACCACATCGGTGTGCCAATGACCTTACTTAAACTAAAAGAGAAACACCAGTATGCTGTCATTGAAATGGGAGCTAATCATTTTGGTGAAATTGCCAATCTGCGTGATATAGCAAGCCCAGATGTTGCGGTAGTAATCAACACGCTTGATGCGCATATTGGTGAATTTGGTGGTTTTAATAATTTAGTTAAATCTAAAGGTGAAATTTACTCATCAAATTCTAAGAATATTGTCAATACCCAAACCATTTTTACTGGTGATATTAGTTTTGGCGATGGTGGAGATATTTTTGCCAGCAATATTAACAATAATAATTTTGATTTAAATATCTTTGATAAAAAAATCACTATTACTTTACAACTACTTGGTAGACATAATATTGATAATGCCTTAGCAGCAAGTGCTTGTGTTAATGCCTTAGATATTGATATTCACACTATTAAACAAGGTTTGGAAAACACACAAGCTGAAAAAGGCAGATTAAACATTATTAAACGATCTAATCTAACTATTATTGATGACACTTACAATGCCAGCCCAAGCTCTAGTAAATACGCTTTAGAAGTGTTAAGTAATTTTTCTGGTAAGAAAATTGCAGTACTAGGATATATGGCAGAATTAGGTCATGAATCAAATGACTATCATGCCAAAATTGGCATTATTGCAAAATCACTGAATATTGACCATATATATAGTTATCAGTCTGATTACGGCGTACGTAACTTTAATAATAACGCTGAACTGCTAACAACACTTAAGCAACATACAAACTGCACCATTCTTTTCAAGGGCTCAAGAATAGCAAAATTAGAACAAATTATCGATAAATTATGCGTATAATTTGTCGCTTTATATATTTCTACTTGTTATATAAATCTTATATTTGTATTAAAAAGCGTGAAAATACAAGATATTTTTCATTAAGTAATATTTATATATGTACCAGATAAAATACACGCAACGTCTTGTATCTTGTAATTGTCACTTTAAAAGTACAAAATACAAGGCGTTTTTATCAGAACAGTATTCTATATACGACAGATAAAAAAAATACAATAACTAACCTTTAAAGTGACAATTTGCGCTCGTAGCTCAACTGGATAGAGTACTCGGCTACGAACCGAGCGGTTGCAGGTTCGACTCCTGCCGAGCGCACCATATTTTTTGTCTTTCATTAATTTTGAAAAAATACTTAACTTATGATGACAATACCCAATATTTTAACTTTATCAAGAATTTTACTGCTGCCATTGTTTGTATTTTTGTATTATCTACAGCCTAGTTACACCGAAACACCTATTTTTACTTGGATTAATTTTACGCTAACAAGTGTTTATGCTATTATTAGTGCTACGGATTATTTAGATGGTTATTTAGCAAGGAAGCTAAATATGACTTCAAAAATAGGTGCTTTTTTAGACCCTGTTGCAGATAAGTTAATGGTTTCAACAGCATTGGTTTTATTGGTTGATTTTTACCCTAGTGATTCTCACTGGTATATTAGTATTTGCGCTTTAATTATTATTTTTAGAGAAATTTTAGTATCAGCCTTAAGGGAATGGATGAGTTCAATTGGCCAGCGTTCAATGATTAATGTTTTGTTTATTAGTAAAGTAAAAACTTTTGTACAAATTTTTGCAATTCTATTTTTACTTTATCAACAACCACTATTTGACTTGCTAAGCTTCAAAATTGGCGTTATTTTATTATTTTGCGCAACTTTTCTTACTTTGTATTCTGGTTTTATTTATCTAAAAGAAGGTGTAAAAACATTTTACAGTTAATAAAAACACACTATAATTTATCACTTATGCGGGAATAGCTCAGCTGGTAGAGCATCACGTTGCCAACGTGAATGTCGCGAGTTCGAATCTCGTTTCCCGCTCCAAATTTAAAAGCCTGTGAGAACGGGATTTTTTTTAATTATCGCTACAAAAGTCCTGGCCGGATAGCAAAGCGGTTATGCAGGGGCCTGCAAAGCCTTACAGACCAGTTCGACTCTGGTTCCGGCCTCCATATATAAAAAAAGCCTGACTTTATCAGGCTTTTTTTATAGTTTAAAATTTTACTTTTTTCTTTCTCTTTCTAAGAACTATTGTTCCTGCTAATTTGTCGGCCACCATTATTTATTTTTATCAAATGCTATCCAAAAGATACTAATAAATAATACTAATGTAGCTGAAATATACAAAATATCTACCTATGCTTAGTTTACCACCATCACTAGCATTAACTATTTTTAGTTTTAATGCTAGTTTTCCAGGAGTAGCAGACTTATAAATCCAAAATAATATAGTTGCAAAAAATAGAAATGTAATATTTATTAGAAAATCAGCACCTCCTAAAAACATCAACGGTAAGCAATTATAAAAAGTAGCAGCCCATCAATAAAAAATGCTCCAACCCTAACCCAAAATCTTGCGTATTCATATTATTCATTTTTATCTTCCTTATTTTAGAGTCTTCAAGCGTAAGCGCAGTGCATTAAGCTTAATAAAGCCAGCTGCATCTTTTTGATCATAAGCGCCTTCATCATCGTCAAAAGTGGCGATTTTTTCACTAAAGAGTGAGTTATCGGACTTACGACCAACCACAATCACATTGCCTTTATAAAATTTCAAACGCACTATACCATTTACCACTTCTTGTGTTTGATCAATAGCAGCTTGTAACATTTCACGCTCTGGCGCAAACCAAAAACCGTTATAAACCATATTGGCATACTTTGGCATCAACTCGTCTTTAAGGTGTGCCGCCTCTCTATCTAAAGTCAAACTCTCTATAGCACGATGTGCTTTCAACATAACTGTTCCAGCTGGTGTTTCATAACAACCACGCGACTTCATACCGACAAAACGATTCTCAACAATATCATCACGACCAATGCCGTGATTACCTGCACGTTTGTTTAAATCTTCCATAACACTAGCTGGGCTCATTGCTTTGCCATTAATAGCTTTAATGTCACCATTCTCATAGGTCAACTCCACATATTCAGCCTTATCTGGTGCATTTTCAGGTGATAATGTCCAGCGCCACATCTCATCTTCTGGTTCTGCCCAAGGATCTTCTAAAGTATCACCTTCATAAGAAATATGCAATAAATTTGCATCCATTGAATAAGGAGATTTTTTATTTTGTTTTTGGTAATCAATTTCAATGCCATGTTTTTTGGCGTAATCCATCAGTGATTCACGCGAGGATAAGTTCCACTCACGCCAAGGGGCAATCACTTGAATGTTAGCATCCAATGCATAAGCATTAAGTTCAAAACGCACTTGGTCATTACCCTTACCTGTTGCACCGTGGCTAACAGCATCTGCACCAACTTCATTGGCAATTTCAACCAAGCGCTTAGAAATTAACGGACGAGCAATAGAAGTACCGAGTAAATATTCACCTTCATAAATAGCATTAGCTCGAAACATTGGAAAGACAAAATCACGCGCAAATTCTTCGCGTAAGTCTTCGATATAAATTTCTTTTACTCCTGCTGCTACCGCTTTAACGCGTGCAAGCTCTACTTCTTCACCCTGCCCAATATCAGCAGTAAAAGTCACTACTTCACATTTGTAAGTGTCTTGTAGCCATTTAACGATAATGCTAGTGTCTAATCCGCCTGAATAGGCAAGTACTATTTTATTCATATATTCCCTTATATTTAAATATTTTTACTAATAATAATTGATTGTGATGATTTAATACTTCAACCGTCCACTCTCCTATCCATGTGTGCCACAAGTTTTTACTTGACCACACACGCCAACGATTACCCCTTATATCAAAATCTATTTCCGCCTTAACTTTGCCTTTATAAGACCAACGATGGGTAATTTTATCTCCTTTTAAGTGACGAATATTAGTAAAAAAAAATATTTTACCTAAAGAATTATCAACTTCTGTAACTATATCAATGGGCACTCTATCTTTTACTGACTTAGCGAATACAGCTTGTGAAATATTTTTATGTGGCCATATCGCAAATACAGTATTTACCAAAAATAAGCAACACAATATTAGAACTTTAAAAAAATTACAGTATTTATTCATAATAAATATTCCGTATAAAATATTTGTGTTATTTACTCTATCCAGCTAATAATATGTTTGCAAACCTCTTCTTGCCCCATTCTATCATCTCTAAGAGTGCGTCCTCGCACAGAAATTCCCGCCAAATGTACCGAATTTACATCACCACTAATTAAATGATGCCAGTCAAATAATGGTCTACCTTTAGATATTAGACGATAAGCACAAGTTATCGGCAACCAATTAAACTTCTTACCCCAATCAGGATAAATTGTTAAACAATCTGGTACTTTTGATTGACGCGTATCATAATGTGCACATTGGCAAGTTTCTTCATCAAGATAATGACAAGCAACATTAGTAAAATAAATTTCATTAGTTTCTTCATCTTCAATTTTATGCAGACAACAACGTCCACAACTATCACATAAAGATTCCCATTGTGTTTTTGTCATCTCAGATAAAGATAGTATTTGCCAAAATTTATTTTTGTTCACTATTTATACCTACTTCTTATATAGGTCAAAATTTCCTTACCTTCTTGATTGCCTTGCTTAGCAGAAGATGTGGCCCAAAAATATGCAGATTGATAATTCACTTTAACGCCAATACCTTTAAAATACATTATTGCCAAAGAATTTTGTGACTGCGCCAAATCTTGTATAGCTGATTTTTGCATTAATGCAAAAGCCTTTTTATCATTTTTTGGCACCAATACACCAGTGCTAAATAAAATACTCAAATTATATTGTGCAATTGAGTTGCCTTTCTTGGCGCTAAGAGTTAATGCTTTAATATTTTTATCTAAAATTTTTGTATTATCCAATAAAGAACGCTTAATTTCTTTCGTATTATATATTTTAGCAAAAATAGAATTTTCTGAAAATTTACTATATGGTTTCTCTATCAATTTAACAGATGTATTTTTTAAATTTTTTACTATCTGATCATTATTCTTAATCTTTTTACTGACTGCTATATTAGAATTAATCTGTTTTAAAAAAAAATTTGCCGATGTATGTCCTTGGCTAAGGGCCTTATTGTACCAATACTTTGCTTTTATCAAATCTTGCTCAACTTGTGCACTAGAATGATAAATACGCGCCACTAAAAATTGCGCTCCAATATTTCCTTTTTTAGCAGCCATTAATGCCAACTTTAATGCCTCAACATCGTCTTTCTCATTTAAGTGACCTTGATAATATATATTGGCCAAACTAAATTGTGCTTTAGTAAATTTTTGTTTTGCTGACTGCTGATACATCAATAATGACTGAATAAATTTCTCTTGTCTTTCAAGTAAATTAGCTAAATAATATTGTGCTTCAGCATTTGATTGTACAGCTGCAGACTCATACCAATATTGCGCCATAGTCAAATCTTTTATTACACCTAATCCATTATTATATAGTTTGCCTAATTCCAACTGAGCAAATGCAAATCCAAATTTTGCAGCTTTTTCATACCAATAATGAGCTTGTGTATAATCAATTCCTATATCTTTTTCATAGTGATGCATTCTAGCTAATTTGTATTGCGCATCCACAAAACCTTGCTGTGCTGCTTTTTTATACCAAAATACTGCCTGTTTTAGATTTTTCTCAATACCAATACCATTATAATAAAGTTCTGCTAAATTAAATTGTGCCGTAGGATAACCAGACTCAGCAACTTGTGAATACCAATAAAATGCCAACTTTATATCTCGTGCAACGTTAATACCATGACGATACATTTTTGCCAAGCTTAGTTGCGCCCTTTTATCACCACTCTTAGCCCTCTTATTCAATTGTGTTAAAATTTGTGTAGTTGGTAACACTTGCTTGGACTTACTTAATTTTTGTTTAACTATATTTTGCCCATCTGTAGGCTGTAAAAATTGCAAAGCCTGTGTGTTTAAACTTAAGAAAAAAAAAAGAGAATAATAACATCATAATTTTTATTTTAACAGATTTGATAGTAATCTCTCTATACCAATGGCAACCCCTGAACATTGTGGTAAAGAATTTTGCAAACCTGAAAGAAAACATTCGTCAATATCAACTGGTGTTTTGCTTAAAATTGAACGTTTATTAATTTCACGCTGAAAGCATTTTTTATAATCCTCTTCATCTTGTAATTCGTCATAACCATTTGCCACCTCAACGCCAAACATATACATTTCAAATCGGCGTGCGACTTGTCTTTTCACTTTAGCTAAAGCAGATTGGCACTTAGGATAATCGTAAATAAAACAAAGTGGAAATGCTTCCAATTTTGGCTCACACAATGCAGTAAATAATAAAATTTGTAAATCTTCAATACACTCAAAATCACTGCACAAACCATAGGACTCAGCATTTTTTTAACACATCAAAATCCGTATTTAAAATATCAATATCAGTAAACTCACTGAATGCTTGCGCGTAAGACAAATACATTACTGGCTTAGTAAAGCTCAATGACTTCCTAAGACCGCTTGGCCTCCGACTTTATCCATCAACTTATGGATATCAAACCCTAAGCGATAATACTCCAACATCGTGAATTCGTTAAAATTTTGTATGCCCTGTTCATTGTCACGAAATACTTGGCACATCTGGTAAATATCTCCACTACCATTTGCCAACATTTTTTTCATTTCTAATTCAGGAGAAGTGTGTAAATATTTTACTTTAAGTCCGATATCTTTATTGATTTGTACTGCAATGCTATCAATATAAACATCAGTAGTTGGATAATTAAGTAGTTGTGTGGTTTGCACTTCAAGCAAACCTTGTTCATCAAAAAATTGACGAATTTTTTTTATTAATTCGGCTTTAGCTTTGAGTGGACTTACCATGTTTTAATTGTTAAATAAAATTCTTATTATTAAGGTAAATAATATGCTATATGTCGTATTAACTAACATAGAAAATAGGAATTTTATAATACAATTAAGTTCGTCCTATATATTCGTTTATTCTTGTGTCAACTTTTACCTTCTCACCAACGCTAATAAAGAGTGGAACTTGCACCACTACACCAGTGTTCATCGTTGCAGGCTTACCACCTGTGCCGGCCGTGTCGCCTTTTAATCCTGGATCAGTATCTACTACCTCAAGAATAACATGATTTGGCGGTATTACTAAGATTGGGTTATTATTCCAAAGTGTGACTATACATATATCTTGCTCTACTAAATAACCTCTAGCATCATCCATAGAAGTATCGTCAATAGAGTATTGCTCAAAGGAATCTAAATCCATAAAATTCCACGCATTGCCATCGTTATAAAGATATTGTAAATCTAACTCCACCACATCAGCGCCCTCTACAGACTCACCAGATTTGAAAGTCTTCTCTAAAGTCTTACCAGTAATTAAATCTTTGAGTTTAACGCGATTAGATGCTTGCCCTTTGCCAGGCTTTCGAATCTCATTGCTGATAATCGAACAAGGGTTACCACCTAGTATTAACTTTAAGCCATTTTTGAATTGACTGGTAGAATAATTTGCCATTACTAAAAAACTACAGTAAATAAAATATTTTATTTTACTTAAATCACGCCAGATTTTGTTTGTAAAATAATGCTATGTTAAAAATAAAAGACATAAGTCGGATCGTAGCCATGTCGTTCTGTGCAAAAAACAACATTGACTGTGCAGAAAATGCCTTTCAAATTGGTCTGTTAGACCCTTTTAAAACAGGAAATATCGTCCATGGCAAGGAATCTGGTTTTACTTTTATTGATTTATTCGCAGGCTTTCCTTATCAACCATTTTCTATTACAGGCCATAGACAGGGTTTTAATGATAAAAATGATAGAGGATATTTGTTTTTTAATATAGTTAAAATTCTTAAAGAAAAAAACAAAAGCCTTTATATTAGAGAATATAAAAAAATTTAAAGACTCATAATAAGGGCAATACAAACAAAATCATTTATAATAAATTTTGCTAAAATTGGTAGTTATGAAACATTTAAAAATATATATCTATAAAACCTATAATAAAAATTACTGATATAGAAATCTATAGAAGTGAATGTTACCTATTTTAAGTGTGACATTTTATTGACTAGTCCTTAATTTTGATTAAAAAAAATAAACATTATGCACATACATGAATACCAAGCTAAAACATTATTTAGTCAAAACAACATTAAAATACCTAAAAGTATTTTAATTTCAAATACAAAAGAGGTAAGCAATGCTTGCTTAGAATTAGGCGGCAGTACTTGGGTGGTAAAAGCACAAGTGCATGCAGGTGGCCGTGGCAAGGGTGGTGGTGTTATACTTTGTCGTTGTGTTAAAGAAGTAGAAAATACTTGTGAAAAATTACTTGGCTCACAACTCATCACCCCACAAACTGATGTTAACGGTTTGCCGATTAACCAGCTATTGATTGAAGTAGGACAAAATATTAAACAAGAGTTATATTTAGGTTTATTGGTAGATAGGCAAACACAAAAAATCACTGTTTTAGCATCTACCGAAGGTGGTATGGATATTGAAAAAGTTGCAAGTGAAACACCCAATAAAATCATTAAATTTGGCATTGACCCACTTAACATACTAAACAAACAAGACTGTAATTCTATTGCTAAACAACTTAATCTTGCAAATGCATTAGCTAAGCAATTTAATCAGACCTTACTTGGATTGTATAATATTTTTATTACTAAAGACGTTAGTTTAATTGAGATTAATCCCTTGGTTATCACGGCAAAAAACACTTTACTGGCGCTTGATAGTAAGATTGATTTTGATGATAATGCCTTGTATCGTCATGAAGATATTATGCAGTTGCGTGATATATCTCAAGAAGATAAAAAAGAAAATGAGGCTAGGCAATATCAGCTAAATTATATATCATTGAATGGCACAATTGGTTGTATGGTAAATGGTGCAGGATTAGCGATGGCAACAATGGATTTAATTGAACATCATGGCGGCTCTCCAGCTAATTTTTTAGATGTAGGTGGCGGCACGACTGCTGATAGGGTTGCTAAAGCCTTTGAATTGATTCAGACCGAAATAAATATAAAAGGCCTTTTAGTTAATATTTTTGGTGGTATCGTGCGTTGTGATTTGATTGCTGAGGGTATCTTGCAAGCAATTGAAAAAGTGGGATTAATATTGCCGATTGTTGTGCGCCTTGAAGGTACAAATGCTGCGCAAGGATTGGCATTATTAAGTAAATCTAAATACAATATTTACACTGAGAAAAATTTAACCCAAGCAGCGATTAAAATTGTGGAGTTGTCAGTATGAGTGTATTAATTAACAAAAATACCAAAGTTATCACTCAGGGCTTTACTGGTAGACCCAACTCCTTGGCTCACAGAACGACATGGCTACGATCCGACTTGTTGGTGGCGTAACCCCTAGCAAAGGCGGACAAACACACCTAAATTTACCAGTATTTAACTCAGTTATTGAGGCAATGAATGAGACGAGTGCCGATGCTACTATGATTTATGTACCACCGCGTTTTGCTTATGCTTCAATTGTTGAAGCGATTGAAGCTGGAATACCTATAATTGCTTGTATCACCGAAGGCATACCAGTACAAGATATGCTTAAAGTTAAAGCTATTTTAAAAGGTTCAAACTCGACTTTAATTGGTCCAAACTGCCCTGGTGTGATTACACCAGATGAATGCAAATTGGGTATTATGCCAGGCAATATTCACCAAGTTGGTAGTGTTGGTGTGGTATCTCGTTCTGGCACACTGACTTATGAAGCAGTACATCAAACTACCCAAGTTGGACTCGGGCAAAGCACTTGTATTGGTATTGGTGGCGATCCTATTAGTGGGACAAATTTTATTGATTGTTTAGCGTTATTTGAAACTGATGAACAAACACAGTCTATTATTATGGTTGGTGAGATTGGTGGGTCAGCTGAAGAAGAAGCGGCAGAATATATTCAGTCTAATGTATCAAAACCTGTAGTGTCATATATCGCAGGACTCACCGCACCAAAAGGTAAGCGTATGGGGCATGCAGGCGCAGTAATTAGTGGTGCCTCAGGCAAAGCAAAAGATAAAATCAAAGCCTTAAAGAATGCAGGTGTGGTAATCTCACTAAGTCCTGCAACTATAGGAGAAACCTTGCTAAATGTTTTAAAATGAATAGGCCCATTGTTGCATTAGGTCTTGGTAAGTTAGGCAGTGTATTTGCTCGTGTCTTTTTAAAAAAAATAACCCACCTGTTTACCCCAATTGTCACTAGAATCACTAATATCGATGAATTGTGCCCATCTATCGATCCTGAATTTATTTTAGTTTGTACCCGTGAAAGAAGATTTACAATCAGAGTGTTAAAATCTATCCTTAAACAATAGAAAAATAGATGCAAAATTAGTGATTGGCTAGTATGCAATTTTATTAACCTAACAGTGTTTTTTGTATGATTTAAAAAAGGCATAGACACTAAAACTTTAATATCCTCACCTGTATTTGGTACTAAAACAGAAATTTTAACAGAGTTATTAATATTCCAGCACATACTATTGCCGATGAAAATGAATTATTGTTTGAATTAGTGTTAAAAAATTTATATATTCTAACCACAAATATTGCGGGATTAACAATTGAACTAGACAGCGCAGTTAATGACCTGTATAACAATCATCTTGAGCTAATGCATAATGTATTAAGCTATATTTTAAAACTGCAAAATGCACTGACTAACAAAACCTTTGATAAATATAAATTAGAACAAAAAATAATTAAAGCCTTTGAAAGTGATCTAAAGCACAAATGCATTTGTAGATTAGCTCATCAAAGACTGAAGCGAACACTGGAACTTGCAAATCAATTTCAACTTAATATTAAAAAAATCAATAACAGCCTGTAAAATTAATCTACAAATTCAATGCGCTCTTATAATTTTTTGATTGCATAATCAGCGCAAAATTCATATAAATCACCACTACACCTACTGTTAATACTATTATTACGAACCACTCTATTATACCTTTTATATTATCTCCTGTTATTTTCTTTGTATTTATCAATGCTATCTTGAATACCAACCAATTGTTCTAGAAGATCTAGGCAAGCGTTGGATTGGTCTAGTGTTTGGTTGCTTCTACTAACTCCTGCACATCTTTTATCGTAGAATGGTCTAGCTACGTCGTATGATTTTACCAGCTTGTTATAAGTCTGTGTACTTATGTATGAATTATGTGTTGTTTCTGTTGAAGTAACTTTCTCTGTAGGCTCTACAAATATACTAACAAAGAAACTAAGTACAATAAAGGTTAAAAAGAGTATTTTAAGCATTCCTCCTTTCTTCTTAACTGACTTACCTTCAGTAGTTGTAGTAACTGTGGTTACGCTTCCATCTTCATTTCTTGTTGTTGTTTTTACTGTTTTCATATTGACTCTCCTTTGTTGTTAAATCATCTCGAAGAGCAACACGCATATTACCGTATTTATCTACCAACAACGGCTGAAACTTGATAACTCATTTCTTGGCATTTTTTAATTGTCAATATAGCTAAATCGGTTGCTAAATCTAAGTCAATATTCTTTTGTGTAATAGCATCAAACCGCTTGCGCTAGTGTTCTAATAACAAACATCAATAAAAATATTTATTCATAACTTATTCCTATAAATCAATAAAACACAAATTTATTGTATAGAATAAAACGTAGACTAACAAGAATTAAATTAAGCCTATATTTTAGTCATTTTTTTTAATTTTATCTTAAAAATTTAACAAACTAAAACTATGCACTTAAAAAATTAATAGAAATATTTTAAACACAGACTTTAAAGTATTATTATTGTACGCACTTTCTGCAATTATTCACAATCAATATAGACTATTTACATGCGGGAATTGAGATGAAAACTTTTTATTAATTTTAAATTTTATGATTTAATACATGTTACAATTCTTGCTACTAAAAAAACTAACAATGCCCCCTACTGTTGTTCTTTAAATTATCCAGTTATATTTTTTAATTGTATTCATAATTGATTCTTTAATTTGTAAAAAAAATACTTCAAAACTAGGTAAATCTAACCGCCCATTTCTTTCCCCCCCCACATTGACTCTTAGAAATAGCTATCTGTTTCAAAACGCGACATAATATGCCAATGAACTTGCGGCAATATGTTGCCAAAAGATGCAATATTAACCTTATATGCAAGTCGGATCGTAGCCATGTCGTTCTGTGAACATCTATAATTCTAAATATTTCAGATTTTTCTGCTGCTGTACGCTAACTAAATTTCTTAACTTTTCTCTTAATAAAAACCTTAACCCAAAGACCGCTTGGCCTCCGACTTGATTCTTTTTACAGTCATTAATGTATTTTCGTAAATCATAATTTATCCAAAAGCATTGCATCGCCATATGAAAAGAATCGATACTCTTTTCTTATGGCATACTGGTAAATTTCCATCATTCTTGCGCGTCCTATAAAAGCACTTACCAACATTAGTAGAGATGACTTTGGTAGATGGAAGTTAGTCACCATCATATCCACTACTTTAAATTCATAACCTGGATAAATAAAAATATTGGTTTCTTCTCGTATAGATTTAAGTGCTCCAGATTTTGCAGCAGACTCCAAAGAACGAACTGTTGTTGTACCAATAGCAATTACACGCCCACCACTTTTTTTTGTTTGATAAATTTTATCAACTGTATCCTGGGAAATCTCATAATACTCACTGTGCATAGCATGGTCTTTAATATTATCAGTTTTTACTGGTTGAAAAGTGCCTGCACCTACGTGCAAAGTAATAAATGCCGAACTAACGCCTTTGTCTTTTAAAGAATCCAGTAAAGCATCATCAAAATGTAGTCCTGCCGTAGGAGCGGCAACTGCACCGTCATGTTTGGCATATACAGTTTGATAACGGCTTAAATCCTGTTCATCATCTACACGCTCAATATATGGTGGTAATGGAATATGTCCAATATTATCTAACAATGCAAACAATGAATCTGTTGCAAATTCAAGTGTGTAAAAACCACCGTTCTTACTTATAACTGTTACTATTTCACTATTCTCAAGTGTAATCTTACTACCACAACATGGAGCTCTAGAGGCACGAATCATAGCCAACGCATGTTTATCATTTAGTAAGCGTTCAATCATAATTTCAACCTTGCCACCTGATCTTTTATGCCCAAATAAACGCGCTGAAATAACGCGTGTGTCGTTCATCACCAATAAATCACCCGATTGTAAAAAATCACCTATTTGCTTAAATGTGGCATCTTTGATAGTTGATTCAGTAACAACCAACAGTCGTGAATCTGTTCTATTTTTTTCTGGTGATTGTGCAATCAGAGATTTGTGTATATCAAAATCAAAATCACTTAATTTCATTTTTAAAGTATTGAGTATTAAATAATTCTAACACTTGGTAAGTAGCACTAATAATAGCGCGTGGTGTAATCGTAGCGCCAGTAAAAGCATCAAATGCACCGCCATTATGCTTAACCCCCCATTGTTTCTTATTCATGTTAGACAGAGATAATCCTTTGAATTGTTTAATCCAATTTGATTTTTTAGTTTCTATTTTATCGCCCAATCCTGGAGTTTCTTTATGTGTAATAACGCGAACGCCTAAGAGTTTTTTATCACTTCCAATGCCAGTCAATAGGAGGATATTACCATTATAACCATTTGGATAAACATGTTCAATTAAGTAAGCAAAAATATGATTATTCTTCTTAGCAAGGTAAACACTAAGTGTTTGTTTAATGTTATGCAGGTCAGTTTCTATTAAAATTTTATCTTGTAAAATATTATTATCATAACCCTGGACCAACTCACCAAGACGCTTAATCAATAATTGCTCTTCATTATATTTAATACGTTCTTTAGTAGAGTATTGCACAAGAGAAACAAGGAATACACTTATAAAAGTAAAAATTAATAATAAAAATCCTGCTATGAATATGGGTTTCTTATTCATTTGCCAAATACCTTAGGCTGTGTGTAGTAATCAATCAATGGTACAGTAATATTTACCAAAAGAATAGCGAAAGCAATGCCATCTGGATAGCCACCAAAAGTACGAATAACCACAATTAATATACCAATAAGAAAACCATAAATCAACCGCCCTTTAGGTGTGGTGCTAGCAGAAACTGGATCGGTAGCAATAAAAAATACACCTAACATTGTACCACCTAACATTAGATGATTTTGCACAGGTAGATAATTCTCGCTATCAACCATTGATAATAAAAATGCAGTTAATATAATACCAGATAAAAAAGCTGTTGGAATTTGCCAAAAAATAACACGCCTAGCAAGTAGATATAATCCGCCCAATAAGAATCCTATATTAACCCATGATTGAGCAACAGAATATGCGTTTAATTCACTCATTATCTTGCCTAATGCTAGTTGATTTTTTACATCATCTAATCGTGTTGCGCCACTAAGTGCATCTATCATAGGGTTATGGTTAATATTAAAAATCACATCAAATGCTTGACCAAAATTGACAAACTCAATTGCCCAAGTACTCATCTGCAATGGATAAGAAATTAGCAAAAAGGCATAGCCTAACATTGCTGGATTAAAAGGATTACTACCTAAACCACCATACAACTGCTTGCCAAAAATAATTGCAAAACTTACGCCAATGACCACTATCCACCAAGGTGCGATACTAGGAATAGAAATTGCCAACAAGATACCTGTTAAAGCAGCAGAGCCATCAGAAATAGCATGTTTGATTGGTAGTTTTCTGATTTTTAAAAAAACTGATTCTACTACAATTGCCACTATCATTGCCAATATAATTTGCATAATAATGCCCCAGCCTAAGAAAAAATAAGTTGCACCAATGCCTAGTATAAGTGCATAAATAACTTGGCGCATCATTTGAGAGGTTGAGTCAAACATTTTAATCATTTTTTTATCCTTTTTTAGATCTTTCAACCCTTACTATTGCTTGCAATATTTTGTCTTTTTGAGCTTTATCTTCTGCCATTTTATTTTTTAATTCTTCTTTCTTTTTTGCCATCATATCGGTACGCTCTGTCTTATTTCGCTCTATTCTATACTCTTTAAATTCAAATCTCTCTCTAGCCATATCTGTTTTTTGTCGTTCTATTGTCTGTTTACTATGTAATGCCTTGGCAAACGAAAAATACTTAACCAATGGAATATGACTAGGACAAACTACATCACAACAACGACACTCGAAGCAATCTTTTAAATTATAGTCCATCGCCCTATCTATATTCTCACTCTTTGCATACCAAAAAAGCTGTTGTGGTAATAATCCTACTGGACAAACTTTATTACACTGCCCACAGCGAATGCAAGATTGTACGCTTGATTTTGGCTTAATATTATTAACAAAAATACAATTAGTAATTTTACAAATTGGGTATTGTACGCTTGGCACGTCAACACCCATCATCATGCCACCAATTCTAATATTATGTGGATTGCTATTTGGCTTAGATTGCATCACAACCGATGCAAATGATGTGCCTAGTCTTACCTCATAATTTCTCGGCTCTTTCACAGCAGATCCAGTAACTGTCACAATACGTGAAACCAAAGGTTTGTTATAAATAACTGCATCATAAATTGCCTTAACTGTGGCAACATTTTGACATAGCACTCCATGATCTGATGCAAATTCTCCTGAGGGTATTTCAATACCGAGCAATATCTTAATTAATATTTTTTCCGCACCAGAGGTATACTTTACTGGAATTTGAACAATACTAATATTATCATTATGATTAGACATTAATAATGATTGATACGCCTCTTGTTTATCATCTTCAATGGCAATAATGCTGTTATATGAACCACATGCATACATCAACACCTCAGTTCCGCGAATAATATCACTAGAGTATTCTTGCATTAAAGAATCGTCACACATAATGCCTGGTTCACATTCAGTAGCATTCACAATTAAAGTATTCACATCTTGTACATTAGATATTTTTGTATATGTTGGAAACCCTGCACCGCCCATTCCAATAACACCTGCTTCATGAATTTTTTGAATAACTTCGTCAGGTGTATAATTTTTAAAATCTTGGTCATATTTTCCAATCTCAATCCATTTATCCTTGCCATCAGAATCAATCACAATACATATTCCATTGATACCAGATGGGTGTGGAATTAAGCGTTTTTCAATAGCCGAAACTACGCCTGAAATAGAGGCATGAATATTTGCTGAATACCTACCAAGTGTTTTTGCAATTACTTGCCCAGTTAGTACCTTATCGCCTATTTGTACGCAAGGAGTTGCCTCTCCGCCAACTTTTTGTTGCAAAAGTAATACTGCCTGCTCTGGCGGAGGAACTTGTTTAACTACTAGTTTTTCTGCTAAATGTGGACTATTAATATGTATTCCACCTTTAAAAGTATAATTAACCATGCATTATCTTCTCTAAATCTGGAATATAATTATCCAAAGTTATATTTATCTCCTTGATATAAATACAGTTCACAGGGCATGCTGGGATACACAAATCACACCCAGTACATTCATCTCTAATAACCGTTGTCATTACCTTAGGGGCACCAACAAAAGCATCCACTGGACAGGCCTGAATACACAAAGTGCAGCCAATACAAAATTGCTCATCAACAAGTCGGATCGTAGCCATGTCGTTCTGTGAGCCAAGGAGTTGACTCTCTCCAAACTCCTTATTAAGTGGCAATGTTTCCACATTTAGTATCTGCGCCAAAGCATCTATGCCATCTTGCCCACCAGGTGGGCATTGATTAATTTGCGCCTCACCTTTAGTGATTGCTATCGCATAAGAGCGACACCCTGTAAAATCACACTGCCCGCATTGTGTTTGTGGCAAAATAGCATCAATTTGGTCAACTAATGGATTGCCATTAACTTTAAATTTAATCGCCACATAGCCTAAAATTAAACCCAATGCTGAGGCCAATACAGAAAAAATAATAGCAGGAATAAGCATTAAGCCAATCCACTAAAACCCATAAATGCCATTGACATTAGCCCTGCAGTAATAAGTGCAATTGGCACACCTTGAAAAGCTAAAGGCACATTTGCACTGTCAATGCGCTCACGAATTGTTGAAAACAACACTAACACAAAGGAAAAACCAATTGCCGCACCAAAACCATATACTATTGAGTCCAAAAATCCATTATTTTGATTAACATTCAGTAAAGCAACGCCTAGCACTGCACAATTTGTCGTAATCAATGGCAAGAATACACCTAAAGACTGATGCAAAACAGGGGAAGTTTTATTCACAATTAATTCTGTAAAACCAACCACACCTGCAATAGTCACAATAAATGCAATAGTACGTAAGTATTCCATATCAAGTGGAGTCAAGATATAAGTATTAATCAAATAACTGCTTACACTCGCTAAAGTCAATACAAAGGTAGTGGCGAAACCCATACCAATTGCAGTCTCAACTTTCTTTGACACTCCCATAAATGGACACAAACCCAAGAACTTTACTAAGACAAAATTGTTCACCAAAATAGTGCTAACAAGAATTATAATGGCTACGATCCGACTTTTCATAAATAGTGATTTTAACTTAAAAATAACCTCAAAAGCCCAAACGAACTAATTAATAATAATGCTAAGCCAATCCACTTTTTAAACTGTTGATCGTTCACAATAATTTTATTATGTAATTTAAGGCCTACCATATGTCCAATCGCCGCCACAGGAATTAACAATATAGATAATTGCCAATCAATCATCACGTCCATTGCTACAAAAGTCAACATTTTTATACTCACTAATATAAACCACAATACAAATAAAGTATTACGTAGATATTGTCTCACAACATGGCGCATAAATACCGTAACTATAAGTGGCGCACCAGTAAGTGAAATACCTGCTACATAACCACCAATAATCAATAATAATTTATCCACCCAAGGACTATGTGAAGTAATTTTTTGATTAAAAATCCAAATAATTGCATAAAAAATTGTAACTGAATAAACAAATACAATCATCACTATATCAGATAATTCAATCAAACCAAATACCCCAACTAAAGTCGGTGGAATAATCCACATCAACGCACCTTTTAAATATCTCCAATCAACTTCTCTAATTGACTTTGATAAACTAAGTGATGAAAATAACAACAAATGAATGCCGATAACTGGTAACCAATAAACAGGTGACTCCCCAACTAATAACATCAACGGCAAGCCCAACGCTGCGCCACCAAACCCAAGGCCTGTGCGCACAAATCCTGTCCACATAAATATCAGCGAGATCATTAATAAATCAAAGTTTGAGAAATCCACTACAAAATGACCAATTGGCTTTGCTTTAATCCTTGCATTGATTGAATAATTGATTTATTTTCTACCACCATGCCTATTTAATTTTAAATTATGTGAATAACTTTTTCCACCTAAATATTAAGTAAAAATCTAAATTCTATCTTAAAAATAGATATAATATTATTGTTTTTATAGTATTTATGTTTAATACTATATTAAGCGATGTAATACTTTATACCAATAACTAGATATTAGACTTTATTTTTCTATTTTTTAGAATAGAATATTTTAAATAAATAACATGAAAAAATATATAGTTAGTTTTATATCAATATTATCTCTTATGGTATTAGCAGATTTTGACATTCTATATGTTCCAACAGACATAAAAGCAAAATACACTGTCATTCAAAATAAAAGGGTTGGAGATTTAGCCATACTACAAACCATAAGAAAAAGTCCCTATGGGGTCTCATTTTCCACAAGATTATTTAACTGTAGCAAAGCTACATTTAAGTATTTAGTAGATGTAGAAGGTGAAAAAAATATAAATATTTTCTTAGAAAGAAACAATAAAGCAATGGAATCTTTAAATGAATATAATATGACTACTTTAGTACGTGAGTCAATATCATATTATGTTTATAAATATGCGTGTAAGTAAATAGTCACCTAGATAACTATTTATGCATCAGGTATTTTTAAGCATTAGATACTATAAAAACATAAAACAATAATTATTTTAATATCAGCACATATTTACTAATGAATGAGATAAAAATACAAGAAAATAAAGTTAAAATTATCGATATAAAAATACCACTCATGTTCATGGTGGTATTAATGGTAAAAATTATTATCGCTTTAATGATACCAGGATTAATAATGCTAATTATTCTAATCTCACTCTAGTCTTTAGAATTGCTAGTGAGATTTAAGATTTATGTTAACGCAATACATTAGCTAGTTTTTCTGCACTTTGTTGAGCGACTTGAATATCTTCTGCTTCTACCATTACCCGAATTACTGGTTCTGTACCTGAGGCACGAATTAATGTCCTGCCTGCTTCACCTAGAAATTTTTCTACTTCAAGTTGTGTTTTTTGCAAGACTTGATGTTGTGACAATTCAACATTTTTTTTAGCCTTAACATTGATTAATACCTGCGAGTATTTTTTCACCTCAGACTTTAATTCATTTAATGTCTTACCACTTTTAACAAGCACTTCCAATACTTGCAAGGCAGCAATAATACCGTCACCTGAAGTGTTTTGATCAAGGCAAATAATATGTCCTGAACCTTCTCCGCCTAAAATAGCGTTATTTTTTTTCATTTGCTTTATAATAAATCTATCGCCCACATCAGCTTCAATAAAATTAATACCTAAATTTTTATACCCATGACGCACGCCAAGATTTGTCATTTTAGTACCTACTACTGTGTTATTTTTGAGTCTATTTTGTGCTTGCCATGCTTTGGCAATAACAAACACTAAATCGTCACCATCAATCAATTCTCCCTTACTATCCACCATCATTAAACGGTCACCATCACCATCAAAAGCAATACCTAAATCAGCTTGATTCTCAAGCACAGTTCGTCGTAGACTGTGAGTATTAGTAGCGCCGCAATCAAGATTGATATTAAAGCCATCAGGATGATTATGTAAAGTCGGAGGCCAAGCGGTCTTAGGAAGACAAGACCATCTTTTGCAATATGATAAGTAGCACCATTCGCACAATCAATCACAATATCGAGGCTAGATAAATCAATATTTTTATCAAGTGTATGCTTGCAAAAATCAATATAACGACCTAAAGATTGCTTGTGGCGAATAGCTTTACCAATGTTCTCACTGGTAACGCTAACCATAGTCTCTCTTAAGCGCCTTTCAATATCTCTTTGGTCTTGTTCGTTAAATTTAAAACCCTTATTAGAAAAAAACTTAACCCCATTGTCTTGGAAATGATTGTGCGATGCGCTAATAACTACACCAGCTGTAGCTCCATAAGTTTGTGTGAGATATGCAATAGCAGGAGTTGGCATTGGACCCAATAAACCAACATCTACGCCAGCAGATAGAAAGCCTGCTTCAAGCGCAGATTCAAATAAATACCCTGAAATACGAGTGTCTTTACCAATAATAACGCTGGAATTTTTATTTTTTGTGCCAAAATAGAGCCAACTGACCAACCTAATTTCAAAAAGAAATCTGCTGTGATTGGCTCTATGCCTACCTTACCTCGTATCCCATCTGTTCCAAAATAATTACTCAATTCACACTCCCTAAAACCATTAACGCATCTTTAGTTTCTCTCACATCATGTACGCGTACGATATCTGCACCATTTTGAACAGCTATTATAGCCCCCACAACACTACCTGTCACCCTTTCATTTACATCCCTATCATTAAGCATTTGCCCAATCATAGTTTTACGTGATATCCCTGCTAACAATGGTAAGCCAAAACTTTTAAATTCATCGAAACGACGCAGAATTTCTAAATTATGCTCATAAGTCTTACCAAAACCAAAACCTGGGTCTAAGATAAGTTTGCTCTCGTTGATGCCTGTACTAATACATGCTTCTATTTTATCTGCAAAAAAGTGCTTAATATTTTCTATAATATCACTATACATAGGATTGGATTGCATATTTTTTGGCACGCCTTGCATATGTACCAAACATACATCAACGCACAACTCACTCGCTACTTCTAACGCACCATTTACACTCAAAGCACAAACATCATTAATCATACTAGCACCTGATTTAATAGCTTGTATCATTACCTCTGGCTTTGAAGTATCGATTGATATTGGTATATCGGTAATTTTAGCAAGTATCTCAATCACAGGGATAATGCGCTTCAGTTCATCTTTAAGAGAAACTCTATCAGCATATGGACGCGTAGACTCACCACCAATATCAATAATGTCAACACCTTGTGCAATCATATATTGTGCACTATGAACTGCATCAGAAATATCAAAACACTGACCGCCATCAGAAAATGAATCAGGCGTTACATTTAATACGCCCATAATTTTTGCAGTCATAATAGCAAAGGCAAGATGTCCTATTTAGGCTATTTGTTCTTTGTCACCGACACTTAATGGCTTTTTATTAGAACAGTCGTCTATATCTTTTGATACATCAACTACGCCTTTTCCTAGCTCAGTAGAAGTAACATCAGAGTCAATAATAGCTGCTGCTTCACGCATTGGCTTTCTTTCCATTAAATCGTCAATTTGGTCCTTATCAATAGTTTCGAACTCTATCAATGCCTTTGCCATTGTATGTAGGATATCAATATTTTCTTGTAATATTTTTTCTGCAACTACATAATTATTATCAATAATTTGACGAATTTCAATATCAATCTTTTTGAAAGTTTCTTCTGAAATATGCTTATGTTTAGTAACTCTCTTACAACTCCTTGGCTCACAGAACGACATGGCTACGATCCGACTTCGCCAAAGGACCTAAGGTGTCTGACATGCCCCATTGTTTAACCATTTTATGTGCAATTTCAGTGGCGCGTTCAATGTCGTTACTAGCTCCTGTAGTTACCGCATCGTCACCATAAATCAAGCTCTCGGAAATACGTCCCCCAAATAATGATGATATTTGAGAGTTTAGCTTGAGTTTAGATATGCTATAATTATCCTTTTCTGGTAAAAACATTGTCACACCTAACGCACGACCTCTTGGGATAATGCTAACCTTATAAACAGGATCATGCTTTGGCACTAACCGGCCAACAATCGCATGTCCTGCCTCATGGTAAGCCGTCATTTCTTTTTCAGCGTCATCCATAACCATGCTTTTTCGTTCAGACCCCATCATAATTTTATCTTTAGCTTTTTCAAACTCTTGCATGCCAACTAATTTTTTATTTTTACCTGCAGTAATCAATGCAGCCTCATTGCACAAGTTTGCTAAATCTGCACCTGAAAACCCTGGTGTGCCCTTAGCGATATTAATAGATTTAACATTTTTTGCAATCGGTAATTTTTGCATATGCACTTTTAAAATTGCGTCTCTGCCATTAATATCTGGTAAGCCAACCATGACCTGACGATCAAATCTCCCAAGTCGGATCGTAGCCATGTCGTTCTGTGAGCCAAGGAGTTGTTATCAGGTATAACAATAACACCCTCAGAGCCCTCAAAACCATCCATTTCAACCAACATTTGATTCAACGTTTGTTCACGTTCATCATGACCGCCGCCCATGCCAGCGCCACGCTGACGACCAACCGCATCAATCTCATCAATAAAAATAATACAAGGTGCATTTTTTTAGCTTGTTCAAACATATCTCGTACACGAGATGCTCCAACGCCAACAAACATTTCAACAAAATCAGATCCAGAAATGAAAAAGAATGGCACTTGTGCCTCTCCTGCAATGGCTTTTGCCAATAGTGTTTTACCTGTACCTGGCGGTCCAACTAAAAGCACTCCTTTAGGAATTTTTCCACCAACTTTGGTAAATTTACCAGGGTCAGATAAGAAATCAACTAGTTCTGACACATCTTCTTTAGCTTCCTCCACTCCAGCTACATCTTTAAAAGTAATATTAGACTCATCCTTACTAATCAATCTTGCTTTAGACTTACCAAAACTCATTGGATTTTTACCACCCATACCGCCAGCACCCTTCATAGTATAAAGAATTACACCGATCAATAATAAAATTGGCGCCACTGAAATAACTAACTGCTTAAAAAATCCATCTTTTTCAGGTGGTTTAGCAACTACATCCACGCCGTTGTTTAACAAATCACCCATCAACCCTAAGTCTCTAGCACTATAAGTGCTAAATTGTTCACCGCCTGCACCAACACCAGTGATATTATTGCCTGAAATAGTAACACTAGAAACATCACCCTGCTTAACGTTTTGGATAAATTGAGAATAAGTAATCTTATTTTTATCATCGCCCATTTCAAACTGGTTAAAAAGTGAGGTTAAAGAAATACCTAGAACCAACCAAAATAATAAATTTTTAAACATAATATAAAATTAATAAAAATAAAAATAAAAATATTCTAACATATATATTTTATATAGAGATAATATAGTAGTTTTTCAAGGAAAATTAACAAAAAAATATAAATTCTGTCATAATCAACATTTCAACTAATTCGATAAACAAAATTATGTTAAAAATCAACTTACTTTCTATTATCCTTATTTTTAGTTTATTAAGTGCTTGTAATTTTCACATATCTGAAAATAGTGCTCCAATCAATGTATCGGTGATGGGTAATACAAATAGCATATTTGTCACTGAACTTAAAAAACATCTTAGTGTAAATACAAAATCATCTTTACATATTGAAATTGGCAATGAAGTGCAAAGAAACCAAACTATTGCTTATAGAAAAGACGGCGGTTCAAGCAGTTACATGCTAACACTTAATGTGCCAATCAAAATATTGCGCGGTCAAAAAATATTATTATTAAAAAACTTAACAGCTAGTACAACCATTAAAGAAATGACATTATCGCAAGCCGATACATTACAAATTAAGTACAGTTTTTCTCAACTTCGAAAAACTGTTATTACAAAGTTAATGAGAATATTAACGCGTCTAAATGCGAATTAGGCCTGAACAACTAAGCAGGACGCTAGCCAAACAACTAGATTCAATTTATTTTGTTTTTGGCCCAGAACTTTTATTAGTAGAACAAAGTCTAACATATATTAAAAATACTGCAAAATCACAAGGTTTTGACGAACACGTCAATTTTGAAATTAATGGTAATTTTGATTGGAGTAAAATTACAGCAGAGTTATCTGCAACTTCATTATTCTCATCAAAACGTATTATTGAATGTCGCTTAAAAACTGGAAAAATTGGCGTCAAAGGCTCAAAAGCACTCACTGAAATTGCCGCAAATATAAATGATGATATTCTATTTATTGTCTCTACAAGCAAACTTGACAAACCTCAACAAAAAAGTAAATGGTTTAAAATGCTGGAAACAAATGGCAATATCGTGCAGGTTTGGGAGGTACAACGAGACCATCTTGTTGGCTGGATTGCTAACCATATGACAGAATTAGGGCTCGAAGCTAACCCAAAGATTACAGAAAACATTGCCCACTATACCGAAGGCAATTTATTGGCATCTATGCAAGAAATCCAGAAATTAAAAATAGCTTACCCAGATGGTAATATTGATATTAAATATTACACACAACAACTTACTCAACAGTCACAATACACCGTATATAATCTCATTGACTCGGCGCTAATAGGTGATAGCAACCAAATGCTTAAAATTTATAATTTAATGATTTATGAAACAGCAATGCCGATTATACTGAGTGGCTCTCTCTATCGAGAAATTAAATCAATCATCAATATGGCAATCGAATTACAACAAGTCAAACAAGTCAGCATTGTGATGAATAATCACATGGTATGGAAAAGCAAACAAGCAACCATTAGCAAAGTGCTAAAACGCCTGTCTTACCAACATTTACAAAAAATATTACTATTACTCGGACGTATTGACCGTTCAATCAAAGGAGTGGATAATCTAAATATTATTGACGAACTACGTATATTGTTACTAAATTTAGCAGGGAAAACATCATGGGATCAATAACTGATTTAATTACCACACTCGGTCAAAATGCACGCACCGCAACAAAAGTGCTTCGTAACGCAACCACGCAGCAAAAAAATAATGCCATAAATAATATTGCTTCACAAATTGACAAAAACCGCAAAGATATTTTGAGTGCTAACCGTAAAGACTTAAATCAAGGTAAGAATAACGAGTTGAGTATAGCGCTATTAGATAGATTAATGCTGAACAATGATCGTCTAAACAGCATTATCGAAAGTATTAAGCAAATCATCGATCTACCTGATTTAATTGGGGAAATTACTGACCTCAAATTTCGCCCAAGTGGTATTCAAGTAGGAAAAATGCGTGTGCCACTTGGAGTGATAGGTATTATTTATGAATCTCGCCCAAATGTAACAATTGATGCAGCAGTGCTTTGCCTTAAATCAGGTAATGGCGCGATTCTGCGTGGTGGTTCAGAGGCAATTCACTCTAACTTTGAGCTTTATAAATGTATTAAACAAGGTTTAATTAATGCAGATTTAAGCCCCTTGTCTGTACAATTCATTAATACAACCGACCGTAAAGCAATTACTGAATTGGTTAAAGCTAAGGATTATGTTGATGCCATTATTCCACGAGGTGGAAAAGGCTTAGTTGAAATAATTAGTGACAATGCAAAGATGCCAGTAATCAAACACTTACATGGCATTTGTCACACTTATATTGACAAAGATGCAGATACAAGAAAAGCTATCAATATTGCCTTTAATGGTAAAACACATCGCTATGGATTATGTAATACTACAGAAACTTTATTAGTACATGCTTCTGCAGTTGGTCGTGTGATGCCTGAGCTAATCGCAGAATTTGTTGCTAAAGGCGTAGAACTTAGGGGTTGCGAACAGACAAAAAAGCTATCAAAACAAATCAAAAAAGCTACTGATAAAGATTGGGATACAGAATATCTTGATGCAATTTTATCAATTCGTATTGTCAACTCAATGTCTGATGCTATAGACCATATTGAAAAACACAGCTCAGGTCATACCGAAGCCATAGTGAGTGAAAACTACACATCCATACGACGCTTTATAAGAGAAGTGGATTCATCTTCAGTAATGGTTAACGCTTCAACAAGCTTTGCTGATGGCTTTGAATATGGGTTAGGTGCAGAAATTGGCATAAGTACTGACAAATTTCATGTACGTGGGCCTGTTGGCTTAGAGGGACTAACCTCACAAAAATACATCATCCTTGGTGATGGACATATTCGCTCTTAAAATAAAATGAATATAGAACAAACATTAACTATCTTTCAACAAGGTACAGATGAAATTTTGCCACTTAATGAATTAAAAGACAAATTAAAACGCAAAAAATATCTAAAAATTAAAGCTGGATTTGACCCAACAGCACCTGACTTACATCTAGGACATACAGTTTTAATCAATAAACTAAAACAACTACAAGATTTAGGGCATGAAATCCAATTTTTGGTCGGTGACTTCACTGCAATGATTGGCGACCCAACTGGAAAGAGTAAATCTCGCCCACCACTCTCAAGAGAGAAAATACAAGAAAATGCTAAAAGTTACACTACACAAGTTTTTAAAATTCTGGATGAGAAGAAAACCAAAGTCATATTTAATTCGCAGTGGATGGATAAGTTAACATCTATGAAATTTATTCAATTAGCATCAAAAAGAACAGTTGCTAGAATGCTTGAACGCAATGATTTTAAGGCTCGCTATAAAAACGATGATGATATTGCTATCCATGAATTTTTATATCCACTTGTTCAAGGATATGATTCTGTTGTGCTTGAAAGTGACATTGAGATTGGTGGAACAGACCAAAAGTTTAATCTATTAATGGGTAGAGAATTACAAAAACGTTATAATAAAGAACAGCAAGTCATTCTCACTATGCCTATTTTAGAGGGTCTGGATGGCGTACAAAAAATGTCAAAATCATTAAACAACTATATCGGCATTAATGACAGTCCTGATAATATGTTTGGCAAAATTATGTCAATCTCAGATAATTTGATGTGGCACTATTTTGAATTACTTAGTTTTGAAAGTATAGAGACTATAGCCAACTTAAAACAAGAAATAAAACAAGGTAAAAATCCAAGAGACATTAAATTTATCCTAGCTAATAAAATTATTACTCGTTTTTATAATGCTGAATTTTCTAAACAAGCGCAACAAAACTTCATTAATCGTTTTTCTAAAAACCAAATCCCTAATGATATGGCAGAATTCACTTTTGATACAGGAATCAAAATTGCCAATTTATTCAAAGACGCAGGGCTCTGTCCTAGCACTTCAAACGCTTATCAAATGATCAAACAAGGTGCCGCTAAAATAAACAGCAAAAAAATTACTGACAGGAATTTAGTGCCAGAAATTGGCACAAAAGTCTATCAAGTTGGTAAGCGCAAATTTGCAAGAGTAACAATCAAATAAAAAAAATGTTATAATGTTTTACAAAGGTTTTTTACTGTGGCTCAATATATCTCTTAAATTGTGATATATTTGACTGATGTAATAAATCCTTAATTTGGGGATGACATGGCTTCGACGAGGAGTTGGATCTCAAAGATGCATGCCGAGAATGAGAATAACTCGTAAAAATTTCTTAAAAAAGATAGTTGCAAATAAAAACAACTACGCTCTAGCTGCATAGCTAGCCGCTTCCCTGGAATCGTCTGTGTTTCTTGGATAGCGGTCGATTACAGACTCGCTAGGATTATTTTTTCAGGATAATTCGGTTAAAACTTACTGGGATCGCACTTGCAGTCCCTGATGGTCGGGTGGCAAGTTGCTAACTATAATAGACCAAGCTAAGCATGTAGACTCTTTGTTTGAAAGTTTTCGGACGCGAGTTCAATTCTCGCCATCTCCACCAAATTCATATATTTTTAATACTCAAAATACCTATTGGTTCCTTTTAAGGAAGTATTTTGACGCATTATTTAAATATCATAAATTGGATTTAAAGTGAGAAATTATAAATCAACAAAAATTGCATTTAGAAGCTTTGCATTGCTGCCTATCAATAGAGCTTTTTCTAATTAGAGGTGTGGTGTTGGTCTAAGGACAATCTTGAATAACCTAAAGCCATGTTTGATAAGATATTTGTTCTTAGCTCTGACAAACTTACGACATCGAAAATAAAAAGCAGTCAATCTTGTTACGTAAAAGCTTTGGATTAATATGGTGCTTTATTAATTAAATCCATAAAGATATCAATATTTTTAAAAGATTCCTTTTATCTTAAACATAGCGTTTTTATAGATGGAATTGTACAACTCTCTTATTACATTTTTTAGATTTGTACCTTTGTTAGCCAGACTCATTCTTGCCAAGCCTAACAAAGATGTGGCTCAAAGATTTTATTTTAAATAGTTATTGAAGATTGGCAGTATTACAAGGAATTTTGCCAATCTTCTGAATAAAATAAAATTGGCGAATCTTCGCTCTCAAAAGTCTCAATTGACCAAGTGTCTGGTCGCTCAAAAATAGTAGATAGTAGTTGGTCATTCAATAGATGCCCAGTCTTGTAACCTTCATAATGCCCAATTAAGTTAGCACCCAATAAATATAAGTCACCGACAATATCTAAAATTTTATGCTTTACAAATTCATTCTCATAGCGCATACCATCTTCATTTAATACATCATCATCGCTTAGTGCAATTGCATTATCCATACTTGCTCCAAGCGCCAAATTATTTTCTTGCATACTTTTTACATCACGCATATAGCCAAAAGTTCTAGCTCTAGATATTTCTTTAAGATAAGACTTCTGCGCAAAATCAATACTGAGATTTTGCCCACTTTCCTTAACTTTTTTATGATTAAAATCAATCTCAAGTGTTACTTTAAAGCCATCGTAAGGGGTTACTTGTGCCCAAGAATCATTATTTTCTACACGGATAGTATCATTAATCACAAAAAAATTTTTATGTGCATCCTGTTCTTCAATGCCAGCTGATTGTACTAAGAAAATAAATGGCGCTGACGAGCCATCCATAATTGGTACTTCAAACGAATCTAATTCTACCAATACATTATCAATGCCTAATGCTGAAAATGCACTCATTAAGTGCTCAATAGTTGAAATCTTAACGCCTTTATTTTCAATACTAGTTGATAAAATTGCTTCGTTCACAAAGGCATTATGCGCTCGAATCAATTTTCCACCTACGTCCAGTCGCCTAAACACCACACCATGGTCAATCTCTGCTGGAATAAGCGTCATATTAATCATAACGCCGCTATGAATGCCAATACCTCGCGCTTTTATAGCTTTTTTTATTGTTCTTTGTTTGATCATATTTATAAAAGTTTGAAGTTTTTTATAAAACCCATTTTACTCAAAAAACTGTTTTTATTACTAGACTCTTGCTTAGAATCAAAATCATCAATCTCAAATAATAACAAACCTAAGGCACAAGCATACTCTGGACTTAGCCACTCATACTTTGCGCTAATGAGATCGGTGTTAATGCGCCCTACTTTGACTTTCTTTTTATAAAGACTACGCATTAACTTATCACAATCTATCATTTTCGCACCACCACCAACTAAAACAAATCCTGATTTAAGAGAACGATATAAATTTTGATTGTTTAATTTTACTCTGATCAATTTGAATAGCTCTAAGTAAGATTCTATTATTACTTCACTTAGAGATTCGTGGGATAGATAATAATAATTTGAATCATCTATTTGCTGAAACTTAATAAGTGTATCATCGCCAAATTTAATTTGTGCCTGTCCATATTCTATTTTTAAACGCTCTGCCTCTTGGAAAGAAGTGTTGAATGCTTCAGAGATATCTTGAGTCACTTGTTTTACTCCAAACTGAATAACGCTACTATAAAAAATACCGCCATTCTTAAATACAGATAAATCAGTCACGCCTGAACCAATATCAACCAAGCAAACACCTTTGTCTTTCTCATCTTGAGTCAAACAAGGCTCACTACTTGCTATTGAATTTGGCACAATATTAGACAAACCCAAATCACTCCAGTGAATGCTATGTTCAATTGCTTCCACATGATGATTAGATGCAGTAACAATATGCATACTAATACCTAAGTTATCCGCTTTTTTACCAACTGGTTGATTAATAGATTCAGGGTTTGTATCCAAAGTATAATGATGTATTATATTGTTAATAGCCTGATAATTTACTGGCATCTTTACCATTGACTCAATAATTTTAACAACAGTGTCTATATCTGAGTGTCTAACTCTACTAGAGGGTACATGCGTATGGGCACTTTGATTAAACACTTTAATATTTGGGTCTGAAATATTAACACTTACATTTTGACCGCTTGGCCTCCGACTTTAATCTTTAAAAATTTTCTTTTTAATCTTTTTAATGACTTTTGCAATTTTTTTGGCATTTTCAACAACGCCGCATCTAACGCCATCAGAATTATATTCCGCATAGCCAAAAACTTCTACTCTATTATTTTTAAACTCTGCAAGAAGAGCAACAATCTTGCTGCTACCAATATCAACACTTGCAATAAAATTGCTATCAGACATTTTGCAAGCCCATTTTTAATCTACGAAATTCAACCATTTATACAAATGCTCCAATTCAACCACTTTGCCACTGAGTAACTGTCTAAATTTTTTAGCATTCGGCTGAGCGTTATACAAACCCAAAATATGCCTAGTCATTGAGCGAATTGGCACCCCTTGCTTATTCTGTTTTTTTATATATTCAATAAATTGTAATAATACTTGTTCACGTGACGATGTATCCAGAGTTTTATGATAAATTTTTTCATCTACTTCGTTGAGTAAATACGGCTTATGATATACTGATCTACCCAGCATCACACTATCGACAAATTGCAGATGCACAATAGCATCATCGACACTCATAATACCGCCATTAATAGCGATAATAAGATGAGGAAAATCTTTTTTAATCTGATACACCCACTCATAATTTAGTGATGGCACTTTGCGATTTTCTTTTGGGCTTAATCCTTTTAGCCACGCCTTTCTTGCATGAATAACAAAATTCTCACAACCTGCATTTTCTACTTGTGAAATAAAGCTGGATAATTCCTCATAACTTTCCATATCATCCACGCCAATACGTGATTTTACACTTACTGGTATATTACTTACCTGATGCATCGCATCAACGCAGTGTGCCACCACCTCTGGCGTTTGCATTAAACATGCGCCAAAACTTCCTAAGTGTACTTTGTTGGATGGACAACCAACATTAATATTTACCTCATCATATCCCCACTGTTGGGCAATCTTAGCACACTGCGCCATCTCACCTGGTTCACTACCACCTAATTGCAGTACTATCGGATGCTCTGCCATATCAAAATCCAATAGGCTATTTTTATCCCCATTAAGAATTGCCTTAGTCGTCACCATCTCGCTCCACAATTGCGTCTCTTTTGACAATAAACGATGAAAATATCGACAATGCCTATCAGTTAAATTCATCATCGGCGCTACTGAAAATTTATGCATTATTTTGTAAGTTTTTCTTCACCTTTGACAATCTTACTAAATTCACAAATATGAAGTTCATGTTGCATAAATACTGATAAATAACTTAGTTTTTAGTTTTTCTATATTATTTTTTAATGAATGTCTTTGTTAAACTAGCCACAAAGTTTTTGTTTATTTTATATAAAAATTATCGCCACTTAAAGCTAGATTTATTTTTTAAAATAATCATATATTTAATAAATTAAAAGAATTTTCGATAACTCTTTTAAGTATATTTCGTGAAAAAAAATCCATTTTTACTAATTCTATTTTTTTATCAACAGCCTTTGGTCACTAATGAATCATGAAATGATACTTTTCTTGTTTTTATAGGTACAGCATAGGCGTGTCTATAAATTACTGCCATTTTTTTGTATATTTTTACCTAACCTGGTATTTATTCTGCGCTATGTTACAAGATAAACTTGCCATTCATCTAATTTTGTGTATCGCTTAATTTTTGATACTTTGACGTAGATTTACTATGTTACTGACAAGTTTTCGTGATATTATTGATTTGTTTACACTAATATTGTCAGCAATTAATAGCTTACGTTATTCTTTTCCTTAAATATTAATAAATATAGTATTTTTATTGTTAAACGATATGCTTGTATTGGTTAATTTACACTTAAATCTTAAATGAAGATTGCTTTAAAAATCTTGTTTTCTAATTTTTATGTAGCGCCTTTCATGTTTTATGATTAATATTAACTGACGTAATCCTAATTTTAATTGAAAATAAATTCTTTTAATTCGAAAAACAAAATTACTTTTCGGCTTGTTAGTGTAGCTAATTATAGATTTAGCAGCAATATTATTGGCAGGATTTTGAATAACGTAATTTTTACATTGATCTAATTGAATAATGGGAGCAGGCTCTATTTGGTAAGCTTTAATATTATGACATGCTGTGATATGCGCATCTGTTAATGCAATACCTTTTTGTTGTTCGCATTGTATAAGTTTTTTAGCACCTTGGGGCCAAAGTATATATCCCGCAGCACCTGTTCTATCCTGGTAGAGCCTAAAAATTCTTGAATCACAGGCAATACTTTTACCTGTCTTAGCGATGAATTTTTTTCTACTCCTATTTTCAAAGTTGACTAAATCCATGCCTTCTTTGTAAAAAAGACTTACAAGTAATTTTGGTACGCATTTTGATAACAACGCATCGTCTTCTAATATTAAAGCTGGTTGATTAGTTTGAATAATTTTATCCCAAGCACGGCGATGAGAATAATAACACGCTACTTCTGTGTTTCTTAAAGAACGTTGCCAGTCTTTAGCGTGTTTTTTATAGATTGTTGTGTTTATGTCATTAATTGAAATCGCATCTAAGAACTCAAAGTCTAATTTGAGTTTATTCATCTGAGTTTGTTGGAAATCGCGACGTTGTGTGGAATTTGGCAGACTAATGATTAGAATTCTCATTCTCACCACCAAGCAGTTTTGTCACGGGTGTGTCTGTCTTTTGTACGTTTATAAACGGTGTCAAACTTTTGTAATCGTTTAAAAATCTCTAGTAAAATTTCACCAGCAATATTTATTTTTGCTGCTTTATTCAGGCGCCATCGCATATTCCTAAGAGTATCATCTGTGCCAAATTTAAACACTGAAGTGCCATCAAATAATACAAATCTATGATTATTGTCAATTTTGTTTTTTTTATTTTATCATCTTGGTAAAATTCAGCATTGGTTAAAAAACGTTCTGATTCTTGGATTTTAACGGTATTGAGTAGGCACGTACAAGCAATAGACAAACCTTTAATCGCATCATTGTATGAATAATCAGCAAAAGTATCTGCTGCTGACGCTAGCCAACGGGTATTAATATTTTTTAATAAGAAGCTTTTCTCTTGTTTCCAAAGCTGCTCAAATAATTGAAAATTATTTTTAGCTTTAAAATCTCGCCTAATTAAAACTATTATTTTAGCAAGTCGGATCGTAGCCATGTCGTTCTGTGAGCCAAGTAAATTCATTTTTAGGGCGTTAAAGTGCTCTTCTAGACTTTGTGAACTGCCATGCGTATAAACAACCTCATTGCCTGATATAATTTGTGTTTTTTGAGATTTAAAATCACTTGAAATTAATGATGACAGATTATCAGCACCGGTACGTCTTTTGTGTTGTAATATTGAAAACCATCTTTCAAATCGTGTTTTATATCTTCTACCCATTAATAATTGTCTATTTTAATAAAAATAATTGAATCGTTATGTTGTAATTAGCACAGTATTACTCTTGCCAATATTTAGCAATCCAAGGAGATGGCTGAATATGGCGGTACCATTTACCGCTAATACCTTTAATAGCCTCAGGTGGATTAGGCAATCCATGAAAAATAATCACCTTTGCACCATTGGGAATAAATGGCGCTTGCACCCAAGATTTTATCCATGAAGGACAACAATGATACTTAAAACTTGGCACCCACTCATCTTGCCAATATTCAAGTTTTCCTAGCCTGCAGATCTCTCGTGATAAATATGCTTGTTCATGACGAACTTCTTTTTTTACTTGCTCTGAATTTTGTTCAAAGTAAGATAAAATTTGTGGATATTGTCCAATTTCAAAACGGAATACAGACGAGTTTCCTTCGATTTTTGTTGGTTTTTTCTTATCATGAACGATTAGAAAATCGCCTTTAACCATAAAAAAATCATCAATACTATTAACGATAACCACATCTAAATCTAAAAATAAAGCTTTGCCGCTCAACCCGCCAAAATCTTTTTTAAATATAGTGAGTTTATTCCAGCCTCGTTCAGGCGTATTAACTGATAAATTCAACTTTGGCAATGGCTGTATTTCTACCTCAGTGCGAATGCCACTATTATTCTCAGTAAAACACACAAACCTAAAAGGTAATGATAGATTTCGACTTATCATGCCATATAAACGATTAACATATTGTGGCGGAAACTTATCGCCCCACTTCATGCAAATGATATTTACTTTATCCATTTTTTAATTACATTTAACTTCTTTATCTTATTAACTATCATCTTTAGCGCATCAATACTAAATAATATTTTATAAATACTACTTAACAGTTCTTTAACACCTGTACGCAAAAAAATAAGTATTCGACTGAGTTTGTCTTTAATTTTTCAAGCATCGATGTAATATAATTATACTGCTATTAACAAGAGTATGGCGATGCCATTATTATCAATAAAAATAAGAGACTATAAATTACCTGAATATTATTTCAATAATGTTACCTGTATTATAAATTGTACATCTTATAACTGCTAATCTGAGAAAACCAGCACCACCAATGGTAAGTATTTTTATAAACTAATCTAGCTAATTTATTAGACATAAAAACCATACAATAAACCAAACCACCCGCCTAATCACTAATGATTTGACTTCAACTTAAATAAACTACACAAACAATACATAAATAATAAAAATAACACACCATTAATTGGTGGATCAATTGCCACTTTACTATTTGTTGTATTGTTGTATTGTTGTATTGTTGTATTGTTGTATTGTTGTATTGTTGTATTGTTGTATTGTTGTATTGTTGTATTGTTGTATTGTTGTATTGTTGTATTGTTGTATTGTTGTATTGTTGTATTGTTGTATTGTTGCTCTTAACTTGATATTGAGTGATTAATAGATATCAAATTAACAGCCTTATAGCCATGCTTTATTACTATCTTTGTAATACTCTTTTAGCTCTTGCACATATTGATAAATTTTTATATAAGGACAAGACTTGCAAATACTACAAAATGTGTTATTTTTCAGAAAATCTGAAGAAATGTAGAATTATTTTTCTAGATTACAATAATTATTATTATAAGTTCGTTATCTATATTAATTTAGAACGCTATTATTCTACTAGGAGATAAAAATAAAAAGATATCACTATGAGTACTTACGTGCCTTCAATGCAGTGCTGAGTATTTAGAAGCTTTGCATTGCTGCCTATCAATAGAACTTTTTCTAATTAGAGGTGTGGTGTTGGTCTAAGGACAATCTTGAATAACCTAAAGCCATGTTTGATAAGATATTTGTTCTTAGCTCTGACAAACTTACGACATCGAAAATAAAAAGCAGTCAATCTTGTTACGTAAAAGCTTTGGATTAATATGGTGCTTTATTAATTAAATCCATAAAGATATCAATATTTTTAAAAGATTCCTTTTATCTTAAACATAGCGTTTTTATAGATGGAATTGTACAACTCTCTTATTACATTTTTTAGATTTGTACCTTTGTTAGCCAGACTCATTCTTGCCAATCCTAACAAAGATGTGGCTCTTTATTTTTAAACTCATATACTAAAAAATTTTTATCTTCAATCCCATAGTTAAAATAAACTAAATTAGAGTTTAGTTGAGCAAAATAGCTAGATAAGGGTATTTTTTATAAAATAATTTATCTTTTTATAATACTTTTTAATAGACAAAAAAATAGACCCTGTATAAAGCCCTTGTTATGTAAGGAGTTATAGAGGATCTATTTCTAAAAGTTAGTATTTAATTAACTTAGGTTAGTGGTTTGGTAATAATCACTTTTTTTATAAAAAACAATTTACTTATAAATTGTCAGCATTCTTAGCTAGATACTGTGCCACGCCTTCTGGCGTCTCTTTCATACCTTCGTCTCCCTTGTTCCAACCAGCAGGACAGACTTCACCGTGCTTAGTATGAAAGTCAAGCGCATCAATCATGCGTAACATTTCATCAACATCACGACCGAGTGGCAAATCATTTACTACTTGATGGCGTACATCAAAATTTTCATCGATTAAAAATGATGCGCGAAGTGCCAAACCTGCTGGATGAGCAATGCCATAAGAACACATAATCGAATGATTCACGTCGGCAACTAATGGAAAATCAATTTTTCCTAATCCTCCATCTTTAGGCGCTGTATTTCTCCATGCATTATGAGTAAATTGTGAATCAATTGAAACACCAACTACTTCAACACCTTTTTCAGTGAACTGCGCCATACGATGGTGGTGTGCCAAAATTTCTGACGGGCAAACAAAAGTGAAATCTAACGGGTAAAAAAACAACACAATTTTCTTACCTTTTAAGCTAGAAAGCGTAAAATTATCTACGATTAAACCATCTGCCAATACCGCTGCAGAAGTAAAATCCGGCGCCTGTTGTGTTACTAAAATACTCATAATTTTCTCCAAAATAAAAAATTTCAATTATATAATAATAAAAGTCTTATTCGCACATATTTCAAATATATATTAAAATAATATAATGCTTAAAATATATAATACCTTTAACAAACAAAAAGAAGAGTTTCAGCCAATAAACCCAGAAAAGGTAGGGATGTATGTTTGTGGAATGACGGTATATGATTATTGTCATATTGGTCATGCCCGTGTATTGGTAATGTTTGATGTAATTACACGTCATTTGCGTCGCCATTTTACTCAAGTAGAATATGTGCGTAATATCACAGATATTGATGACAAAATCATAAAACGCGCCGTTAAAAACAAAGAAGATATTTACTCACTGACCAACAGGTTCATTGATGCTATGCATGAAGATGAGCTAGCACTCGGAATCTTGCCACCTGATATTGAGCCGCGCGCAACTGGTGCCATCGACCAAATATTTTATATGATTGAGTCTTTAATTGAAAAAGACATCGCCTATCAATGTAAAAATGGCGATATATATTACTCAGTACGTAAGTTTAAAAATTATGGAAAACTAAGTGGTAAAAACCTTGATGAACTTGAAGCTGGCATTAGAATTGAAGTTGAGACAAGCAAGCAAGACCCGTTAGATTTTGTGCTATGGAAAATGGCAAAACCTAATGAACCAAGTTGGCAATCACCTTGGGGTAATGGTCGTCCAGGTTGGCATATCGAATGCTCAGCAATGTCATGCACTCACCTTGGCAAGCATTTCGATATTCATGGTGGTGGTATAGACTTAGCTTTTCCCCATCATGAAAATGAAATTGCACAATCTGAAGGTGCTAATAACTCAACTTTTGCCAATATTTGGATGCATGTAGGGTTTGTAAATATTAACAACGAAAAAATGAGTAAATCGCTGAATAATTTTTTTACTATCCGTGGTGTATTGGAAAATTACAATGGTGAGACTATACGCTACTTTATTATGAGTTCACATTATCGTAGCCCACTTAATTTTTCCAACGAAAACTTAGATAATGCTAAAGCATCTCTAACACGACTATACACTGCTATACGCGGACTAAGTGCCTCAAAAGCAGCTACAACTGAGGTCTCACAGCGTTTTGATTATGAAGAACGACTAACAGCAGCATTAGATGATGACTTTAATACGCCGATTGCACTTAGCCTTTTATTTGAACTCGCCAAAGTCGTCAACGTTGAGCGTAAAAAAGATATAGATCTAGCAAATGCCTTAGGCCAGCTACTTAAAAAACTTGGTAGCCATATTGGCATATTACAGACCAATGCTGATGAGTTTCTTAAGCAAGGCGTAAGCTTGTCCAATATACAAATTGATAACAAAATTAAACAGCGTAATAAAGCTAGGAAGAATAAAAACTTTTGTACAACTCCTTGGCTCACAGAACGACATGGCTACGATCCGACTAAAGCAGGTATTGTTTTAGAAGATGGCATAAGTGCAACAACATGGCGCAGAAAATAGACTGGCAAAATATTGACACCATATTACTGGATATGGATGGCACCATATTAGACCTACATTTTGACTTACATTTTTGGATGGAATATATGCCTTTAATGTTTGCCAATAAGCATGGAATTACCCACGATGAAGCCAAAAACAAACTCTATCCAATTCTACAAGCAGAAGAAGGCAAGCTACATTGGTATTGCCTAGATTATTGGCAGAAAAGACTACAATTAAATATTATAAGACTCAAAGAAGATGTGGCACATTTAATACAAATTCATCCCTTTGTATTGGAGTTTTTAGAGCAAGCTAAAGCACATAAAAAACGCATTTACCTAGTGACTAATGCACATCAAAAAATACTTAAATTAAAAATGCGCATAACTAATTTAGAGTCTTATTTTGATGATATTATCTCTTCTCACGATTATAATGTTGCCAAAGAAAAACAAGAATTTTGGCAACAATTAGAAGGTGAGATTAAATTTGATAAAATAAAAAGTATATTCTTTGACGACTCACTATCTGTCTTGAAATCTGCCAAACAATATGGCATCGGTACAATTATTGCTATCAGCAAACCTAGCTCTAAAATAGACGCCAAAGAAGTGAAAGGCTTCACTAACATTGATACTTTTAAACACGCATTCATAAAGTAGCAACTTTGTAACGTCAAATCTATTTACAAATTATGCAAAAATCTCTAAAAATTGGCATTATTTCAGATTCTCACGGCTGGATTCATCCAAACATTGTTAATCTAATAAACACCTGTGATCAAATTATTCATGCAGGTGATATTGTTGAAGAACAAACACTTAAAATACTCACTCGACCACTTACCGCTGTTCGGGGTAATAATGATAGACATATTAAACTAAAAGATATTGAAGTGCTATCATTGCCAGGAGGTAGGATAGCTATTGAACATGGGCATGAACATGGATGGAAATCTCCATCACACGAATCTTTACGCCAAACCCACCCCAATATTAAAGTCATTGTTTATGGGCACACGCACAAACAAGTGATCGACACAAAATATAGCCCTTGGATAGTTAATCCAGGTGCATCTGGTGTAGTGCGCAATGGCGGTAGTTCTAAATGTTTGATACTCAACATAAGTAATACACAACATTGGCAAATCACCCCATATCAATTTCAATAAGACTTTATTTAAAATTACTATAAGAATATATCTATAAATACAAGGTGAAAATATTAGCTTATTGCTTGATAGCTAACCATGTTAATATTAAATTAATTTCTCAAAAATTAACATCTGATACTTGCGTGTATTAACCTTGTATTTTTAACCACTTTTTTAGTATAATAAACGAAACGAAGTTACTTACTATTTTTTCAAAATAACCAAAAGAAATGTCGAATTATATAGAGTCAATGCAAAAATTGTTTAACGAACATTCATATGGATTGGAGTTTGCTACAGAGATTAGTAAAATTGCTAAAGAAGGTGATAATAAGGCGTTGAGAAATGGTATTGAAAAAATCAAGAAATACAATACAGAAGAGCTTGAACTTCATTTTCAATATGAAGAACAGGCTATTTTAGGTCCATTAATCAAAAACTACCCAGAACACATTGAGCTATGTGTTGCTATTGGTAAAGAGCATGGTTATATCAGGTCATTAGTAGAAAATATGAGCATAGAAACGGCGAGAAAAGATTTGGCTGATTTTGGGCATATTTTAAATACACATACCTTGCTGGAAAATGAAAAATTATTCCCTATTATTAAGAAATCATTCACGACAGAGCAATTGAATGTTATCGCAAATTTTATTCCACTTCAGAGTAAATCTATATCTGATAAATCATGGTTGGTCAGTAACTCTAAAAACTCTAATGGTAGGCAAAATTGGTTATTAAATGTATTGGAATTTTACAATGATGCAGGCAAGAAAGGTGGTAGTATCATATTACTTCCTAAATTTGATCCTGGGATTATCGAAAAAATTGCAAATCAAACAGGGCTGGAATTTTTTAATTATCAACAAGAGATTATGCAAGAATATGGTCAAGATGCAGACAGCATAAGTCTTAATCAGTTAAAACATGACTTGCGTAATAGAGCAAAACATAATGGTATCGTTGCACATAATGTTGAGGCATTATTGTGTGTAAAGTCTGAGCAAGAAAGACGAGATTGGTTACAGGAATTTTTGAATGTAGATTGGCCAAATCCAATATTTATACCAATTACCATTTTTCAAGCTGATGTACCTAATGAGCATCACAAAATATGCGATTTAGAGCTCCACAAAATATAAAGAGCACATCCACATTTCAAGAGGCACTATCACCTATAATTTTCACTAGCATTGATAAATATAACACAACGCCATATACTTAAGTCGGAGGCCAAGCGGTCTTAGGAAGTATTTTTTTTATAAATAAAAAAGAAATACTAAGCGTATTTTTAAACTTATCAAAAACTTCAAATGAGATTATTAATAACCTAATACTTTTTCAAAGTCATTTAATATTATCCATAATGTCGATAATTAGATTAATGTATACCTATTGTATAACAAATTAATGCATGAATATATGGACTATGCCTAGTAATTATTTGAACATTTATTAACCTTAAGTGTGTTTTAAAAGTATAATTAATAATTTTTATAAGTCAAAAGGATGTAATAATGAAAAATGCTTTTTATGCACAATCTGGTGGTGTAACAGCCGTAATTAATGCTTCTGCTTGTGGTGTTATTGAAACAGCACGTAGACACCCAGACAAAATCGGAACTGTATATGCGGGGCAAAATGGTATTATCGGTGCACTAACTGAAAATCTAATTGATACTTCTAAAGAATCTGAGAATGATATTTCGGCATTAAAATACACTCCTTCTGGTTGCTTTGGCTCATGCCGTTATAAGATGAAATCCTTAGAAGACAATAAAGCAGAATACGAAAGACTGATCGAGGTATTTAAGGCACACAATATTGGTTACTTTTTCTACAATGGTGGTGGTGACTCAGCAGACACTTGTTTGAAAGTTTCTCAATTATCAGAGTCTATGGGCTTCCCAATCCAAGCAATTCATGTACCAAAAACAGTTGACAACGATTTACCAGTAACTGATAACTGCCCAGGTTTTGGTTCAGTGGCAAAATATATCGCAGTTTCTACAATGGAAGCAAGCTTCGATGTTGCTTCTATGTGTGCGACTTCTACTAAAATTTTTGTACTAGAAGTTATGGGTCGTCATGCTGGTTGGATTGCAGCAGCAGGTGGATTAGTTGATAGCTCAATTCCTGTAGTTATCTTATTTCCAGAAATTGATTTTAATGAAGATAAATTCCTAGCAAAAGTAGATAGTAATGTTAAAGAATTTGGCTACTGCACAATTGTCGTTTCTGAAGGTACTAAATGGGCAGATGGTCACTTCCTTGCTGAGCAAGGCACTAGAGATGATTTTGGTCACGCACAACTAGGTGGCGCAGCGCCAGTTGTTGCTAACCTTATTAAAGACTCATTAGGTCACAAATACCACTGGGCCGTTGCAGATTACTTGCAGCGTGCTGCTCGCCACTTATCTTCCAAGTCTGATGTTGAGCAGGCTTACGCATTAGGTGAAGCCGCAGTTAACCTAGCAATAGAAGGTAAAAATTCAGCGATGCCTGCGGTTATTCGAACTTCAAATAACCCTTATACTTGGAAAATAGGTTCAGGCGAATTAAAAGACATTGCCAACGTTGAAAAAATGATGCCAATGGAATATATTTCTGACGATGGCTTTGGCATTACTGATGCGTGTCGTGAATATTTACAACCACTTATAGAAGGCGAAGACTATCCACCATACAAAAATGGTTTGCCTGACTATATAGTAATGAAAAAAGAGATGGTAGAAAAAAATTACCATCATTTGTAATTTAACTTTTAGTAATGAATATTATTTTATTAGGCCCTCCAGGCGCAGGTAAAGGCACTCAAGCAACTAATATTTGCCAAAAATATTCTATTCCACAAATCTCAACTGGTGATATGTTGCGTGCTTCGGTAAAAGCAGGAACACCTTTAGGTGTTGAGGCTAAAAAGGTGATGGATGCAGGTGGTTTAGTTTCTGATGAAATTATCATTGGTTTAGTTAAAGAAAGAATTGTAGAAACAGATTGTGCCAACGGTTTTCTATTTGATGGATTTCCACGCACTATTGCTCAAGCTGAAGCATTAAAAATAGATGGTGTTAAGATTGATTATGTTGTTGAAATTCAAGTGCCAGATGAAGATATTATATTACGTATGTCTGGTCGTCGTGCACATTTAGCTTCTGGACGTACTTATCACATTGCTTACAATCCACCAAAAATTGAAGGCATTGACGATATAACTGGTGAAGCATTAGTGCAACGTGATGATGACAACGAAGAAACAGTACGTTCACGTCTAGATGTTTATCATAAACAAACTCAACCATTGGTTGAATACTACCGAAAGTGGATGAGTGGTAACGATAACGCACCACAATATGGTGCTACAAATGGAGTTGGAACACTTAAAGAAGTAAGAAATAGAGTTTACGCACAGTTAGACTAAAAAATTAACTTTAGCTTACTATTAACTTTAGTAGTTAAATACTATGTGTTTAATAATTTAAGAAAATTTTTTGATCAAGGGATGAATTATAGTGAATGATCTAGTCTTTCGTAAAATAAACAAATCTTCTTTATTAATAATCTCTTAAAAAGGATAATAATATGTTAGTCGGTCCAAGAGAAATTACTGTCCCTTTCCGTCCTATTCCACTAGATGTGCCTAAAGGAATGAAGCCTAATGAATTTTTTAATTCATCTGAAAATTTAATGGACTTAGAAAGAAATAATGGTCTACTAATCAATAACGAAGATTTATTACTTTATCGCAAAGCTTTAGGACATTCTAATGAGTTTGATTGTTCAATTATCCACAATACTTCAAAAAGCATATTAAATCCATTAGGTCGCCCAGTGCGTCGTACACAGGTGCCAGAAAATATTCTCAATACGTGGAATAGAATGAACCAAATTATTATTAATTTTATGTTGGAAGAATATCCTAACCCAGCCAAACATTTACTGCTTTGCGGCGAGGCCTCACTTGATCCAACTTGGCCGATTACATCACCTGGTGTGCCTAGTATTCGTATGTTACATAACCACTTTATCGTATTTGATAAAATCGAACTTGAAAATGCTAAGCTGGCTGATAACAACAACCCAAATCTCACCGATGGCGGGCAGCATTCACTATTTGCTACTTATATGCAAGATATTTACACAAAATTTTTAGCATTATTAGATTTAGAAATACTTAAGCCTATACCTATCAAATCTTCTTCTTTAAGGCTTACTGGATACCCTCAAGGACTACCAAGCTGGGAAGTAATTGGCGGTATTGATAGTCTAAAAAGCATCCATTTCTGGAAGGAATATGATAATATCTTAAAAGGTTTTTTAGACTTCTACCGCACATTTTTTGCACAAGTATCAAGCATAAGCTCTGGTGTGCCTAAAAATGTCTATTTTGGTAAAGAAATCGAAAAAACATTACTATTCAATAATTGCTTTCTGTCTGCTGCAAAAAAAGTACGTAATAAGTGTATAAACGATACTAGATATGCCACTAATATTCGTTGGCAGCCTGCATTTAAGCAAATCATATATCGTAATGATAAGGGCAAACTAATTGTTACTATCTCACAAAACTCTATTGGCAATGCTATTACTGAACTATTAGGTGTGGTGGTTAACCGTACACCTAATGCTGAAGCTTACGAAAAATCTGAAGGTGCATTGATTAACAAACTACTTAAACTACGCTCAAGATTAATTGAAGCAGGTTTGGGGCATGAGATAAAAACCCAATATTGGTAATTTCTATCAGCCAAGATGACGCCTAACGTGTAATTTCTTTATAGAAAAATTAAGCACTCTTATTCTAACGGCAACAATTCATAAAAATATCCTTTATAATTGCCATCGTGGCAATTTTGCTTAATTTTACAAACATAATTTAGGAGATTATTAATGGATGTACTAACAATGTCAATTGGTGTTTCAATTATAGCTGTTATATACGGTCTAATCACAATCAAATGGATTAACAAACAATCCCCTGGCTCTGATAAAATGAGGAAAATTTCAGATGCAATTTCAGAAGGTGCGAAGGCTTACTTAAACCGTCAATATTCAACAATTGGCATGGTTGGTGTGTGTTTATTTATTATCATTACTTATTTCTTAGGTATGGCAGTTGGTCTTGGATTTTTAATTGGCGCAATATTATCAGGTGCTACTGGTTATATTGGTATGAATGTATCCGTCAAATCAAACTCGCGTACAGCAGAAGCCGCTAAAAACGGTATGAATGCCGCCTTCCAGGTTGCCTTCAAAGGTGGTGCAGTAACTGGTATGTTAGTTGTTGGTTTGGCTCTGCTAGGTGTCTCTGGTTTTTATAAAGGAATGCTTATTTATGGATTATCACAAACAGATTCGCTTTATGCATTGATTGGACTTGCTTTTGGTGGTTCCTTAATCTCAATTTTTGCTCGTTTAGGTGGTGGTATTTTTACCAAAGGTGCTGATGTTGGCGCTGATATTGTTGGTAAAGTTGAAGCTGGAATTCCTGAAGATGATCCACGTAACCCTGCCGTGATTGCTGATAATGTAGGTGACAACGTTGGTGATTGTGCAGGCATGGCTGCTGATTTATTTGAGACTTATGCAGTTACCATTGTGGCAACTATGATGCTTGGTGGAATTCTTACAGAATTACCTGAAAATGCTGTACTTTATCCATTGGCACTTGGCGCAGTATCTATTATTGCTTCGATTATAGGCACATACTTTGTCAAAGTATCTGATGGTGGTTCTATTATGGGTGCACTTTATAAAGGTTTAATTGCCTCTGCTATTTTGGCAGCTATCGCTTTTTATTATGTAACGATTGACATGAATATGGGTATGAATTTATTTTATGCTTCGTTAATTGGCTTAATATTAACGGCAACAATGGTTGTGGTTACTGAATATTACACTTCAACAGAATATTCACCTGTACAGCATATTGCTAATGCATCGCTTACAGGCGATGGCACTAATGTAATTGCTGGCTTAGGTCTGTCAATGAAATCCACTGCATTGCCAGTATTGGCAGTATGCATTAGCATTTGGGGGGCGTATACATTAGGTGATTTATACGGCATTGCTATTGCTGCAACTTCCATGTTATCGATGACAGGAGTAATTGTAGCACTTGATGCTTATGGTCCAATTACTGATAATGCAGGCGGTATCGCTGAGATGGCAGAATTACCTGAAGAAATTCGCAATATTACTGACCCGTTAGATGCAGTTGGTAACACAACTAAAGCAGTAACTAAAGGTTATGCGATTGGCTCAGCTGGTTTAGCTGCTTTAGTATTGTTTGCCGATTTTACCCATTCTTTACCGAATGAGACTTTCTTTAATTTATCTGACCATAGGGTAATTATTGGTTTATTTCTAGGTGGCTTAGTGCCTTATTTATTTGGCGCTATGGCAATGGAAGCAGTTGGACGTGCAGCTAGTGGCATTGTTAATGAAGTGCGTAGACAATTTAGAGAAATACCAGGTATTATGGATTATTCACAGAAGCCTGACTACTCTAAGGCAGTAGATATGCTGACTAAGGCTGCTATCAAAGAAATGATCGTACCATCTATATTGCCAATTCTTTTTCCAGTTGTGGTTGGTTTATTGCTCGGCGCTGAAGCGCTAGGTGGTTTATTAATCGGATCAATTACAACTGGTATTTTTGTTGCTATCTCAATGACAACTGGTGGTGGTGCTTGGGATAATGCCAAGAAATATATAGAAGATGGCAATTGTGGTGGCAAAGGTTCGGACGCCCACAAGGCTGCTATTACTGGCGATACTGTAGGAGACCCATATAAGGATACGGCTGGTCCTGCTATTAATCCACTTATCAAAATTATGAATATTGTTGCGATTATGATTATTCCATTATTATAAAGCTTTAACTCAATAATTAAAAAAACAAGTTAAAGTAAAATGTATACTAATGGATAGCGCTGTTCTTCATAACGCTATTATCCATAGAACTGAATGGATTTCAACAGAAAAAGAAATGTGGAATAGAGAAAACTTATAAATACAGGCAAGCTTTGTCGTATACTTGTATTTTTAGATAAAAATCTGGAAAGAAAAAAGAAAAGCCGTGGAATTCTATTAAATATTTACCCTCTATAGCATATTTAGCAAAAAAAAACAACATATTGATACTATGGGCTTCTGAAAAAACAAAAGAGTCAATAGCAAGTAGATTAGTGAGATAGGCTGGTTCTGGACTTCAAGGTATAAAGGCTTGATGCCATAAAAAAATATTAATCATCCTATGGCTTTAAGTAGTTGAGAGAATATCGACTATAAAAATAAAAAAATAATTGGTTTGTATTAATTATTAGTTAAAACTTTAGGAAAAAATAACTTACAAGACGTATGGCATATTACAGTTGCTAACGATAACGACTGTTATTGTTTTTTTAACTATAGATTGTAAATTAATTTCAAATATTGAAGTACAAAATATTAAGTTGCTAAAGACAAAAATAATAACGCCAGCAACATTTACTAAAACTTTCGATGTTGTTGCAATTAAACTATAAACATCTTTCTTATTATGACGCACCTTTCTTCGTTGAGCCTAATCTTTCTATATCTAAGTTAATAAGAGAAAATAAGAAAGATAAAGTGTGAATAACACACCCAAAATAAACCGTTCTATCAGTTCCACATACTGCCAAAACCAATCATGCTCAATGCGTGAGTAGTTTTGACTTTTTTCTCATATAAAAAATTATTAAAGCAATATTAACGAAGCGTAGTGGCTGTATTTACGTTGTTTGAGCATTAGCGTGAATTTAACAAGTACAATGTAGTGAACTTATGATACTTTATATGGTTTATATGGTTTTTATAAGATGATTTATATTCTTTTTAGATACTTTTTTTTTCTAGACAAGTAGTGAAAAGGCAGAAACTACTAAGTAGTAAAATGTCTTTTTATCAGATATCACTCCTTATTGATTTCTACTTTCAGACCCTTGGTGTTTTTTGATAGTGAAAAATCTGCTTGTGCTTTCATTATGGAGTCAACACATTCATCTAAATCATTATAGTCATCTATACCTGTATCAAAACGCTTGTCGCGCATAAAGTAAAACATATTTTTATAAATAAAAGCTGCCATTTTTATAATAACAAATGTATAGTAGGTGTCTTCCCAAATTGCCGCAGGTTTTTCTATACCACCTACCTCAATATCACCCATATGAACACCATGATTTCCATTTTTCCAGCGACCATCAACATGCTTCTTAATTATATCAATTTCAAATTGTGTGAAGTCTATTTCCATGATAATATAAAAATAGTATTAATGAATTTTCTGAGCATTTGGCATGTCAAACACTATATCACCTTCAATCGGACCACCGGCAGCAGCTTCTTCATCAGTAGACTCACGTATTGTGACAATTTGAAGGATAAAAATAACTTCTCTGCCACACATAGGGTTGTTGCCATCAATGGTTACTAAATTATCATCAACACGTGTCACAATAAAATCCATAGATTCTTCTTTTTTATTTTCCATGGTGATAGTTGCGCCAACCTTACGATAATCTACAGGCACATTATCAATAAAATCAGTAAAAACTAGCGATTCATCTCTGGGACCATATATTTCATCACAATTAATTGATAACTCAACAACGTCACCCTGAGTATGTCCAACCAATTCCATTGCCACCTCGGGTGATAAAATATCACTAACACCATGTATATAACCAAGTGGAAACTCAACTTCAGACAAAACTTCTTGTGTTTTTTTGTCTAAAACTTTATAAGTCAATTCAACAAATTTTCCGTCTTCAACAATCATATCTACTCCCTTAGAAGGCTACTATGTATCGCTAATCATTAAAAGATAGTTGCGCCAAAAATTTTTATTTCTTCCTCTTCATAGCCCAATACTAAACGACCAAGATATTCACCATCTAAGTTTTTATTAGTTTGTTTATACAACACACTTATGTAATCACCACGACGAATTGTTCCTAAAAATTTAGGATCTTTATTTAGTCCTTTAGTTAATTTACTACGAGCAAACTGCTTGCCCATTTCAATTTCATTAGCACCATGAAGCATTTCTTCAGAAAAATTCCTAGTAAATGCACCATAATTTTTATTGTTAGAATATTTAACAAGCTCATTCCACATTGGGTTGGCAATTGCTAATATCTCTTTATCTGATTTTTCAATAATATTCATCTAATACTTTTTATTAAGTCACTTATAAAGAGGTCTTTGTACACACTGAGTAATAATATTTACTAAATATTTAGTATATATAAAAGTCTCTTTTAAAGCAATAAAAAACCAACATAAAAATGCTGGTTTTTTTATTGTATTTCAATAAAAGCTCAATAACAAACCCTTGTCAAACAAACTTTTACTTGTCTTTTTCGTCAACTAGGTGATACAGTGGTTGTTTTTCCATTGTATATTCACCTGTATCACGATTACGGTGAGAGGTAGTAAGAACATGCCAGTTATCGTCGTCAAGCTTCATCGCGTCACCACGGTAGTAGTAACCAGGCCAACGAGTTTCCTTGCGGAATAAAGTATGCTGAACCACGCATTCAGAAGTACGATGACGGTGCTTAAGCTCCCATGCACGTAACAACTGGTGAATATCTTCTGCTGCAACTTTATCTAAGTCTTCTTCTAGAATTTTCAACTTATGAATACCTATATTTAAAAGTTTATCGTTAGTCATATAACTTACCGTTACACCGCCAGCATACTCGTCCATCAACTTCTGTAAACGTTGTAAGCCAGGCATTGGCAATATATAACTTGGAGATACAGTGCCGCCAACAATTTCATTACGACCCACTGTGTAAGTCTCTAAAGGTTTATAAACTTCAGCTTTACGAGTATCAATTTGCTCCTGAGAAACATTAATACCATCAGCCTTGCCATCATCAATATATTTACAAGCAGCTTTCGCAGATAGACGACCTTCGGTAAATGAACCTGATGAAAATGCATGAGGCGTACCACCAACAGCATCACCTGCGCCAAATAAACCATCTACTGTCATCATACGATTATAACCCCAGAAATATTCATCTATATTACCTGATACATCTTCAGGACCTGAGCACCATGCACCACAACCTGTAGCATGCGAACCCATTACATACGGCTCAGATGTTGTTAACTCAGGGTTAACATACTTAGGATCAATATCTGTTGCAGCCCACAATACAGCCTGACCAACAGTCATGCCTAAAAAGTTCTCCCAACCAACTTCTTCTAAATGAGGGTCTTGAAAGGCTTCCATAGTAACCATATGAATTGGGCCACGACCAGCATTCACTTCAGAAATAAAGGCATGGTTACGTAAACAAGTCGGAATAGGTTTGTGAGAAAAATGCTGGTTCTCTGTATCCAAATATGCCTTACCTACCATCTTCTCTAATGCTGGAAACCATTTTGACTCATATTCATCACCATAAGCATTTTGTGTATAAGTCTTAAGATGTAAAAAGTATGCTCCAACTGGACCATAACCGTCTTTAAATCTAGCAAGAACGATACGGTTTTCCATTTGCGTCATTTTAGCGCCAGCTTCAATTAATAATGCATAAGCAGAGCCAGAAGACCATGGTGCGTACCATACACGCCCAGCACCTTCACCAACTGAACGCGGTTTAAAGATATTAGATGCGCCACCAGCGCCAACGATTACTGTTTTAGATTTAAATACATGGTAGTTACCTGTACGTACATTAAAGCCAACAGCACCTGCAACACGATTTTCTTTAGCATCATCCATTAGCAAATGCGTAACCATAATACGATTAAATGTCTTGTCAGCATTCACTTTTGCAGCTTCTGCAACAATGGGTTTGTAAGACTCACCATGAATCATAATCTGCCAACGACCTTCACGCATGTATGCACCTTTGCCAATATCACCTTTAGGTAAATCTGCTCTCTTAGGGTCCTTCATTAATGGAAGGCCCCACTCTTCAAACTTATGTACTGCAGAATCAACATGGCGAGCCATATCAAAAGCTAAATCCTCACGCACCATACCCATTAAATCCATACGCGCATAACGCACATGGTCTTCTGGTTTGTTCTCACCCCAACGGGTACCCATATAACAGTTAATTGCATATAGTCCTTGAGCAACTGCACCAGAACGATCTATATTTGCTTTCTCAGCAATTACAATCTTCTTATTACGGCCCCAATATCTTGCTTCATAAGCTGAACCTGTACCACCTAAACCTGCGCCAACAACTAAAATATCAATGTTGTCTTCAATAATTGTTTTGTAGCTCATTAGTAGTATACTCCTTCTTTAAGTTTTAAACCGTTAGACTTTAACGTATGTAAACCTCCGTCATCCAGGCGAATTGATTCCGGTTCAAAAGCCAATAACTCTGAGTTACGCATTTCATCGCTAGGCTGAGCTTCATTTCTAAAATCAGGAATTTCTGAACCCCATGGCTTAGTAGTAATTGGTGATAAGAAATTCTTCTCACGACCATCTCTAAATTTAATTTTCCATGCAATTGTGCCTTTTTCTTCATCACGAATTACACGAACACTATGCCCTAGTGGTGCAAAGTCTGCATACCCACGAACATCAATTGCTTGGTGTGGGCATGCTTTAACACATGAATAACATTCCCAGCACATGTTAGGTTCAATGTTTATTGCACGACGATATTTTTTATCAATGTGCATAATGTCAGATGGGCAGATATCTACGCAATGTCCGCAACCATCACAACGAGTCATATATACAAAAGTTGGCATATTATTTCCTCTCCTCTTAAGTTAAAAATTAATTAGTAGTGTTTTGGTGCCTCACGCTTAATACCAAGACCCATATCTACTGGAGCGTTTACCAATAACTCCATAGAATGTCTTTTTTGTTGCTCAGGTTCATCACGAGTTAATGTTGGTAGGTTCTCAGCAGAGCCGTCAGCCATTCTAATTCGTTTGTCATATGCAGCAAATGGCTTGAAGAACATATGTGAAAACTTAGACCAGTAAACGCCACCAAACAATGAAACAGTAGAAAGGATAACTAATAAAAATTCCCAACCAATTGGAGAACCATTATAAGACCAGATTAACGCGGTAATAGAAGTTGCCATTAATGACAAGCTAAATGCATCTCTTCTAATATCAATATTAAATGGGGAATTGCCTTCGGCGGCAACATCAACTTTAAATACAAACCAAAACCAAACACTACCAACAGCTAACATAATCGCACCAACATGCCATATTTGTGTCAACATTGCATCAGCGCCATTTGCATTAAAAATCATTATAGCCGTTGTTGCATTAAGTAAAATAAAGCCGTACATAGTCAACAAGTGAACAAAACGACGTACTGGGTTTCTAAATTCACCAGCTGAAACAACATCTGTTACGATTGTTGAAACCGCAATACCAATTTTATTGCCATCACTCAACTCATTTACTGCACATTCTTTTGCTTTATTTGCACTTTCAAAGAAAAACTTTGCGCTCTTCTTATGTAGCATATCTGCTACCGTCATCACAACAACAAGTACAATCATTATGATAACATAAGTCTGCATTGTCTCGTATGAAATGCCGGCTAAATTTAATGCGGCGATTGGTGTATTAGTGATCATAGTTTTATTGCTCCTTTAGGTTGTGTAATTACACTAAAAATTATCAAGTATAGAAAAATTAATACCCGAATAATTATATACTAATATTTACTTTTTAAATAAATTTATTCTTTTACTTTGCCGAATGCCCACTTAATTTAACCTCTACTTTGTCTTCATCTTTAATGCTAGCATAGTAATTTTGTAGAATTTTAGCCACTTCAGGACGTGAAAATTCTACAGGTAAATCGTCGCCATCTGAAAGCATTTTACGAACTTTGGTGCCTGACAATAACACACGACTCTCTGCTTTATGCGGACATGTCTTCATAGAAGACATACCTCCACATTCATGACACCAGAAGGTCCAATCAATTTTCAATGGTTGCGTAACTAACGAACCTTCTGGAATCTCATCAAAGATGTTATGTGCGTCAAATGGACCATAGTAATCATCAACACCAGCGTGATCACGACCAACAATTAGATGTGAACAGCCATAGTTTTGCCTGAATAATGCGTGTAACAGCGCCTCCCTCGGACCTGCGTAACGCATATCTAATGGATAACCAGATTGTAATACTGTATTATTAACAAAGTAGTTATCGATCAAGGTTGAGATTGCTTCTGAACGCACATCAGCAGGAATATCACCAGCTTTAAGCCCGCCTAATACTGAGTGAATCATTACACCGTCACAAATTTCTACTGCAATTTTGGCTAAATATTCGTGTGAACGGTGCATTGGATTACGCGTTTGAAATGCTGCAATCGTTTTCCATCCTTTGTCATTAAAATAAGTGCGTGTCTGCATTGGGGTCATATATAAATCACCATACTTTGCAGGAAAGCCTCCGTCAGATAATACTTTAATAGGCCCTGCAAGGTTATATCTACCTTGTGCTTGAACCATAACAACGCCAGGGTGTGCGTCTTCAGTCGTCTTATAGACAGTTTTACACTCGTGGTCTTTATCAATGCTGTATTTTTCAGTAACTGTCATTGTCGCAATAATATCACCAGACTTACCACTTACTACTGCAATTTCATCTCCAGCTTGAACATCTTCATCATCGGTAGATAAAGTCACAGGGATTGGCCAAAATAAACCATTTGTCATTATCATATTGTCACAAACACCCTTCCAATCTGCTTTACCCATGAAGCCATCTAATGGATTGAAACCACCGATACCTAACATAACGATATCACCTTCTTCTCTGGAAGAACAAGTAATTTTTGGTAATGATTCTGCTTTGGATAACTCTGCTATTAAGTGATCACCTGATAACGATAATTCGTTAATTACATCACTACCATGTGGGGGGACCAATTTTGACATGCCCAATCCTATATTATTTTTAAAAACAAAATTATACCAATAACTATTATTTTAATGGCGTTATTTTATGAAAATATCACAATTTTATTTTAAATTTAACGCGCTGAGCACCATTCTTAGATTTCTTGGCAACTATTTTATCTTTCTTAATATCATAATCCAAAATACCGCCACTAAAGTAATCAAAACCTTGAACAAGATACGCACTACCTTCAAGGCGCACAAGTTGCTTGTCAACAAAATAAGTGATAGTCAGCGCACCAGCTTCAACAAAATGCAATTGATTTGGTTGATTTTGCTTATAGTACGCAAGTTTTTTTTTATTGCCCTTAGCAGTCATTTTGCTAATAGTTTGTCCAATGCTAAAAATTTGTATTTCTTCAGCATTTAGCATTAAAGAACCTTGTGTTACTTCTACATTACCTGTATAAGTGCTGAGACCACTGGGTTTATCAATGATCACGGTTTGTGCTTTAACATCAACAGGTGCTTTATTATCATCAATAAACGCATATGATGTAAAAGACAGCAACGATATAAATAGAGGAATCAGTTTATTCATAACGCCCTATTACACCACCTGTTAACTTAATTTTTTGCTCTTTAACATTAAAATACATCCCCACTGAATAAATATCTAATACTTTGGACTGGTAATGAACTTTTTCTTTAGTACTATAAATTTCTTTATTATTTGACTGGTCAATAATTAAATTCCTGGTGTCAATTTTTGTACCTGATCCTTGTAATATTCTTACCATATCAAATAATTTCACAAAATTTTCATTCACATCAAGACCTTGTGAATAAATTTTATTACCCTGTGCCGCATAAGTAACGTCATTTTCAGAATAATAATGCTTTTTAACATTCGACTGATCAATAATTAAATCACGAGTTAATATTTCCTGTCCACCGTCCTGACTGATGCTAGTTTTACCCAGTAACTGCATTTTATGTTTTGCGACTATCATACGCATGCCTTCTGCAATGACTTTAGTGCGTTCATCGAAATAGATAATTTCTTTTTGGCTAAGTAAATCATTGGTCTTAGTATTTATCAACAATTCTTTAGCATGTATTCTATAACAATTTCTGTGTTAGATTTAATATTAACTTTGCCCTTAAATTTGATTTCACCATTAGTTAAATAATTAGCACGCTTGGAGGTCATGGTATAGTTCTCCTCGCCTTTTTCATTATATGTAATAATTATTGGCTCCACCAATGAGGCTGGTGCTTGTTTAAAATTAAAATAATTTTTGGCTTCAATAAAATGCATTAACTGTTGTTTGTTGTTAAATTCCTGCAAGGAAAAATTATCAATTTTTTCAATGTATTTGGCAATTTTATTTATATTTATATTGTCATCTGATGTAGATACAGTTGAGGCCAACGTTATAAAAAACCACACAATGCCAATAAGTACTATAATAAAAACTACAATTAATAAATTTTGTTTTAAGTGAAAATTAATCATAACAATAAAATAAGTGGCATTTATGCTATCACGCCAGACCGTGCCTTGGACATTGACATTGTTGAAAAAGTTATTGTACAACACAATATTAATATATTACAATATCGACATAAAACAGCCGATGCACAAACGCAGCTTAATGAGAGTATACAATTACAACAACTATGTTTAAAACATCATACTTTATTTATCATCAATGATGGCATTAACCTAGCAAAAGAAATTTCTGCCGATGGCATACATTTGGGCAAGGACGATGGTTCAATCCAACAAGCACGTGAGCAATTGGGTGTAAACGCCATTATTGGTGTATCATGCTACAACGATATTAACTTAGCACAACACGCACAAAGCCAAGGTGCAAACTATGTGGCTTTTGGTGCATTATTCCCATCAACCACTAAACCTGATGCGCCACGATGTACATTAAATATTATCATCCAAGCAAAAGAAATTTTAAATATTCCTATTGTCGGGGTTGGTGGCATTAGCTTTAACAATCAACAACAAGTTCTCAGTATAGGTTGTGATGCAGTAGCTATGATTAATCAGTTATTTCAATCAGTTGACTAACGCTAGGACAGTATAAAGCACAACGTACTGGATGGTCATAAATCTCATACATTGCTTGCTTATAAAAAAGTAATTGCTTTGCGTGCTGCTCTTTCTGGCGTTTGATAAAACTTTCTAACGGTTCATCCTGTGCAGGTTGGGCTATTTTATAATCAATCACCCACAAAATGCCATCATCAATAAACAATCTATCTATAATGATTGTACGCTCGTTCACAATAAATTCAACCTCATTTAATGATACGGCCCTATCTTTAAACAACCAACCAAATTTTTCATCATTTTTAGTGTTGTTTAATAGCTTGATAATGAATAACTGCCAATGCTCAATATCTTTAGGTGGCGTTCCAATCTCAATCAGGCGATTACAAATATTTTTAATACTAGGTGTAAATAATTCTTGCTCATAATATTGATGCACTAAAGAACCTAAAGCACTCTTGAACAAACGATCAAAGTTTTGTTTATATTCAATAAATTCACCTTGTTCTTGTGTTTTATTGGCTGGTATTTTAACTTGATGAAATCGTTTTAATAACGGCGCTTCAACATATTCTACCGTAAAGTCGGATCGTAGCCATGTCGTTCTGTGAGCCAAGGAAGTTTGCATAAAATGGCATTAATAAATGCAAAAAAGAACCTCTGCTACTATTGCCAGATTTGCTTACTGCACCCAATAAATGTAGACATGACTTAGCGCGTGTCATCGCCACATATAACAAACGCATAGTTTCAAACTTATCTTGTTGTGATTCAATAAATTTTAAATATTTATAGGTTTTACTATCATTAATATCTGTTGCTGACTTAATTGGAGCTAATAACAAAGATTTATTAGAAAACTCACATAACTGTATTATCTGATTATTATTCTTCCTAAGACCGCTTGGCCTCCGACTTAACCAGGGATAATAACACTGTCAAATTCTAATCCCTTTGATTGATGGATGGTCATTAATTTAACTAATGCCTTATCACTTGGTGCATATAAATTTTCCATCGCACTTTCAATAGTTTTTATATTGAGCATTTGTTGCGCTTCACAATTATGAATAATTCTCAAAAATTCAACCTTAATTTCTAATTCAGTACTCGATAATGCGTCGTTGATAAATCCTAATTGATTAAGCGCATAGGTCAACAGTTCAACAAAATTAAAGCGCCCTTGATTATTAATAACATCTTGTAGACAGTGCTGCAAATGTTTAGCTCGTTTTTGCCCATCTTCGCTGAGTTTCGCCAAGATAACTTCATCACTCAGTTGCTGATAAATAATACAATCATCATTCTCAGACAACACCAATAAATCATTCAAAATAAGCCCGCACCATGGCGCGCGTAGAATACTCAACCATGCTAACTTATCACCTAGATGCAATAATGCCTTAGTCAATGAAAATAAATCACGTGTTAACAAATGGTTTTGCAACTTAGTGACTTCAATTGATTCAAAATCAATATTATCGTTCTTAAATTGTTGTGCGATGCTTTCTAAATGTGGGCGAGCACGCACTAAAATAGCTATCGTGGCATTGGGAGTTTCTTTTAAAGAAGTTTGAACAATTTTACTAACTGTTTTTGCTTCAAGCAAAGGTTGATCGTGCGCAAAAGGATGAAAAACAATAGCATTTTTATCTTCTTCATTTGAATTTGATTGTGACCCAGAATATGAAATTGCCCCTTGGTGCACATCATTGTTTTTTGGGAATATTTCACTAAAAAGATTATTGTTGCCCTCAATAATACTTTTTGAGGAACGAAAATTAGTGTTCAATATTAGTGATTTTGGCCTAATATTAGCAATACCTTTTTCTTTTACCTGTAAAAATAAACCAACTTGTGATTCTCTAAACCTATAAATTGATTGCATCGGGTCGCCCACTAAAAACAACGTCTTGCCATCATTATCTTGCCACTGGCTAATCAGCTTTTCAATAGTATTAAATTGCGACGCTGATGTATCTTGAAATTCATCAATCAATAAATGTTGAATTTTATAATCCAAAAACAAAGCAATATCACTAATGCCTTTTTCTTCATCTAATGCTTCACTGGCATTAATCGCTATCTCAATAAAATCATGCGCTTGTTCCTGCTCAAAATACACATTCAAATGCGCCACACTCAACTTTAAAACCTTGGCAATTGTTAGCAACATATCAGCTTGTTTTTGTGGCGGATCTATGTCAGGTAATAACCGTATATGCGCCAAAGCCGCCCTAAGTTTTTCTTGTTTAGAGAGTTTTTCTAATATTGCCTTTATTTTTTCTTTCTCTATTTTGTATTCAGACGGAAAACCATTATTCACATTCAAATTCTTGCGCCAAGTGCCCTTGCCTGTCAAGCACAAATCTGCGATAAGTTGCCACTGTATCAAATCTTCGCAATCACTCTTAGGCAAGGATTTAACTATAGCCAAATCCTTATTGGCACTAACTGACATTAACGCAAAAAAATTTGCATCAAAGTGTGGTTTTGCTAGCTCTTGTAAATCCTTAAGATGTTGTGAAATAATATTTTTAGCACTACTTTTTAATATTTCTGGATCTAACACACCATCGCGATACAAACACATTAGCCACTGATCGCGCTTAGACAACATATTCATTACTAATTTTTGGAAACTCCCAACATTATTATCTAAATGTAATAATAAATCAGCAATTGCTTTGCCATACTGCCGCTCATCAATCATGAGCAATGTTTGTTCAGCGGCATATTGATAAGCATTATCACGCGTCCAATTTTGGGCCATAATTTGGCGTGGCACAAGTTGTGATGGTAATGGATAACGATTATTAATCATGCTGTATAGCCCATCAATGGTGGATATCTTTAATCTCTTTGGGTTTTGCAATAAACCCCACCCTCTCTCATCCGAACGCTGTATTACTTGCGATGCTAATTCATAAGTTATTTGCTTGTACAACTCTTTTGGCTTAGATTCAAAACTAGACTTTAAAGCCGACAAAACACGCTGGATCATTTCATCAACTGCCTTATTAGTAAAGGTCATTGCCATAATATTCTCAGGCTCATCACATACTGACAATAATTTTAAGTAACGTTGTGTTAATAACTCAGTTTTGCCTGACCCTGCTGGCGCTTGCACGATAAAAGACTGACTAACGTCTAAGGTTTCGTCTCTTTGTGCTTGGTCATTCACCTAATTTTTCTAATTGTGTTATCCAAGCGTCAAAACCTTGGCATTTTTCTCGTATTTTTGGCAGCCCAATCTCTTGTAAAATTTTTGGCGCACGTTGAGTTTTTATGTACTTTACATTCTTTTCAATAAGCTTAGATGGTACAGTTTCTTTAGAATTATTGATTTCCTCTAAATCGTTAAACTCATTCAAAATATTATCAATCCAGCTTTGTAAAACATTAAGATTGTTTACCATAATTTCAGCGTCACCAAAAAGCAATGCTTCAATTTCTGGCTCATATAATACAATGGTTTGTGGATGCAGCTCTTTGGGTTGTAAAAATAGCGTTGACATACAAATAAAGCGTGCCGTACCATCGGATAAAGTTTGTGCTGAAAATCCTAGATTACTTAAATCATTAAGATGCTGCCAACGCAAAATAATATTTTCCCCTTTAATATTAAAATTAAAATCTTGAAAATAAGAAGCAACTGTTTGTACTGCACTAAAAATATTTTTATAATCACTATTAAAATCTTTTTTTAATTTGTATAAAAATAGTGCTAAATTTGCAGCAAAACTCGACAAATATTTATTTGCGTCAATGTTTTGATAAGATTTAAACTCCGAGGTTGTAGAAGTATCATGAAAATGATATAATTTGTACTGTTGTAAGAAAAATTTTGAATATTTGGCGGTGCTTTCTACGGTATGTTTTATTGAACTTTCGTCTTTACTATCAGTTGTTATTTGAGTACAAGGGTTAAAATACTTATTTTTGTTGTGAAAACTTGTTTGGTCGTAGTTGACAAATAAAGTGTCTGTCTCTGTATTTTTTTTGAGCCGTGAAAAATATCCATTACTGTTTTCTCCATCATCTGCAAGAACAGTGTCAATAATAATTTCTTTTGTTATTTTACTCCCAAAATGGAAAAATCTTTCAGATCCGTCACTTTGTTTAATATAACTTTGTAACCGTTGATTATAAACATTCTCAAGTAGCCTAAAAACAGAAATAAAATTACTCTTACCAGAACCGTTTGTGCCAATTAACACATTAATCGGTTTCATTTCTAAATCCAACTCTTTAATAGATTTAAAGCCTTTGATTTTAATGTACGATAAATTGTCCATAAGTCACATTTTATCGGGTGCAGAAACGCCCAATAATCCTAAACCATTTTGAATAATTTGCTTTGTGGCAATGATAAGTTTAAGGCGAGAGGCTTGCAAAGTTTTATTCTCAATCAAAAACTCACTGTTGTTGTAGTAACTATGAAAATCACCAGCCAAATCACGTAAATAATAAGCTAAAACATGCGGCTCATAATTCAGCGCTGCATTTTTAACCACATCCGCATAACGACTAAGTTGTTTGATAAGCACTTGTTCGTATTTATTATTAAGTAGCGCTAAATCTGACACTTGATTATCTTGTGCTTTAGCAAGTACCGAGCAAATACGCGCATGTGCGTATTGAATATAAAACACAGGGTTTTCATTAGTTTTAGACTTTGCTAAATCCAAATCAAAATCCATATGCTGATCAGCTTTACGCATAATATAGAAAAAACGTGCAGCATCATTACCCACTTCCTCGCGCAACTCCATTAAAGTAACGAATGAACCACTCCGTGTTGACATAGCTACTTTCTTTCCATTTCTAAATAGATTGGCAAACTGTACCAATAAAATTTCCAACTTATCAGAGTTATAATTAAGTGCATTAATTGACGCTCTAACCCTTGCTATATAACCGTGATGGTCGGCACCCCAAATATTAATTATCTTATCATAGCCCCTCTCAAACTTTTCTAAATGATAAGCAATATCCGAAGCAAAATAAGTGTGCATACCATTATCACGCACTACCACACGGTCTAAATCATCGCCAAAATTTGTAGCTTTAAACCAAAGAGCGCCTTCTTTTTCATAAATATGATTTGAATCCTGCAGTTTTTTTACAGTTTTGTTGTTTAATCCACTATCTATTAAAGACTGCTCGCTAAACCATTGTTGATACTCAACACCAAACTCTTTTAAGTCAATTTTAATACTAGTTAGAATATTATTAATTGCTAAATTAAATACAGTTTTGTAATCATCATCAAGTGCTTTTTTACAGTTAGTAATCAAATTATCAATATGTTTTTCTTTATTGCCACCATCTTTTTCATCTTTACAAACGCCATCAAATATATCTAATTTCTCAATACCATTAATTTTCTTAGCAAGATCGATAATATAGTCGCCTTGATAACCATTATCTGGAAACTTATCAGTTTCAACATAGCGCAAATAAACTGAAGTAGCTAGAATATCCATCTGTCGACCAGCATCATTCACATAATATTCATTGTCAACTTGATATCCAATAGCACGCAATAAGTTAGCAACCGTTGCACCGTATGCCGCACCTCGCCCATGCCCCACATGAAGTGGCCCTGTGGGATTAGCAGAGACAAATTCCAACAAAACTAGTTGCCCAGCACCAACATCTGACAAACCATAATTCGCGCCTTGTTTAATAATATTTTTCACTACTAAAGAATTTGAGCTTTGTGACATAAAAAAATTAATAAAACCTGGCCCTGCAATTTCAATCTTTTCCACCTCAGTAGAATCTGGAAAATTAGCAACAATCATTAAAGCTAACTCTCTAGGTGTGCACCCTGCTTGCTTAGACAATATCATCGCAATATTAGAAGCAAAATCACCTTGGGTTTTGTCCTTCGAATGATCAAGTCTGATATTTTCAGGAACACTCTCAAGAACACTTCTATCCACTAATGAATTTAAGGTCTGCTTTAATAATTTATGTAATTAAGTCGGAGGCCAAGCGGTTTCATATTATTTATAATTATAATTTTCTAAGAAGATGAATAAAAATTATCAACTTCGCTATTAGAAATCATAGCAATCCAATTTATTGATTTCTTCTTTGTTTACAATATTATTGTTTTTAATAAGATTGTAATAATCTTCATTTAACCATTCTTCTGAATTCCATATACCTACATATTTATAGTCTACTGGTGGGCCAAGCTTTCTAAATTAATTAATTTTACTAATTCAGTCTTAGTATTTTTTATCTTAAGTTCGGCAATAATAATAATTCTTTACAGCCATAAATGCATATATTCAGAATTAAGCTGGTTTTTAATTTTTTTCAAAATCTATTTAATTATTCTTTTTTTTTATTATCATAACTTATATCACAAATAATCTTGCTTAAAATGGACGCAAAAAATGGATAAATTGTTGGATTTTTTTAGAGCAACACTTAGTAAAATACTTATAAATATACAATGGCTTTCTTTTAATTCTTCTTTTATCTTTGGTTTTTGTTTAATAAAAAATTTTTTTTTGAATCTTTTATTTTCTATCTCATTTTCTAAACTATTGTCAAATTTATTTAATGCTTTATTCAAAATACCAGAGTTTGGGTAATTAACAGCTGATTTTTTAATAACTAATAATTGCTTTCTTAAATCTTTTTGTAATTTATAATTATAAATAATATAATCTAGTTTATCTTTTTTTATTGACAAATTAACAATATCATCAGAAAAAAAGTTTTTTCACCATTTAAACGCATCCTTGGTTCGCTCAAAATTTTAGATAACTCTCTAACAATTACGTCGCTATCCTTTTTACTATTAGTAAAAATACAATAATCATCTCGATATCTAATAATACGATAGTCAATATCCTTATCTAAACACTCACTCAAACGTTCATCGATATAACCTAGCACCATCTCAGCAATAAAATCCATCAAAATACTGCATTGTGGCGTACCGTTGGTTAGCCCATAATTCATACCTTATAAAGCAACATCAATATTATTACCTATGTTCTTATCCTTTCCATTCTTCTTTGCATATTCTTTAGTGCAAATGGCCCATGGCACTGAGTGCGTATAAATAGCACCATAACAATCAATTATATCAGTATGAAAAATATAATTGTATTCTAGCCCTAACTCAATTGACCTCTATTCTATTTGCTTCAACCATGCTGATATTTGTTCTTTTGTGCTATTTTCTTCTGATGACGCAATTGAAATACTAGTGCAAACAATTTTGTCATTTTTTTTAAATCTATTAAATGCTAATCTGATAACATTCCAATTTTCTTTTTCAGTAATTATATGTACAAGATTTACATATAAAACTGGATGAATAAGCTGCAACAAACGCTATGCGTATTTACCATCTTTATTATTAAATAATTTGTAATTTACATCTTCATAATTGCTAGGATAAATATTCTTATTTTTGTTATTATTTTTATTTTTACGATAAATAGATGTGCCTTTTTCTAATTCTTCAAAGATTTATTATTATTAACGGCTCGAATTTTAAATAGGGTGGCAAGGACAATGATATGTAACTACTTTCCTTTAAAAAGAAATCTTGCGCTTCACTTTTATTAAGTTTTAATATGTTTTTACTCATGATTTATTTTTATAAACATTACTATGATATCTAACTCTGGCAATTAAAATCGTCATTTTATCAAACAAACACAAAACAACGCGATAATTCTCAATACGATATTTCTTTAGCCTAGTAAACTCGCCTTAAAAATAAGACAAATGATAGAATTAACAAAGTAGGTTTGGCAGTGCTAAATGACTGAATAATAGATAGGTTTAACGCAGTTTGTGGTAAAAAAATAAGCGTTTAATGAGCCTCTTGCCAAGAAATACCAATACCCACATCAGCTTTAAGCGAAATATCTAATTGGTAAGCATTCTCCATCAAGTCCTGTATTTTATTAAAAAACTCATCGGCTTTTGAGCTATTCACTTCAAATACTAATTCATCATGAACTTGCATAATCATCCTAATATCTGGATTATTTTTCCCAATCCATACGTCAATATCAAGCATGGCTTTTTTAATAATATCAGCTGATGAGCCTTGCATTGGTGCGTTGATTGCAGTACGTAAGGCGTGCTGTTGTAACATTTTATTCTTAGTATTAATTTGTGGTAAATAAAGTCTCCTCCCCATCACTGTTTCGACATACCCCTGTGCTTTTGCCAATTCTTTGGTACGTTCCATATAGTTAAGTACATCTGGATAATTCTCAAAATATGCGTCAATATAGGCTTTTGCTTCAGTACGTGAGACATTGATTTGCTTTGCTAAACCAAAAGCACTCATGCCATAAATCAAACCAAAGTTAATCGCTTTAGCTTTTCGACGATGATTCTTAGTAACCTCATTAATTGGTATTTTAAACATAGTTGATGCAGTTGCACTATGGACATCTAAATTATTTCTAAAAGCTTGCAATAGATTAGCATCTTGAGAAATATGTGCCATAATTCTAAGTTCAATCTGTGAATAATCTGCTGCAATAATACTGTTGCCTTTGCTGGCAATAAAAGCACCACGAATTCTTGCTCCTTGCTCACTGCGAATAGGGATATTTTGCAGATTTGGGTTACTAGATGACAGGCGACCTGTGGCAGTAACTGCTTGATGATAAGAGGTGTGCAATCTTTTAGTATGTAAATCAATTTGTTTAGGAAGTGCCTCTAAATAAGTAGAATTTAGCTTAGTTAGCGTACGGTAACTTAATATCAAATCCACCAATGGATGGTCTAATAATTTTAAGGCTTCTTCATTAGTTGATGGCGCACCTTTTGGGGTTTTCTTTTTTGGTTCTAATCCTAAACCTTCTTCTGAAAATAAAATTTGTTGAATTTGTTTTGGTGATTCTAAATTAAATGCATCACCTGCCAACTCAAATGCCTGCATCTTAATAATTTTCATCTGCGTAGTGACATCAAACTGTTGTTTACCTAAGGCATTCACATCCAACTCTACGCCATTGCGTTCCATTGTCACCAAAACATTAATCAGTGGGAGTTCTATAGTTTGATAAAGTTTATAAAGTTTGGCGTAATTTACTAATTTTTTAGCCAAAACTTTATTAAGTCTGTGTGTCACAATAGCATCTTCACAAGCATATGAAGCAGCAACATCAATGTTAACCTGATTAAAGGTAATTTTTTTCTTTCCCTTCCCCGCAATATCTTCAAAATGAATGGTTGTATGCTTTAAATAATACTCAGACAAATCGTCCATATTATGCCGCGATACAACTGAATTCAAACAATAAGATTTAAGCATAGTGTCATCAGTAATGCCATTGAGTCTAATGCCATAATTTGCCAGGACATGACTATCATATTTAAGGTTTTGTCCGATTTTACCAATACTTGTATTTTCCAAAATTACTCGCAATTCTGATAGTACTTCATCAGAATTCAGTTGCGTTGGAGCATCCAAATAATCATGCGCAACAGGAATGTAAAAACTATCCTTATCCATCAAAAATACCCAACCAACAATTTTAGCATTCATATAATCTAGCGAATCAGTTTCTAAATCAAAAACAAAACTCTCACATACCATCAAGCGCTTCACTAAAATTTCAAAACTATCCTGTGTAAATACTATATTTTGCGTGTATTCTTTTAACCAATTAGATTGTTTCTTTTCAATCTGTGGCACTTCATGACTTATTTCAGTTGTAGATAATTTTACCGACTCCACTGTCTGGATTGCCATACCTTGGTCAATGCTATCAAGTTGCTTAAGCCATGCTTTAAAGCCATATTTTTGATAAAGATTCATCAATTTATCATTATCGGCACCTGGCTCATTATCTAAAATATCACAAGGTAATTCTACATCAAATTTGAGTTGCACTAATTTATAAGACAAATCTAGTAGATCAAAATTCTCACGTAATTTTTCTCCCACTCTGCCACCGATTTTTTCAGCATTGGCTTTAACACATTCAATAGACTCGAACTGTTTCAACCATTTAATAGCAGTTTTAGGTCCAACACTTGGCACCCCAGGAATATTGTCAGTACTATCGCCAGTGAGCGCTAAAAAATCTAAAATACGCTCAGGACTAACACCTATTTTTTTAACAACATCATCATGCCTTAATAAATTACCCTTCATGTCCAACTGATGTATATGTTCGTTAATCAATTGCATTAAATCTTTATCGCCACTGGCAATAATCGTATCTAGCCTATGTTCTTTGGCACAAAGTGTTAGAGTAGCAATAACATCGTCTGCCTCTACACCGTCAACACACATAAAATGAAATCCCATAGCACGAATAATTTCATACAATGGCTCAATTTGCATAACCAATTCTTCATCAGCAGGCTTACGATGTGCTTTGTACTGTGGGTAAATCTCATGGCGATGATTTTTACCTTTGGCATCAAAAATTGTAATAATTTTCGCCTCAGGATATTGACTTTGCAAACGCCTAATAGCGTTAATCACACCAAACATCGCCCCTGTTGGAAAACCGTCATTGTTGGTTAAATTCTGTGAAATAGTAGCGAAATAAGCTCTAAATAAAAAGGCAGATCCGTCTAATAAAATAAGTTGATAAGGACTTCTCATAACTACGAATGATTAATAAAATAACAGATTTTATTGAATTGAAATATTTTTAAACTCACGTCTAACTATTCCAAAAATATTTTGTAAAAGATTTTTAAGTTGATGAAAAACGATATTTTGGTGACTATTCATAATTGTGCAAAAGCTTTAAATAATATAAAGTAAATTTTACCAACTTAACTTAAGATCTTTATATAAAAATATAATTGATTAAAAGTATAAAATAGGTTTTATTTCGCCATACAATAATGACTACACCTAAAATACTTATTAGCGCTCACAATATCAGTCTAACGCATCATGGAAAGAATATTTTGGACAAGGTGAGTTTTGAACTAAAGCAGGGTGAATTTATCACTGTCATTGGCCCAAATGGCGCAGGAAAAAGCTCACTTATAAAAATTTTGTTGGGCTTGATTAAAGCTGATAGTGGCAATATTAAATATGCAAAAAATATCAAACTGGGGTACACTCCGCAGATTTTTACTCCCAACCCATTTATACCGATTTCGGTAATTGATTTCTGCAATCTTAATCAAAAAATTGATCGTAATTTCTTGAAAAAAATAGCCAAATTAACGGAAATTGAAAATTTGCTAAACTCTCCTTTAAAAAGTCTATCAGGTGGTGAATTGCAACGCGTGTTACTAATGCGCTCGCTACTTAATAAGCCCAATATATTGATTTTAGATGAGCCCACACAAGGTCTCGATGTTAGTGGACAAAAGTCGGATCGTAGCCATGTCGTTCTGTGAGCCAAGGAGTTGTACAGTGTTGATGATCTCTCATGACTTGCATAGAGTGATGAAGCAGTCAACGCAAGTATTGTGCTTGTATCATCATATTTGCTGTATGGGGAAACCTGGGGAACTTATTAAAGATACCCAATTTAATAATTTATACGCCGAACAAATGGATGAATTAACTACAACTTATGAACATTATCACAATCACTGTCATAAAGACTAACGTATGATCTTTGGATAAAAAAAATAGTGATTATAAAAATACTAACTAATCTTTAATTCTAAATTAAATTATTGAATGAATTTTTATGATTAAACTAAGTTGTAAACTTACGATACCTTTATGTTGGTGTACTTAATTTTGATAAAAATAATTATAATACTTTAATAAGACACTTTGTTTATAATCATACTTATGTTGCAAAGTAAAAAGAAATAATGTAGTGTAAATGCTAAAATTAACCTATCTAAAAACAGATAAAACTTAAATATATCCATATTAAAACATATGTATGAGAATTAAAAGTAAATGGCACAAAACCCAAATTAAAACCATTGATGATATTGGTGGCGCTATGGCATTTATTTGTTGGCGTATTACCAAAAGACCGCTTGGCCTCCGACTTGGATTTGTAATTGAAAAAAAACAAATCTTTGATATTATTGCTGAATACTTATGCTTTCTCATTCAATCCATTGACCGCCTTGTATTTAAAACACTCAGCACCGAACAACGACAAGAGCTCATTCACAAATTAGCCAAACAATCTGCTTTTTATTACCAAGAAAACAAAACTGAGCGTATTGGCGAAGGTAACCATTGGAAAGCCTTTATCAATACCTACAATCAGCGCTCACAAGATTATTCAGACTACGATTTTATCGGCAATGAACCCAACTATCGCTTTTTAAGATACTTTGGTGAAAAAATCAAACTCGCTATGACCGATGTTGATGAAAAATGGATCGTACAACAAATGGTTGAAATCCAAGCACCAAAAGCCTTTAAAAAAATTGCCAAAAGCGTTGATGACTTAGTATCAATCGATAAAATCATCTCTAAAGAAGAACAAATTAAATGCAACAAAGAGAAAATCCCTCGCTCTAAGCGTCAATCTGCTAGAAAAGATATTAACTATAAAAACAAATCTTCAAGCGATAATCTCATCTAAAAGATATCAACCTTATCGGTTTACAACTACTTGCGTCAAGAACTTATAGACAATGTTTTCTAATTTAAGAATAAAGTTTTTCGGATTCTTAAAATCTATACCTAATAAGTCTATAGTCTTAACTTCAAAAAATTTAATCTCATCTCCCAATGATTTATCGAGAACAGAATAAGGTTCAGATTGTTCTCTTTCGTTAAACAAGTCTACCAATGAAGAGTCAGAATTATTGCTCTTATTTCTAATATAAAAAGCATTTACAAGAATATCTCCCGTTGTTCCAGAGTCATTCTCAAATAACTTAATTAATCTACTTGTCTGTGCCTGGGCTTTGCCATCAAATATAGATATATTGGTATAACATTTCACCGTTTGCCTTATAAAATCAACATCAACAAAGAACGAATTACTCTTATCTTTATCAAGCATAAACTCAGAGGTTAATACTTTTTTAGTTTGCAACATATTCGTAACAGTTTCTTTTCTATTTCCTTTGGTCACTAATTCAACATATCGACCAAATCTAGCTGTCAATTGCAAACTCACATCCTTCTCTTCTTGAATATAAGAATCAATAATATAACTTAGAGTTTTCAAATCTATCTTTTGCTCTTTACTATAAAGGTGTATTTTGGTTACCGAATCCTTCCATTCTTTACCCATGTTGACATAATTATTAAGTTTTTTATGCCCATAAATAAATTTTTCTAGTTCATGAAGAATAAAAATATGGTCATCATCTTTAATGACATTTGCTCGAATAAGTCTTAGCGCTGAAACCCTCAAAAAAGCCCAAGACCAATGAAACAAATCAAAACTTCTTTTCTTTAATTTAATAGGACTCTGTAGTGGACAAGTAACAAGTTCATTTGAAATTGTGATAATACTATTAATGCCAATCTTTTTAGCAAATCCAGCATACTTATCAACTTGTGAAATATCTAGTAGATTATTGCCAATTTTTACCTCTACAAAACAAGCCCATTCAATAATAGGGTTTGATTTTCCACTAGTGACTACAAGCAGCCCATCTGGTCTACTATCTTTTTCAATATTTTCTAATTCAGTATAGGCATGTAAAGTGACATTTTTATTTTTAATCTTCTTGATGCTAATTCCAGATAAGAGTTCTACTCTGTACTCTTTTACTGCACATAAAGATGAAAGAAATATTGATGTGGTAGAAACTTCATTATCAGAATTACCATTTGGAAATAATCTTGAACTTTTTAATTCAAATTCTTCCATAGTCGTATATTTGAACACTTGGTGTAAATCATTGAAACTTGTCTTCCCAAAATCTATTTTTTTAATCATTTGTAAAACCTATTAAACAATAATTACACTATTATAGTTATATATAAAACTAAACTTAAGACAAAAAAATACCCCAACACTCTATAAGCACTGGGGTATTTTTGAAATTAAAGCCTAGCAATGTCCTACTCTCACATGGGGAGACCCCACACTACCATCGGCGCTAAGTGGTTTCACTGCTGAGTTCGGGATGGAATCAGGTGGGGCTGATAACAACTCCTTGGCTCACAGAACGACATGGCTACGATCCGACTTATTAAAAAGTTTTTATATCTTAGTTATCGCTAACCAAAAGATATAACAATTAATACATAAAAAGTTTGTTGCTTATCAGCGTATTGCATGACACATCAACACAAAAATTACAGATTCATCTAAATAATTTGGGTGTTATATGGTCAAGCCTCACGATCAATTAGTACATGTTAGCTTCACGTATCACTACGCTTCCACACCATGCCTATCAACCTCGTAGTCTTCAAGGGATCTTTAGGATAGTTAAACTATCAGGGAGACCTAATCTTGGGAGGGGCTTCCCGCTTAGATGCTTTCAGCGGTTATCCTTTCCACACATAGCTACTCGGCAATGCGACTGGCGTCACAACCGAAACACCAGAGGTGTGTCCGTTCCGGTCCTCTCGTACTAGGAACAGCTTCCCTCAAGTCTCCAACGCCCACGGTAGATAGGGACCGAACTGTCTCACGACGTTCTAAACCCAGCTCGCGTACCACTTTAAATGGCGAACAGCCATACCCTTGGGACCTGCTTCAGCCCCAGGATGTGATGAGCCGACATCGAGGTGCCAAACACTGCCGTCGATGTGAACTCTTGGGCAGTATCAGCCTGTTATCCCCGGCGAAGTCGGATCGTAGCCATGTCGTTCTGTGAGCCAAGGAGTTGACTCTCAAGACCTAGTTTCCTACCTGCTCGACGTGTCAGTCTCGCAGTCAAGCACCCTTTTACCTTTGCGCTCATTGCACGATGTCCGACCGTGCTGAGGGTACCTTTGTGCTCCTCCGTTACTCTTTAGGAGGAGACCGCCCCAGTCAAACTACCCACCATGCATTGTCCCCAATCCGGATAACGGACCTAGGTTAGAACCCCAACCATACCAGGGTGGTATTTCAAGGGTGGCTCCACTCAAACTAGCGTTCAAGTTTCAAAGCCTCCCACCTATCCTACACAAGTAAGATCAGAGTTCAATGCAAAGCTGTAGTAAAGGTGCACGGGGTCTTTCCGTCTGGCCGCGGGTATACTGCATCTTAACAGCAATTTCAATTTCACTGAGTCTCGGGTGGAGACAGTGTGGCCCTCGTTACGCCATTCGTGCAGGTCGGAACTTACCCGACAAGGAATTTCGCTACCTTAGGACCGTTATAGTTACGGCCGCCGTTTACTTGGGCTTCGATCAAAAGCTTCGGATAAATCCTAACCTCATCAATTAACCTTCAAGCACCGGGCAGGCGTCACACCCTATACGTCCACTTACGTGTTTGCAGAGTGCTGTGTTTTTAATAAACAGTCGGAGCCACCTGGTATCTTCAACTCTTACCAGCTTCATTTAGCAAGTAAAATTACCGGCAAGAGCACACCTTCTCCCGAAGTTACGGTGTCATTTTGTACAACTCCTTGGCTCACAGAACGACATGGCTACGATCCGACTTCTCAAGCGCCTTAGAATTCTCATCTCGTCCACCTGTGTCGGTTTGGGGTACGGTTTCATATAACCTGAAGCTTAGAGGATTTTCCTGGAAGCATGGTATCACTCACTTCTCCCAAAAGAGGGATCGTCATCACGCCTTGAATAAAGGCTACCGGATTTTCCTAATAGCCAATCTACACGCTTAAACTTGGACAACCATCGCCAAGCTGAGCTAACCTTCTCCGTCTTCCCATCGCAGTTATATGAAGTACAGGAATATTAACCTGTTCCCCATCGACTACGCATTTCTGCCTCGCCTTAGGGGCCGACTAACCCTACGCCGATTAACGTTGCGTAGGAAACCTTGGACTTCTGGCGAGGGGGTTTTTCACCCCCTTTATCGTTACTCATGTCAGCATTCGCACTTCTGATACCTCCAGCGAACCTCACAGTTCACCTTCAACGGCTTACAGAACGCTCTCCTACCATCATAAAGTCGGAGGCCAAGCGGTCTTAGGAAGACAAGGTAGAGAGTCAACTCCTTAAATCTTCCGCGCAAACCGACTCGACCAGTGAGCTATTACGCACTCTTTAAAGGAATGGCTGCTTCTAAGCCAACCTCCTGGCTGTCTGGGCCTTTTCACATCGTTTCCCACTTAACTACAATTTTGGGACCTTAGCTGACGGTCTGGGTTGTTTCCCTTTCCACTACGGACGTTAGCACCCGCAGTGTGTCTGCCATACTTATACTTTCAGGTATTCGGAGTTTGCAATGGTTTACTAAGCCTTGACGACCCGCTAGCCATAACAGTGCTCTACCCCCTGAAGTAATATATGACGCTCTACCTAAATAGATTTCGGAGAGAACCAGCTATCTCCGGGTTTGTTTGGCCTTTCACCCCTATCCACAGCTCATCCCCTCATTTTTCAACATAAGTGGGTTCGGGCCTCCAGTTAGTTTTACCTAACCTTCACCCTGGCCATGGATAGATCACCCGGTTTCGGGTCTACTCCCAGCAACTAATCGCCCATTTAAGACTCGGTTTCCCTACGGCTCCCCTAATGGTTAACCTTGCTACTGAGAAGTAAGTCGCTGACCCATTATACAAAAGGTACGCAGTCACGGAATAAATCCGCTCCCACTGCTTGTATGCATACGATTTCAGGTTCTATTTCACTCCCCTCCCGGGGTTCTTTTCGCCTTTCCCTCACGGTACTTGTTCACTATCGGTCATTAGAGAGTATTTAGCCTTGGAGGGTGGTCCCCCCATATTCAAACAGCGTTTCACGTGCGCCGCCTTACTCGATTTCACATAAATTAAACTTTCCTATACGGGACTATCACCCTGTATCATTGAACTTTCCAGAACATTCTAGTAATTTAAAATATGCTTAAGGGCTGGTCCCCGTTCGCTCGCCGCTACTAAGGGAATCTCGGTTGATTTCTTTTCCTCTAGGTACTTAGATGTTTCAGTTCCCTAGGTTTGCCTCCTTAACCTATGTATTTAGTTAAGGATAATGGTCTGATGACCACTGGGTTTTCCCATTCGGAGATCTCCGGGTTAGAGCTTATTATCAACTAACCGAAGCTTATCGCAGATTATCACGTCCTTCATCGCCTTCTAATGCCAAGGCATCCATCGTATGCACTTATTCACTTGACCATATAACCCCAAACTATCTAAAATTACTCAAGTTAGGACGTTATACAGTTAGTATTTCACCTTGAAGTCACAAATTATGATAAATCACAATCGGTGAATTCTTTTTATTTTATTGAGAGAAATTAATCTCTCAATAAGAATCCATATTTTTTGAAATTGTTGTGTCAATGCAATACACCAATAAAAACTGTCATCACAACAGTCTTCACGTTGTTATATTGTATATTTACAAACTTTACTTCATGTATTAAATTGTTAAAGAGCTCCACACTCAGAGAATGCGGTATAAAAACTTAAATAAAACCACAAAATGGTTTTATTTAAGTTTTTAAAAAAAATGAAAATTTATATTTTACGAGACATATCTAAAAGTATTGACAAAAAAGTCAGCAACTAAAAAATAACAAAGTAAAATGGAATTTGGTGGAGCCAGGGAGGATCGAACTCCCGACCTCTTGCGTGCAAGGCAAGCGCTCTCCCAGCTGAGCTATGGCCCCTTGATCGTTTATTTTTCATAACTACAGTTAATAGAACTGTAATTTTTTTTATTTTACAAAGTGAGTTATAATCTAGCTTACGAGTAACAGCTGTACACCAAACGAAGTAAAAATGAAAATTTGGTGGGTCTGGGTGGATTTGAACCACCGACCTCACCCTTATCAGGGGTGCGCTCTAACCAACTGAGCTACAGACCCAAAATTACTTATTCTTTTTAAGATTTTGCAATATTTTTTTTATTCATTTAGTTGTACAGATTTTTTATCTATATTACTTATACTCATTTTAAAAATACTTTGCAAAAAAATAAAAATAACTACGTAATTAATAGTTAACTAAAAATTTAATTAATAATTAACCGCTATGCAATTTTTTTATTCTTTTTTTTATAGTTATCAAACAACTTGTTGTGGACACTCATACTTTTCTTAAGGAGGTGATCCAACCCCAGCTTCCGCTAGGGTTACCTTGTTACGACTTTACCCCAGTCATGAATCACAAAGTGGTGAGCGCCCAAATAAGCTACCCACTTCTTTTGCAACCCACTCCCATGGTATGACGGGCGGTGTGTACAAGACCCGGGAACGTATTCACCGTGGCGTTCTGATCCACGATTACTAGCGATTCCGACTTCACGGAGTCGAGTTGCAGACTCCGATCCGGACTACGATAAGGTTTATGAGATTAGCACCACCTCGCGGCTTAGCAACCCTTTGTCCTTCCCATTGTAGCACGTGTGTAGCCCTGGTCGTAAGGGCCATGATGACTTGACGTCGTCCCCGCCTTCCTCCGGTTTATCACCGGCAGTCTCTTTATAGTTCCCACCAAAAGTGCTGGCAAATAAAGATAAGGGTTGCGCTCGTTACGGGACTTAACCCAACATCTCACGACACGAGCTGACGACAGCCATGCAGCACCTGTATCAGAGTTCCCGAAGGCACCAATCCATCTCTGGAAAGTTCTCTGTATGTCAAGACCAGGTAAGGTTCTTCGCGTTGCATCGAATTAAACCACATGCTCCACCGCTTGTGCGGGTCCCCGTCAATTCCTTTGAGTTTTAACCTTGCGGCCGTACTCCCCAGGCGGATAACTTAACGCGTTAGCTTCGCCACTAAAAGGTAAATCCTCCCAACGGCTAGTTATCATCGTTTACGGCGTGGACTACCAGGGTATCTAATCCTGTTTGCTACCCACGCTTTCGTACCTCAGTGTCAGTATTAGTCCAGAAAGCTGCCTTCGCCATTGATGTTCCTTCTGATATCTACGCATTTCACCGCTACACCAGAAATTCCACTTTCCTCTCCTATACTCTAGTTCACCAGTTTCAAATGCAGTTCCCAGGTTAAGCCCGGGGCTTTCACATCTGACTTAATAAACCACCTACGCACGCTTTACGCCCAGTAATTCCGATTAACGCTTGCACCCTCCGTATTACCGCGGCTGCTGGCACGGAGTTAGCCGGTGCTTCTTCTAAAGTTAACGTCAAGGCTAATAAGTATTAACTACTAGCTTTTCTTCACAATTGAAAGTGCTTTACAACCCTCAGGCCTTCTTCACACACGCGGTATTGCTGGATCAGGGTTGCCCCCATTGTCCAATATTCCCCACTGCTGCCTCCCGTAGGAGTCTGGGCCGTGTCTCAGTCCCAGTGTGGCTGATCATCCTCTCAGACCAGCTAAAGATCGTCGCCTTGGTGAGCCTTTACCTCACCAACAAACTAATCTTACGCAGGCTCATCTGATAGCGTGAAGTCCGAAGATCCTCCACTTTAATCCATAGATATTATGCGGTATTAATCCAGATTTCTCTGGGCTATCCCCCACTATCAGGCAGATTCCTACGCGTTACTCACCCGTCCGCCACTCGACGCCCAAGAGCAAGCTCTTGTCGTTTCCGTTCGACTTGCATGTGTTAAGCATACCGCCAGCGTTCAATCTGAGCCAGGATCAAACTCTTCAGTTTAATCTTTGACTTTTTAGAACATTGGCAACACTTATAAATTAAGTGTGCTTTGCGTTCAATTTTTTTTAAAAGCTTAATTTTGCTTTAGTTTTTTATGTGCACTTGCACAATTTAATGTACGAGTGCCCACACAAGTTGTTTGATAAATTTTTAAAGAGCAACTCCACGCTAGAAAACTTAATTAGCTCTTAGCACAGTGTTAAAAAAAATAATTATACGCTTAATAATTTTTACGTCAATAACTATTTCATTTTTTTATTAAATTAATTTATAAGATTATAGATTAGGCTTTAGTTTTTCTTCTGAAACAACTTGGTTAAGCCATTTATCAGCTTCGTTAATATCAACTATATCATCTTTTATATCAAACATTTTTAGATCGTTATCATTCCAACCTTTAATGCCTAATTTAAGAGAACGAACATTCTTAAATCCCATTTGTTGCATAGTTAATGCTGCAAGAGCTGAGCGGTTACCTGAACGACAAATAAGCACAATGTTCTGATTTCTAGCTTCTGCTAACTTAGGTACAGTGTCATTATAGCCCCAAACGCAAGCACCTTCAAGCACGCCACGTGCAATATGTAGAGTATCTTTAATATGCATCATTTCAAATTCCTCTTGCTCACGAATATCTAATAACATTAAATTAGAGTTTTGTTTGATTTCTTCTTCTAAATCCCAAGGCAAAATCTCATCTACAAACTTTAATGCTTTTTCTACTAATTTTTGATAATCATCCATTTTCTTATATAAGTTTTTATTTACAACAACCATTTTCAGTCACCATCACTGCAACCTCAACCCTTGAAGAAAGTAATAATTTTTTTAAAATTGATTTCACATGTAACTTAACCGTACCATCTGAAATACCTAACTCTTTAGCGATAACCTTGTTACTATGTCCACTAGATATTTGACAAGCTACTTCTTTTTCTCGTTTAGTGAGTAATTCAAAAGAAGACTTGCTATTTGTTAATTCATTTTTCAACACTTTTACTAATACATGTGTCATGTCTTTCGTGACAATAATCGATCCTGTTGCCACTTCATTTAACGAATCCACTAATTCATCTGGATCCATGTCCTTTAATAAGTAACCTTGAGCGCCATATTTTAGACAATCACGCAAGTCATTATCATCGGTACTAGTAGTTAATATCACCACTGGTGTTTGTTCGTTGCTCTCCTTTAGAGCTTTCAACACTTCAAGCCCAGACATACTTGGCATACGCAAATCCAACAAAATAATATCTATTAATAAATTGGGTATTTCTTCCAAACCTTGCTCAGGTGAAGATGCCGCCTTAGCGCTTATATTTCTAGAACTTAATAATGAGACAAGTCCGTTACGAAACAAGGCGTGATCATCAATAATATAAACTTTCATCTAAACACCTTTAACAATCTAAAACACTTAGTAGAAAGATGTATTTTTCTTTAGAGTGTATTTTAAAAAATTATTCATATCAATGAATTATAGATGATTTTTTAATTTATTATAAGACAGAAAGTCGTTTTTTGATAAATGTTTTTAACTGTTATAATTATTCATTTTACCGAAAAGTAACAATCACTCGTGTGCCTTCATCAACTTCTGATTCAATATCAATCTTAGCGCCAATTCTACTCGCACGTTCTTTCATAATATTTATACCGATATTATTCCCAGTTACTTCGATATTAAGCATGTTTTTTTAAATCCTATACCATCATCTTCGATTAACAACTGGAATTGTGGATCAGTAGAAAATAAAATTCGTACATTACGCGCTTTAGCATGTTTGCGGATATTAGACAAGGCCTCTTGAGTAATGCGCATAATCTGCATTTCTATTTCTGGAGCAAGATCAAACTTGCTTTCTATTTGTAAATAAGTTGCAATATTTTCTTCTGATTTAAAGCTATTAACTAAATTTTTAAGTGAGGCTTTTATACCTCTAGGATCTAACGGTACACGAAAATTGCACATTAATTCTCTGAGTTCTTGATTGGCTTGTGTAATATTTAACTGCAAACTAGCAACCTTTTCACTTGCATCAATTTTGTCATCTCTTTTTAACATATCTCTCAGAACAGTCGCTTGTAGCTTTAAACTGTAAATAGTTTGCGCTAAAGAATCATGAATTTCTTGCGACAAGAATAAACTCTCTTGCGAAAGATCTCTACGCTTAGTTTCTTCATCAAGCCTTGCCTTATCAAGTGCAATCGCAATATTATCAGCAATGGATTTAAGTAATGCACGCTCGTCAAAAGCGAGTGATGGCTCAGAGTTAAAAAATAAATTAAATATACCTAAGGTTTTTCCGTGGTATCTTAGAGGGATAAAAATCGTACCAACACTTGCTTTGATTTCAGATTTTTCACCCACGCACTTCTGACAAGTATGCACACTAAACTGTACGTAATTATCTCGTTCCATCGCTATTTTTCCACAAAGACAATCGTCACTAACCACACTAACCTTTTGACCTTTATCATTAATCACTCCACTTTGTGCGACTAAATGTAATTCTCCATCATCACTGAGACGACGTGCTACACCAGAAGATGCAAACGTCATTTGCATAAATATATCCAAGAAATGCTCAAATAATTCCGTAATGGAATGCATTGAATTAAGTTTAGATGACACGCTATATAGTATTTCCAATGAAGCTGATTTTTTACTCAGACGCTGAACTTGCTTATGTAAAATATCCTCCATATCGTCATATAAATATTGGTTTTCATCAATCAAATGATTAATCGCCATAGCAACAGGATAGAATATAGTTTGTTGTGTATCGCTTAAACGTGCACTTTGATTAATATTGTAATCAACAACCCATTGCTGTAAATCCGTAAATGGTGATAAAAAGTCCTTACGAATAGACAAATATAAGCCAGAGTATATTGATATTATTAATATTATAAATATAATATTAATAATATTAGGAGAATGATAAATTAAAAATATTACATACCAGAGCAATGGCGATAAAATAATAATTGACAATAAATAAAGATAAAATTTTACTTTAATACCCATTATTTGCCAATACAAAAAGAAGAGAAAATCTCACCTAACAAATCATCAGATGAAAACTCACCAGTGATACTACCCAGCTCTTTCGTAGCGTAATGCAAATCTTGTGCAAGCAACTCACTGGCATTATTACTTAACTGTGCTAAAGCATGATGTATAAATGTAAGCGCAGACTCTAAAGCCAAAATATGACGTTTGCGCGCCAACAATACGCCTTCACCAATATTATTCAAACCAGCAATTTCTAAAAGTTCTTTCCTTAACAAGTCAATGCCTTTTGAATTTTTCGCACAAAGTGATAGCTGTATTTTTTGCTCTAAATTTTCTATACTAACAGCTTCGCCAGTTAAATCAACTTTATTTTTAATCAATAAAATTGTCGTATCGTCAACACCGCTTGGTAAAATGGACAAATCTGGTGTTTTATCTTGCGCATCAAACACCATCAGCACTACATCAGCCTGCATAATTGCCAAATGCGCTCTTTTAATACCCTCTTGCTCTATCTTATCATTACTGATATGCAATCCTGCTGTGTCGATAATATTAAGTGGTATGCCGTTTATATGTATCGTTTCATTTAACACATCGCGTGTTGTTCCTGCAATATCTGTCACAATTGCACTAGATTCTTGCGTCAATGCATTCAATAAAGATGATTTACCGGCATTTGGCTTACCAGCAATTACGATATTCAAGCCTTCTCTTAGGACCGCACCATGTTGCGCTGCGCTTAAAATAGTTTGAATATCAATTTCAATTTTTTCAATCTTTTGCTTAACTTTTCCTGATGCTAAAAAATCAATTTCTTCATCAGAAAAATCAATTGTTGCTTCAACAAAAACTCGTAGTTCAATCAACGATTGAGTTAAGGCATTCACTTGCCCAGAAAATTTACCTGATAAAGAGCGCAGCGCTGAACGCGCGGATTGCTTAGAACTGGCATTAATAATATCTGCCACTGCTTCAGCTTGTACTAAATCCATTTTACCATTGAGAAAAGCGCGTTTAGAAAATTCGCCTGGTTCAGCTACTTTTGCGCCTAATGATATAGTTGCTTCTAATAAGGATCGCATAACCAAAATACCGCCATGCCCTTGTAATTCTAAAACATCTTCGCCAGTAAATGAATTTGGCGATGGGAAAAACAACGCCACACCTTTATCAATTTCATCGCCATCTTTATTAAAGAATGAACCATAATGTGCGTAACGTGCTTTAGGAGTCACTCCCAGCATCTTTTCTGCAATTTCACCAGCAAGTACGCCAGACACACGCACAACACCGATACCACCCTTCCCTAAAGCGCTTGCCAATGCACAAATTGTCGTTGAATTACTCACAAGATGTTTTTATGTAATTATTGATAATTAGAAAAATAATTCGCTAAATATTCATCAAAAGATACATTATCAGCTTGTTCTATTTTAAATTGCTGCTGACAAGATTCTTTAGCTTGTTGATCCAAATAATCAAAATGTGCTTGGTCTATTGGATAGGTAAGAAATGTTTGTTTATGCTGTTTAGCAAAAGCATTAATATATCTACAAAATTCTTGATTATGTTTTTTCATATAACTCATCATAATCGCAGAAGGCGTGAGCTCAACATATTTAATGCGCTTAGCTATTGTATTGACTGCCATCTGGTGATTTTGTCCTAATAGCTCAGCACAAAGGTAAATTTTATCCATCAATATTCTACCAAAATCTTGCAATAAAATACTCTTTCTTTGAAACATCAAGGCTAATTTTGGCTGACGCCCATTGTGTGCTACTAATCGATCATTAACATCACATTCCACTTGCTCTTCACTACAAATAGCAGGCGATTCTTCTAATAAACAAAATAATAAAAATGCTTCTAAAAATAATACTTGCGTTTTATCAATACCTAGTGGTAAACTTGGGTTAATATCCAATGAGCGTAATTCAATATATCTAATGCCATTCTCATGTAAGTCATCTAAAGGCATATTATCTGAAACAACACTTTGCTTAGGACGCACAGAAGCATAATACTCACTTTCAATTTGAAGAATATTAGTATTTAATTGTTGATATTTTCCTTGTTTTTAAGCCCAATTTTTTCATACGCAGAGCACGGTGTTTGTATACCAGACTTTAAACTATGAATATAATGCCCTAAAGAATTATAGTTTGCTTTTACACCAGCCTTATCTTCATATATATTTTGATAGCCAATATTTCCCATTCTCAGTGAGGTGGCATGTGGTTCATATAAAGTACAGTTATTAAATTCAATCAATGAATGCTCGTGACATCTTTCTAAAAAAGATTTACAAACGACGCTTGATGCGCCAAATAAATAAGGAATCAACCAGCCATAACGCACCACATTACGCGTCAATGCCATATACTTTTGGTCATTAAACTCCCTAAATGTTTTGTTTGGTGCTTTTAACAGAACGACATGGCTACGATCCGACTTTGCAATCGCTTGCATTGTACTACCATAACGATTAGCAAAAGAATAATTAAAATGAATGCCTGCAATCGCTTGCATTGTACTACCATAACGATTAGCAAGTCCACGCCGATAAACAGTTTTCATCATGCCTTGATTACTCGAGCCATATTGCGCAATAGGAATATGATCTACACCACTAAACCCACATGGTGGCATACTTGCTGGCCAAAAATTTTGTTGTTTTGGCAAATGATGATATAAATATTGTTGTGTTTTAGACAAAAACGTCAGCATTTCATCAGCACTATGCACAGGTGGTGTGATTAATTCAATTAATGATTCAGAAAAATCAGTAGTGATGTTTGGGTGTGTCAACGCACAGCCAAATACTTTAGGATGTGGCGTTTTAGAGATGCTACCTTTAGATACTCGCAAACCTTCTTTCTCCAAGCCCATTAAATTACCCTTTAACAATGCGCTATAAGGTTTTAATTGTTGAATTTTTTCTGTTAAATCCAAATGCTCACTCAATGATAAAATTATACTATTTTACTTTATTACATGAATGAGAACAATAAAAGTAGCTGTCGGCATTTTACGAAATAAGCAAAAAATACTCATTGCACAGCGTAGAAAAACACAATTTATGGGTGGGTTTTGGGAATTACCAGGTGGCAAAATTAAGAATGAAGAATCGCCAGAAAAAGCCATTATCAGGGAACTTAATGAAGAACTTGGCATACAAGTTGAGCGCTCAAGTATACATCAAACAATGATGCATCACTATGCAGATAGAATTATTGAGATAAGTATTTACAACATTATACAATACCAAAACACACCTACAGGGCTTGAAGGTCAAGCAATCGCTTGGGTTAAAATTACTAATTTAAACAACTATCAACTATTACCGACTATGAAAGCCTTTATTAATTCAATTACATTGCCTAATAAATATTGGATAACCCCATCAAACAACCATTATAGCAATAGATGGATTGCAGAATTCGATAAAAAACTAAAACAAGATATAACATTAATTCAGCTTAGAAGTAAAATAAAGCTAAATAGCACCTTCATTGCTAGACTTTACGATAAATGCAAACAAAATAATACTAAATTACTACTTAATACTGTCGATAAGGCCTTTGACGAAACTCATTGTGATGGCTGGCACCTTACTACTAACGAAATGCTTGCATTGAACAACAGACCTTGTGCTAATGACAAATTACTCGGTGCATCTACGCACAATCTGACCGAGGCACTCAAAGCACAAGAAATGGGCATTGATTTTATCGTTATCTCTCCATTGCAAACTACACAAACTCACCCAGAGTCCACTCCAATCGGCTGGAGCAATGCCGTTGATGTAGTAAATAAACTCAATATTCCTGTTTATTTTTTAGGTGGTATGAGTATAAAGGACTTAGACAAAACACTGAAACTTGGCGCACAAGGTATTGCTGGTATTAGTGCCTTTTAGAAATAATATTAATAAAACTCTCTATCCACGATGTTAATCCAACATCTTTATGATCCACAGTGTATTGCACACCAAAGAATACATGGAGCAGCAAGGCACCCAGGCTCGCACATCCAACATTCATAATTTGTATCTTTATCTACATCTAATTTACCTTTAAGCCATAATTGCAATGTATGTATTGCATCTTTTGCATCTATGTCTGGTTTTTCAGCTATATTGCCTATATAGGTTTCAATCTATTCTGTAGTTGGCTTATCTCAAAACATTAATTATCCTCTAATTTTAATTATGCATATTTATAACTTAGATGTTCTAGATAAAGTCAAAGTATCAAAGGATATAACCCCCACTTTTAATAGTGTTTTTGCTAGTTCACTTAAACTTGCACCTGTGGTCATTATGTCATCAACCAGTAAAACGCGTTTATATGGCACTGGTTTAGCTTCAAATGCACCTTTAATTTCTATTTGGCGTTGTTCAAAACTAAGATTTGCCAAAGATTGAGTTGTTTTTATACGTTTGATACTATGAGTATCAATAATAACTTGTTGTTTGCGTTTAATCACGTTAAGTAGCTCTAGCACTTGATTGAAGCCACGCTCTTTAATGCGTTCTGAGCTGAGTGGCATTGGAATAATTGCATCATAATCTTGTAGTGATTGATATTTATCAGCTAGTTTATGAGCAAAATAATCACCAATACAAAGCTGTTTGTCGTATTTAAATGCCTTAATAAGTTGTGCAACCAAACCTTGATAATCATACAAAGTGTAGGCGCGACTAAAAATAGGGGCATTACTTAAACATTGTCCACAGAAATCAAGATTACTATTAATAGGGTGTGCGCAAGTTTTACAACTATTTATTTGATTAGAAAACTCTGCTTCACACTTCTTGCATACACAAAAATTTGCAGATTCCATGCAAAGCACACAAGATTGTTTAGGAGTTATTGCTTGCGTGTAAACACCCATGTTAATTTATTAGATATTGGTTGGTTAAACCGATAACCCTCAACGTCAAATGATTTGAGTAATTCAGGGTTATTCAATCGATTATCAATAATATAGCGCACCATTAAACCTCGTGCACGTTTGGCATAAATACCAATTATTTTATAAGTATCATTTTTAAATTCTTTAAAAACTATATTGATAATTTTGGCATTAAGTGTTTTTTTATCAATACCTTTAAAATACTCATTAGAGGCTAAATTAATAATCACTCCAGATTCGTCTTCATTTAAAATTTGTGATATGCTGTTGCCCCAAAATTCATATAAATTCTTACCTTTATCATTTGTAAGTTTAGTGCCCATTTCCAAACGATAAGGTGCGATCAAATCCAGTGGTCTAATTACACCATACAAACCAGAGAGCATACGCACAGATACTTGTGCAAATTTTAAATCTTGAGCATCTAAACTAGGTACATCAATGCCATTATAGACATCGCCTTTAAAAGCAAGTAAGGCTTGCTTGGCATTCATAAGTGTGAACGGCATTTTAAAAGTTTGAAAACGCTCAAAATTTATGATTGATAACTTTTCACTAATTGACATTAAACTAGCAATTTCATCTTGGTTTTTACCTTTTAAAATATCGATTAGTATCTGAGATTGTTTCATCTGACGTGTCTTAGTAAAAGTAACAACATCACTAGGATTAAAATCTTGGGTTTTAGAAGGGGAAATAACAGCTAACATCAAGGCATTAGATTCAATAAAATATAACAATACATTCTACCCTAATTATTAGTTTTAGCACTTTATTTAACATACTAAAGAAACATCTTCTAGGATATAATTTAATGATTTTTTTTGATTATTATCCAGACAATGAAAGAGCAATTATTACACCTACCAAAAGCATACGGTCTTTATCATCCAGATAACGAAAAAGAAAATTGTGGTGTTGGCTTTATTGCTCATATAAAGGGTAAATCGTCATATTCAATTACCGCAGATGCTTTGGAAATGTTAAAGCGTCTGGACCATCGTGGTGGCTGTGGTTGTGAAGAAAATACAGGTGATGGTGCAGGTATTTTAACCAATATTCCACACAATTTTTTTATTAAAGAAATTAAAACATTGTTCAATGTCGATGTTAAGAAAGGCGCATATAGCATAGGTAATGTTTTTTTGCCACAAGACAATAAACAGCGTTCTTATTGTATGAATTTAATGGAAAAAGCCATTGTCAATGAAGGTCAAACTATGATTGGTTGGAGAAATACACCGATTGATACTGATAAAGCAAATGTGGGTAATATTGCTAGAATATCTCAACCAATTATTAAACAACTAATTATCGCCAAAGCAGATGATATTAACACTTCTGCCTTTGAACGTGCATTGTTTGTAATTAGAAAGCATATCTCACATAATATTCGAACTGATGAGTCTCTATCACAAGCTCTGTTGTTCTATGTATGTAGTCTATCTACTACTACTATTGTTTATAAAGGTATGTTAATGGGTTCTCAAGTGCTTGACTTTTATACAGATTTATCAAATACTGAATATTCAACCTATTTGGCAATGGTACATTCTCGTTTCTCAACTAATACTTTTCCATCTTGGGATAGAGCACAACCTTGTCGCTATATGTCGCATAACGGAGAAATTAACACTCGTAAAGGTAACTTCAATTGGATGCATGCCAGAGAAGGTATGTTGTCAAGTGATTTATTTAAAGAGAATTTATCTAAAACATTGCCAGTAATTGAAACTGAAGTATCTGATTCAGGTAGTTTTGACAATGTATTAGAATTTTTAATGATGAATGGCCGTACATTGCAAGAAGTAGTATTAATGATGATACCTGAAGCTTGGCAAAATGATCATAATATGAGTGCTGAAAAGAAAGCATTTTATGAATATTTCTCTAACGTCATGGAGCCATGGGATGGACCTGCATCTATTACTTTTACAGATGGTACCTATATTGGCGCAGTACTTGACCGTAACGGTCTTCGCCCTTCACGCTATTATTTAACTCATGATGAACGTGTCATTATGTCAAGTGAAGTAGGTGTAATTGATATAGCAACTGATAATATCAAAACCAAAGGTAGACTACGTCCAGGAAAGATGTTTTTAGTTGATTTTAAGAAAGGAAAACTGATTGATGATGAAGCAATTAAATCAGAATTCTTCTCAAAAAATCCTTACCAAAAATGGTTACACGATCAGCAAATATACCTATCAGAATTACATTGCCAAACTAAAGCGCATGGCTTTTGCTCAAAATCATTAATTCACCGCCTAAAAGCATTTGGATATAGCACTGAAACCTTACAATTTATGTTGTTACCACTGGTTAATGAGTTGCGTGATCCTGTAGGATCTATGGGTAATGACTCAGCATTGGCTTGTTTATCTAGTCAATCACGTATTATTTATGACTATTTTAAGCAATTATTTGCACAGGTAACTAACCCAGCAATTGATTCTATTCGTGAAGAAATAGTCATGTCATTACGCTGTTCTATTGGGCCAGAAGGAAACTTATTAAGTAACAACGCTGAAAATGCACACCGTTTAGTCATTGATCATCCAATTTTAACCAATAAAGAAGTTACTGCGCTAAAACATTGCAATCATCGCGGCTGGACTAGTAAAACTATTGACATTACTTATGATATTAATGAGAATAAAAAAATATCTAAATTGCTAGATGATATTTGTACTAAAAGTTCAAAAGCTATTAAAGATGGACATAGTTTAATTGTACTGTCTGATCGCAATATTGCTAAAAATCGCGTTGCAATATCTAGTCTATTGGTATCTTCTGCTCTACACAGATACTTAGTTGCCAATACTGAGCGAACTAAAGTAGGTATTATTGTTGAAACAGGTGAGGCTCGTGAAGTTCATCATTTTTGTCTAATGATTGGGTTTGGCGCAGATGCAATTAACCCATACCTCGCATTTGAGGCATTATGGCAAGCACGCCGTGATGATATAATTGATATTGAGAGCGATGATGATATCATATACGCTTACCGAAAAGGCATTGCTAAAGGCATGCTAAAAGTTATGGCTAAAATGGGTATTTCTACATTAGAATCTTACAAAGGCGCACAAATTTTTGAAGCAGTAGGGCTAGCTCCAGAAATAATAAATAAGTGTTTTTTTGGTACAGTATCCCGTATTGATGGAGTTAATTTTGACATTTTACAAACAGAAAGTGAAAAACGTCATAAATATGCCTACAAAACTAACTCTTTAGATGGCTTAGGTCAATACCATTGGCGCAGTGGTGGTGAGCAACATATGTGGGATCCTCAAGCAATATCTAGCTTGCAATTAGCGGCACGCAATAATGACGAATCTGCTTATTGGGAATTTTCTAAATATGCCAATGAGCAAGGTACACGTAACTCAACATTACGTGGTTTAATGTCATTTAAAAAAGCCAATCCAATTTCTATTAATGATGTTGAAGGTGTTAGAAAAATCGTTAAACGTTTTGCTACTGGTGCAATGAGTTTTGGATCTATTTCAAAAGAATCACACGAATCACTGGCTATTGCGATGAATAATCTGGGTGGTAAATCAAATACTGGCGAAGGTGGAGAAGATTCCAAACGCTGGACACCTGATGCCAATGGTGATTCACGCCGTAGTGCTATTAAACAAGTAGCATCAGGACGTTTTGGTGTTACCATTGACTACCTTAATAATGCCGATGAAATTCAAATTAAAGTATCTCAAGGTGCAAAGCCTGGCGAAGGCGGTGAATTACCTGGCGCAAAAGTAGATGAATATATTGCCTTAATACGCAACTCTACGCCTGGAGTAGGCCTTATTTCGCCACCACCTCATCATGATATTTATTCAATTGAAGACTTATCGCAACTTATTTTTGATTTAAAATGTTCTAATCCAGATGCACGTATTAGCGTGAAGTTGGTTGCAGAAGCAGGAGTAGGTACAATTGCCGCTGGTGTAACAAAAGCAAAATCTGATCATATTGTTATCTCTGGACATGATGGGGGCACAGGCGCTTCACCGCTAACTTCAATCAAACATGCTGGCTTGCCATGGGAATTAGGCTTGGCTGAAACTCATCAAACATTAGTGATGAATGGACTGCGTTCACGTGTAGTTATTCAAACAGATGGTCAATTAAAAACAGGCAGAGATATTGCTATAGCCATCCTCTTGGGTGCTGAAGAGTTCGGGTTTTCAACCGCACCACTTATTACTTTGGGGTGTGTTATGATGCGAAAATGCCACTTAAATACTTGTCCAGTAGGGATTGCAACACAAGACAAGGAATTACGAAAAAAATTTACAGGTAAGCCTGAATATGTAGTGAACTACTTATTTATGGTTGCCCAGGAATTACGCCTAATAATGGCAAAACTTGGGTTTAAAACAGTTAATGATATGGTTGGTCGTGTTGATATGTTAGAAATGAATCAAACACTTAATCATTGGAAACAAGAAACAATTAACTTAGATGCTTTATTAACTCCTGCCAAAAAACTTAATGAAAATACTAGCACTTATCAGACCATCCCCCAAGATCATGGGTTATGCCATCAAATTGATAATACGCTAATTGTAAAATCAAAATTAGCCATAAAAAATGCTGAAAAAGTTTGCATTAACTCTATCATTACCAATGTTGATCGTGCTGTAGGCACAATGCTTTCGTCATATATCGTTAAAACACGAAATGGTAACAATTTGAAAGACGATACTATTCATATCAATTTTAAAGGCTCTGCTGGTCAATCCCTTGGTGCTTTTTTAGCAAAAGGCATTACTTTAGAGATTGAAGGAGACACTAACGATTATGTTGGCAAAGGGCTCTCTGGTGGTCGTATAATTATCTACCCACCTAAAAACTCAACCTTTAACGCTGAAGAAGAAATCATTGCTGGAAATGTTTGTGGATATGGCGCAACAAGTGGCGAAATGTATTTATCAGGTTGTGCGTCTGAGCGTTTTTGTGTACGTAACTCAGGAGCTATTGCTGTAGTAGAAGGGATTGGAGATCATGGTTGCGAATATATGACAGGCGGTAGAGTTATTATCTTAGGCAGAGTAGGCCGTAACTTTGGTGCTGGCATGAGTGGTGGCATTGCTTATATCTACAACAAAGATCATACGTTTAAATCTATGGTTAATCCAATCATGATTGACCTTGACCCAATAAATAACGAGGATGAAATAGAACTAAAACAATATATTGTCAATCATGCTAAATATACTTACTCAAAAGTAGCTATACGTATTCTTAACAACTGGCATAAGGAAATTAAGTATTTTATTAAAGTCATGCCAAAAGATTATAAACGTATCTTAACCAAAAAAAGCTAGCATATAACAAAAATCTATAATTGATTTTTTCTTAGATTGGAATTGTATCAATAGTATCAGCAACCTCATCGATTGCATCGCCAACTCCTTGGCCTACCACCGGTACAACTGATACAATAGCACCACCAATACGCATTGGTACTGTTACAATTTTTGTTAAAAAACATCCTGAAAGAGAAAAAAACATTGACAATAAAACAAGTCGGAGGCCAAGCGGTCTTAGGAACATAACTATCTATTATTTAATAAATAATTTTATTATAATAAAAAATGTTATTTTTGTCTATCTTAATATAATAAATTTTAGTAAATTTAGATTTCTAAAAACTTAAAAATACATACCTTATAATTTATCTTTAATTCGCTAAAATACGCACTTGACACCATATTCTTAGTTAAAAAGATTAATTTTTATAATCTATAATTTAATTATAAAATTCAAATTAATTTTAACTTACCATAAATTATTTCATAAATATACATTTATTAGTGCACATAAACACATTTCATTCTATAAAAATTTTATTGTCAAAAAAATATATACTTTAATATTTTAAGTCAATAAAAACCTACTAAAAAATATTAAATTAAAATTCATTCACATCATAAATCTAACTATAAAAGATAAGGCGCTATCTCATACTATTTTTTAAATTTTGTCATTACAAAAAAGACAGGATAAAGTTTAATAAAAAACAAAGTTTCAGTTATAAGTGTATATGTGCTCATGGTCATTAATATAAGTAAACAATCTACTGCTAGGGATGCACTATTCTATTGTGTAGATACAACTTTTATTGTGTAAGTAACCTCCAAACATCAGTTGTTGAAGATGCCCTTAGGGCTTAAGTTGCAGTAGATGCCTCACCTACAGTTTTTGCATTGTATTCACCTAAGCTAGCAGTACCGACATTAGAGGCAAGGGTTTTTTCAATACGAATCTTGTTAGCGCGTTCTACAAATTCTAGATCAGTTAAATCCATCACTCCACTGGTTTTAAATGGCTTATCATCAACTGCAAAATCAATAAATTGCTCATTATCACCAATAGGCAATTCAACGCTTAATTTACCGTAGCTTTTACTGCTTGTGGTGTTAGAGTCTTCTTGTCCAAATTCAAAATTAATTGATGGGGTAAGTTTGATTTCCATACCAAGGATACTGCCATTAATATTTGTACCTTTTATAGCATCCCAATGATAATAAGTACCTTTAGCTTTTGCCCAAGGCAAGTAAGGAACTTGCCCTGTTAATTTAACATCAATATTAAGCCCTTCTAGGTTGTAATCATCCACCACATTAAAGGCTCTGATGCTTCTACCATCAGTGAGTGAATCGCTCATAAAATCCATTGACCAAGTTTGATTGATTTTGTTTGGCACACTCAGTGCCTCATGCTTGTCTCGTTTGATCCTTCTTCTGGGTTTGATTCTTAAATTAAGCTCCAACTCTCTATAAATACGATAAACACGCTTATGATTAAATTTGTAACCTTTGACATTACGCAGATATAAATAGCACAACTTAAAACCCCCAACGCTTGTGCGTTTGAGTTAAACGCAGCAGATAATCGGCAATCATGGCATTTTCATTACTGAGTCTTGGTTTGTAGTAATAGGTACTTTTACTGATACTGCAAACCTCACAGACAAGTTTAATGCTTGTGATCTTATTTTGTTGATTAATGTTTAAAGCCATCTCACGCCTTGTAGATGGCTTTAAAACTTTTTTGCTAAAGCATCCTTTGCAATTTGCAGTTTTAACTCACTCTCAGTATACATACGCTTGAACTGAGCATTTTCTGATTCCAGTTCCTTTAGGCGCTTAACCATGAAAACATCTGCACCACCATATTTAGAACGCCACTTATAAAATGTGGCTTGGTTCAAGTACCAGGAAAACCTGTTTTAAATTGTACTCTATGTTCAGTCTTTAATGATTGTCCATCAATCTTAGCAGTAATAAGAACGTGATTAGCAACTACGCTATAAATAGTTGCTGTGTAAGTGCCATCACCAACATCAGTAACTTCACTTATCTCAGCATAGTTGTCTACTGCCATAGTAACGTATAAACCACTACCACTACTACCTAGATTGTTACCTTGTGCATCTTTTGTTTGTAGGGTAATAATTGATTCGTCCCGGCCATCAGCAAGTATATGTTCTTTACTTGCGCTTAAAGTTGATTTTACAACTGAAACTTCACCTGGTATAAACTTTACTGTAGCTGTATTAGTTACAACTGCTCCAGAAATCTTAGCAGTAATAATAGCATCGCCAAGAGTAATGCTAGTAACAGTTGCTGTGTAAGTGCCATCACCAGCATCGGCAATATTATTTAGAGTAGCAGGGCCAGTTGTTTCCCAAATAACGTACAAACCACCAGTAACTAGATTACTGCCATGCGCGTCCTTAGCTTGTAAGGTGATAGTTGATTTTGCTATGCCATTAGCAAGAACTCTTTCTGGGTTTGCTGTTAGAGTTGATTTTACAATTGAAACTTTACCTGGCATAAATTTAACTCTAACTCTATTAGCTATAACTGCTCCAGCAATACTAGCAGTAATAACAGCATCACCAGCAATAGTGCTACTAACAGTTGCTGTGTAAGTGCCGTCTAGATTATCTTTAGCTGTGGTAGCTGGGGTACTTGCCATAGCAGAGTTGGTTGTTATCATAGTAACGTGTAAACCACCAGTAGCTAGATCATTGCCATATATATCCTTAGCTTGTAAGGTAATA
>JAQRGB010000024.1 GCA_029237605.1 Candidatus Thiodubiliella sp.
TTACAGTCGTTGCTACTAATACATTAATCTCATTATGCGCAAATTGTTGCATAATAGTATTTTTCTCATCTTTATTCATTTTTCCATGAATTAGTACAACAGAGTGATTTGGTAGATTTTGCTGTAAATAATAATGTGTATTAATGGCAGATTCAGCACGTAAAGCTTCTGATTCTTCAATTAAAGTGCATACCCAATATACTTGATTACCCATACTACATATTTGCTTGATTTTTTTAATTACTTCATTTTTACGCTCATTGCTTAGTGCAATCGTTTGTACTGGTACTCTACCAGGAGGCAATTCGTCAATAATTGACGAGTCTAAATCTCCGTAAGCACTCATTGTTAATGATCGTGGAATAGGGGTAGCAGTCATTACTAATTGATGTGGGGTATTGTATGCTTTTTGCACCAAAGATAGGCGCTGATGCACGCCAAATTTATGTTGCTCGTCAATAATAACTAACCCGAGTTTATTAAAGGTAATATTATCTTGAAATAGAGCGTGCGTGCCAATTATTATTTGCGCTTGACCTGATCGTATCTTTTCTGATTGTTCTGTTCTTGTTTTGGTATTTTGCGATCCTGTTAAAAATGCTATTTCAACACCTAAAGAATTTAGATAATTTGAAAAACCTTGTAGATGTTGTGATGCTAAAATCTCAGTTGGCGCCATAATTACTGTTTGAAAATTATTCTCAACTGCCTGTAAACAAGCAAAAACTGCAACAATGGTTTTCCCAGAACCCACATCACCTTGCAACAACCAAGTCGGAGGCCAAGCGGTCTTAGGAAGACAACACTTAGCTACAACTCCTTTGGCTCACAGAACGACATGGCTACGATCCGACTTACCTATGTATTAGCGTATTTAGATTTGTCATGGGCAATCCATCGATGAATTAATGCTTGTTGTTGTTTTTCATTTTCATTGATAAACTTATCACAATAAAAATGCACTTGCTTGAGCAGATACCCATCACGTACGATATTGGCAATTTTCATATTAGCAAGACCTGTTTGTTGTGTACCAAGAATCTCTCCAGGACCTCGTAATTCCAAGTCTTTATTAGCAATTACGAAACCATCATTACTATGTCTAAGGATATCTAAGCGTTGAATGGCATTGGCGCTAAGTGGCGCTTGATACATTAGTATGCAAATACTTTTATTATTACCACGACCTACGCGTCCACGCAATTGGTGTAATTGTGCTAAGCCTAATCGTTCTGAATTTTCAATTACTATTAGCGATGTATTTGGAACATTAACACCCACTTCAA
>JAQRGB010000025.1 GCA_029237605.1 Candidatus Thiodubiliella sp.
CTATGTTATTGTTGATAAAAATGGAAAATAATCAACAGACAACAAAATTTATTTCAGGTTTAACTTGTTTATATCTATTGTGGCATATATCAGTTATTTGGTCTTACCAATATTATATATGGGCAGTAAATAACAAGAGTGGTTCAATACAGATTGAAATAATTGGTCAGAATTACTGTTTCAGCAGTAATTAAATGTTTAGCTCATTGCTTATAGATAACAATTAAAATGTTATCTCTTCCTGAAGGTGTGTGTAATTAAATTCTATCTAAGGGTGTTGGGGTGTGGCAAGAAAAATAGATTATTGACATCGTTTCATTAGCTGGCTGTAGTCCATTAATTTCCTATGGTACTTTTAACCCTGTCACCACTAAGTAACTGACATGGACTGTTTCCTGTGAAGTTTGAGACTGTTCCATTATGCAGACAAGAGGGTCATTTTGTAAAAAGTAAAAAATGTCCACAAATGGTGCAGATCTTGATGACGAGCCGTCTCGTCAAGATCTACACTGTTTGCTGATATTGGGAAAGAGATCAATAGTCTTGTAAGGGTTAATACATTTATATCATAGTAAATTCAATAAATGATGCAGATCCTGATGAAGGCTTGTTACAGGCCAGCTCGTGATCTACACTGTAAATCTTTGGAAAGTGATATCTAGTCTTGAAAGGTTCAATAGCAGGAAGCTATATATTGTGCATATGATGCAATTGCCCTATGCATTATATACATACATGGATACACTGCACTTCATACTGTAAACAAATATTACATATGCATGAAATATAGGGTATGCTAGTCCTTAGTAATTTCAAAATCTGTAAATTTTATACCTTTAATCAAATAATATTTGATGTAGAGCTAGTAAATTGCCAAACAGGGAAATCATTTTCTCATGGAAGCCATGTTTTCTCTACTTGTTGTTCAACAGTCAACATAACGAAATGAAGCTTTCAAATTTATTAATAATTTATTGATACAGCTTTGACAGTTATATATCGCTAACAGATCAAACACGCCGGATAACAGATTGCAAAAATCACTCTTCCATGCATTACATTAAAGAGATGTGGTTAAATTGCTACCCTCGCGAGAGGTATGGAGCGGGGTAGAAACAAAATTGCTACTGTTTCTAATAACAATTAACCCTTAGAACACGGGAAACGAAAAGTGTCGTCTGCTGTTGTGTTGTATTTTGTCTTTTTTCTCGATAAAAGCAGGGTTTGGCAGCACTTTAGAATCATTTCCAGAGGAAATGATTCTAAACTACTGCCAAA
>JAQRGB010000026.1 GCA_029237605.1 Candidatus Thiodubiliella sp.
TTGGAGAGTCATCAGCTGAAACAATCAACCAATGTACCAGATATTAGATTATATACGAGATACGTTCAAGACAAATGCATATATATCTTCAAACTGATACTATATGTAATGAGTAAGGCCTAAAAAATATAAACATTTCTTTACCACAGATTAGATCATGGGTATTACATATTGATTTTATAAAGATATCGGGTAAGACCATTTACAAGCTTTTTAAAAGATTTTTTGCGCCAAATGTGCCTTTTTGCACGCTAACCGTCCCCTTTTTTCATGAATCGTGCGCGTATATGTGCCCTTTTTTTCAAGATTTCACGGGTTAAATGTGCCTTTTTTTCTGGCAGCCATGCCCCTTTTCGATCCTGGGAAAAACACTACACGTCAGCTTACCATCTTTCTGTCTTTTCTGTCTTTTCCCACCTGGTTTCAATTTGGTTTGTTTATCTGAAACTGTGCATTTAATTTTTATGTTAACTATATCGATCGCTCCATAGACACAACATATAGCCATTGTGTGTATGATACAGTCATAAATATCGGCCCAGTATATAGTAAATCACACACAATGGTTAATCATCTCTTCATAACCTGGCAGTGCTATATAGATAAGGAATTGGACATTCAGTATTGTTACTCAATCATTTCTAAATCAAATTGGTTTTTAAATTTTTCAGTTTAGTGAATTCAAAACTTGTTTGAAGCAATAGTTGTTTGTTTATTGGTGTTTAACGGCCTATCAACAGCTAAGGCCATGTAGGGCCGGGCAAACAGGTTTGATCCCATTTTAACCTGAAGTCGGAGGCCAAGCGGTTCTAGTAACTGGCCAACGAAGGCTTATTATCCAGAACCTAGGTATATCCACTGTACACTAACAGTAGCCAAAATCGCCAATGGAAATATTTGAACTGAAAAAGTGTTTGTAAACCATGGCAGAATGCCACCGTTGTAAAGCGGTCATACAAATATTTTTTTTTTAAACTCAACATATTTTTGTTACTGACGGACAGACAGGTTGAACAACTATCCGATTTGTCTTATTTTTCTCAGTACATGTATATCATCCACATACGGTACGAGATATTCCTCGCTTATCAATTTTTTTAAGTTATGACCAGGTAGATTAGTGTAACCATGGCAATTGTAGCAGGGGCCTGGGCGTGTGATTATAAAACTTTTTAACTCAAATTTCAAATTCCATGAAGCGCCAATGTATTATCATGTACATGTATATTTCCATTACCTTTTTTCTTTTTTTGTACATTAT
>JAQRGB010000027.1 GCA_029237605.1 Candidatus Thiodubiliella sp.
TTAAAGTTGGGGTTTCATCTAGTAGGCATAAAATGTTGGAATTAAATAAGTGTATACTTGTGTAACTACGGTATTCCACCAGTTTTAAATATTACGTGTGCCCGCTATACAGATTTAATCATTTAGTAATCTTTATTTACTGATAGTGACCCGTGGTGTTATCAGGCTATTTTGATATGCAAATGAGGTAGGACATTTTTAAATTATTTATACAAATGAAATGCGTCGCCTGAAAAAATATTTTATCGCCAGATTATAAAGTAGATCATTGTACATCAAAAATAAATACAGAGAGTAAATATTAATTTCTGTTAACATTATATTATAACCTGGCATTTGGGAATCTAGCTCTTAAGGTGGAAAAATGTTCCTCAGTCTCACAATAGGATCACCATTGTGTATATATGTGAGGTGTCTGATGTGTTTATGCCACATTTCAGCTTGAGGGAGAGTTGGCCGAGCAAGAAGCTAAACGTGTGACTTCAGAGGAGAATGTTCAGAAAATCAAGAACCAATTGAAGCCAATAGAGGTGCGTTCATCTGGCAATCAGGGATGGATGGGCCGTGGTTTAGGGGATATGGCATTGGATTTCAATTCCAGAGGTGGGAGCATACGATGTGCAATTTAGCGATCAGGATTCTTCCTTACCGGTATCCCGAACGGAGACCTAATTTGGCCCGCAGATACGTCTTTGGCATTATTGTATGTGACAGTTGAATCTGGTTAAACCCCTTATGTGTTATGATTATTCGTAATCCTATTTTAGGGGAAGGGGCCAAGTGACTTTGGTGTGGTATGAGACCGCTTGGCCTCCGACTTAACAAAATTGAAAGATGCGATGGCTCGAAAGATGTGATCACTCAAACAAAATGTGCGGTCCCGTGGCATTTCGAGCCATCGCGATTTCACTGTATATAATAAAATAACATTACTGGTAGAACACACATCTGTTTCGGCAGTTTGTGGCTACAATTGGATAGGCTATTTCAGAGTTTGTATGATAGCTAATTGTACATAGCATTGTTCCCTTTTATAGTAAATGATATTATAATAGCTTAACCCTTTCACCCCAAGTAACTGACATGGATTGTTTCATGTTAGGTTTGAGACAGTTCCATTATGCAGAAAAGCGGCACATTTTGTAAAATCCACAAATGGTGCAGATCCTGATGATACGGCTCGTAACGAACCAGCTCATCAGGATCTACACCGTTTACAAATATCAGGAAAGGTTTAAAAGATATTGGCATT
>JAQRGB010000028.1 GCA_029237605.1 Candidatus Thiodubiliella sp.
ATTGTTTTTGCAATTGTTTTGCTTATGACCGAATTGTTGGCATTTGTTACATCTAATGGGACGTGATATCGTGATGCCTATGTTGATGTCATTTCCGCAATTGATGTAGCTAGCAGGTGTTATGGTGAATGGTAGAGTGGGTGAGTTAAATTTAATTAGAAGTGTTGATTTGTTTTTGCCTATGTGATGTGCTTCAGTTATTTTGTTTTTTCCAGCGTCTAGTGCTGTCATTAGTTCTTCTTTGTTAAGTCGCGTGAAGTCTGGATGATCTGCAATCCCCAGAGTGACTGTTTGGTTTGGTTGTTGTTTAGTGGATGGGTGTTGTCTGTTTGTGTTTTGGTGCGACAAGTGTCTGAACTCAACTCCAGTCATGCCAACTGGGGTTGTGAAGCTTTTTCCTTTGTTAGTGTAGCGATTCGGTAGTTTAATTTTGAAGATGTCTGGTGCATCCATGCCACAGCTGATTTCGGCTTGACTTATATTGCCTCCTACATAGGACAGGAAAGCCAGAACAAATTGTGGAATAGTTACTGACCTACGCCTGGGGCCCTCTATTTTGAAATGTAGAGTGTCCGTCCAGGTTCCTAATTGGTTTGCCTGTCTGCTCTGTGTGTATTGCTGTGTCTGCCGGGGTGGTGGTGTGGGTGAATTATGTGCTCGTCTGTTGTTGGCTAATTTAGCTTCGGGTGATTTGCTATCAGGTGACAATGTCGAGTTGTCTTCCCTGGCGCGTTTTCTAAGTCGGATCGTAGCCATGTCGTTCTGTGAGCCAAGGAGTTGGGTCTAGTGCTCACAGAACGACATGGCTACGATCCGACTTGTTTGTTAATGTTTTTTTTGGGAGTTTGGTAATCTTTGTAAGATGTTTCATGGGCTCTCTTTCGTTTATTAGTTTTAGGTGTAGCTGGTATATGAGTTTTCTCTGGCGTTCGCTTGTTATAGTCTGTTTGCGGAAACTTATTCTTAATTTGTTCCTGATTCACGTTAATATTTGGGGTTTGAAGTTGTTCTTTTAGTGCGTTTCTAGTGAGCTGTCTAGTGTTGTTTTTTTGGGCGAGTTGTTCTTTGTATCTGAGAAACATAGGACAGTACGGATCACTAGCCCTATGTCCACATTCATGTTGTTGAGCCACGTAGCAGTTGTTGCAAAAGTCTTGAGCTCGTGTATTTTTGTATGTGCACGCCGTGTAAGTGTGTGAGTAGCCACAGATGGGACATACTGTTTT
>JAQRGB010000029.1 GCA_029237605.1 Candidatus Thiodubiliella sp.
TATGGGAGTCCACAGCGAATGAGTGATATGACAAATTCGGTATTGGCTGACTGCTCTACAGCTTTCTCAGCATCCGATATAATGTCCACGTCAATGTTATCTACAAGCCTAAAGTTGGGTGGTAAGGTAGGCTTCATCACGGGTTTGTGGTGAGAGGGTACAATTTGACAGGGAAGTTTTTCTTTTGACGGACGTGCGAATTTCGAGAGATTCGTGCTTGATACAAAAGGCTTTGACTTGGCTGGCGAAGTGGTCTCCTGGTATAGAGCCTGTGCTGTATAATGTTTGCCTTGTGTACCTGAAATGGATGAATTATCTTCGAAATCTTCATTGTCAAAGGCGCCAAATGCCCAGCCGTCGTCGGAAAAATGGCTTGGAATGGGCACCCCAGTGACCTCCGATGACTGTATTGTGTAAGCACACATGAGACACCTTGATCGCTTCACTTCATTGTAGCTAGACGAGGTACCTACTCTGTTCAGTGTTGTCAGTATCTCCCTGCTGCGTGTCTTCCCATACATGTATTGTCCTAGCATTGTGTGGAGTGGGGTTTTCCTCCGGCCGTGGTGAATATGGTTATATGTCATCTGGAAATGACAATTGAGTTTGGAATGGCGATTTTTCAAAGCCCATCTATCCTCTTCGTCAAACAAAGTGTCTTCACCATCATCACAGAATGCATGTTCTTCCTCATCTGGCATTTGCATCATTTCCATTTTGGCCATCATTGATTTGGGAATGTCAAAGTCGGAGGCCAAGCGGTCTTAGGAAGACAATCCTCCTGATAACAACTCCTTGGCTCACAGAACGACATGGCTACGATCCGACTTAACTGTTTTCGGTCCGAAAACTTCACTTTCAATAAGGGCATCGCTCATTCCACTGCCACTAAGATACCTCCCTGCACACCGCAAAAGTACCTTAACAAAGTGAAACATTCCTAACATTGGAAAAAGGTCGTCGAAAGTGCCCGGCTCATTCATGACTATATCAACAACAATGTGATATACACCCTCATCAGAAACTATGGCCATAGTATCTTGATTCAACTGGCGCCGGGATGCTTGGAAATTGGTCAGTGCCTTGCGGACAGTGGCATATTCTGTCACAGGTGAGGGGATAACAGGAAGAAACCCAACTCTCATCAGTGGCACGTTTGCTGTTGTGATCAGTGCATGAATTCCACCCCAAGGAGGAAGCTCGCCAGGAGCAGCAGCAGAG
>JAQRGB010000030.1 GCA_029237605.1 Candidatus Thiodubiliella sp.
TGTGACGTGAAGTGCCTGGTTTTCTCAAATCTAAGTCACCTTGCAAGTCAACTTCAGAAAGTTCCATATTAGGAGGACAACCGTCAACAATGCCTATTAACGCTTCACCATGTGATTCACCAGCTGTAGTTATTGTGAATAACTTACCAATACTATTACCACTCATGAGGCTTTTATGTAATTATAGGTAATTAGTAAAATGATAAATTTTATCCTTACAGAGTATTGTTGTATATCGCCAATTAAATTAGTTGTTTTTTTTAAACTTATTCTAGTAATTCTAAAGCTGTCCTTAAAAAAATATCTAAGTTGACAATAGATGGTGTTTTGATAATGATTCATAATTGTATTATAAATGCCTCATTCTACCATTCTTTGCGTTGTGTGATATTATAGCAGATATTATTCCAATTTGCCCTTGATTCAGTAAAAATATGTTTTTCAATCGCTTCTCTAATATGAGTTGTAATTGTTCTTAATCTAATTCTTATGTAATTAGAATTGTTCTGAAGTTTTGCTATAATTGGCGCACCGCAAGATTGACAAAAGAATCGTCTTTTGTTATCATTTTCCCTAAATTTAGTTAGATTATCCTCGCCACTTAAAAATTTAAAGTTTTTGTTTTCTACATTGCCATTGACAGCAAAGGTAGCGCCTTGTACTCGTCTACACTACAATGACACATGACGATATTTGTAATTTTTTGCGTAATTTTAAATGCAACTTTACCACACAAACATTTACCTTTATGCATTTTAATTAGTGCATCCATGTAATTTTCAAGCTTTGATATTTTGCTAGCATCAGGGCAGAAAAAATGATTATTATGAACTTCGTGCCAATCAAGTTTTTCTATCTTAATTGGCCCTAATTGTGCAAGATACCCTCTAATTTTAATGCCAAACTCTTGTTTTAAATATTTTTTTGCGATACCACCACAAGCAACACGTATTGCTGTTTCACGCGCAGAAGAGCGACCACCACCACGATAATCACGAGTGCCATATTTTTGTTCATAAGTGTAATCTGCATGACCAGGGCGAAAAGTGTTGGCAATATTATCGTAGTCTTTAGAGCGTTGGTCGGTATTTTGAATAATCAGTGCAATAGGTGTGCCGGTAGTTTTTCCTTTAAAAGTGCCAGATAAAATTTTTATTAAATCTTCTTCACGTCGTTGTGTTG
>JAQRGB010000031.1:0-842 GCA_029237605.1 Candidatus Thiodubiliella sp.
TAAAGCACATGTAATTGAGGAGAAAATCCGAAAATCAGAACGACTTCACTATTACTGAATAATGTTAGAGCAATAATGCAACGTAAACAAGGCTCAATGAAAACCAAATCGTATTTGCTTATTCTGTAGCATAAAACGTTACCTGATAAATAGAATATCATGCTAGCATATTTGATATCAATATTATCGACAAAGTTAGGACAATTGTAGGAATTCCGAGGCTTGCCTCGGAATTCCTACCATTTCCCAGCCTAATAAACTTGATATAAGACACTAGCCTGGTATTCTCTATATACTATCATCATCTACGCTGGCCCGACAACATGGCTTATCACCTTTATAAGCGACAGTACAGGGAACCATTTTGGACGGTCTCCTCCCATTATATAACTGGCAAAAGAATCAGAAAATCAATTCAGGCATGAAGCAATATTGTGTATTAAAATTTGAACCTCAACAGATAATACATGTACTTACCACAAAAATCAGCCGATGGGAATTTGACAATTAAACATTTGAAATAATAAAAAAATATCATACTTGTGGCAAAAATGTGTTGATTTATCTGGAACAGACAGTAGATGTAAATTCATAATAACACTCCATCAGGATAACAAAACAAAAGGATAAGTCAATACGTGTATAAATGTTCACGATATGTGTTTTCCGTTACTGATTATATTTCAATTCCGTATTTGCAAACCATTCAACTTGAAATTAGAAGTCGGATCGTAGCCATGTCGTTCTGTGTGGAATAAGAGTATCCATCATATGCACTGGTGTGGGACAAGGATATTTCACCCGAATGTCAGAATATGTCGTTGGAAACGAGGCTTTGCCGG
>JAQRGB010000031.1:852-1173 GCA_029237605.1 Candidatus Thiodubiliella sp.
TCGCCCCTTTATATAACATATTTGCAAATCTTAAAATATTTATCTGACCCAGAATAAGACTCAACTTTTTATTCTCTGAATTCCTACGCGTTTCTTAGCCTCGCCTGATAAACTTGATATCAAAAGACACTAGCCTCGTATTCTCTATTTCTCAGGTAACACACTTGTCATTGGCCAAATACATAGACCCATAACAAATTGTACACTACATTGTCAGACTGGATATGCATGTCTGGGTTACAGCGAATTCAAAGCTGTTTCTTGGTCGATTGATTGGTTGATTTATTGGTGTTTAACGGCCTATCACCAGCTAATGTCATT
>JAQRGB010000032.1 GCA_029237605.1 Candidatus Thiodubiliella sp.
ACGTGGCCAGTTTTACCGAGCTGGGTGTCCTAGAAAATGACCGCTACCGGTTCATCATTTCTGCAATGGGGAAGCAAGTTATTTCGCTTAGAGTACATTGGTTGCCCCATTACATAAGTTCTAACCTGGTCGGCAAGGTGTTCGAGCGTTACGGCCGAGTGGTCGCTGTGTCAAGTACGGTCACACAGTATAAAGACACAACCATTTGCAACGGAACACGGACTGTCACTTTGGAGGTGGACGAGATTTCTAAAAAGATGATTCCCCACCTCTTAGAGTTTGACTGTGGGCAGAAGGCCCTTGTTACAATGCAGGGCAGACCTCCGCTGTGTCTTAGATGCAGAGACATTGGGCATGTTCGGAGGAACTGCCCAAACCCCTTACCCCCTCGACAGCGCCCTCAGTTTCAGGGAATCCCCCCGCCAGTGACTACTCCAGATGAACCGGAAGTCCAACCCATGGAAGCAACCTCGCCGCCTAACCCAACTCCAGTTCCGTCCCCAGTTACTCCACCTTCGCCTACTTCGCCTCCGCCTTCGCCTGCTTTGCCTCCGCCTTCGCCTGCTTCGCTTCCGCCTTCGCCGCCTACGCCTTCTCCACCGTCAACTTTACCTTCCGCCGCTATACCTCCGGCGAATGAGACTGCAATGGAAACGAGCTCACAGTCACAACAAGTCGGATCGTAGCCATGTCGTTCTGTGAGCCAAGGAGTTGTAGCTAAGCATGTTTTCAAGCGTACATAATGGAGTGCGGCCTGACGATGGAACCATCGTGACTATATAAATTACGCCCAGTCAGTGTTCTCCCTGTGTATTGGTTTTTCTTCAGCGCATTTGAAGAAACACACCTGAACCCCGGCTTTCCAGCCTAGGGTTTTTCCGTCATGATGTCGACAGATGACTACGTTGTTCGCCACCTTGCAGCTATTTCGCCGCTACAGATAAACGCTTCGCGGATGGAGAGGACAGTACGTTTCAACAGCCTTAGCCGTGGACGACCGTCGCCACCCGACTTGTTGGATTTGATGTGTCAGCAGAGGGACGTGCCACCTTCCGAGATTGAAGCGGTGTATAAGGTCAGTGATTCCGACAATTCATTCTACGTCGTGTTTACGACACTTGACC
>JAQRGB010000033.1 GCA_029237605.1 Candidatus Thiodubiliella sp.
TGCGATTAAACCTGCTCTGAATACAATAAGCCCATTTTTGTCAGCCCGATCAGCATGTACATCTGCACAGTCTGATCAGGATATACACAGTTCGCCATTCCATCAATGAACGCTTTTCATGTTTCTAGCAAGCAATGAAGATGGTTGTTAGGGAACATCAGTGTGCTATTTGATCAGGAGCTTCACTGGTCACAAATCCCATAAGTCCCATTTCTCCAGTCACAGCCACATATAACCATTTACTGTCTGTTCTACGTTTTGTTGCCGACGAACTATTGGCCATTAAACACATTAAATCTAAAACATATTTAAAAGTAAGTACTTTTTTATCAATAAAAAATAAATCACCCTCAGGTGAGCTAAAAAACAGACAGTCGGTCACCCAATTGTGATTTTTATGGTGCACCATGCAGTCCATAATGTTCTTGATGAATTGAGACAACGTAATATGTACAAAGTTATTGCATTAATTATGTGAATAATTGATCCTCAGCAGTCACTTACCTCCACTCATAAAAATAAAAAGAGTATCACTACTAGTAACGTTACTATTCCAATAATGTGTACAACCATATTCGAGTATATACAAGTAACAACAGACTATCAGATTAGTTGTTACCATCACCTGTGTCAGTGACTCATTCAAATTACTGCAATTGTCAGAATTAGCTCCCGTTTGGTTATATGAAGTGTTTACAAAGAACTGGAACCTGTACGAGCCGTCTCATCAGGATCTGAACTTTTTGCAAGTAATTTTCATATTTTTGAGAACAAAAACACACCCTTTCATAAATGGACTAGTCTGAAATCATTTTGCGACGACTGGATTGGTTGCAAAATTAACATATCAAAATTTATTCTAGTTACTTAGGGGTGAAAGGTTTAAACACTATGCCCGTCAAATAAACAATTAATATTATGATTGTTCTGACAAAAGCAGGCATATTTAATTTGATAATCTGTGTGTTCCATGTAAATTTCTCCATTTTTCATAAGCCCATTTCAAAAACAGAACAAGATGTACTGAACTGTTAGTTGGAACGCCCAATGATGTTTTCACTGATCAAATGGTGAACAGTGTAGTTCCCATACATAATGTACAGGGTAATT
>JAQRGB010000034.1:0-71199 GCA_029237605.1 Candidatus Thiodubiliella sp.
TTTTGTACAACTCCTTGGCTCACAGAACGACATGGCTACGATCCGACTTAAGAAATTGGCGCACTAAAAGCCTACATCAAGCTTGGAGAGCCACATCTGTGTCTTTTATATGCTTTAGTTGGTGCGCTGGAAAATCGCTCTTGGTTGGATGTTGCACATAATGACAAAGCACGCTTACTAATTGAATTAGATAATTTCAAATATCCCAATTAACAAAATTTTTAAGCAATTGCAATCCATCGTGCTGAGATTTTTCAGGGTGAAATTGCACAGCAAATAGATTATCTTTAGCAATCGCGCAAGTAAAGTCAATGCCATAATCGCTTGACCCGGCAACCACCGAAGAATCATCCTGCTCAACATAATAGCTATGCACACTATAAAAACGTGCATTATCCTCAATATTATGCCAAAGTGGATGCCCGCCCTGTATTTGTTTGACTTTATTCCAACCCATATGCGGGATTTTTAGTTCGCTTTTTGGAAAATTAACAACGTCACCAGCAAGAATAGACAGACCCTGTGTCCCGCCATTCTCTTGCGAATGATCAAATAAAAGTTGCAAGCCTAGGCAAATACCTAAAAAAGGCTTCTCATACGCTGCTTGCTTAATCACATCAACCAACTCATGCGTGTTCAGTTCTTGCATACACGCACCAATTGCACCCTGCCCTGGAAATACAATACGATCTGCATTATTAATTAAATCCGCATTATCAGTAAGAAAAACAAAGTCGGAGGCCAAGCGGTCTTAGGAAGCGCTTTTTGTACACTACGAACATTGCCCATGCCATAATCAACAATTGCAATACTTTGCATTATAGCTTTATAAACTACCTTTAGTTGATGGAATAACGCCTGTTTGACGCTCATCTTTTATTACTGCCATTCTGAGCGCCCTACCAAAAGCCTTAAAAATAGTTTCAGCTTGATGATGAGCGTTAACTCCGCTTAAGTTATCAATATGCAAAGTTATTGCGGCATGATTAACAAAACCTTGGAAAAATTCTGAAATTAAATCAACATCAAAAGTGCCAATAATTGCACGAGTAAAATTCACATTAAGCTCTAAACCTGGGCGACCTGATAGGTCTAACACCACACGTGATAACGCCTCATCTAATGGCACATAAGCGTATCCATAACGAGTAAATCCAGCCTTATCACCTACTGTCTTTGCGAAAGCTTGGCCTAGCGTAATGCCAATATCTTCTACGCTGTGATGGTCATCAATCTGCGTATCGCCATCGCATTTAATGGTTAAATCCATTAAACTATGGCGTGCAATCTGATCCAACATATGGTCTAAAAATGGCACACCAGTGTCTATATTTGCCTGGCCTGTTCCATACAAATTCAGCTCAACATGAATATCGGTTTCGTTGGTTTTTCTAGATACTTTTATCATGATTTTTATTTTTTTAACTTTATTTTGGTAAAAATAAGAATATTTTTATTATAACTATTGGCTACAACAATTATCAAAGAACTTTTAGCAAATATCTTTTACCTTGATATAACTTATTTACAAGTATTCTTTAATTAAAATTTCAGCAATTTGAATGGTATTAAGCGCCGCACCTTTACGAATATTATCAGAAACAACCCAAAGATTAAGTCCTTTTTCACAAGAAATATCCTCACGAATGCGGCTCACAAATGTATCATCATGATTAGCTGCCTCAATAAATGGTGTGGCATACCCTCCATTTTCGCGCTTATCAACCACCGTAACGCCATTTGCTTTAGATAAAATTTTAGTGGCTTCAGTGGCAGTAATCTTCTTCTGGGTTTCGATATTAATTGCTTCAGAATGTCCATAAATAACTGGCACACGAACCGCAGTAGGATTAACTAAAATATTATCATCTTCAAAAATCTTTTGCGTCTCCCACACCATTTTCATCTCTTCTTTAGTGTAACCATTCTCTTGAAACACATCAATATGAGGAATTACATTAAATGCAATCTGCTTTGGATAAACCTCAACATCGACTTCAGTATTACCACTTAATAATTTAGTAGTTTGGTCAATTAATTCACTAATTGCCCCTTTGCCAGAACCAGACACTGCCTGATAAGTTGCAACATTAATTCTCTTAATTCCCACTGCATCATAAATTGGCTTAAGTGCTACCAACATCTGAATAGTTGAACAATTTGGGTTAGCAATAATATTATGCTTAGTGTAACCAGCAATCGCATGCGCATTAACCTCTGGTACAACTAAAGGAATATTTTGTACAACTCCTTGGCTCACAGAACGACATGGCTACGATCCGACTTCACACAACCTGCCTCAGCCGCAATCGGCGCATATTTCTCAGAAATATTACCCCCTGCTGAGAACAGCCCCACTTGCGCCTTTGAAAAATCAAAAGTATCCAAATCTTGCACTATCCAACTTTTTCCTTGACAAAATACCCTCTTACCATCTGAGTTAGCGCTCGCTAATGGATATAAATTATTAATCGGAAAATCACGTTGCTCTAAAATTGAGAGGATGGTCTCGCCCACTGCGCCTGTTGCACCCACAACACAAACATCTAACTTTTTATTCATAGTATAGAAATGTAAACATTATAAAAAAATTATTGGCAATTATACTCTATTATCAATATCGATAAATTGATGCTCAACATCAAATTTATCGCTCAGATGTTGACACAGGGCTTGTACACCATAACGCTCAGTAGCATAATGCCCTGCAGATATAAAAGAAATATTACTCTCTTTGGAAATCGCTGGTATTTGCTCAGATATCTCGCCTGTTATAAAACAGTCGGCATTAAGATTAATAGCATGGTCAATGTAGTTTTGTGCACCGCCTGTGCACCACGCAATGCGTTTTAATGGTTTATCGTCATCACCAAATACTAAAGGATCTCGATTAAGCACTTGTTTAATGATGCTTGAGAGTTGTGATAACGTCATATCAATCTCCCCTTGCCAAACTAGAGTATCTCCGATTGGTTTTGAATTTTTTATACCAAGACGTTGTGCAAGTTGGATGTTATTACCAACTTTTGCGTGTGCATAAGTCGGATCGTAGCCATGTCGTTCTGTGAGCCAAGGAGTTGTAGCTAAGTAATGCTTTTATACGGTTTTTTTAATACCTATAACTTCAAGTCCTTCATTCTTCCAGAAAAAACCATGATGTACAAATAGTGCATCGGCTTTTTCGTCAATCGCTGCGTCAATTAAATCCTGGTTAGCGCTCACCCCTGAGATGAGTTTTTGGATTTCTGTTTTGCCCTCAATTTGCAAACCATTCGGACAATAATCAGAAAAATTATCTACTTGCAAGTATTGATGACAATAGACAAGTAATGTTTTTTGATTAATCATAATTAATTATAAAATTCCTCTACAATGCTGATAAATTGTTGGTTTTGTTCACTACTTCCCACTGTCACTCGCAGACAATCTGCAAGTTTTGGCACGCTACTAAGATTTTTAATCAATATACCTTTTTGCTTTAGTGTTTCGAATAGCTCGTTGGCATTTGGCACTTTAAACAAAATAAAGTTTGCTTGTGATGAATAAACTTGAAGGCAACTAATGTTACTCAACTCCAGTGAGAGCTTATCACGCTCAGTAAGAATAATTTTTACATTTGCGTTAATTTTATTTTTTTCTTTAATAAAAAATTAGCACTCACTTGCGTTAATATATTGATATTATAAGGTAGTCTTAATTTATCCAATTGCGTTATCGTATCTTGCACACCAATCAACAAACCTAAACGCAAGCCAGCAAAACCGATTTTTGACACTGTTCTGAGTAATACTAAATTAGGATATTTCTTAATATCACTTAAAAAACTATCATTAGCATAGGCATAATAAGCTTCATCTAATACGACTAAGGCATCGCTTTCAGTGATGATTTCCTCAATAGCGTTTCTATCAGAACGACATGGCTACGATCCGACTTCAGTTGGATTGTTTGGATATGCGATAAAAATTAGTTTTGGTTTATGCGTTTTAATCGCTAATAGCATTGCACTTAAATCAATTTCAAACTCAGAATTTAAGCCAACACCTTGGTAATTTAAGCGTGTAAGTTTTGCAATTATCTCATACATTGCAAAACTTGGCTCAACGCTTAAAATAGTATCACCCATGTCACATGCTAATGCTAATAATTGAATAAGCTCATCAGAACCATTGCCTAGTAGAATGCCAAAGTCATTAGGTATGTTCATCAACTCACGTAAAGTTTGTTGTAATTCTGTGGCATTTGAATTTGGATAACGATTCAACTGAGCTCTAGATAGATAGGCCAAATGTTGCCCTATTAATTCATCTGGCAAGAGAAATGGTGATTCCATAGCGTCCAACTTCACTATATTTTCAGACATACTCACATGATAAGCATTGCAAGTCGGAGGCCAAGCGGTCCTTAGGAAGACAGTTATTAATAAAACTCATGATAATTCTTTCGATTTGGATGAAACTGCATTTTACCAATACTCTTAGCATTTAATAAAGTTTGATAAGTATAGTCCAAAGACCGCTGGCAAGCAGTTTCCACTGACAAGCCATGTGTTATAAAAGATGCAATAGCGCTAGACAGCGTACAACCAGAGCCATGATAATCACCAGGTAATTTATCGTAAATATAGCTTTTTACTAACTTAGCGTTATAATACAAACGATGTTCAATTTTAAAATCCGACACATCAGTGGTAGTAAGCAACACCCATTCACATGCTAGTTTTTCTATGGCTCTTTGCTCGTCTTTTTCGCCAGACAAGATATATAACTCTGCCATATTAGGAGTAATGATTTTTACCAAGGGCAATAAACTTTGTTTCAGTGTATCTATTTCTCGTGTTTGCAATAAAACTTCTTGAGTGCTAGTTTTAACAATTGGGTCAAGCACAATACTTTTGCCTTGTACTAAATCGGCAATTACTGTAATTTGCTCGCTAGAGCAAAGCAACCCAATCTTAACAACATTAAAGTCAATATCTGCTTGTAAATGATGGAATTGTTTGATAATTAACTCAACATCCACAGGATGGATTTCTACAACTAATTGGGTGTTTTGTACTGTCATTGTTGTTACAATCGGTAATGGGGTAAGCCCAAGACAATTAATGCTTTCAATATCAGCACTAATACCAGCCCCTCCACAGGGATCAAGCCCAGATAAGGCTAAAACTGACTCATTCAACTTTGCTTTCTTTTTTAATTAAATAGTTTATTACATCAAACATTCGATTATTATTACCTGCATGCTTTGTGTCCACAAGGTATTTACCAGCTACGATAAAAGAAGGAACGCCGCCAACGCCTTTATACTTTTTAGTATTAATTTTTGACTGGTTAACTTTAATACGCACCGAAAATGAGTTTAAAGCATTCTTAGCTTTAATTTTATCCACGCCACGCTCAACTAACCAATTAATAAAATCTTCATCGCCAGTAAACGCCTCTTTTTCTATGTGAATTGCATTAAACAAGGCCTCATGTAGGCTATCTAGCTTTCCAAGATACTCCAATACATAATAAAAAATAGCACCCCGCTCCCATCGATCAGAAAAAACTGCAGGCTGTTGAACGAACTGAGCAGAATTCGGCATTTTCTTAAGCCAATTATTGACTAATGGCTCAAGATTAAAGCAATGTGAACAGTAGTACCAAAACAACTCACGCACTTCAACTTTATCGCCTGTTATGGTTTTAATTGGTTTATCAAATACAATGTAATCAGCGCCTGCTTTATAATTAGCATTTGTCATGGTGGCAACTGTTAATAACAAACTTAATAGCATTCTTTTCATGATAATTACCTATCTAAAATATTGACATTATACGAGAGTAATGGCATTGTAGTCACAAGTAATTGCTGATAAGTCTTTTTTCAAGCGGGTGCACTCCCTCTGGATTGAGCTGTGCTAATGGCGCTAGCACAAAATTATATTGCAAAATATCGCTTCTGGGCAAATTATTTTTTCTATCAACTACCTCATCATACAATACCAAATCTAGGTCAATCCCTCTAGAAGAAAATTTTGGCATAGACCTGTCCCTTCCTTGTTTATTCTCAATTGTACGCAACACACTAAGCACATCGGCAATGCTTAAATCTGTTGTAGCATTTACACCCATATTATAAAAATCAGCACCTTTAAATCCTGCTGATTTACTTTCAAAAATATCAGAACATAGAACGTCAAAAAAATTGAGTCGCAAGCTATATAATGCTTGAGAAATGTTTTTTTGCGGCTCTGGTTTGAGCCAATATTAATGTGTATATGTGATATTTGCATGACTATGCCCAACTATCACGATTACGCTTAATAATTACACCAACACCTTGTGCGCCAGTTACTGCTTCGCCTTTGTTTAGCGTTAACTTCACTTTTTCCACACCAAATTCTTTGATGATAGTTTGCGTTATTTTCTCTGCTAAGGTCTCTACCAATTGAAACTCACTATCTCGAACAAATTCAATCAAACGCTTTGAAACCGCTTTATAATCAAGCGTATGGTCAATATGATCGGCCTCACTAGCGGCCTTAATATCAGCAGACATCTCAATATCTAGGATAATATCCTGACGAATTTCTCTTTCCCAATCATAAACCCCAATCACACAATCAATTTTTAATCCTTGAATAAAGACTATATCCATAGTATCATTAGGGCCATAATTTTTCCACAAATAAGTTTACCATGTTACACATTTTGATTATTGCTAGCTACCTAATTGGCTCATTATCTAGTGCTATTATAGTTTGTAAAGCTTTTAATTTACCCGACCCACGTACTAGGGGATCTAACAACCCAGGTGCAACCAATATATTACGCATTGGCGGTAAAAAGGCCGCCATTATCACCTTATTTGGTGACTGCGCGAAAGGTTTAATTCCAATATTAATTGCACAAGTTATGAACGCTAATTTACTCACAATGACATTGATCGCATTAGCCACTTTCTTAGGACACGTTTACCCAATTTTCTTTGGCTTTAAAGGCGGGAAGGGTGTAGCAACTTTTTTAGGTAGCTTGTTTGCCTTGAACTATTTAGTCGGCTTAAGTTTTGCGCTAATTTGGCTTTTTGTTGCCAAAGTGCTAAAAATTTCTTCATTATCTGCATTAGCCTCTACCCTACTAACTCCTGGAATTTTTTATTTCTTAAGTGCCAAAGATATAAATGCCACTTATATTATCTCTTTAATATGTATTTGGATTTTTTACACTCATCGAAGTAATATTAAAAAACTACTTAACAACCAAGAAAATAAAATCAATTAGCACTCAACACTTACCCATTAAAATAAGTAAAATAACACACGTTATTATGAATGTATAATATACATAATATATTCATCTTAGTTTTTTAATTTAAATACCCAACACAACATGTCAATAAAAAATAAAAAAGACGCTAAAAAGAAGATAAAAAAGTTACAAAATAATAAGTATGTTATGAATAAAAGTAACGTTATGTCTGGCAATGCATTATTAAATTTATCAAAAATAGCAGGAGATTATCCCTATCCTAAAAAGATGAGTGTTGAAGAATACACAAATGAAAAGTATTTGCTACAAACAGAGTTGCTAAAAGCACAAGATTGGATTAAAAATTACAATAAAACAGCAACTCCTTGGCTCACAGAACGACATGGCTACGATCCGACTTGGACAATTAAACGTTTTATGGAACATCTTAATCCACGTGCCGCACGTGTCATCGCCCTAGAAAAACCATCAAGGGTTGAGCTTGGTCAGTGGTATTTCCAGCGCTATATTGAGCATTTCCCAACTAATGGCGAAATGGTATTATTTGACCGTTCTTGGTATAATAGAGCTGGCGTAGAGCGTGTTATGGGTTTTTGTAAAAATCCAGAGTATCTTGAGTTTATGCGGCAGGCTCCTTTACTAGAGCGTATGTTGGTTAATGATGGTTTTATTCTTTCTAAATATTGGTTTTCTGTCAGTAGACAAGAGCAGTTAAGGCGCTTCCATCTACGTAAAAACGACCCTTTAAAAAGATGGAAGCTAAGTGAAATAGATTTACAATCATTAACAAAATGGGAAGAATATACCAAAGCTAAAGAAGATATGTTTTTTTATACCAATACTGCTGATTCTCCCTGGATTGTTGTAAAGTCAGATGATAAAAAACGCGCAAGAATTAATTGTATTAGACACTTCCTTTACCACTTAGATTACCAGAATAAAGATACTAAAATAATTTTTGAACCTGATAAAAAAATTATTGGAAGTATAAATAATTTATATAAAGAATAAGGAAAATACATAATGTCAAATATAAGAAAACAACTTAAAGTCGCTTTGGGAATTGCTAAAAAAGCAGAAATTGAAGCATTAATTGCAACTAAAAAAGCTCAAAAAGCTGTTGATAAAATAGCAAAATTAAAAAAAGAACTAAGCGAACAACATAAAAAATTGGTCAAAAAAGTCAAAGAAAAAATTAAAAAAAATAATAAAGACAATGACGAAATGATAGAGTGCTTTTCTAAAAAAAGAATAAAAAAAGCAAGGAAAAAGAAAGCTTTAAAATGATTTTATTTTTAACTAATTAATAATACACATTAATATAGATGTATTATGTTTTAGTAATTTTAATTCTATCAATAAGTATCGTTACGTCTTTATATTTACGCCTTTTTTAAGTAGATAAAAAGCAAATATTGTCAGCATAGTAATTATGATCAATAGAGCCAAAATTGATATCAAAAGATCAGAAGTACTAGTTCCTAAAAACCCTAATCTAAAACTATCAATCATATGATAAATTGGATTGAAATGACTAACATTTTTCCAAAATTCTGGCAAAATTTCAACACTATAAAACATCCCACCAAGGTAGATCATCGGCGTCAAAATAAAACTTTGAAAGATAGAAATATCATCAAATGATTTTGCAAACACTGCATTTATAAAGCCTGCTAAAGAAAACAAAATAGCAGTTAATAAAGAAATTATTATAATAATTGAAATTGAATAAATTTCAAAGTCAATAAAAAATAAAACTGTAAAAAATACCCCAATGCCAACAACAAAACCACGCGCGACACCGCCAGAAACATAACCTAATAAAATTACCCAATATGGCGTTGGCGATACCAATATTTCCTCAATACTGTGGTTAAATTTTGCCAAGAAAAATGAAGACACTGTGTTGGAATAAGAACTGGTAATCACTGTCATTAAAATAATACCAGGAATAATAAAATACAAATAATCCACACCTTGCATTGAGCCAATATGCTCGCCCATCAAACCACCAAAAATCAATAGGTAAAGTAAGGTGGTAATAATTGGTGGCAGAATAGTTTGCGTCCAGATACGTAAAAATCGCAAAATCTCTTTAATAACAATAGTTTTATAAATAATCCACATACCTTATACGGCCTCATTTATTAAGCGTAAAAATAGTATTTCTAAACGATTTTGTGCGTTACGAATATGATCAATATTAATGCCTTGTTTAGATAGGATTTGCAAGGCATCAGTAATATTTGTATCAGATTTTAACACAACTTGTAAAGAATAATCATCCAATCTTTTACAACTAAATTGCGTTTGTTCAATTCTATTTGGCAACACTATTGAACTTTCTAAAATCAAAACTTGATGCGATATCTTTGCCAACAATTTCTTCATGCTTGTTTGCTCAACCACATTGCCTTCATTAAGAATTGCAATATTGCGACACAAGTGCTCTGCTTCTTCTAGATAATGTGTGGTTAGAATAACAGTCACGCCAGAACTATTAAGCTCTTTTAAATACGACCACATAGAACGGCGAATCTCAATATCGACCCCTGCGGTTGGTTCATCCAAAATCAATATCTTTGGCTGATGAACAAGTGCCCTTGCTAGCATTAAACGACGCTTCATACCGCCTGATAAAGATTTGGCTATGTCCATGCGCTTGTCCCAAAGTTGCATTTTTTTAAGCAAAATCTTTGTCTGAACTTTGGCATCTGTACTAGAAATACCGTAGTAACCAGCCTGATTGATTAGTATTTCTTCAATTGGCTCAAATGGATTGAAATTAAATTCTTGTGGCATCAAGCCAATCAAACGTTTAACCTCATTTATATGGGTATTTTGATTAAGCCCTAATATTTGAATATCGCCCTGAGTTTTATTTAATAAACCACAAATAATACCAATAACTGTAGTTTTTCCCGCACCATTATTACCCAAAAGTGCAAAAAAATCGCCTTCCTCTACTGATAAGTCAATGCCCTTCAAAGCATGAAAATTATTAGCATAAGTTTTGGTAAGCGATTTAATTATAAGTGCATTTGACATAAACAAACATTATCCGTTAATTCTGATAATTTATGCGATAATTACACTCTTTAAAATTGCATGTTTGCTTATGTCTGAAATTAAAAATATACAATTACCCGATATCGGTGACTTTGATGAAGTTGAAGTTATTGAGATTTTAGTATCTGTTGGCGACATAATTGAAGCAAATGATAGCATAATAACACTTGAAAGCGATAAAGCTTCTATGGAAATTCCAACACCAATTGCAGGAAAAGTAATTGATATTAATGTCACATTAGGTGACAAAATTAAACAAGGATGTAGTCTTTTATCGCTTCAAAATAAAAAACATAACGCCGATATAAATGAAAAAGAAACTACAAAGATAGCGATGGTTGAGCCAAAAATCATTCCCGTGATTGTGCCGGATATTGGTGATTTTGATGAAGTTGAGGTCATTGAGATTCTTGTTAATGTAGGCGATGAACTATCTGCTGCTGATAGCATTATAACACTTGAAAGCGATAAAGCTTCTATGGAAATTCCAACACCAATTGCAGGAAAAGTAATTGATATTAATGTCACATTAGGCGACAAAATTAAACTGGATGATTTAATTCTTAATATTGAAAATATGGATATTGATGTGCCTAAAGAAGAAAAATGTACGCCAGTTGCAATGACTGCAGCAACATCTGTGGTTACGCCTAAAACAACTACAACAGTCGCACCAGCGCAACAGGCCTTAGCCCAATCAGTATCAACAATACCTAATGAAGGCTCTCATGCCTCTCCATCTATTCGAAAATTGGCACGTGAATTGGGTGTTAATTTATTCAATGTTACTGGCACAGGACAAAAAGGTAGAATACTGGATGTTGATCTCAAGACCTATGTAAAACAAATAATGATATCAGGAAGCATAGGCAGTGCGCTACCCAAGACTCCAATAATTGATTTCTCTAAATTTGGTGAAACTGAAATATTGGCATTATCCAGAATCAACAAATTATCAGGCAAACATCTGAGCGCTTGCTGGTTAAACATTCCACATGTAACGCAGTTTGACGAAGTAAACATTGGTAAAATGGAGGACTATCGACAAGCGCAAAAATCACAAGGAGTTAAATTAACTCCATTAGTATTTATTATGAAAGCGGTAGTTGAGGCATTTAAATCTCACATGCGTTTTAATGCTTCGTTGGATGAATCTGGTGAAAACTTAATCATTAAAAAATACTTTAATCTTGGCATTGCTATAGATACACCAAACGGCCTGATGGTTCCAGTTATTAAAAATGTTGAACAAAAATCTTTCACCGAACTTGCCACAGAATTAGCACAGACTTCTGCTAAAGCACGAAAAGGTAAGCTCAGCCCCAAAGATATACAGGGCGCAGGGTTTACTATCTCCAGCCTTGGTGGCATTGGTGGTACACAATTTACACCGATTGTAAACTCACCAGAGGTAGCTATTTTGGGGGTATCTCGTTCAATTAATAAACCCGTTTGGAATGGAAAAGAATTCATGCCAGAATTAACACTTCCATTAGCTTTATCCTATGACCATCGAGTCATAGACGGTGCGCAAGGTAGTCGCTTTATGGCAGAGCTTAATAACATCTTAAGTGAGGCAAATTATGATTAAAACACAAATTGTTGTTATTGGTTCTGGTCCTGGCGGTTACACGGCCGCCTTTCGTGCTGCTGATTTAGGTAAAAAAGTGGTACTTATTGAACGCTATGAAAATTTAGGCGGCGTGTGTCTAAATGTTGGTTGCATCCCTTCAAAAGCACTATTACATACTGCATGGATCATCAATGAAGCCGCAGAATCTAAACATCTTGGGGTCACTTTTAATAAGCCAAAAATTGACATTAATGATATACGTAAAAATAAAAATGACGTGGTCAATAAGTTAACTATGGGCATTCAAGCCTTAGCAAAAGCAAGAGGTGTGCAAATTATTACTGGTTATGCTAGATTTATCTCCAATACTCAAGTCAAAATTGACAACACTAACGAGATCATTGAATTTGAACACGCCATTATTTCTGCAGGCTCACACGTTAATAAAATCCCAGATTTTCCATTGGATGACTCGCGCGTAATGGACTCAACTGATGCATTAGATTTAGAGAGCGTGCCAAAACGTTTATTAATTGTTGGTGGTGGTATTATTGGCTTAGAAATGGCAACAGTATATCATGCATTAGGCAGTGAAATAACTGTAGTTGAGCGCTCAGAACAACTAATTGTAGCAGCAGACCAAGACATTGTTAGCCCACTATTCAAACGCATCAAAAAACAATACGCCAATATTTTCTTAAATACCGAAATTACTAGTATTAAAACACAAGAAGATGGCATTCAAATAGGTTTTAAAGGTAAAAATGCACCAGAATTTGATATTTTTGACAAAGCCTTGGTTTCTATCGGGCGTATACCAAATGGTAAATTAATTGACTGTGAAAAGGCAGGCGTTGATGTTAACGATTATGGCTTTATTAATGTTGATAAACAAATGAGAACCAATATCCAAAACATTTATGCCATTGGTGATATTGTATGTCAACCTATGCTCGCCCACAAAGCAGTCCATGAAGCTAAAGTCGCCGCTGAAGTTATCTGCGGACACAAATCAGGTTTTGATGCACTCACCATCCCATCAGTTGCCTATACCGACCCAGAAGTTGCTTGGACAGGGAGGACTGAAAAAGAATTAAAAACTGAAGGAATAGAATATGAAGTCGGTAAATTTCCATGGGCAGCATCAGGTAGAAGCCTAAGTATTGGCAGATCAGAAGGCATATCAAAAGCCTTATTTGATAAAAAAACACATAGACTTTTAGGTATGGGAATCTGCGGCACCAACGCAGGCGAGCTAATCGCCGAACCAACACTTGCCATTGAGATGGGCTGTGATATGAGCGACATAGCACTTACCATCCATGCCCATCCAACCTTGAGTGAAACTACTGCTTTTACAGCTGAAATAGCAGAAGGCACGATTACAGATTTACTACCATCTAAGAAAAAATAACCTTTAATTTATGTATAAAAAAAATAAAGGTTATTTTTAAAGCTAGTGAAAAATAACATAAATATAGATGCGATTGATTTATTTTGTGATATTAGAAAGAGTTTAGTTTATGACTCACAAAAAATCAAAATTAAAGCCATAATCAGGCCTTAACAAATGATAAATCTTGTTCACGTTCTTATAAAAAAATAAAGTTATCATAACTTAACTGAAATGATACAGCTAGAAAGTCATAATATTTCCAACTAAAAAACATCATTTAACATCAAAGTCCATTCTGTGAAAATATTAGTAAAGGCATTATTCTTATGTTTATTGTATTTACCAAACTCATTACGAGCAGTAGATAAGCCAGATTTGTTTTTACTCAAAACTTACAATAAAACAAAATCTGTAGTGGGCTGGGTGATGAGCGAGAAATTGGATGGCATACGCGGATTTTGGAATGGCAGACAATTATTAACACGTGGCGGGAAAATTATTCATACGCCAGATTGGTTTATTGAACATTATCCGCCGTTTGCGATTGATGGGGAATTGTGGACTAAACGTGGAGATTTTGAGCACATTAGTAGTATTGTTAGACGCAAAATCCCTGATAAACGTTGGAATCAGATTACACATCAAATTTTTGAAGTACCTAATCAGACAGGCGGATTACTGGATAGACTTAAAATTTTACGAGATTATTTACGCATTCACCCTAATAGCCCAATTAGAATTATCGAGCAACACTTCATTACTCAACAAATTCAAGTTAAGCAATTTTTGCATAAAATAACCCAACAAAATGGCGAGGGGTTAGTAGTTAGGGACCCAAAGATAGCCTATCAAACAGGTAGGTTAAATTCAGCGTTAAAAGTCAAAAAATACTTGGATTCTGAATGCGTTGTTAAAAAAATCTTACCTGGCAAAGGTAAATATATAGACAAAATTGGATCATTAGTATGCAAGACTAAAAACAGTGGGGTAGTTAGAATTGGCATAGGATTTACAGATGCACAGCGTGCAAACCCACCAACTATTGGCTCTACTATTACTTTTAAATATTATGGCTTTACAAAAAAAGGAAAATTTAAATATCCTGTGTTTTTACGTATTAAACCCCAATAAATATATTAAAATTATGAATATTCTTTATCAAAAAAAAGATTTACATGGATAATACACAAAAAGCAAGACAAAATGCCATTGACTCACAAATTCGTCCTTGGGGCGGGCTTAGCTATATTGCTAATAACGCATTGAGAAATATTCCTAGAGAATATTTTGTACCTGACGCATATAAGAGCCTTGCGTTTGCTGATATTGAAATTCCACTCAACGATAAGACAAAAATGCTCAGCCCTAAGATCGAGGGTAGATTGTTGGATGCACTTAATATTAAGCCAAATGAAATAGTGCTGGAAATTGGCACAGGCAGTGGTTATTTAACAGCAGTGACTGCAAAACTTTGTAAATCTATTACCAGCATTGAGATTGATAAAGAGCTCAGTAATAACGCAAAGAAAAAGCTTAATGAGCTTAATATCGATAACGCGCAACTTGAAATAGGTGATGCCTCACAAGGTTGGCAATCAAATGATTTTTTTGATGTTGTGATTGTCGGCAGTGCAGTGCCAAAAATCATAGGACGTTATTTTCATCTGCTTAATGTGGGTGGGCGTATTTTTGTAGTTGAAGGAACTGGCAATGTAATGAGTGCAAAACTTATTACCCGTATTAGTGAACATAAATGGGACACCAAGACATTGTTCGAAACATACCTGGGTACAATGCAAGGCTTAGAAGCAACAAAAAGCTTTGAATTTTAACAGTCTATGAAATATTTTTACAATGCCGTTATCAAAAAACCTGGTGGTAGTGTCGTATTGCTACTGCTGTTTGTTATTTTTTTTATCACGCAAATTACTAATTTTCAACTAGATGCTTCGTCAGATTCATTAGTTTTAGAAGGTGATAATAATCTTCGTTATTACCAAAGTATTAAAAAAAATTATGGCTCTGATGATTACTTAGTCATTAGCTACCAAGTTAAGGATAATTTGCTCTACCCAAAACAGCTCAAGCACTTAACAAGTCTTAAAAAAGACCTTAAAGCCATTGAACAAGTTAGGTCAGTAACTACAATTTTAGATGTGCCTTTGTTCCAATCACCACCACTATCACTCACTGATTTAGCTTCTAAAGATATCTCTATTGATAATGGCAATGCCAATCTTGCACTTGCTGGCAAAGAATTCAAAACATCGCCTTTATATGCTGATAATTTAGTTAGTAAAGATGGTAAAACCAGTGCAGTTTTAGTGGTGTTAAAAGATAATAAGCAATTCAAAGAACGACGCAAAATACGTAACGAAATGCGTGCCAAAAGAGTAAATAACGAACTCTCTAAAGAAGAATTAACAAAATTAAGAAGTATTGAAAAGCAAGTAATGCAAGATGCCACAATACAAAATAATTTGCAAAACAAAACTATTACTCAAATCCGCGCAACGATTGATAAATATCGTGATAAAGCAAATCTATTTTTAGGTGGGCTGCCAATGATCACTACAGATATTATTGGATATATTGGCAATGACTTAGTTATTTTTAGTTTGGCAGTTATTGCCCTGATGTCGCTTATTTTAGCACTTATATTCAAAGGTATTCGCTGGGTAATAATACCAATTGGCATTAGTATTACTGGCGCTCTAACAATGACTGGTATCTTGGCATTTTTAGGATGGAAGGTTACTATTATTTCTTCTAATTTCTTCTCATTGCTATTAGTGATGACACTCTCAGTAACTATTCATTTGGTTGTACGCTATCGAGAGCTTGCACAAAGTAATCCTGATTTAGAATATTACACATTGATTCAAAACACCTTAGAGGAAATGCTCAAGCCTTGTTTGTTCACCACAATGACCACTATTGTTGCTTTTGGGTCACTGCTGGTTAGCGGGATCAGGCCAGTGATTGACTTTGGCTTGATGATGTCTATGGGCGTCACAATCGCCTTGGCATTGTCATTTGTTGCTTTCCCAATTATTATGCGTTTTTTACCAAAAGCACAGGTATCAAAATTTAACACTGAATTAGGGTTTACATATATTTTGGCTAAATTTAGCGAAAGATTTGGCAATCATTTGTTAGCGGCTATGGTGTTACTTATTGGGCTTTCAATCGTAGGCATTAATAAACTCAGTGTTGAAAACCGCTTTATTGACTACTTCAAGCAAAACACTGAAATTAACCAGGGCTTGACATTGATTGACAAAAAATTAGGTGGCACGGTTCCACTAGAAATTATTTTTGATGAATTAGCTGAGGACTATTGGTATGACGAAGATTTGCGTGCAGATATACACAAAATTCATCAGTATTTAGATAGTCTGGATGAAACAGGAAAAGTGCTCTCAATTGATACACTAATGCAAATACTAACGCGTGCAAATAATGATAAAACACCTGGTGGTTTCTTTTTAAATATTATTAAAAGTCAAATTCCAGAGGGCGCTAAAGGGCATGTATTATACCCTTACATGTCCGAAGATAGCGGACAATTGCGTATGGTTATTCGTATTCATGAGACTAATAAAAACCTCAAACGCTCCGCATTAATTGAAAAAATTAAGAACTATATTGCAAAAGATATCGGCTTCAAGGAAGATAGCTTTCACATAACAGGTATGTTAGTATTATATAATGATATGTTACAAAGTTTATTTAACTCGCAAATTAAAACCATTATTATGGTATTTGTAATGATTTTTATTATGTTCTTATTTATTTTTAAATCATTTAGTTTGTCAATTTTAGCAATCATTCCTAACATACTTCCATCTGTTTTTATTTTGGGCATCATGGGTCTAATGAATATTCCACTAGATTTAATGACAATTACTATCTCAGCCATTGCGATTGGCATTGGTGTTGACGATGCAATTCACTATATTCATCGTTTCAAGACTGAATTTAAAAAAGATCAAGACTACTTAGCCACAATGTATCGTTCACACAACTCAATTGGCTTAGCGATGTTTTACACCTCTATCACCATAACATTAGGTTTCTTGATCTTAATTTTATCTAATTTCATTCCAAGCATTTATTTTGGTGTATTCACTGCTATCGCTATGCTGAGCGCATTACTGGTAAATCTTACTTTACTACCAAAATTAATTTTAATTTTTAAACCGAAAATCTAAAAGCACAAATATTTGACTTAACGATGTCAGCACAACAGCACTTTGATGTTTTAATTATTGGCACAGGCAGTGCAGGACTGATGTGCGCTTTGCAGCTATCTGATGATTTATCCGTTGCGCTTGTTGCCAAAGACAAGCTTTTGGAAGGTAGCTCTTACTATGCTCAAGGCGGTATTTCAGCAGTGCTTGATAGTGCAGATAATTTTGAATCACATATCTTTGATACTTTGTTAACAGGTAACAATTTAGGCGATGAAAAGACTATCCGTTTTATGGTGGAAAGTGCTCCTAATGCTATTGCGTCTTTAGAAAAAACTGGTGTGTTATTTACCCAAGAAAGCGGACAATATCATCTTACTACTGAGGGGGGGCACAGTAATAGACGCGTGGCGCATGTAGCAGACAAAACAGGGGAGTCTATCCAGACTAATTTATTAAATAGCATTAAAACAAGAAAAAATATCACTCTGTTTGAAAACTTTATCGCCATTGATTTGTTGATAAAAAATGAACAGTGCTATGGCGCTTATATTCTAAATAAATCTAACAATGAAGTTGAAAGCTTTGTTGCACACAGAACTGTTGTTGCCACAGGTGGTGCCTCCAAGGCCTATCTTTATACTTCCAATCCAGACACTTCAACTGGTGATGGCATTGCCATGACGTATCGTGCGCATTGCAATATTGTTAATATGGAATTTACTCAATTTCATCCAACTTGTTTATATCACCCACATGCAAAATCTTTTTTAATATCTGAAACTTTGCGTGGCGAAGGAGCGAGGCTTATTTTACCAAATGGCGAAAAATTTATGCACAAATACGACAAACGAGCCGAACTTGCCACACGTGATGTTGTCGCCAGAGCGATTGACTCAGAAATAAAAGCAAATGGATTTGATTGTGTGTATTTAGACATTTCTTTTAAAGACAAAGATTGGATACAATGTCACTTCCCAAGCATTTATAAAAAATGCGCCTCTTTTGGTATAAATATTGCTAAACAAGCCATTCCTGTTGTGCCTGCTGCTCACTATACTTGTGGTGGCGTGCAAACCAACCTTAACGCTCAAACTAATGTGGGTAATCTATATGCTATTGGCGAAGTGGCACACACTGGGGTACACGGCGCTAATCGTATGGCAAGCAACTCGTTATTAGAATGTATAGTATTTGCCAAGTCTTGTGCGTGCCACATTAATCAACAGGTATTCAAACAAAATCATCCAAAGTTTAATAATTGGGACGCATCTGGGGTCAGTCCATCTAAGGAAAAAGCAATGATCTCATACTTATGGGATGAAGTTAGGCGTATTATGTGGAACTTTGTCGGCATTGTGCGTAGCAACAAACGTTTGCATGCTGCTCAAATGCGCTTAACACAAATTCAAAATGAAGTAGATGAATATTATCATCTTTACTTAATTTCAAGTGATTTAATCGAATTAAGAAATCTCATTATTACTGCACAAATTACAGTTAAATCGGCAATTTCAAGAACAGAAAGTCGTGGCTTACATTACAATGAAGACTATTCAAATACATCTGATACTATTAAAAATACTTTGGTGAAATTATGATACTTTCTATTTTAAAATTCCCGAATAATAGGCTTCGCACTAAGGCAACTGCAGTTAAATCAGTAAATAATACAATTAAAACCTTAGTTAAAGATATGTTTGAGACTATGTATACTTCAGATGGCATCGGGTTAGCCGCTACACAAGTTAATCAGCATTTGCAAGTGATAGTGATGGACGTGCCAGACTCAAGTGAAGATTATAAATTAATATTAGAAAATCGCAAGACCAAGAATAGCGAGTCACTCACTAGAAAACACCCTTTATGCTTTATTAACCCAACAATTACCAGAAAGGCAGAGAACAAAATACACACTGAAGGGTGCTTATCCGTGCCTGGCTATTATGCAGAAATTGAACGCTTTAATCATATTACAGTCGAAGCATTAGATGAAAACGGCAAGTTATTTACCTTGGAAGCGCACAACTTTCTTGCCGTTTGTATTCAACACGAACTTGACCACTTAAAAGGTGTTTTGTTCGTGGATTATCTTTCTAAATTCAAACAGCGCCGACTCAAAGAAAAATACAGGAAGATTAGCTCTGTCTAAGTGAATATAATGAATTATAATGATGTTGGTTTTTTCTTATCAAGACATTTTTATACAAAGATAATTATTTGTATCTTAAATAAGAAAATACAGAAAATAGAAACTGTCTCAGTATTGCACAACAAATTTATAGTAGGTGATTTATTCTAAACAAGTTAAGCTCACTATCAGCTACATTAAGCCCCTCGTTGACAAAAGTAGTCGCCAACCACAAAACCTGCTTTATTGCTAATAAGCCTAAGCATTGCAGAATTTCATCATATTTATCTAAGCCAGATTGACTAGTGTCAATTCAAATTGGTCAATACCAACTGCATTCTAGAGTTTTATTAGCACCTATGGCAGGCACCAGCGACAAACCTTTTAGAATGCTATGTCGCGCACAAGGAGCGGCACTCACTACTTCTGAAATGATAAAGTCGGATCGTAGCCATGTCGTTCTGTGAGCCAAGGAGTTGTTATCAGAATACTAAAAAATCTAAATATCGTTTAGATTTTACAGATGAATTGTCGCCTATTAGTATTCAAATTACTGGCTCTAGAGCTAAAGAATTAAGTTTGTCTGCACAAAAAGCAGTGGGGTTTGGTGCTGATATTATTGATATTAATATGGGCTGTCCTGCCAAAAAAATTTGTAATAGGGCCGCAGGTTCTGCGCTTATGCAAGACGAAACTCTAGTCAAAGATATTCTTAATGCCGTAACAAACAGTGTTAATGTGCCTGTAACTTTAAAAATGCGTACAGGTTGGAGTCGCAATAATAAAAATGCACTTACTATCGCACAAATTGCTCAAGACGCCGGCATACAGATGCTTAGCATACATGGCAGAACAAAAGAAGACAAATACAATGGTAAAGCAGAATATGACACTATCGCTGAAGTGGTTTCACAAATTGAAATACCTGTGATTGCTAACGGAGATATCACTTCTGTTAAAAAAGCCAAGCTAGTATTAGATGATACAGGCGCAAGTGGTGTTATGATTGGTAGAGCCACTCAAGGCAACCCTTGGATTATTAGAGAGATCGGTCACTACTTAAAAACTGGCACATACGATAAAGGGCCTTCAACTCTATTAAAGAAACAAACCGCACTCAATCATATTCAACAAATCCACAAATTCTATGGTGAGAATATCGGTGTTCGCATTGCTAGAAAACATATTTTTTGGTATTTACAATATTTTAAGAATAAAACTCAAACTTGTTGGGCAAAAATTAGTAAAATAACTTCTTCTAGAGAACAATGTCAATTATTCAAAAACTGTATAGATGAGTTCAACTGACTTACAAGCATGCATTAAAGGAAAACTAAGTCACTACTTTAAGCAATTAAAAGGTGAAAAGACTTCTGGCGTACATAAAATGGTCATACAAGAAAGTGAATCCATTACTATTGAATTTGTCTTAAATATGGTTAAACAAAACCAAAGTGAGGCGGCCAGAATTCTAGGTATAAATCGTGGCACTCTAAAGAAGAAAATCGAAACCTATAAACTTAAATAAATGATTAAACTCGCGCTCATTAGTGTTTCTGACAAGACTGGTATTCTTAAATTGGCTGAATTCTTAACCAGCAAAGATATTGGAATACTCTCTACAGGCGGTACGGCTAAACTTTTAGCTGATAACAACATTCCAGCGATTGAAGTATCAGATTACACGGGCTTCCCTGAAATTATGGGTGGTCGCGTTAAGACACTTAACCCAAAGATTCATGGCGGAATCCTTGCACGTCGTGGGATTGATGAAGCTGTAATGGTACAAAATAATATCAGCCCGATTGACTTGGTTGTAGTCAATCTCTATCCTTTCCAAGAAACAATTAACAGCCCAAATTGCACACTAAAAGATGCGATTGAAAATATTGATATTGGAGGCCCAGCAATGTTGCGCTCTGCGGCTAAAAACCACGAATCAGTGACAGTGATAGTTGAGACATCAGACTACCAAACAGTAATTGATGAAATCAATACAGATGGTGGTACAACACTAGATACTCGTATTAAATTAGCGCTTAAAGTCTTTGAGCATACTGCCAAATATGATGGCACGATTGCCAATTATTTAGGCAAAGAAGCTGATGGCTTTTGTACAACTCCTTGGCTCACAGAACGACATGGCTACGATCCGACTTCAAAACTCAGTCAATGCGCTATGGCGAAAACCCCCATCAATCAGCTGCTTTCTATGTTGAAAAAAATATTACTGAGGCTTGTATAGCGTCATCGAGGCAATGCCAAGGTAGGGGAATGTCGTATAACAATATGGTAGATGCTGATGCGGCACTTGAGTGCGTACGCACTTTTAATGAACCATGTTGCGTTATTGTTAAACATGCTAACCCGTGCGGCGTTGCCGTGCGCTTAAACATTTTTGATGCTTATAATGATGCCTTTAAAGCCGATCCAACTTCAGCATTTGGTGGTATCATTGCCTTTAATCGTGACTTAGATAAAAAAACAGCAAAAACAATTATTGAACGTCAATTTGTTGAAGTTATCATTGCACCAAATATTAATAATGATGCTAAAAAAATCCTAGCAAACAAACAAAATATTCGCGTTTTAGAATGCGGTCACCTGAACGCAGCGCAACCATCACTAGACTATAAGCGTGTTACTGGTGGGCTATTAGCGCAAGACAAGGACCTGGGAATTATTGATGAAAACGATATTAAATGCGTTAGCGATTTAGCGCCAACAAACGAGCAAGTCAAGGACCTGTTATTTGCCTGGAGAGTGGCTAAAATAGTTAAGTCAAATGCCATTGTTTATGTTAAAAATCAGATGACAATTGGCATAGGCGCAGGACAAATGTCCCGTATTTATTCAGCAAAAATTGCTGGCATTAAAGCTACTGATGAAGGTCTAAAAGTTGAAGGCTCGGTGATGGCGTCAGATGCCTTCTTTCCATTCAGAGATGGAATTGACGCAGCAGCACAATCTGGGATCAACGCCATCATCCAACCTGGTGGCTCGATACGTGATGCAGAAGTAATTGAAGCAGCAAACCAGCATGGTATAGCTATGGTGTTTACTGATATGCGTCACTTTAAACACTGATCTATAGAATTACTTTTTACTTAACCATAGATTAAAATTAAAATAAACACACGCCACTTATTACAAATTTTTTAAAATGAGTATCAAAAAAATTACTGTTTTTCCAGAAATTACTGCCGTTATTATTGATAGAGATAACGTTATCTCTGTTACTCAGGGAAATTATGATATTGAAAAGATAGAAATACATATACAGCAATGTATTCAAATGGTTAGAAAATATGAAGCAGCAGGTTATTACAACTTAGCCAGGCCTGAATTTGTAAATGAAGTTATTGCCACTTTTACCAACTTAGAGCTCAGAAAAAAAATGTAATTCGTGTTAATAATTTTATGAATATTCAAGGATTTCAAGAGTGCAATCGCGTTTGGCAATTGCCCGATGAAATGAAAGCTCAAGTCTCACAAATGTTGTATGGCTTTTATGTCACTTATGATACTGAAAATTGGGAGAATTTTAGTATTGTACAAATCCAAAAATAGAAAATAGAAAATAGAAATCTAATAGCGATTTTCAATATCCGGTTAAAATTTCTCATTTAGTTTCAGTCATAAAAATTAAAAATTAAGACAAAACCTTTACTCTAAATGCTTTACCTTTAATCTTATCATTTTGAATTTTTTTCAACACTGTTTTAACCAACTCTGAATTTACCGCTACATAAGACCAATTACTGGTGACACTAATCTTGCCAATATTATCTCCTGGGATACCATCTTTTCCTGTAAGCCAGCCTACAATATCACCAGGACGAAGTTTTTGTTTTTTTCCCCCATAGATTTTTAACGTAGTCATCACTGGTTTTTTAATAGGCCTATCTAAATATGCGTCACTAGGCAATGGATCATTAACATTTAATAAATCAATGTCTAATGTATCTAATTTGTGTATTTCTCTATCGCAAAAAAATGTACAAGCAACACCTCTTTTACCTGCTCTACCAGTACGGCCAATACGATGCACGTGTGCTTCTGGATCATGTGCAATATTAAAATTAATCACCATGTCTAAATCTTTGATATCCAAACCTCGCGCCGCTACATCGGTTGCCACCAGCACAGAAACACTGCCATTTGAAAAGCGAATAAGCGCTTGATCGCGCGCTCGTTGATCCAAATCACCATGAATAGCAAGCACATAAAATCCATAATAAATCAATTCATTCTCTACATCTTGCGTATCATTTTTAGTGTTGCAAAATACCAACGTAGACCTAGGCTTATGTTTGGCAAGCAATAATCTAAGTGCAACCATACGCTTATCATCTGTATTAGTCAGGTAAAAATATTGCTTAATAGTATTTTCTTCGTGGGTAACGGATGTCTTAAGCATTATAGGGTTTTGCAATGCACGACAGGCAATATCGGTGATCTCATCAGGATAAGTTGCACTAAACAATAAGGTTTGGCGGTTACTAGGAATTGTTCCAATAATTCTATCTATAGCATCTTGAAAGCCCATGTCTAACATATGATCTGCTTCGTCCAATACAAGTGTAGTGACAAACTCAAATTTTAATGTTCTCTTACGTAAATGCTCTTCAATACGCCCTGGTGTGCCAACAATAATGTGCACTCCATGCTCTAATGATCCAGCTTGTGGACTAAAAGGAACACCGCCACAAAGCGTAAGAATTTTAATATTATGAATACCTCTTGCAAGCCTACGAAGCTCGTTTGCTACCTGGTCTGCTAACTCACGCGTTGGGCACAAGACTATCGATTGCACTTTGAAAGCCCTAACATTCAGTTTTTGCAACAAACCCAGGCCAAAAGCCGCAGTCTTCCCTGAGCCAGTCCTACTTTGTACAATAACATCTTTACCCGACAAAATAACAGGCAAACTTAATACTTGAATAGGTGTCATTGACTTATAGCCCAAGCTACTAAGATTTTTTAGCAAGCCAGAATCTAATCTTAATGAAAAAAAATCAGCTACACTCACGATAAGCCCTAAAATAATAATATGTTAAATTTTACGCTCTATGCAACAACATAAGTTTATAATAAGAATCGTCTATTATATTTGTGTTTGGCTTTTGTTCCCTGAGCTGATAAATAAATAAGGAAATGCGATAGCATGCTATTGAGCAAGCTCACCTTGAAGTGAGAAGCCTGCGGTAGGCTTCAAATTTCCGCCTGAACCATATGGTTCAGGCTTAGAGTCTCGCAGTATAATAGACACTCAAATTCAAAAATATAGTTTATGTCAATACAATTGATGCGCCAATCCCTAAGGATAAAACGACATGCCATCAGAGCGCGTGAGCGCGAGCAATTTGCTAAAAAAATATTACATCAAGTGCAAAAGATAAGCAATGTTCAACACGCTAAGAAAATGGCACTTTATTTAGAAAACGATGGAGAAAAAGTCGGATCGTAGCCATGTCGTTCTGTAAAAAAACAGGGCGTTATTGTCTATTTACCAATATTAGTCGGCAAAAACCTTAAATTTGCAAAAATTGGTAAATCTTTTAAAAAAAATAAATTTGGCATCACAGAACGACATGGCTACGATCCGACTTTTAAGTGCTAAACATCTCAATGTTATCTTTATGCCATTGCTTGGTTTTGATAAGAATAAGTGCCGTATCGGCATGGGTGGTGGCTTCTACGACCGCGCATTATCTTTTAAAAAACACCAAACAAACTACAATAATCCAAAACTCTATGGACTAGCATTTGATTGTCAACAAGTTACAGAAATTAACAACCAACCTTGGGATATACCGCTTGACGCAGTCATTACTCCAACTAAAATTTATTAATTTCTAATGGTGTGCTTTTGAAAAAATGATTTAAGCATTGGGCTTTCATTGATTAAGTTCATGCCAAAGCCTCGTAACCACCTGAGAGGCTCATTGTTTTTTTTATAAACCCAATTGAGACCCGTCATAGTTTTTGCCATTAATTCATTGTCCAACCTTCTAGCTCTAGCGTATTTCCTTAATACCAAATAATCACCCAAAAATTTATTATTAGTTTGTAATTGTTGTGATAATTCAGCAACATCGGCAAATCCTAAATTAACGCCTTGTCCTGCTAATGGGTGAATATTATGCGCCGCATCGCCAATTAGTGCTAGGCTTTCTTTGACATATTCTTTAGCACTGCGCTCAATCAATGGAAATACCTGGATTTTGCTCAATATTTCAAACTCACCGAAGCGATATTCTACGCTCATTGAAAGCCGTTTAGCTAACTCTTTGGATGATAATTCCAACAATTCATCAGTAAGGTGGTTTGCTGCCGACCAAACAACTGCCGCTTCATTTTTACTAAGTGGTAATAGCGCGACAATACTCTTAGACAAAAATCGCTGCCAAGTCGTGTTCTCAAAACCCTTACTTGAGCGAATATTACAAACAATAGCTTTTTGCTGATAATTGTTCTCACTAAAGCCAATGTTTGTCAAATCTCGAACACGAGAACACGCGCCATCTGCGCCAATTAATAATGAACATTGAAGCCTCCGCTTATCATCTAGATGTAAGCAATAGCCGTACTCAACCTTATCAAGCCCATTAACTTTAGCGCTGATAAACATCACTTTAGTATCACACAAAGAAGCATACATAGCCGATTGAATACAGTCATTTTCTATGATATGCCCTAAATGTGTTAAACCACCTTCTGATATTGAAAAATCCAGGGTACCGTGCGAATTCTCATCCCATACTTTAGTGTTGGTAAAGGTATGCTTACGTTGAATCAAATCCCACGCACCAATATTTTTTAAAAGCGTTTCTGAGGCTGGTGTAATTGCACTTGTACGTGTATGAAAATTTTCTTTTATTTTTGGGTTTGGATTGTTCGGCTCAATAATCGCAATACTCAAATTACTCTTTGCCATTGATAAGGCAAATGCCTGCCCAACCATACCGCCACCCACAATGATAATATCAAAATTGCCCATTAGGCTTATCCTGCCACTGTCATTTGATTAATCAACATAGAGCCAACTTTAATATTACTGCGCTGATCTATATCATTACCTACACACACAATGCCTAATAACATGTCTTTAAGATTACCAGCAATAGTAAGCCCTGATACTGGATACTGTATCTCTCCATTCTCCACCCAAAAACCTAATGCGCCACGAGAATAATCCCCAGTTATGCCGTTCACACCTTGCCCCATCAGTTCTGTTACCACTAATCCCTTAGTCATCATCTTAATTATTTCATTTAGCCCGCCATCAAAACTAGATTCAACAATAACATTGCTTACTCCACCTGCATTAGCTGTAGTTTGCAACCCTAATTGATTAGCAGAATATTGTCCCATAACATAGCTTTTAACTCTACCACGCTCAATAAAATATTGTTCACGTTTAAGTACGCCATCACGATCAATCGCTCTGGACCCCAATGTTTTTTTAACAAAGGGGCTTTCGTACAAACTAATATTTTCTGGCAAAATAATCTTGTCAATACTATTTAATAGAAAACTAGATTTTTTGTATTGCTTAGAGCCGCCCAATGCACCCAAGAGTTGTAAAAATAAACCACTAGATAGGCGCGGAATGAAAATTATAGGACATTTTTGTGAAGAAAGCGAACGAGCGCCCAATTTTTGCTGCGCAAGTTTTGCTGCTTTATCACCAAGAATCTGCGGTGTTTCTAAATCATTTGCATCAAGTGCCGTAGTATATTCGTACGCTGTTTGCATATCATCACTGCGCTTAGCAATTAGCGCGCAACTTAGCGAGTGACGAGTGCTGCTTTGTGTAGCAATCAAGCCATTAGAATTGGCATATAGGCTTTCACCTTGAAAACTAGACACCTCTGCGCCTTCAGAATTATCAATCTCATCTTGTGCGAGCGCCCCTTCTTCACAGGCTTTGGCAATCTCAATACTATATTGTGCGTCCAAATCCCAAGGATGGTACAAATCTAAATCTGGTGCATCAAATGCCATTAATTCTTTTAGCGCCAAACCATTAAAAGGGTCATCTTGGGTATATTTTGCAATTAGACAAGCAGACTCGATAGCTTTGTCAAGGCTGTCTTTGCTAACATCAACGCTTGATGCATGCCCCTTCTTTTTGCCAAAGAATACATTTATTTCAAGACTTTTATCTAAATGATATTGCAAAGTTTCAACTTTGCCCAATCTTACTACAGTAGATACGCCTGAGCTTGAGTCAAGCAATAATTCATAATCACTTACTCTGTATTTTTTTAATAGCTCAATTGCTAATTGTGCGGTTTTCTCTAAAGATGACATATTTTTTTTTATTGTTAGTTTCTAGTTACTTCTAATGAATGTAGTCTTCGAGAATCGGCCTTTAAAACCTTGAAATGAAATTTTTGTAAGTCAATTTCATTCATTTGCTCTGGTAAATAAGTAAAACCAGCAACAACTAGCCCTGCTACAGTGTCTATATTATCTGCCTGTAATTTAACGTCAAAAAATTCATTAAACTCTTCAATTTGCGTATGTCCATTAAGTAAATAACGACCACCGCCAAAATCAACAATATTGTCTTCTTCCAAATCATGCTCATCTTCGATCTCACCCACAATTTGTTCTAACACATCTTCCAATGTTACCAGGCCAGCAGTCTCACCATACTCATCCACCACAATCGCCATATGTAGTTTTTTTTGCTGAAAATCTCTTAATAATGCGCCAAGAGTTTTGCTTTCTGGCACTAAAACAGCATCACGTAAATATTGTTTATAATTAAACTCTGTTTTTTGCTCTTCTACAAAATAACTCAGTAAATCCTTGGCTAAAATAACACCTAATATTTTATGTTGCTCGTTGTTAATAACTGGAAATCTAGAATGTGCAGACTCAATCATAATATCAAGCAAAGTATTTGTTGTCGCCTGATAATCGATCAATGTCATTTTTAACCTAGGCACCATTATATCGCGCACCTCCATATTTTCAAGCTGCATCGTGCCTTCAATAATTGAGCGCGAGTGCGCATCAATCACATGGCTCTCCTCAGCCTCTTTTAAGGATTGTAGCAATTCATCACTTGAGCTTAGTGGTGTGTGGAAAAATTGTTTTTTTAATTTTTGTAAAAAAGACAGTATTGAAGGAAGCTCTTCTTTCATTTAAAGTTTTAGTAGTTAATTAAATTACTATTGTAACAAGAATTATGCATTTTTACCACCACGCATTTTTTTGCTTTGTGCAGCACGCTCTTTACGCATTTGTTTTGGGTCAGCAAGCAGTGGTCGATAAATCTCAACTCGATCTTTTGAGCGTAAAATAGTATCTAATTTAGCAACTCTACCAAAAATACCCACCTTATCTTTAGACAAATCAATTTGCAAATAAGTGTCCATAATGCCAGATAACTCTATCGCCTGTTTAAGTGTCGTACCCTCGACCACTTCAAAAGCAAGTAGTGTTTGTTTATCCTTTAATGCATAAACAACTTCAACTAGCATCGCATATTTTTTGTGCTTGAATAAAATCTAGCGTACCTTCATAAATTGCACGTCCAGTAATTGCACCTATGATACCATGGTGTGCCTCGCTGAGTAGCCCAGATATATCGTCTATATTGGTGATGCCACCAGAAGCAATAACAGGAGTTGATATCTGCTTAGCAAGAGTCGCCGTTGTTTCAATATTTACACCATGCATCATACCATCGCGCGCAATATCAGTATAAATAATCGAGCTCACACCGTACTGCTCAAACTTTTTCGATAAATCAATAACACGTAAATTTGTCTTCTGTACCCATCCTTCTGTTGCCACAAGGTCATCATTTGCATCTAAGCCCACAATTATCTTGCCGGGAAATTCACAACATAGCTGTGATACAAACTCTGGATGTGTAACTGCCATCGTGCCAATAATCAAATAACTAACGCCCATCTCAATATACGCATTAGCAATATACATATCGCGTATACCTCCGCCAATCTGTACTGACAAATCAGGGAACGCCGATACAATCTGCATTACACTTGTCGCATTCACAGGCTTACCTTCAAATGCCCCATTTAGATCCACTAGATGCAAACGCCTTGCTCCTTGTTGCGCCCACTGCGCCGCCATATCTACTGGAAGTCGGATCGTAGCCATGTCGTTCTGTGAGCCAAGGAGTTGTACAAAATTGCCCATCTTTTAAATCTATCGCTGGAATTATTATCATTTTTTCTGCACCTTTTTCAATTTCTAAAATTTTGCCAACTAATGCTTTTTAGAATACACTCCATCTTTGGCCCAATTAAACTATATACAGACAGCAAGCTGCAATTACGTAATCTTTTATTACCAACATCATAATAAACGGCACGCAAATTCTTTAGATAGTATCTTATAGCAACAAGCATGTTTATTCTAATTTCTTTGAAAGCAACTATAAAGTTCTATTTTTTTACATTTTTTGAGATAAATTATACTAAAAATTGCAATGAAGTGGTATTTTTATGCCATACTAATGAGATGATGCTAACTCGAATCAACCAAACTTGCCGATGTTACAAAAGACAATGTTAAAATGTCGGTTAATAAATTAAATTCGTTGAATGTAGAATTATTGAAAAATAAGAAAATAATTTCAATGAGCTATATAAAAAGATTAATGAGATTAGCAATTAAAATAAAATACAGCTGAAATAACTATATATACAAATAAGAACCTAACAAATTACTTTAGCTAATTACTAACATGTTGGCTGAATTCAAATGTTATAAAAATAAACAGTCTTACTAAAAAATGCAAAAAACAGGCGGTATCCAAAAAATGATTACCACTATTAAAGGTGGCAATGCAATATATCAATTGCCAATTGGCAATGAAATAGTGGCAATGAACGAACTAGTAGGGCAACAAATCACACTAAAATTTAACGGTAAAATTGTGTGCTCAAACTGTGGGGTAGTTACACGAAAAAGTTATTCTCAGGGGTTCTGTTACCTATGTTGTCAAGATTTAGCACGTTGTGATTTATGTATTATTAAGCCTGAAACTTGCCATCATCACTTCGGCACTTGCCGTGAACCACAGTGGGGACTGGACAATTGCTTTACTCCGCATATTATTTATTTGGCAAATTCATCAGATGTTAAAGTCGGCATTACTCGCAAAATTAACACTCCTAGTCGCTGGATAGACCAAGGCGCAGTGAGCTATTTGCCGATACTTAAAGTGGATACGCGACTCAAATCAGGGCAAATTGAAATGGCACTCAAGGATTTTGTAGCAGATAAAACTAACTGGAGAAAGATGCTGAAAAATGAAATAGAATATGTGGATTTAATATCAGTTCGTGATAAACTTCTGTTAAAAATACAAGCACATATAAATAAACTAAATGCAATAAAGTTAGATAACAATGTATTGACTATACGCTATCCCGTGATACAATATCCATACAAAATTTTTTCACATAATTTTGATAAAAATACGAATATTACAGGTATTTTACAAGGCATTAAAGGGCAATATTTATTATTGGATTCTGGGGTGTTTAATGTGAGAAAATTTAGCTCATATAATATAACTTTAACTTATTAAAAAAAATGACAAAACTACAAATAGAAGATATTGAAATTGGCGAAGGCAAGGCTTGCAAACCTGGAGACTTTGTATCTATGCACTATACTGGTTGGCTAACCAATGGCAAAAAGTTCGACTCTAGTATCGATAGAAACGAACCTTTTGAATTTAAACTCGGCTCAGGGCAAGTCATCCCTGGTTGGGATAGAGGCATTGATGGCATGTTAGTGGGTGGCAAACGCAAACTTACTATTCCATCAGAATTGGCTTATGGAGAATTTGGCGCAGGCTCAATCCCACCAAGTGCGACAATAATTTTTGATGTAGAGCTATTAGTAATTAAATGATGGCCTGAATTATGGCAAACAAAATAAACAAACATAAAATTGTAAATAAAAGACAATCAGCTAAACTGCTAACTCATTATAGACTGCATTAAGGCACTGTCTTATTCAAGATCACTATAAAAAATGAATAACGACTTCCCACGAATAAAAAGATTGCCTGAATATGTTTTTGTACAACTCCTTGGCTCACAGAACGACATGGCTACGATCCGACTTGGCATGGGCAATCCTGACCAGCCAACGCCTGAACATATTGTGGAAAAATTAGTAGAAGCATCGCGCCGTGACGACACACATCGTTACTCTACTTCTCGTGGCATCCCACGTTTAAGGCATGCGATTGCAAACTGGTATAAAAATCGTTTTGATGTTACTATTAACGCAGAAACTGAAGCGATTGTTACTATTGGCTCAAAAGAGGGTTTAGCAAATTTAGCACAAGCAATTGTTGGTAGTGGTGATACAGTTTTAGTCCCTAGTCCAGCTTACCCCATTCATCCTTATGGGTTTGTAATTGCAGGTGCTGATATTCAACATGTGCCTTGTGGTCCTGAATATGATTTTTTTACAGAGTTGAGGCGCTCAATTAAAAATACTTTCCCAAAACCAAAGATGTTGGTGCTTAATTACCCATCTAACCCAACTACCGAGTGTGTTGAATTAGAGTTTTTTGAGCGTGTTATCAAAACTGCCAAAGAGCACAAAATTTGGGTAGTGCAAGATTTAGCTTACGCGGACATTGTATTTGATGATTATGTAGCACCAAGCATTCTGCAAATAAAAGGCGCTAAAGATATTGCGGTTGAGTTTTTCTCATTATCAAAAAGTTACAATATGCCAGGTTGGCGTGTTGGCTTTATGGTGGGAAATCCAATCTTAGTAGGTGCACTGGCTAAAATCAAGTCTTATTTAGATTATGGTATGTTTACCCCTATTCAAATAGCGGCAATTGAGGCGTTAGAAGGTGACCAAAGTTGTGTTAGAGAAATTGCACAAATGTATCAAGACAGGCGTGATGTTTTGTGTAAAGGCTTAAACTCTATTGGCTGGACAGTGGCACCACCCAAAGCCACAATGTTTGTTTGGGCGCAAATTCCTGAATTTTATCAAGAAATAGGTTCGTTAGAATTTACCAAAAAACTAATTAAAATAGCAAAAGTTGGGGTCTCTCCTGGTATTGGTTTTGGTGAATATGGTGATAAATATGTACGCTTTAGCTTGATTGAAAATGAACATCGCACCCGTCAAGCTGTTCGCGGCATTCGTGAAATGTTTAAACAAGTCGGATCGTAGCCATGTCGTTCTGTGAGCCAAGGAGTTGTTATCAGGAAACTTTCTGCTAAAGAATTTTCTAAATTAAAAAATAAACGCCTAACGTTACTCGGTATGTCAGGTGTTGGCAAAACACATCTTTCAAAGTTACTCAGTCTTAATGACAAGTGGTATCATTATTCTGGTGATTATCGTATTGGTGCCAAGTATCTTAATAATAACATCCTGGGCAATATAAAGCAAAAAATCTCCCAGGACAAGAGCTTGGCTAAATTATTAAGCTACGATCCGACTTAACTCTATCAGTATTAAAAATCATGTTACTTTTGACAATTTATCTTTGGTATCGGACTTTTTAGGCAAAGTTGGCAACCCAGAACAAGATGGTTTGCCAATTGATGAGTTTATGTGTCGTCAAGCATTATTTAAAACAGCAGAATCTATGGCAATGTTAGATGTAGTTAAATTTATTGAAACATCACAACAAAAATTTAATCATTTTATTAATGATGCTGGCGGCAGCCTGTGTGAATTGAACGATAAAAAAGTATATGAAACACTATCTGAGTGTACGCTTATCCTTTATATTCGAGCAAGTAAAGACAATGAATTGGCGTTAATTAGACGCGCACAAACACACCCAAAGCCCTTATATTATCAAGCTGATTTTCTTAGACAGCAATTAAATTTCTACTTACAAGAAAATCAACTGAACTATGTCGCACAAATTAACCCAAATGAATTTGTACGCTGGATATTCCCACGCCTACTTGAACATCGCAAGCCAAAATATGAAGCAATTGCCACACAATATGGCTACACCATTGATAGCCAAGACTTATACCAATGTAAAAACGCCAACGAGGTGCTTAAACTTATCTACGGAGCACTTGGCTAATGCCACTGATTGCACACTCAAACCTACCTTCTTTTAAGCGTCTCCAGCAAGAGGGAGAAACTATTTTATCAAAAGATAGGGCAGATCACCAAGTTATTAGAGAGCTGCACATAGGGTTATTAAATATGATGCCAGACCCAGCACTTGAGGCTACTGAAAGACAATTTTTTCGTTTAATTGGGCATTCTAATCAAATTGCACAATTTTATCTACATCCATTTACACTGCCTTCTATTAAACGAGGCGAAAAAATGCAAGTACACATTGACCAATACTACCAAAGTTTTGACAATATTAAAGCACAAGGGCTAGATGCACTGATTATCACAGGTGCACAAATTAAAGGCACTGATTTAAAAAAAACCCCATTCTATGAGCAGCTTAAAAAAGTAATTGATTGGTCGTACAGTAATGTTACTTCAACGCTATGCTCGTGCTTGGCGACACACGCTGTATTCGAATTTTTATATGGACAAAAGCGTCAATCAATTGGTGAAAAATGTTGGGGGGTATTTCCACACCAGGTGCTAGATAGGCAGCATCCATTAATGAGGGGCGTCAATACACATTTTGATGTGCCACACTCTCGATATAACGAAATCTCAAAAGCACAATTTGATGCCGCTGGCGTCAAGGTTTTAGTTAATAGCGCAGTTGGCGCTCATTTAGGCGTGAGTCAAGATTTGCTTAGGATTGTATTCTTCCAAGGACATCCAGAATATGATGCTATCAGCCTGCTAAAAGAATACAAACAAGAAATTATTGCTTATTTAGCAAAAACAAGGTGCGATTATCCATTATTTCCAAAAAATTATCTAGGTGAGCAAAATAAAGCTATTCTCAATGAATTTAAAGCCAAACTCCTTTCTAATGAACTCTCAATTAAAGGATTTCCTGAAACATTGATTAGTAAAACTTTAGGCAACACTTGGCATAATGCAACTAGTGGCATTATTAATAATTGGATAGGCTGTGTTTATCAAGTTACCCACAAAGAGGTTAAGAAGCCATTCATGGATGGTGTTAACCCGAACGATCCGCTAAATTTAAAATAATGCCCAATTTCAAAGCCATTAAAAATTTGATAAAAATATAAAATAGAATGCCCATCAACTCTCAGGTGTGATTTTATCACTACCACTTAATGACTAGCACTATTGTAGTAACTTACTCGAAAACTAATGATTGCTTTATCTCTATAATAGAATTAAAAATTAGCTTGCCAACACCTGTTAAGAAAATTATTGCTAAAATATAACTTATGCATTTAATTCGCGGTTTACAAAATTTAAAAAAACTTCCAGGCAGTAGTGCAGTTACCATCGGCAACTTCGATGGTGTGCATATAGGGCATAGAAAAATCATCTCACAATTGGTAAAAAAGTCCAAAAAACTGAGCTTATCCTCTGTGCTAATTTCATTTGCGCCCACTCCACAGAATTTTTTTTTTCGTGAACAAGCGTCACTTAGTAATTTTAAAGAAAAATACTATCTATTACGCGAACTGGGTTTAGACATATGTTTAATTATCCATTTAAGCCAAGCTTTTTCTCAATTAGATGCTCAAAATTTTGTACAAAAAATATTGCTTAATAAACTAAATATGAAATATTGTCTGACTGGTGATGATTTTTGTTTTGGTAAAAACAGAAGAGGTGATTTTAAACTGCTGCAAGTTCTATCAAAAGACAGCGGCTTTACCGTAAAAAAAGCATCAAGCGTTTTGTGTAACAATCATCGTGTTAGCAGTTCGGCAATTCGCACATTTTTAAAATACGGCGACATGCAATCAGCATCACAAATGTTGGGGCGTGAGTTTTCTATCGCTGGCAAAGTTGTACATGGATTGAAAAATGGTCGTATCATTAATTTTCCTACTATCAACATTCCTATTAAACGCAAAATTAGCCCAATTTATGGGGTATTTGCTGTAACTGTTGAGTTGTATGGCACAACTTATCAAGGTGTGTGTAATATTGGCAATAGGCCGATTATAAAAGGTGGAAACAACTTGTTAGAAATATTTTTATTTAACTTTAATCGTGAAGTTTACGGGATTGAGGTAAAAGCCACCTTTAAACACAAGATTACGATCCGACTTCAATATTTTAGTAATTTTGAGTTATTAAAACAACAAATCAAAATTGATGTTAAGGATGCTGAAGACTACTTTAACAAACTTTCCAGCTGAGTGTTTTACCGGCCATAAATGGAACAACAATATTGCTAGCAAAATTATAATTCTTTGGCACAATCCAATCTTGTTTTTTCAAAGTAATAATTTCGTTGTTATATGGCAAACCATAAAAATCTGCACCAAACTTTGCAGCAAAACCTTCTAATTTGTCTATTGCATTTACTTTATCAAATGCTTGAGCATAAAGCTCAATGGCGTGTGGTGCCGAAAATACGCCAGCACAGCCACATGCGGATTCTTTATCATACTTAGAGTGTGGCGCTGAATCGGTACCTAAAAAAAACTTTGGATTACCACTAATTGCCGCATCAATAAGTGCTGATTGATGACTGGCGCGCTTTACAACTGGTAAACAATAATTATGTGGCTTAATGCCACCCACTAACATATCGTTACGATTAACGAGAATATGTTGCGGGGTAATTGTGGCAGCAATATTGTCATAATTACATACAAAATCTACCGCATTTTTGGTAGTAATATGCTCAAATACAATTTTCAATTCAGGTAAATCACTCATTACTTGACTTAAAACCTCGTCAATAAATACCGCTTCACGGTCAAAAATATCTACCTCACTGCGCGTAACTTCACCATGTACCAATAATGGCATACCTAGTTTTTGCATTGTCTCTAATGTGTGATAAATATTTTTAATCTTAGTAACGCCACTATCAGAATTAGTAGTAGCTCCTGCAGGATAAAGTTTTGCCGCTACTACGTCTGCATTATGAGCCTTAATAATCATTTCAGATGTAGTATTATCGGTTAAATATAAAACCATTAATGGCTTAAATACACTGCCTCTTGGCAAAGCACTAAGAATTTCTTCTCGATACGCATTTACACCAGTTGCATTAATCACAGGTGGTTTTATATTAGGCATAATAATCGCTCGTCCCATCTGTTTAGCGCTCATGCCAACTACTGATCTTAATACTTCACCGCTACGAACATGAAGGTGCCAATCATCAGGTTTAATCATCTCAAATTGCATAAACTGCCCCTAATATTCTTTTGTGTTTAGCGCCAGTTACCGATGGCAGGCTCGATGGTTTGCCGTTTATTGTTTGTTTGGCAAAATAAGCAATTGCTGCTGCTTCTACATAATCCACTGATACGCCTAAATCATCAGTCACTAAGATTTCACTATTAGGATTTTGGTAAATTAGACGCTCGCATAAAAACAAATTATGCACGCCGCCGCCACATAAATAGACCTCTGCGCCTGCAGGAATGTTCGCGGAGACACTCATAGCCGTTAATTCTACTAGGGTTCTTTGCACATTTTCAGATGTTTCAGTGCCTTTTAAATACTGAGACAACCAGCCTAGATTAAAATACTCTGGGCCTGTGCTTTTTGGATATTTTTGGTTGAAATAATCATCTTCAAGCATTGAATCTAACAATGCTAGATCAACCATTCCAGAACGAGACCATAGTCCATCTCGGTCATAATCTATACCTTTGTTTTTTTTTATCCAATTATCTAACAATATATTGGCAGGGCCTATATCAAACCCAGATACTTCATTGTTTTTAACAATCGTAATATTGGCAATGCCTCCTAAATTAATAATCACTCCATCTTTGCCATTAAGCATATATTGATGATACGCTGGCGTGAGGGGGGCGCCTTGCCCGCCAGCTGCCACATCTTGCATACGAAAATCTGCCACTGTAGTAATGCCTGTTTGCTCAGCAATGAGTGCGCCATGCCCAATTTGCATAGAATATTTACCACCTTGATGATATATAGTCTGTCCATGCGAGCCAATTGCTCGAATATCATCTTTGCTCAACAAACTTTGTGTTAATAGTTGAGTGGCAGTTTGTGCAAATATTTGCGCCACATCAATCTCAGCTTGAGCTAAGTCTGCTAAAAACACACTTCCCATTTGACTTAATTGTTGCAAGCGCGTTTTTAACTCTGCAGAATATGGCGTGTAAGTCGAAGTAATAATTTTCTGACAATCATCAAGTACAACACCATCAACGCCATCCATGCTAGTGCCTGACATTAGGCCTATGTAGATACTAGTTTTTGCCATGGCATTGTTTGTATTTTTTACCTGAACCACAATGGCATGGGCTGTTGCGTCCTATTTTCTCACCACTGCGCTGATAAGTTTGCAATCCACTTGGGCTTTTGTTGTCTATATTTTTCATCGCCGCCGCTTCGTGGCGCATTTGCTGTGTATCGTTATTGTTTTGTTGTTCTACATCATCAGCACTGGTATTTTCATTAATAGCCACACTGGAGAGTGCCTTAACAATCTCAACATTAATCGTGTTTAATAAAGTCTCAAACATTGCAAAAGATTCACGCTTATATTCTTGTGTTGGGTTTTTCTGTGCATAGCCTCGTAAATTCACACTTTGACGTAAGTAATCCATAGCCGCCAAATGCTCTTTCCAAAAATGATCTAAAGTTTGTAGCATTACCGCTTTTTCAAAGCCACGCATTTGTTCGCTACCAACAAGTCGGATCGTAGCCATGTCGTTCTGTGAGCCAAGGAGTTGTTATCAGGACCTTGGGAAATTCTTGATTTCAATTTGCCCACATCCACACCTTCATCTAGCCATTCTTGTAATGGGAAAGTAGCTGCATAGTCTGCCTTCAATGCATTATGTAAGCCTTCAACGTCCCAATCTTCTTCAGACTGTATTAACGAGATATAATCGGCAAATAAATCACAGAACGACATGGCTACGATCCGACTTCATTATTAGAACCCATTAATTCATCTCGTAATTTATAAACTACTCTGCGCTGGTCATTCGACACATTGTCATACTCTAAGAGGTGTTTACGCGAATCATAGTTCATGCCTTCGACTTTTTTCTGTGCATTTTCGATAGCACGATTTACCATCTTATGTTCAATGGCTTCGCCTTTTTTCATGCCCAATCTCTGCATCATTGTTGCCATTTTTTCACTAGCAAAAATACGCATTAAATTGTCTTCCAAAGATAGATAAAAACGCGTTGACCCTACATCACCTTGACGACCAGAACGGCCACGTAACTGATTATCCACACGACGAGACTCATTGCGCTCAGTGCCGACAATATGCAATCCACCAGCTTTAATCACGTCGTCATGATGCTTTTGCCAATCTTGTTTTTGCGCATCGGTTGCATCTTCTGTTAATTTACCTCCAAGCACAATATCTGTGCCCCTACCAGCCATATTTGTCGCAATTGTTACCGCGCCAATCGCTCCAGCATTAGCAATAATTTGTGCTTCTCGCTCATGCTGTTTAGCGTTCAAAACTTCGTGTTTAATATTCTTCTGTAATAGAAGTGCTGAAATTGCCTCAGAATTCTCGATACTACTTGTGCCTACCAAAACAGGCTGTCCTGTTTTTTGGCATCCCTCTATGTCTTTAGCAATTGCTTCTAATTTTTCATCTAAAGTTAGATAAATTTGATCTGGCATATCGTCTCGTGACGATGGCTTGTTCGGTGGGACGACCACAGTTTCTAAATTATAAATCGACTGAAACTCAACTGCCTCAGTGTCCGCTGTACCTGTCATACCCGAAAGCTTGTTGTAGAGTCTGAAATAGTTCTGAAAAGTAATTGACGCCAAGGTTTGATTTTCATTTTTAATACTCACGCCTTCTTTAGCTTCAATCGCCTGATGCAGTCCTTCAGACCAACGACGCCCTGGCATAGCCCTACCGGTAAACTCATCAACAATCACTACTTCATCACCGTCAATAATATAATTGTCATCTTTGTGGAACAAAACATGCGCACGCAATGCTGAACTAATATGCTGCATCAACAAAAGATTACTTGCATCATATAAATTCGCTCCTTCCAATAAAACACCTGTCTCAATTAACAGGATTTCTGCCTTGGCGTGTCCACTATCAGTCAAAAATACCTGCTGATGCTTTTCATCAACGGTGTAATCACCTTCTTCTTCAACCACAATTTCTTTACCTTCTCCGCTCTCAGTTTGCTTGATAAAATTTGGAATCATGTGATTAATCGCCTGATAAACATCAGAATAATCGTCTGCTGGGCCAGAAATAATAAGCGGCGTTCTAGCTTCATCAATTAAAATAGAATCAACTTCATCAATAATAGCAAAATTAAGTTCGCGCTGTACTTTTTGCTCAGCAGTGAACGCCATGTTATCTCTTAAATAGTCAAAGCCTAACTCATTATTTGTCGCATAAACAATATCACAGTTATAAGCGTCTTTTTTATTTTCTGGCGGCATATCTGAAGTAACAACGCCAACACTCAAACCTAAAAAATCAAATATTTTGCCCATCCACTGTGCATCACGCGCCGCCAAATAATCATTTACCGTAACTATATGAACGCCATTACCAGTAAGCGCGTTTAAATAAGCAGGCAAAGTTGCTACCAAAGTTTTTCCTTCACCAGTGCCCATTTCTGAAATATTGCCATCACTAAGCACCATGCCACCAATCATTTGCACATCATGGTGCCTAAGCCCCAACACTCTAACGCTGGCTTCACGCATCACTGCAAATGCTTCTGGCAATAAAGATCTTAATGTTGCTTGTTTTTCAAACTTTTGCTTAAATTCTTGCGTTTTAGCCTTTAATTCTTTGTCATCTAAAGCCTGTAATCCTGGCTCAAGTATATTAATACTCTCAATCACTTCGCTAAGTTTTTTTATTAATCTATTGTTACGAGAGCCAATAATCTTAGAGGCAATTTTATTTATAATACTCATTGATATTTATCAAACATAATTTTAAAAATTATTCTATTTTCCCACAGATGGCATAATATATATAATTAAAATACTTATGTCAAAAAAAATAACAACCTTATCAAAATTTACCCCAAAAGGTGTATTGGGACAGCTATTTAAAACAGCTAGAACCTTAAGTTATGCCAATGAACAATTGTCAGAATGCCTACCAAAACAATTTGCGACATTATCACTATGTGTCATTAAAAATAACACCGCTGTTTTTGTTACTGATAATCAAGCAATAATTTTTCGTGCAAAGGAACAAAGCAATATTTTACTGGATGCAATAAGGCAAATAGAATCACTTAAAAACATAAAAAAAGTAGTTGTAAAAATTGATTTGAAAAAATATTAAAATAATTTAACTTAACAAAGATAATATACATTATAATTATCGGGCTTTTGTTTTAATCATTTTTCCAAAAAAAGAATAATCACTTTATGTCAGAACAAGCAATAGACCTTAAGAAAAGACGCTTTATAACTAGCGCAACAAGCGTGGTTGGTGCTGTTGGTGTTGGCTTTGTAGCATGGCCATTTTTATCAACTTGGATGCCATCGGCAAGAGCAAAATCTGCTAGTGCGCCCGTTGATATTAATATCAGCAAACTGGAAAATGGACAATTAGTACGTGTGTTATGGCGTAAAAAGCCAGTTTGGGTTTTTAAGCGCGACAAAACAACTATCGCAAACTTAAATACAATGAATAGTATGTTGTCTGACCCTAATAGCGACGAAACCTCTCAACAACCAACGTATGCTAAGAATGCTTACCGCTCAATTAACCCTAATATTGCAGTTATTATTGGCATTTGTACACATTTAGGCTGTTCACCCACTTATCGTCCAGAAATTGGCGCAGCTGATTTAGGTGGTGACCTTTGGAAAGGTGGCTTCTATTGTCCATGTCATGGTTCCAAATTTGACTTAGCAGGTCGCGTTTTCTCAGGCGTTCCAGCGCCAACTAACTTGATAATCCCGCCATATCATTTTGTATCTGATTCATTAATTCGAATTGGTATTGGCCCAAAAGCATCTTAGAGGCGAATAATGAATAATAATAAAAACTGGATTGACCAAAGATTTCCGTTAACTAAAGTTTGGAACGAGCATTTAGCAGAATACTACACACCAAGAAATTTTAATTTTTGGTACTTTTTTGGTTCATTAGCAATTCTAGTATTAGTAATGCAAATTGTTACCGGCATATTCTTAACTATGCACTTTAAGGCTGATGAAGCCAATGCATTTGCTTCAGTTGAATATATTATGCGTGATGTTGATTGGGGTTGGTTAATTCGCTATATGCATTCAACAGGCGCATCAGCATTCTTCATAGTGATTTACCTACATATGTACCGTGCCTTGCTTTATGGTTCATACAAAACACCGCGTGAATTAATTTGGATTATTGGTATGGTACTCTATATTGTGCTAATGGCCGAAGCATTTATGGGCTATGTATTACCATGGGGGCAGATGTCTTATTGGGGGGCACAAGTAATTATTTCACTATTTGGCTCTGTGCCATTTATTGGACCTGATCTGTTAATATGGATTTTAGGTGACTACGTAGTAGGTGATCCTGCGCTAAACCGTTTTTTCTCATTGCATGTTATTGCGTTACCACTTATCTTGGTAATATTAGTATTCTTACACATTGTGGCATTGCATACAGTTGGGTCAAACAACCCAGATGGCATTGAAATCAAAAAGAATAAAGATAAAAAAGGCATTCCTAAAGATGGTATTCCATTTCACCCCTACTACAGCGTAAAAGATATTGTTGGCGTAGTGGTATTCTTAATGATTTTCTCAGCTGTTGTGTTTTTTTCGCCAACTCTCAACGGTTATTTTCTAGAGAATGCTAATTTTGTTGAGGCCAACCCGCTTAAAACACCTGACCATATCGCGCCACTTTGGTATTTAACGCCCTTTTATTCAGTGTTAAGAGCAATTCCACCAATGTTTGGTTCACAATTTCCAGGGGTTATGGGTATGTTTTCATCGTTACTAATTCTATTAGCTCTACCATGGTTAGACCGTTCTAAAGTAAAGTCAATTCGTTACCGCTCATATCCATATAAAATTGCATTAGGTATTTTTGTGGTGAGTTTTATTTATTTGGGTTACTTAGGCATGCAGCCAGTAACACCAACAAATGTCTTTTTAGCGCGTGTATTTACTGTTGCTTATTTTGGCTTCTTTATCTTAATGCCTTGGTTTACCTCAATTGGAAAAACCAAGACAGAACCTAAAAGAATAACAGGGTAATAAGTCGGATCGTAGCCATGTCGTTCTGTGAGCCAACGGCGTCTGTTTTAATAAGCTTAATAGCTTCATTCAATATACTGGCTAACGTAGATGTGCACTTAAACTCTGCAAATACCGATATTAATAATCAAAAATCACTGCAAAATGGCGCAAAGTTATTTATGAACTATTGTTCAGGTTGTCATTCAATTTCGTTTATGCGTTATAACCGCATCGGTAAAGATCTCAATATATCTGACGCCGATATCGAGAAAAATTTAATGTTTAATAGCGAAAAAATTGGTGGTAAAATAACCTCGTCAATGCCAAAAGATGGCTCTTTAAAATGGTTCGGAGTAACTCCACCAGATTTATCTTTAGTTTCTCGCTCAAAAGGTGTAGATTGGATTTACACTTATCTGCATAGTTTTTATGCAGATGCTTCTCGCCCATTTGGTGTAAATAACAAAATCTTTGCCAACGTATCTATGCCAGATGTTTTGTGGGCCCTTAAAAAAACTAAATCACCAAAAGCATTTGATCAAGATGTTAGGGATATTGTCAATTTCTTAGACTACGTTGGAGAGCCTGCAAGGCTAGTGCGTGTTGATTTGGGCTATAAGGTATTAGGATTCTTGATTATTTTGTTTATTCTCGCTTATTTAATGAAAAAAGAATATTGGAAAGACGTGAAATATGGCAAATGGCGTGCTAAAGATTAATTGATTTTATTTTTTGGTGCAATCTAACAGCATCTCCTTAGTGAGTAAGTGCTGTTTTTTTTATTTTTAAAGGACCCGTTCGATATGTTAAGTAAAATAAACCAATCTTCAACTATTCTTTATTCTTCTATTAGTGGAATGGAATCGCATATAGTACGCTTTATTATGGCAGAAAAGAAAATTGAAAGAGAGATTATTAACTTAAAAATCAAAGATTTCCCTGAAGAAATCTTTGATTTCACAGAACGACATGGCTACGATCCGACTTTATTTGACCGTGGTGTTATTTTATACGACCTTTCTGTCATCATGGAATACCTAGATGAGAGATTTCCATTCCCCCCATTGTTACCCGTTGACCCAATTGAAAAATCAAAAAAACGTCTACTAATATTTAGATTTACAAGAGCAACTGGCAACTGGTTTGAATTAGTAAATACCATCCAAACAGGTATAAAAAAAGATGCTGATAATGCAAGAAAAATCATTAAAAGCAACTTAATAGAATTAACGCCTCTGTTTGCACACCAGCCTTTCTTTAATAGCAACAGCATGACGATTGTTGATGCTTGCTTAGCAGTATTGTTATGGCGTTTAAAAAGGCTGGATATTAATTTGGGAAAACCAGGAAAAGCGGCAACTGATTATGCAAAGCGTTTGTTTGCAAGAGAAGGGTTTAAAGAAAGTTTGACTGATTGTGAGAAAGAATATAACACCTAGAAAAACAACTATTGCGACCTCAGCTATACTCTGTTTAATACGTGTTCACTGAAACTATGATACATAATTTAACTTACGCATCATAGCTTTGACTAATTATTCAAAATATAATGTTAGTTGCGTTATATTCAAACCATTTTTATTTAGCAAGACAAAATTGTGCTTAATATCGGTTGCAATGCAAACTCACCTCCTTAGTTGTAAATTTATACAGATAAGAAATACGTAAGCATATTTTTTTAAAATGAAACCAAATCTACTGATACAGAAAAATATAAACTAATATAATGCTGTTATTAATGTCAATATCTTGGCATCAAAGTCACTTTTTTTATCTTTGTTAAAAGTCACCACGTCAACATCTGTATAACAACTAATCGCCTTAGCGTTGTCTAAATTATTAGGCATTATTTGATTTAAAACCAACATTACTATGTTTAGCTTATGTTTTTTGGCGACTTCTACGCTAAGTAATGCCTGATTAACAGCACCCAATTCATCTTTAACAACAATAACAATAGGTAAATTAATAGTAATAGCAAAATCACTATTTAATATTTGCTGTGCAATTGGTGAATATAGACCTCCTGCACCCTCAATTACCATAAAATCATCTTTACTATTTGGCTGAACTGCCTTAACTAAATCCTGAATAGTAATGCTTAAGTTTTGGTCCATACTGGCTTTTTCACTGCTCACACAGGCTTCAAATTTGAACCGACAAACCACATCAATCGGTCCTGAATTTGCACAAGCATTGTTTAACAATACTGCATCTCTTGGTAGTAAACCACCACCACTAGTTTTGATACAATCACTTTCAATCGGCTTTCTAGCTACAATATGATATTTTGTATTAAGCACTCGAATAATATGACTAGCAATAAATGTTTTTCCAACATTAGTACCACTGCCACTAATAAACAACCCTTTCATAGTAAATGATTTTAACAAAAAATGTATAATAACACACTTATGCATAATAATTTAAAAACTAAGCTCTGCGGAATGTCTCTGAATTCGCCAATTGTCCTGCTATCTGGATGTGTTGGTTTTGGAGAAGAATACACACGCATTCAAGGATTTTCTAACAAAAATGTTGGCGCTGTCTGCCTTAAGGGCACTACACTAGAGCCACGTCTTGGCAATATCTCGCATAGAGTCTGCGAAACACCCAATGGAATGATTAATGCTATAGGCTTGCAGAATCCTGGCGCTGATGTTGTTATTAATGATATTATGCCAAGATTAGACAAAGCTGAAACTCGTTTTATCATCAATATTTCAGGTTCATCTGTACAAGAATACGAAGAAATCACTAAGCGCTTTGATGACACCGATATTGATGCTATAGAAATAAACATTTCATGCCCAAATATCAAAGAAGGAGGGGTAACGTTTGGCAATGACCCAGATATGTCCTATCGTGTAGTTGAGGCTTGTCGTCAAAATACGACAAAGCCAATTATTACTAAGCTCTCACCTAACCAAACTGATATTGCTCATAGTGCACAATGTTGCATTGATGCAGGAACAGATGGCTTGGCAGTAATTAACACGCTAATGGGCATGGCAATTGATACAAGTTCGCGCAGGCCTGTTATTGGCAATAATCAAGGTGGATTGTCAGGAAGTGCAATTAAGCCCGTTGCTTTATTAAAAGTGCATCAAGTTTATCAAGTTAGTAAAAAACATAATATACCAATTATTGGCCAAGGTGGCATTATGAGTGCAAATGATGCGATTGAATTTATCATTGCTGGGGCAGCTACTATTGGCGTTGGGACTGCACTATTTTACAACCCTTTAGTATGTCATAAAATTAATGATGGTATTAGTCAATATCTCATAAATAATAACTTAAATAGTGTTAATGAATTAGTTGGTACACTGGAACTTAATCCTGTCATCTCGCCTTGTAACCAAAAGTAAACATATGAACTTAGAATATAACGCTAAAAAAATAGAGGCGCAAGCGCAAAAATATTGGCAAGAAAATAATTCATTTAAAGTTATTGAAGATGACACAAAAGAAAAATTTTACTGCTTAAGTATGTTTCCATACCCTTCAGGTCGTCTACATATGGGACACGTACGTAATTATAGCATTGGTGATGTAATTTCTCGCTATCAAAAAATGCAAGGTAAAAATGTACTACAACCAATTGGCTGGGACGGCTTTGGCTTGCCAGCTGAAAACGCCGCATTAAAAAATAAAGTTCCTCCAGCACAATGGACTTATAAAAATATAGACTATATGAAAAACCAACTAAGCCAATTAGGTTTTGGTTATGATTGGTCTCGCGAGCTTGCCACTTGTCATCCGAAGTATTACCGTTGGGAGCAGTGGTTGTTTGTTAAATTATTTAAAAAAAATTTGGTATATAAAAAGAAGTCCATTGTCAATTGGGATCCAGTTGATAAAACCGTACTAGCAAATGAACAAGTTATTGATGGACGTGGATGGCGTTCAAATGCACTGATTGAGCAAAAAGAAATATCACAATGGTTTATGCGTATCACTAATTATGCCGACGAATTATTAAACGATTTAGATAAATTAGACGGATGGCCTAATGCAGTTAAAGCCATGCAAAAAAATTGGATTGGCAAATCAATAGGTTTAGAAATTGGCTTCATTAGAGAGGGTGGTGATGCAATAAGTGTTTATACCACACGACCAGATACGCTAATGGGTGTTACTTATTTAGCAATTGCTGCAGAACACCCTTTAGCACTAAATGCAGGCAAAAACAATACCGTCGTGCAAGCCTTTATTGACGAGTGCAAAACTATGGAAACTTCTGAAGCCGCTATAAAAACTATGGAAAAAAAAGGCATTAATTCAGGGCTCAAATGCATGCACCCAGTTACTGGAGAGGCTGTGCCAATTTGGATTGCTAATTTTGTATTAATGGAATATGGAACAGGTGCAGTAATGAGCGTACCAGCACATGATGAGCGCGATTATGAATTTGCCAAAAAATACAATATCAATATCAAACAAGTCATCAACGAAGACCAAAACATCGATAAATGCGCCATTACTGACAAAGGTATTTTATTTAATTCTGGCGAATTTAATGGCTTAAATTTTGACCAGGCCTTTCGAGCAATTGTCAAAACTATTGAAGATAAAGGCTTAGGTAGTAAGAAAACCAACTACCGCTTGCGTGATTGGGGGGTATCACGCCAACGCTATTGGGGTTGCCCAATTCCCATTATTAACTGCCCAAGTTGTGGATCAGTAGCCGTTGAAGAATCCAACTTACCAGTTATTTTACCCGAAGAGGTAGTCTTTAGCGGCGTTGGTTCACCGATTAAAAAAATGCCAGAATTTTACCAAGTCACCTGCCCGAAATGCGGCGATGCGGCGATGCGTGAAACCGACACTTTTGATACTTTTTTTGAATCATCTTGGTATTTTGCGCGCTACACTTGCAAAGATAATAGCGAAGTTATGTTAGACGAACGCACTAACTATTGGCTAGGAGAAGGAGGTGTAGACCAATATATTGGCGGCATAGAACATGCAATCCTGCATCTTTTGTATGCAAGATTTTTCAACAAATTACTGCGTGACGAGGGGTTAGTTAAAAATGATGAACCATTTAAAAACCTACTAACACAGGGCATGGTTTTAAAAGATGGATTCAAAATGAGCAAATCTAAAGGCAATACTGTCGACCCACAAGAAATGATAGCCAAATATGGCGCAGATACGGTACGCTTATTTATTTTGTTTGCAGCCCCTCCTACACAAGATTTAGAGTGGAATTATTCTGGGCTAGAAGGTGTATATCGCTTTATTAATAAAGTTTATCGTTTAGCTTTGTATTTTATAAAGGACAAAGAAAATAATACTGTCGGCTCTTTAGATAACCTTAATAAACAGCAAAAAAATATACGCTTTAAAGCCCATCAAATACTAAATAAAGTTACTGATAACATGCAGAACAGACACCTGTTTAATACGGTTATTGCAGCGCTCATGGAACTCAACAACACTCTGTCAAAATTCACCAATACCACAGACACCTCGATGGCAGTGCGTGAAGAATCACTACATATCTTACTTAAAGCGCTGAGTCCGATTGCACCACATATATGCCATTATCTGTGGCAAGAATTAGGCAATACGCACGCCATTATCAATGAGCCTTGGCCGATTGTTGATGAGAGTGCGCTTGTACAAGATAAGGTGCAAATTATCGTGCAGGTAGATGGTAAACTTCGTACAAAATTAACTCTTAGCGCTGATACCGATAAAGCGCAAATAAAATCCAAAGCATTGGCTAATGATAATGTTGTTAAATTCACCAAAAATAGAACCGTAATTAAAGTAATTGTAGTGCCAAATAAATTGATTAATATTGTTACAAGATAGCCGACCCCTTGTGGGACATTATATTATCATACAATTAAGTTTGCTTACTATACTTCAGCTTTAAAGCATTGCCTTTGTTTTTTTAAGATCTATTTTTACCTCATAGTCTATTTTTCAAAGCAAGTGTAAAATTAATACCACTCAACAACGTTAGCGTCTTATTCTTTGCAAGACAGTCAAAATCCAGCCTACTTATTCTTTATGCAAAACTCACCTAATAATATCTGATATTATTAGGTGAAGTACCTTGTTTATTCTTTTAAAAAATACCACTAATAGCTCTAATTAAACCTTTTTCTAGCTCTTTTTGTGCATCATCAAATTTCAAGTTCACTTTGTTTGCTGTGCTAACAATGCGAGAGCGGTATGTTTTCCAATTAATCCTTCCCCCTGTTATTTTTTGTATAACCTTAGTTCCTGTTCCTTGAGATATATTGGTGTTTTGTTGTTGCGTAATGCTTTCGTCAGTTAGTGGCCTTTCTCTGACCTGAATATCAGTTATCATATTATAAACAACATCTTCTATCAAAGTCGGATCGTAGCCATGTCGTTCAAAACTAAATACTCCGGATATTAATCCAACATTTTTTACAGAATTAGGGCTATTTCCTAATAAAGCTGCCCCAACAATTGCGCCACCGAAGCCGCCAACCAAAGCCGAAGTAGACTCTCTTAAGTCTGATTTTCCAACCTTTAATATATTAGCTTGTAACATAAAATTAGCACTATCTGGGTTTTGTGTTAAGACATAACCATTGCTAATTAATATTTTTTCAATCTTAGGCTCGACATGCAGATCTTTATCTGATGTATTGCGAATATCAATATATATATATTTTTTATCTGGCCTGACTGGCTCTAAAAATATCGTGTCGCTCATTTTAGTTTGTACATCTAAATTAGCTTTTTTAATTAAAGTTTGTACAGCACAAGATGTTAGTCCAAATACTATTAAAAATATTACAGATAAATTTATTATTATTTTCATTTTTCTCTATCTTTATACAAAAAACACACTTCATTCTGTAATATTATTTATATTTTTAACGCGAACATAATATTAAGATATAACTAAAAATATTGCTGTAAAAATTATAGTATTACTCGATAACATGCAACCTAATTGTTTATTGATATCCATTATTATGTGTAGTATTTAAAACATAATATAAAATCATAACTATATATATTATACTAACAATTTAGAAAAATGACACACTTAAACCAAGTATGCTGCCTGCAGCAATCACACTCATAATGCCTATTTTAAAATAAAATAATGCAATAAATGCAATAAATGCAATAATAGTAATAATAGTAATAATAGTAGCAAACCAGTCTATTTGGCTGTTTTGATAAAGTGTGGCAAGTGCGAAAAATACTGCTAAATTCACAATAACGCCTACTACGGCCGCCGTTACTGCCGATAGCGGTGCACTAAATTTAAGATCACCTCGTGTTGCCTCAACCCGTGGGCCACCTAAAAAAATAAATAAAAACGATGGTAAAAAGGTAAAGAAAGTAGCCACCGATGCACCAGCGAATCCAGCCATTAACACAGACTCTGCGCCAAAAATTTCTTTTACTGTTGCACCTACAAAACCTACAAATGCCACCACCATAATCAGTGGCCCTGGGGTAGATTCTCCTAAAGCTAAACCATCCATCATCTGTGTGTTACTCAGCCAACCATATTGTTCAACTCCTCCTTGGTAGATATAAGGCAGTACCGCATAAGCACCTCCAAAGGTAACAAGTGCAGCTTTAGTAAAAAATTCAGCCATATCATGTAAAACTTTGTTATCTAAAAAACTCATAATTGATATGCCAAGTACAACACTTACCACAATAAAAACAATTAAACGTGATAGCTTAAATTTAGCATACTCAGGAATAGGTGTATTATCATCAATTAACGCTGGGCAGTAAGTATACTTACTGTTACCATGATCTGTTCTCATATTAAAAGTATCAGGTGATAATTTAGCACCCATATAGCCAATTAATGCAGCGCATAGAATAATATAAGGGAAAGGCACTTTAAATATAAAAATCGCAATAAATGCAAGTATTGCAAGTATCTTTAAAATGTTGTTTGATAAGGCTTTAGAACCAATACGATAAGCAGCAAATAAAACAATAGCAGTCACTGTAGGCTTGATACCGTAAAAAACCCCTTCTACTATGTCAACATTACCGTATGTTAAATATATCCATGTTAATGCGCTCAATATAAACAAGGATGGTAATACAAACAGTACTCCCGCCACAATACCACCACGCACACCAAACATCAACCAACCAATATAAGTAGCAAGTTGTTGTGCCTCGGGGCCTGGTAATATCATAGTGTAATTTAGAGCGTGTAAAAAACGATGCTCTGAAATCCAACGACGCTTTTCTACCAACTCTTGATGCATCATTGATATTTGCCCAGCAGGGCCACCAAAACTAATAAATCCAAGCTTTAACCAATAAATAAAAAATCGGATAAAACTAGGTTTTAAAGGTGCTTTTATTACATTCATTTATTATTTTATTTTAAATAAACATACTAGTCATTTAGCTAGTATTCTTATTCGGCATGATTTAATTATTTGTTATTAATCAAATTATGAATGATTGGATACAAAATAACTTCCATTGCTAATCCCATTTTGTTGCCTGGCACTACAATTGTATTACGTCTAGACATAAACGAACCTTCAATCATGTTTTTAACATGTAAAAAATCAACGATTGTTTTACTTAAATTTTTAAAACGAATTACCACAAGAGATTCGTCTGGAGCAGGAATATTACGTGTAATAAAGGGATTAGAGGTATCTACAGTGGCAATACGCTGGAAGTTAATATCTGTTTGAGAAAACTGTGGTGTAATATAATTAATATAATCTGGCATTCTGCGTAAAATTGTATCAACCGTTTCCTCTGCAGAATATCCACGCTCAGCGTTATCACGGTGAATTTTTTGAATCCATTCAAGATTAACACTAGGTACAACGCCAATTTTTAGATCTCCATATTGCGCCATGTTAACGCTATTAGAAACAACGGCTCCGTGCAAACCTTCATAAAATAATAAATCTGTATTATCACCAACTTTTTCCCAAGGGGTAAATTCACCAGGATTAAGACTTAAGCCCATCCTTGTATTGTGTTCAAGTGCTTCGTCATCAGAATGTATATAATAACGACGTTCACATGTTCCAGTAGAACCGTATTTCTTAAAAGTTTGTTCAATTTTATCAAATTTATTAGCATCTGGACCAAAATGAGAAAAAAATGATTGCCTTTAATTTCTTGTTCTTGCACCATTTTTTTCATTCCAATACGGTCATATTTATGAAAACTATCACCCTCAACAATTAATGGATTAATATTTTCTTTTTTAAAAATAGATTCGAATGCACGTTTTACAAAAGTAGTTCCAGCACCAGATGAGCCAGTTACAACAATAATAGGGTGTTTTTTCGACATATTATTTTTTTAAAAATCTAAATTATCAATAGAAAGTGCATTGTCTTCAATAAAATTTCTGCGTGGCTCTACTTCGTCACCCATTAAAGTTGAAAAAACTTCGTCTGCTATAATAGCATCTTCAACTTTAACTTTTAATAAAATTCTATTTTCCGGATTCATTGTAGTTTCCCATAACTGATCTGGGTTCATTTCTCCTAGACCTTTATAACGCTGAAAGCTTTGACCTTTCTTGGCATCGTTCATTAAAAATGTAACTACTTCTGTAAAATTTTTTACTTTGATAGTTTTCTCTTTTTTCTTAATAAAAGATTCTTCAACAATCATATTTTCAATTTCTTGTGCAAATTTTCTAATACTTGCATAATCTGTTGAAGAAAAGAATAATTCATCAAGAAAGTCAATATCTGTATCTACTCCATATACAGATAAAGTATGTTCAATTTCGTTAGTATTTGAATTAAAAATAACTGTATGTTTTTGTGATAAAGATAAATTTTGTGATAAAATTTGCTCCAGTTGCTTAATCCAAGCACTTATCTTATTTATATCTTTTAAATCTTTTAATGGGTTTGTTTGAACAATAGCATTTAACAAAACTGGACTAATTTTATTTGATTGACGTTTAATAATTGAATTAATTTTATAATAATCTTTTACTGCTGTTTCTAGCGCAATACCAAAAATTGCCGGTGTTTGTGCATTGATAAATAAATTTGCATTATTCACCGTTTCTTGTAATAAATAATTATTAAGTTCTTGATCATCTTTTAAATATTGCTCTTGCTTACCTTTTTTAATTTTATATAAAGGTGGTTGAGCAATATATAAATAGCCATTTTCAATTAATTCAGGTAAATAGCGATAAAAAAGTTAATAATAAAGTTCGAATATGTGCACCATCAACATCAGCATCTGTCATAATAACAATCTTGTCTTCCTAAGACCGCTTGGCCTCCGACTTTATCATATTCTTCTTTTCCAATGCCACAACCAAGTGCAGTAATTAAAGTACCAACTTCAGCAGAGGTTAACATTTTTTCAAAACGTGCTTTTTCAACATTTAATATTTTACCTTTAAGTGGTAAAATTGCTTGAGTTCGTCGATCACGACCTTGTTTAGCAGAACCACCTGCAGAATCGCCCTCTACTAAAAAAATCTCACTTTCAGCAGGATCTTTTGTTTGACAATCGCTTAATTTCCCTGGTAAACCAGCAATATCAAGTGCACCCTTACGACGAGTTATTTCTCTAGCTTTTCGTGCTGCATTTCGAGCGCGTGAAGCGTCCAAAACCTTACCAATAATAATTTTTGCTTCATTTGGGTTTTCTAAAAGATATTCACCTAATTTTTCATTAAGTGCTGATTCAACCGGTGCACGTACTTCAGATGATACTAATTTATCTTTAGTTTGTGATGAAAACTTAGGGTCTGGTACTTTAATTGAAACAATTGCAGTTAAACCTTCTCGTGTATCTTCACCAGTAATTGTTAAGTCGGAGGCCAAGCGGTCTTAGGAAGACAAGGTATAATTATTCAGTGTTCGTGTTAATGCCCCTCTAAAACCAGCTAAGTGAGCGCCGCCATCACGTTGAGGAATATTATTTGTAAAACAATAAATACTTTCTTGATAAGAATCACTCCACTGCAAAGCAACATCAATTTCAATTTCATCACGTTTAGTTGAAATATTAATAATGTCATTATGTATCGAATTTTTAGATTTATTAAGATGTTTAACAAAAGCAGTAATACCACCATCATATTTAAATATATCTTTACGGCCTGTTTTTATTTCTTTAATTTCAATATGAACACCTGAATTTAAAAACGATAATTCACGCACACGATTAGCTAATATATCATATTTAAATTCAATAATATTAAAAACTTCAGGACTTGGTTTAAAGTGAATGGTTGATCCAGTCACATCAGTTTTACCTGTGACTGTCATTGATGCATCTGGTACACCTAAAGTATAGTTTTGTTCATAAATTTTACCATCACGACACACAGTTAAATGTACAGTTTCAGATAAAGCATTTACAACGGAAACACCTACACCATGTAAACCACCAGATACTTTATAAGAATTATCATCAAATTTACCGCCTGCATGTAATACTGTCATAATAACTTCGGCTGCACTTATACCTTCTTCAGGATGAATATCAACTGGAATACCTCGGCCATTATCAGTTACAGATATTGATTGGTCTTCATAAATAATAATATTAATTTTTGAACAATATCCAGCTAAAGCTTCATCAATAGCATTGTCAACTACTTCAAATACCATATGGTGCAAACCTGTGCCATCATCGGTATCACCAATATACATTCCTGGACGTTTTCTAACTGCATCAAGTCCTTTTAAAATCTTAATATTAGAAGCTTGATATTCTTGCATTTGTTCTTTAGACATTAAAGATTTTATAATTAATTAATTAATTAATTATATCATGAAAAACCTAAAAATAAGATTTTTTTTACTATATTTTATTTAGATTATTTTTAGATATGTTGATTTTTAAGAGGTGTATTAAAATTAATAATTTTATTTAATATTGCCATTTTTAATTTGAAACACCATGGGATTAATTTTATTAATTATAGATAAATTATAATCAATATTTGTTATAAAAGCTTGGATTTTTAAATTCTTTAAATAATATAAAATAATATTAATTTTTTCTTCATCTAATTCAGATGATAAATCATCAATTAAAACAATAGGGTTTATTTTAATATTAGATAGCAATACAACTTGAGTTAACCAAAAAATAATAGATAAGGTTTTTTGTTCACCCCTTGAAAAAAAACATTCATTTTTATTATTAAATAAAAAATTAATATTAGCCTTATGAGGTCCATAATTTAAATATTTAATACGTAATAAATAAAATTTATTTTTATTTAAATATTGATAAATACTTTGTTTATTAGTTTCATCAATTTCTTTTGGCCAACCAGAAAAAAATTGATAATTAAATTCACCTTGTAAATTAATTAATATATTTAATTTTTTTATCTGATTAGATAATAAAGTTTTTTAAGTTGATACAAATAATCTAAACGATTTTTACTAATAATCGCAGCAGTTTTTGCTAATTCTAAAAACCAAAAATCTAATTCGTTAGTTTTATTTTTAGAAAGTAAAACATTAATATTTTTTAGTATTTTGTAATAACTTTTGAATATTTTAGAAATTTCTGGTTTCACGTGAAACACACCCCAATCTAAATAAGAACGTTTATTTTTAGGAGTTCCATTTACAATAAATCCTTTATCTGGAGTGATAATTTGAATTGGTAGTATTTGACTTAATTGTGAAGTGTTAGTGATTTTTTTGGTTAATACTAATAGTGCTTTTATTATTTGATTTTTTAAGTTTTATTTTATTTTTATCAATTTCTGCATCTAATTGAAATTTATCGGTATTAAAATTAATAACTTCTTTAATGGTTTTAGCTTTAAAAGATCGATTGTGACCTAAATAATAAATTGCTTCTATTAAATTAGTTTTTCCTTGTGCATTACCACCTATAAATAAATTTATATTTTTACAAGGTGTAATATATTGAGAAGTTAAATTACGAAATTGATGAATAAATAATTTGTTAATAATAGCCATATAAAGACTTAGATTAATATATTATATTTTCATTGGCATAATAACATATTGATAATCTTTATTATTAATATTATTCAATAAACAAGATTTAGAATTTTTACTAGGCAGAATAATATTAATTACATCAGTAGTTAAAATTTCTAAAACACTAATTAAATAATTAATATTAAAAGCAATATCTATTTCTTTATTAAAATTTTTAATTTTAATTTTAGCTTTAGCCTGACCTCGTTCAGAATGAGAAAATATATTAATTTGATTGTTTTTAAATGTTAATTTAACACCTTTGGTACGCTCATCAACAAAAATTGAAACTTGTTGTAAATTATTTAAAAAATCTTGGCGATTAACAATTACTGTATTTTCATAATTAGTTGGAATTACTTGTTCATAATTAGGGAAATTACCGTCAATTAAGCGACTAATTAAAATTGTATTATTTGTTTTTAAGTGAAAATAATTTTTTGAAAGATGTATATCAATATTTAAATTATCATCTTTTTCTAAAATTTTATTTAATTCTGATACTGCTTTTCTTGGTAAGATAACAGTTTTTTGATCAGTTAAATTATTATTTTGTTTAATTTTACCGATTGATAAACGATGCCCGTCTGTTGCAACTACAATAATATTATTTTTATTTACTTCAATATATAAACCATTTAAATAAGCACGAATATCTTGATTAGCCATTGAGAATGATGTTTTTTTAATTATTTCTTTTAAAGTAGTGCGATTAATATTAATAATTTCACTATTAATAATTTTTGGTAATTCTGGAAAATTTTGAGTATTAAATGTATTAAGTTCAAAAGAATTATTATTAGTTTCTATATAAATTTTAGATTTTTCAATAATAAATTTAATAATTGTATTTTTATTTAAATTACGAATAATATCAATTAAGTCTTTTGCATAAATTGTAAAACTAATATTTTCTTGAGCTTGGATTTTTTGATGTATGGAGTTCGATTTCCATGTCAGTAGTAGTTAAAATTAATTCACCATTTTTTAATTTAATTAATACATGTGAAAGAATTGGTAGTGTTGGTTGGTTTTCAATAACACTAATAACTGTTTGTAATGGTTCTAATAATTCATTTACTGTAAGTTGTATATTCATAAGTAATTCTTTAATTTATTATTATTATTATTATTTGTGTGATTTTTTGTTGATAATACATTATTTTCTTTTAAAAACAATAAATTAAGATGTTGATAGTTTAGTGTTTATTTTATGTAAAAATTAATGATTATGTTTACATAATGTAATAATTAATTAAGTTATTAAAATTATTAATAGTTAATTGAAAAAGTTATTGTGGATTATGTTTATAAGTTAGCTAGTTTTAATTTAATTACCTCGTGATTACTTTTTGTTTCAGCCTCTTCAATTTTTAATTTAATTTTTTTTATGGCATAAAAAACTGTGGAATGATCACGGTTTCCAAAATGTTTTCCAATATTTGTTAAAGATAAATCTGTAAGTTCATGTGCTATGAAAATTGCTGTTTGTCGAGCTAAAACAATATGTTTTTTTCGGCTTTTTGAGCTTAAATCTGATACAGTAATTGCATAATATTTAGCAATTACTTTTTGTATATCATTAATATCAACAGCTACAGTTTGTGATTTAATTAAATCTTCTAGAGCAGTATCTATAACTTCTTTGGTAACAATAAGGTTGGGTAATTTAGAAAAATCAATGAATGCCTTAAGCTTTAACAACGCACCTTCTAAATCTCGTACATTTGAGTTTATATTACCTGCAATATAACAGAACGACATGGCTACGATCCGACTTGTTCAATATTAATTTTTTTATTGTGTGCTTTTTTAAGTAGAATTGCGGCACGCATTTCTAATTCTGGCGGCTTTAAAAGCAGGTTTAAGCCTTGAGAGAATCTTGTTTTTAAACGTCCTTCTAAAGATTTAATGTTTTTTGGCGATTGATCACAAGTGAATATAATCTGCTTTTTTGTATTAAATAAGAAATTAAAAATATGAAAAAATTCTTCTTGAGATTTTTCCTTACCGGCAATTAAGTGAATATCATCCACTAATAATAAGTCTGCTGATTGGTAGTAAGATTTAATATCTTCAATAGTATTGTGGCGAAGGCTAGTGGTGATATTTCTGACAAAATCCATTAGTGGTACATAGATAACTTTGGTTTTAATATTTTTTTCTTGTGTTAAATGCCCTGCAGCTTGCATTAAATGTGTTTTTCCTAACCCTGAATCACCATAAATAATACAAGGGTTGTAAGGAGAACTTTCAAGATTTTCTGCGATTTGCTGAATAGCGCCATAGGCTATTTGATTGGCGTTACCTAAAACTAAATTGTCAAAAGTATAGTCACTTAGAAGCGGCGTTGTGTGTTGTTTTTTTACTTGTAGTTGTATTGTAGTACCAATTAAAACTTTAAGATTTTTGTTGTGTTGTGTAATAGCATCTTTAATTTTTTGCTTTAGGTTCTTTTTAAGATATTTTACCGCTGAATTATTAGGCGCTAATATTGTCAAAGTACCATTTTTTTCTTGAGCTATTAATGGCTTAATCCAAACACTAAATTGCCCTATTGGCACAGTGTCTTTTAGGGTTTCTAGGCATTTTTTCCAAGTTTTTGACATAAAATTTTAAGTGCATACAATAAAATATTATTTTAATTGTATTTTTGTTCTATTAAAAACAAATAATGATATACTAAACTTCTGTCTTTTAAATAGTAAAGATATTGTATTGAAGACAAAAATTATCTAATAGGTGGTTTTTTTACTTATTTTATTATAAGTAAGTGTTTATATATGTTTAGCTTTTATTTTTAATATAATGATATTGTAGGAGGTTAATAAATGAAATTAGTTGAAAAGTATTTTGAAAAATTATTATGGAATTCGCGTCTTATGGTACTTGTGGCAGTACTTTCCTCGTTGTTATTATCATTGGTGCTGTTTGTGATTACTGCCATTGATGTCGGCTCGTTATTTATGCATGCAGGTGAGTATTTAGACTCAACAATTGAGGCTAGAAGGATGTTAAAAATTAAAATAGTTGCTCATGCAGTAGGCTCTATTGATGGATTTTTACTGGCAACTATTTTGCTAATATTTGCATTAGGTTTGTATGAGCTATTTATTAGTGATATTGATGAGGCTAAAGGCTGCGGTAGGTCGGTAAAGGTATTAGTGATTAATTCGCTTGATGATTTAAAATCGAAGCTTGCTAAAGTTATTTTAATGATTTTGGTAGTTACCTTTTTTGAGGTTTCTTTGTCAATGACTTTTGTAGGCGCACTAGACTTGGTGTATTTTTCACTCGGTATTTTAATGGTTTCTTTGGCGCTTTATTTTGGCTCAAAATCTAAGCACTGATTGATTTTTTTATTCAATTAGAGTAACATTGTTTAATTTCATATTAATATCAATATATTATGCGTCAAACAATTATAGCTGGCAACTGGAAGATGAACGCCTCAAAAGAAGCGGTCAACACATTGTTGTTAGGCGTTCTTAAGGGCATGATGGATGTTAAATCAGAGGTTATTGTATGTGTACCTTATCCTTACTTATGTCAGGCCGAGGCTTTGACAACTCACTCACAATTAAAGATCGGAGCACAAAATCTAAACATTAATATTTCAGGTGCGTTTACAGGTGAGGTGAGTGCGGATATGATTAAAGACTTCGGTGTTGAGTATGTAATTGTTGGGCATTCAGAGCGCAGAAGTTTATATGGTGAAACTAATAAAATTGTAGCTAGAAAAGTACAAGTTGCGTTAGATAACGGGTTAACGCCATTGCTGTGTATTGGTGAATTATTAGAAGAAAAAGAGTCTGGCAATACAAAGAATGCTGTGGCACGACAAATTAATGCAGTAATTGAGCGCGTTGGAATTGAGTCCTTTAAAGGTGTTATTATTGCTTATGAGCCAGTTTGGGCGATCGGCACTGGTATTACCGCAACACCACAACAGGCGCAAGACACACATGCCTATATTCGTGAGTTGTTGGCACAAAACGATGAGAATATAGCGCAATCAACGTCTATTCTTTATGGTGGCAGTATGAATCCGGATAATGTGGATGAGCTAATTGCCTGCAAAGATATTGATGGCGGCTTGATTGGCGGGGCATCGCTAAAGCCAGATGATTTTTTACGTATTTGTAAGGCGGGTTAATTATTATGTCATTTCAAGTTGTTTTAGTTATTCATATGTTGTTGGCATTTGGTCTAATCACACTTATCTTAATGCAACATGGTAAAGGCGCAGATGCTGGTGCTGCTTTTGGTTCTGGCGCTTCAGGATCAGTTTTTGGAGCACGTGGCGCAAATTCATTCGTATATAAACTAACTGCCAGTATTGCTGTTGGTTTTTTTATTACTAGTTTGACTTTAGCGTATCTTGCAACGCCAACAAGCACAGAAATAAAGCCTAAAAGTGTGATGGATCAAGTACTTATTGATCCAGTGCCATTAAATAAAGAGACAACGATTGACTTAGTGCCGTCAATTAAAGATAAGAATACAACGATTGACGTTCCTAAATAATACTAATTATTTTTGCCGATGTGGTGGAATTGGTAGACACGCTACCTTGAGGGGGTAGTAAGCTATGCTTGTGCGAGTTCAACTCTCGCCGTCGGCACCATTTTTTGTTTTGTATTTTATTTTTACTATGTAAAATTTAAAGAAACTTGACTTTTCTCTGTCAAGGTTTTTTGTATGCCGTTCAATTTTGGTCAATCAGAATGATCTTTGTATATTTTTATTCTTAGGACTAAATAACCAATAATTCCTGATGCAAACGACCCTATAAGTATTGCCAATTTATCTGTATATTGAAAGATACTGTCGTCCTTAAATGCCAAAGAAACAATAAATAAACTCATTGTAAATCCAATTCCTGTTAATATGGATACACCATAAAGTTGTATCCAATTGCTGTCTTTTGGCAATTGGGCGATCTTTAATTTGATTGCCAGCCAACTAAAGCCAAATACACCTAGTTGCTTGCCAATAAATAATCCAAGCATAATTCCTAGCGGTACAGATCCAGACATTTGATTAAACGATATTTTAGTAATATCAACACCGGCATTAACAAAAGCAAATAATGGCAGAATCAAAAAAATAACCCAAAAGTGTAAATCTTGCTCTATTTCTTTAAGTGGTGATAACGATTTTTTATTTCTGTTCTTGACTTTTAATGGAATTGTAAATGCTAAAATTACACCAGCTAAAGTAGCGTGAACGCCAGATTTAAGCACACTAATCCATAATATTGTTCCTATAATAAAATATCCCATTTTTTTCACAACATCTAGTTGGTTTAAAACAATTAAAATAATGAAAGAGCTAACGGCAATATAGATAGATAATGCAGATAATTCAGTTGTATAAAAAATAGCAATTATTACAATTGCCCCTAAATCATCAATAATCGCTAGTGCCATTAAAAATATTTTAAGCGATGCAGGAATGCGATTACCTAGCAATGAAAGTATTGCTAATGCAAATGCAATATCTGTTGCTGTTGGAATTGCCCACCCATTAATGGCAATTGGGTTATTTTGGTTAAATATTAAATAAATGATCGCAGGAACAACCATGCCACCAATTCCAGGCAAGGCTATTTGACCCAAAGAAGATAAGCTTCCTTCTAATATTTCTCTTTTTACTTCAAGCCCAATTAGTAAAAAGAAAATAGCCATTAACCCATCATTAACCCAATGATAAAGAGATTTATCTAAATATAGCGAGCCAATGCGTATTTCTACAGGTATATGTAAAAACGATTCATATAGTGGCGCCATAAAGGTGTTACTTAAAATAAGTGCAAAAATAGTTGCAAATATTAACAATATGCCGCCAAATGATTCTTTTTTTATAAACTCTTCAATTGTTTTCATTGGTATATATTTATTTTTATTTACATACAATAGAATTGTCAATTATTTATTAACTGTAAGATACAATGGTTCTTGTATGTATATATCTTGTTTTAAGTTGTGCAAGTGTAAAAGTATAATTTTTATGAATTATACTGCAAACTTGATAATCGATAAGACCAAGTGGGGTTAGGTAGTAAGGTTATTTGTCTTTATGCCTTCTGTCAAGTCGGAGGCCAAGCGGTCTTAGGAAGACAATCCGTGGGTTTTTATCATTTGGCTTATGGCTCTCTCTAAATGTTTCAACAAAATCATCTCGATTAAATTCAGGGAAGTAGGCGTCGCCTTTAAATTTGCCTTCAATTTGGGTGATATAGAGCCTATCAACGCTTGGCAGTGTTTGCTCATAGAGTGATGCGCCGCCAATTACTATTACATCTTTTTTAGTTAATTTTAGTGCAATACTTATACTGTCAACCATTTCGCAGCCCTCAGCTTGAAAATCAATATTACGGCTTATTATTATATTGCGACGATTGTCCAGTGGTTTGCCAATGGATTCATAAGTTTTACGCCCCATTAGCACTGGCTTGTTGCTGGTGATTTTTTTAAAATAGGCCAAATCTGCAGGCAGACGCCAAGGTAAGGCGTTGTTGTTGCCGATAAGTTGATTATCATCCATTGCTACAATAATAGATAAGCACATAATAAACAATAAAGTAAAATAATGCTATTTTACAAACACCTTTATCAGTTGTGTTATTAATTTTGTCTTCCTAAGACCGCTTGGCCTCCGACTTGAAAAAAGCTGCTTAATAAATTGGGCTTGGACTTTGATATTGTATCACCAGATATTGACGAATCCAGAAAGGCCAACGAAACGCCCAAGCAGTTGGTGTTTAGATTGGCACAAGAAAAAGCACGAGAAGTGGCGAAAAGCCACAGTGGACTTATTATTGCTTCTGACCAAGTAGCAATACTCGGTGATGAAATTCTGACAAAACCACAATTACATGAAAATGCCGTTAAGCAACTTGAGAAGAGTTCTGGAAATAGCGTAATATTTTTTACAAGCTTGACGCTTTTAAACACAGATAACGATACAATAGACACAGTTGTTGAAGAGTCTAGGGTTGTTTTTAAAATTTTGAGTGCCAAGCAAATTGAGAATTATTTGCAAAAAGAACAACCTTATAACTGCGTGGGCAGCTTCAAGTCAGAAACCTTGGGCATAAGTCTTGTAGAGCGTATAGAGGGCAGAGACCCTAATGCTTTGATTGGCTTGCCACTAATTAAACTCATAAAAATGTTAGAGAATCAAAGTCGGAGGCCAAGCGGTCTTAGGAAGACAATATTTTTTATATGCAATATCTTTATCCTCAAGGCATAACGCCTTTTAAATCTGGGCAAAAATCCTATTGGGGCTCGCTCTATGGCAGCGCACAGGCGCTGGCTCTAGTTGAGTTTGCTAAAACACAAGATAATGTTATTTTGGTGGTGGCAAATGATATTAATCATTTCGACCAGTTATTTAAATCACTGCATTTTTATAATATTGGTTTGGATATTCTCAGGTTTGATAATTGGGAAGTGCTGGCTTTTGATCATTTTTCTCCACATCCAGATATTACCTCAAGTCGGCTCAACACTTTGTCAAAATTACCTGAGCTTAAAAGTGGCATTGTTATTACTACATTAGAGTCATTAACACAGCGATTATGCCCAATAGAATTTAGCAAAGGATGCGTCTTTAGCCTCAAAGTTGGAGATACGCTGGAAATACAAGCCTTTGCCCAGCATTTACTTAAAATTAACTACAATCGAGTAATGAGAGTGATGGAGCATGGTGAATTTAGTATCAAAGGTTCGTTATTAGATGTCTATCCTATGGGTGCTGATATGCCATATCGTTTGGATTTGTTTGATCAAGAAATTGAATCTATTCGCCTATTTGACACTTCAACACAGCGCTCTGTGGAAACAATACAAGAAGTTTTCTTATTACCAGCGAGAGAGTTTGCCACAGATCAAAATAGCATTGAGGCTTTTAAAGAAAACTATCAAAAAACTTTTGGAGATACTAATGGTTTTATTTTTGATGAAGTCAGCGAATCACGTTTACCGAACGGTATTGAGTTTTATCTTTCGTTATTTTTTACTCACACTAATACTTTGTTTGATTATTTACCAAGTGACAGCATTATTGCCACCAGTCATGGCTTTAACACACTTGTAGAGTTAACTTATGATGAAATACATAGTAGATACAAGAAAGCCAATGAGAGTTTTGACAGGTTACCATTACCAGTTGAGCAAGTTTTTATTGAGAAGCAGCAATTATTTAGTCAAATAAAACAACGACAACAATTATTGATTGGCAGTTCAAAAAATGAAGAAAAGCTAGGCAGATTGAATTTCGTAGAGAGTCAACTCCTTGGCTCACAGAACGACATGGCTACGATCCGACTTGATTCCATTAAATAAGTTTCTTATTTTTGAGAAAAAATTTAGTGGCAAAATATTGATTGTTTGCGAATCACAAGGACGACAAAGTGTGCTTAGCGATTTACTTATTAGCTACGATCTCAAGCCAAGCTCAGTCGAACATTGGCAAGATTTTTTGAATAGTGACAAGAAACTTTGCATTACTAATAATGAACTCAATGAAGGCTTATTAACTGAAGATATTGCCATTATTACCGAAGTCAATTTATTCGGCACCGACATAGTGAAACAGCAAAGACGACGACGTGCTAAACACAAGGATTTTGATGAAGCGATTAAATCTTTGGTTGAAATTCAAATTGGCGACCCTATTGTGCACGAAAATTATGGCGTAGGTCGATACTTAGGGTTAAAAACGCAAGTTTTTGACGACTTAACGCAAGATTTTTTAATGTTGGAGTATGCTAATAGCTCAAAACTGATGGTGCCAATAACCTCTCTCAATCTGATTTCTCGTTATTCTGGTGCCTCGCCAGATATTGCCCCATTGCACAAACTCGGCACCAATCAGTGGGCTAAAGCTAAACAACACACACACGATGCCTTGTATGATATTGCCGCTGAATTATTAGAAATATATGCTAAACGTGAGTTGCAAACGGGATTTGCTTTTCCCGAGCCAAATGATGCTTACAACTCTTTTGTTGCTAGTTTTCCTTTTGAAGAAACACCTGATCAACTAAAAACTATGGCTGAGGTGTTGGCTGATATGCAATCGCATAAGCCGATGGATAGATTGGTGTGTGGCGATGTTGGTTTTGGCAAAACTGAAATCGCAATGCGCGCCACATTCTTGGCGGTTGAATTTGGTAAACAAGTGGCTATTTTGGCGCCAACCACGTTATTAGTAAACCAGCATTATAAATCTTTTAAAGATAGATTTATTAACCACCCTATTGAAATTGCTGCGTTGTCACGTTTTCAAAGTACTAAAGAACAAACGCAAATCAGGCAAAAACTGGTTGATGGAAAAATCGATATTGTCATAGGCACGCATAAATTAATTCAAGGTAACATCAAATACAAACAACTTGGTTTGGTAATTATTGATGAAGAACATAGGTTTGGTGTTAAACAAAAAGAATCATTGAAAAAAATGCGCGGGCAGAGCGATATTTTGACCATGACTGCCACCCCCATTCCACGTACGCTGAATATGGCACTTGGCTCACTCAGAGAGTTATCTATTATTGCCACGCCGCCACAAGGGCGTAGCGCTATCCAAACTTTTGTTAAAGAATGGGATGACGACGCCATTGTCGAAGCTTGCTCTAGAGAGGTGCACCGCGGTGGTCAAATATTTGTTTTACACAATGACATTGATTCAATTGACAATATGGCAGAAAGACTTAAATTATTGATGAAAAATATTCGTATTCGTATTGCTCACGGGCAAATGCCAAGTCGTGAATTAGAGCAAGTTATGGGTGACTTTTATCATGGACGTTTTCAAATTTTAGTCTGCACTACTATTATTGAAACCGGCATTGATATTCCAAATGCCAATACTATTATTATCAACAATGCACAAAATTTTGGTTTGGCGCAATTGCATCAATTGCGTGGGAGAGTTGGCAGATCACACCATAGAGCCTATGCTTATTTAGTAATTAAATCACACCAATCATTGAGTGATAATGCTAGAAAACGCTTAGAAGCGATTGAGTCTTTGGAAGAATTGGGCGCTGGATTTATGCTTGCCAATCATGACTTAGAAATTCGTGGCGCAGGCGATTTATTGGGTGATAATCAATCAGGTAAGATTAGTGAGATTGGCTTTAACCTTTATCATGACCTGCTGAAACGCACAGTTGGTGCCATACGTGTGGGTAAAAAAAGTAATCTTAATAATCCTATTAACCATGAAGTTAGCATTGATACTGGGCTTGGGTGCATCATCCCTGAAAGCTATCTTAGCGATGTACATGAGCGCTTGGTTTTGTATAAGCGCATCGCCAATGGTAAAAACAATGATGAGTTGAAAGATTTACAAATTGAGATGATAGACCGTTTTGGTCTGCTTCCAAATTCTACTAAAAACTTATTTGCCATCACCAAACTTAAACTTTCTTGTGAAAAAATTGGTATTGATAAAATCTCAATCTATGACGATAAAGCGCATATTATTTTTTCAGACAAAATTAACATTGAGCCCATTAAAATTATTAATTTACTGCAAACGCAACCCAATATTTATCAACTAAAAGGGAAAAACCAGTTAATTTTCAAATGTGAGATGCCAAACAATATCGAACGTATTGAGTTAATCAAAGGTTTATTAAAAATTTTAAAATCTTAGGGCGTAACTACCAATAGATAGGGTTATTGAATTCATTAACGCATGTAGGGCGGCCATTGATAGCTGGAATTATTTCTTCCGTTAAAGATTGTCCCAACCAACCTTCTGGCATTGAAAGTTTTAGCGGAGCTTGTATGACATTTTCTGAAAGAGTTTGAAACCCTAACTTAGAGTAAAAATATGGGTCGCCATATGTGATGATTATCGTTACAGAGCGATTTTTTAGCTCATTAAGTCCATAATTTATTAATGTTTGTCCAATGCCTTTTCTTTGATGCTTAGTGGCCACTGCAACAGGGGCAAGCATGTAAATCTTGGTGGCTTTATTGAATAGAAGATGAGTAAAAAAAATTGCCCCAATGATTGAGTCTTTTTTATATGTGCCGAAACAGATAATTTTTTGATTGTCGATTTTTGAAGATAGTTCTGAGACAAGATTGCCAATTAGCTTCCCTTCTTTTCCCCCCTCAGATGCAGTAAAAACATATGTAAAAAGATTTGTCACCTCTTCTTGGCTGTTTTTATAGAGGATTTTGTGATTCATGTCTTATCTTGCAAAATTGGCTTTACTAATTTATTTTTAAAGCATTGTTATTTATTATAAACATTATATTAGTTTGATATATCGTATTAAAAATAAAACTAGTTATTTGTACTTAATCAAAATAAAAATTTGCCGTAATTTTGTTGATATAAGTGTTCTATTTCAGCCAAAACAAATTGATGATTTTGTGTGCCCAAATGTGCAACCTTAATGGCACCTAAGAGTCCTGCGAGTTGCCCTGTGGTTTCCCAGTCCAGATCATTCATCAAACCGTATAGTAATCCTGCACGGTAAGCATCACCACAACCTGTTGGGTCTTGCGTAGATTCAGGTTTTGCTGGGGCAATATTAATCACTCCACCCCCTGTATAAATCTCACTACCTTTAGCGCCTTTGGTGATGATTAGTGCATCTACCATTGAAGCAATGGTGGCCAAATTTAAACCTGTTTTATTTTGCAGCATTTGTGATTCATAATCATTGACTGCTATATAGTTCGCTTGCTCAATAAAGACAATTAATTCTGTGCTTGAAAACATAGGCATGCCTTGACCTGGATCAAAAATAAAAGGGATATTGCTGTCTACAAACTGTTTTGCATGCTCAATCATACCATCGCGCCCATCAGGCGAGACAATGCCAATATCGGCTATAGAAACATTGCTGACTTTATTTTGATGTGACTTGTTCATAGCTCCTGGGTGGAAAGCGGTAATTTGATTATCATCCATATCAGTAGTGATAAAGGCTTGGCCTGTATAAGAGCCTTTAATCACTTTTATATGCGTGGTATTCATATGATGAGATTCCATCCAGACCATATAGGGCGTAAAGTCTTCGCCCACAGTTGCCATTGGTACTGAGTTAGCGCCTAATAAATGTAGATTGTAAGCAATATTACCACCACAGCCACCAAATTCTTTACGTATAGTTGGCACTAAGAATGAGACATTAAGCATATGCACCTTATCAGGTAATATGTGATTTTTAAATTGGCCATGAAATACCATAATAGAATCAAAGGCGTAAGAACCACAAATTAATGCTGTTTTTGACATTGTTATCTCCTATTTTGCCTTAATTGTTCTGGTATTGGAAAGTGTATATTTTCTTTTACGCCACCTATTTCAATCACTTCGTTTGCCCCGCAATCACGTAAATAATTAATAACTTCTTGTACTAATATTTCTGGTGCCGATGCCCCAGCTGTTACGCCAATAGTGTTGACTCCTGTTAGCCAATCCAAGTGAATTTCATTTGCGCCATCAATAAGGTAGGATTTTTTTTGCATTTTTTCAGCAATTTCTCTTAAACGGTTTGAATTACTGGAGTTGTTAGAGCCTAATACCAATAGTACGTCAGAATCTTGCATTAATATTTTAACGGCATTTTGTCGATTTTGTGTAGCATAGCAAATATCATCTTTTTGTGGTGACTTAATTCCAGGAAATTTATCTTTTAGTGCATTAACAATTTGCCGAGTATCATTAATGGATAAGGTAGTTTGTGTTGTATAAGAAAGCTGTTTATTGTCTAAATTTAACTTATCTACATCTGCAATAGTTTCAATAAGCTCGATACTTGTACCTTGAGCTGATTGTCCAAGTGTACCTTCTACTTCAGGGTGTCCTTTGTGCCCAATCAAGATGACTTTATGACTTTGTTTTTGTTTACGCGCTACTTCTTTATGGATTTTAGTGACTAGTGGGCAGGTAGCGTCATAAATAATTGCACCAAGTTCACCAGCTTGTTGACGTACCGTTTGAGAAACACCATGTGCGCTAAAGATCACCACTTTCCCTGTTGGCACTTCATCAATTTTTTCAACAAAAATAGCGCCTTTGGCTTTAAGATTATCCACTACAAACTTATTGTGCACTACTTCGTGACGCACATAAATAGGCGCACCATGCAGACCTAATGCACGCTCAACAATCTCAATGGCACGCTCAACTCCTGCGCAAAATCCTCTTGGATTGGCAAGCAGAACTTTCACTTAAGAGATTCAGATTTTTCAAGTATCTCTACTTGAAATGAGACGTCGCAACCTGCTAATGGGTGATTAAAATTTATGGTAATATCATCGCCATCAATTTTATCAATACAGCCTATATATGGCTCACCTGTAGGTGTTTTAAATTTAATACCATTATTAGTTTTGATTGCCATATCTTTAGGAAATTCAGCACGGTTCATCACTTGAATGGCCTCGTCATGAACTTGGCCAAAGGCCTCGTCAGAGCTTAACAAGAAAGTTTGTAGCCGACCCACTTTTGCTTCTTCAACACAAGATTCTAGGCAAGAGTCAAGTTGTCCATCGCCACTATAAAATTCAAAAGGAATGTCGAGCGATTCATCGACCAGTTCGCCACTTGCATGTGAGAGTTTGTAAAGTATTTTGTATTTAGGCATATAGATGCATGCCTAAGGCTTTTTGGCGTATCCACTGTGTATTGACCGTAACAACTGATGTACTTTGTCGCGTAAATCTTTACGGTGTACGATCATATCAATAGCACCTTTGTCAAGCAAGAATTCACTGCGTTGAAAACCTTGTGGGAGCCCTTCTCGTACTGTTTGCTCCACTACTCTTGGTCCAGCAAAACCTATTAATGCATTCGGTTCGGCAATGTTAATATCACCTAACATAGCAAAACTAGCAGAGACACCGCCCATAGTCGGGTCGGTTAAAATAGAGATAAATGGAATTTTTTTGTTGCTCAGTAATTTTAGAGCCAATGATGTTTTGCTCATTTGCATTAGTGAAAATAAGCCTTCTTGCATACGTGCGCCGCCTGATGCTGAAAAGCAAACCAGTGGCGCATTAGTCTCTATACTAAGCTGTGCTGCGCGCACAAATTTTTCACCTACTACTGAGCCCATTGAGCCACCCATAAATTTAAAATCAAATGCAGACACAACAATATTCATGTTATGCAGTGTGCCACTTTTTACAATTAAAGCATCTTTTTCACCGGTAATTTTTTGCGCTTGAATAATGCGTTCTTTGTATTTCTTCTGATCTTTAAATTTCAAAGGGTCAGTTGCGGTTAAATTTCCCGCAATTTCTGTTTGCCCTTTTTCGTCTAAAAAACTATCGAGTCTAACACGTGCAGAGATGCGCATATGGTGGTCACATTTTGGACAAACATAATTTAAGCTTTTTAATTCGTCCGAATAAAGTGTGGCTTCACACTTAGGGCACCTTTTCCACAGACCTTCTGGAATGTTCTTTTTAACAACATTAGTAATAGAGGGTAGGATTTTTTCTAACCAATTCATAGTTACTCCTTAATCGCTTTTGAGAGATCGTCTGCTAATTCGCCAACACTTACTAACATTTTATCTTTATTCTTATTATATTTCTCAACAAATGTCACTAATGATGAGCCAACAATCACTGCATCTGCTATTTTAGAAACCATTTTAGCGGTTGTTACATCTTTAATGCCAAAACCAACGCCAATAGGCAAGTTAATGAATTGACGAATTCTGATCATATTTATATTCACGATATCAATGTCTAAATGGCTAGCGCCAGTAACGCCTTTGAGCGAAACAAAATAAACAAAGCCAGAGGCAATATTTGCTAAAGAGGCTAAACGCTCATCAGTCGTGGTTGGGGCTACTAAGAAAATAAAATCGATATCAACATTATCTAAATACGCCTTTAAGTCTTGTGCTTCTTCAGGTGGCATATCTATTACCAACACGCCGTCCACGCCGCTCTGGCTTGCAGTATCGGCAAATTCTTGATAACCAAACACTTCAATTGGATTAAGATAACCCATTAAGACGACTGCAGTTGTCTTATTAGTTTGTCTGAACTTTTTTACTAAGTCTAACACATTATGCAAACTCACGCCATTAGCCACTGCACGCTCATGTGATTTGACAATAACAGGGCCGTCAGCCATCGGATCTGAGAATGGCACACCCAATTCAATCATATCTGCGCCATTAACAACTAATGTTTGCATAAGTTTAAAAGTATTATTTAGGCCGCTATCACCTGCAGTAATAAATGGAATAAAGGCTTTTTTATTTAGTTTTTTGAGTTCTTGAAAGGTGTTTTTTATTATTGACATAGGTAGGTTTAAATGCTGATAATTTATTAC
>JAQRGB010000034.1:71295-100616 GCA_029237605.1 Candidatus Thiodubiliella sp.
AATAATTTATCGTAGTAATTAAATCTGAAGTTATTTTTCTTAAATTGTTCTTTTCCTAATAAAAATTTTATTTTTATATTTTTATCAATATAATACCGTGTTTACCTCTTGCTAAATGCATGAACGCAATCAACCAATACTTTCATATTTTCAGGGTCAACATCAGGCGTAATGCCATGACCAAGGTTAAAAACATGGCCTGTATCTCCTTTAAATTGTGACAATACTTTTTTAACTTCACGCTCAATCACTTCAGGTGAGGCATATAAAACAGCGGGGTCAAGATTGCCTTGAATGGCAACCTTGTCGCCAATTTGTTGTTGCACTTGTGACAGCTCAACCGTCCAGTCAACCCCAATACCATCACAGCCAGTATCTGCAATATAAGTTAAATGTTTGCCACCATTTTTGCTGAACAGCGTAACCGGAATATTAGGATATTGCACTTTGACACCCTTAACAATTTTTGCCATATAGTCTAGTGAAAAATCTAGATAATTCTGCTTGGATAATACACCGCCCCAAGTGTCAAAAATCATCACGCTATCAGCGCCTGATAAAATTTGTTGGTTAAGATAGGCAATCACGCTATGAGCTAATTTATCTAACAGTAGGTGTAGGGACTTTGGCTGATTAAACAGCATTTTTTTAGTGTTTGCAAATGTTTTACTGCTACTGCCTTCAATCATATAAGTTGCTAAAGTCCACGGACTACCGCTAAAGCCAATCAATGGTACACTATTATTTAGCGCCTTTTTGATGGTTGAAACACTGTCAAAGACATAAGTTAGATTATTGTTAAGGTTGGTCGGCAGTTTTTTAATATCTTGTAGACTTTTAATCGGATTTTTAAATTTTGGGCCTTCTCCTTCTGAAAAATATAAGCCCAGTCCCATTGCATCCGGAATTGTCAAAATATCAGAAAATAAAATCGCTGCATCTAGGTCAAATCTATCAATTGGCTGTAGCGTGACCTCACATGCTAATTCCGGGTTTTTGCACAGTGATAAAAAATCACCTGCTTGTTTTCTGGTGGCGCGATACTCTGGTAAGTAGCGCCCTGCTTGACGCATTACCCAAATTGGTGTGCGTTTTGTGGCTTTTTTTAATAGAGCATTAATATAGTCAAAAGACATAATTTTAAGCGAGTTAATTAATTAATAATTATAGCAATTTTACCTGGTGGCTGGGCATAAAAAAAGCCACAAGTAGCGGCCTTTTGTTGGGAATAATCCCGTTTATCGTTTAAATGAATTATAACGAGATTTAAACTTCTCAACACGACCTGCACTATCCATAATTTTTTGCTTACCTGTGTAGAAAGGGTGACAGCTTGAGCATATGTCTAGCTGTAATTCTTCTTTGCCAATCGTTGAGCGTGATTCAAAAGTGTTACCGCATGAACAGGCTATTTTTACAGTGTCATAGTTAGGGTGGATATCTGTTTTCATGTTTATTATTTATGTAAACCTATAAAGAAGAAGAATTATATACCATTGTTGAGTAAAATACAATTATGAATAACGTTAATGCTATTATTCTTGCTGCCGGAAAGGGCACACGTATGAATTCTGCTAAGCCAAAGGTCTTGCAGACCTTGTCAAATAAGGCTTTGCTTGAGTACGTGCTTATGCAAGCACAAGCGATTTGCTCACAAGTGTATGTGGTATATGGCTTTGGTGGTGAGCAAGTGCGCCAAGCATTTGACGATGATTCACTCAACTGGGTAGAGCAGACTAAGCAGCTTGGCACAGGCCATGCTGTCCAGCAGGTGATGTCACATATTAACAATGGCTCAATTTCTTTGGTGTTATATGGCGATGTGCCGCTTATTCAGCAACCAACTTTAGTAAATTTAATCACCAAGGTGCAAAAAAGCGGTGTGGCACTACTCTCAGTGATGCTTGATAATCCAACAGGTTATGGACGTATCATTCGTCATGACAATAAAATCCAAGCTATTGTTGAGCAAAAAGACGCAAATGCTGAACAGCTTAAGATTTGTGAAGTAAATACAGGTATTATGGCATTTGACAGTGGCTTGTTAAAAACCTACCTAAGTTATTTAGAGTCAAATAATGCACAAGGAGAGCTTTATCTGACCGATATTATTGAAATGGCAGCGAATGATGGCAAAACAATCGCATCGGTTGTTGCAAAAAATGAATTTGAGGTAGCTGGCGTGAATGACAAAGTGCAATTGGCAAAATTAGAAAGGGCCTTTCAACAAAATCAGGCACATAAATTTATGCAACAAGGATTAACGCTAAAAGACCCTGCACGTTTTGACTGTCGTGGTGCACTGAGCTTTGGACGTGATTGTGAGGTTGATATTAATGTGTTGATTGAAGGAAAGGTTGTTTTGGGCAATGATACAAGTATTGCGCCCAACTGTATTATTAAAAATGCAAACATTGGTAGCAATGTATCAATTTTGCCAAACTCTATTATTGAGAACGCCATAATTGGCGATGGCGCATCTATCGGGCCATTTGCGCGCATTCGTTCAGAAACCAATATCAGTGAAAATGCTAAAATTGGAAACTTTGTTGAGGTGAAAAAATCCACTTTTGGTAAAGGCTCAAAGGCTTTACATCTAAGCTATGTGGGCGATGCCACCATAGGTAAAAATGTAAATATTGGCGCTGGCGTGATTACTTGCAATTATGATGGCGTTAACAAACACCAAACCACGATCAAAGATGGTGCATTTGTTGGCTCAGATACGCAACTCATCGCTCCGGTTACTATCGGTAAAAATGCTACTATTGGCGCAGGCTCAACTATAACTAAAGACGTGATAGATAGTCAACTAAGTCTAAGTCGCGCCAAACAGTCTGTGTTAAAAAACTGGAAAAAACCAACTAAAAAATAAATATACATTGCCTCGTAATGTTTGGTTGTTAGTAAGTTAGTTTGGCATTATTTATGTCTTTGACAGTTTTTGTGATTTTCCTTGGAGGTATTATTGGATAGTTTTTGATATCCAATATTAATTTGCCATTTTTGCCAGTGGCAATGATTATGACGGGCGCTACTAGCGGTATTATTTCTATTGTTTATATTATGTCTAAAATTGGTAGAAGGCATGGGTCAATACACTGAGACTGAAGCCCAATGCAATGACCCACACTACTTTACTTTTAACGTCATAAATTTTAAACTGATTTATCGTCAATAAATGCACGTAATAAGTAAATCATGCTTTGGAAGTCACGCTTGTCATTAAGCAATGGTGTGTGCTAGATCTGCAAAGCTATTATTAATCGCTATATGTTTAAATTCTTTAGACATATGTATCAAAAATACTTAATAGGATATTTGCCTAATATACACATTAATTACCAACTCTTATAATGTGCTTAAAAATTATGAATAAAATATATGTATTTAGATAAAAATAATGTTGATATTGTAATTAGAGTTTTTCATTGGCTTTTAGCGGCACTTTTTGTTCTGCTTTTCGTAACTGGTAGCAATCATCATGATACACTGCATATTCTGTTGGGGTATTTGTTAACTAGTTTAATTATAAGTAGAATTATGTGGGGCATTATTGGGCCTCATAATGCATTGTGGAAAAATTATTTCTATACTTTGAAATCTATCCTTGGCTATCTCTCAAAGTTAATTCAAAATGAGCCAATAACATTTAAAATTCACAACCCTGCTGGCAGTACGATGATTTTAGTAATGCTACTCATACTTATTATGGTTATTATTAGTGGTTTATTAACGCAAGGTTTATTTGAATTAGACGGAATTTTCTATACTTTAACACAATATTTTTCAGACCCACAAGCTTTTCTTGTAAGAAGTACTCATGATGCATTATCACAAATTATGATTTTTGTTATTATTTTCCACATTATTGGCGTTGTTTATTCAAGCAAAATTTACAATATAAATCTGTTATTAATGATGATAAATGGCAAGCCACATTGTTTTAAAAAAGAGAAAAATTCATGAAAATATTTTCTTTAATCATGTTGCTGTATGGCGCTAACGTCTATGCTAATGTTGTTGATTTTGAAAAGCTGTATCAATCCTGGGGTGCAGATATTACCAAGATAGATACACAAAAAGCCAAAATAATGTGGGATCAAGAGCGCATTGTAGATAGAAGTTGTGCCGGCTGTCACACCAATAATCTTACAAAGTATGGCACACACACAAGGACCAAGAAAAAAATTAAGCCTTTGTCTAAAAGAGTAAACTCAAAGCGACTGAGTAGCGTTAAAAAAATAAATAAGTGGCTAAAGCGTAATTGTAAATTTACTTATAAGCGAGAGTGTAATGCGCAAGAAAAAATGAATTTTATTGAATTTATTAAACAAAACTAGGGGAAAAATTATGTATAAAAAATATTTAATACTAATGTTGTTATTTGTTATCTCATTTTATTCACTTATATTCAAGCAAATAACGAAAGTTTTTTTGATTCATTCTTTGGCAGAGAGCTTGGCGTTGATCCAGTTAAAAATGCTGCATACTTAGAAGAATGTGGGTCCTGCCACTTTGCTTATCAAGCAGGATTATTGCCTAGTGGATCATGGAAAAAAATGTTTTTGCAGCAATCTTTAGAAGATCATTTTGGAGAGGATATAACGTTTGACGATAAAGCCGATGAAGTGCAATTAATAAATTATTTAATCAATAATGCTGCTGAACGCTCTTCATTTAAACGCTCAAAAAAAATTATGCGCTCTTTACCAGGTGGCGCCTATCCTTTGAAAATATCAGAAACACCCTATATCAAGAGAAAACATGAAGAGATACCTAAAAGATTAATAACACAACCAGAAGTAGGGTCAATTGCAAATTGTGATGCTTGCCATCAAGATGCATCAAAGGGCATCTACGATGATGACGAAATGCAAATACCTAATGCTAGGTTGTTTAATTATGACTAAAGTAAGTCCTCTAAAAAATAGGCAGCAAGGTGACTTCTTCCATCTAAATTAGATTTTAGATAGATGGCAGATGCTTGTTGGCGTATAGTTTTTTCTTTGGTTCCTCTAATTTGGCTAATTTGCTCAAAAGAGAGCCCTTTAATTAATAATAATGCCACCTCTTGTTCGGATTTGCTCAAAGACCATTGTTTAAATTGATCATTTAGAACCTTTAGCAAACCTACTTTTAATATCCCTACCTGTTGAGAGTATATTTTTTTATCTTGTGTTTCTTTTTTTAAGCTCTGTTTTAAAGAATTAACATTGTAATAATTATTGGCAATTTCTTGCCAGATAATATAAATAGAGACTATACATAAAAGAGCAATAAAGCCTTCTTGCGCAATATGTATAGAGTCGTGATAGCCTTCGATTATATCTTCAATAAATGGATAAATAGTAGCAAGAAAAATGTAAAAAAATGCTAACAAAAGAATGTATTTTTTTGCTTGTGTTTTCATGTCTTTATTTTAATTTACTCATAGTGAAAATAAAAAAAATTTAATTTAAATTAAAATTTAACCCCCTCAAGTTCTGCAATAATATGAATATCTTTGTCGCCACGCCCCGAAAGATTAACAATAATATTCTTATCTTTGCCTAGCTCTTTGGCAAGTTTTATGGCATATGCTATCGCATGAGAAGATTCTAGTGCTGGCAAAATACCCTCAGTTTTGGTAAGTATATGAAATGCATCAAGAGCCTCTTTGTCTGTAATTGCCACATATTTAGCGCGACCTGAATCTTTTAGATAAGCATGTTCCGGACCAACGCCAGGGTAATCCAGACCTGCTGAGATTGAGTGTCCTTCGATAATTTGACCATTTTTATCCTCCATTAAGTAGGTGCGATTGCCATGTAATACACCGACATTACCAGCACAAAGCGGAGCAGCATGCGCTTCACCGCCTTTTTCAATGCCATATCCTGCTGCCTCAACGCCATAAATTTCAACTGACTCATTATCAATAAACGTATGGAATAATCCTATTGCATTTGAACCACCACCCACACAAGCAACTAGCGCATCAGGTAGTCCACCAACTTGTTTTGCAAACTGCACCTTGGCCTCGCGGCCAATTACATTTTGGAAGTCACGCACCATCATCGGGTAAGGATGAGGTCCAGCCACGGTACCAATAATATAAAAGGTGTTGTCAATATTGGTTACCCAGTCACGCATGGCTTCATTTAGTGAGTCTTTTAAAGTCTTGGATCCAGAAGTTACGGGCACAACGTTTGCACCTAATAATTTCATGCGGAATACATTTAATGCTTGGCGTGTCATATCGACTTCACCCATATAAATAACACACTTTAAGCCTAATTTAGCCGCAATTGTAGCTGTTGCTACGCCATGCTGACCAGCGCCTGTCTCAGCAATGATGCGTGTTTTACCCATACGTTTTGCTAATAGCGCTTGGCCAATAGCGTTATTAATTTTATGTGCACCAGTATGATTTAGGTCTTCGCGTTTGAGATAAATTTGCGCACCACCTGATTTTTTACTGAGGTTTTGTGCATAATAAAGGGGTGTAGTGCGACCAACATAATGTCTTAAGTCTTTTTCAAATTCAGTTAAAAAAAGTGCATCATTTTTGTATTTTTCATAAGCTTCTTTTAATTCGACAACTGCTGCCATTAAAGTTTCTGCAATAAAGACGCCGCCATATTGTTTGAAATGACCTTTGTCATCTGGTAAATTATATTTTTTTGTCATCATTTTGTATTGGGAATGGTTTGTTTAATAGAGATAGATATGGTTGGAAAGTAAGCAATCTATTACGTTTATTGTTGGTTAATTCTTGTAAAATTTCTATTTCAACAAGATAATCAACAATATATTTAACGGTTGTTGATGATACACATAACTTTTCTTTTGTTTGATTTACTTGAATAAATGGCGTTTCGAACAACTCGTCAAGCAATCTTAAGTTATTACTAAACCGATTGCCTAATTCATTGTGTATTTTTTCAGTTAGATTGTTTTTCATATCTAAAATTGCCATAAAAGTCTCAATGCCATGCCTGGCAGTTTGCCCTATGCCACTTAAAAAGAACATAATCCAATCAGAAAAATTATTTTTTAATCTAGAGCCCATTAATTTTTTATAATAGTTGTCTTTATTGGCTTCAAAAAATGCAGACATATAGAATAAAGGCTTTGATAGTAAACCTTTATCAACAAGATAAAGCGGCATTAAGATTCTACCAATTCTACCATTACCGTCAAAAAAAAGTGGACAGTCTCGAATTGTTAATGAATAATGGCAATTAATAATAATGCCAGGTACAGAGTTTCGCTTATGTAAAAATTGCTCTAAGTCCAACATTAGTTCATGAATAAAATGTTAGTTAGGCAGAATAAAGTTGGCATTGCCAATACTTGTGCCACCAATTTAATTTTGTGAAGTACGAAATTCACCCAGCATTTTATTTTTTCCACGATTAGAAGATAATAAAGTTTTATGCATTTGTTTAATTAAACGTATACTAATGGGCAACTTATCTAACTTTTTAATTGACTCATTTAGTGTATCTATATAACTTAACTTCAAGCCAATCATCTTTTTGCTCTATATTGATATCGTTTTCTGCTTTAAATACATTGTCTAATTCTGTTTGTGTGTATTCTATTTTGCTTGACAATATTGCCTTATTTTTAATAAAACTCATAATAAATAAGTCAATATTTAGCGCCATTCTTGCTATTGCGTTGAGCTCGCCTAGCAGTCTTATTGATTTTTCTAACTGAGCCTATAAGTTACCACTATCAATCTCAAAATTACGATCGATAGATTTGGGCAAAAAGTATTGATAATTATAAGCATGAATAGATTGAAATTTACCTGCCTGAAATTGAGATATTTTCATTACACACCTGAAGAATTTTGTATTTTACTTTTTTACCATAAAGCGAAATAAGAAAATTATTTTATATTGGCTATAAATTTCTTTATTTTGTTAATATCTTTTATGCCTTTTGTGCTTTCTACACTACTTGATACATCCACTGCATATGGATTAACTTGAGTAATTGCATCGGCAATAGTGCCAGGACTCAGTCCTCCAGCTAAGATAATTGGTAGATCAATGTTAACCTTAGCTAAAGACCAGTCAAATTGCTCACCTATACCGCCATAAGCTTCTTTGCTGAAGGAATCTAATAGCAAGCCACTTGCTTGGTGGTAGTTATCTGCTATTTCAGCAATCTTAGTATATTTGTTAACGCGCAAAGCTTTAATAAAGGGCATTGCATATTGTGTGCATTCAATTACGGATTCATCCCCATGGAATTGCAAAGTATCTAATGGTACTTTGCATAATACTTCGTTAATAAAACTAGAATCTGCATTCACAAACAAACCCACGCGATTGATAAACGGAGGTAATGCATTAACAATTTCCAAAGCAGCATCCATTTCAACGTGGCGTGGTGACTTTTCATAAAATATTAAACCGATGGCATCTATATCGAGAAGAGAAGCCTCTTGTGCATTGTTGGCTTGAGTAAATCCACAAATTTTAATTTTTGTTTTCATCTAATTTGGCTTTAATCTTGTCCCTGTCAATCCACCATTTTTTATCAACCAACTGGTCAATTGCTCCTGATAGTTTTTTTAAAAATACTTCTGGTTCATCAAGTCGGATCGTAGCCATGTCGTTCTGTGAGCCATAAATCAAAAGTTGATTGGTCCATTATGTGAGAATGTTTGTCGGCAACACTCGCTAACATTTGTGAAGTAAAGAAAGTTAATTCATCATTTGCACCACATCGTATTGAAGTAATATAGTGCGCTACTGTAGCGGCTACTGCCCGTGTGTCGGCTTCTTCTGGAGACTCTTCTATCAAATGTTGTAACATTGCTATCGTAATCTCTGGATCAATCGGGAATGTTACACTTAGCCATAGAGCATGTCCTAATGCTACTAAGGCATCTGGTCCTTCAGATAAAAACATCACATCACAGCTCTCCACTGCCAATTCCCACAACTCATCTTTTTGTGCAAGATTAAATGCAGTAAATGCATTTTCCCAAGCATCTGCACCTTTGTAGCGCTCAACTTGGATACGGCCAATCTCTAATAGAATTTTAATTTTTTCTTCGACCAATGTACTTTTATCCAGCCCAGTTAGCTGGGCTTCGAAATATTTTAGACGTGTTTGTAGTTGTCCTTCATTGGCATACACATCTTCGCCGTCGTCGCCATCAAAAATGTCCTGGCCCTTATTTAAATATTTAAAACCCATTGTAACCACCTGTATTAGCTCCTTGTGTCTTAGAGAATAGTATGTTTTTATGTTTCATAAGGTGTAATTAGTTGAGGTAGAATGTTGATTATCTTAATAAAATGACGCCTCTAAGCGGTCTTCCCAATTTTCAGGCGTATCACCATAATCAGGTTTTACATCCATACGAAAAAACCTTTCATTACCTGATTGAGCAATATGTTTAACCACCACCACTAGATTCTCGAATGAATCTATATCAGTATGTGCAATCATTACCTCACTCAGCAGTAGCATAAGTTATTATTATAATTAAAAGTGTTATTTTACCTTGTATGTTTTATGCATATTAATGGAGATACAGTATAATTCTCCAAGCTAGTCTTATGACTGATGAATTTTAAGCAAAGATCGACATATGTTTCTATTAAATTTGTATAATGCTATTTAATCTGTAAGTATTTTTGAGTAAATTTTTTTATAAGGTAAATTCCCTAATTTAACGAAATCTTTAAGTCCTAAGTTATAACTTAGGACGTTGCACTAAACTTCCAATTTGGCTAAAAAGAATATATATGAAATATAGTTATAATTTATCAAGATGGCGTTCAGCAAAGTGAGCAGCTACAGCTGCTTTATTATTTTCAAGATATTTTGAATAAATTTTATGGTTATTTTACTAAATTGCTTAGTTTGGGTTGATTTATATAAAGATCTTAAACTTAACATTATTTATAAATCTAACAAGCATTATGCTAATATATACGTAGGGAGTTTTTATGCAAAAGCCAATTATTGTTATTGTCATCCCAAGTTTACAAGGTTGTGGCGCTGAGCGAGTAGTATTAAATTTAGCTACAGGATTTTTAAATCATGGATGTGAGGCGCATGTTGTTGTTCTTCCTAAGACCGCTTGGCCTCCGACTTTAGACTACGAAAAACCAATAAACATTCATCACTTTAAACAACATTATCGCTGGATACCTAGGTTAATGCGAAGTACAATCATTGCCTATTTATTAGATAAATTTATTATCAATAGAATTGGTCAGCCAGATTTAGTATTGTCAAATCTAGCCCCCGCTGATAGAATATTAAAAAAAAGCAAGCTTAATGTCCACTATATCATTCACAATGTCATAAGCAATGAGACTAGCAGCAACAAATATCTAAAAGAATTAAGAAAAATCTATCATAAAAAGCCTATAGTTTGTGTTTCAAAGGGTGTAATGGACGATTTTATAAAAATATTTAATAGCATTAAGCGTATACAAACCATTTATAACCCTATAGATATTAACCTAATCAGAACATTAGCAGAAAAGGATAACCCCATCAATATTAAAGAATATATCATTCATGTTGGTAAATTTAAACACCAGAAAAGGCATGATATCTTAATAAAGGCTTATCATAAGAGTGGCGTGAAAAACCATTTGGTCTTAGTGGGCCAAGGGTCGCTACAAAAAGAAACAGAAATATTAGTAAAATCTTTAAATTTAACAAATAAAGTATTTTTTGCAGGATTTCATTCAAACCCTTATCCATTGATTAAAAATGCTAAATTAATGGTGTTATCGTCAAATTCTGAAGGGCTAGGAATGGTAATATTAGAAGCCTTAGCTTTAGGGGTTCCGGTGATTAGCACAGACTGCTCAGGTCCAGCTGAAATAGTGCCTAAAATAAATTTATGCCCTGTTGCGAATATTGATAAATTAGGTAAATTGATTCAAAGTGCTATAAAAAAACCAGCAGAATACAAACAACCTGTTCACGAACAATTTACATTGGATTATGCAGTGCAAAAATATTTAGATTTAATTAGTTCTTAAATACTACCCTTGGCTGATACTACAAACTATAAAACCATAAAACTATAAAGCCATATTAATATCATTTAAATTTATTTAATTCTTTGGGCAGGGTGATTTTTTTATCAAAAAACTTTGCGTAGGTTGTCATTTCTAATCTTAATTTCAATTTTTCAAAAAGACGGAGTAATAAAATGAAAAATATAATCAAAATAATCTTAGTAAGATTAGCATTGTTAAATGTTGCAAATGCCTTTATAGGCGTTATCCTTGGCACAGTAACTTATGCGGCAACTCAAAACACTAATTGCCATGCTAAAGGACAAAATGGATAAGTTGCATTCATGTATGAAAAATGAAGTATTCAAGAATTATACAAATAAATAGGAGGATGTAATGGGATTAATTGAAGCAGCTTTTTTTAAGGTATTTGTGTTTTATTCTAAAGTTTAAAAACTAGCCCTATTTCTTGACGTTCTGTTATCTATTGTCATCTATTGCCTATGTTTCGGGCGCAACATCCGTCCAAGTCCTCGCATCTGTTTAAAAATATTCATTCTAATTTTGTCATGTTTCGGTCAGAGATTTTTCCCTTTTCATAGTTTATGACGTCGTTTAAGAGGTCGTCTAAAGGGGCTCGCCTCTATAACAATGAAGGCGTTATCATCTGTTTTTGCGCGATTGTATGACTTCTCATCTAGGATTATTTAAGTGATTGTTAATTTGTTCAAGTGGCAATTTAATTATCTGAAATGCCAAATGTTTGAATAATTTAGTGCTGGCTAGCTAAGGTTTAAATCAATAAAATAACGAGACATTAAATTTATGATGATTTATTTTTTAGCAGTTTTTTGTCTTGTTTTTGCTTTGGTTTTTGCTTTGATTTTCCCAGAAATAGCTTTTTTACACTCTTCAAGAGTTAAACTGTCTGGCGCTTTGTCGCCAAAGACTTTTTTGATAGTGATATTTTTTTGTCCTTTGCCTTTCTTCTTGCCATTCCAGATATAAGGCCCAAAGCGACCATTTAGTACCTGGATATCACTATCATCAAAAGTTTTTACGATGCGCTCAGCATCAAATTTTTCTTTAGCTTTAATAAGCTCTAAGGCTGTTTCTAAGGTAACCTCTTCTGGCGTGTATTCTTTAAGTGAAACATATTTTTTACCGTATTGGATATAAGGCCCAAAGCGGCCGTAGTTGGCTTTGATGATGCCTAAATCATCGGTTTCACCAATTATGCGTGGCATGTTAAACAATTCCAATGCCTCGTTAAGAGTAATGGTTTCAATGTCTAACGATCCTCTGAGTGAAGCAAAAAGGGGGGCTTTATCATCATCTTTGTGCCCAATTTGTGCAAAGGCACCGTATCTACCAAAACGCACGCTAACTGGCTTACTGCTTTTTGGGTCTATGCCAAGTTCACGCATACCATGCGTTTCTTCTCGAGAAATATTAGCAGCATTTTCGACTTTTTGGTGGAAAGGCTTGTAAAAGTTTTTTACCACACCCTGCCAGGGGACATTTTGCGTGGCAATGGTGTCAAAATCAGATTCTAGTTTTGCGGTAAATTTGTAATCAACAATCTCGCTAAAATATTTAACTAAAAAATCATTCAGCAAATAAGCAACATTAGTTGGGAATAGTTTATTTTTTTCAACACCTATTTTTTCAACAGGTGTTGATTCAGTAATTACACCATCTATAATCTCAATTTTGTGGTATTTACGCTCTACTCCTTCGCGTGCTTCTTTAGAAACATAGTTACGTTCTTGTACCGTTGATACCATGGTGGCAAAAGTTGACGGTCTACCGATGCCCATTTCTTCAATTTTCTTTACCAATGAAGCTTCGGTATAGCGTGGTTTGGTACGAGAAAAGCTCTCTCTGGCAACAAAATTGGTAACACTTAATGCATCGTTTTGATTTAAATTTGGCAATAGTTTGTCGTCTGAAGACAGATAATCATAAACATTTAAAAACCCAGGAAATACTAAGACTTCTCCATTAGCAATAAAATTCTCAGGACGATTAGAAATGCTGATTTTAATTTGTGTTTTTTGTAATTCAGCATCGCTCATTTGACAAGCCAATGTACGCTTATAAATAAGCGTATAAAGTTTTGCTGTTTGACCTTCTAGGCCAAAAATATCTGGTTTAGTAAGGTCAGTTGGGCGAATGGATTCGTGCGCTTCTTGTGCGCCTGCATCTTTGGTTTTAAATCTTCTTTCTTGGTGGTAATCACTGCCAAACTCTTTTTTAATCACTTTCTCAGCGGCTTCAATAGCTGTTTCAGAAAGTGACAACGAGTCTGTTCTCATGTAAGTAATAGCACCTTCTCGATAGAGATTTTGCGCCAACGTCATAGTTTGTTTGACTGAGAAGCCTAATTTTTGAGATGCTTCTTGTTGTAGTGTAGAAGTAATAAAAGGGGGCTTGGGCGTGCGCTTTGAAGGTTTTTTCTCAATCGAGACAACACTTAGTTCTGCTTTTAAAAGCGCTGTGGAAAAGGCCAATGCTTCATCTTTACTATTAAAGTCTGCGCTCAGCTTTGCTTCAATCACTTCACCCGCATCATTGATTAAATCAGCTTTAATTTTATAAGTGCTTTTGTAGATATGACTAATAATCTCTCTTTCCCTTTCTACTACTAAGCGCACTACTGGTGACTGCACTCTGCCTGCTGATCGTGCACCTGAGATCTTGCGCCATAAAACTGGCGAGATTTTAAAACCTACCAACCTGTCAATAATGCGTCTGGCTTGTTGCGCGTCCACTAAGCTATAATCCACTGTTCGTGGCTCGGCGATCGCACGGGTAATCGCACCTTTGGTAATCTCATGAAAAACAATTCTTGGTGTGTCTTTTGGTAAGTTGAGTGCTTCTAACAAATGCCAAGCAATTGCCTCTCCCTCGCGGTCTTCGTCAGTTGCGAGATAAATTTTATCAGCGATTTTTACATCCTTGCGTAATTGCGTAACGATCTTTTTTTTGTCCGCGGTGACTTCATAAGTGGGCTCAAAGTTATTTTCAATATCAATGCCTATGCCTTTTTTAGGCATATCGCGAATATGACCGATACTCGATTTAACGGTGTAATCTTTACCTAAGAACTTTTCAATTGTCTTAGCTTTAGCGGGAGACTCAACAATGACAAGGTTTTTCGCCATTATTGAACCGTGTGATTGTCATTAAGAAATATAATTGACTCTAGCCATTGTGGTGATATCTCTTCATTGTTACTGTTGCCAAGCACCATCATTACCACCCACTTAAGGTCGTCTAAAGATATGATAGAGTCGTCCAGTGACATCACTTGGTTAACAATCATTTCACGCTGATTAGCATCAATTTGACCTATATTTTCCATAAATAATAAAAAGCCACGAGATTTTGTGCTAAGCCTTGACTTTTCCTCTTCGCTATAAATACGCATACCACCATTAGAACTACCAAATGGCTTGGCTTTGTTATCTTGTGAAGTGGCAATATTTTCCAACCAACTGAGCGCCTTGTCAATACGCGTAACTTCGAAGCCAGCATCTGACAGATATGCCTTTAAGGCGGTGTCGTCAATTTCTTTAGACGAGTCTTGCTCTGCTATTTCAAACAGATAATCAAACATATAAGTCAGCACATCAAGAATATTATTATTTGTCATAAAACCTTACTTTAATATATAACCATAGCCATTAATTTTTGTTACTACGTTATCGAGTTCTAATAAAAGTAACTCTTGTGTGATGATTTGGAGACTAAGGCCACTTTTTTCAACTATTTCATCAACATTTATAACATCATAACTTAAGTATTTTAATAGCACAGAGGAATTATTGTGCGTATTTTTTTAGAAATGTTTGAATTATCTTGTTTGCTTAACTTTGGCAAATCTATTTGTAATTCGTTAAGAATGTCATCAACATTTTCAACCAATTTAGCCCCTTGCTTGATAAGCTGATGGCATCCTTGCGATAATGGATTATGAATTGAACCTGGAATAGCAAATACTTCTTTACCCTGTTCGACAGCTAATCTAGCGGTAATCATTGTGCCACTTTTAATATTGGCTTCAATCACCAAAGTACCTAGACTTAAGCCACTAATAATACGATTACGCCTTGGAAAATTAGTGGCAGTAGGGGCAGTCCCAATACAAAACTCAGAAACTAATGCGCCTTTAGTTGAAACTTGATGCGCTAAGGACTTATGTTTTGCTGGATAGATTCTGTCAAGCCCTGTACCACAAATAGCAATAGTCGGTTTTCCAGCCTTTAATGCGCCAATATGTGCGTTGGCGTCAATACCACTCGCCATACCAGAGGTTATTACAATACCTAGTTTTGATAGATATTTGGCAAATTCATATGCGTTTTCTTTGCCACCAGGGCTTGGATTGCGACTACCTACAATAGCGAGCTGTGGCAAACCTAACCAAGAGGCATCCCCCCTGACATAAAGTAATGGCGGAGGATCATAAATAGTTTTGAGTTGTTCAGGATAGCAGTTATCAATTAAAGTGAGAATGTGGCATGCATTGTCTTTTGACCAATCGAGATCTGCTTGTACTAACGATGTATCGTTTCTTTCTATAAAATCAAGCGTTTCTTGACGAAATATTCCACATTTCTTGAGCTCATCTCTAGACGCTAAAAACACTTGCTCAGGTGATTCAAAAATTTTGAGAGCTTTATAAAAAGTGCGCGTACCAACGTTTGGTGCCTTTAATAACATTAACCAATAAACCAAATCCATTTTGTGTTATATTTTTTAAGAGTTGTTATTTTTATTGTAACATCGATATGGCGCTTTAGTAGATATTATGGTAAAATTGCAAAATTTTATTTAATGGTATTGTGTATGAAGCAGAAAAGAACCTTTCAGCCTAGCGTTATTAAGCGAAAACGTACACATGGTTTTAGATTAAGGATGAGTACCAAAGCGGGGCGTGCAATAATAAATGCCCGCAGAAGAAAAGGACGCAAGCGTTTAGCCGCCTAATGTCTTTCGAGCTGGCGCATGAAGCTAAAATTTTTAAAGCCAATGAGTATGCTCGTGTTTTTAAAAGTGGAACACTAACAAAAGGTAAACATTGGCAGGTTATTGCAAAGCCACTCGAAACATCAAAAGCACGATTGGGATTAGCTATATCGAAAAAAGTTCATCGCTTAGCGGTTGATAGAAATCGATTTAAACGTATTGCTAGAGAAACATTTAGACTACAGCGACAATATTTAGATAACTGGGACTTTGTAGTTATGGCTAGAAAATCGAAGTCAGCCAAAGGCTCTATTTTATCGGCAGAATTATTTGATTTATTTAAAAAGGTGACAAAAAAGTAATTTGAATTATGCGTTATTTATTACTTATCCCTATTAAATTTTACCAGCTATTCATCAGCCCATTATTGGGGCCTAATTGTCGTTTTTACCCAACCTGCTCTCAGTATACTTATGATGCCGTGAAAGAGCATGGTTTCTTCAAGGGACTTGGCTTTAGTATTAAGCGTATTGGCAGGTGCCATCCATGGCACGAAGGCGGCTTCGATCCAGTGCCAAAAAAATAGATACATCACATACCAATCATTATGAATCAAAAATTATTATTAAGTATTGCTATTATTTTTACGTTTTTCATGTTATGGGAAAAATGGCAAACTAAAAATAGCGTTGTTATTAACGGCAATTCTATGCAAAAATCTAAAGTTGTTTTAGACGAACAATCTTCTGATATACCAATGATTAACACACAGAATATAGAAATTGACATGCCAGTCCCGAGTGCCGCTCAAAAAGTAGGGTTTACTACGGTTACTACCGATTTGCTTTCGCTTGAAATTAGCCATAAAGGTGGTACGATTCAGAATGCCTTTTTAAATGCTTTCCCTGTAGAGCTAAAAGGAGATGAAAAATTTCAATTATTAAGCAATAAAGTGGGCGCATTATTTCAAGCACAAAGTGGCCTAGCGTCACGTGACAACGTGCTGCCTACACATTTGTCTGAATTTACCTCGGCTAATATCAATTATCAACTGTCTGCAGATGAGTTGGTTGTGCCACTTGTATGGCAAAGCAAAGACAGCATAAAAGTGATCAAAAATTTTCACTTTAAGAAAGGCAGCTATGTTGTTGGAGTTGATTATAAAATTATCAATAATTCTAATCAAAGCTTGCCAGTAAAACCATATGTACGTTTGATCCGTAAGGCCATTGAACAATCAAATATGATGATGCCAACTTTCACTGGCGGACTGATATATGACAAAAAAAACAATACCGTGCAAAAAAATGATTTTGAAGATTGGGCTGACTTTGATATCCAAAATGCTATTGGCGGGTGGGTAGCGATGGTACAACAATATTTTATTGCAGCATGGATTCCAATTCAAAATGAACAACAAAAATTTTCCACAAGCGTGACTGATGGCATATATAAATTAACCAACGCTAACCAACAAACCAACATTGCTGCTGGGAGCAGTGCAATTATTGGCGTTAATCAGCTGTATATTGGGCCTAAAGAATACGGTAAGATTGAAAAAGTGGCAGCCGGCTTAAACTACACGTTGGATTATGGTTGGCTAGATATTTTGGCCGATCCATTAGCTTGGTTGATTCATAAAATTAATACTTTTATTGGCAGCTGGGGCTGGTCAATTATTCTTATTACTATGTTAATTAAGTTAGCTTTCTATCCATTGAGCGAAAAGTCTTATCGTTCAATGGCAAAAATGAGGAAATTATCCCCAAGACTCACGCAACTAAAAGAAGCTTATGGCGATGATAGGCAGAAAATGGGTCAAAAAACCATGGAGCTGTATAAAAAAGAGAAGATCAATCCTGTTTCTGGCTGCTTGCCTATTATAGTGCAAATACCAGTATTTATTGCATTTTATTGGATGTTGCTTGATACAGTTGAATTACGTCAAACAGCATTTTGGTGGATGTCAGATTTATCGGTGATGGACCCATACTACATCTTGCCGATTATTATGGGCGCTTCAATGTTTGTTCAGCAAAAACTTAACCCACCACCACCTGACCCAATGCAGGCAAAGATTATGATGGCGTTACCTTTTGTGTTTACAATTATGTTCTTGTGGTTTCCATCAGGACTCGTACTTTATTGGGTGTTTAATAATATTTTATCCATCACACAACAGTGGGCAATTAACAAACGAATTAACGGCTAAAGAATCCAGTTTGTCAAGTTGTTTATTCTTACAATATGAATTTTTAAAATTATATATTATTGCCCTATGCCGTTGAATAATTTAGATAACTATAAATACTGGCGAGATGAGAAACTTAAGCATGTAATAAGCTGTGTTGAGAGCTGCATAGTTGAGATTATAAATCCATATAAATTAACAACAGCTGAAAAAGATAAAATACAACATCTTTGTTGTTATAATAATTTTGCCTTATTCGAAATTAAACCGCAGGACGATTATGTTGATGCTATAACGCAAATCAATCATCAGGTGGGGTTAATTGATTACGACCAGCATTTGTATGCACAAAATAATGGGTTGTCATACATAACACAAAGTAACGATAAAAAACAATCGGAGTTTATTCCTTATACTGACAAGGAGATTAGCTGGCATACTGACGGTTATTATAATGCAATTTATAACCAGGTGCGTGCCTTCTCATTGTTCTGTGTATATCCTGCTGCTACCGGAGGTGTCAATCAATGGATTGACCCACAGATGGTTTATTTGTTGTTAAGAGAAGAAAACGCTGATGTGGTTATGGCACTTAGCAATCCACAGGCAATGAGCATTCCAGAGCATAAGGTGGATGGGTATGTTATGCGAGCCCAATCAACGGGCCCTATTTTTTTTATTGATGAGCAGAGTGCAGAGCTTTATATGCGCTATACGCAGCGTAAGAAAAATATTGAATTCTTAGATTCATCGGAAATTAAACAGGCGATTGCTTTGCTGGATGATTTATTGGGTGCTTCAACGCCATATCATTTTGAATATACGATGAGCGCTAAACAAGGATTGATTTGTAACAATATATTGCATAATCGTTCAGCATTTGTTGATGATCTTGAGCAGCCGCGTCTCTTATTAAGAGGGCGTTATTTTAATAGAGTTTATCGTTATAATTCTAAGTATGATTAAAAATCATTTACTTGTTTCGGCTAAGCAAGCCCCATCGCTAAATTATAATAAGCGCCCCAATGGCGAGGTTTCATTAGTGGTCATTCATAACATTTCCCTGCCACCAAAAGAATTTGACAATGATTATGTCGAACAATTTTTCACCAATAAATTGGATTTTAGTGTGCATCCTTATTTTAAAACATTGCTTGGCATTGAGGTTTCCACACATTTATTTATTAAACGTGATGGAAGGGTTGTTCAATTTGTGCCATTTGATAAACGTGCCTGGCATGCTGGGCAATCTAATTTTGCGGGACGAGAAAATTGTAATGATTTTTCTATTGGCATTGAATTAGAAGGAGATGACAATCTTGCCTATGAAGAGGTACAATACCAGGTGTTAAAAACAACATTAGAGCAATTAAAAACATATTATGCAATAACAGACGTTGTTGGGCATAGTGACATCGCCCCAGGTAGGAAGACTGACCCAGGTAATATATTTGACTGGAAGAGAATAAGATGAATGCAATTGATGAGTTAGCAAAAAAAATTAAATTAGTTATATTTGATGTTGATGGTGTGTTAACTGATGGTGGGCTGTATTTCACTGAAGACGGCGCAGAATTCAAGCGTTTTAATTCACTTGATGGGCAAGGTATCAAAATGCTTAAAAATAATAGCGTTGAGGTGGCTGTGATTACTGCACTAGATAGCATGGCAGTTGCACGCCGTATGGAAAATCTTGGTATTACGTATTTTTATCAAGGACAAGCAGATAAAACAGCAGCATTTAATGATCTTTTGCAAAAACTTAATATGAATGCTGATGAAATAGCCTATATGGGAGATGACGTGATTGATTTACCAGTGATGACCAAGGTTGGCTTCTCTATTGCTGTTGCTAATGCACACGACGTGCTTAAACAACGCGCAGATTTAATAACTGAAAAACCAGGTGGGCACGGCGCAGTACGTGAAGTATGCGATCTTATTCTTAAAGCGCAAGGTAAGTTTGAGGCTGCTATGCATAAAGTCGGATCGTAGCCATGTCGTTCTGTGAGCCAAGGAGTTGAGACTTGTTATGGAAACAAAGGCTTTCTAATGAAGTCATTTCAAAATATTTGTTACTAAATAAATATTAAAATGCAAAGCACTTACTGCTTTGCTTGTTACTCATACTAGTTCTTAGCAAAGCTTATTAATCGCCGTGCAAGTTGTCTCAATTATGAATAAAAATCCTTTTGTGCTTGGTAGGAGAATACCTTATTGTCATATGGTAAAAATTGAATGGGGGTTTTTGCAGAGTATATATTTGTGAAATAAAACAGAGTATGTTTTTAACTGAGAATGGTAAAAATTATAAGTTATGGATAAATTTACGCCTAAGTTTTTTTGCCATGTATTTTAGAAATCATTTGTAATTGCACCATTGATTCGGCAAGTGCTGCCTGTATTACTGAAATATCTTGATTTTCAGTAGCACTTTCCATTGCTGCTTGTGCACGCTGTTTAGCCTCTAAGGCTTTGGCTTCGTTTAAATCACCAGCACGAATAGCAGTGTCAGAAAAAATAGTAACCACATCAGGCTGTACCTCAACGATACCACCAGAAACATAAATAGATTCAACGCCTTTGTTAGTTTTAACACGAACTTCGCCAGGTTTTAAAGTTGATAATAACGCAACATGTTTTGGATATATTCCTAATTCACCCGTTGATGCTGGTGCAAACACACACTTTGCTTCACCCGAATAAAGTAGTTCGGCAGCACTTACGACATCGACTTTAATGGTTGACATTTAACCTTTCTCCGATGCTTTTGCACGAACCTCATCAATGGAGCCCATCATATAAAATGCCTGCTCTGGTAAGTCGTCTAATTCACCTTCAAGAATTGCCTTAAAGCCAGAAATTGTATCTTTCAAAGGCACATATTTACCTGCTGCGCCAGTGAATACTTCTGCCACGAAGAACGGCTGAGATAGAAAACGCTGAATCTTACGAGCGCGAGATACCGCTTGTTTGTCTTCTTCAGATAATTCATCCATACCCAAGATTGCAATAATATCTTTTAATTCTTTATAACGCTGTAATATGCCTTGCACATCACGAGCAACATTGTAATGTTCTTCACCAACTATTAATGGGTCTAACTGGCGTGAAGTAGAGTCTAGCGGGTCTACCGCAGGATAGATGTCTCTTACAACTCCTTGGCTCACAGAACGACATGGCTACGATCCGACTTGTGCAAATGTTGTTGCTGGAGATGGATCTGTTAAGTCATCTGCCGGTACATATACTGCTTGAATTGAAGTAATTGAGCCTTTCTTAGTTGAAGTAATACGCTCTTGCAGGGCGCCCATTTCCGACGCAAGAGTTGGTTGATAACCAACCGCTGATGGCATACGACCTAATAACGCGGATACTTCAGTGCCAGCAAGTGTATAACGATAAATGTTGTCAATAAATAATAATACATCACGGCCATCGTCACGAAAATATTCAGCCATTGTTAGTCCTGTTAATGCAACACGAAGACGATTACCAGGTGGCTCATTCATTTGACCATAAACAAGAGATACTTTGTCTAACACATTTGATTCTTTCATCTCGTGATAAAAGTCGTTACCTTCACGAGTACGCTCGCCAACGCCAGCAAATACAGAGTAACCTGAATGCTCAATCGCAATGTTACGAATAAGTTCCATCATGTTAACAGTTTTGCCAACACCAGCACCACCGAACAAACCAACCTTGCCACCCTTGGCGAATGGACAAATTAGATCAATTACTTTAATGCCTGTTTCCAATAATTCTGCCGTAGGGGCTAATTCATCGTAAGCAGGGGCAGGACGATGAATTTCCCAATCTAGTTCTTGTCCAATATCACCTGCGTTATCAATAGGCTCACCTAATACATTCATAATGCGTCCAAGTGTCTTAGTTCCTACTGGCACTTTAATCGCTGCACCAGTGTTAGAAACCTCTAAGCTTCTTTTTAAACCTTCTGAACTACCCATTGCAATGGAGCGAACCACATTATCGCCTAATTGCTGTTGCACTTCTAGCGTTAGTCCAGTTTCAACAACTATTAGGGCATCATAAATATTTGGAATATTGTTTTTTGGAAATTTAACATCGATAACCGCGCCGATAATTTGTATAATTTTTCCGTTGTTCATTTTGTTTTTCCTCTTTTTAAACTCTTATTATTAAACTTATACCGCAGCAGCGCCACTAACAATTTCAGAAATTTCTTGAGTAATTGCCGCCTGTCTTGCCTTATTGTAAACCATTTCTAAATCTTTAACCATATCGTTTGCGTTGTCAGTTGCACTCTTCATTGCAACCATACGAGATGATTGTTCACAAGCAATATTCTCAACCAAACCTTGATAAACTAAAGCCTCAATATAACGTATTAATAATGCACTCAATGCTTCTTTGGCGTCTGGTTCATATATATAGTCCCAGTGATAGTTCATACCGTCCACTTCACTGGCAATCATCGGCACTAATTGCGATATTGTCGGCACTTGTGTTATTGTATTTTCGAATTTGTTATAAGCTATTAATAGTTGTTGAATCTCACCAGTATCATATGCATCTAACATTACCTTAACTGTGCCTAATAGGTCATCAAATTGTGGTGCGTCACTTAAATCTGTTAATACTGATTTAATAATTAAGTCCGTGTTTTTGAAAAATGACGTTGATTTTTTACCAATTGTGCAAATATCAACATCGATACCTTGTTCCTGATAGCTAACGATTGTTTTTAACAAACTTCTGAATAAGTTTGTATTCAGGCCACCACATAACCCTCTGTCACTAGAAATAACGATAATGCCAACACGATTAACATCGTCTGCTTTCTTCATATAAGGATGCTCAAATTCTGAGTGTGCATAGGCTAAGTGACCAATAACTTTAGCAATTTTTTCAGAATAAGGACGTGATGCCATCATTCTATTTTGTGCCTTTTTCATTTTAGAAGCTGCCACCATTTCCATGGCTGATGTGATTTTCTGAGTATTTTTAATACTCGAAATTTGTGTCCTAATTTCTTTTCCGCCTGCCATGTTGCCTTACCAAGTGTAGTTTGTCTTGAAATCATCAATTGCTGCTTGTAGATCGCTAACAATCTCATTGTTATAATCACCTTTTTCATTGATTTGATTCATCAATGCTATTTGGTGTGAATTCATATAAGCAATCAATGCTGCTTCAAAATTAACTACTTTATTTACTTCAATGTCGTCCAATGAACCTGAGTTCGCTGCAAATAATGAAGTTGCTATTTCAGCGATTGATAATGGCGAATATTGATTCTGCTTCATCAGCTCTGTAACACGTTGTCCACGGTCAATTTGCGCTTTTGTATCTGCATCAAGGTCTGATGCAAATTGTGAAAATGCTGCTAATTCACGATACTGAGCAAGATCTAGACGAATGCCTCCACCTAGCTTTTTAATAATATCAGTTTGTGCCGCACCACCCACTCGTGATACAGATAGTCCTGCATTAATAGCTGGGCGAATGCCTGAATTGAATAAGTCAGTTTCTAAAAAAATCTGACCGTCAGTGATAGAAATTACATTAGTTGGCACAAAAGCTGATACATCGCCGCCTTGAGTTTCGATAATTGGCAATGCTGTCAATGAACCTGTTTGATTTTTAATCTTGCCATTAGTGTACTTTTCAACATAGTCGGCATTTACGCACGATGCGCGCTCAAGTAAGCGAGCGTGTAAATAGAATACATCACCTGGATATGCTTCACGACCTGGTGGACGCTTGAGTAGTAGTGATACTTCACGGTATGCCCATGCCTGTTTGGTTAGATCATCGTAAACAATTAATGCATCTTCGCCACGGTCACGGAAGTATTCACCCATAGCACAACCTGCATAAGGTGCAATATATTGTAATGCCGGTGAGTTAGCAGCACCCGCTGAAACGATAATTGTGTTTTCTAATGCATCGTGCTCCTCTAACTTACGCACAACTGCCGCTACCGAAGAGTCTTTTTGGCCAATTGCAACATAAACACATTTAACCCCTGTATTTTTCTGATTAATAATTGCATCAATCGCAACTGATGTTTTGCCAGTTTGTCTGTCGCCAATAATCAACTCACGCTGACCACGGCCAACCGGCACCATTGCGTCAATCGCTTTTATACCTGTCTGAATTGGCTGGCTAACTGATTGACGATCAATAACACCTGGTGCAATAATCTCTAATGGACGCGAGTGTTTGCTATTAATATTGCCTTTGCCATCAATTTCCCTACCTAATGGGTTCACAACACGACCCATCATTACTTCGCCAACAGGCACTTCCATTAGACGATTAGTACACTTAACGGTATCTCCTTCACAGATGTGTAGATAGTTACCCAATACTACCGCACCAACTGAATATTGCTCTAAGTTAAGTGCCATACCAAATGTATTGCCAGGGAATTCAAGCATCTCACCAAACTGAACGTCAGCTAAGCCGTGAATACGAACAATGCCGTCGCTCACGCTAATTACTGTACCTTCTGTACGCGCTTGTGCTACGAAATCAAAATCTTCTATTTGTTTTTTAATTAAATCACTAATTTCACTTGCGTTTAATTGCATAACTATTCCTCTTTATTATTTATATAAAATTAATACGTAGATGACAGCTGTAAGTTAAGCTTGTGTAAACAAGCTTTAGTTGATAAGTCAATTACCTTGTCACCTTCTTTGATCACTACACCACAGATTAAATTTTTATCTATTTCGGTATCAATGCTGACCATTGCTTTGTATTTGTCGGATAAATTTTTAATAATTTCTTCTTTTTCTTTTTCACTTAATTTATAAGCGCTAATTACATGAAATGATTTAGTATTACTACTTAAATTAGACATTGCATTAAATAATTTTAAAATACTTGGTAATGCATTAATACGATTATTTTTTAACAATAAATCAACAAATGTTTTCTCTTGTTTGCTTAACTCCCTGTCTAATGCGGAGCTAAATATAGCAAAGATGGCCCCTATTTTGTTAGCCTTAGCTGGGTTAGGCGATGAAATAAACGTATGTATTGTTGCGTCATTTGCTATAGTTGCACCAACCTCCAAAATGCTTCTCCAATCTATAAAAGACTTATTTTGCTGAGCAATCTCAAAAACTGCATTAGCATAAGGTTTGGCGATTGTTGTTAATTCCATTTCTCAATCCTATAGTGTCTGTAACAACTTCTTTAGCATACTTTGATGTACTTTCGCATCCACCTCTTTATTTAAAACAGCATTCACGCCCTTCATTACTAGACCAGACACTTGTTTTTTTAACTCATCACGTACTCGCAAAGACTCTTGCTCAATTTCCCCATGTGCCTGTTCCTTGATGCGTTGTGCTTCTTTAAAGGCAACACTCTTAGCATCCTCAACCATGTTTGACACCTGTTTATTTGCATTGGCAATAATTTCAGATGCCTGTTTTTTGGACTGATCAAGTATTTCTTTAGATTTTTGTTGTGCTTCTTTGTACTCTGATAATCCGCGTTCCGCCGCAATTAAGCCACTTTCAATGTGCTTTTTACGTCCTTCCATAGTGGTAATAATTGGCGGCCATACAAACCTCATGCAAAACCACGTGAACATGGCAAACATGATTAACTGACCAATCATTGTCAAATTAATATTCATAGCTTAAATCCTGCTTTAAAAAGTATTTATTAACCTGCTACTGCAAATAAGATATACATTGAAATACCTACTGCAATCATTGGAACCGCGTCTACCAGACCCATTACTATAAACATTTGCGTTCTAAGCATTGGAATAAGTTCTGGTTGACGCGCTGCGCCTTCTAAGAATCTAGCTCCTAGGATGCCAATACCGACTGCTGCACCTAATGCACCTAGGCCCATTAAGATTGAGCCTGCTAAAAACAATGTTGCTTGTACTTCTGTCATTTCTTTACTCCTATTTTTTTAAAATTAATGGCCTTTATTATGGGCCATATCCATATACACAATAACCAAAGTCATAAAGATAAAGGCTTGTAGTAATACTATTAAAATGTGAAAAATTGCCCATGGCAATGATAGTGTCCATTGAAGCCAAAATGGCAACAAGGCAATTAAGATAAAAATCATTTCACCAGCATACATATTACCGAATAAACGTAAAGAGTGTGATATCGGCTTTGCGATTAAAGAGACAAACTCTAAGAAAAAGTTAGCTGGAATTAATAAAATCTTAATAAAGTAGTTTTTAGATGAAAAAGGATGTAATGTCAATTCAGCAGTAAAACCACCAAAGCCTTTTACTTTAATGCTGTAATATAACATTAATAAAAATACACCAATTGCCAAACCAAATGTTGCATTTGGATCAGTAGTAGGAACTACCTTAAAGAACACATGGTACGGATCTGCACCAAAGAACGCACCAATTTGCTGAGCTGCATATGGCAGCCAATCAACAGGTATTAAGTCCATAGTGTTCATTAATACAATCCAGATAAATACAGTTAACGCTAAAGGTGCAATTAATGGATTTTTACCGTTAAATGAGCCACGAACATTTTCGTTAATAAAATCTATAATACTTTCAATAAAATTTTGCGCACCTGAAGGCGTGTCAACAATCATTTTTCTGCCAATACGGTAAAAAAAGAATAAGAAGGTTACGCCTAATAAGAATGAAATTCCTAGAGTATCTAAATGCAATGACATAAAGCCCATTGATTTTGCCTCGGAAATAGTATGTGCTAGCCCCCAATGTCCGTCAGGAAACTGACCATAACTTAGGTTTTGTAAGTGGTGTTTGATATAATCGCCTGAAGCGATAAGCTCATTTCCTGTTGACATTATTTCTGTAAAAACCTGTCTATTAAAAAACCAATTAACCCTAATACCAAGCTAATAATTAGAGCGTCTGCACTTAATTCTAAAATAAATTTTCCTATTAACATTAAGCTGACTAACGTTACTATACGCATTATCACACTAATGACCATCATCCCAACGCTTGCTTGGGGGGTAATAATGGCTGTATTATTCTTTTGTTTGTCTATGTGGTTATTAATCAATGCTGTATTAACTAGGCTAATTACCCCACCGTAAAACGCAGAAAATCCTGTTCCTGTTGTGGAAAAATAAGCAACAGATGTTAATAAGGTTGCTAACTGAATTTTTGGAATCTTATTGTTCATTTGTTAGAACCTTAAAATATTATAAACTCACAAAAAAATACAAATTATACAGTCTAGACAACAAAGATTGAGAACAATTTTATTGAGTTTAGTAAATTCGTATTATAAAATGTATCATTTAACTTAATTGCAATAGGCGTTTAAAAAACTAGTATTTTTAAGTCTAGTGATTAGAGAGTCTATTCTGATGTTTAGCTCTACGATTATCTTATAATAATATTTGTATAATTTTTGCACTAAGCAAACAGCTTTAATTTCAGATTTACTAATAAAAATTATGTGTGATTCTTTTTGGATGTTTTTAGAGAGGTTTGGTCGCACGGACTAGCTAAAAAGTATTTTCCAAACTTTTTTTGTCCAAAAAATATTAAAAATTTAACAAACACTTATTCATCTGAACCGATTAATAGCGTTAACGATGCTTATGAAAAATGTATAAAGATATGCAAAGAAAATAATATTGAATTCGTTTATCATAGTTACGCAGGCGTAGGAATTTTTTTATGTTGTTAGGGTATTTATAAAAAGTATATTGTGTTTTGATTTTTTGCATTATAAAAACAATAATAGACTCAGCTTTTTATCTAAAGAGAACAACACCAAACATCATATTTACTATGATAAGTTACTTTTATGTAATTATTTATGAATAACTTTAAAGCCTTTGTATTTTTGTATTTTTCAGGTCATAGTGGGTTTGGAATATTAGGTGTTCTTTATTTATTAGACATTGGATATTTATTTACGGAAGTAAGCGTACTATCTTCTATTTTTGTAGTTGCAATTTTTATACTTGAGTTACCCCCGGGGATTATTGCTGATATTAAAGGTGCATGTTCTCCAATGATTTTGATAAAAATGCACGCATTACTTTTGATTTGAATTCCAAAAAAGAAAGTAAGATGTCTTTTGGTGATATACAACAAGATGATATAAAACAACAGATACCTAACTTTGATATTTTATGTGGTGGCTTTCCTTGTCAGCCATTTTCTATTGCTGGATATAGACAAGGTTTTAATGATGAGAACGGTAGAGGAAATTTATTTTTTGAAGTCGGAGGCCAAGCTTATTCAGCAAAAAAACCAAAAGCATTTTTGCTTGAAAATGTTAAAAACCTTAAGACTCACGATTAAGGTAGCACAATTGAAATTGTCTATAGAGAATTTCAAAAACTTGGGTATAAAGTAACTGACAAAGTTTTAAATTCTATAAATCATGGGAACTTGCCACAAAAATTTTTATAAATTTTTTGGTTAAAGAATAGATTATCTTACTCTAATTTAGTCTATTCTAATTATGGTTTTGAAGATAAAAAACCTTTTAATGCCTGAGTTTAAAAATAAATATTTATTTATTTGATTGATTTTTAATCTTGTTGTAATAAAAAAAATATTTTATATAATATTATTTAGTAAAATATCAATTAATTGTCTTCCTAAGACCGCTTGGCCTCCGACTTTAAGAAAAGAATAATGTCAAAAGTACTCATATTGCCAGGTGATGGCATTGGGAAAGAAATTATCGCACAAGCGTTGAAAGTTATAGATTGTTTAAATGAGAATTATGGACTTAATATGGAATTGGTGCATGGTTTAGTGGGTGGCACAGCGTATGATGAGATGCTCTCGCCATTGCCACAAGCTACACTTGATATGGCGCGCCAATGTGATAGTATTTTATTAGGTGCAGTAGGTGGTTATAAGTGGGATAAATTAGAACGTAATTTGCGTCCAGAGAGTGGATTGTTAAGTTTACGTAGTGAGCTGAATCTATTCTCTAACTTGCGTCCTGCTATTTTATATCCGCAACTTGTTAGCGCATCAACTCTTAAAGAAGAGATTGTATCTGGTTTAGATTTGATGATTGTGCGTGAGTTAGTGGCTGGTATTTATTTTGGTAAACCGCGTGGCGTTGAAATGCGTAATGGTGAAAAATACGGCTTTAATACCGCAACAAGTCGGATCGTAGCCATGTCGTTCTGTGAGCCAAGGAGTTGTTATCAGG
>JAQRGB010000035.1 GCA_029237605.1 Candidatus Thiodubiliella sp.
ACACACAAGGTGAAGGGAAGAACAATTGTGTTTGTGTGTGAAACCAAATGCGTCAAATTACTAGTATGTATGGCATATCAACACACACTGACGAAATAGAAGAACTGAATTCGTCACAAGAGGAAGCAGACACACGACTGGTATTGCATTGTTTGCACCATGCATCGCATTTATCGGAGAACAATACAATTGTTGTCAGATCTCCAGATACCGACGTGTTTGTACTGTTACTCAGGTTTACACAGCTGGTGAAACAGCGTGTGCTGTTTGACACCGGTGTCGGCAACAAACGACGACTGCTTGACATACACGGTATCATTGCTGAGGTTGGTACGCAGCTGTGTTTGGCATTGCCAGCACTTCATGCATTCATCGGCTGTGACAGCACGAGTGCTTTCGTTCGTCGTGGAAAGGTGACACCGCTAAAACTACTTCAGAAGCACCCAGAATTCACTGATACATTCATGCAGTTGGGTTTGTCCCCTTCTGTAGAACCACAACTCTTCGAAGACCTTGAACACTTTGTGTGTCTGATGTACAGGAGTACTAGTACTAGTATTACAGACATAAACAAACTGCGCATGGAGCTATTCCTGCAAAAGTTCAGTCCCAAGTCGGGAGAGCTGCTGTCAAGTTACAATGGCGCTGATCTTAGCATTCTGCCAAGTCGGAGGCCAAGCGGTCTTAGGAAGACAAATCTTTTGTACAACTCCTTGGCTCACAGAACGACATGGCTACGATCCGACTTGACGCATATGGTTTACAGGCCTCCGCTAGAACAGGTGAGCTACATCATTGACGGAAATGCAATTCTACATATGCAAACTGCTTTGCCCAACACATTTGCAGATCTGGCGGAGAGTCTATATCACCAAATGCCGAAAGCAGAACGCGTGGATTTTGTAACAAACACGTACCATCCTCTGTCAATTAAAACCAATGAACGACAACGAAGAGGTACCACAAATACCTACTTGATCAAGGGACCGCTGACAAATGTTCCACGTGACTGGAAGCAGTTCCTCTCGAACGATGTCAACAAGACACAATTGTGAAAACTCCTACTTAATGAATGGATGCAAGATAAATAC
>JAQRGB010000036.1 GCA_029237605.1 Candidatus Thiodubiliella sp.
TCAGATTTCACCTTCAAGAACTCCTCAGAATAGTTATTACATGAGGAGTTCTTGGAGAAGGTATCTGCTAATGTGTTTGAAATGTCTGTTTTGGAAGATACTTTATGTCCTGCTTTGTTGAGGTGATTGATAGAAGTTGATTTACCTTTACCGTTTATCTTACGAATCATGTCCCATGTGGTTTTCATTTTAGATCGCGAATTCAACTTGGAGACAAAAGATCTCCAAGTCCTTCTCTTGCTAGCTTTAATTGTGCGTCGAGCTTTCGCTCTAAAAATTCTATGAGCATTTAAATTATCTGGTGTTGCGTTGTTATTGATTTGACGAATAGACTGCTTACGAGCAGTCATTGCCTCTTTGCATTCTTCGTCAAACCATGGTTTATTGACACGTTTGGGCTTTGCCGAGGTTTTTGGTATTGTCTTTTCTGCAATATCGTGTAAAAGGGAAACGTAGTGTTCTAGTGGATCTTCCGCATCTCGAAAGCGATCAAAATCTAGTTCAATCATGCACATATTACGAAATGTGTCCCAATCGGCTTTATGTAATTTCCACCTCTGGACTCTGTCAGTGGATGGTGGTCCATTACTCTGCAAGAAGACAGGAAAGTGGTCACTCCCACAAAGTCGGATCGTAGCCATGTCGTTCTGTGAGCCAAGGAGTTGTACAAAAGAGGAGTTGTACAAAAGGATTGTCTTCCTAAGACCGCTTGGCCTCCGACTTTTCCATGGTTTTACAGACGCAGCTAGTAAGTGCGATGGGACGGTAACTTGATGGGTCGGTGTGATCCTTGCCCGGTTTGGGAACAGGTATGATTGTAGCTTCCCGCCATGAAGGCGGAAAGACGCCTTGTTCCCAAATGGTATTAAATATTTCAAGGAGGTTGTCTAAAGAGTGTTCAGGTAAATGTTTAAGCAGTTGGTAGTGGATATCATCAGGGCCTGCTGATGTATCATGTGCTTTCTCGAGGGAAGCTTTTAATTCCCTCATAGAGAAAGGAGCGTTGTAATGTTCTGAATTGTCTGAATTAAAATTAAGTTTAGTTTTCTCTTGC
>JAQRGB010000037.1 GCA_029237605.1 Candidatus Thiodubiliella sp.
ATAAGTCTATGCACTCCTGTGATGGTTAAACCGTGTTTTAGATACCATTTCAATAGTGGTGCAAATAGTAAAACTTTCTCTGCACTCATAGATCCAACCAACTTCTTACCATCTCCTCGCTTACGGTTTGTATCATGAAGATATTTCAACATATGTTCTGGAACTTCATCTTCCTCCACTACACGATTTATAAAGATAGGTGACATTTCTGAAAAGGTTTCGTATAAACTGTCAGGAACACGGATGTCGACCTCCGCAAACCCAAACCAAGTACCACTCTTAACTCCGTTGGTGAGGTTATCTATCCTAGTCTTATTAAATGGGGTTGAAGTTTTTGTTAAAACACCCTTACCACAAGGCATGTCCATGGCGAGCGTTGAGAGATAAAGAGCGTTAGCGTCCAATCCTAATACAGATTTACATTTTTTCCCATTACCGTCTGGAGCGGATCTTAACCTTGTAACATCAACCTCTGCATGTCTTGTAAATACTATAGAAGGCCCTCCAACTAGTGCACCTTTCAACATTTCATACTCTTCCTCTTCAGGCGCAAATAGTGGTGGACATTTCTTGCGAACTTCTGCGCTTTCTTTAGTCTTGTAAGTTTTAACATACTCCTTAATTGTTCCTCTCAAAAAAGTCGGAGGCCAAGCGGTCTTAGGTGGCTCACAGAACGACATGGCTACGATCCGACTTACATTCTCAACTTGGCGTATTGATATACAGCTATACCACAATGAAATGGTCTTGTCATTTTTGCTGAAGACTTTCTACTGGATATTTCGTACGCATCACCTATCTCTTCAATATCCTCAAAATACGCAGATCTTAATGATCTATCAACACACGTCTCATCTTTAGTATAAGTGGTACATAGGTGTTTTTCGGGAGATTCTATCATTTTTCCACAACACGAATTTCCTAATAATTTCATAATATCTGCAATCGGGGCGGCTTCAGCGTTTACATCACCTTCTCTACGCGCTGCAGTAACTTCTTTCACAAACCACTCAAACGGTTTTCCAGGTTTATAAGTT
>JAQRGB010000038.1 GCA_029237605.1 Candidatus Thiodubiliella sp.
TTGTGTAAATATAAATAACACAGTTTAAATTTCCAGCACTTATATGTTGCGATTAAACGTAGCCTGTGATCAGCAATCATAACATTTTCATCACTGAGTTTGGGTTTATAGTAATAAGTGCTTTTATTGATACTACAAATTTAGCAAACAAATTTAATGCTTGCGGTATTATTTTGTTAGTTAATGTTTGAAGCCATCTAACGTCATTGTGATTGCTTTAAAACTTTTCTACTAAGACATTCTTGACAATTTGCAGCTTTAATTCACGATCAGCATACATACTTGAATTGAACATTTTCTGATTTAAGCTCTTTTAAGTGCCTAATTAAAAAAAACTCATATTCAGGAGTCATTGATAAAATGTGGCTTGGCTGATGTTATATTCTTGGCACATATGCTATTGTGATGTTTAATTTATTTTGTTTAAAGAATACTGATGATTTGTGACTCTGTGTATCTTGATTCCTTCACGTGAAAACCCCTTGTTTTTATTATAGAATTTTCTGCTTTAGAAGTGTTTAGTTTTTAAGTGTGTTGAATTTATTTTGATTAGAATCATAACAACATAATGCACCCTCTATTGTATTTTTATCAGATAAAAACTGGATTATATTAATCATCCATATTTATACAAATATTTTTAGGAAAATACAATTTTGTTATCACAAAGCTTTGCTGATATACTCAGAACTATTATCACATTTGATTGAATTTTGCTTGCCACGTCACTCAACTAAATACTTAATGGTTGAATTACCCATCTTGCTGGCATGGATAAATAAACCCCCATCGATGTTGAATCTTCTCGATTGCAATCATTTACTACATTGAATATTCTAATGCTTCTGCCATCAGTGAGTGAGTCTGATATAAAATTCATTGGTCAAGTTTGATTGATGCTTGTTGGCATGCTTAACGCTTTTGACTTGCTTGTTTTAATTCTCTTTCTAGGCCTGATCCTTAAATTAAGCTCAAGTTCTTGGTATATTCTGTAAACACGTTTGCGGTTCCATTTAAAGTCCCTCATG
>JAQRGB010000039.1 GCA_029237605.1 Candidatus Thiodubiliella sp.
ACCGCTAGTGCAACAAGCATCACCAGTAAGTCAGTGTCAGTTCCAACAACCACCACTGGCTTCTCGGCATCATCAGCCAGTGTTAAGGCTGTTGAAACTATCAGTAAATCTGCATCTGCCTCCGACTGTTTCACTCTTATGCCTGCGGCTTGCATCTCTTGACTCAGCAAGTCAATAAATCGACGTTTATTGCTGCTGTTTGACAAGAATGCTGATTGTGCAGTCGTGATTTTCATATTTACATCAAATATGATGGAACGTGATGTTACCTTGCTAGCCCTTCTGTTCTGCTCCATGGCTTTGGTTGAGGTGACATTATAGCCATCAAATACAACAACTGTCCCAACACCAAAATGTTTTAGTGTGTATGCGATATATGACTGGAACACGTCATGATATGTAGATGCCTTTGGCCATACAACTGTGTGTAGTAGGTGCCCTCCGTCCACCACAAATATTGCATTGTCTGGGACAGTTGGTTGTTGTGTCACGAATGACAATATACCCAGTGTACTTTTCATGGGCTTCCACATTAGACCATCAATGAATAGTGCTGGGGGCTGCGGTGACAGTTCGTGTGTCAGGAATGTTTCCATTTCAGTACTATCTTTTATATTTTCTAAGTCGGAGGCCAAGCGGTCTTAGGAAGATAGTCATTGTCTTCCTAAGACCGCTTGGCCTCCGACTTATGCAATGTGTCTGTATTTATCAAGTGTCTTCACTTGACCAGCTCCATACAATTTGAGTAAGAACTGTTCACCGGCATGTTCTATATCGCTATGTGTGCTTTCACTATTTCTGAACGTTTCTAGCATATGCTTGTCCTGATGATGGTGTACAGTATTGAAAGCCTTGCGTTTTCCCTGTCTATAAGGTGCAGATACTGTATCACAACCACTTACAGCATGCATAAACAACAAGTGTTTTTGGTGTCTCCTATAGCATGCTGAAGATCCTGGATGTTGTAAAGGGTCACTGGGTTACTACGGCAAAGCATATATATTGCCACCGAAGTA
>JAQRGB010000040.1 GCA_029237605.1 Candidatus Thiodubiliella sp.
ACGAAAGAAAAAGAGAAGATAATACACGGCGGTATAGCAATTGCCCATATATTAGTGAGTGGCCCATACCATACCGCCGGTCATGGTCCAACATGTTAAATTTGATTTCAGACGATGCATATTACAGTCAATAATGTTTAATAAGAGTAATGCGGGCGGCCAATTCCGGTCTATTCTGCATTACTCCGTGAGATGAATGGTGGGGAAACCGGAGTACCCGGGGAAAACCACCTCCTCCGGCAAGTAATGACAACTTCACATACGTCGGTGTAGAGGTGAAGAGCTGTGATCGAACAGCTACCGGGGACCAATGCCGGCTCTTTACTGCCGGTCCAAATGACGGCATCAGCTACTTTCACTCCGTGCCCGGCGCCCGGCCACACCGCAACGATATCCATTTGGTTCTACAACATATCTTTTAAAAGAAGAGAACATGATTAAGGGTTAAACAGGAGGCGATTGGCTGCCATCATTAACCTCTGAAGAAGAAGAAAAAAAAAGTATAGGGTGCGGTCGCCAGTATTGGAAGACGATTATTGGTCAGTGGGAGTTGGGGTAGAGGTTGCAAGTTGTCCTAGTCCATGTATATGGTGTCATCGGAATTGTGTATGGAAGTCGGAGGCCAAGCGGTCTTAGGAAGACACATTAAATGAAGGAGGCAATGAGGCGGTTAATTTAACCTAGCTAGTTCATTCTCCTATCGCACGAAGCCGGTATGTAAGACCGTGAAAAAGGCTGAGTGTGAGTGCATGTGATATATGGAGACTCAGCCGTAACAGTGTTATCCTATATAATGATGATATTTGACGATTGGTCAGGGCAAAACATATCAGGCTGGGAATGATCGATATTGGGTTATGCAAAGTATGATGTAATATGTTTTCGGGCCCAGCTACTGTCGTTTCGCGGCTTATCGTTATATACGAGATGCTATTATTCGAGTTCAGGTGCGGCGTTTATCTGTTGTTATTTGGTTAGATGACAATGTGTTTCACATATTCTGAAG
>JAQRGB010000041.1:0-35679 GCA_029237605.1 Candidatus Thiodubiliella sp.
CAGAACGACATGGCTACGATCCGACTTGTCTTTTTTGTTCAATAATCACTGCTAATACGTCCCTAAGTTCATTAATATAACTAAAAGTTAGCATAACTAGCCCTGCATAAAATTTTGTATCACAGCGATTTGCTATTCTAGTAGCAAACTGATCAAACCAACGAAATAAATGCTCATCCATAAAACTACTAAGTTCTTGCAAATTTTCATACTTTTTTAACCAATAAGATGAGCAATAAATTGTAGTTGACAAATAAAATGATCATCACTACGAACACGCCAATCGTCAACTTCTAGAGAAAACCTATCATAATATTTTCTCACCTCAAACATAGGTGCTTGCATAACTAAATCTTCTTCATCTAGCCATACAGACTCAAATGGCGAAGCGCTAAATGAGTGATTCAAATAAATACTCGCATAATCAACAGCCAATTCATCTAAAAATTTATCAACATCATTATCTTTAATGTCATTAACACCTGATTTTAACAAATCAAAAATTTCAACGTTCTCTTCATTTTTCAACGCAAATCCCAAGGTATAAGGGAAGTTATTGTCTTTTAGTAACAACAACATCTCTTTAGTTAATTCTTTGTCATGCAAAGAAGTTAACAATGTTATGTCTTCAACTATTAAATCAAATAATTTTTTTATATCTGACGATAATTTCATTTATTAACCTTGCCATGTCTGCTAGCTACAAAAACAATAGAAGGATTAGTAAGTGCTGGGTCAGCAAAATTTTTCACTTGTTTAACTACATTTTTTGTATCAAATTTACTAACTGCCTTAGTTGAATATAAATTTTTACGTAATAAATCAATTGGGCCAGCATCTAATACTCGCATCATACAAGCAGCCACACAGTATGGATCACGTCCTACATCAAGTTCATCTACACATAAATTGCATTTTTTAACAATATTATCTATCGGGTCATATTGTGGTGCACCATAAGGACAGGCTGCTTCACAACGTCTACAACCAATACATAAAGTAGAATCGATATCAACAACGCCATCTTTTTTACGCTTAAAGATAGCTCCAGTTGGGCAAGTTGGTAAACAAGCTGGCTCAGCACAATGATTACACGATACATTAACTTTATAAGCAAAAACTTTAGGATAAGTTCCTCCTTCTACATATTGCACTCGGCGAAAGCGTGGCCCTGCATTTAAACCATTCTTATCCTTACAGGCAATTTCACAAGCACGACAACCAATACAATCTACATTATTATGCACAAATCCCATTTGCATATCTGGCACAACTGGCGTGTAAACTTCTTTTTTATGGCGCTTAATAGCTTTTTTTATTCTTATTCTCTCTTTTTCAGTTCTTTTGGTTGCTTCTTTTATCATAATTTATTCTCCTTATTACAAATCACGCTTAAATACATGAGAACGAGAAGTGGCCAATGCGTCCCACCCTGGACGATGTTCAAGTTTAGTTTTTCTAATATCGCATAGTATTGTGTTATATGCAAAAGCACCTGCTGGACTAGGCTCATCCAATGTTAAGAAATCTGGATTACCTGAACGATCTATGCCATTTTCATCTAAATCCATCCAAGAGCCTTCGTATACAATAACTACTCCTGGCATTACTCTTTGAGTAACAAAAACTGGTAATACTATAATGCCTCTATCATTAAACACCTCAACTGTATCTCCAGTTTTAAGGTTTAATTTTTCAGCATCTATAACACTAATCGTTATTTCTTGGTCATAAGTCTCTCTAAGCCAAGAGCAATTATTATAAATACTGTGCGTACGATGTCTTGGATGAGGCGTAATCATATGATAAGGATGTTTGCTAACTTTAGGGCTATTTAAAGATTCAAAAGGTTCGATCCATTTAGGAATAGAGGGTATATGATAACCATATTTTGTTTTAGTCCAGTCACTAGTTTGTGCCAATTCAGTACATAATATTTCAATCCTTCCAGAAGGAGTCTTAAATGGCTCGCCGTACTTAATTTGTTTTTCAAAGCCGATAATAGGTTTATCATACTTAAACTTATAAACACCATGATCTTTGAAATCCTCCCAAGTCATATCAGCATGCTGTGTTTTCATTACCTTGTCTTTCCACCATTTAGCTAAATATGCTTCGTCTACATTATCAGGATTATTAAAATAATCACGGTTAGCTAATGGGTTATATTCTGCGCCAAATTGCTCCCCACCAATAATATAGGCCAATTCTGTAAAAATTTGAAAATCAGTTTTTGACTCACCTAAAGGCTCAATAACTTTTGGTCTATGAATATAATAATGTCCTTTATACCAAGGTATCGCCGTATCGTGTCTTTCAAAATGAGTACATGCAGGCAACAATACATCAGCCCAAATACCAGATGGAGTAATAGTAGAGTCTAGGCACACCACTAAATCAAGTTTTTTAACTGCTGCAATATCTTTATTGATATTAGTAAGTTGATTAAGCCAATCAGAACCATGCCAAAAAATAGCACGAATATTAGGAATAACACCATCTAATTCATCGCTTCTTGGCCATAACCCAGCCTCTTCTCTAGTAACATTTGGATAATTCAATACTATGTGCGCCCAACGGTCAGATTTAATTGCACTGAACCATTTATTATCACTCTCAGGATGAGCAGACCCTGCTGAACTCCAAGATTTTCCAACACCTTCAGAACAACCACCTATAATGCCAATATTCCCAGTCATCGCCTGCAGAGCGGCAGCCATTCTACTATACTGCTCACCATAAGCAGCACGCCCAGGTGCCCAAGAAGCTTTTAAAGCTGCTGGTTTAGTGGTTGCATACATATCAGCTAACTTTTTAATATCTTCAGCAGATACACCGCAAATATTAGATGCCCATTCTGGGGTTTTAGGTTGATCGTCATACCAGCCCAAAATATAACCTTTAAAATGTTCTTGACCATTAGCAGAATATTGCGTCCATTCAGGCATAGTATTTTCATCCATACCCATACAAAATTGATTAATAAAATTTTGATCTTGTAAATTATTTGCAAATATATAATGTGCCATCCCTGCCATCATAGCGGCATCGGTATTGGGTTTAATAGGTATCCACCAAGCATCATAAGCAGCAGCAGAATCTGTGAATTGAGGATCGATAATGACAAATTTACACCCTTTTTGCTTAGCCATACGCATATAATATACAGTGTTTCCTCCATGAAAAGTATAGGCTGGATTCCACCCCCACATAATCATTAACTTAGATTCTGCAAAAGTATCGTCTTCATTTCCATCTTTAATCGTACCAAAGGTCCATTTAGAGCTAGCAGTAGTACCTTCATAAGAAGGCACAGACCAAGAATTAGTTCTACACCCAAACATTCCTAAAAAACGTCCTTGTAATCCATCAATTTGATCAGATTTGTGTAAAACACCATAAGATGCGCCAGCATAACTTTGGTCTAATATAGCTTGTGGTCCATAATTTTGTTTAATATCTAACATCTTTTCAGCAACCAAAGTTAAAGCTTCCTCCCAAGTAGCACGTCTAAATTTTCCTTTGCCACGCTCACCAACTCTTATCATTGGGTAAAGCAATCGTTCTGCTGAATAAATTCTTTGTCGATAAGACCTACCTCGCAAACAAGCCCTTAATTGTAGCTCTTCTTTTTTATCTTTACCATATTTTCCACCTCGTTGGTAACTACCGTCATCAGTAGACAAACGAACAATAACATCATTTTTTTTATGCGCTACTAACATATGACGTGAGCCACAATTATGCGCACAACTAGTGACAACAGTTTCTAACTTATCATCAGTGGGGTATGGTTCGTAAGCAAATGCATGAGCCTCCTTGGATGTATTTTTAATTAACCCAGAGGCGCCTAATGCTACAGCCCCAGTTCCAGTCGCCTTTAAAAAAGAACGGCGATCCATATTAAATAACTCTTTAAAATTAAATTCTTTATTAATCATAATTATTCATCCTGTGATTGTTGTTCTAAAAAACGTTGCTCTGATTTAGTTGGTCTATTTTTAGCCCACTCTGGTATATTTTTAGCCATATTAGGCCAAGCATGTCTAGGGTATGGATAATTTATCCTATACCAGGCCCTACCACCATGACAACCATAACAACTATCACCATCTTTTTTTCCTTCTTCTTCAATCGCCTTAGCATTTAAAAAATTAACATTATGTCTATTTGTTCTTGAAAATGAATGACACGACAAACAATTATTTTTAAACATATCTCTAACTTTAACCCAGTCACCAGTTAAACCTGTCATAATTATTTCTGCTTTTGGTTTTTTTAAACTAGTTGTTGCAGGGTCACTCATATCACTCCATGAAAATTTACCATGGCACATTAGACATATCTTAGGATTAACTGATTTTCTTTGAATTAAATCTTTAGGTGTTGTTGCAGAAGAATTAGCTGTCTCTTCTTTAGGGTCGTTACCCTGATGACAAGTATTACATTTAAGTGCCATCACTTTTTTAGAATACTCACTAAGTAAATGCCTACGATGGAATGTATCTTGTTCTCCTTTGTAGGTATTTAAAGTCTGATACCAAGCCAGTACTTGATTTGACTCAAGTCCAGCTGGAGACTTTTTCAAAATTTTTCTATCTAAAATTTCTTGGTGACATTCTAAACACTGCTTATCTGTAGCTGTCTCAATTTGAGGCTTAAAATGGATAGGATCCCATTTTGCTTCTTGATAATTTTTTGCTATTGTTACACTACTAACTGCAAATAAAAATAGCAATAAAAAGCTATTAATTGTAGTTTTATATAGGTTCTTATTATTCATAATAATTCTCAAAAAATGTAGATAAAAGTACAATAATAACTCTACTGTACTTTTAAAATTAACAGAATTTACTGTTATTAACGACCGTAGTAACCACCACGCATGCCATACATACCGCTCATACCGCGCATACCGTTCATACCGCGCATGCCATACATACCGCTCATACCACGCATGCCATACATACCTGACATACCGTTCATACCACGCATACCTGACATACCGTTCATACCACGCATGCCATACATACCTGACATACCGTTCATACCACGCATGCCATACATACCGCTCATACCACGCATACCACGCATACCTGACATACCGTTCATACCACGCATGCCATACATACCGCTCATACCGTTCATACCACGCATGCCATACATACCGCTCATACCACGCATACCACGCATACCTGACATACCGTTCATACCACGCATGCCATACATACCGCTCATACCACGCATACCACGCATACCTGACATACCGTTCATACCACGCATGCCATACATACCGCTCATACCACGCATGCCATACATACCTGACATACCGTTCATACCACGCATGCCATACATACCTGACATACCGTTCATACCACGCATGCCATACATACCGCTCATACCTGACATACCACGCATGCCTGACATATCACGAATATTGATATTTAAATCAAGTGAATTGCTCGATCCACGCATGCCATACATACCGCTCATACCTGACATACCGTTCATACCACGCATGCCATACATACCGCGCATACCTGACATACCGTTCATACCACGCATGCCATACATACCGCTCATACCACGCATGCCATACATACCGCTCATACCACGCATGCCATACATACCGCTCATACCTGATTGGGTATTTCCATAATTACTATACCCATAGTTATTATAAGCAAGTGCACCACTCGACACAGTTAAACCTAATACTGTGACTGCCACAGACATTCGTGCTTTACTTAATATTGATTTACTCATCATTACATCTCCTTTTTATACAATTTAAAAAAATAAAGGTATTTAATAAGTCAATAATTTACCAAAATTATTTATGCCAATTCCTTATATCGTAAGGAGCTAACATTCCTGCTTTATTAAATGGTGTATACCAATTTCCCTGATCCTCAATAAAAGAAAAACTATGCGGATAAGGCCTGGAAGTACCATGTAACATTCGTGCATACCAATCTATATCACGATTCACTTCACTAATAACAGGTGCGTCTTTGGGTCTTTTTGATATATCAACACTACCACAATCACAATCTACAGCAGATACTTGACTTATTAAAATAACACTTGATGCAAAAACAATTTCTTTCAACATAACTTATATACCAAATTATTCAACAAACATAAAATCAATAATAAAATAAAATTCTATGCAATATAGTAATGTTGCAAAAAGCGTGCCAAAAATTTATATATTTATATATTTAATAGTTTAAAAATTAAAGTTATGTTGTTTATAAATATCTAAAAAACTCTTTTATATCAATAATATATAAGGTATAGAACAATGGTTATTTTATAAAAATTAATATCAATTTTTAATAAATATTAATTTACAAATAATAATTTATATATTGATTTATCTAAAAAAATAAATTAATACCCTTATATAATATCAATTCATGACATTATTTCATAAGAATATTATAATATAAATTTATTATAATTAATAGAATATCCTATTAACATCATATTTGATAGATATTAAATAAAAAATAGCTATTACGACAATTTGTCAGTAATTAATATACAGCTCTGACAAAATAAAATAAAATAAAATAAAATAAGCGGCAATAATTTAGTTTTTTACAACTAAAATAAATAAGTTATGGAACTATCGCCAACTTATCAAAAAATTGACAACCTAGTTCAGCGCTCGTCTGTTTTGTCTATACATCTAAATTTAGAAGAGAAACAGTGTCGCTTAGAAGAAGTGTTATTGGAAATGGAGGATCCAGATATTTGGTCTAATCCAAAAATTGCACAGTCCTTGGGCAAGGAAAAATCAACCTTAAAGTCTATTTGCCAAACTTTTAACAACGCGAATGTAATTTTAGCAGACGCCAAAGAGTTACTAAATATGGCGCAATCTGAAGATGATGAGGATACTGTTAACGGTGTGATTGTCGACCTAGAAATAATTGAAAGCTCTATTGAAAAGCTAGAATTCCAAAGAATGTTTAGCGGTGATTTAGATCCAAACTTTGCTTATTTAGATATTCAATCAGGCTCAGGTGGGACTGAAGCACAAGATTGGGCAGAAATGGTGTTGCGAATGTATTTGCGTTGGGGTGAAAAACATGATTTTAATGTTAAGCTAATGGAGGTATCTACTGGTGAAGTTGCTGGCATTAAATCTGCTACTATTTATTTTGAAGGAGAATATGCTTACGGTTGGCTAAGAAGTGAAATAGGAATTCATCGCTTAGTGAGAAAATCTCCTTTTAATGCTAACAATAAACGTCATACCTCATTTTGTTCTGTATTTGTTTCACCTGAAATTGACGATGAAGTCGGAGGCCAAGCGGTCATTGACATTAATAAATCAGATATTCGTATTGATACATATCGTGCTAGTGGCGCTGGTGGTCAGCATGTAAATAAAACTGACTCTGCTGTTCGCATCACCTACCTACCGACTAATACCGTAGTACAATGTCAAGATGGACGTTCTCAGCACGCCAATAAAGAACAGGCTATGAAGCAATTAAAGTCCAAGTTATATGAATTAAAAATACAAAAACGTAACAATGAAAATCAAGCTCTAGAAAATACTAAATCCGACATTGGATGGGGTCAGCAAATTCGCTCTTATGTATTAGATCAATCGCGCATTAAAGATCTACGCACAGGGGTGGAATCTTCTAACACGCAAGATGTATTAGATGGTAATTTAGATAAATTTATTGAAGAAAGTTTAAAGGCTGGATTGTAATTCTTACTATTTTGTTAATTATTCTTATTTATACAAAGACCAGTTCTCTATTAATATTTCCTAAATTTAGCCATTAATTAAAGAATTCTCTATTTTATAAGCCAATTTTTAGGTCGAAAAAAAATACTCTAATATTTTTCATTAAAAAAATATCACTAATTAAATTAGATCTATAAATACATCATTAATATTAATCATCTTAAAAAATATTTAATCAAAGTATTTTAAATACTAAATATTTACCTTAATTTAGAATTATATTTAAAAATATTATAATAAGTCTGCTTTAAATGCCAATGGCACACTGATTCATTGATGAACAACTAAACACACCATTTAATTATCTCAATACAAAATCTAATATTAATACTGTTTTTAAAAATAAACTCTGTTAAGTGTTGTATGTATTTACCTCGATAATCACTCTGCACGTAATGCAGTTATTCAAAGCTCGGCAACTACAGATAGTTTTAGCGATGTAGTGGGTAGCACGACTACACAAAGAAGCATAACTTTACCAACGATAGAAACGCAAGCAAGTTGTACCAATGCTTGTAAAACGAAACGCAAAAAAGACAAAGTTTCAGTGGCTAATTCAGGGCCAGTTACAGAGCAGATTGCTGAAGAATGGGAAACACTTTATCGCAAATGTACTGGCGATAATCAAAATATTTGTCCAAGTGAAGAGAGTGAGCAAGTAATTACTCAGTGCTCGTGTTTAGATGAATTTGGTACGGCGAGTGTGATGATGCAATCACTGCGACAAGCCGCACAAGGACTTATTTGCACAAGGTAAATAAGGATACAAATACAACAAAAATGGAGTAAATAAAAATGAAAAACATTAATACAAAAATAACATTCTCAGCAATCATATTGAGTGCAACCTTACTACAAGGTTGTATGTCTAGTATAGTTCAAGAGGCTTCTATATGGGCTATATCAAGCGTTGCTGCTGATAAGATTAGAACTAACTTTTCAGAAAATGACTTTGGCCCAATAGACGATAGTTTAAAGGGTAAAAAATCAATTTATGTTGAGTACAAAGTACAACATGATCAACCTAAGTATGCTAAAGCTATCGGTGCTTTTCAATCTGCACAAATATGTAAAGAGTTTAAAGAAAACACACAATTTTTAAGAACACAATATGAGTGCTATATTGTTGCAAATAATGACAGTACAGAAAGTATTAAAAAAGACATTGAATATCGTGTACCAAAAGATGATGGTGTTTATCTTCAAGTAGGATTACGAGATTATCAAGGTGTGCTAAGTGGCATCACCTATCCATTAATCTATAAATATATGGCGACAAGGAAAACTTACGAAATTAGCTCATCAAATCTTTATAAACAATCTCAATCCATTGTATATGCGGCGGAATATTTATCTCGTTTAGCTCAAAAGGCAAATGAATAAACTAATTAACAAATTATTCGTTGTTTTGTTTATTGGGTTGATTTATCTAAATCCTGTCCAAGCGACCAATCTTGTCTGTTCTCAAGATTTAGACGGCAATGGTGATGTGCTTGGTGTTGGTGAGAATGCCAGTTGTTCGACCATTAGTGCTCAAAGTTTTTGTAGCGTTGGCGCAAATATTATAGTATTTTTTAATATTTATTATGCTAGTAGCGTATAGACATTTATAAAATTCACCGCCTAAAAAAAACATTGTACTTATAATTTAACTTTAATAATTAATTTAAGGATGGGGCTTTAAAAAAGAACTTAACGTCAAAATATTATCTTGATTAGGATTATTTTTATGATAAATAATGCCAATAGAACGAAATATTCTCTTTTGATTTTTATCAACAATCAAATTTGGATATTTGCCCAAAATACCATTATCGATCGCCATTTTTGGCAAAAAACTCACGCCAAATTCCATATCAATCATTGCTACTAATGTTTCTAAATTCAAAAAAGAAAACTCAGATATATGATTTTTGTGGATTTGTATATTACTTAAAATATGTTTTCTTAGGCAATGTCCTTGTTCTAATAGTAATAAACTGCTATCATCAGTATTTTTGTATTGATAACCCTTGTATTTAACTAATAATAATTCATCGGTAAAAATAGACTGTCTGACAATCATCTCAGATTCTTCAAAAGGAAAAGCAAAAATAGCAAAATCTAGTTGCATTTTTTCAACTCTTTCCATTATATTTTCGCTGGTACCTTCAATAATAATAGGACTTAGTTTTGGATATTTTTGTTTTAACTTGAATAAAAAATTAGGTAATAAATAGGCAGATATTGTTGGAATAACGCCAATTTTAATACTTGAATTAAAAAAATCAGACTGTGTTATTTTGACCAAATCTTGCATGGTAAAAATAACATCTTCTGCCTTTTTTGCAATTTCTCTTCCTAATCGAGTGAATAAAACAGACTTATTTGTTCTTTCAACTAATTTAGCATCAAGACTTTCTTCTAACTTATTAATGCCTGTACTTAAAGTTGATTGGCTAACAAAACAAGCTTCTGCAGCCTTGGAAAAATGCAAATGTTGTTTAAGTGCCAATAGATATTTTAAATTTTTAATAGATGGTGTCATAATATTAACAATCGATTTCATAAATTATAATAATCAATATTATTAATTTTACTTAATAATCAATTTAAGTATGATGATAATTGTTTTCAACCAATAGAGATAGTTATGCTAAATAACAGAACTGGAAATAATATCCCATCAGTAATTTTTATTGGTGGCAAGTATATCGGTAGCGCAGATGAATTAGGGCAATATTTTAAATAAAATAAAAAGGAGTTTGTAATTATGAATAATGAAACTTTAACCAACGCAACTGGATCTCCAGTAGCAGATGACAACAATAGTATAACCGTAGGCAAAAGAGGTCCTTTGACATTTGATAACCATTATACTTTTGAAAAATTAGCACATTTTAATCGTGAGAGAATTCCAGAGCGTATAGTTCATGCTAGAGGTACTGGAAGTTATGGCACATTTACACTTACAAAATCTTTAAAGGACAAAACTATTGCCAATTTTTTACAAACAGTTGGGCAAGAAACAGAAGTATTTGCTAGATTCTCTACAGTAGGTGGTGGGCAAGACTCTAGTGATTATGCCAGAGACCCTAGGGGATTTGCTTTAAAGTTTTATACTAATGAGGGTAATTATGATATGGTAGGTAACAATACTCCTGTATTCTTTTTAAGAGACGCCATTAAGTTTCCTGACTTTATTCATTCACAAAAAAAGAACCCACGTACAAATATACCAGACCCAGCAGCGATGTTTGAATTTTGGGCAAATTATCCACAATCATTACATCAAATTACCATTTTGATGTCTGATAGAGGGATTCCAGCAAATTATCGTCATATGCATGGATTTAGCTCTCATACTTTTAGTTTTTGGAATAATAATGGTGAAAGAGTTTGGTTTAAATGGCATTTTAAAACTAATCAAGGTATTAAAACTTTAACCAATGAACAGGCAAGTACAGCCTGTCCATTTGGTGCACAAGAAGATTTAGTTAATGCTATTGCGCAGGGGGATTTTCCAAGTTGGACAGCAAAAGTGCAAATAATGACTGAAACTGAAGCGAAGAATTATTATATCAACCCATTTGATTTAACTAAAGTTTGGCCACACGCTGATTTTCCATTAATTGAAGTGGGTCAATTAGAATTAAATCGCAATATAGATAATTATTTTGCTGAAACTGAACAAGCTTGTTTTTCTCCTGGTAACTTAGTTCCAGGGATTGGTGCATCACCAGATAAGGTGCTACAAGCAAGATTATTATCTTATCCAGATGCACATCGTTATCGCGTTGGAGCAAATGCAAATCAATTGCCTGTAAATGCTGCAAAATGTCCTGTTAATAATTACCAACGAGACGGGAAAATGGCAGGTATTTGCCCAATAAATACTCATCCAGTAGATGAAGATAGAATTCAAACAGATAAAGTTAATTTTTATCCAAATAGTCAAATTAACGAAGGTGCACCAGCGCCAGAATCAACTCTTGCAGAGCCGCCAATGCCTATTGAAGAGAATGCTTGGGTAAACTACTTTGATACCGCTAAAGCAAATAACTATTACGAACAAGCGGGAGATTTATTTAGACTTATGGATGAATCACAAAAAATACAATTAACAACAACAATTGCAGAAGGATTGTCACAGGCTACAATGGAAGTACAAACAAAAATGCTTGAACAATTTAATAATGCAGATAGTGATTATGCACATCGTATTAAGGATATCATGAAAGATTTATAAGGAGTAATTTATGGCAAATAAAGACTATCATGAAGCAGAAAAAAATCTAACGCAAAGCACTAAAGATATGCACAAGGCAATTATGTCCTTAATGGAAGAACTAGAGGCAGTTGATTTATACAATCAACGTATTGACGCCTGCCAAGACGATGAACTAAGTGCTATTTTAAAACACAACTGCGATGAAGAAAAGGAGCATGCTGCAATGATTTTAGAGTGGATTAGACGAAAAGACAATACTTTTGACAAAGAGTTAAAAAATTATCTACTCACAGACAAGCCTATTGTTCATTAATTACTTGAATTATGTTAATTATAAATAGGGGCGAAAGCTCCTTTTTAGTAAAAGAATGAAAGAAATATTATGACATAATTGAAATTAATATAGATAGTAATAGACTATTAGCATATGGTGATAAAGTTCAAAACTTGCATTATAAATTATGCATAAACAAACAACAATAAAATAATTAGCTAATTTATGAATAGATATCTAAAAAGATCAGTGGTAATATTATATATTGCAGCCAAAGGAAAGTAACTCAAATTAAAAGTTTGAATCTAGTATTTAAAAGTAACCTTAATAAAAAATATTAAAAAATATACCAAAAAAAATATCGTTAATAAAACTAAAAACTTCTAGTAACGATAGTCATTATCGTGGTAACTGGCTGTAATAATTTAAGTAATATGTTAAAATTATTAAAAGAAAATAGAAATAAAAAACATACAAAAACATATGTATAAAAGTTAAAAGAGAATATTAATAAGTAAAATAATATTACCAATCATCTAAAGTTTCTTTATAAAGAAACTTTAGTAAGTGAGTGACAAACAACAAAACTGTAAAAATAATTTGTTATAGCTAACCATTCTACATATACAGACTCATCACTGAAACTATACCAACATGTATGCCACTCTGGAATGGTCGACATGGTAGTGGTGGGCTGTCAGTGGTTGAGAGAGCAGCAAAATACGGTAAAAAATGTGCGGTGATTGAAGTTAAAACTATTGGAGGTACTTGCGTGAATGTTGGTTGCGTACCTAAAAAAGTAATGTGGTTTGCTGCTAATACTGCAACACAAATTAATAACGCAAAAGGCTTTGGTTTTGAAGTTAATATGCAAGGATTTTCATGGCAAAAACTTAAAACTGGGCGAGATAATTATATTAAGAGTATTACAAGTTGGTATGACGGTTATTTAGAAGATTTAGGAATTGATTACATCCATGGTTTTGGTAAATTACTTGATAAAAATACCGTCTCAGTTAATGGCAAAAAATATAGCGCTGATCATATTGTTCTTTCACCTGGTGGTAAGCCTAATATTCCGCATATTGAAGGTGCAGAACATGGCATTACCTCAGATGGTTTTTTTGAATTAGAAGAATTACCTAAAAAAGTAGCAATTATTGGTGTTGGCTATATTGGCATTGAACTTGCAGGTGTTTTGAATGCACTTGGCTCAAAAGTAGATCTTTTTAGTCGTTCAGATGTGTTACTCAAGGGCTTTGATTCAATGATTCAAGAAGTACTCGACAAAGACTACACAGCGCATGGTATTACTATTCATTACGGTTCACAAATCAAAAAAATAACCAATGATAAAACTATTGTTACTAACAAAGGTGAGTTCTATGGATTTGATACAATTATTTGGGCAGTTGGTAGAGACCCAATGACGCAACATATTGGCTTAGAGAATGCTGGCATTAAGTCCAACCAACGCGGCTTTATTCCAACGAATAAATTCCAAATGACTAATGTGAATAATATTTTCGCATTAGGGGATGTCACAGGTAGAATTCCGCTAACACCTGTAGCGATTGCAGCGGGTAGAAAATTGTCTGATAGACTATACAATAATATGACCGATAAACACTTGGATTACAACAATATCTGCACTGTAGTTTTTTCACACCCACCAATTGGCACCATTGGCTTAACTGAAGATGAAGCCAATAAAGAATTCAATAAAGTTGAAATTTATAAATCAGAATTTACCCCAATGGCAGATGCTTTACTTAACCACAAAACTACCACAGCACTTAAGTTAGTGTGTGCAGGCAATGATGAGAAAGTAGTTGGTTGTCATGTTATAGGACACGGAGCTGATGAAATGTTACAAGGATTTGCAGTAGCTATCAAAATGGGAGCAACTAAAAAACAGTTTGATGATACAATCGCTATACACCCTAGTAGTGCTGAAGAATTGGTAACTCTAAGATAATTTTATTACTTGACAAATTTTATTCTTGTGAAATTATCTATGGTTTATTTTGCGCCATTCATGAGGCTTGATAGGTAGTTTATAAAATCCCCAGAATCCTAGTTTTTTTGATTTGGCTAAATTTTCTTCTTTACGGTAGGAATTCTTGTAATAATATGCCATTCCTAACTTAACCATTAATTTACCAATATTCACGTCCCTACTTATAGATATGTACTAGAACACAATGATAATGGTCTGTCGCTATTGGAATAATTAACAATCTTCCAGATGTTTTATTTATAATTCTTTTTAAATACTTTTTGGATAATTGGCCACAATCAATAGTTTGATGTTGTTGTTTTTCACAGGTTTGTGTGATTTCTGGAGTATCAATACCAGCAATACGCATTTGCATACTTACGCTGTCGCCATCAACAATATACAAGGTATTGTTATTATTTAAAATAAAGTTATCAATAGCAAAGGCCTTACTTAATTAACAACAAACAGAAAATAAATAATTTCATATAATTAAAGCGGTAAAATTAATTATTTTATAACGCATTAACATTACAATGAATGTATTAGATAGAATTCGATTTAATGATAGTGGTTTGATTCCAGCAATTACCCAAGATTCTGAGACAGGAAAAATCTTAATGTTTGCGTGGATGAATCAAGAATCTCTACTACTAACGATTAAAAAACAACAGGCAGTTTACTACTCGCGTTCGCGCAAAAAAATATGGATTAAAGGCGAAGAATCGGGCTATACACAACTCATTAAAGAAATCTACACAGATTGTGATAATGATGCTATCTTGCTCAAAGTAGAACAAATTGGTAATATTGCTTGCCACACTGGTAGAAAATCTTGTTTTTTTCAAAAACTGTATAATAATAATTGGATAAGCGTTAGTAAAGTATTAAAAGATCCAAAAGAGATTTATAAATAATATTTATGAATGATATTTTAAAGCAATTAGAAAAAATACTAGAACAGCGTAAACATTCAAGCCCTAACGAATCTTATGTCGCATCTTTGTTCAACAAAGGCTTAGATGAAATTTTAAAAAAGATTGGGGAAGAGTCTGCTGAAGTGATTATGGCAGCTAAGGATAATGAAAAAGATAAAATCATTTATGAAGTAACAGATCTATGGTTTCACACTTTAGTATTATTAAGCCACAAAGGCATTGAAGTCATTAAAATAGAAGAAGAATTAACAAAACGATTTGGTTTATCGGGTTTGCAAGAAAAATCTAATAGAGTAAAATAATTAAGTAATAACTTTTAACAAAAGTAGTTTTGCTTAAAATATAAATAAAATAAGGGGGAGTATATGATGCCAGGACCGTTTGAACTGATTATTATTTTAGTAATCGTGCTACTTATTTTTGGTGGCAAGCGCTTAAAAAATATTGGCGGTGATTTAGGTGGTGCTATCAAAGGTTTTAAAAAATCAATGAAAGATAGTGAAAATGACAAAATAGATAATAAAGATAATAAAGATACTGTCATTGAAGCTAAAGTCATTAAAGAAGAAAAAACTAAATAATAGCCCTTATGTTTGATATTGGTTTTTGGGAATTCGCTTTAATAGGTGTTATAACGCTAATTATAGTTGGCCCTGAAAGAATGCCTACCATTGCTAAAACTGTAGGTAATTATATTGGCAAAACTAAAAAATTCATTACAAAAATTCAAGAAGATATTGGCAACGAAATTGAGTCAAATAAGCTCAAAGAGCATTTAGATTTAGAGGATAAAAATACGAATATTGTTGAGCTCTTTAAAGAAACTAAAGAGTCTATTAATGAAATAAAACGTGATGTTGATATTTTTGAAGAAACTGAAGAATCTATTGACGAAATAAAGCATAGTATTAATAAGTAATAATGGACATACGGCGCGCTAAAGAGAATATGTCTTTTGTTCAACACTTGGTTGAATTACGCAATAAACTGCTGTATTCTGTTATTGTAATTCTGCTAATATTTGCTGGTATTTTTCCTTTTTCCAACGAAGTTTATAGTTTTATTGCTGCACCTATTCTCGATGTCCTACCATTAGATAGCAATATTATTGCAATTGGAGTAATCTCACCTTTCTTGACACCACTCAAGATGGCATTAATTTTTTCCGTTTATATTGCCATTCCTTTTCTACTTTATCAAGTTTGGTCATTTGTTGCGCCTGCTTTATATAAGCATGAAAAACAAATGATTTTGCCATTAGTAATATCGTCAACGATCTTGTTTTATGCCGGCTTATTGTTTTCTTTTTACATTGTTTTTCCTGTTATTTTTGGCTTCTTGTCCAGCATTGGCCCAAGTATTGTAGATTTCACTCCTGATATTCAATATTATCTTGATTTTGTGCTAAAAGTATCGTTTGCCTTTGGTGTGGCATTTGAAGTACCTATTGCCACTATCTTACTGATTATATTTGACATAACAACAACAGAAAAACTTAAAAAAAATCGCCCTTATATCATCATTGGTGCTTTTATTTTAGGTATGTTATTGACGCCTCCTGATATTATTTCTCAAACCTTAATTGCCATACCAATATGGTTACTATTTGAAACTGGGTTGATTTTTGCACCAATGTTTAAGCGACCAACAACGTCAACAGACACAACCAGCACTTCAGATAAAGAAGAAGAATCAGATGAAGAAAACTGGGGCGATGAAGAATTAGATGAAATCGACAAAGAATTTAAAAAGTTAGATAAAGAGAATTGATTAAAGACAACCTACCATAAATATAATGTAAATATGAGTTTATTTGACCTATCATTAATTAAGAAATACGACCAATCTGGCCCAAGATATACATCATACCCAACGGCAAATAATTTTTCAAAATTTACACAAATACAATATGAAGATCAAGTTTTTTTAAGTAATAATAAAAAAGGCCCAATCTCACTTTATTGCCATATCCCATTTTGTGATACAGTATGCTTTTATTGTGGATGCAACAAAATAGTCACTAAAGACAAAACAAAAGCTAAAACTTACCTGCAAGCTTTATTTAAAGAGATAGAGATTCAAAGCAAACTATTTGATACAACACGTCAAGTAGAACAAATGCATTTTGGTGGCGGGACGCCAACTTTTTTATCCAATGAACAAATTATTCTACTTAGTGAAAAATTGCAAAGTGCATTTAAATTTGCCAATGATGGTGAGTATTCTATTGAAATTGACCCACGAGGTGTGGATCAAAATACAATAAAAGCTTTGATAAAGGCTAGATTTAATCGTATTAGTCTTGGTGTGCAAGATTTTAATGTCGATGTACAGAAAGCGGTTAATCGCATTCAAAGATTTAAACAAACCAAAACGGTTATTCGCATCGCTAGAGAAAATGGCTTTAAATCGGTTAGTATTGATTTGATTTATGGCTTACCAAGGCAATCAGTTACAACATTTAAAGCAACACTTGAGCAGGTAGCTGAGTTACGACCAGAACGCATTTCTATCTTTAACTATGCGCACTTACCAGAGTTGTTCAAGCCACAAAGACGCATCAATATTCTTGAATTACCGAGTGCTGATGAAAAGCTGGCTATTTTTAAATATTCAATAGATTTTTTATTAGCGCAAGGATACATTTATATTGGCATGGATCATTTTGCTCTACCAGAAGACCCACTAGCTATTGCACAAAATGAGGGGCATCTCTATAGAAATTTTCAAGGTTATTCAACACACTCCAGTTGCGATATTGTTGGACTTGGGCTAAGCTCTATTTCTCAAGTAGGCAATAGTTTTTCACAAAATGAAAAAGATTTAGAAAGCTATTATCAAAAGATTAATATTGGTGAATTGCCAGTCGTTAAAGGACAAACTATTAATACAGACGATAAACTTAGACAGCTGGTTATTATGGATTTGATTTGTAATTTTGAGCTTGATTTTGGTAAAATAGAACGAAATTTTGCTGTTCACTTTAAAGATTACTTTAAAGATGCATTTGAACTATTGACGCAGATGCATAATGATGGTTTAATTGAATTAACAGATCATTCAATTAAGGTTATGGATAAAGGAAAACTTCTGATTCGTAATATTTGTATGGTATTTGATGCTTATTTAGCAACAAGCAAAACTCAGTTTTCTAAAACTATTTAATGCTAAATTAATAAATTAAACTTGATTATCTATGGATAATATTTTTTATCTTGAATATTTATTACCACTTATCTTTTTTGCTGTGGCATTTATTTATTCTTCAGTTGGTATGGGTGGTGGGTCTTCTTATACAGCAATCATGGTTATCAGTAATATGTCTACATTACTGATACCAATTATTTCATTAATTCTTAATCTGTTCGTTAGTACTATTGGTAGTTATAATTATCTACGCAATAAGCATGGTAAATTACATATTATTTTACCGTTCTTGCTTTCAGCTATTCCTTTTGCTTATTTGGGTGGCGCACTACACTTGGCAAAAGAAGTATTCTTATGGATATTGCTTGCTTCACTTATTGTAGTAGTTATTAGAATTTATCTTTGGAAAGATACAAGTTTTAGACTACGATTCAATAATAAACAAAAAATAATTATTTCTGTTATTATAGGCTCGATACTTGGTTTGATTGCAGGGATTGCAGGGATTGGTGGTGCAATATATTTAGTGCCTTTAATTGTTATATTTAACATTGGCACACAAAAAGAGGCTGCGGCAACTGGCGTAGTATTTGTTTGGGTGGTTTCTTTTGTAGGTTTGGTTTCACGCTTACAATATAATTCAGTTAACTTATTAGAGTATAGCCCTCTTATTATTGCAGTAATTATTGGTGGTTTTTTAGGTTCTTATATGGGCTCATTTAAATTCAACCAGCAAACAATGGAAAAAACCCTAGGTATTGTAATTTTACTTGCAATTTCTTTCTTAATCAAAAGAATTATTTTTTAAAATTCTTGCTCTACAAAATCCAAGTCAATTTGGATATTAGAATCACTTAATAACTCCAAACATTTAGGTACCGCTAAAAATACTGCGCCTAAACATACAGCAATTGCATCTGGTTTGCCAGGTAAATTAATAATCAAACTTTTTCCACGCGATCCTGCTGTTTGACGTGAAAGAATAGCAGTTGGTACTGTTCGCAAACTAACGCTGCGCATCTGCTGTGCAAAGCCATCAAAAATGCGTTCACACACAGCATGCGTAGCCTCTGGAGTAACGTCACGAATAGTAGGTCCGGTGCCACCAGTGGTAAGAATAAGATCACAGTTTTTATTATCTGCAAAATCTATCATGGTCTGTTCAATCAAAGTCTGATCATCTTCAATAATAATTGGCTCAACCTCATAAGGTGATAATATCGCCTGCTGAATCCAAGTTTGCATAGCAGGACCGCCAATATCTTCATACTCACCATGCGCAGCACGATCTGAAATAGTAATAAATCCTATTTTAATTTTAATTTTATTCATCTAAATAACATTGATTATATTGGCGATTATAACACTGATTATTGTTATCAAAATAGCAATATTTACATAGTTTTTCTTTATTAATGATAGTGATTGTCTTTTTTGTAATACTGATACCCTGATGGGACAAGTTCTTTAGATTACGTGAAAATACTTCTCTACTCATACCTAAATAAGAAGAAATAAGAGACTTATTACAAGGCAATTGAATGACATTAGATTGCCATTTTTTATCATTTAGTAATTTTAGAAAAAATTCCCCCATTCTTTGCTTGGTATTTTTATATTTAATAGATTGAGTATTTTGCAAAGCAATATTAGCTTTTTGTGCGCTAATAATAAGGAGATTATGCGCAAATTTGGAGGATTCTTTTAATGCTTGGTTGACTACATCGATTGGAATAGACAGCATTAGTGTATCAGTAATAGTTTTAGCATTTTCGTTAAAAACTTGATGTGTAAATAAGCAATGTTCTAACACAGTTTCGTTATTGCCAATAATTTGTAAAATTTTATCTTTGGTATTATATTGTTGTTTAAAGATTTTAACCCAACCCATTAAAACAATATGTAAATGTGTGACTGGAGCATCTTCCAAAATAAGCATTTTATTTTTTGGAATTTGATAAATTTTAGCACAACTAATAATTTGTTTTATCTTGCTGTAAGCCATATTTTGAAAAAGAGTAATTTTATACGCTAAACGTTTAGAAGTACTAAATGTGTTAATTTTATGTTTACTTAATTGATGATCATCCCCCAAAGTAAGACGTAGTTTTTTTTCAATATTATGTAATTTGTTTATTTTTTTTGAATAAGTGCGAACCAATCTTTAGCGCTCATTTCAAAAAGTATAGTTGGTTTTTCTTGTGTAATGAGTTGCTCATGAATAGTGTGTAGCATACTTATGTCAAAAGTTTTATAAATAGCACTAACAAAGTTTGTTTGTTCAACTGTAGCCAATGATAAAAATGATTTTTTATAATATTCTTGTTCATTAATTAAAACTTTAATGTGTTCAATACATTCATTCTTATTAAAATTACCTTTAATGAAACCGCGCATAATAATAGAACGCTCTAACCCAACTTTTTCTTTCCATTGTAGGAAAAAGCAATAAGCACTAACTGCACTAGGGTGTGTGTTCTTGATTTTTAAGATTAAATGTGTCATCAGTTGAATAACAGGGAGAATAAGCTGATAAGAATAAAAATCAAGCATAGCGTCAGACTTCGATTTTAAATGTAGTAACGCCAAACGCTTAGTTTTTAATTTTTTTAAACTTTTATCAATAATTTGAATTAATTTTTGTTGCTCTAAATCTACCTTACTGTTGTTTTTTTGTATAATATTTAGCTCTAATTGCTTAATGCTTAAGTTGCTTTTAGTAAAATAAATCAACATCTCTTGCTTAGATTGCGTCGTATTTTCACGTAAGTAAAGCATTGCAAACCCACGCTCATTTTGTAATGTGTGAAATATATTGCTGAGTATTTGTAATTGTTGACTTCACATATTTAATTGGCCTCCGACTTTAAAAATCACATATTTAATAAAAAGTAATATTTTATATTTAAAAATAAACAAATAAAGTATAAACTTATCTAAAAAAAATTATGGGTATATCTAAAATTAAAAGTCAAACTGCGCAAGCTAATTCAGTTTTAGTAGCTAATACTATTGCATTTACAGCATGCTTTGCTATATGGGTGATGTTTTCAATTATTGGCATCCCAATCAAAGAATTATTGCAATTATCAGAGACACAATTTGGCTTATTGGTAGCAACGCCTATTCTAACAGGTTCTATATTTAGATTGCCAGTAGGAATGATGACCGATAAATTTGGTGGTCGTGTTGTTTATTTAGTTTTAATGCTTACTACACTTATGCCACTATGGTTTATTGGTGATGCAACGCAGTATTGGCAATTTTTAATATTAGGATTGCTTGTTGGTATCGCAGGCGCATCATTCTCAGTTGGCATTGCCTATACTGCTAAATGGTTCAAAAAAGAAAACCAAGGTTTTGCTATGGGTATTTTTGGCGCAGGAAATGCAGGGGCGGCATTGACTAAATTTATAGCACCATCTTTAGTTGTTGCCTACGGCTGGGAAATGGTTCCCAAGGTTTATACAATTGCTATGGTTGTTATTGTAATTATGTATTGGATGTTTACTTATGAGGATCCAAGCCACAAAATCGCCTCAACTGTTACCATAAAAGAACAATTAAAAGTATTAAACGACCCAAAGCTTTGGAAATATATGCAGTATTATTCATTAGTATTTGGTGGTTTTGTAGCGCTGTCTCTATGGATGACAAAATATTATATTAATGAGTATGGCTTTGATTTAACCACTGCTGCATTACTGGCAGCAATTTTTGTATTACCATCAGGTGTGGTTCGTGCACTAGGTGGGTGGTTCTCAGACAAATATGGTGCTTATAAAGTAACTTGGTGGGTAATGTGGGTTTCGCTTGTTTGTCTATTCTTTATGTCGTATCCACAAACTGCTCTAGTTATTAAAACAACTACAGGCGAAGCAATGTTTGGTTTAAGCTTAAATGTTTGGGCATTTACCACATTATTGTTTGTGCTTGGTATCGCTTGGGGCTTTGGCAAAGCATCTGTATTTAAATTCTTATCAGATGAATATCCAGATAATATTGGTGTTGCCTCAGGTATTGTTGGACTTGCTGGTGGCATTGGTGGTTTTTTTCTACCTATTATATTCGGTGTATTAATTGACTATACAGGTATTAATAGCATAATATTTATGTTGCTATATGGAGCAACAGCAACTTCTTTAATTTGGATGTATTTTACTTTTGCTAAAGAACATAAAGTCAATTGTGCTAAAAAATTAAAAACAGAGGCATTAAAAGAATATGCCAAAACATGTGATAACCCAGATGATGTTATTACTGCTCAAGCAATTTTGGAACAAATAGATTTGATTGAAGAATTTAATAAAAAATACAATGAGTTTAAGCAAGCACATATAGATTCAAACAAGCATACGTAAAAATAATTTTAATATAAGGGAGTAATGTAATGGCTCAAGATATAAAAAGTTGGGATCCAGATAACAAATCTGAATGGAACAATACTGGAAGAGAGATTGCTAATCGTAATTTATGGATATCCATACCAAGTTTATTAGCTGGTTTCGCCACGTGGCTAATGTGGGGTATTATCACTGTACAAATGTTAAATACAGGTTATGGTGGTTTTGACAAATCTCAATTATTTACGCTTGCAGCAATCGCAGGTTTATCTGGCGCTACCTTAAGAATTCCATCAACTTTTTTTATCCGTCTAGCGGGTGGTAGGAATACCATTTTCTTAACTACTGCGCTTTTAATGCTACCAGCTTTAGGCTTAGGTATTGCACTTTCTAGACCAGATACCCCGTTCTGGCATTTTCAAATTCTAGCTTTATTATCTGGTTTTGGTGGTGGTAACTTTGCCTCTTCAATGTCAAATATTTCATTTTTCTTCCCGAAAAAAATCCAGGGTTATTCACTAGGTATGAATGCAGGGCTAGGTAACTTTGGTGTTACTACTATGCAGATCGTTATTCCTTTAGTGATGACAATGGCAGTAATGGGCAATCCTACAGAATTACAAATTGCCTCAGGCACTTTAATTGGCAAGATTCCTGCTGGCACTGATACATATTTACAAAATGCAGGCTATGTTTGGTTAATTATTTTGATTCCGCTTGCTATTGCTTCTTGGCTAGGAATGAACAATATTACCGAAAGTCATGTATCCCCTAAGATTGGCTCAACTTTAGGTGCATTTATTAAAATTATTGTTATGTTAATCCTAGGTTTGGCAACTGCTAGCTTTGGTTTGTGGTTAATGCTACCAGAGGTGGCTTCTGGCTCTGGATTAATGTTAAGTAAATGGATAGTACTACCTATTATTATTACATTAACTGTATTATTACTTAAATTACTACCACTTGGTAATGATTATAAGGATGGGTTAAAACGTCAATATAAAATTTTTGAAAATAAGCACACTTGGGCAATGACTATTATTTATGTAATGACATTTGGCTCTTTTATTGGCTACGCAGCAACTCTAGCTTTATCCATCAAAGTAATATTTGGGTTTCAGCATATTATGGTTGACGGTGTTATGACGCACAATACTATAAATCCAAATGGCCCATCAGCACTCACTTATGCATGGATGGGCGCTTTTGTTGGTGCGCTTATTCGGCCTATTGGTGGTATGATTGCTGATCATATTGGCGGCGCTAAAGTGACACAAATTATCTCTGGCGTTATGGTGCTGTCAGCATTAGGTGTTGCTTATTTTATGAAGCAAGCTTATGGAAGCGCCACACCTGAAGAGTTTTTTTGGCAATTTTTAATTTTATTTGTTGTGTTATTTGCAATGACTGGCTTAGGCAATGGCTCTACTTTTAGAACTATTTCGCAGGTATTTAATAAAGAACAAGCTGGTCCTGTATTGGGTTGGACGTCTGCAGTGGCAGCATATGGTGCATTCATTATTCCTAAAGTGTTTGGCGAACAAATTAAAGCCACAACACCTGAAAATGCATTGTATGGTTTCGCTGTGTTTTATGCAATATGTATGGTTATTAATTGGTGGTTTTATTTGCGTAAAAACGCAAAGTCGGAGGCCAAGCGGTCTTAGGAAGACAATCCTTTTGTATCAAATAAAATTAGTTAAAAACAATTTATAGGAGAAATAAATGAGTCATTTATTAGATAGAATATCTTTTTTTACTAAAACAAAACCTGAAGAATTTTCTAATGGGCATTTTGTACAACTCCTTGGCTCACAGAACGACATGGCTACGATCCGACTTGAAAAAGCTTATCGTAATCGTTGGGCGCATGACAAAGTTGTTCGCTCAACTCATGGCGTGAATTGTACAGGTTCGTGTAGCTGGAAAATTTATGTAAAAAATGGATTGGTAACTTGGGAGACACAGCAAACGAATTACCCACGAACACGCCCAGATTTACCAGATCATGAGCCTAGAGGATGTCAAAGAGGTGCAACATATTCATGGTATTTATACAGTGCCACTCGCCTGAAATATCCTTTAATTCGTTCCAGGTTATTACGTATTTGGCGCATCGCCAAAGAACAACATAAAGACCCAGTTAATGCTTGGAAGTCTATTATGGATGACAAAAAAAAATCACAGGAGTATAAAAAAGTTCGTGGATTAGGCGGCATGGTCCGCGCTGATTGGGACGAAGTTAATGAAATTATTGCAGCCTCTAATATCTATACTGCAAAAACTTATGGCCCAGATAGAGTGATTGGATTTTCTCCAATTCCTGCAATGTCAATGGTTTCTTATGCTGCTGGCTCTCGTTATTTATCACTAATTGGCGGCACTTGTTTAAGTTTTTATGATTGGTATTGTGATTTACCACCAGCATCTCCGCAAGTTTGGGGTGAGCAAACCGATGTTCCAGAAAGCGCTGACTGGTATAACTCATCTTATATTATGGCTTGGGGATCTAACGTCCCACAAACTAGAACACCAGATGCTCACTTTTTCACAGAGACTCGTTATAACGGTACTAAAACAATTGCAGTAACGCCTGACTTTAGTGAAGTTGCTAAACTTTCTGACGAGTGGATGTCTCCAACTCAAGGCACAGATGCAGCGCTTGCTATGACAATGGGGCATATTATTCTCAAAGAATATCACGTAGATAATAAAAGTGAATATTTTACAAACTATATTAAACAATATACAGATATGCCATTTTTGGTTATCTTAGAAGAAAAAGAAAATATTTTATCCCCAACACGTACGTTAAGGTCTTCAGATATAGGTGGTGCTTTAGGTGGAACAGATAATGCAGAGTGGAAATCATTACTGATTGATGGCAAAACAAATGAAATTGTTATTCCAACAGGAACAGTTGGCTCTCGCTGGGATGGTTCTGGAAAGTGGAACATTGAAAATAAAAATGCAATGAATGGCGCTGATATTGATCCAAAAATCACATTAAAAAATGATAACGATGAAATTATGTCAGTTGGATTTCCATATTTTAATAATAAAACACATGACCAAGAGATATTTACAAACACAGATCATGATTCTATTTTAATGAGAAATGTTCCAACTAAAATAGTTAAATTGGCTAATGGAAAAGAAGCTAAGGTCGCTACAGTGTTTGATTTAATGATGGCAAACTATAGCGTAGATCAAGGATTAGGTGGTGATAATGTCGCCGCTTCATTTGATGACGATGTTCCTTATACACCTGCTTGGAATGAAAAAGTAACAGGCGTTCCAAAAGAACAAACTATTCGTATTTCTAGGGAATTCTCAGAAAATGCACATAAAACACAAGGTAAATCAATGGTCATTTTAGGAGCTGCTGTTAACCATTGGTATAATATGGATATGATTTATCGTGGCATCATTAATGTATTAATGATGTGTGGCTGTATTGGTAAATCAGGCGGTGGCTGGTCTCATTATGTGGGACAAGAAAAACTTCGCCCACAAACAGGATGGTTACCTTTAGCATTTGGCTTGGATTGGCATCGCCCCCCTCGTCATATGAACGGCACTTCATTTTTTTATAACCACTCTAGTCAATGGCGATATGAAAAATTAGAGGTTGATGATATTTTATCTCCACTGGCTAATAAAAAAGAATGGAAAAACTATTCTATGATAGATTGTAACGTTCGTAGTGAAAAAATGGGTTGGCTGCCTTCAGCGCCTCAGTTTGAAGAAAATCCATTAGAAATTACTAAAAAAGCAAAAAAAGCAGGCATGGATGTTAAAGATTATATTGTTGAAAAACTCAAGTCTAAAGAGTTAAAATTTTCTTGCGAAGACCCTGATAATCCAAAAAACTTCCCTCATAATATGTTCATTTGGCGTTCTAATTTATTAGGTTCTAGCGGTAAAGGGCACGAGTATTTATTAAAGCATTTGCTAGGTGCGCAAAATGCAGTATTGGGCAATGAAACAGATAAAAAACCATCAGAAGTTAAATGGCGTGATGGCGCAGAAGGTAAAGTTGATTTATTTGTAACGCTAGATTTTAGAATCTCAACAACTTGTTTGTATTCAGATATTGTTTTGCCATCGGCAACATGGTATGAAAAAAATGACTTAAATACCTCTGATATGCACCCATTTATTCATCCTTTGTCTAAAGCAGTAGATCCCGCTTGGGAGTCAAGAAGTGATTGGGATATTTATAAAGGTTTAGCAAAAAAATTCTCAGAACTTTGTCCTGGGCATTTGGGTAAAGAGAAAGATGTGGTTGCTTTGCCTATTTTGCATGATACACCAGCAGAAATGGCACAAGCAACTGATGTTAAAGCTTGGTTTGACGATGAATGTAAGGCCATTCCTGGTAAAACTATGCCAAACTTTATTGAGGTTGAGAGAAATTATCCAGATACATACAAGAAGTTTACTGCACTTGGCCCATTAATGTCTAAAATAGGAAATGGTGGCAAAGGCATTGCTTGGAATACTGAAGATGAAGTATCTTTACTTGGTAATTTAAATCGTGTTGTTAGAGAAGAAGGTGTTTCTAAAGGATTACCTAAAATTGAGACAGATATTGATGCAACTGAAGTTATTTTATCTTTAGCACCTGAAACCAATGGACAAGTTGCTGTTAAAGCTTGGAAAGCATTAGGAAAAATAACAGGCAGAGACCATACTCACTTAGCAAGACCAAAAGAAGATGAAAAAATTCGCTTTAGAGATATTCAAGCGCAACCTAAAAAAATCATTTCCTCTCCTACTTGGTCTGGCTTAGAAGATGAGCACGTTAGTTATAATGCAGGTTATACAAATGTACATGAATATATTCCTTGGAGGACATTAACTGGCAGACAACAATTCTATCAAGATCATAAATGGATGGTTGATTTTGGTGAAAACTTATGTACTTATAAACCACCTATTAATACCAAAACAATTGCACCTATTATCGATGAGAATAACAATGGACGCTCTCAAGTTGTTCTAAACTGGATTACACCACATCAGAAATGGGGCATTCATTCCACTTATTCTGATAATTTATTAATGCTCACACTTAACCGAGGTGGTCCAGTAGTATGGATAAGTGAAATTGATGCTAAAAAAATTGGTGTAGAAGATAACGATTGGATTGAATTATATAATGTTAACGGAACAATTGCAGCAAGAGCTGTTGTATCACAAAGAGTTCCAGAAGGTATGTCGATTATGTATCATGCTCAAGAAAAGATCACTACCACGCCTGTTGCAGAAAAGTCAGGTTTCAGAGGTGGCATTCATAATTCAGTTACCAGAACAATTACCAAGCCAACTCATATGATTGGCGGTTATGCACAATTGTCTTATGGACTTAACTATTACGGTACCGTAGGCTCTAACCGTGATGAGTTTGTTATTGTACGTAAAATGGATAAAGTAGATTGGAAGGATGAACCAGTAAAAGGAGATAAATTATGAAAATAAGAGCACAGATAGGAATGGTTCTAAATCTGGATAAATGTATCGGCTGTCATACTTGTTCAGTAACTTGTAAAAATGTATGGACTTCACGTCAAGGCGTTGAATATGCTTGGTTTAATAATGTAGAAACAAAACCTGGTATTGGCTATCCTGTTGATTGGGAGAATCAAAAAAAATGGAACGGTGGATGGGTCTCTAAAAATGGCAAATTACAACCTAAAATTGGTGGTAAATTTAGATTGTTAGCAAAAATATTTGCCAACCCTGATTTGCCTGAAATTGATGATTATTATGAACCATTTACCTTTAATTATGCACATCTACAAAATGCGCCTGAAATGCCAACTCCGCCAGTAGCAAGGCCACACTCCATGATTACTGGCGAAATCATGGACAAGCCAGAATGGGGTCCTAACTGGGAGGAAATTTTAGGTGGTGAGTTTAAAAAACGTGCTAAAGATTATAATTTTAAAAATATAGAAAAAGAGATTTATGGTCAATTTGAAAATACATTTATGATGTATTTACCTCGTCTATGTGAGCATTGTCTTAATCCAACTTGCGTGGCATCTTGTCCATCTGGTGCTATTTATAAACGTGAAGAAGACGGCATTGTTTTAATCGACCAAGATAAATGTCGTGGTTGGAGAATGTGCGTTAGCGCTTGTCCTTATAAAAAAATTTATTACAACTGGCAATCTGGAAAATCAGAAAAATGCACATTCTGTTACCCTAGAATAGAATCTGGAGAACCAACTGTTTGTTCAGAAACCTGTGTTGGTAGGATTCGTTCATTGGGTGTTATTTTATATGACGCAGACAAGATTGAAGAAATGGCAAGTATGAGTGATGAAAAAGATTTATATGAAGCTCAATTAAAAATATTCTTAGATCCAAATGATGAGGCCATACAAGCACAAGCTAAAAAAGATGGTGTGCCTGACAGTTGGATTGAGGCAGCTAAAAATTCCCCGGTTTATAAAATGGCAATTGATTGGAAAGTAGCATTTCCACTACATCCTGAATACAGAACATTACCTATGGTTTGGTATATACCACCTTTGTCACCAATTCAAAATGCGGTTGAAAAAGGCGTAATTAGCCGCCAAGGACCTATTCCAAATGTTGAAGAATTGCGTATTCCGATTCGTTATTTAGCAAATATGCTCACTGCAGGTGATGATAAACCTGTTATATTTGCTTTAAAGAGAATGATTGCTATGCGTAACTTCATGCGTGCAAAACGTGTTGATAATATTATTTTAACTGAAACGTTAGATGAAGTAGGCTTAACAGAAAACATGGTTGATGATATGTATAGAATCATGGCACTTGCTGCTCACGAAGATAGGTTTGTTGTCCCTACCAATCACAAGGAATATGCGGGAGATACACCTTTTGACAATGAAATTGCTTTTGAGACTAGGTCTTCTTGTGGATTTAGCTTTGGAAACGGCTGTTCAGAAGGCTCTACTACAGCCACTTTGTTTGGCGGAAAAACACGCGCCAACACAATGAATGGGAATATTTCATGAAAACACTTAAAATTTTAGCTATTTTATTGTCCTACCCAGATACCAATGTTTATAAAAATATTGACGAGTTAACTGATATTTTAAAGCAGGAAGCTTTACTATCTAAAAAAACTATAAAAGAATTATTGTCTTTTATAGAAAATTACAAAAATAAAGATTTTTTAGAATTACAGGAACGTTTTGTATCAACTTTTGACAGAAGTCGCGCACATTGCTTGAATTTATTTGAGCATATTCATGGCGAATCTCGTGACCGTGGACCAGCTATGGTGGATCTGGCTCAAATGTATGCAAAGAAAAATCTGTTTGTTGATAAAAAAGAATTGCCTGATTATTTGCCTATATTTTTAGAATACTTATCTTTATGCAATGAAAAAGAAGCTATAGAGTCATTAGGTGATACGATTGATATTATTGCTTTAATTGGTGGTCAATTGAAAAAGAATAAATCGCCTTATTACATTATTTTTTCTGCATTAGAAGAGCTGTCTAATGTCAAAGTAAATAAATTTAAAGTAGCAGAAGCAATAGAAAACAGCCCTAAAGAGCCAGAAACACTAGAGCAGTTAGATGAATTATGGCAAGAACAAGAAGCTTTTAGCGGTGAATCATCAGAATGTAACACTTGCGAAACTAGTACTACACTAAATTAATTACGGAGATATATTATGAATACTTTTTTAGAGCAGTTTTTTTTCGGTTACTACCCTTATATTGCAATGACAATATTTATTGCTGGTAGTGCATTACGCTACGATAGGGACCAATACACTTGGAAGGCAGACTCATCACAACTATTACGAAAAAAAGGTATATTACTAGGCAGTAATTTATTCCATCTGGGAATCATCGTGCTGTTCTTTGGTCACTTTGTTGGCCTGTTAACGCCAGAGTGGGCATATCATCCATTTATGAGTGCTGGAACTAAGCAAATAATAGCAATAAGTGCTGGTGGTATTTTTGGCACGATGTGTTTAATTGGACTGTTAATTTTATTAAATAGACGCTTATTTGATAAACGTATTAGTAAAACTTCTAAATTTGGCGATACTTTTATTCTGCTTTTCTTATTAGTGCAATTATTATTAGGCTTATTAACTATTCCATATTCAGCACAGCATTTAGATGGAAGTTCAATGATAGCATTAGCAAATTGGGCACAACATGTTGCAACATTTAGAACAGGTGCCGTTGATTTTATTGTGGCCGAAGCTTGGGTGTTTAAGTTGCATTTAGTCCTAGGTATAACGCTTTTTGTTATTTTTCCATTTACTCGACTAGTTCATATATGGAGCGTGCCAGTACAATATCTAACACGCACAAATTACCAGATAGTTAGAAAAAGGTAGTCTTATATGCCTATTAAAATTAATGATGTAGAAATTAGCGATGATGATGTATTTCAAGAAATGCAATATCAAACAGAGGCTTCAAATATAAAGGAAGTTATTTTTAAAGCAGCACAAGCTTTGGTAATTCAGCAGTTATTACTACAAGAGGCTGGTATTAAAAAAAATGACATTAATGAAGAAGAAAAGATTAATCAGCTAATCAGTTATAATGTAGTTATTCCTACGGCGAGTATAGAGTCTTGTCGGCGTTATTATAATAATAATAAAATTAAATTTTTAGATAAAGAACGAGATGAAATTTTGTCATTTAGGATGGTAAAAGAACATATTAAAGAGTATTTACAAAACCAATCTACCATTTCCGGAATCAGAGAATATATTAATATACTTGCCGTTGATGCAAATATCAAGGGGTTTGACTTTACAGATCGTAGTGTGATGAATATAAAAATACAATAAAACTTATATAAGTATGCATATTAACAACAAAGAAATAGAATTAGATACTGAAGGTTATTTAACTCACCCAGAAGATTGGGATAAAGACGTAGCCTTGAAATTAGCTGAATCAGAAAATATAATACTAACAAATGAGCATTGGTCTATATTTAACTTTATGAGGGCTTATTACAATGAAAATGGGGTAATACCTGATGTTCGTCACACCACTAAACAAATGGTAATTGATTTTAATATAGATAAAAAATCTGCTAAATCAAAGTTGTTTGGACTATTCCCCTATGGATATGTAAAACAAGCTTGTAAAATATCTGGTATGAAACGCCCGAGGGGATGGAGTACAGGTTAGCAACATACAGTTTGTTGGGACGTCTATAAGTTGTAGAGAGTTGATTATGAGTAATAAAGAATTATTAATTTCAACAATTGGAGCCTTTATAGCTGTTATTACAGCTGGATTTTTTTCCAATGTTATTCTGCAAAGCACTAATTCTCCTTTAATTATTGCTTCAGCTGGCGCTTCTGCAATATTAATGTTTGGCACACCACATGCTGCAAATTCTCGTCCATTAAATTTAATTGTTGGGAACAGCATTTCTGCTATTATTGGTGTTACCTGTTTTTATTTGATTACCGGCAATACCCTGTTAACAACTTCAATTGCTATTCCACTATCTCTTATTACCATGCATTTTTTGAAATGTATGCACCCTCCTGGTGGCGCAACAGCAGTAACAGCTATTATTGGTGGCGAGGCGATACACCAGTTAGGCTATATCTTTGTTATTATGCCTATTTTCTTCAATTCCTTAATATTACTTATCATCGCTATTGCAGTTGGTAGTTTTAGAGATAAAAATCCATTTGAAAAAGATTTGTAACTAATCGCAATTACTATCCTAATTAATGCATATTTAAACAATGTAGAAAAGATTAAAACGGCATACCTAAAAAAGAAAAACCAAAAAAAATAAACTATTTTAAAACCTTTTAAACTGTTTCTCATAATCAAATTGTCGTCACATTTACGCCCAGGAGATAAATAATAGGATGTTGGTTAAAAACAACTCATGTTATCGCTTGCTATCCTCCAGTTACTGGTGGGTAAAAAGCCACCTCATCTATTTTACTAATAACGACTTCATCATTGGCAATTTCTTGATTAACTGCGCAAAGAATGTTATCTGGAAAATGATGCCCGCCATACTTGTTAATAAGTTTTTTTCTTAGTTGCGCTACTGTAATATCAGCATTAAACATTATTTCTTCACTAGACACTTTTAAAGCTTCTCTAAGCGAAGCAAAATAATAAATCCTCATGTATTGTACCTATCCTCCAATTTCTACCATTTGTCGGTTGCTAATATTATCAATAATAGTATTAAATTCGTGCTTCTCTGGTTTTTTGTTAATTGCATTAGAATCATATTTTTAATTTCATCATCGGTTAAATCTGAACATACTGCATCTTTTAATGAGATCGCATCTTCTTGACCTAAACATAAGATTAATTCCCCTTTAGCAGTAAGCCTAACACGATTACAAGTTTGACAAAAATGGTTAGATACGGCGCTAATTATACCCACTGTAGAATTTGTACCTTTAATTTTAAAATTATGCGCAGGCCCATCTGTCTTGCTAGAATCAATAGATATTAATTTATTATCAAGATGCTTATTAATTTTAGCAAGAATGTCTTCTTCGCTAATATGCTGTTCAAGTGCTTCTATGCCCACCGACCCGATTGGCATGGTTTCAATAAAACGCACGTCAATACCTTTAATAATGGCGAAATCAACCATCGATTCAATTTCATCATCATTCACACCACGCATTACTACTGTATTAATTTTTATTGGACTCATGCCTACTTGTATAGCTGCGTCAATACCTTTGATAACTTCAGTTAAATCACCGCCACGAGTAATTTTCTCAAACCTTTCATGGATAAGTGAATCAATAGAAATATTCACCCTATTGACACCATTTTGGTATAATTTTTTAGCAAATTTTTCTAACAAATGAGCATTGGTAGATAAAGGCACATCAGCAATACCATCTATGCGGCTAATGAGTTTTGCTATTTTAACAATACCTCTTCGTAGCAAAGGTTCACCGCCTGTTAATCTGACTTTAGTAATGCCTAATTCGGCAAAAATTTGAATAATTTTTTCAATATTCTCATAACTTAGAATATCTTGACGCTTACAATTTGGCGTATGCTCGTCGTCACGACAATAAAAACATCGATAATTACAATGCTCAGTAACTGAGAGTCTTAAATAATTAATCTCTCTATTAAATTTATCAATCAATTTAGGCATCATCAAGCCTCCAATGACCAGATTTACCGCCTTCTTTTTCCAATAATTGAATGTTTGTAATTTTGATAAATCGGTCTACTGCTTTACACATATCATAAATCGAAAGTGCTGCTACACTTGCAGCGGTAAGCGCCTCCATTTCTACACCAGTTTGAGCGTTTAGTTTAGTTAATGTAGTAATCTGAATACCATTTTCAATAAATTCAAAATCTACGCTAACTTTTGAAAGGTTGAGACTGTGACACATTGGAATAAGATGGTGCGCTTGCTTTGCTGCCATAATGCCAGCAATTCTTGCAACTGATAGCACGTCACCTTTTTTAAATTATTATCTTTAATTTTTTGCAGGAGTTGTACAAAAGGATTGTCTTCCTAAGACCGCTTGGCCTCCGACTTTAGCACTTGCTTTAGCGGTACGTACGGTGTTATCTTTATCTGACACATCTACCATATTGGCTTCACCTTTATTGTTTACATGGGTTAATTTACTCATAGCATCATTTCATTAAGTGGATAAAAATTTAAAATTTCACCTTGTTTAAAAGTAGTTTTTTCTGGTATTTCGACTAAGCCATCTGCCCAAACCATAGAGCTTAAAATATCTGATCCTTGCTTTGGATATTGATTGACTTGCATAGGGGTAGTCGCGCGATCAAGGCGCACACGCACAAATTCACACCTAGGCTTAGATCTATGCCAATCAAAATTTGCCGCAACTTTAAAAGTAGTATTTAAATAGTTACTCGCACCTTGCATTTTTTTAATAAAAGGCCGAGCAAAGAGTAAAAAAGTCACCATAGCAGACACTGGATTGCCAGGTAATCCAATAAAAATACAGTCATCAATCTTACCAAAAGCAAATGGTTTTCCTGGTTTTATTTTAATACGCCATAAATCCAATTTACCTAATTTTTCTACAGCGGGCTTAACATGGTCCTCTTCACCAACAGAAACACCACCAGTGGTTATAATTAAATCGCAACTAGATTTTAATTTTTCTAATGACTTATAGGTGGCGCTAAATGTGTCTTCTATATTCCCTAAATTAATCACTTTACAGTCAAGTTTGTTTAATAATGCCACTAGGAAATAACGATTAGAGTTAAAAATTTGCCCTTGTTTTAATGTATTTCCAAGCTCAATAAGCTCATCACCTGTGAAAAATATACCAACCTTAATCCTATTAAATACTTCAAGTTTTCCTATGCCAACAGAGGCAGATAGCGCAATATCTTGTGGCTGTAGCAGTCTTCCTTTGGGCAAAATAACATCACCTGATTGAATATCATTGCCCATTGGTCTAATATTTTCATTTAACAAAATAGATCGATAAATCTCAATTTTTGATCCATTCTCAACCAACTCACATTCTTCTTGCATAACCACTGTATTGGCGCCTTTTGGTATAGGCGCACCGGTAAATATACGTGCCGCAAAAGATGGTGCTAATGCATTTCCAGTACTACCTGCAGTAATACGATCGGTAATTTTAAATGTACCTCCCCCTAATGCATTTATTTGCTCTTTTTTAAGATTAATGGCGTAACCATCCATAGCAGAATTATCAAAACCAGGGACAAAAATATCAGCAAGAACATCGGCAGCTAAAATTTTATTTAGTGCATCATCAAGTTCTAACAACTGAGTACTATTAGTAACTTTAGCAGAATTAATTAATAACTCTAAAGCTTCATCAATAGAAAGTAAAGATTGTAGAGCTATATCGCATTCACAATTAATTTGTTGATTATTCATAAAATAAAAATAATAATATTTTACCACTCAAAAAACTTTATAAACTTTAAAAATTCTTATGGCTAGCACCTAATAATCATTTAATAAC
>JAQRGB010000041.1:35689-68141 GCA_029237605.1 Candidatus Thiodubiliella sp.
TGTTGCGCATTAATTATTTTACCTTTGCGTCACAATATAATTTATGCATAAACTTTACTGTCTAACTTTAAAATGTAGAATATTATAGTTTTTTTACTAAAATACTTCTATTACATTTATTTTTTTACCACTGAAAAATAATTTCCATTAAATTTATCACTTATACTCTACTGCATGCTATAAATATTTATTCATAAATTGTGGAAAAATATCACTAAAGTATATTAGTCAATACTTAAATATGGCTATTACTCTTAACGTAACACCTACAATTAAGTATTTTGTTAGCTACAATTGTTTATTATTACTTAATTTATTACATATACTAACTCTAATATATTAAATACTAAGCATCATATTCTTAATTTTTAATAAAATTCACAAATTGCTCAACCCAATGGTTATTTCCTACACTACGCAAATGTGCATAATTGGCTAATAGGTTGTATATTAAAATACCATCATGTTCATTACCCGCACCAACACCACGTAAAACATTATAAGCATAATGAATTTTAGAATCAATATTTTCAAGCTTCGAATAATGAAACTCATGCGCATAAATTATTGAAGCAACACCGTCCCATGGATGCTCATCTGTTGGTGTTAATTGCACATAACCTCTACCGATTGGCTTAGATGTCATAACGACATCAGCTTGAATCAAACCAGCCATCTTATAAGATTTTCCTTGATGGGTTATTGTCCGACTAAGATACATCAGACCGCCACATTCTGCATAAGTTGGTAACCCCTGCTCTATTTTTAATTTAATATCATCAAGCAATGACTGATTGCCACTAATCAACTCAAGTTGCATTTCTGGGAAACCACCGCCAATAAACAAGCCATCGCATTTTGGCAATTTATCTTCTTTCAGTGTATTAAAATATTCAATATTAACACCTAATGACTCAAATGTATCTATGTCATCTTGATAGTAAAAACCAAAAGCTTGGTCTTTAGCTACGGCGATTGTTAAATTACCAGAAGTAGTAACTAACACTGGCATATCAACTGATTTTTTCACTGCTTAAGGATAAAATCTTATGTAGGTCTACTTGGTCACTAATTATCTTGCCAGTACTATCAATAAATTGTTGTGATTGAGCTAACTCATTAGCTGGAACAAGTCCTAAATGGCGCTCATCAATAATTAGTTCTTTAGAGCGACGAACAGCACCTAAAATGCAAATATCTGTGTAATATTCAATAGCTTGGATAAGTTTTGACTCATGGCGTTCACTGGCAACCTTATTAAGAATAATACCAGAAATATTAATATCAGTATCAAAAGCTTTATAGCCCATTAGTAGTGGCGCAACGCCACGAGTAATGCCAGTGGTATCAATCACCAAGATAATATTTATATCAAGTAGTTTAGCCATATCAGCATTAGCATCACCACCTGTAATACTCATACCATCATATAAACCCTTATTACCTTCAATAATTGCAATATCGCTTTGATGTTTATAAAATAATTCACTAATCTCATTTTTAGACATTGTATAAAAATCTAAATTATAACAAGGATTACCACTGGCTTGAGCAAGCCAAATAGAATCGATGTAATCAGGGCCTTTCTTAAAGGTTTGAGTGTTTAAAGATTGTTGTTTAAATGCGGTACATATCCCTAAACTAACAACTGTCTTACCTGAAGATTTACATGCCGCAGATAAATAAATTGATGACATAATAGTGCTTGTTGTTTATATTAAGCCTAAACGTAAATCTATTTCAAATTCATAAACCATGTAAAATAGTAAAAATATAGCAATTAGTACAATTACTAATGATAGAAGTAACGCAGTATTGTTGGATTTGTATAAAATATAATCGTCCGACATAATATATTTTCTATATTTAAAAAATCTAATAGTAGAAATAATAGTAACCAACACACCTGTACTAAAAACAACAAGACCTAATAATTCTACTGCTATAGATGATTGATACATTTCTCCTGTATTTATGTTTTTAACAGTATGCGATAATATTAGATCAAATTTTTCAATCAAAAAGCCAAATATCATGACTGAAATCGAAGCCCTAACCCATGCTAAATATGTGCGTTCATTAGCGGCATGGTTCGTATATCTATCAATCATAATTATTCTTTATAACATGGACTCACATTTGTATTATTTGCTAAATTATCAGGTAAAAAAGGTAAAAATTTTATCAGAAAAGTAACAATTATTAGCGCTACAGCAACACCGCCAATACCTAACAAAATTTCTGTAAATGATGGCGTGTATATTGCAATTCCACCATAACCTTCTAAAATTTCCTTACCTGGAAATAACTCCATTGGATAAGCTTGTCCACCAATAATAATAACATATAATTGAATAAGACCACCTATAATAACCAATACAGAAGATAGGCCTAACATTGATCGGTTGCCCTTAGTAGTAGGGTGATAAATTAATACCATTGGAATAATGCTACCTAAGGTAATTTGACCATACCAAAATAACTTAGTGTAAATACCGCCATCAAAAAGAATAAAATTCTCAATACTAGTATTCTCAGCTAAATATATACTACCTAAGTGCTTAATTGCAACAAAATACATTACTGCTGCCACAAATACACCTAATAAATTACCAAGACGATTAATAATCATGTCACCTAATGGACGCTCACTCCATTTATAACTTGCCATTAAAATTAAGATAAAGAAAGATAATCCAAAAGCAAACGACATAATAATAAACATTGGCGCCATAATCACCGCATCGTATGCTTGACGTGCTACTAAAAAGCCAAAAATAGAACCCGTGCCAGTGGTTAGAATTAAACGCCAAGTAAATGCTGCTAATCCTACTTTAGAACTAAATTTGTTCATACGACGTTCAAACATCATCCATAGATATACGCAAACAATAACAAAAAAACCATTATATAAAATAATGTTCCAAGCGAAAATTGACTTAAAATTATACTCAGTCATTGCTACAATTAAACGATCTGGACGACCTAAATCAAGAACTAAAACCATTAAACCGCCAGCTAATAATGCCAATGACACTAAGCCAGATAAGCGAGACAAAGGTTTGTAAAGTTTCTTTTGAAATACCGATGCTATAGAAGCAATATTCAGTGCACCTGATGCAGCAACAATTAAAAATAAAGCAAACACATGGGGCACACCCCATACAACACGATTACTCATACCAGTCAAATAATGACCATTATGCTCCATAAAATAAACACTGCCTAATGCGACTAAAATTAATATAGCTAAACCTGCAATAAGTGTATAAAAACCTAAACTTCTTCCTTGGATTTGCTCGTAACGAATGTTCATAATAATAGTCCGACTTAAATACCGCTATAACGTACACCAGTATTTAGATTTAAATCTGCTCTAATTTGAGTGCTTTGAATTTTCTTAAGTACTTGATTAATCTTACTATTGACATCATACAAATCGCCAAAAATAACACTATCAATTCCAACTGCTTCAACGCATGCTGGTGTTTTGCCTTTGTCCACACGATGTGCACACATAGTGCAGGCCTCTACTGTACCTTTACCACGTGGCATATGCTCTTTCTGATTATTTAAGTTTTCATGCACAAATGAGCGCGCTGCATACGGGCAAGCCATCATACAGTAACGACAACCAATACATAGGTGTTTATCTACTAAAACAATACCATCTTCACGTTTCATTGAAGCATTTGTTGGGCATACATCCACACAAGGGGATGCTCACAATGTTGACACATCATTGGCAATACATCAATCTTGCCAGTACTTTTATCTCTGACTTTAATCTTTTTAATCCAGCTTGGCTTTTGATCACCTGTAGAGTGTTTCTCGTTACCCCAACCATTTTCTTCTTGACAAGCATTAACCATATCTTCAATATTAGACTCAGTTAGCTTATTAATATCAATCAATAAACCCCAACGATTTTCATTAGTTACTGGGGTATCTTTAGTGGCAAAAGTTGTTAGCGTAATACCACTAGCAATCGTTGCAATGCCTACAGTAGTAGTATTTTTAATAAAATCGCGACGATTTAATTTTTTACTCATTATAAATCCTCTTCTGGTGTAGTGCGATGACAAGAAAAACAATCTATACTCGTGCCTACTTTTTTATGGCATGTTGAACAAAACTGATCAGGTGCATTAATTGGTATATATTCATTTTCCTTAGTAGCACTATGGCAATTAACACAAGCCTTTAATGAATCACGCCTAGTACGAATGCCTTGACGCAATGTCTTATCACGTTTATGTAATAAAAAATCAGGGTGCATTATTCTAATTTCAGAAAGACTAGGATGAATGTCTCTACTTTTACCATCTTCTTTTAACTCAGTAGCTCTATCACCAAGATTAATATGTTTATCAGTACGTGCAAATACAACAGTAACTGATAAAACTAAAAAACAATCAGTAAATGATTCATTATCTAATCTCTCGTGTAATTATTCACCAAGTCCCATTTGAATGTATCCTGTTGGGCATACGTCGGCACATATATGACAACCAATACACTTTCCGTAGTCAGTATCAACATAACGACCTAACGTTGCCTGATCTTTCTTAACTTTAAATACTGCATCGTGTGGGCAATACATTATACAGTTATCACACTCAAAGCACAGACCACAAGACATACAACGGCCTGCTTCTTTTTGTGCGTCTTCTTCTGTATAACCAATCAAACGTTCTTCAAAATTACCAAGTACGTTATTAATATTAACTGCCTTATGATTTCTTATATTTCGTTTTTCGTTGTCAAAGTGTCCTAAAAATAATTCTGTATGTGGAATAATTGATGCAAATGAACGATCTTCATAATTATGTACTGCATATTCTGCAGTATCCGTACCTTCACCTAGCGTACCATTTTTATCATAATCTGAAGGTGATAAGTCCCATTCGTTTAATTTATCCATTAAATCAAAGTAATGCACATCAACTTTGTTACGCGTTTTTTGCTTATCACCAGTAAGGTAGTCCCCAATACTTTCAGCTACAATACCTGCTTGGCCAATTGCTGTTGTTAATAGGTGAGGACGAACCACGTCGCCACAAACAAAGAAACCAGGTTTATTCGGCACTTGAAAATTCTTATCTGCATCAATAAAACTGTGCTCATTAAAAAATGAACCATCTATTCCTTCAGAATCAACTCTTTGCCCAATAGCAGATACGATTAATTCACATTCAATATTAAACTCAGAACCTTTGATCTGCGTAGATCCATCTTCTTCTATACGAATCATACGTAATGCAGTTGCATGGCCATCGCTGTTCTTAATTACTTCTACAGGTTGTAATTGACCTTGAATTTCAACGCCTTCACGATTTGCATCATCAACTTCTTCTTGTGCTGCTGGCATATTATCGATAGTTGAGCGTGTTGTTAATAATACATCTGCACCTAAACGCTTAGAAGTATCAACTACATCGTGTGCTGTATCATCAAAAATAACGCGCTCAGGACGATCTTTATCAGCAATATTTTTAATATTACCCAAGCGACGAGCAACAGAAACAACATCGATTGAAGTATCGCCACCGCCAATACAAATTACTTTACCAGTGATATGTTGTAAGCGACCTTGATTATAAGCTTCAAGGAATGCAACTCCTGATACGCAATTATTTGCATCACCACCAGGAATTGGTAACATACGACCACTCATCGCACCAATGGCAAACAACACTGCATCATAGTTTTCTTCTAATTCTTCCATAGAAACATCAACACCAACCTTAGTATTCATCTTAGTTTCAATACCTGTTTCAATAATACGTTCTATTTCATGCTTTAATATATCACGTGGTACGCGATAATCAGGGATACCGTACATCATCATGCCACCTAATTGATCGTATTTTTCAAATACGGTAACACTATGTCCTTGTTTACGCAATTTTAATGCCGCTGCTAAGCCACCACAACCACCACCAATAATAGCAACTTTTTTACCTGTATCTTTAACGTTAACTTCAAATTTATAGTCTTCTTTATACGCAGTATCACCAATAAATTGCTCTACCGCATTAATACCAACTGTATCTTCAACTTCATTGCGATTACAACCATCTTCACAAGGTGCTGGACAAACACGACCCATCACTGATGGAAATGGATTTGCATCCGTTGCACTACGGAAAGCATATTCCTGCCATGACATATCACCGATAGGCTTCTCCATACCACGAACAATATCTAACCAACCACGAATATTATGACCAGAAGGACAAGAGCCTTGACACGGTGGCGTTTGACTCACATAAGTTGGGCACTTATGTGAAGTATCATTTTGAAAAATCTTTTGATTCCATGGCACTGAACCTTGTTCGTCACCCTCGTCCTTAAACATTCTAAATGTATGGTTATCACCTTTGTGAATTTGTCCGTATGGATTCTTTTGCATATCAAATCTCCTTTGTTATTTCGATGTTTCTGTTTCTTTAGTTTCTTCCTTTATCTTAGCAGTATCTGCTTCAATTTCAGAATCACTTATTTCTGGTTTATCCATAATAATTGCTTCACTCACTAGTTGATGAGCGCTAACAATCATATCTGGTTCAAAATTAAATTTTGGCAAAACTTTGCTGAACTGTGATTTACAAATTGCACAAATAGCAACCAGAGTATCAACAGCATTAGACTTTTCTACTTCTTTTAGTGCCTGCATTCTTGGCATTGCACCCTTAATACGAATCTCCATTAAGTCATCTGTTAATATACCTCCACCTCCGCCGCAACAAAATGTTGATTCCATAATCGTACTGCGTTCCATGTCCACATAGTTATTGCAAACTGCTTTAATCACTTCACGAGGAAGAATAAATTGACCATTTGGAATACCTCCCATATTTGTAGCTCGTGCAACATTACATGAATCATGGAAAGTTACTACACGATGATCATTTTTAGATTTATCAAACTCTAATTTACCGCGTTGAATAAGATCGTATGTGTATTCAATAATATGTTGTGGTTGTGGATAGCGAGAGTCTAATTGTTTCTGTAATTTAATACCGAATTCGTCACTTGCTCCGGCACCAACACCTGTTAAAGTATTCCAGAAACTATAAGCCACACGCCAAGCATGTCCACACTCACCAACCATAACTCGTGACACTTCAAGATCAAGTGCAGCCTTACGAATTCTCAAGGCTGCCTTACGCATAATATCGTAAGAACCAATAAACATACCGAAGTTAGCACCTTCAGCTGCATAAGAACTCATAGTCCATCTTACACCATCTTGGTGAAAAACCTTGCCATAACCAATTAATCCATCAATATGTGGCTCAGCAAAAAAATCTGCTGATGGTGTAATGAGTAAAATTTCACTACCTTTTTGATCTAATGGATATTTAACTGCAACACCTGTTTCTTCTTCAATTTCTTCTTCAAGGTCAAGTAAAGTATCTCTGAGCGCTGGTTCAGGCAACCCTAAATTGTTACCTATTGTAATTGCTTTACCTAAAATTTGGTTGCAATATTTCTGACCAATGCCTACTGTATCTAATACTTCACGAGCGGCCATCGAAATTTCAGCTGTATCAATACCATACGGACAAAATACAGAACAGCGACGACATTGTGAACATTGGTGAAAGTAGTTATACCAATCATCCAACATCTCGTCATTTAAATCTTTAGCGCCGACTAATTTAGGAAAGTATTTACCGGCAAAAGTAAAGTGGCGGCGATACACGCTTCTGAACAAATCTTGACGTGCCACTGGCATATTCTTAGGGTCAGATGAACCTAAAAAATAATGACACTTATCAGTACAAGCGCCACATTTTACACAAGCATCCAAAAAACTTGAACAGAACGATACTTAGATTTAAGTTCGCCCATTTTATTAATAGCAACTTCCTGCCAATTCTTAATTTTTTTCCAGGAAATCCTAATTGAATTTGAAATTCTTCAGCAGACTTAAACGGCCCATCGCCATCCATAATACCTTCATTAATTTCAGGAATTTCTAGATAAGTTGGTAACTCTGGTATTTCAAAATCATCAGCCATCATTTGCCCTCACTATCATCTTGACCAAGTATTTGGTTTAATTTCATTTCATGGTCTTGCTCTTGTTTCAACGCCCATGGTGAAATATGCCGTTTTTTACGTGAATCATCAACTTGATTACGTGTTGGACTAAAGAAAATACCCGGCACATGTAATAATTTTGAAATTGGAAAAATCACCATCAATACAAATACCATTAATACGTGCAACAAAAAATGCACTTCTGTTGGTAAATTTACCCAATTAAAAGTAACTAAACCAGAAGCAAATTCTTTTACCATAATAACATCAGTATGATTACTGGTAAATGTCATAATCATACCGCTAACACCAATAGTTAGCAATAGAACCAACATCATGTAATCAGATGGTGCTGAAATATAGCGAATTCGCTCAACAAAAATACGGCGACCCATTAAGCCAAATAGTCCAATTACCATTGCAAATGCTGCATATTTGAATGGTTGCATAAATAAAAATATTTCAGGCAAATCATCAAGCCAAAAATAACGTAAATGGCGAACTAAAACTAATGCTAAGCCTATATGAAACAACCAACCAAACAACCATGTCCACTTGTTAGATTTAAACAAACTTTCAAATAAAACAACTTCACGTGCTAATCGCATAACCACACCTGTTTGTGTTAATGGAGTTGGCGCAGTTGGAATTTTAAGAGGAGCTGGTGTTATCCAATACTGATAAATCTTTCTCGCCATACCGACAAGAAATATTATCAATGATATATAAAATAAAGCCGTAAAAAAAATACTTACTACAGACATATTGTTCTCAAAAAATTCAAATAACTTTAAAGGCACTTACCTAAGTAAGTACTTCAATAACACTATACTGGTTTCAAAAAACCTGATAAACAAAGACTTCAATCTTTGGTTGATGTAAGTCCACACAACCTAGTATTAACAACACCTCTGTTTATCTATAATTTTTATTTTCAGTATTAGATGCATCCAGTTGGCTTTGGTAACCCAGCAAAACGACAACCTTGTTTACCAGGGCCATATGGGAATAAAGAATAAAGGTATTTAGAATTGCCTTTTTCTTTACCAAACTGCTTGCCAATTGCTTTAGTTAGCACACGAACTGCTGGAGCGATTTGATACTCTTCAAAATAATCACGCAAAAAATTAATAACATCCCAATGCTCTTCGGATAATTCAATATCATCGCTCTGTGCCATTTCCACGGCAATCTCTTTATTCCAATCACCTAAATTAACCAAAAACCCTCTTCATCTACTTCTGCGCCTAAAATATCAGCCATTTTTTTACTCCTATATAAAATTAAAATCTTTTTTTACTTAAAAATAATTTAAACCCATGAAACTGCTGTTCCTTGTTCAACAACTAAATCAACAAAACCAGCGTAATCAACTAATTTGATATTATCTGCAACCTTTGATGAAATCCCTCTTGCATCAATATCTTCTTGCAATGCAAAAACTCTACTATCAGCAGCAAGATCAGCAAGCATATATGAATTTACGTTATTTGCAGCAGAAATTACACCATCTTCAATCAACAAGATAATACTAGTATCATCGATTGTGTTTAGACAAGACTTTAGAGAATTACGCTCAAAAGATGATTTATTTACTATATGTAACATAATGAATCTCCTTTAAAAACTTAAACATACATCTTGTTCAGACATGATTTTAGTAAGTTGTACATTAGAAATTATCTTAATACTTGTTTTTTCCGCCCAATCATCGTCTTCGTCTTCATAAGTTAAGGGCATAAGGTCATCTACACTTAACCCTCTTTCTTCTAAAGATTCTGCCGATACGTAGATTTTGTTAACATCATAATCACCAAGCGCATGATAGGTTTTAGAGAAATTCTTCATTCCGATACCATCAGTATTTTGACCCTTGATAATTTGATATACACCATCATCAATAAATGCCAAAGATACATCCTGCTCAAAAGCAGCAGCAATCAAAACTACCTCTAATGACTCTAATGCATACACAGTGCCATAAGGTGCCTTACGATTTAAATAGATAAATTTCTTTGTGCTCATACTAGTCTCCAAATACTACTAAACGATCAGATTGAATACCAGCTTCGATTAGCTGACCTAGGCCAGAAATACGAAATGCTGGATGGATATTATTACCATCTATACCGTTTTTACTTGCCTCACTTTCATCTAACATGCCACGACGAAGAGCGGCAGCTACACAAACTACCAATTCAACATCACTGCCATCAGCGTTCTTAATACCTAACTCAGCCCATTTGTTGACGATATGACGGTCATCTTGTGGTGGAACAGTAAAACGTGATGCATTATCTACACCATCGTGATAGAAAAATACACGAAAAATTTCATGTCCTTTTGCAATTGCTGCTTTAGTGAATTGGTATGCACTATCAGACGCTTGGTGCTGATATGGACCCTCATTAATTTGAATAGAAATTTTCATTTTTTACTCTTTTAAAAACGAATGTGTGCAGATGAATTCAACTGATAACGCGTACCCTTCCAATCAGAAACAGGAGTTGTAAGAGACCCTTGTCTTCCTAAGACCGCTTGGCCTCCGACTTCCACTCACCAACCCTTTCCCAATCACGAGCATCATCTTTGTATACTGCTAAAATTTTCTTAACTACAGCACTAACTTCTGGCCACCTTGGTGGATTGTTTGGTAAGCCAGCAGCTACAAGCTTTTGAAATGAAGGCTTAGAACGAGCATTTGAATGTTTGCCACCAATCCAGATAGCAATCTTAGAATGTTCAGGATCATTAATTTGCATTGGTGGGCATGGTGGAAAACACGCGCCACAACAGATACATTTTTTCTCATCAACTTCCAATGTTGGTTTTCCGTTAACCATTGCTGGACGGATCGCAGCAACTGGACAACGCGCAACAACTGTTGGACGTTCACAAACATTAGCAACTAAATCATGATTAATCTTAGGTGGTTTAGTATGCTGAATATTAATCGCGATATCACCATGTCCGCCACAGTTAATTTGACAGCATGAAGTTGTCATATGTACACGGTTAGGCATTTCTGCTTTTTTATACTCATCATACATTTCATCCATCAATGCCTTCACAACACCCGATGCGTCAGTAGCTGGAATATCACAGTGCAACCAACCTTGTGTATGTGAAATCATTGATACCGTTGGCCCTGTGCCACCTACTGGGAAGCCAGCAGATTCTAACGCTTCAATCAAAGGATCTACCTTTGCTTTGGTGTCCACCATAAATTCAACATTTGAACGAATAGTGAAACGAATAAAACCATCACCAAACTCATCAGCAATATCTGCTAATTTTTTAATAGTGTAAACATCCATTTGTCTTTGTGTGCCACAACGAATAGTCCAAACTTCTTCATTATACTTTGAAGTGTGGTGCAGCACACCTGGGCGAGGACGATCATGGAAAGCCCACTGACCATAATTACGACGCAAGTCGGAGGCCAAGCGGTCTTAGGAAGACAATCCTTTTGTACAACTCCTTGGTGCTTCAGCCATATTATTTCTCCTAAATATATATTAAATTAATTAAAAATTATGTATTCACTTCGGCTTTATTTTCAAACCACTTAATCGCTTCTTCATCCCACTTATCCATACGAACATAAGACATGTAGCGTGGTGAATTAACCATGTTTGGATTAACTTAGCTACAACTCCTTGGCTCACAGAACGACATGGCTACGATCCGACTTGATACGTTCAATCATTTCGCCAGTACGCTCGTGCTCTAGTGCATTTTCAGCAAAAAAATCAATCACTTCGCCTGCTAATTCTTCGATTACTTCATAATCATTCTCAGTTTCAAGTTTCATGAATGGAACAACTACTGTGCCAAATAAGTCACCAATTTTAAGTGTGCGCTTACCGCCCATACAGATTGTTACACCTTTGTCATCACCTGTTGCTAAGATTGCACCTTCTGATGCATCTTTAACATAGTTGTGAGCAAGTGGTGAAGTTGCATTTAGACAGTGCATACACTTAACGCAGTTCTTGTTATCAATTGTGATTGAAGTATCTGCTTCAATTTTCATACATTGCGTTGGACAACGAGAAGTAATATTATCAATAACATAGTCCATGCCTTTATCGGCAACCATTGCTTTCCATGCATCTTGATTAATCTTAATGCCATCTCTCCAAGTGCCGATAACTGCAAAGTCCGATCGCTCAATAGAATTCATACAGTCATTAGCACAACCTGAAACTTTAAATTTCATTTTATATGGCAATGCCGGACGGTGCATATCATCAAGGAATGCGTTTACTAATCTTCTATGTGCTGCCTGCTCATTAGTGTTTGACATTTCACAACGTGCTGCGCCTACACATGACATGCCAGTACGAACTGCAGGGCCCGCTCCACCCATGTCAAAGCCATAATCGTTTATTTTATTGAAAATAGTTTGTGTTGTTTTTTCAGTTGCACCTTGCATCATAATATCTCCTGACTGACCGTGAAATGCAATCAAACCAGAGCCACCATTATCAACAAACATATCACAAAGTCGGATCGTAGCCATGTCGTTCTGTGAGCCAAGGAGTTGTAATGCATACCTGCTGGCGGCTGAACTCTTAAAGTATGAAATTCACCTGCATCTTTAAATTTAAATTCGCCATTTTCATCCTTAAGTTCATTAAAACGTGGAATTACACCTCCTCCGTAACCAATTACACCAACAGTACCACCTTTCCAATAACCTTTTTTAGTTACATATGATGTTTCTAATGTTGCCAATACATCACGAACCATGCTTGCGCCATCGTGATCATCTTGTGCTAAACGCTTAAGACCTGTTACAAACGAAGGCCACGGGCCATTTTCCAACTCATCAAGGTTGGGTGTGTTATATAACTCTTTTGCCATTATCATTTCTCCAATAATTTTAATAAATCCTCTAATCCCTAAGAAAAGAAAATATGAACAAAATGAATTATACGCAAAATGCAAAAAAATCACATTTTATTAGTGGTATTTATAACTACCTCTTAAGGGGTATAGAATGACAAAAATAACGCAATAATAATAAAGCCAATGCCTACTTGTTAATATAAGTGGCAATAGCATTAGTAATACCAATAACAATCATACTAATCACAATTATTAAAAGTAATATACTTTATAATAAATATTCATTAACTTTAGAAGCAACACCTCGGCCTTCATTGATCGCCCATACAACTAATGACTGGCCACGACGACAATCACCTGCGGCAAAAATACCATCCTGAGAAGTAGTATATTCGCCATAATTAGCCTGATAATTACCACGCTCGTCAAGCATGATATTGGCATCGTTACTCAAATAATGTTCAGGAGAAACAAAACCCATTGACAATAATACTAATTGTGTATCCCAAATTCTTTCACTATTTATTTGTTCAATTAGTTGTCCATTTTTAAAACCAACATTCACCGTATTGAGGCCTGTAACTTTTCCGCTTTCATCTTTGATGAACGATTTAGTCATTAAATGATATTGTCTTGGGTCTTCACCAAATACTTTTTCTGCTTCAGTATGTCCATAATCCATACGATAAATCAATGGCCATAATGGCCAAGGGTTGTTCTCTGCACGAATTTCAGGTGGTTTCCCCATTAATTCAAAGTTTACAATTGATCTAGCGCCTTGGCGTAACGCTGTGCCGATACAATCGGTGCCAGTATCGCCACCACCAATCACAATTACGTTTTTTCCTTTAGCTGACAAATCAGAATTATCAGCACTACCGGTATCCAATAGACTTTGTGTGCTCTTGGTTAAATACTCCATCGCTAAATGCACACCACTTGCGTCACGATTATCTATAGGTAAATCACGACTAGACCCAACTCCTTGGCTCACAGAACGACATGGCTACGATCCGACTTGGCATCAAAATCATTTTGCAATTGTGCAACGCTGATATCTTTGCCTACATCCACATTAGTAATAAATTCAACACCTGATTTTTTAAGTAAATTCACACGACGATCAATCACATCTTTGTCGAGTTTCATATTAGGGATGCCATACATTAACAAACCACCAATACGCTTAGCACGTTCAAATACTGTAGCATTGTGACCAAATTTATTAAGCTCTTCTGCTGTTGTTAAGCCCGCTGGACCAGAGCCAATCACCGCTACTTTCTTTCCTGTACGACATTCAACTTTGTGCGGCTTAACCCATCCATTTTCAAAACCTTTGTCAATAATTGCTTGTTCAATATTCTTAATAGTAACAGCCGGATTATTCAACCCTAATACACAAGAACCTTCACAAGGTGCAGGACAAACTCGCCCAGTAAACTCTGGAAAATTATTAGTTTTGTGTAAGCGTATTAGTGCGTCCTGCCATTTTCCATGATAAATTAAATCATTCCATTCAGGAATTAGGTTGTCAACAGGACAGCCATTGTCTGATTGACAAAACGGCACACCGCAGTCCATACATCTTGCACCTTGTTCTTGCAAGTGTAACACTTCATGTACACCAGTAAATATTTCATCATAATCTTTAATACGCAATTCAACGGGGCGATAGTCCTCAGTTTTTCTGTCAAATTCTTTAAAGCCTGTTACTTTTCCCATCGCCCTCAAATGCTTAAATACAAAAATATGTAATTATGCCATAAATTTACCACGCTTATTTACCTTGTTCAGCAAATATAATCACTGTATAATTATTTATCTTCATGATAAAGAAAGAAAGAATCAGATGAATCTAATTGAACAAATTGAAAATGAACAACTAAGAACAGATATTCCTAATTTTTCATCAGGTGACACTGTTGTTGTTCAGGTTAAAGTGCGCGAAGGAGAAAGAGAGAGATTACAAGCATTCGAAGGTGTGGTAATTGCCAAAAAAAATCGTGGTATTGGTTCAGCTTTTACAGTAAGAAAAATTTCTCACGGTGAAGGCGTTGAGCGTATTTTTCAAACACATTCTAAAATGATTGATTCAGTCCAAGTTAAACGTCGTGGCAAAGTTCGCAAAGCAAAGCTTTACTATCTTCGTGGTCTCACTGGCAAAGCAGCAAGAATTAAAGAAAAGCTAGTGATTAAAAAATAAAAACTACTTACCTATTAAAAAATGTCGGTAAGCCCGACATTTTTTTTGTCTAAAATAAAATTTAGGTTTCATATAATTATAAAAATCTAAATATAAATGGAAAATAACTTAACTATTATTGATAAATTCTTAGACCGTTATTGGCTTTCATCAGGTGCAAGCCAAAACACGCTATTAGCATATCGCTCTGATTTAAAACTTTTTGCTAAATGGCTAGATATTTCACTAACAAATATCAATGATAAAGATATTTCTGATTATTTCACACAACGAAAACACAACCCTGCCACACAAGCACGTATATTAACTTGCCTACGAATATTTTATCAATACCTTGTTTCTCAAAAAATAATTAATAACAATCCATGCGAAAAATTACATCATCCGAAACAAGTGCAAAAATTACCTATTTTTTTAAATATTCAAGAAGTTGGTCAACTGTTAGATACACCTGATAAAAAAACTATTTTTGGGATGCGTGACCGCGCTATGTTGGAGCTCCTATATTCTTGTGGATTACGTGTTTCTGAGCTAATTAAACTAAGTTATCACAATATCAATCTGAATGAAGAATATATTCGTATTCATGGCAAAGGCAATAAAGAGCGTATGTTGCCAATGGGTGAAATGGCAATAGATTACTTAGAGATTTACGAAGATAAATCTAGACCTTTTTTACTAAAAAGCGGGCAAACTGATGCTTATTTTTTAAGTAATCGTGGCACAGGCATGAGTAGACAAAATTTCTTTTATATTATTAAAGCTTATGCTGCCAAAGCAGGTATTAATAAACCGCTATCACCACACACATTGCGCCATGCTTTTGCCACACACCTAGTACAAAACGGTGCAGACTTGCGTAGCGTTCAATTAATGTTAGGACACAGCGATATTTCCACCACACAAATCTACACTCATATTCAAAATACCCAACTTAAATTACAGCACAGTAAACACCACCCTAGAGGATAAAATAATAAATTATAATTTTATGCATCAGATAAGATATTAATTGCAAACTATTCTCAAAAATTTAATCACCACTATGTCTAAGTCTATTTAATTGTGCCAGCAACTTTATACATTAAATTACCATGTTTTTGTTTGTGCTTCTTTAATCTACTTATATCTTGTATTATAAAGTTATCTCTATATCCAAGTTTGTCAGACCATTACAAGATTAGGTTATTCCCAATAAAATCAATCGTGGGTAATTACTTTAGAACGACATGGCTACGATCCGACTTAATATCTTTAAATACATCTCCACGATGTTCAAAATCATTAAACATATCAAAACTGGCACAGGCTGGGGATAATAACACCGCCTCACAATTTGAATTACTAGCAGCATCAATAGCTGCTTGCATTGAATTTACATTTGTAATTTTTGCGACTTTAATATTATTTTTAAATACTTTGGCGCTCTTCCCAAGAAGGATAACGCTACTTATATATTTATCAATTAAAATAAATAACTCACTATAATTTTCATTTTTTTCGACACCGCCAAGGATTAGGCTTATGGTTTTATATTTAACAACTAAAGCTTTGATAGCAGTTATAGTGGATATTGCATTAGTGGCTTTTGAATCGTTATAGTAATCAATATTTTTCTTTTTTATTACCCACTCTAAACGATGTTCCAAACCTTTAAAAGTTTTAATGCTCTCAACCATAGAATTAATACTTAGCCTGATTTGATCACCTAAAGTAAGTGCCGCCAATACGTTAGTTATATTGTGTTTGCCAATGAGTGCTATATTATTCACATTCATTAATGTATCATCGCCTTTTAAAATATAGCAACTATCATGGCAAGTAACAGTGCCAAAATTACTAACTTGCTTAGGCATATCAACACCGAAACATTTAGCATCGTCTATCCTTGGCGTGAGTAAATCATCTAAGTTAATAACTGGATATTGGCAGTATTTATAAAGGCTTAATTTAGAATCAATATAGTGTTGAAAGCTAGAATATCTATCAAGATGATCGGGGGTAATGTTAAGCACTACACCAGTTAATAATTCTAAATTCTGTGTGTAATCAAGCTGATAACTAGATAACTCTAACACATAATAATCAACTTCATCGCTTAAACTATCATTTAAACAGTCTAATGCCGGCTTGCCAATATTACCACCAATAGCGACTTTTTTACCATCATTGGCAATCATTTCCCCAAGTAATTGAGTAACAGTTGATTTTCCGTTAGATCCAGTAATACCAATAATTGGAGCTTTAGCATGGCGTGAAAATAACTCTATATCGCTAGTGAGTGGAATATTTTGTTCTCTTGCCCAAATAACAATGTCTTGCGTTTGTGGAATGCCTGGCGAGATGAAAATCTCATCAATTCCTCGCAAAATATCTTTATTTTTAAGCCGCCTAGTGTCTTTAAGTAGTATAAATAATATATTTTGCTTATCTAAGAAATATGCTATTGATTGCGCGGTTTTCCCATTACCTAAAATTAGTTTCATTACACGCTATTTTTATAATAAAATGATTATTTTACACTTATGACAAAGAAAAATTATGAGCACATATTCATCAACTATAGGCATCACTAATATTAAAGTTAAAAACAAGGTATTATCGAATACAATGAGGCTTCTGTCTTACACGCTAATTTTCGGTGGCTTGGCTTCGTGGTTCTCGGTCGTTTCTGGCGCGGGTTTTGGAATGGCTATAGTAAGTTCAATTGCTGCTATCGTAGTAATTTGGTTTGTTTTACCAAAAACCCAAAATAGCAACAAAGGTATATTAACTGCATTTGCTGTAGCTGGCTTGTTGGGCTATTCAATTGGCCCAATACTTGCACATTATTTAGCAATGCCAAATGGTGGTGTGCTAGTAATGCAAGCACTTGCTGGCACAGGTATTTCATTTTTTACTATTAGTTTTTACGCACAAAATACCAAAAAAGATTTTAGCTTTTTAAATGGCATGATATTTTTTGCTATGATTGGCATTATTGTTTTATCTTTAGTTAATGTATTCTTTATTGAATCTTCTTTTGTGAGTTTAGCGATTTCATTCGCTGTAGTTCTGTTAATGGGTGCTTATATGTTATCACAAATGTCTGCCATTATTAATGGTGGTGAGACTAATTACATCGCTGCGACTGTTAGTTTATACTTAGCGCTACATAATATGTTTGTTAGCCTATTGCATATTTTAGGTGTATTTTCTGGTGATGATTAATCACTAATTAACACCTACAACTTTTTATATGATTGATAAAGATGGTTATCGTGCCAACGTTGGCATCGTTATTACTAATAACAAAAAGCAAATACTATTAGCCAAGCGCTACAAACAAAATAGCTGGCAATTGCCCCAAGGTGGCGTTAACAACAATGAAAGCGAACTTATAGCTTTGTTTCGTGAATTAAATGAAGAAATAGGCCTCTCACCTAAGCATGTAGATTTGATCGCAAAAACACCAAAATGGTTGCGTTACAATCTACCGAAAGAATACATAAAACACGATGGTAGAATTATTTGTATTGGACAAAAACAGGTATGGTTTTTACTAAAACTTATTGCTAAAGAAAGCAATATCAAACTGGACTCTCATTCAGATATTGAATTTGACGATTGGCGATGGGTAGATTATTGGCACCCTATAGAGGCGGTAATTAATTTTAAAAAACCTATTTATGAAGATATGCTCAAATCTTTAGCTCCTGTATTATTTAATAATAAACATAAAATTCCTATCCAATATTCTCGCCCACTTAAATGTGTGGCAATTGTACTGAATAAATAAATGCATAGTCGCTATATTAAATACAAATTATTGTCTAAAAATTATATTCTTCCACTTAATAATTTTTATAAAAACTGCTTTAGCGCTATTATGATTAATTTTATAAAATTACTAATTTAATAAAACTTAACTTTTATTCAACATCCATATTTAATACAATGATCTCTATCGGTATAATTTTAGCCTTTACTCACTTTCATAGATAAAATTAACTTATGAATATAGGAATTTTAGGATTAGGCACTGTTGGTGGTGGTGTAGTTAATGTCTTAACAAAGAATCAAGCTGAAATTATGCGTCGCACAGGTGCGCAAATACAAATAACGCACGCCGCAATTAGAGATATCAAGCAATCTCGCATTTGTTCAACAGACGGCATACAACTAACTCAAGATCCATTTGAAATTGTTAATAACGACTCAATTGATATTGTGCTAGAATTAATAGGTGGCACTACCTTGGCAAAAGAATTAGTAGAAGTAGCAATTAAAAATGGCAAACATGTAATTACCGCTAATAAGGCTTTAATTGCCATACACGGCAATGAATTACTTACTCTAGCAAAAGACAATAATACGCATTTGTTGTTTGAAGCATCGGTAGCTGGTGGAATTCCAATCCTTAAATCTTTAGAACAGGGGTTGAGTGCCAATCAAATTGAAATGGTAGCTGGCATTATCAATGGCACAGGTAACTTTATCCTGAGCGAGATGTGTGATAAAAGTAGAGATTTCGACAATGTTTTAAAAGAAGCACAGGAATTGGGCTATGCTGAAGCCGACCCAACTTTTGACGTAGAAGGCATTGATGCAGCGCATAAGTTAACCATACTATCTGCTATTGCTTTTGGTTGTGAATTGCAATTTGATAAAGTGTCTACTGAAGGAATTAGTGAAATTAGTGATGAAGATATGATTTTTGCCACAGAGTTAGGTTATTCCATTAAGCACTTAGGTATCGCTAAGAAGCTTGATGGTAAAATCCAAATGCGCGTACACCCAACATTGATCCCAAAAACTAAACTATTGGCAAATGTTAATGGCGTGATGAATGCAGTATTAGTCAAAGGCAATGCTGTAGGCCCAACACTTTATTATGGTGCTGGTGCAGGGGATGAAGCCACAGCAAGCGCAGTTATTGCTGATCTGATTGATGTGATTAAAAATACAGTAAGCAATGACACCCTTGGTTGGCACTCATTAAAAGCAATGCCATATCAAAATCAAGATGATATTGAGAGTATCTTTTATTTGCGTTTGTTGGCCGCTGATAAACCAGGGGTATTAGCAGATATTACGGCAATTTTTGTAAATAACAATATTAGTGTAGAAGCTGTTATGCAAAAACAAATTGACGAACAAGATAATGCGCACATAGCTATTATTACTAACCAAGTAAAAACCAGTGATATTAACACAGCTGCTGCAGAAATTCAGAAACATAGCTCTATCCAAGAAAAAATTAAAATTATTCATGTAGAAACATTAGATTAGAAACAAAATAACTTACGAGTATTTTATTACCTTATAAAGCATATTTAAAAAACATTAAATAACTTTAACAGCCTGTATGAATAAATATTTTTTTAAATATAACATAATAAAAAAGGAGTAAAGATGAGATATACCGGCTTAATTAACCATTATAAAGATAGACTTCCTGTTAGCAAAAGTACGAAGTTCATCAGTCTAGGTGAGGGAAACACACCATTAATTCGTTTACAAAATATCCCTGCTCTATTAAGCAAAGATGTTGATGCATACGTGAAATATGAAGGCTTAAATCCAACAGGATCATTTAAGGATAGGGGCATGACTATGGCTGTAACTAAGGCGGTGGAATCAGGATCTAAAGCCATTATTTGTGCTTCTACAGGTAACACTTCTGCTTCTGCCGCTGCCTATGCTGCTAGGGCTGGGATCAAGGCTTTTGTTATTATTCCAGAGGGTAAAATTGCATTAGGCAAATTGGCACAAGCAATGATTCATGGCGCAGTAATTATTCAAATTAAAGGTAACTTTGACGATGGAATGCGCTTGGTTAAAGAAGTGGCAGGTCATGCACCAGTGTCTATTGTAAATTCAATCAACCCTTTTCGCCTACAAGGTCAAAAAACCGCCGCATTTGAAATTATTGAAGAACTGGGAGATGCACCTGACTACCACTGTTTGCCTGTGGGTAATGCTGGTAATATCTCTGCACACTGGATGGGATATAAGGAATACTACCAAGATAGAAAGTCTACTAAAACACCTGTAATGGTGGGTTATCAAGCAGAAGGATCTGCGCCTTTTAAAAAAGGTATGATGGTTGACAACCCTAAAACAATTGCTACTGCTATTCGCATTGGTCACCCACAAAGTTGGGGTTTGGCGCATGAAGTTGAAAAAGAATCAAATGGTTGGTTTGATGCATTAAGTGACGAAGATATTTTAGCAGCACAAAAACTATTGGCCGAAAAAGAAGGTATTTTCTGTGAGCCTGCATCAGCTACATCGTTAGCAGGTGCTATACGTGACGTTAAAAATGACAAAGTCGGATCGTAGCCATGTCGTTCTGTGAGCCAAGGAGTTGACTCTCTAACAGGTCACGGCTTAAAGGACCCGGATACTATTATTTCACAATGCAATGATGATGACATGATTTACATTAATCCTGTGATGATAGAAGTTAAACACGCAATTTTAGATAATATGTAAAAAATATTATGAAAATAGGATTATTAAAAATGAAAAATTTTAAAGCATTTAAAGATACAAAAATAAGAGATATTCCTAGATTTTATGTAATTGTGGGTCGTAATGGCTCTGCGAAAACAACTTTATTTAATATTTTTAGTTTTTTAAAAGATGCACTATCTACTGATGTCAATATCGTTTTCAACAAACTAGGTAGTTTTAATGAAGTTATCAGTCGCGGTTGCACTGGTAATATTAAATTTAGAGCAAAAAATACTTATAAAAACAATCCTGTTGTTACTTATTTTTTAAGCATTTCTCAAAAAGATGGCAAAGCTGTTATTGATAAAAAAAATTTAAAATATCGTCGTTGTAGAAAAGGACAGCCATGGGAATTTTTAAATTTTAATAACGGTCAAGGTAGTGCAGTGATTAATAAACAAATACTTGATTCTACCGAGGAAAAAGACTTGCAGCACGAGGATCAGTCTTTAAAATCATCTGATATTCTAGCAATTAAAGGGCTTGCACAATTTAAAAGATTTCCAGCAATTATTGCACTTAGTGAACTCATTGATAATTGGCATGTATCTAATATTCATGTTAACGAAGCTCATAATATCCAACAAGCATATTATGCCGAACATTTATCTACTTTAAGTGGGAGTTTATCTAAAATAATAGATTATTTGTACAGCAACCATAAAGAAAAATTAAATGAAATTATTGAAGTTCTGCAGCAAAGAATTAAAGGAATTCCAAAAGCAATAGCATGCCATTTAAAACTAGACAATAGCAATACATCTGCTAGTTTTAGCGCTTTATTTTCTGGAATTCAAAAATTATGTCCTATATAACTATTGAACAGACCATCGGTAATACACCTTTGGTTAAATTACAAAGACTCAACCCCAATGGGTCTAATATCATTTTGCTTAAACTTGAGGGTAATAATCCCACAGGTTCAGTCAAAGACCGCTCAGCATTTAATATGGTTACTCAGGCTGAAATTCGTAATGAGATTAATACAGGAGATACATTAATCGAGGCCACTAGTGGTAATACTGGCATCGCCTTGGCAATGATAGCAGCAATTAAAGGCTATAAAATTATATTAATTATGCCTGAAAATCTCTCACAAGAGAGACGTGATGCTATGACAGCATATGGCGCTGAATTAATTTTAGTCAGTAAAGAAGAAGGGATGGAAGGTGCAAGAGATTTAGCCCATGCCATGGAAAGAGAAGGCAAAGGCAAGCAACTTGATCAATTCTCTAATGCTGATAATTCAGGAGCACATGTAAACACAACTGCACAAGAAATATGGCGAGACACAAATGGTAAAATAACGCATTTTATTTCAGCTATGGGTACGACTGGTACAATTATAGGTGTGTCTGAAACACTCAGAAAACACAATAAAGATATTCAAATCATTGGCGTGCAGCCAAAAGAAGGAACACAAATTGCTGGTATTCGTCGCTGGCCAAAAGAATATTTACCCAAAATCTTTGATGCATCTAAAGTTGATACAATAATGGACGTATCACAAATATCTGCCGAACAAACTACCCGTGATTTAGCAACAAAGGAGGGTATTTTTGCTGGTGTTTCCAGTGGTGGAGCAGTGTATTCAGCTATTAAACTGTCTAAGAGAGTGAACAATGCTGTGATTGTAACTGTTATTTGTGATCGCGGTGACAGATATCTTTCCACAGGATTATTTTAAATAATGGACTTATAGGTTAATCATTAAAAGAGAAATACATGAAAAATTATGGTATTTTTATTAAATAATATGCAATGTAAAATTACCAAAAAATATCTCTTAGACATAAAATCACTGCAATAGTATTAAAAATTTAACTATAGTTAAATTTAAAAAAACAATCTTTAATAAAGTATGATTTTATTCGTAAAATTATAATAAGTTTTTTTTAAAAAGGTCTAACTACCACTAAAATAATAATAGCTACTAGTATCAACACTGGAAACTCATTAAACCAACGATAGAAAATATGTGAATAGGTGTTTTTATCCACTTTAAAAACCGATAATAAATATCCACAATAAAAATGATAAACAATTAGTGGCACAACCAATACCAACTTAGCGTGTAACCAATATTGCGTACTATAAAATACCCAATTATCAATCACCATCCAGACGCCTAATACTGTTGCTAAAATAAAACTCGGCATCATAATGCCACGATACAATTTTTCCTCCATCACTTTAAAACGCTCAATACTTACTTTATCATCACTCATCGCATGATAAACAAAAAGACGTGGTAAGTAAAATAAAGCCGCAAACCAAGTAATCACACTAATAATATGAAAAGCCTTTATCCACAACATTAAGCAACTCCGAACAAAATTATAAATAGACTTTATTATAGTAAAATAAACACAGATTAATTACCATCTTTATAGACTTGCAACAATATCGCGAAATTCCTTATAACTATACTTCGTTCTCAGACAAGGAAATTGTGTGTCGTTTTTTAGGGAAGCAGTCATGGGAATTGCTTGAACAGCTGCGAGAAAATCGCAACACAGGGCGCAGCGCAAGAATGTTATTTGAAGTATTAGGTGATATATGGGTGGTAAATCGTAATCTTTACTTACAAGAAGACTTAATTAACAACAAAAAACGCTGTAAAGCACTTATTAAAGCACTGTATTCTCGTCTTAACCAAATTCACTTGCGTGCTAATGGTAATGAAAAGGTATTGAAATTATTAAGTAGCGCTAACCAAGCAGTAAATAATTTTAAATCTTGTTTAAGTGAATTTAAAAATAACGAAGCACGCATTAAAAATGCATTTCTCAAAGTTACACACAATAATAATATTCACTTTGACGCATTATCACGCTCATCCCATGCCACCGATGCAACTGATTGGCGTGTTGAATATCCTACTGTAGTTATCACTCCAGATACTGAATTAGAAATTGCTAAAATTATCAAAACTTGTATTAAATTAGGACTTACAATCATACCTCGTGGTGGCGGTACTGGCTACACAGGTGGCGCTATCCCTCTCAGCACACAAACAGCTGTTATCAATACAGAAAAACTCAATTTTATTGATGAAATACAACACAATAATGGACTACACAGCGTGAATGTCGGGGCAGGCGTGGTTACCAAACGTGTTAGCGAAGTAGCAACGGCGAATAATTTAGTATTTGCCGTTGACCCAACATCACAAGATGCTTGCACTATTGGCGGTAATGTGGCAATGAATGCAGGTGGTAAGAAAGCATTAAAATGGGGTACAACAATCGACAATCTTTTATCTTGGAAAATGGTAATGCCTGATGGCAACTGGCTACAAATAAAACGCCTTAATCATAACCAAGACAAAATTCAATTATTAGATAAAGTAAGCTTTAAAATCAATCATTTAAAAAAAGATGCCAAGACAATAATAACGTCTAAAACATTAACTATTAATACCAAAGATATACGTAAAAACGGGTTAGGCAAAGATGTTACTAATAAGTTTTTAGATGGGTTGCCAGGTGTTCAAAAAGAAGGCTGTGATGGCCTTATCACGTCTGCACAGTTTATTCTACACCAGCCATTTAAGAATATTAATACAATATGTCTAGAGTTTTTTGGTTATGACTTAGGCAAAGCAGTTTCTGCAATTGTTGCAGTTAAAGATAGTGTTGATAACTCCACAGATGTTGATTTAATTGGAATGGAGCACCTTGACAGTCATTATATTAAGGCGATAAATTACACCACAAAGGCCACTCGCTCAGAATTACCAAGGATGATCTTACTACTTGATATTAGTGCAGAACAGCAAAATTCATTAGATACACAGATTGAAAAAATTATCACACTAACACAAAATAGAGATGGTGAATTCTTTATCGCATACTCACTAGAAAAGCGTCAAATTTTCTGGAAAGATCGCGCTAATACAGCAGCTATTGCCGCCCACACAAACGCTTTTAAAATAAATGAAGATGTGGTTATTCCACTTAATAAATTAGGAGATTATTCTAATGGCATTGAGCGCATTAATATTCGTCTATCAATTGGGAATAAACTATCCGCACTAAGAGCAATTAAAGATTATTTTTGCAAAATTGATATTAGCACCCACCTTATTAAAAATAAAATAAATCACGCCTTATCGCTATTTGATAAGGTTGAAAGCGAATGGCAGAATACACTAACAAGCCTTGAGTTAGAATCTGGGTTTAAAGCACTACAAGCTAATAAACATATAATTTCTTATATTGCTGATTTTTCTCAGCCTTTGAATGATTTGTTAATGGGCGATATATTTACTGATATTCGTGAAAAAGTAAAAACAATACATAGTGAATATCGAGAAGTTCGCTTATTTGTAGCAACACATATGCATGCTGGCGATGGTAATGTGCATACTAATATTCCGGTGCACTCTCATAACACACAAATGCTAGAATCTGCTGAAAAAGTAGTTGATGAAATTATGATTTTAGCTGAGCAACTAGGCGGTGTAATTTCAGGTGAGCACGGTATTGGGCTAACTAAATACCAATATTTATCTGATAAATTCAAACAAGACTTTTTAAAATACAAAACCAGCATTGATCCTAATGGGCATTTTAATAAAGGCAAGTTAATGCCAGGAAGTAATCTTGACAACGCCTTTACCCCTTCTTTACGCTTGGTTGAGCAGGAGGCATTGATTTTAGAAAGCAGTGGCATTGGTGAAATTAATGATATGATAAAGTCATGTCTGCGTTGTGGCAAGTGTAAGAATGTATGCGCCACTCATGTTCCAGAAGCTAATTTATTATATTCACCACGTGATAAGATCATTGCCACCAACTTAATCTCTGAAGCATTTTTATATGAAGAACAGACGCGTAGAGGTGTTTCTCTTAACCATTTTGATGGATTTAATGATGTAGCTGATCATTGTACCATTTGCCATAGATGCCTAACACCTTGTCCTGTGAATATTGATTTTGGCAATGTTTCTATCAAAATGCGAGGCATGTTGGTTGAACAAAAACAGAAGTATACAAATATTGCCACCAAATTATCTATGGCATATCTCAATATGATCAAACCATGGCAGATTAACCTAACTAAAAAAATACTCATTGATTTTACTTACAAGGCGCAACATATTGCTTCAAAACTTAGTAAACCATTATTAAAAAAACAACCTAACAAGACCATTGGTAACCCAAGTGTTTTTACAGAATTAATCACAATTTTAGACAAACCACTGCCCACTGATACAGATGCAACGCCGCTAAGAAGTGCACTAAATATTACCGATATTGGCAGTGTGCCAATTTTAACGCACCCTAAAAAATCAAACGCTGAATCACCAAGTGTATTCTATTTCCCAGGCTGTGGCTCTGAGCGCCTTTATTCCAACATTGGACTGGCCACCATCGCCCTGTTATATCACCAAGGTGTGAAAGTTATTTTGCCACCAAGTTACTTGTGTTGTGGCTACCCACAAAGCGCAAGTGGCCTCAATACTAAAAGCAAACAAATTACTATTGATAATCGCGTATTATTCCACCGCATGGCAAACACACTTAATTACTTAGACATCAAACATGTATTGACTTCTTGTGGCACTTGCATCGACCAACTATTAACCTATAACACAGCAAATATTTTTAAAAATTCAACACTAATAGATATTCATGAATATCTATTAGAAAACAAAGTGACATTTGATAATACTGATGAACAATACCTATACCACGCTCCCTGCCATGACCCGATTAAATCAAAGAATTCAAGTGATGTCATCTCTGAAATTATGAACTCAGATGTAATTAGCAATGACCGTTGTTGTGGTGAAGCAGGTACTTTTGCAATTTCCAGACCAGATATTGCCAAGCAAGTAAAATTCCGCAAAGAGGCTGAAATTAAAAAGGATTTAGCAACAATAAAAATAAGTAAAGCGCAGACCAAAATACTAACCACCTGCCCTGCTTGTCGTCAAGGTTTGAGTCGTTATAGCAATACAACCAATATTAATCCAATCTACCCAGTGGAATTAATTGCCGAACAAAAGCTCGGCAAAAACTGGCGTAAAGACTTTATCAAATCTGCGCAAATTGAAAAAGTATTACTTTAAGAAATAAATACATAGCGCATGTGCAATATATATTTTAAATTAACTTATACTATAGCATCATAAAAAGCCACTTATTGTTATGTTTTTTGCTTTATTTTCATTTAATATCTTTACAGGTAATGCTGATAAAATTACAAATACTCAAAATTATTCAACCATTGAAGAGATTGTTAAATCTAGTTTGGTGCTTAAATTATAATAATAGAGGTCATAAAATATTATAAGTTATTGTCAAATATTTAAAGAACTGTTGGACTATATAATAACCTAAATAAATCAAAGAACCTAGCTATTCACCTAATGCCCTTTATTAGGCTTTTAAACGCACTTGCACTTAAAATAACATTTTGCATATTAGCCATTTTGGCTTTAAACTAATTACAATTTAGCCTGTCATTACACTTATCAATATTTCCAAAGATCATACTTATCCAAAATCCTCTTAGCCCTATTACTTTCTTTTACATCACTCCCTTTATATGCTTTATTAATCCAATATCTTGCTTTTTATAATCTTTGAGCACACCTTGCTCAAGCACGCATACATATTGCCTAAATTATTTTGAGCATCAGCTAATGGCTTCAATAGCTTTATAGCAGTTTTATAATCTTTTTTGATATGCATCATAGGCATCGTTAAGATTTGCATAAACAATGCTAATTAAATTAAGTGGTAAAAACAATACTATTAATATTGTTTTTAATTTCATAGTGTTTATTATTTAAAAATATATAAATTTTAATTATACATCAAACAACTAGATAAGCCTTAAAAATTATGCGAAATGCGTACATAAGCCCAAGCAGGTATGCCTGATGCCATCTCCCCCAACACACGTTGATACTCATCCACTTCGTATTTGTCAGATTGTGTTAATTCTTCAGCGCTAATCTCAAATACCCTACCTGATATAGTGTTGGATTGGCTGGGTATTGCAATGGGGTGGTGGGTTTCTCCACTAAGTTTGACAACACTTGCATCTTGGATTTCAATCATTGCCAATTTATAGTCAAGTAGTTGGTCTGAATAGCCTATCAACTCACGCCCAAAGGTTTTGATTTGCACGATGCTACTTTGCAAAGTACCATATGAAAATAATAAAATAGTTTTATGCGTCATTGCCCTATCTCTATAGGACTATTATGTGTATCTTGCCCTACGTTCACTATAGCAAGTAAGTTAGTATCAATCAAGCGCGCAAAGGCGTTTTGAATATCTTGCGCGCTAATGTTCTTGATTTTGTCAGTAAAAGTATTTAAATAATCCAGTGGCAAATCATAAAAACCAATAATAGAGAGGTAAGTTAAGATATTAGCATTAGATGCTGTTTGTAGCGCAAAACCACCAATTATATTGTCTTTAGCATCTCGTAATTTTTGCTTATCAACACTGTTATTAATAAAATTCTTCAGCATTTGAACGGCAATCTTTTTTGCCTCACTAGCTTGCTCGTTTTTGGTTTGCATACTTATTATAAAATAGCCGTTTGATTGCATTTTACTTAGATGGCTGTATACTGAATAAGCAAAACCTTTTTTCTCACGAATTTCACCACTTAAGATAGAAGTCAATCCACTGCCGCCAAAGATATGATTGCCTAAATACAATTGATAAAAATCAGAGTGCGAGCGATTAATACCAGTCTGTCCAATTAATAAATGGGTTTGTTTTGAAGGAAAGTTAATATAAATGTCTTGTGCATCATTCAACGGCTTAACTATTGGATTGGGCTTGGCTTTTTTACCAATATTTAGTCCATGAGAAATTTGTCGTGCAATCTGTTTGGCCTGAGTTTTACTTACATCTCCAACTAATGCAATTGTTAGATTTTTCGCCACAAAAAACTCTTTATAATAAGTCGGATCGTAGCCATGTCGTTCTGTGCAATAGAATCTTGGGTTCCAATTGTTTGATGCGCATAAGGATGATCGCCAAACACAGCTTTATTAAAAGCAATTGATGCAATGTTTGATGGTGATTGCTCGCCAGCCCTGATGGATTGCAGTGTTTGACGCCTAACATGTGTAAGATATTTTTGCTTAAAATTTGGCTGAGCAATAACCTCAGTAAAAATATTAAGCGCTTTTCTTAAAATAGGCTTTCTTGAAAGTGTACGCAATGATACAATTAATATATCTTTTAACGAATTACTACTAAACTGTGCGCCTAGTGACTCAAACGCATTAATAATCTGCTCTTCATTATGGTATTTAGTGGCAGTGCCTAACAAATCGCTAGTTAAAGATGCTAAGCCATATTGTTCGCCATCTCTACTACTGGCAGCATCAAAGTTAAGCGAAACATCTAATATTGGTAATCCATTGGTTTGCACAAATAGAACTTTTGCACCTTCTGGCGTCATCCAATGTTGAATGTCTAACTTGGCCTGAGCGCTACTTACAAGTAATAAAAATAAAAATAAAAATAAAAATCTCATTTAACCCCTTGCGGCACAAGTTCCACCGAATTAGCCTGAGAGAAATTCAAATATTGTTTGGCAACTTGCATAATATCATCTATATTAATAGCGTTCATTTTATCCACATAAGTAAACATTGTTTCAATCTCCAGGCCAATAGTTGCAAGCATACCTAAATAATAAGATTGCGTTGCTATATGGTCTTGCTTGAATATAAATTCAGCCTCAAGTTGCATTTTAATACGTGTTAATTTATCTTTAATCGTAGTAGGATTTTTAATTAACTCAGTAATTTGTGATTTAATTGCTGATAACACTGCCTCAGTATTTACGCCTTTTGCAGGTATAAAGCTCAAAGTAAATAAAGTATTGTATTTATCATATAGGCTGTAATCTATGTCAATGACTGATGCAATTTGCTGATCTCTCACTAAAATTTTAGACAATCTATTATCCAATACATATGACAGCATGGCCAAAGCATAAGCATTATGTTTATCTTGTGCAGTTTTTAAACTAGGCACAGGAAAGGACAAAATGTAGAAAGGCAACTCTGCTTTGAGTTTTAATACACGCGACTTACCAGTATTGGTAATAGAAGGATTGTTGCTATTTGTAACACCAAACTTATGTTTATAAACGCCAAAATATTGCTTTGCCAGTGCAATTACTTCGCCAACTTTAACATCACCCACCACCACTAAAGTCGCATTATTTGGTGCATAATATTTATTATACCATGCGCGTAAATCATTCAAATTATAAGACTCTAAATCAGCTTGAAAGCCGATAATAGGCGCATGATAAGCTCCTTTTTTATCAAAGGAAATCATATTAAGTTTCTCATATACTTTGGCGTTTGGATTGTCTTCTATGCGTAATCTGCGTTCTTCAATTACTACCTGTCTTTCTTTTTCAAATTCATCATTAAGCAAATGCAGGTTGCGCATCCGATCTGCTTCCATTTTAATAGCAAGCCCTAGCTTTGATTTATGCATTTTTTGATAATAAGCAGTGTAATCCTTAGAAGTAAAGGCATTATCATAACCACCATTACGCGAAATAATCTGCGAAAAATCATCCATCTTATGCTTTTTAGTGCCTTTAAACATCATATGCTCAAGCATATGCGAGATACCTGTATTTGGACGCGACTCATCACTAGCACCTACCCGATACCAAAGTTGAGAAATAAATATTGGTGCACGAGTATCAATTTTGATAATAATTTTTAGCCCATTGCTCAATATTGCTTGAGTAATACCTTGTTGTGTCAAGTCGAACGAATTAGCAAATAAAGACTGAGAGAAAGTAAAAAATAGTAAAATTAATATTTTCATATACTTACTAATTATAGAGAGAAACATTGTTTAATATTTTCAAAAAAACTAAAACTAATTCAACGCAAAGTTCAACTTCTCTAAAAGAATACTTAGCTAAATCTAGACAAAAACTTGGTTCTGGATTATCAACACTATTATTGGGTAAAAAAGCCATTAATAATGATTTATTAGATAAATTAGAAATGTTACTAATTAGTGCAGATATTGGCATTAATACTACCGATGAAGTTTTAGAATCTGTACGTAAAAAAGCTTCCAGAAAAATCTTAAAAGACTCTGATGGCCTGCATGAGTTCCTAAAAGGTGAATTGGAAAATTTACTAATTAAGGATAATCAACTAAATACAAACTTAAAAGAAACTTACGTAATTTTAGTAGTTGGTGTAAATGGCGCTGGGACCAAACAGCAACTCCTTGGCTCACAGAACGACATGGCTACGATCCGACTTCAAAATCAAGGTAAATCTGTTATGCTTGCCGCAGGTGATACCTTTCGCGCAGCGGCAGTTGAACAACTTAAAGTCTGGGGCGAACGTAATAACATAGCCGTTGTAGCACAAAATACTGGTGCTGATGCCGCTTCAGTAATATTTGACGCATATCAATCAGCACAAGCCAAAAATATTGATATTATGATTGCCGATACCGCAGGTCGATTACATACCCAAAGTAGCCTTATGCAGGAATTAGAAAAAATCAAACGCGTAATTACCAAACAAAATGAAAAAGCGCCTCACGAAGTGATGTTAATAATTGATGGTGGCGCAGGTCAAAACGCACTCAACCAAGCCAAAGAATTTAATAAAGCAGTTAAGTTAAGTGGCATTAGCATTACTAAACTTGATGGCACTGCCAAGGGTGGGATTGTTTTTGCTATTGCCAATGAATTAAAATTACCGATTCGATATATTGGGGTTGGCGAGGGAGCTAATGATCTAAAGCCATTTGTCGCTAAGTCGGAGGCCAAGCGGTCTTAGGAAGACAACACTTAGCTACAACTCCTT
>JAQRGB010000042.1:0-12158 GCA_029237605.1 Candidatus Thiodubiliella sp.
GGTCTCTTACAACTCCTTGGCTCACAGAACGACATGGCTACGATCCGACTTGAATGACACGCATTTTGTCTGATGATGGCTTAGCAACTGCTGTAAGTGTTATTAAAATTGAAACTAATCGTGTTGTTCAAACAAAAACGGTAGAAGTAGATGGCTATAGTGCAGTGCAAATTACTACTGGCACTAAAGTTAACAAGAAGGGCGAAGCTAAAGTGCGTCATGTTTCAGCAGCAGCTAAAGGTCATTATGCAAAAGCTTCACAAGATATTGGCTTAGGTCTTTGGGAATTCAGAGCGAATATTGATGAAATTGCAGATGTAAAAAATTTTGATTCATCAATTTTTGGCGCAGGCCAGTATGTTGATGTTACTGGGCAATCTAAAGGTAAGGGTTATCAGGGTGGTGTAAAGCGTCATAATTTCTCGATGCAAGATGCAACACATGGTAATTCAATTTCTCACAGAGCGATTGGATCTACTGGACAGTGTCAAGATCCTGGCCGTGTATTAAGTCGGATCGTAGCCATGTCGTTCTGTGAGCCAAGGAGTTGTTATCAGGTTGATAATGACAGAAATTTATTGTTGGTTAAAGGCGCAATTCCTGGTTTTAAAAGTGGCTTTGTTAAAGTTATTTTATCTACTAAGAAAGATAAAATTAATAATGACATTAGTAAGCAGATTAAAGAGCTTGGTGATGCAGATAGGTTGCATAAAGAAGAAGCTAAAGTAACAACAGAAGTGCAAACTGAAGCCAAAGATAATTCTGTACCAAAAACAGTAGAATAAGGGTTTAAGATGAAATTAGAAGTATTAAATATAAACACCAATAAGTCCACTTCTACTGAAGTATCAGACAAGGTTTTTGCTAGAGATTACAACCACTCATTGGTTCACCAAGTAACAACAGCTTATATAGCTACTGGCCGTCAAGGATCTAAAGCACAAAAGAATCGTTCAGCTGTTAGTGGTGGTGGCAAGAAACCTTGGGCACAGAAAGGCACAGGTCGTGCTCGTGCTGGTACTTCTCGTGGCCCTATTTGGCGCTCAGGTGGAGTGACATTTGCTGCGCAGCCAAGAAGTTACGCACAGAAAGTTAATAAGAAAATGTACAAAGGTGCAATTAGTATTATTTTTTCTGAGTTAGTTCGTACTGAGCGTTTAAAAGTAGTTAAAGAATTTGATATTAAAGATGAAAAAACAAAAAATATAACTTCATTACTTAAAACACTAGATGTAAAAAATGCCTTATTAATGACAGATGAATTGGATGAAAATTTATATCTTTCTTCACGTAATTTATATCATATTGGTGTTTGTGATACACAAAGTATCGATCCAGTTAGTTTGATTGGTTATGAAAATATTGTAATGGCCTCCGACTTCATTGAAGAAAGTAGAAGGCATGTTATGAATCAAGAAAAAATATTAAAAACCTTATTAGCACCTATTGTTTCAGAGAAGACATCGGTATTGTCAGCACAAAATCAATATGTATTTAAAGTACGTGTTGACAGTAATAAGAAAGAAATTAAAACAGCTGTTGAATCACTATTTGGCGTTACGGTAGAAAATGTAACGACCTCTATTATAAAAGGCAAGAAAAAAGTATTTAAAGGTAAGATCGGCAGTCGTGCAAATTGGAAAAAGGCAACAGTAAAAGTGTCTGAAGGCCAAATGATTGATGTTACCGCATCTTAAAGAGATAAATTATGGCACAAGTAATTAAAAAAAAACCAACATCACCTGGCAGAAGATTTGTTGTTAGTATTGTTGATAAAGATTTATATAATGGTGCACCTTATGCGCCATTAACACAAAGCAAAAATAGAATTAATGGTCGTAATAATCGAGGTAAGATTACTGTTCGCCATAAAGGTGGCGGTCACAAACGTCGTTATCGTGTTATTGATTTTAAGCGCAATAAAGATGATATTACTGCAAAAATTGAGCGCTTAGAATACGACCCAAGTCGTAGTGCTAATATTGCTTTGGTTTTGTATGCAGATGGCGAACGTAAGTATATTATTGCTCCAAACGGTTTAAAAGTAGGCAATGAAATTATTTCTGGTAGCAGTGTTGCTATTAAAACAGGTAATGTAATGCCATGTATAAATATTCCATTAGGTGGTGTAATTCACTGCATAGAGCTTAAACCAGGTAAGGGTGCACAAATGGCTCGTAGCGCTGGTACTTCAGCGCAATTAATTGCAAAAGAAAGGGGCTATGTTACTTTAAGATTGCGCTCTGGCGAAGTTCGTAAAATTTTATCAGAGTGTCGTGCAACTATTGGAGAAGTGTCTAAGAAAGAACACAGTTTAAGAAAATTAGGTAAAGCTGGTGCAGCACGTTGGAGAGGTGTTAGGCCTACTGTTCGTGGCGTTGTAATGAATCCAGTTGATCATCCACATGGTGGTGGAGAAGGTAAAACTAGTGGTGGTCGTCATCCAGTTTCTCCTTGGGGAACACCAACTAAAGGCTACAAAACACGCAGCAATAAGCGTACCGATAAACTTATCGTACGTCGTAGAAATAAATAAGGATAATTATGGCTAGATCATTAAGAAAGGGTCCGTTTGTTGACGAGCATTTAATTAAGAAAGTATTAATAGCTCAAGAAAATAACGACAGAAAACCAATTAAAACTTGGTCTCGTCGTTCGGTAATTGTGCCTGAAATGATTGGCTTAACAATCGCAGTGCACAATGGTAGGGTACATGTCCCAGTGTCAATTAATGAGCAAATGATTGGTCATAAATTAGGTGAGTTTGCAACAACTAGAACATTTGTTGCGCATTCAGGTGACCGTAAAGCGTAACACAAGGATGATATGAAAATGAAAGAAATTAAGGCAGTACATAAATATGCAAAAACCTCAGCTTTTAAAGCGCGATTGATAGCTGATCAAATTCGTTTAAAGCCGATAGAAGAGGCGCTTAACATTTTATCGTTTAGCAATAAGAAAGCATCAGTACTTGTAAAAAAGGTATTAAATTCAGCGATTTCAAATGCTGAGAATAATAATGGTTTAGATATTGATGAATTAAAAGTGAGTAGTGTTTATATTGACGAAGGATCAACAATGAAAAGAATTCGTCCTAGAGCAAAAGGTAGGGCGAATCGTATTTTAAAAAGAACAAGCCATATTACAGTTGGCGTAAGTGTAGGTTAATTATGGGTCAAAAAGTAAATCCAAAAGGTATTAGATTAGGAATAGTTAAAGATTGGGATTCTAAGTGGTATGCGAATTCCCAAGACTATCCTAAGTATTTATTGTCTGATATAGAGGTTAGAGATTTTTTATTTGAAAAACTAAAATCTGCTTCTGTTAGCCGTATCCAAATTGAACGCTTAGCAAATAACGCTAAAATAACTATTCATACTGCCCGCCCAGGTATTGTGATTGGTAAAAAAGGTGCTGATATTGAAGAGTTAAAATCTATTATTGCTAAAATAATGAATATGTCGGTACACATTAATATTGAAGAAATTAAGAAGCCAGAGTTAGACTCACGTTTGGTGGCAGAAAATATTGCGCAACAGTTAGAAAAGCGTGTGATGTATCGTCGTGCAGTTAAGCGTGTATTAGTCAATGCAACACGTTTAGGTGCGCAAGGCATTAAAGTCATGGTTAGTGGTCGTTTAAATGGTGCAGAAATTGCACGTTCTGAGTGGTATCGCGAAGGTCGTGTGCCATTACATACATTCAGAGCGGATGTTGATTATGCACATTATGGTGCAAATACACAATATGGCGTGATTGGTATCAAAGTTTGGATTTTTAAAGGTGAAATTTTAGACCATAAGAAAGGTACGTTAGATGAAGTTGCTCATCGCGGCGCTACTAACCAAATTGTTAAAAAATAAAGGATTTATAAATGTTACAACCTAAGCGCACAAAATTTAGAAAAATGATGAAAGGCCGTAACCGTGGTTTGGCTATTAGTCATAAGGTGAGTTTTGGCGACATCGGTCTACAAGCTGTAGGCCGATGTCGCATGACTGCAAGACAAATTGAAGCTGCTCGTAGAGCGATGACACGTCATGTAAAGCGTCAGGGTAAGATTTGGATTCGTGTATTTCCAGATAAACCTATTACTAAAAAACCATTAGAAGTACGTATGGGAAAGGGAAAGGGCAGTGTTGAATATTGGGTTGCACAAATCAAACCAGGTCAAATGTTATTTGAAATGCAAGGTGTTGATGAAATAGTTGCAAGAGAGGCATTTCAACTTGCTGCGGCTAAGTTACCAGTAAAGACAAAGGTTATTAAAAGGATGGCAATGTAATGAACGTAAAAGAATTAAGAAAACAAGATATCCTTGCGCTTAATGACACTTTAATGGATCTTTTAAAGAAGCACTTTGAATTGCGTATGCAACACAAAAGTGCGCAGTTAGATGATGCATCAAAGTTGAGAAAAGTCAAAAGATCAATTGCACAGGTTAAAACTATTATTAAAGAGAAACAAGCATGAGCAAGAATAAAGTAGAACGCGTATTGACAGGTAAAGTTGTTAACAATGGTCGTGATAAAACTATTGCCATTATGATTGAGAGTAAAGTTCGTCATCCAATTTATAAGAAATACATTAAACGTAGCACGAAGATTCATGCGCATGACGAAAAAAATGAATGTGGTGTAGGAGACATAGTAAGAGTGGTAGAGGTGAAGCCATTTTCTAAGACTAAGTGTTGGGCATTACTAGAAGTCCTTGAAAAATTAGTGACTGTTGATTAATTAAGCATATTAAAAGAGAATAAGACATGATTCAAATGCAAACAAAACTTCATATTGCTGATAACAGCGGTGGCGTCAAAGCAATGTGTATTAAAGTACTGGGTGGCTCTAAGCGTCGTTATGCAAATATTGGCGATGTTATTAAAGTTAGTATTAAAGAGGCCGCGCCCCGTACTAAAGTAAAAAAAGGCGATGTGTATGACGCCGTTGTTGTTCGTTCAGCACAAGGTGTTCGTCGAGGAGACGGTTCGCGTATTCGTTTCGATAACAATGCAGTTGTATTATTGAACTCAAAACTTGAACCAGTAGGTACACGTATTTTCGGCCCTGTGACACGTGAATTACGTGGCGCGCAATTTATGAAAATTGTTTCACTAGCGCCAGAGGTGTTGTAATGAATAAGATCAAGGTAAAAGATGAGGTAATTTTGGTTGCTGGCAAAGATAAAGGCTCTACAGGTATAGTAACAAGATTTATTAATAATAAAGTTGTAGTTGAGGGGTTAAATCTTGCTAAGAAACATGTTAAGCCAAACCCAAATGCTGGTGTAGTAGGCGGTATTATTGATACAGAAATGTCAATGGATGTTTCAAATATAGCAATCTACAATACAAAAACAAAAAAAGCAGATAAGGTTGGTATGCGTATTGATAAAGATGGCAATAAAGAAAGATTTTTTAAATCAAACGGTGATTCAATCGTTTGAAACAGTTAAAGGAAAAAACCGTGGCTAGATTACAAGAACAATATAGAAAAGAAATTCTACCAGCTCTACAGAAAGAGTTGAGTAAGAAAAATCCAATGGCAGTGCCTAAGATTGTAAAAATTACTATTAATATGGGCTTAGGTAGTGCATTAGGCGATAAGAAGATTTTGCAAAATGCAGTAGAAGAAATGAGCTTAATTGCTGGTCAAAAGCCAATAATATGTATGGCGCGTAAATCAGTAGCAAGCTTCAAGTTAAGAGAAGGTAGTGCGATTGGCTGTAAAGTAACATTGCGTAAAGAAAAAATGTATGAATTTTTAGATCGTTTGGTTAATATTGTGATCCCACGTATTCGTGATTTTCGTGGTTTAAATAGTAAATCATTCGATGGCCGTGGTAACTACAATATGGGCTTAACCGAGCAAATTGTATTTCCTGAAATTGATTTTGAAAAAGTAACAAGAGTACGTGGCATGGATATTGCTATTACCACTACTGCACAAAATGATTATGATGCTAAGAAGTTATTAGTAATGTTTAATTTTCCATTTAAAGCTTAAAAACAAGAGGAACAAAAACCAAATGGCTAAAAAATCCATGATAAATAGAGACACCAAGCGTACAAAATTAGTTGAAAAATATCGGCTCAATCGTCTTGAGTTAAAGAAAATTATTAAGAGTGTAAAACATTCTGATGAAGAACGCTTTCAAGCAATGATTAAGTTGCAAGCATTACCTCGTGATGCCTCGCCGACAAGGCAACGTAATCGTTGTGGTTTAACTGGTCGTCCACATGGTTTTTACCGTAAGTTTGGCTTGGCTAGAATTAAATTAAGGGAGCGCACTATGAATGGCGAAGTTCCTGGTTTATCTAAAGCAAGTTGGTAGGAGGTTATTGATATGAGTATGTCTGATCCAGTTGCTGATATGTTGACACGCATTCGTAATGCACACATGGTTAAAAAGAAAGAAGTTAATATGCCAGCATCAAATTTAAAGTTTGCAATTGCTAGTGTTATGCAGCAAGAAGGCTACATAGAATCATTTAGTGTGGCAGGTGAAAAAGCAGATAAAACTTTAACTATTAAGTTGAAATATTATGACGATAAGCCAGTTATCAATTTATTAGAAAGAATTTCAAAGCCAAGCTTACGTGTTTATGCAAAAAGTACTGAAATGCCAAATATTATGAACGGTTTAGGCGTCGTTATTGTTTCAACACCTAAAGGTGTAATGACTGGTCAAAATGCAAAAACACAAAATATAGGTGGTGAAGTTTTGTGCAGTGTTTTTTAATATAGCTCTGAATAACTATGATAAATTACGATAACAATGATTTTTTAAATGATAAGATATTTTGTGCAGAGGTAGTTATTGTTATCTCAATTAAAATAATGCAGTTATTTAAAATTTGTTTAAAAACTAAATGGCAAGCTTTAAAGTCATCATTTATGACATTAAGCTTTTTGTTGTTAACTATTGTTAGTAACTGCAAATATTATTTTGTAGTTAATGGCTTTAAAAGTTTGCGTAACCTTACTATAGTTACCCAAGCTATACTATAAGGAGTTATAAAATGTCTAGAGTTGCAAAAGTACCAATAGAAATTTCAGCTGGTGTTGAAGTTTTGATAAATGATTCTATAATGGTTGTTAAAGGTAAGTTAGGTCAAATGCAGATGGAAATTCATCCATCAGTTGTTGTTACTAATATAGAAAATATTTTGACATTTGATATTGCTAAGGTTGATAAAAAAGATGAAAAAAAGCATGGGCACAAGCAGGCACTGCAAGAGCAAATTCTGCTAACCTTATTAAAGGTGTTTTGGGTGGGTGGGAGAAGACATTAACCCTTATCGGTGTTGGTTATCGTGCAAAAGTAATGGGAAGAGTTATAGATTTAATGCTAGGTTTTTCTCATCCAGTTAAGTATAACTTACCAGAAGGCATTACTGCTGAGACACCTTCGCAAACTGAGATTGTTGTAAAAGGTATGGATAAACAAAAAGTAGGCCAAGTGGCCGCTGAGATTCGTGCTTATCGTCCACCAGAGCCTTATAAAGGTAAAGGCGTGCGTTACACTGATGAATATGTGGTTCGTAAAGAAGCTAAGAAAAAATAATTAAGGTATTGATATGAAACTTTCAAAAAAACAAGCTCGTTTAAGAAGGGCAACTAAATTTAGAGCTAAGCATGCGGGCAAAGGTATTGAGCGTTTATGCGTTTACAAGACGTCTCAACATATTTATGCACAAATTATTAGTGTTTGTGGGGCTAAAACTTTGGTTTAGAGAGTCAACTCCTTGGCTCACAGAACGACATGGCTACGATCCGACTTCAGCAGCAACGAAGATTGGCGCTGAGATTGCTAAAGCAGCAAAAATAAAAAAAGTAACTAAAGTTGCCTTTGATCGTTCTGGTTTTAAGTACCATGGTCGTGTTAAAGCGTTAGCTGAGGCAGCAAGAGAAGGTGGATTAGACTTCTAATAAAGTAGTTTAAATTTTTAAAATATAAAAATAGGCGTAAAAATGGCAAATTTTAGAAAAAATAATAAAGATGAAGATAATGACTATATTGAAAAATTGGTTAATATTCGTCGCGTTGTAAAAGTAGTTAAAGGCGGCCGTATATTTGGCTTCTCTGCATTGGTTGTTGTTGGTGATGGAAATGGTAAAGTAGGTTATAGCACTGGTAAGGCACGTGAAGTGCCTGTTGCTATTCAAAAAGCAATGGACAAAGCAAAAAGATCGATGAAGAGTGTGCCACTTAAAAACAGCACGCTTTACTATTCTATTACTTCAAATGTTGGTGCAGCTAAAGTTTATATGCAGCCTGCATCAGAAGGCACTGGTGTTATTGCTGGCGGGCCAATGCGTAGTGTATTGGAAGCGGTTGGTGTGCATAATATTCTTGCTAAATGCAATGGTACGCGTAATCCTATCAGTGTTGTTCGTGCAACTATTGAGGGTTTAACGTCAATGTCATCTCCACAGTTAGTAGCAAGTAAGCGTGGTAAAACTGTTGAAGAAATTACTGGAGAAGTATATGGCTGAAGAGAAAATAGTTACGACTAAAAAATCACTTGTTAAGACAACAGCTACTAAAAAGGCAGTTGTAGCAGCTAAAAAGCCTGTAATTAAAAAAATATCGATAAAGAAAAATACTGTAAGCGTGACATTGGTTAAGAGTTTTTATGGTCGCCTGCCATCACACCGTGCAACGGTAATAGGTCTTGGTTTGAAGCGTATCAACCACACAGTGGAATTACTTAATACACCTGAGGTAATGGGTATGATTAATAAGATTTCTTACTTACTTAAAGTAAAGAACTAAGGTTATGAATATTATGCAATTAAATACATTAACACCTGCAGAAGGTGAAAAAAAAACCAAAAGACGCGTTGGCCGTGGGATTGGTAGCGGCTTTGGTAAAACTTGTGGTCGTGGTCACAAAGGTCAAAAATCCCGCTCAGGTGGCTCTACTAAAATCGGCTTTGAAGGTGGTCAGATGCCATTACAGCGTCGCCTTCCTAAGGTTGGTTTTTCATCTCGTGTTTCAATTATCACTTCCCAAGTAACACTATCTGAGATCAATAAGCTAGAAGAAGTAAAAATTACTGTTGATGTATTAAAGAAACACAACTTGGTGACTAAGAATATTAAGCGTGTTAAAGTTATGCTTTCTGGCAAGATTAATAGAGCGGTAACATTAATAGGTATTAAAGCAACTAAAGGCGCAAAAATAGCTATTGAGGCTGCTAAAGGGAAAGTTAACGAGTAAAGCTTATGAGTCAAACACCAGCTATTTCTCAAGATTTATTGAAGCGCATTCTTTTTTTATTGGGCGCATTAATTATTTTTAGATTAGGCACACATATTACTATTCCATTTATTTCTTCAACTGCTTTGGCTTCATTAGTGCAAGATCAGCAAGGCACGATTTTAGATATGTTTAATATGTTTTCTGGTGGAGCGCTAGAAAGGTTGTCTATTTTCACTCTAGGCATAATGCCTTATATTTCGGCATCTATTATTATACAATTAATGGCATCTGTAGTTCCCAAGCTTGAACAACTTAAGAAAGAAGGAGAAAGTGGTAAGCGTAAGATTACACAATACACACGTTTAGGCACTGTAATTTTAGCAGTATTTCAATCTTACGGCATTTCAATTGCCCTGCAATCTCAAAGTGCTGGCGGTGCATCATTGGTAACAAATGTTGGTTTCACTTTTAGTTTAGTGACAGTAATAACATTAACTACAGGTACGTTATTTTTGATGTGGTTGGGTGAGCAAATTACAGAAAAAGGTATTGGCAATGGTATTTCAATGATTATTTTTGCTGGTATCGTTTCAGGACTGCCATCAGCACTAGGTTCGACATTATCGTTGGTTTCTACTGGTGAGTTGACGGTTATTTTAGTTATTGCATTGTTGGTAATGACTTTGCTAGTTACTGCTTTTGTGGTGTTTATGGAACGCGGACAACGCCGCATTATTGTGAATTATGCAAAGCGTCAGCAAGGTCGTAAAATGGTTGGCGGTCAAAGTTCATACTTACCGCTTAAAATTAATATGGCCGGTGTGATACCGCCAATTTTTGCATCTTCTATTATTTTATTTCCGGCAACATTAGGTGGTTGGTTTTCACAATCAGAAGGCATGGGATGGCTAGCTGATCTGACAGCAAGTATCTCTCCTGGTCAGCCGCTATATGTATTGTTTTACGGTTTAGCGATTGTATTTTTTACATTTTTCTATACAGCACTAACTTTTGACTCAAAAGATACTGCAGATAATCTGCGTAAGTCTGGTGGCTTTATTCCTGGTATTCGTCCAGGTAAAAATTCAGCAGATTATATTGATTCTGTTATGTCGCGCTTGACAACGTCAGGTGCAGTTTATATTACTGCAGTTTGTTTGTTACCAGAGTTTTTGATTTTATATTGGAATGTGCCATTTTATTTTGGTGGTACTAGTTTATTAATTATCGTGGTGGTGGTGATGGACTTCATTGCACAAGCACAATCACATTTAATGTCTAATCAATATGAGTCGTTAATGAAAAAGTCAGGTTTAAATTAAAAGGATAGTTTTATGAAAGTAAGAGCATCGGTTAAAAAAATTTGTAACAATTGTAAGATTATTAAACGCCATGGCGTAGTGCGTGTAATTTGCAAAGAACCTAGACATAAGCAAAGACAAGGTTAATTGACATTACGTTACTAGTAAGGTATAATATTTTGTTTTGTAAAATTTTTAATACATGGGTATTACATAAGATAAATATCCATGTATTTTATGTAAATAAAGGATAAAACATAAATGGCTAGAATAGCTGGAATAAACATCCCAACACACAAACACATCGTTATTGGGTTACAATCAATTTTCGGTATTGGCGATGCACGCGCAAGAGAAATTTGTAGTGAACTTAAAATAGACCCTGCAACAAAAGTATCGGATTTAGCTGAAGACCAGTTGGAGTTAATTCGTAACATAGTTGCTAAGATTGAAGTTGAAGGCGACCTTCGTCGTCAAATTGCAATGAATATTAAACGTTTGAAAGACTTAGGTTGTTACCGCGGTATTCGTCACAGAAAATCATTACCACTTCGTGGTCAAAGAACTAAAACAAATGCTAGAACTCGCAAGGGTCCTCGTCGTTTAATTAAATAATTATAGGTAGATATTGTATGACTAAAACACCAACGAAGAAAAAATCAAAAAAAGTCGTTACTGACGGTGTTGCACATATTCACGCAACATTTAATAATACCATTGTTATGATTACTGACCGTCATGGTAATGCAGTTTGCTGGGCAACTTCAGGCGGATCTGGCTTTAGAGGTTCTAGAAAATCAACCCCATTCGCAGCACAAGTAGCAGCTAGTAATTGTGGCGAAAAAGCATTAACTTTTGGCATGAAGAACCTGGATATTCGCGTTAAAGGACCTGGCCCTGGTAGAGATTCGGCTATTCGTGGATTAAACGCACAAGGCTTAAAAATTCAATCAATCACAGATGTAACGCCAATCCCTCATAATGGTTGTCGTCCTTCTAAGAAACGTAGAGTGTAAGGATAAATTATGGCTAGATATATTGGACCTACTTGTAAGTTAGCCCGTCGCGAAGGCACTGACTTATTTCTAAAAAGTGGCATTAGATCATTAGATTCTAAATGTAAAGTTACACAACTACCTGGTATGCACGGCGCAACTGCCCGTAAAACTAAAGGTACTGAGTATGGCTTGCAGTTACGTGAAAAGCAAAAAGTTAGACGCATTTATGGTATTTTGGAAAAACAATTTCGTTCATATTACAAAAAAGCATCTCAAAAGAAAGGATCAACTGGTGAAAATCTATTATCTTTATTAGAGTGTCGTCTTGATAATGTTGTTTATCGTATGGGCTTTGGTTCTACGCGTGCTGAAGCGAGGCAATTAGTTTCTCATAAAGCTATCTTGGTTAATGGTTCAGTGGTTAACATTCCTTCTTATCAAGTTGTTGATAATGATGAAATTTCTATTAGAGAAAAAGCAAAAAAACAAAACCGTATTCAATTAGCAATGGAATTAGCCGAGCAAGGAGATTTGCCAGAATGGGTTGAAATTGATGGCAAAGCATTAAAAGGTGTATTTAAAAATACTCCTACACGTGATGACTTATCGTCTGATATTGCAGAACATTAAGTCGGATCGTAGCCATGTCGTTCT
>JAQRGB010000042.1:12168-44491 GCA_029237605.1 Candidatus Thiodubiliella sp.
GGGAGTATATTATGCGAGGAAATGCAAGAAGTTTTTTAAAACCAAAGTTGGTTGAGTCACAAAAAATAGCAAATAACAAATATAGAATTATTCTTGAGCCTTTGGAGAAAGGCTTTGGTCATACATTAGGCAATGCGTTAAGAAGAACATTATTATCTTCTATTTCAGGTTCTGCAATTACAGAAGTAGCGATCGATGGTGTTATGCACGAATTTTCAACTATTGATGGCGAAGTCGGAGGCCAAGCGGTCTTAGGAAGACAATCCTTTTGTACAATCTTAAAGAAGTTTCAGTTGCGCTAAACACTTCTAATTCAGCAGAAGTTATTATTGATAAAAAAGGTCCTTGTAAAATAACAGTATCCGATATTGAGGCGAATGCAACAGATATTTCAGTATTTAACAAAGATAAAATTAGCTACAACTCCTTGGCTCACAGAACGACATGGCTACGATCCGACTTCAGGCATAGGCTATGATACGGCAGTTGCACGTGATGATGAAGCATCTACAATTGGCGGTATGCAGTTAGATGCAAGTTTTTCACCAATTAGGCGTGTAAGTTTTACGGTTGATGCAGCACGTGTTAATCAAAAAGTTAATCTTGATAAATTAAACATTGTAATGGAGACAAATGGTTCAGTTAATGCTGAAGAAGCAGTTAAGCGTGCAGCAACAATCTTGCAAGAGCAATTATCTTCATTTGTTGAATTAGAATTAGTTAAAGAGGAAGAGGCATTGCCAACTTCAAGTGATTTTGACCCACAATTATTAATAGCAGTAGATGAATTAGAATTAACAGTACGTAGTGCAAACTGTTTGAAGGCTGAGCAAATCTACTATATTGGTGATTTAATCCAGCAGTCTGAACAAGATTTATTAAGAACCCCTAATTTAGGACGTAAGTCGTTAAGTGAAATCAAAGAAGCGTTAACTGACAAAGGTCTAGATTTAGACACAGTCGTTGAGAACTGGCCACCAGTTGATTTAATGAGTGAATAAGGAAATATTTCATGAGACATAGAAAGTCAGGTAGACAACTAAATCGTAATTCTTCTCATCGCAAGGCGATGTTTAAGAATATGGCAAATTCATTGTTTCTTCATGAGACAATCAGAACAACTTTGCCAAAAGCAAAAGAGCTTCGCCGTGTTGTTGAACCATTAATTACTAAAGCTAAAATAGACAGTGTTTCTAATCGTCGTAATATATTTTCAAAATTACGTGACGATGCTTCAGTGGCTAAGTTATTCACTCAGTTAGGTCCATTCTATAAAGATCGTCCTGGTGGTTATACTCGTATTCTTAAAGTTGGTTTTCGCACTGGCGATAAAGCACCAATGGCAATTATTCAGTTAGTTGATTTCGAAATAACTACTAACGATGATACTGATACTGTAGATTCATAAAGGAAAAATAATATGCCTTCAATTAAAGTAAGAGAGAATGAGCCTTTTGATATTGCACTTAGACGTTTTCGTCGTACTTGCGATAGAGCTGGTGTTATTATAGATGTTCGTAAGAAAGAATTTTACGAAAAACCAACATGGGTTAATAAGCGTATGAAAGCTGCTGCAGTTAAGCGCACGCATAAAGAAATATCTAAGAATCGTATTCATCGTAAGAGAATGTATTAGAGAATTTATCATTTTGCAATTTATATGTAATAACAAAATCTTAGTTTTTACTAAGATTTTTTGATTTAGGAGTACAACAATGTCAGAGTTAAAGCAACAACTCATCAAAGATATGAAATCGGCAATGAAAGATAAAGATAAAGATAAAGATAGATTAAAAACTATCCGTATGATTTTAGGTGCTATTAATCAAAAAGAAGTTGATAATCGTATTGAACTTGTTGATGAGCAAGTATTAATTGTCATCCAAAAGATGACTAAGCAACGTAAAGATTCTATTTTGCAATTCAAAAAAGCTGATCGCACCGATCTTGTTGAAATTGAAGAATCGGAGCTAGTTGTCATCAATAACTATATGCCTGCGCAACTTTCAGAAAATGACATAGCCATAGTTGTTGATAAAGCTATTGCTAATTCTGGTGCATCTTCTATGCAAGATATGGGTAAACTAATGGGATTGCTTAAGGCTCAACTCACTGGTAAGGCTGATATGGGTGTCGTCTCTAGTATTATCCGTTCTAAATTTTCTTAAAAAGAAGCTTGTTGATTGTTTTATAATGGATTCTAATTTATTTTTTTGTAGGAGACTATGAAACTAGTATTAATTTTATTACTTATTAGTAATTTTGCATTTGCACAGGTTGTGCCAAATTATGCTAAAGAAAAACGCTGGGCATCACAAGTAGAAGGTGGTTTGATGGATGGTGATGTAGTTTGGTTAAGTACTAACAAGCAACAATTTATGTTGCTTTATACGCCCAGTGAAACTAATACCAAGCGTGCGGCATTGATTGTCCATGGTTTAGGAGCGCACCCTGATTGGGCACAAGTCATTCAACCTTTACGCGCTGCACTTAGTGAAAAAGGCTGGCATACTTTATCTATTCAAATGCCAGTATTGGCGAATGATAAAGATGCAATTCAATATATACCTTTACTGACTCAAGCCGACAATCGTATTAAAGCTGCGATTAATTATCTGCAACAGCAAGGATTAAACGCAGATGCAATTGTGTCTCATAGTTTAGGTAGTGTAATGAGTGCACATTATTTAGATAATCAGCAGCACCCATTTAAATATTTTGTTGCTATTGGGATGCCAGACTTAGCGGTTAAATATTTGAGTAAAATTCGTATTCCAATGTTGGATTTATATGGTGTAGATGATATTGAACCAGTGCTTAAGTCTGTCAAAGAACGAGCACAAGCCTCTAAAAAAAACAAATATTACACACAAAAAAGTGGATGCTGATCATTTTTTTAATGACAAGGATGCCTTGTTAATTGACGAGGTTAGTATCTGGTTGAAATAGCGCTATTATTATTCCAGTGCATTTTCTGGCTTTATTGTGTCTATCAGTGGCACAGAAAATCATATAGATAATTTAGATTTTATTCATATTGAGGTATTATTTGTCATTGTTGCGATGAGTGTGCTTTTTGTTTCACTTAGCGCTAAAGTAGTACACAGAGTAGATTATAAAAACTTCAAAAATTTTTTGTGTTATTTTTGGCTTTGTTAGGAGTAGAAATGTTAATTTTAAGATTTTAGCGCCAGTTTGGTGATAATTTTATTAAAAATATCATCAAAACTACCGTTGGACATTACAACAAAATGTCCGTATTTAATATGACTTAGTTCAGTGGTAATATCTTCAACAGAGTCAAACAAACTATTCTTACTGAATAAGGTATTAACACACCAATCTTGTTTTTCTGGTTTTAAAATCAATACTTTGTTAGCCTTACTTAAGGAATTAACTAAACTTTGTTGGTGCACACCAGATTTCATAGTGTTGGAACGTAGTTCTAAAATTGCAACAATATTTTCATTGCCGACTTTAGCGCGTAGTCCAGAAAGTGTAGTTTGGATAGCGGTTGGGTGATGAGCAAAATCATCATATAGCGTTATATTATCGGTTTGGTATTTAACCTCTAAACGACGCTTTACTCCTTTAAATGTATTTAATGCTTCGCATGCAGTTTTTAATTCTACTCCAATATGATGTGCGGCATAAATAGCACAAAGTCCATTTTGCATATTGTGCTCACCCAGTAAATTCCAATCAACTGTGTTATTTTCAATATCAAAAGTAGTGCCGTTGTCACTGAGTGAGAGTGTTGCAGTAGGTAGTATTTGTTGCTGCGAATAAAGGCCCATATCAAACACTTGTTCAATATTTGTATTATTTTGTGGATGGATAATAATTCCATTATTTGGCACGGTACGAATAAGATTATAAAACTGTTTTTGAATATCTTTGAGTGAATCGAAAATATCAGCATGGTCAAACTCAAGGTTATTAATCACTAAAGTTTTAGGACGATAATGTATAAATTTTGAGCGTTTGTCAAAAAAAGCAGAGTCATATTCATCAGCTTCAATTACGAAAAAATTAGAGTTAGTCAATCGCGATGATACGCCAAAATTTTCTACCACACCACCAATCAAAAAGCTTGGATTGTGCTCTGCATATTCAAGTATCCAAGATAGCATACTAGCGGTAGTGGTTTTGCCATGTGTACCAGAAATCCCAAGAACCCATCTATCGTGTAAAACATTTTCACTTAACCATTGTGCACCTGAAGTGTAGATGTATTGTCTGTTTAAAATCTCTTCTACACATTCGTTGCCACGTGACAAGGCATTGCCAATGATATAGAGCTCTGCCTGCGGTAAATCTTTTCTATAGTAGCCATCCGTATAACTAATATTTTGTTCATCTAGCTGCATACTCATTGGCGGGTAAACACCATGGTCTTGCCCAGTAATGGTGTGTCCAAGTTGTTTGGCAATTAGCGCCAAAGAACCCATAAATGTACCAGCGATACCTAGAATATGGATGTGCATTTTATATTGTATTAATTGCTATTGTAGTGGTATTATATGTTTATTTATTCTGATTTGTAGCAACTATGAAAATATATTTAGTCGGTGGGGTTGTTCGAGATCAATTATTGGGCATTGCTGATAAAAATACTGAAAAAGATTGGGTAGTGGTTGGCTCTTCGCATGATGAAGTATTAGATTTGGGTTATCGACAAGTGGGAAAAACTTTTCCTGTTTTTCTACATCCTGTCACACAAGAAGAATATGCACTTGCTAGAATTGAGCGAAAAGTAAAGTCGGAGGCCAAGCGGTCTTAGGAAGACAAGTCTTAATACTTCTAAATATGTTACTCTTAGGCAAGATTTATCTCGTAGAGATTTAACTATTAATGCAATTGCTCAAACAAAAGACGGTGAATTAATTGATCCGTTCAATGGGCGAGAAGATTTAGACAATAGATTGCTTAGACATGTCTCTGATGCGTTTAGTGAAGACCCTGTACGTGTGTTGCGTGTGGCAAGATTTGCCGCACGATTTAAAGTATTTGGCTTTAAAGTGGCGCACTCAACACATCAGCTAATGAAAGACATGGTTGCTTCAGGAGAGGTTGATGCATTAACACCTGAGCGTGTCTTTAAAGAGCTTGAAAAGGCATTATCTTACGAGACACCTTCATCTTTTTTTAAGGTGTTATCAGCTTGTGGTGCTGATGCAAGGGTTTTTCCAATGCTCAGCAATAGTGCCCACACAACACACGATAATGAGTTTGAATTTTTAGATTATTTAGATACTAGTAATCCAGCTATTAAGTTTGCTGTTTGGTTGCATAATGAGAGTGTAGGTACTATTGAACAATTATGTCAGTATATTAAATGTCCCAAAGAATATACACATCTTGCTATACTAACGAGTCAGTGGCGAGTAGTAGCTCACCAACTAGAGCAAGAAAATGCAGAAGTGGTGCTAGATTTTTTTAGAAGAACCGATGCATTAAGGCGCAAATGGCGTTTTGAGCAATTACTCGCAGTATTTGTTTTGCTGGGTGTTGAGGTTGGGCCGATAAAGCAGCTGCGCGACCATCTTAATGACATTGATATCACTAATCTTAATAAAAGTAATATTGCTGAAGAGATTCATAATAAGAAGTTGTTAATTATTGAGTTATTTTACAACTCGACAAAATGAATCATATTCACAATATTTACAAGCACCTTTGGTCGGCAGTACTTCGGCGCAACCTTGTTGATAGTTTAAGCTGGTTTGGTTTAATTGTTGTTGCCAAAGTTTTAGCTGTTCGTCCCAATCGGTGCAAGATTTCTGCCTAGAAGTTTTGTTTGGCAAAGAATCTTTATTTCTTGCCAAACCAGTGTAACTGATTTTATCTGCTGCTGGCTTAATGAAGGCAATACCGTCAGCTAAACTGATGGTGGTATAAATGGGCAATTGCGGCTCTTTGATTAGATCGCCACACCAAGGGTTACTTGGTAAGTTTCCGGTTTTGTAATCAAAGATAATACGGTCGCCATTGCTCATTTCATCAACACGATCAAGGCGTATACTAAAATTTAAATCGGCAACATTGGCTTCAATTGTTTGTTCGGTTGCGATCACTCTAAAGATATCACGTTGTTTTTCGGTAGCGATGAATTTATGAATTAATTGTTGCAGTCGGTCATGTTCGATTTTGGTAAATCCAGAGCGACTATAACACTTTAATTCATTTTGAATAGCAGTATCGACCAGTTGGCTTAATGCATCTTTACTATAAGCCACTAAATCAGTAGAAGATTGTGCTTGTTGATAAATAGCTTCCAACACTTTATGCACCACATTTCCTTGCTCTGCAAGATTAAGGCCAATATGTGGCGCATCAAATTTTTTAATAATGTTAAGGCGATGAGTAAAACCTTTAAAGGCACAAGCCATTTGGTCTTTTAAAATACCTACGCCACCATTCACTTGCTTGTTAACCAAAAGTGCGGTTTGAATATCGATAATGGCTTCCAATATGATAGGATGATACTGGTATTTAGGTGTTTCAATTTTGTTATTAAAAGTTAGCAGGGGTGAGCCGTGTTGTTCGCTTTCAAAATGAGTTTTGGCATAAGAGAAATTCACTCGATTAGATAAATTGATTAAGTTATTTAGCGACATGGCTACGATCCGACTTGCATCTTTTGTAATTAGTTCAAAATTACTATGAGGAATTTGATATTGTGCAGCAACATCATTAGGGATGAAACGCGGAGCATTAAGTGTTGCTGGTAAGAAATTATCCGTCATGCCGAGTATCCATGCTTCATCAAAATACAAGCCTTCTGCCTCTAAACTACCGAGTATCTGAATTGATGTTTTAGCAGATTGCGCTTGGAAAATCACTTGTGATAATAAAGTTTGTAAATCAGCAATAGCTTGTGACGCACTAACTTTATTTGTGATCTGGGATAGTTGATTTAACCCTAAGCTGATTTGTTGATATTTATTAAATAATTGATATTCGACGCTGGATAGAATTCTATCTGTTGCAAAACCACAAGTTTGTAAGTACATGTTAAAATTTAAAAGCCATTGATCGTGTTTAAATCGTCCGCCAGTGACTTTCGAGCTAATATCATTAATAAGCATTTCTAATAAAGGGGTATTAGCTAGATGGGGACTAAGCTTATTTAATTTAAAGTGTATCTGTGACCAAGATAGAACTTTATTAACCAATAATGCTCGACTTGATTGCTCAGCCTGGGCATGAGCAATATAAGGGGAAGTAATAACAGTGTTAAAAGTTTTAGTCTTTATACAATTGCTTTGCAGTTGTTGACAGAGCTCCAATAGTATAATGATATGGCGAATCAATGGATACTCAGTTAATGAAAAACCCAAGGAAATATTATAGGATTTTTGTCCAGTTTCCATCAGAATATCGGCAAATACTTGATCAAAAATAGATTGAATCTGATAATGATCACTATTTAATGTTGGGCAAACAATAGCAATTTGTTTGTTTGGATGTTGTACATTCAAATCCTTTGCCCAATTGGCAACAGAGAAGAGTTCATTTTGGCTAGTTTGAAAAACTTGATTGTTACTCTGTGTATTTTCTTGTTTAGATTTAAGCACTTGATAATCAGTCTTGTTAAGTAATAATAATTGAGCTGGAGTGAGTGTTTTAAAGCCATAAATATAAGGTGTCGACAAACAGGTATTATGCGCAATAATTAATGTTGGCAAGTCATTAGTGTCTAATAAATTATATGTTAATTTGGTCTTTTGATAATCTTTTAACCAAGTGGCAAATAGCTTACAATTTTCAACACCTGATTTTAATAATTGTGTGTAATTAATAAGATGCGCATAACAATAATCGTTATTTTTTATTACTTCATCCAGTAAATGATTATCAACTTTTTGTCCTAATTTTTGCATTGATTGTTTAATCAATATACGAGATTCAATATTTGAAATTAAGCGTTTCTTTGTATTTACTTCAAGCGATTTCCAGGTTTCTTGCAAGTATTGGTGCCAAGATAGAGTTTTTGGTAGTGCAGAATTACCCTTTTGCACGCCCCAAGTTTTTTTAAACGCCAACACTTGACGATTATTTGCTAAGATAACAACATCGTCCTTTGTAATTTTTTCTATGTTTGTGTTAAGCCACATTAGAAGTAAAAAAATGTAGATATGGTAGCAGGTTGCGCTAGATTTACATCCCTCAAAGTGGCATTAAAAAGAATATTTTTTACTTTTGAATTATGATAAGTCGGAGGCCAAGCGGTCTTAGGAAGTCTTAAGCCTAGCGCCTCTAAGCCTTGTTTCTTTAAGCTAGAAAATAACTGTACATCGACATAAGGGTGTTGTTTAATTTCGTTCTTAACTTTAAGCAATGAGTTATTAGCAGCGCCTTTTTTGAGTTTATCAGATTTGGTTAGAATGATTTGTGTGGGTAAGTTTGCACGAACGCACCAGTCTAACATCATTTGATCAAACTTTGTTAGTGGACGACGCACATCCATAACTAATACTGCGCCTGTTAAACATTGGCGATGTGCGAAATATTCACTCATATCTTTTTGCCATTGTTGTTTAATATGTTCAGGCACTTTGGCGTAACCGTAGCCAGGCAGATCTACCAAACGACTATCTTCGTCTAATTTAAAAAATACCAAATGTTGTGTTCTGCCTGGTGTACGAGATATTTTTGCCAATTTTTTTGCAAGGTGATAGTATTAATAGCACTTGACTTGCCAGCATTAGAGCGTCCAGCAAAAATTACTTCACAGCCTTGGTCTTTTGGACATCCTTTGAGCGATGGGCAGGATAGTAAAAATTTCGCTTTATGATAGATATTGTTCATTTAGTTCAAAAAAAAAGGTATAATTTAACGCGATGATAATAAAGTTATCATTATATATTTTTAAAGCTTAAGGAGGGTAAATATGTTTTTAATAGGAAAAAAAGTTTTAACAGTAGCAACAGCAGCAACAGTAGCAACAGTAGTGTCAATAAGTTCTTTAGTTCAAGCAGGCGGCAAGGAAGCTTATGATAATGCTGGTTGTGCTGGTTGTCATGGCGCTACTGGTAAATCAATGATTCCACTTTACCCTAGACTAAATGGGCAAAACGCAGCTTACATTGTGAAGCAATTGAAAGATTTTCAGTCTGGCGTACGTAAAGATCCAGTAATGAGTGCATTAGCTGCAATGGTTGCTGGTAAAGAGCAAGAAGTTGCTGACTACTTAGCTAAGCAATAAAGTATTGTATTTTAATTTAAAATTTAAGTATTAAATTATGATTTTTTTAGGAGCGTAATATGATTTCAATAAGAAGAAAGATTTTAATAATGATGACTGTAGTAGTGTCAATAAGCTCTTTAGTTCAAGCAGGCGGCAAGGAAGCTTATGATAATGCTGGTTGTGCTGGTTGTCATGGCGCTACTGGTAAATCAATGATTCCACTTTACCCTAGACTAAATGGGCAAAACGCAGCTTACATTGTGAAGCAATTGAAAGATTTTCAGTCTGGCGTACGTAAAGATCCAGTAATGAGTGCAATGGCTAAAATGGCTGTTGGCAAAGAGCAAGAAATTGCTAACTACCTAGCTAATCAATAAAACTGACATACCATTTAATATAGAAATTTAAGTATTAAATTCTATGTTTTAATAAGTTGATATTAACTATACCTATTTAGGTATAATGTTGGCTTATTTTTTCCTAAGACCGCTTGGCCTCCGACTTAGTATTGATTTTTATAGCGGCACTAGCCTTGGTTTCAATGCATACTTTTGCTGCAGATGTAGTTAAAGGAAAAATTAAATCAGTAACTTGTGCTGGCTGTCATGGCGTTGATGGTAATTCGTTGTCACCTGCCTTTCCGAAATTAGCTGGACAAGGTGAAAATTACTTATTGAAACAACTTAAAGACTTTAAAACAGGTGTCCGTATTGATAATATAATGTCAGGTTTGGTTATGTCATTAACAGAAAAAGATATGGCTAATTTAGCAGCATATTATGCTGCTAAAAAGACTTCTCAAGGTGTAATTACAAAAAGTTCTAATCTAGCACTTGGTCAAAAGATTTATCGTGGTGGCAAGAAAGCAACAAGTGTGACTGCTTGTATTGCTTGTCACGGCCCAAAAGGCATGGGCATCCCATCAGCAGGCTTTCCAGCATTAGCATCACAGCATCCAATATATATTGTTAAACAGCTTAAAGCCTTCCGTCAGTATTCAATTAATATACAAACTGGCGTAGCCAAGCCTAGTAGGACTAATGATTATGGAGGCATGATGATTAACTTTACTAAGAGCTTGACTAACCTAGAGATTGATGCAGTTGCTGCTTATATTTCTAACTTGTAAAATTTAAATATTTATACAGGGTCTATTTTTTCTATTAAATTGTTCTTAGATCATCAATACTACACCTATAATTAGAAAAGTTTTATTGATAGGCGTAATTGCAAAGCTTCTAAATATTCAGCACTGCATTGAAGGAGCGTAAGTGCTTATAGCGATAATTTTTTTTGTTTCTACTTGCTATGGGGCTTGATAGATATTCAGCATTTATTGTAGCAAAGATTAGCTGACCTACATCTGCAATGCTATCATCGAAAATAATAACTGCTGTTTTATCTTCAAATACAATATTTTTTATGCCTTTAACTTTATTTAATTACATCTTAACTGTAATTGGGTATATTGCACAAGTTATATTTTATACATCCAGTCTTAATATTTTTTAACTGAAAACGCTAAATTAGTTAATGAAATTGCACTAAAAATTGATAATTTTATTATATTTTTTTATTACAAATTACTGTTTTTAACTTAACGTACTCTAAATAAGCAATTTTTAAATTGCTGTCTAGATTTGTCAAGGTGTTATAATTTCAACGAGTGATATTTATTTGGCACAACATTTAGGAAAATAGTATGAAAGCATCTGATTTATTTGTTAAAGCCCTGGAAAATGAAGGCATTGAATATATTTTTGGTATTCCTGGTGAGGAAAATCTAGATTTTTTAGATTCTTTGCAAAATTCAAGTATTAAATTCATTCTAACTCGACATGAACAAGGTGCAGCATTTATGGCGGCTACTTATGGAAGAATGACTGGGAAGACAGGTGTATGCTTGGCGACTTTAGGCCCTGGTGCGACTAATTTTGTTACTTGCGCCGCTTATGCGCAATTAGGTGCTTTTCCAATGCTAATGATTACTGGGCAAAAGCCAATTAATTCTAGTAAACAAGGGCGTTTTCAAATTGTTGATATTGTGCGTATGATGGAGCCACTTACTAAATCTAGTAAACAGATTGTTAATGGAGGCATGATTCCCTCTTTAGTACGTGAGGCATTCCGCCTAGCAGAAGAAGAGAGGCCAGGGGCAGTGCACTTAGAGTTACCTGAAGATGTGGCATCTGAAGAGGTAGAAGATTGGCATATATTTCCTGTACATGAAATTCGTCGCCCAGATGCAGACCAAAAAACTATAGAGATAGCAGTGGAGATGATTAAAAATGCCAAAAATCCTTTGGTCTTAATTGGTGCTGGTGCTAATCGTAAAAAGTTATTTAAGCCAATGTTAGATTTTATTGATATAACCTGTATTCCATTCTTTAATACGCAAATGGGCAAAGGTGTGGTTAGTTGTGAAAACTCATTGTTTTTAGGCACAGCTGCATTATCAGATGGTGATATATTACACCAAGTGGTTAGAATAGCAGATTTGATTATTAATATTGGACATGATGTGGTAGAAAAACCACCATTTTTTATGCATAAAGATGGCGCTAAAGTTATTCATATTAATTTCAATTCTGCATATGTTGATGAAGTGTACTTTCCACAACTCGAGATTGTGGGTGATATTAAAACTACAGTTAATCGCTTAGCACAAGAATTAAACTTAAAATTAACAAGCTGTTCGTTAGAATTATTAGAATTTAGAAAGCGCATTAAGCAAGTTATTCACGAAAAAGACAATAACGCTTCTTACCCTTTATTGCCACAGCGTATTGTTGCTGATGTGCGTCGTGCACTCAATAAAGATGCAATTATTACACTAGATAATGGTATGTATAAAATTTGGTTTGCAAGACATTATCACACTTATATGCCTAATACAGTATTACTTGATAATGCCTTAGCAACGATGGGTGCAGGGCTACCAAGTGCGATTGCCTGCGCCTTATTGTATCCGAAACGCCAAATAATGGCAGTATGTGGTGACGGTGGCTTCATGATGAATTCTCAAGAGATTGAAACAGCCACACGTCTTGGGTTGAATTTAGTAGTGCTTATTATAACTGACAGTGCTTTTGGGATGATTCGCTGGAAGCAAGAGAGACGTGGTTTGAGAGATTTTGGTTTGCAATATAATAACCCAGATTTTGTTAAATATGCTGATAGTTATGGTGCGCATGGACACAAAGTAAGGAGTGCAAATCAATTTTCACCACTCATACAATCTTGTTTTAATGAAGGCGGTGTGCATATTATTGATGTGCCAATTGACTATAAAGAAAACAAGACGCTATTTTATGAACAATTAAAAGATACATAAAAGGAAGAAAGTGTAATGGAAAAACTAATCGTTAAACAGGCTTATACTGGTGAAATACTGTCTGAATTACAAATGCATGACAATACGCAAGTGCAGAATATGTTGTCTACGGCGTATGCACTACATAAGACAGGACGATTGCCAAAGATTCAACGTATTGAAATTTTGCAAAAATTAGCTGATTTAGTAGATGGTGAACGTGAAGATTTTGCACGCTTAATTGCGAATGAGGGTGGCAAGCCAATTCGTGATGCAAGAGTAGAGGTTGCTCGTTCTATTAGTGGTATTCGTATTGCCATTATTGAGCTGGATAATATTAAAGGCAAAAAAATACCAATGGATTACACGTCAGCAGGGGCAGGGCATAAGGCACACACTATACTTGAAGCAATAGGTGTAGTAGTGGCGGTTAGCGCGTTTAATCATCCATTGAATTTAGCGATACACCAAGTTATTCCTGCAATTGCTAGCGGTTGCCCTGTAATTATTAAACCCGCTATCCTGACACCACTTTGTACATTGCGTTTAGCGGAGTTAATTCAAAAAGCAGGTCTACCAGTGGGTTGGATGCAAGTTGCTTTATTGAATAATGAAAATGCAGAAAAATTAGTCATCGATTCACGTGTAGCATTTTTTAGTTTTATTGGCTCTGCTAAAGTAGGCTGGGATCTAAAATCAAAACTCGCACCAGGTACGCGTTGTGCCTTAGAGCATGGCGGTGTTGCTCCATTGATTTTTGATGAGTATGCAGATGAAGAAGGTTTTGTAAGTGGCGTAGTAAAAGCCAGTATGTATCACTCTGGACAAGTTTGTGTTTCAGTGCAACGTATCTATGTGCCTGAAAAACGTGCACAAGATTTGGCGCAGAAAATTGCCAATATTGCTGCCAAACAAATAGTTGGTGATGCAATTAACGAAGATTCTGATTTGGGTCCACTTATCTCAGCAAAAGAAACCGATAGAATTGAATTTTGGGTTGATGAAGCAATTGTATCAGGCGCACAGTTAATGACAGGAGGCAAGCGTATTAATGCAGTGAGCTACGAACCAACGGTGTTACTAAATCCACCTAAAGACGCTAAAATATCTATACAAGAAGTGTTTGGACCTGTGGTATGTATTTATGGTTATAAAATACTTGATGATGCAATTAAGCAGGCCAATAGTTTAGGATTTTCATTTCAATCTGCGATATTTAGCGATAATGCGCAAAGAGCAATGGAAATAGCTGAAAAATTAGAAGCAAGTGCAGTAATGATTAATGATTACACTACCTTTAGAGTTGACTGGATGCCTTTTGCTGGTAGAAAATGCTCCGGATACGGCATAGGAGGTATCGGCTATACTATGCGTGATATGCTTGAACATAAGATGATAGTTATTAAGAATGAATTAAGGGTATTGTTTGATTCATAGATACAATCGATTGATCTATTTAAATGTTAATTGAACTGATGCTTATATAATGAAGTATATTCACCATTTGCACTGAGTAATTCTTGGTGTGATCCTTGCTCAATCACCTTACCTTGACGAAGGACTACAATTTTATCGGCTTTTTGTACTGTACTTAGACGGTGAGCAATAATAATAGTAGTACGATTTTTTTGCATCTGGTTAATAGCTGATTGAACTTTTTTCTCAGTGGTGGAATCAAGTGCAGAAGTAGCCTCGTCAAGAATCAAAATTGGACTATCTTTAGCTATTGCTCTAGCAATAGCTAAACGCTGGCGTTGACCACCAGAGAGCTTAGTACCATCTTCTCCGATTTGAGAATCAAACTTCTCACTTAAGGCTTGTATAAAGTCGTAAGCATTTGCTATTTTGGCAGCGCTCTCAATCTTTTTATTACTCATATCTTTAATTCGACCAAGTGCAATGTTACCTTTTACACTATCGTTAAATAGTCGTACATTCTGATCAACAAAGGCGATTTGCGTGCGTAATGATTTCAGTTCAAAATCAGAAATATCGACACCATCAATGGTAATATTGCCAGATTTAGGCGAATAAAATTTAGCTAAAAGTTGAATAATAGTAGTTTTTCCACTACCTGTAGAACCAACAAGTGCGACGGTATCGCCTGCTTTAATATCTAAATTAATATTATTAAGTACATTATTCTGAGTAGTGTATCCAAAAGAAATATTATTAAATTTAATTGCACCTTTAACATCTTTAAGCTGCTTTTCACCAGTATTTTGTTCTTCTATTTCATCTATTAGTCCAAATACACTTTCACCTGCAGCTATTGCCATTTGTAGTGTTTTATTAATATTAATCAGGTTTTTAACTGGTTTAATTAACATACTCATTGCGATAAAATAAGCCATAAAAACTCCTGCACTCATCTTTAAATAAGTGGCAGAAAAATACACCACACCTGACAAAGACAGGCCGATTAAAATATTAATAAATGCCACATTAAAGGCATTGGCCATATCTATTTTAAAGCGTTGTTGGCGAATATTTTGAATCAGATTGAAAAATTTATTACTTTCTTGTTGTTGCGCATTGTAGATTTTGACTAATGAGTTTCCTGAAATATTTTCATCCAGCAAGTGTGTCATATTGCCCATAGATTGCTGTACTTTTTTACTAGAATTACGCATACGTGTGGAAGAGAGTTTAACTGCTGAAAATATTAATGGTAGAAAGATAATTAGCGATATACTAAGTTCCCAACTTTTATAAAATAAATAAGCAATAAGAATAACGACAAATACAAAAGATTTGATAAATTCTAACCAAATAGTAGAGGCAGCGCTGGCGATTTGTTCTACATCATAGGTTAGTTTAGACAGTATTTTGCCAGTAGGGTGTTGGTCAAAATATGTCTTGGGTAATTTTAATAATTTAGCAAACATATTTGCGCGCAAGTCCATAATTACTTTGTTAGACACCCATGAACTAGCCGCAGAAGAGGTTAGCGCAAAAAAAGAACTGGTAGTAATTATTGCGAGCAGCATACCTGCATAAAGTAAAGCAGCTTGCGAATTACTACCATCCATAAACACTTCATCAACAATGCGTCCAGTGATTTCAGGGATTGAGCTTTCTAATGCCGTTGCAAATACCATCATCAGTGATGTAAAGACAAGCTTACCAATGTGTAAATTTAGATAAGGAAATAGCCTAGAAATAAAGTTTTTATAACCCATTTGATAAATTTTACCTAATTAGAATATTACTAAAACTTTAGTTTTACACATTTTTTTTTCAAATGATTATTTTTTTAGGTATCATACATTTTTCAACTTTGTGTGTTTTAATGACAACAAAATATATCTTTATCACTGGCGGCGTAGTTTCTTCTTTGGGTAAGGGTATCGCTTCTGCATCTATTGCAACACTCTTAGAATCTCGCGGGCTTAACGTTACTATGCTTAAGTTGGATCCGTATATTAATGTTGACCCAGGCACGATGAGTCCATTCCAGCACGGTGAAGTTTTTGTAACTAATGATGGGGCAGAAACTGATCTAGATTTAGGTCATTACGAAAGATTTGTGCGTTTACAACTAGGTAAGAAAAACAATTTCACCGCAGGACGTGTATATAAGCGTGTAATTGAACGCGAACGTCGTGGTGATTATCTTGGTGCAACAGTGCAGATTGTGCCACACATTACCAATGAAATTAAAGAGTTAACACAAGCAGGAGCACGAGGTGCAGATGTTGCTTTAGTTGAGATTGGGGGTACAGCAGGTGATATTGAGTCACTGCCATTCATGGAAGCTATTAGACAAATGAGCCTTGAGATTGGTAGTGACCATACTTTATTCGTGCATTTAACTTTATTGCCTTATATAAAAGTTGCAGGAGAATTAAAAACCAAGCCAACGCAACATTCCGTGAAAGAATTGCGTGGTATCGGCATTCAGCCTGATATTCTTATTTGTCGTTCTGAGTACGAACTATCTGAAGAAGAGCGTATTAAAATTGCCTTATTTACCAGTGTATCGTTAGATTCAGTATTTACATCACTTGATGTTGATACTATTTATAAAGTACCTAGAGCCATGCATGAGCAAGGTTTAGATGATGTTGTGGTGAATAAATTATCTATTGATTGTAAGTCAGCTGATTTGAGTGAGTGGGATGATGTAGTTAACAAACTTTATTCGCATGAAACTAGTGTTGATATTGCTATGGTGGGTAAATATGTAAACTTTACAGAAGCCTATAAGTCGCTGTCAGAGGCTTTATTACATGCAGGCATTAATACAAGAACCAAAGTTAATATACATTATTTTGATTCTGAAGAAATTGAGAAAATAGGCGTAGGCCACCTAAGTGAAATGAGCGCTATTTTAGTTCCAGGTGGTTTTGGTAATCGTGGTATTGAAGGCAAGATTGCCACTGTTAAATATGCACGAGAAAATAACGTTCCTTACTTAGGCATTTGTCTTGGTATGCATGTTGCAGTGATTGAATATGCACGTAATATGGTGAATATGGGTGGTGCTAATTCTACTGAGTTTGACCAATTTAGCCCATATCCGGTTGTGGGATTAATCACCGAATGGCAAGATAAATGTGGTAGCACACAAATGCGTGATGAATATTCTGATTTTGGCGGGACAATGCGTCTAGGAGGGCAAGAATGTGTTTTAACTAGCGATTCAAAGTCTAGAGAAATTTATGGCAAAGAAGTTATTATTGAACGCCATCGTCATCGTTACGAAGTTAACAATAACTTGATTAATAAGATAGAAGACGCAGGCATGAGAATTGCAGGCCGCTCAATTGATAGCTCTTTAGTGGAAATGGTAGAAATTATAGACCACCCTTGGTTTATAGCCTGTCAATTCCATCCAGAGTTTACCTCATCACCACGTGATGGACACCCATTATTTGAGAGTTTTGTTAAAGCAGCATCAAAAGCTCATAATTTAATACTCTCTTCACAATAAAATATTTTAAATCCAGCGCATAATCTGTTTGACACGATAAGGCTTCTCACCTAAAGTTTTAACTCCTTAGATTAGTTATATGTATGCACTAACGAAAATTATTACCTAGCTTAGTCTATATTTGCTGAAAAAATACAATATTGTATTTAAGGCACACCTAAAATGCCATTAAAACTAAAACTACACAAGTTTAATTAATAGCTTTGAGAACAATCCAAAAATATCTTTTGACAATAGCGTTCCAATCAGTATTCTAATAAAAAACGCTGATATTATTTGTACCATTAACTCTACTGTTGAAATTGAGTGGTTAATGCAGCGTAAAATAGTTATACCCTAGACCAAGCTTTTTTATAATATAGAGCTTGATTTATTATGCCAAAAATCAAATTCAAATCAAAGAATTATTTTGTATAATTAGTAAACTTAAAGTAAAATATTTATATAGATTTTTAGATCCGTAGCATAGTGAAAAACAAATAGAATTTAGGTTTCTACCAGAATATCCGCACAGATCATTTAAAAAGGTATGAATTTGTATTTAAGTTGATAAAACTAAATATGAAAGCAATAGATTCCGCTTATGACGTTGGTTATTGATCTTTTATGATGACAAAAAGAAGGATAGGTAATTGTGAATATATTAGAAACTACCACTATGTCTACAAATAAATTATGTAAGCGTAAAAATAGCACATTTATTTATACTATTGTACAAACGGCCGCCTTAGAAAAAAATCATTCAATTTTGTAATATCTCTTTAGATTATAAAATGTATTACAAATGTTAAAAAATTAGTATTGCATCTTTTTGATTTACTGAAACTAAGGGAGAGGGGATAATTTGTTTGTTCAACTTAAAATGAATATAAGAAATACCATTTTCATGTTAGACATTACAAACACAATGAAATTAGAGAGTTGCTTGGGTATTTTGGTTTTATTAATATAATTTTTACACCTAAATGTTTGATAATGATAGAGTTGTAAAGTTATAAAAATCATGGAGATTTTTATTGTGCATGCGTACAATCTACGAAAACTCAGTGATTCATAAGAATCATTAGGGAACTGCATGCAATAGTAAGCTTTAGTCTTTTAATTTTTGAGATGCACTAGCTAAGATCTAAGATTTAAGATACATAGTTATTTTTTTTTGGAAAATTTCATTAAACGACGTCTTTTAGCGATTTGCCTGGCATTTAGACTATTTTTATTATCTTTAAAAGGATTATCGCCACTTTTATATTCAATATGTATTGGTGTGTTGGTAAGTTTTAAAGCATTAATAAAAAAGTTTTTTAAGTAACGGTCATAAGAATTAGGCACATTTTGTAAGTGATTACCGTGAAATGTTAAAGTTGGTGGAAATACATCAGTTTGATTTACGTATTTAATTTTTAATCTTCTGCCTTTTACTGGTGGTGGTTGATGAGCTTGATTGGCTTTTTCTAAGATCTTATTCAACACAGAGGTGCTAAATTTAGTACCAGCATTGGTGTATGCAATAGTAATAGGCGTAAATAATTTTCCTACGCCTGAGCCATGTAACGCAGAGATGTAATGCACGCTAGCGTAATTAACAAATGATAATTTAACATCTAATTTACGTTTTATCTCTTGTTTTTGATAATTATCTAAACCATCCCATTTGTTAATTACAATCAGTAAAGCCCTACCATTGTCGGCGCTCATTCCTAGTAAAGTTGCATCTTGCTCGGTAACGCCTTCATGCGCATCAAGCACTAACACCACTACATGAGAGCGTTCTACAGCTTCACGTGCTTTAATGATTGAGAATATTTCAATTTTTTCATGAGTAGATCGTTTACGACGAATGCCTGCAGTATCAATTAATGTATATTTTTGTCCTTTGCATTCAAAAGGGATGTAAATACTGTCGCGTGTTGTACCCGGTAAGTCAATTACTAAGACACGTTTTTCTCCTAAAATGCGATTAATCAAGGTAGATTTTCCAACATTTGGCCTGCCTAAAATAGCAACTGCAATACCTTTAATTTCAATATGCTTTTTTCTTTTTTTCTTTTGGTAGTAACACCAAGGTGTGTTTGATCAATTCATCAATGCCTTGAGCGTGTTCTGCAGAAATTAATATTGGCTCACCTAAGCCAAGCTCATAGAATTCTGCGCTATTTGCTTGTTCCATGCTTTCAGCTTTGTTGCAAACTAGGACAATTTTTTTTAAGTTTGCGTAGTTGTGAGGCTATTTCTCTATCTAGGCCAATCACACCATCGCGAATATTAACAATAAAGTAAATAATATCAGATTCTTTAAGTGCACTGAGAACCTGAAATTGAATACTATTATCAATAATATTATCTTGATTAGTTAGGCCGCCAGTATCAATAATAGTGACAAAAGTTTTGCTATCATCATCGAACAATATCTCTCTGTATTGACGATCACGTGTTAAACCTTCAAAATCAGATACTAATGCTTGACGTGATTTACTTAGACGATTAAATAAAGTGGATTTACCAACATTTGGACGTCCAACAAGAGAGATAATAGACATGGTAAAATTTATTTAAAAAACTAATTTAAATCATTTAGTTTAATTTTAATCAAGTTTTTTAATTTTGAATCATCACTTAATTGAGATAATGCTAAGTGATAGTACTCTTTTGCAGAATTTATATTATTCTGCGAAAAGTAAGCATCACCTTTAGCGTGGTTATATAAAGCGCTAAATTCCTTATTAGTATTGTCACCTAACACATTTAAGGCTTTATCAGCGTTATTTATTTCTAAATACACACTAGATGCTCTAAATTTTGCACTTTGTGCGATAAATTCGTTTGTACTATTGATTAGCGGTAATAAGTAATTAAGTGCATTTTGATAGTTACTTTGGCTTATCGCTTGTTTTGCCATTAACAAATCTGCTTGTTCTACGTAAATGCTCATAGCATACTTTTCTTTAAGCTCTTTCAAAGCATTAGCATTATTAGGGTTAGCAAGCACTGACAAATAGTAACCTCGTGCTTGTACGTTTTGTTGTTGTTGATAATATTTATAATAGCTATAACCCCAAATACCACCTATACCAAGAGATATGCCAATAACAATCTGCAGTATATTATCTCTAATCCATTTTTTGACTTGCTCGTCTTGCTCTTCTTCGGTTTTCCTTACTTCAATAAAATTCCGCTTGGCCTCCGACTTAATATTCCTTTAAATAATTTATTGCATTCTCTATGCTCATTGTTTGTTGTTTTCCTTGATCTTTAAGTGGTTTAATTGCCACTTGGTTATTGCTTAATTCTTCTTCTCCTAAAATAATTGCAAAGTCAGCATTTGCTTTATCGGCTTTTTTAAATTGTGATTTAAAGCTACCCATAGTAATGTCATTATAAAGTATAAGTGCTGGCAATGCCTGATGGAGTTGTTGTGCAATTTTCATAGATTTTAGTTGCGCACCGTTACCTGAAGTTACCACTATGTAGGCAGACAGTGTATTACCTGCAATCGATAAACCTTGTTCTTGCAATAATAAAACCAAACGCTCTAAACCAATAGCAAAGCCAACTGCAGGGCAAGATTTACCACCCATTTGTTCTACCAAGTTATCGTAGCGACCACCAGCACAAAATGTGCCTTGTGCACCTAAGTCTGTGGTAGTCCATTCAAATACAGTATTATTATAATAATCTAGTCCACGCACCAAATGTGTGTTGATGACGTAAGGAATATTTATACATTCCAAATACATTTTAAGTTCATCAAAGTGTCTAGCCGATTCTTTATCTAAATTATCTACTAATTTAGGCGCGGCTTCAATCAGTGTATGTAAGTCTTTATTTTTAGAATCTAGAATTCTTAATGGATTGGTTTTTAAGCGCCTTGTAGAATCTTCGTCTAATTGCCATTTATATTGTGTGAAATAATCAACCAATATATTGCGATAGTTGGCACGCGCTTCGCTAGAACCAAGCGTGTTAATTTCTAAAGTGATATTTTTTAAGCCCAATCTTTGCCACAATGAATGTGTAATAGTAATTAATTCTGCATCTATTTTTGTATTATTCGCACCAAGAACTTCAGCGCCAATTTGGTGAAATTGACGATAACGACCTTTCTGAGGACGCTCATGTCTAAACATCGCACCTTGATAAAAGACTTTTTGAATGCCTTCTCTTACTAGATTATGCTCAATCATTGAGCGTACCACACCTGCGGTATTTTCAGGCCTAAGACTCAATAGATCACCATTTGAATCTGCCAAGTCGGATCGTAGCCATGTCGTTCTGTGAGCCAAGGAGTTGTAAGAGACCAATTGCACGACAAAAAGTATCGGTTTTTTCTACGATTGGAGTACGAATATTTTTAAAACCATAAGCAATAAATGTATCAAAAATGATTTTTTCCAACAACAGCCATAAATGAGAGTTTTTGGGTAGTAAATCATTCATCCCACGAATGGCGTTTATTTTGTTTGACATTACTAAGTTGAATAATAAGTTTCATTTATTTTACTTTGTATAGCTATGAATGATTAATAGAAATAATAAGTTTTGCTAAATTGGTAATTCTGTGAAACACAATCATAGTAGAAGTAGAGCTACATTTTAAGATATTACTAAGTTAATGAAAAATATTATTTATTAAGAACCCCATTTGGTACGTGTCCAGCAGGTACATATTCAGCGGCTGACTTACAGTGTCTATGTTGATCATCAAAAAAGATATCGGCGCCAAATTTTTTAAGAATATACCTTTGTCGAGCCCATCCAAAAAGAAAGACTCGTCAATGCGAATATTCCAAGCACGTAATGTTTTGATAACACGTTTGTGTGCTGGAGCACCTCTGGCAGTAACAAGAGCAGTTCTGATTGGGTTATCTTCTTCTGGGAACGATGATTGAATATCGTGTAATGATTTTAAAAAACATTTGAATGGACCTGATTTTAATTCAATATCAGCATATTTCCTCTCACTTACTGAAAAGGCATCAAGTCCTTTTTTTTGGAATATTTTTTCAGCTTCATCAGAAAACAATACTGCATCACCATCAAAGGCAATACGCAGTTGTGTATTGTGTACATCTTTAGAGCTAGAACCAATAATCGATGCAGCCGCAAAACCAGATGCGATTGCTTTTTGCACGTCTTTGTAATGACTGGATAGAAATAGATCTGCTTTAAATGCATCTAATAAAGGATGTGTGCTTTTGCCACGAGTGAATGCTGCTTTGACGATATTTAGGTCATAATATTCAATGGAATTAAAAATACGTAAACCAGTATCAGCACTATTACGAGAAAGAAGAATTACATCAATTGGTGTTTTTTTAGTGTTTAAAGTCAATAGTTTTTTTACTAAAGTAAAACCAACCCCTGGTTTTAGTATAACGTCTTCATTTTCTTGTTGGTGTTTAGCATACGCTTTAACGCCTTTTTCTTTGAAGATTTTGTGTGATTTGTCTAAGTCAAACAATGCTCTTGATGAAATAGCGACAACTAGTTTTCCATCGGTATTCCTTTTTACGTTATTTGCCATATAAATCCCTTGTATTTATCTAGACAATATTCTATCCATTTTTCAATAAAAGTGTTTAGCTCCAATTGTATGTTAATATCGCTACATTGTGCAAGATATGGGCGTGCATTGTTTAGCATGGTTTTATTGCAAACTGATAATACCTCTAATAATTTTGCATCAAAATACACTTTGAATCTAATATCAGGACGATTCACTGAAACTAGTTTGTGTGTTAGCACAAAAGTGGTGGTATAAGATGTTTTATCTTCAATAAATAAATACAAATCTTGTTTTTTGTTATGACGTATCACATTGTTATGTGTGATCTCGTTGAGTGTAGGAATAAGGAGTAAATTTTTTTGATAATTTGACTCAAACAATGCCGATACTTCTGTATAGGTTTTTGGGTTACGCTGTGTATATAAATATTTTAAGGATTTATCCATTGTGTTTTATAGTATAAACAACCATTATCAAAAAGAGTGTAATAATTAAAACCAATTCGCCTTTCATTATTAAATTGCAGTGTAGTTGATGGGCATGAGATAATTTTTAAGCCATTTTTATCAAATTCTGCTGATTCATGTGCGTGACCAAACAACACTGCTCTTACATTGTGGTATTTATCCAATATTGCAAATAAGTCCTGTGGATTTTTCAAAGATAAGGCATCATCCCACTCACTATTCATCGGAACGACCGGGTGGTGTAAGGTAATAATGTTATATTTGGCATTTGAATAATGCAGTTGTTTGTCTAATTTAATAAGTGTATTTGTTGTTAAGAAACCGCTAGTTTTTCCTATTTGTACTGAGTTAATATTAATAATACTCCACACACCTAATGTAATAGAATCAAATAAGCAATCGCCAAACTCAGTAGCAAGATTATCCAAGTTATCATGATTTCCAGTAATAACAAAAATATTATCCTTAATAGGTGCAAGAATTTCTTTTAACTTTTTATAAGATTGAGACGTGCCATTGTATGTCAAGTCGCCACTAATTAGCAGTGCATCACTTTGTGTAGTAATAATTTTGTCAACAATTTTTGCTAAGTTTGCATGACTATTAACACCCATTGATTGCTCATTATCATCAATATGACAATCACTGATTTGAATAAACTGATTCACTGTCTACTGATAACATTTACACGAGTGCTAATATTGCTTAACAATTCATAACTAATGGTGTCGCTATACTGTGCTACAGTTTCAACACGCAGTTTTTTATCGCCCCATAAGATTGCATTATCTCCAATAGCTATTTTTGTATTGCAAGTATCTACGATTATCATATCCATTGATACGCGACCTATCAATGGACATAAAGTGTTATTAATCAATACTGGTGTGCCGTTTTTTGCACCCCTAGGGTAGCCATCGCCATATCCAATACCAATTATTGCCACAGTGATTTGTTTCCTAGCTATCCAAGTTGCGCCGTAGCCAACTGTTTCACCTGTTTGCAGAGTTTTGATAGATATAACAGGTGCGCAGAGTTGCATTACAGGCTTTAAGGTAAAATCATTATTAGCAAAAGGAGAAGCGCCATATAGCATAATACCTGGACGCACTATATCAAATATAGATTTTGATAGCGATAAAATTGCAGCAGAATTCGCCATAGAGCGATTATTTTTATTGTCTGTTAATTTACTAAATATTTCAAGTTGTGACTTATTCATTATATGATTATGTTCATCTGCACAAGCAAAGTGGCTCACAGAACGACATGGCTACGATCCGACTTGTGGATTACTTTTAAAACTAGACAAACATTGTTGATACTCATTGCGTGATAGACCAAGTCTGTGCATACCCGTGTCAATCTTTAGCCAAACATTTAATGCTTGTGCACTATTATTTATTAGTGTAATTTGCGAGATATGATGCACCACGCAGTGACAATTTATATTTATTGCCAGTTGTAATTCTTCGCTAGAGTTAACGCCTGATAACAATAAAATGGGTTTGTCAGTTATTTGTCTGAGCTCTTGTGCCTCTTTTAGTTCACTTACTGCTAAAATATTAACATTTTCAATAAGTGGCATAACTAAATCTATATGATGTCCATAAGCATTAGCTTTTACCATTGCCACAATTTCTGATTGTGGTGCGTATTGCTTAACAATAGACAAGTTGTATAATAGTGCAGATTGAGAAATTGTGGCAATGGCGCGCATATTCATTCAGGAGGATTAAAATTCCTCTGTATCAAAATTGGGTTCATTGTTGGCGTAAGCTGCATCTATCATTGCATCATCAGGTGCATACTGTATCATGGATTCAGGCGCTAAATCTTCAAAACGGGTGTACTGACCAATCCACGCAAGTTTAATGCCACCAGTTTCGCCGTTACGATGTTTGGCGATTTGTAAGTCTGCCTTGCCAACTTCTTCTGGATTAGAGTAATTTTCATCATGATATTGTTCATCGCGATAAACAAAAGCAATGATATCTGCATCCTGTTCAATTGAACCTGATTCGCGCAAATCAGCCATTTGTGGCATACGTCCTTTATTTGGTTTAGGGCGTGATTCAACGCCACGATTAAGTTGTGACAATGCAATCACAGGCACATTAATTTCTTTGGCTAGCGCTTTGAGAGAACGAGATATTTCAGAGATCTCTTGCACGCGGTTTTCATTTTTCCTATGTACCGTCATCAACTGTAAGTAATCTACCATAATCAATGACAAATCAGGGTATTGTCTTTTTATTCTACGGGATTTTGCGCGAATTTCTGTTGGGGTAATAGAAGGCGTTTCATCAATTAAAATATCGTTTTTATCCATTGCGCTAATTGCATGACTAAAGCTGTTCCAATCTGTTTCTGTCATTTCACCTGCACGAATTTTTTTGCTATCAATATGTCCAAATGAAGAGATCATCCTTAATACCAGAGCTTCTGTTGGCATCTCTAGTGAGAATATCAACACTGGTTTGTTTTGTTCAATAGCAACATTACCTACGATGTTCATCGCAAAGGCTGTTTTACCCATAGAAGGGCGGCCTGCAATAATGACTAAATCACCTTTTTGCAAACCTGAAGTTTTTTTGTCTAATTCAGTGAAGCCAGTTTCCAGCCCTGTTAATCCACCTTTATTTTCTGCCCATTCGTGCGCTAAATTAGCTACATTCTTAGTCATATCCTTTATATTAACAACATCCTGTTTACCACGATTAATTTGCTCTGCGATATCAAATATTTCTCTTTCAGATAAATTAATTAATTCTTGTAGTTCTATATCTTTAGGGTTATAGGCTTTATCAGCAATTGTGTGGCTGGCTTTAATCAGTTTTCGATAAACAGACAACTCACGTACGTGTTTGGCATAGGTTTGAATATTTGAAATACTCGGTGTATTTTCAGCAATTTGCGCCAAATACATAAAACCACCTACAGATTCTTCTTCGCCTGTTTTTTTTAATCGTTCTTTAACTGTTAAAATGTCTGCAGGCTCAGTATGTTCTAATAACAATTTAATCGCGGTAAAAATAATACGATGTGAGGCAGTGTAAAAATCATTTTCATTGACAGCATCGGCTACTTGATCCCAGGCCTCGTTATGTAATAATAAACCGCCGAGTACAGACTGCTCAGATTCGATTGAATTTGGTGGTATATTAACATTTTCTATGTTCATAATGTTAAAAAAAATAAGTGGTAAAAATACTTGTATTAAAAAACTATAATTTTAGCTTAAAACTATATTTTATTCTTTACTTTTTTGAGTTTTTTTCGCTAAATTTCACCTTAAAAAGAGCAGCAATGTATTAAGTTATTAGGTCAGATTTTTACATAGGTGAGTTATTTTTTTCATTTTTATTTTCTTAGCTGTTTTTTTGAACTTAGCTTATAATTAATTAATAAAAAACTAAAATTAAAGGATGCATTGTGGCTGAAGAATTAGAAAAAAATGAATTTGAAGGGGAAGAAATCACTAAAGCAGAAAGGCTTCAAGAAGAACAAAATGAGCAAGATTTTCAAGAAGAGAAGTTTGTTGATTCAGGAAGATTAGGACTAGAGATTTTAAATTTACCAGCACTTAAGAGCATAGAAGAAATGTTTGTAGATCTTAGAGTTAAAGACCCAGTAGGTCAGATAGCACCTGTTAAGTTTGTAAATATTGAAACATTAACTATTCCTAATTGGAAAAAACGATTTCCAAAAACTAAAAAGAATCTACATAAAGATTGGTGTTTCGATCCTAAAGGATCTTTAGAGGTTAAAAAATATAAAGGTACTCGTTTTGCTATTTTTAAGTCGGATCGTAGCCATGTCGTTCTGGTGATAATGGCATTCCAGATGAGAATTTAACGATTGATAGTTCAATGTTTTACGCAGAGCAATCAGAAAACAATAAAAAGGAAATTAAAGATGCACAGAGAAAAAAGAAGTTTACAGAATAAAGCAAACCAAAAAACATCAAAATAGAGTCAATACTGACAATTTTAAGGATGAATAATATAAAGCAAAGTCCAAATAGAAGGCTATAACTACTTATTGTCGTTTTAACTTTAAAGTAAGGATTTATTCTTCTTCGGCAGCTTCAACTACTACTTTAATATTAGCAGTAATATCAGCATGCAAAGTTATACTAACATCATATTCACCAACATGGTGAATTGCTTCAGATAAGTTAATATTGCGTTTTTCAACTTTATGGCCTGCTTGCTCTAAACTTGCTTTAATATCTGCTGTAGTAACAGAACCAAATAGTTTGCCTTCTTCACTTGCATTTGCTTTAAGCAAACAAACCGCGTCAGCCATTGCATCTACTGCTGCTTGTGCTGTTTTCGCTGTCATCTCTTCTTTTGCCTTTAAGTCAGCCTTCATTATTTCAAACTCTGCTAAGTTGGCCGCTGTTGCTGGCCTTGCTTTACCTTGTGGAATTAAAAAGTTACGCGCATAGCCAGCTTTAACATTAGCCACATCACCTAAATTACCCATTTTACCAATTGTTTCTAATAAAATTATTTGCATAATTGACTCCTATTTTTTATGTTTGTCAGTGTAGGGAATTAATGCTAAAAATCTAGCACGCTTGATTGCAGTGGTTAGTTGACGTTGAAATTTAGAGCTTGTACCCGTCATTCTTGATGAGGTAATTTTTCCACTTTCATCAATATTTTTTAATAAAATATCTACATCTTTATAGTCAATTTCTTTAACGCCTGCTGCTGTGAAACGGCAAAAAGTGTTGATTTTAATTTGAGGTCTGCGTTTTCTTTTTTGTTGCTTAGCCATAATAATCTCCTATTTTCTATCTTGCTTTTTTTCATCTGAGTTTTTGGCGATTATCATCGCCGAAGCTTCAGTGATTGCATTTTTTAGAAATGATTAAATTTCTTAAAATAGCATCGTTAAAACGGAAGTTGTGATTTAATTTATCAAGCGTATCTTTATTACATTCAATGTTTAACATTAAGTAATGTGCTTTATAAATTTTGTTAATTGGGTAAGCTAGGTGTTTACGGCCCCAATCCTCGAATCGGTGAACCTTGCCACCATCGGTGGTAATAATCTCTTTGTATTTGTTTATCATCGTTTCAACCTGTGTGGATTGATCTGGATGCACAATTAGTGTAATCTCATAGTGTCTCATGAGTGTTTTCTCCTTATGGTTATTATTAAAAAATAGCTTGCTAAGTAATACTCAGTCAAGCAAGGGAAAAAACATTATACACTTTTCTCATAATAAAAATTAAATAAGATAAAATCATTTTTTAAATATAAATAATGGGCGAAGAAGGAATTAAAATAAAAACTTAAAGCCCTTAATGAGCTTTGTATTAGTGAGAAATTTAATAAAGACAAGGTAAAGAATATAATTTAAACTTATCTTTATGATCAACGCAATCCATTAAGTGATGATATTGCAAATGTATTAAACAACAAGTTAAAATTATTAGAAAGAAAGGTTGTTATTTCAAAAATATCAAATAAAATTACCGACTTTTTAATAATTCCTATGAATATATTGATATTTTTGGTTAAAACTTTTCATCAATAGCTACAGATGACTTTAATTATAAATCAGCAAATAGATATTCAGGATGAGTAATAACTTAAATCCACTAAATAAAAAAAAGAATACAATTTAAAAAGAGCTTAAATGATATTTTTGTATAATTATAATTGACCGACGTAAAATTGATATGCCATATTATTATTTGACCATAGCCGGAGTTTTTATGATTTGGAGCAACGAGGTAAGATATGAAATTTAGGTTTGTAAAATGGTTAAAGGCCTTAGTATTAATTAGCATTATAGTTTTTGCCGTTTACTTAGGCCACCTACATGCTCTGGTTAAAGAGGAATTTTCTAAGCCACTTGAATTAACAAATTCTCAATTATCGCTAGAAGCCTATCCTAAAGAATTAGTTAATATGTTGTTAATAATGGAAGACCAATCATTTTTTAATCATTATGGTGTTGATTTTGTGGAGATTGGTAGAGTATTGCGTGATAATTGGTTTTACGACCAACCAATGCGAGGCGCTAGTACACTATCTCAGCAGATGATTAAAAATTCGTTATTGACACGTGACAAAACCTTTGAAAGAAAGTTTAACAGAACGACATGGCTACGATCCGACTTTAAGAAAGATATTCTTGCTCGTTATATGAACAGCGTATATTTGGGTCAATATGGTAATTTTGAGGTGAGTGGGTTTCAGCGTGCAGCACGATTCTATTTTAACAAAGAGATTGACAAATTGTCTTTAGAGGGCTTAGCAACTTTAGTAGCATTATTAAAAGGACCTAGTTATTACAATCCAAAAAAACACCCTATTAGATCGGCAAAGCGTAGAGATTTAGTGTTACGCGTGTATCATAAATATCAAAAGATTGTAAAATAACTGAATGCAAAATATACTTGCCATTGATACTTGTACTGAAGTGTGCTCTGTAAGTCTTTACACACAAGGTGAAACTGTCTCGCGTTTTATTAAAAATGTAAAAAAGAGCTCTAGTTTAATTTTGCCATTGTGTGATGAAGTATTTGAACAGACGTATTTATCGGTAGCAGATTTAGATCTTATTGTCTACACAAAAGGGCCTGGTGCATTTACTGGGGTGAGGCTATGCATTGGTGTAGTACAAGGAATATCTTTAGCGTTTGATATTCCTACTAAAGGTTTTTCAACACTTGAAGTATTGGGCGCTGGTGCGGCTAAGAAATATAAGTCTAATAAAATAGCCACAGCACTTGATGCTCGAATGAGTGAAGTGTATTGGGGTGTATATGAAGATGGTGTATTAACAACACAGCGTTTATCAAAACCAGACGAAGTAGATACGTTGAGTAGTGAGTTTATTGGTGTAGGAACAGGTTGGGGGGTTTATAAAGATGAGCTTGTTAAGAAAACAGGTATTAATCATTGTATGGCAGATTTTTATCCTAAATCGCAGAATTTGATTGATTTATATTTAAGTCAAAAGCCTATACATGATGATGAATTGCCATTGCCAACTTATTTACGCAATAATGTAGCAAAAAAATCATTAAAATAATTAACTATTAACAACTAATAATTAATAATTAATAATGTGGAAATGGATTCAAGCATTCGCCTCGCCAAGAAATTTTTATCAAATCAGTGAAAAAATAATTCCTTGGCTAATGGTTCCGTTTATTGTATTGTCACTAATTGGATTGTATTGGAGTTTTGTTGTCTCTCCAACTGACTACCAACAAGGTGATAGTGTCCGTATTATGTATGTGCATGTACCTGCTGCATGGATGAGTTTATTTATTTATATAATAATGGCTATTTCAAGCGGTATTGGACTTATTTGGCAAATCAAACTCGCTTATATAGTGGCAAAAGTTTCTGCACCAATTGGTGCGTCATTTACTTTTCTAGCATTAGTCACAGGTAGTATATGGGGAAAGCCAATGTGGGGTACTTGGTGGGTGTGGGATGCACGACTTACCTCTGAGCTTATTTTATTATTTTTATATTTGGCCTACATATCTCTTAACAATGCCTTTGATAATCCAAAAACTGCTGACAAGGCTTCTGCTGTCATAGTAATTATTGGTTTAGTAAATATTCCTATTATCTATTATTCAGTTGATTGGTGGAATAGCTTACATCAAGGCTCATCTATTAGTTTTACTAAAATATCTATGCAACAAGATATGTTTATTGCATTGCTGTTAATCAGTTTTGCTTTTAAATTTTTATATAGTGCTTTAATGTTGATGCGTGCTAGAAATGAAGTGTTAGTTAGGGAGCAAAATTCACGCTGGGTTAGAGAAATTATTACTGGGGCAGATAAATAATGGATTTTTTGTTATTTGATAAATATACTATTTACATATGGGCTTCATATTTATTGACTTTTGCCACGATAGCGATTTTATTTGTTGGTACAAAAATAACACATAAACGTAATACAATACAATTACGCATTAAATATGAAAGAGATAATAAATGACTAAAAGACAAAATAGAATGGCATTGGTGCTATTATTGGTAGTAGGCACAATATTGGCTATTACACTTTTATTACAGGCGCTAGGTAGTAACGCCAATTATTTTTATTCACCAACCGCAGTGGCACAGGGCAAAGCCCCAGTTGGTAAAAATTTTCGCTTAGGTGGCTTAGTTATTAATGGTAGTTTTAAGCGCAAAGATTTAAAATCAACTTTTGATGTGACAGACAATAAAAATAAATTCAGCATTGAATATACAGGGATCTTGCCAGATTTATTTAGAGAGGGGCAAGGCGTCATTACCACAGGATCTTTGGTGAATGGTGTATTTGTCGCCACTGAAGTGTTAGCAAAACACGATGAGAACTACATGCCACCAGAAGTGGCAGATGCTTTAAAAAAGGCAAAAGAGTGATGGGTAAGTTTATTCCTCTAGTGGCTTTTATTGCATTGTCTTGCCTTTTGTACTATAACTTAGGTCGTGATACTAAAATACTACCATCACCTTTTATCGATAAGTCATTTTCAAATATCGAAGTTCAAGATTTTAAAACTGGTAAAAGATATCGCTTGCAAGAGAAATTAAAAAATAAAGTGTCGTTAGTTAATGTGTGGGCATCCTGGTGTGTCACTTGCCGTGCAGAACATGAAATGTTAAATAATATTGCAAAAGATAATATTGTACAAATGGTTGGCGTTAACTATAAAGATAACAAAAAAGAAGGTAAATATTTTTTAGAGAGGCTAGGCAATCCTTTTGATTTTATAGTTTTTGATAGGCAAGGAAAGTTAGGTCTAGAATTGGGTGTATATGCCACTCCCGAGACTTTTATTGTTGATCATAATGGCGTGATTCGTTTTAAGCGTATTGGTGAAGTCGGATCGTAGCCATGTCGTTCTGTGAGCCAAGGAGTTGTACAAAA
>JAQRGB010000044.1 GCA_029237605.1 Candidatus Thiodubiliella sp.
CAATAGTACGCACAACAATACAACACAGTACCACACATCACAAATATACAATTATACGGAATCCAGAATGTACAAGAATGCACGTGTCACGCGACATATCTCCCCCCTAAACAAAAAGTGTTTACACTTTCGTGCATAATCGCGAGACACGTTGGCACAGCTGAATCTACCCCGATATCCTGCTCAGGTAGTCTGCCCCCAGATTGTCGGCCCCTTTTATCGCAACAATACGCATTCGGTAAGGTTGCAGTATCAAGGCCCACCTCATTAGTCGGGAATTTGCAACCTTGGCTTTGTTTAGGTAAACCAACGGTTGGTGGTCCGTTTCTAGGATAAATTCCCCCCCAAACAAATAACGGTGGAACTTCTCGACCCCCCACACGACTGCCAGACACTCCTTCTCAACTACCGAATAATTGCGTTCCCTTGGCAACATCTTTTTGCTGGCATACGCTATCGGAAGTGGGATACCATCCTGCTCTTGCAACAGTATTGCCCCTAACCCAATGTCGGAAGCATCCGTCCTGAGCACGAAAGGTTTGTCTAGTTCGGGCAGTTTCAGAACTGGGTCCCTGGTCAATAATCCCTTGAGGGTAACGAAAGCTTTCTGTTGGGGTGCCCCCCAGTTGACCTTGTTTGGTTGACCTTTCTTAGTAAGGTCAGTTAGCGGGCTCGCTATCTCTGCGAAGTTGGGCATGAACTTCCTATAGAACCCGGCTAACCCCAAGAAAGCCCTGACCTCCTTCTTTGTCTCAGGGACATTAGCTTCATGAACTGCCTTGACCTTTTCGGGATGGGCCCTTAGTTCTTTCTTACTGCTGATAGTATGTCCCAGGCACTCAAGTTGCCTGTACCCAATGCTGCACTTGGAGGGTTTTGCCGTTAGATTGGCATCGGACAATCGGGAGAGGACTTCACTCAGAGCTCCCAGGTGTTGTTGCCACGTATGGGAGAATATCAAGATGTCATCAACAAAGCTGTCTGCATTGTGGACCCCCTTTAATACTTTCCTCATGAGTCTACAGAAAGTGGCCTGTGCCGTGACCATTCCAAAGGGCATGACCTTGAACTGGAATAGACCCTGGGGTGCCTCGAAAGCGGAATATTCCCTGGAATTCTCATCCAATGGGACCTGCCAGTAGCCCTTACTCAGGTCCAGCTTTGAAAAGTAGCTATGTCCCGCCAACTTAGAGAACATCTCTTCAATATTTGGCATTGGTTCCGCATCAAACACAGTGACTTTGTTAAGTTGCCGGAAATCAATGCAGAATCGGAGCCCCCCGTCCTTTTTCCTAACCAGAATTACGGGGGATGAGTAGGGTGATTTTGAAGGTTCTATGACACCTAGCTTCAGCATCTCCTCTACTTCCTGGCTGACTGTTTCCCTGACCTTAAATGGGATAGGGTACCCCCTAATTCTTAATGGGTCTTGCGTTGACAACTTTATCTCATGTTTCTCTATATGGGTGTGTCCTGGTGCGTCCCTCAGGACATGGGTGAATTCCCGTAAGATCTCTTTGACTTGGGTCTTTTGTTTCTTGCCTAAATCAGGCGACAGGTCAACTTTGCTCTCCGTATCGGACTCTAATCCCCTGGGACATAACATGTTTTCTTCGGCACTACACCCACTTGGACTAGGATCCCCCTCTACTGTGTCTTCTATCACGGCCGCATTTATTACAGTGAGTATTCCCTTCCCCGGGTGCTCAGGCCTAGTCTCGTACCTCTTTAACATGTTTGCATGAAAGGTTTTCAACTTCCCTCCCATGTCAACTCTATAGTCCCACTCATTAACTACCTCTGTTATGGGGTATGGTCCCTTCCACCTAAGAAGCAATTTGTTGTTGTCTGTCGGTAGTAGTACAAGTACCTGATCTGCCACTGCATACTGCCTACTACGAGTCTTACGGTTGTAGTACTTTGCGTACTTTTTGGACGCACTCTTCAAGTTCTCATGCGCGATTTCGCACGTTTTCTCGAGCCGTTCGCGCAAGTCGAGGACGTACTGATACGTCGTTTTGACGTTGTCCTCTATGTCCTTCTCGGACCACAGATCTCTTAGTATGCTCATCGGACCCCGAACGGTCCTTCCGTACAATAGTTCAAACGGTGAGAAAGCCAAACTTTCTTGAGGGACTTCGCGATACGCGAATAAGAGCGCGTTAATGTATTTGTCCCAATCTTTGGGACGTTCGCTTGCCATTCTACGAAGCATTTGCTTTAACGTACCATTGAACCGTTCCACGAGACCGTTACACTGTGGGTGGTACGGTGTCGTGGTTAATTGTCTCAGCGATAACAATCTACTAACTTCCTCCATGACTGCCGACGTAAATTGACTACCCCTATCGGTGAGCATCTCCTCGGGGATACCCAGTCTACTGAACATATCCACGAGAGCTTCCGCGACTCGTTCGGCCTCGATGCCTGGTAGTGGTACCGCTTCTGGGTACCTAGTTGCATAATCAACTAACGTTAGTATGTAACGATTCTTCCGATCGGTAGCTGGAAAAATTGGCCCTACAATATCAACTGCGACTCGTTTGAACGGAGTGTCTATCAACGGCATAGTTCCTAACGGAACCTTGGTGATGTGTCCCTTTGACACAGTCTTTTGACATATGTCACAAGACCTACAAAACCGTGTAATGTCACTGCCCACGCCTGGCCAATAAAATTCTGATAACACTCGATCAGTTGTCTTCTTAACCCCTAAATGGCCCGCCATGATTGATTCATGTGCCACTTTCATCACGGTAGTCCTAAGTGTTTTTGGGACTACCAGCTGATGGTACATCCTACCTGACCCTATCGATTCGAAATTACGATACAACAAGTCTTTTCGGTATGCGAATTTCGATTTGTTTCCGTTCTTACTTGACCGTACCGTTCCGTCTTTTGCATTATTTCGAACTGACGTCAATGTGACGTCATGTGCCTGCGCCTCTTTGAATTCATCGCGTGATACGTTCGCGATTGCGGTAGGGACTTTGAGGGTCTTATATGATTCGTCTCGGGCTGTCGTTTGTGACCTAGTTTCAACTGCGCACGATTTAGCGCCTCTAAAATCGGATATCACCGGTAACTCTGACCCGTCTACATTACCTATGGTAACATCATACATTGTATCTGTCATGCAAAGGGCTTCTACCTGACCTTTGAAAAAAGGTGTATCTAGATCTACCCGGGCGGTAGGAATTCCACTCATTTTGCTCCTATTTACCAGCATGCATGTTGAAACTTTGCTTAAAAACTGATCTGGTTGTACTAAGCTTTCCCTGACGACCACCCCGGTACACCCAGTATCTCGCATTACTGTGACCTTTTTCCCATTTAATGTGCCCTCTGCTACGGGTAGCCTATCCATACCAAATGTACATCCGTTAATCAACTCCGGCTGTATCTCGCTACCTGAACATACAATAGTGGTGTCGGTATCAACCACACAGAAATTTCCTTGGTTTTCCCCTGGTTGTTCCGTGTTTTGCCATCTACCTCTACCTCTGCCTCTAGTGTGCCTTCCACTTCTACCTCTATTTCTACCTCTGTACCGACCTCTCTGTTCTTTATCTGCAAAACTTACATGTTTCTCTTCCTCGACTGCTGCTGCTTTGTAAGCTGAGGACCGGTCACGCTTAGGACAATCGTAGGACATGTGACCTTCTTTGCCACAATGGTAACATGTCCCGCGATGCCTATCGTAGCCGTTCCTGCTGGTACTTCTGTCATAACTACCTCTACTCGGGCTTCTATCATAACTACCCCTACTTGGGCTTCTATTGTGGTCTCTATTCTGATATCTGTCCCTATCTCGACTCCTATCTCTGGATCGATTATCCGCACTACTTACCTTGCGCCTCTGGTTATCTACTGACCTGTACTCAGTTCTGTTGCTAGTACTGTTCCTCTGAACTACATACTTGCTACCTCCTCTAGCTTCTGCAAAGTAATCTGCCTGAACCGCCATCTGATCTATCGAGTCAAATGTTTTCTCTTTGAGAAATAAGTAGAGCTCACGACTGCATATACTTAACATCTGATCTCTGATCATGTAGTCTAGTACTCCTTCATATGTTCTATTCACCTTACCTAACTCAAACCATCTATCTAAATAGTTCTTTGACCGACTGACATATTGCACAAATGATTCACTGTGATCAGGTTTGGTGTTTTTGAACATGCGTCTGAACCCATCTTCCGTTAGATCAAAACATTTCAACAAAGCGGATTTCAACTTATCATAGTCAAGAGCATCATCAATAGGTAGTCTAGAATATACATCTAATGCCTTGCCCTTCAATAAAGCACTCAAGTGTAGTGACCACTTATCTCTACCCCACCTTTGAATTGCTGCGTACCTCTCAAATCTAGCTAAGTAGCTATCCATGTTGTCATTATTCTGATCAAAATGTGGCAGCTTCGGACCGAATGCTCTGCCATAGTCCCTATCATGTCTATCTTCATCTACTACTTCTCCCCTTTCTACTTTTGCCATTTCTACCTGATGCTTAGTGTCTAGTTCTCGCAATTTGAATTCTAGAGCTAACTGTGCTTCATTGGCATCTAATCTATCTTTCCCCATCTGTCGCTCAACTCCTTAGCTAACTGCTCAGCATCTAACCTATCTTTCTCCATCTGCGCTCAACTCCTTAGCTAATGCTCAGCATTACCTATCTCCAGCTGTCGCTCAACCTCCTTAGCTAACTGCTCAGCATCTAACCGCTAACCTATCTTTCTCAGCCTGTCGCTCAGCCTCTTTAGCCAACCGCTCAGCATCTAACCTATCTTTCTCAGCCTGTCTAGCCTCTAGTCTTTCCTGTCTTTCTCTCTCCTGCTCTTCCTTTACAAAGGCCCTTAACTCTGAATCTGCTAGCCCTAAGCTTTTGCCTATGTCCATTAGCTCCTTAATGGACGACATTCTCACTCTCAACTCAACTCCGGATTATCGATTTACACGCTTTACCCGACGGTACACAAGGTCTCTAGCACTCAAATCACTTGGTGATTTGTGCGAGTCTCTTGCTTCACGTCTATAAGGTTAAGGTAAATCAATCCGGTCTCTACTCCTAACGACGGTATAAGTTTCTCAATTCGGGTAAGTCAATCCGGTATATGTATGGTCTAATGTAATGGTATATTTACAATTCCCCCTCTATGGTACTGGACACAAATATTGGGGACTGGTTATAGACACCTGGCAGGATATAGTATTGTTCATACACAATATAATAGTGGTAGTAATCTCGCCTCAGATGCAGAAGTGTCTAGTGCTAACCTAGAACACCCGCTGTGCCATCATCACAGGGAGGTACTGTTCAACAAATCCAAAGTTACAATGACCCTTACATCCACTATCTCACCAGATCGTCTCAACTCTATACTTCTGTACCTAGGTAGTCAAATCATGTATGTGGTGATGTATTAGTGCCTAAGTGTTGGAG
>JAQRGB010000045.1 GCA_029237605.1 Candidatus Thiodubiliella sp.
TAATTTGCGAACCAGATCTCTTATTCACTATTCTGCAGAGGAAGACTATGAATGGAAACGTAACTCTGCTACGGACAGTACGGTTGTAGATTTCAAGAGTTACTGTTCACAACTATGAACAATGTGGCTTACTCGCTTACCACATTTATCCAAGTGTTGTGAGTTTGATGCCCGGGTGGGATGTAGTTCTCTAAGCACTGTTTCATGTTGGAAAGTTGCGGAGTCATTTGCTGAGTAATGGTTAATACTGGTAAGAAATTCAATAAAAGGCTAACCATGTACATAATAGTGTTTGATTGTTTGTTTCAGGGAAGCCGTCTACAGATCTTAGCCATCTGGATTATTCGTCGAGCCTCTTCAACTTCACCCTGCAGTCGAGGCAGACACCAGCAGGGCTATTGAGATAGTATATGGGCGGTTTCAGAAGAAGCAGATAAGGCGGAAATTGTTTCTCATTCTGCTGTTGAAGGACAAAGGCCACCAGAAGAATCGCTGCCCGAAGACACTACTCCACCTGGGCAACAAGTTGCCAAACACTCGCGAAATGGGAACTGATCCAGTTCCTGACCTACACGAAGCAAAATATAGTGTCGCCATGACAGACTGTCATCATCTTAAGATCAGCGACATCTGAAAATATAACCCTCGAGGAAGAGCTTGAGAAAGACAAGTTCAGTTACAAAAAATTAACCATTTAACCGGAGTACCATCCATGCCAGCGGCAGTGTTTGTGTGGTTCTTAACTCTGATTTCTGCTCTAATCATCTAATCAACCTGTTGAAAGGATGTATCGTGAAGACATGTTACTTCTTGTGTTGATGGAATTGAGAATGAATCTTATTCACACAAATCTGAGTTGTGCAGTTTTAAGATTTGTCAATATGTTTTGAATCGGTGACTCATTCTTGTGGTGGACAGAATGACATTTGTACATTTCTGATTATGTGACACTCGAAGGACTAGATATTGAAATGGTCAGAAATATATTTACTATGCTTTTAAACATATGTGGCTGTGACCTCAGGTTGAAGTAACGGACCATGGCCTATAAATACATTAAATATACCTAAGAGCATCAATAAGTGAGAGAAAAATAAGCTAAACAAAATGTATTTACTCCATGTGTGATATATGGGAGTAAATAATTTGTTTAGCCTATTTTATTTCACTTATTGATGCTTTTAGGTATATTTAATGTATTTATAGGTATTGGTCCGTTACTTTAACCGGTGGCTGTGACTGGAGAATGTGGTTTATGGGATTTGTGACCAGTGTAGCTCCTGATCAAATAGTACACTCATGTAGCCTGATAATGATGTGGCTTGTTAGAAGCATGATGGAGATTTCATTGATGTAATGGTGAACAGTTCAGATCCTGTGCGGATATGTGTATCTACACTGATCGCAAATCCCATAAGCCCCATTTCTCCAGTCACAGACACATATTTGAGCAAATTTAAAAATCCTACCGCCAACCTAGAGTGATTAGCATTTAAGGTATTGCATTCAATCTTTGATTCATAAATTTCTGTTTAACGTCCACAGTCTATAAAGTCTATATTTGGTTGGTTTCACATGGTTTCAGTTATCTTCGCAATAAAGGATTTTACTTGAAACATCCAGAATAGACCAAAGACAAACTTTGTAGACTTTCGAAGGGAAACAAAAATTTACGAATTAATGATGTATTTTTGTGCTATTATCATGATTATAATTGAAATCAATGCCCAATGGTCAAACTTGTAACAAATTACATGTGTACAATAAATTTCGACTTCGAAATTTGACTTCGAATGAAATGGTGCAATTGGTTGATATTGGTCATTTGCAGTGCATGATGTGAGAAACAACATATTGAGGCATCATCTGTAACACAGTGCCTTCAATCATGATTCATACCCAGGCATACAAAGTATATCGAGGTGTATATAGTTTTTGTATTTTCGTCCATCCGTAAGATTTGCGTTGAAGGTTTTTGGGTACCCATTATATATGCAACCGTAAATCGCATTGAGTTGAATTTTCATATACTTCTTTATCGTCATCCATATTTTTTATACTGTAGCACACCGATGTGATGTGGCTTTCCTGCACAAGGTCAAATTACTTAAAGTTTTGAAATATTTGTATCAAACATGTCAAAGTTTTTAAGTACACAATGTCTCTGCAACCGCAAGTCGGGTTGACTTGAAACTTCATATATATACTTCTTTATGAAGTTAGAAGATCAATATTTTCTTTCTATAGCCCTGGTGGGTGCATGTGATGGGTAATTTAACAATCGCGATTCATCCTTACCGGAAATCCGACTGGAGACCTGGTTTGGCCCTCACATACGTCTTTGGCATTTTGTATGTGACAGTTGAATCTGGTTATATCTCTTGTGTGAGTATTACGATTATTCGTAATCCTTTTTTAGGGAAAGGGGCCAAGTGACTTTGGTGTGGTATGGACCTGGCATCAGGTCAGGTTATTCTAATTTCAGGGCTGACTATATTTTTCTCGATGAAATTATTCCGTTCTGATTTTGGGATTTTCCCCCAATGCAGCAGGTTAATACAGGATCAAACCCGTTTGCCCAGCTTTATATGACCTGCTGTTGATAGGCCGTTAAACACCAATAAACAAACAAACAACTTTGGCATTTGGTATCCGACAGTTATATCCTTTATGTGAGTATTAGACCATAGCTGTTGATAGGCCGTTAAACACCATTAAACAAACATTATATAGCCCACTCATACGGCTTTCATGCACACAGTGAAGGTGAAATTACTTTGAAACTTGCGTTAAATGTTTTGAAATATATGCGTTAAAGTTTTAAGTAAACAATTTCTCTGCAACCGTAAGTCAGATTGAATTGAAACTTCATATATTTGTCTATCAACAATCAACATCCATATTTTCATTTTATAGCCTACGCATGTGACTTTCATGCCCAAGGTCAAGGTCAAATTGTGTTAAATGTTTTGAAATATTTGCATTAAAGTTTTAAGTACACAATTTATCTGCAACCGTATATTGGATCGACTGGAAATGTCACACTTCTTTATCAACAGCCATATTTTCATTCTATATCTCACCTAAGCAGCTTTCATGCCAAAGGTCAAGGCCAAATGACTTTGCTACGGCCGCGGGTATGTGTGAGACCCCGCTCACTTGCTCTAGTCCTTAAAAGCAAGAATAACATATCTTAACATACTGATTTCTTTTGTTTTTTTCGGATACATGTACTGATTTTGTGTCCCGAGCATAACTGGAATTCCTTTTTGTATTTTTATCACAACTCTTGCCTCACTAATATTCCAGTGTTCTCCCTTTGTTTGTTCACGCATTGATTTTGTATCTGGCACATAGCGATATTTCAAATTTGACCTAATATGGTCCTGATATATATCAAATCGAAGGTATCGTGGGTATTGTCAAAATCGGATGATACATCATACAAGATGGCCGCCGACAGGTCATCCTTTAATTATAGATTTCGTCTTCTTCTCATGTACCGTTTGGCCGACGCTGGTCAGACTTCACAGTTGTGGTGCGTGGGTGAAGCATTTTCATATTTGTTAAAATGGAGGTTGTCGCATAATCCAAGATGGCCGTTGTAGAAAATTTGTTAAAATTCTTAAAAAAATCATATCAACCATGTTAATTTTACATTATTATTATTTTTACATCAAGCTTGAATTGCCACTTTGATATCAAGGGCGATAACATTGACTCTTTAAAATGTTAATGGAAACAACTATTTATTCTCTCTATTTATCTTTTGATGTGCAATGATCATATTTTGTAACAAGTCAATACAAATATTTATTCAGGTGACACATTTAGTTGATATAAATAATTTAAAAATGACCTGCCTCATTTACAATCAAAATAGCACGATGATACAACCTATCAGTAAACCTAAGATTACTAAGTGAATATTTCTGTGTAGTGGGCACTCGTATTTTTTAAAACTGTTGGAATAGTTACACAATTATACTTATTTAATATTTAATTCCTATAAAGAACACTTTGTGCCAAACAGATGGGACCCCAATTCAAATCATGATTTGCAACTTTGCTGAAGGATGTCTGGCACCCAGTCATTAAGTGCAAAGGCTTGTCTTATCAGCTCATTCACAAACACCACATCATACAAAACACTTGTCACATGGATTCACCAGTGGGTGTACAGTACAAAGTCCAGTGACATGGTGTGTAATTGCATCCTGTAACATTTGGTCAGGTGTGTATTTTTTTACTTTAACCTACGTTTTCTGGGGGAAATAACTACCTGTATAATATATGTGAAAATCACTTCAATGGAAGAAATTAAATGTATGTTCTCGCACCCCTTCCAAACTCCATTCACAATTCACACCCCTCTGCATGAATCAGGATACTCCACTACAGTGCAAAGTCGCAGAACAATTTTTGACATACAGCCGTTTGAATGTGTACTTGTGTGTGTGTAATATTTCTCAGACTTTTTCAAGGCAATGATTTCTGTTTCGATGTAATGTATGACCTGTCGTGAATTTCACTCACAAGTTCATATTGGTGCTTGTAGGAGTATTTGATATCCAGTATACATTTTCTATGGCTTTCACATTCTGTAAAACCGTCTGGAGTTTCGACAATGAAATGGAGAAATGGCAAACATTTTCATGTGTCTGAATGTGGATTATTTCTGGCACTCATATCTTTGGCTTATAACGTCGTTCAAATTGTACTGCGTCAATTTTATCGAATTTAAGATTGCATATTTCATGACTTTCTTCAAAACGCCAGTTTTAGAAGTTGATGGTTTTAGGATTTTTATATCATGCACTGCAGTGCCGGTGATAAGTCGCTAGGTGGCGTTGCCAAGTCGGACTGTTGTACTGTGCGGACTCACCGAAACAAACCGCCAGTGGACGCGTTACACTATGTTTGCAATGTAAACTCCCTGGGTAAGTTTATAAAGTCGGAGGCCAAGCGGTCTTAGGAAGACAAATTGGCAACTCAA